>CAVWRX010000004.1:0-354204 GCA_963757595.1 uncultured Chloroflexia bacterium | reverse complement strand
GGGGGCTGTCTCCGACTACACGCCCCCGTCCGTCCTCGCGCCGATCGTGTACCTGGTCGGGGAGGGACTCGTCGTCCTGACTCTCAGCCTCCTCCTCTCGACGCGCCTGCCTCCGATCGGCGCCGGTGCGATCGCGGTGGTCGCCTTCGGCCTGTCGTGGATGGCCGGGGCGATCGAGCGGGTCGGAATCGCCCTCGCCGCCAACAACCCCGGGGTCAACCTGGAGATCGTGGGGCAGGTCGGCCGGACGCTGCTTCCCACCGACGGGCTGTGGCGGGGCGTCATCTACGGCCTCGAGCCGGGCGTCGTAATCGCGGCGGCCAGCACCAATCCGCTGGCCGAGGCCAACCCGTTCTTCGCCTCGTCGCCGCCGAGCGCGGGCCTCGTCGCCTGGGCCGTCGCCTGGGTCGTGATCGTCATGGGCCTCGCCGCGGTCTCGCTGCGGCGACGGGAGCTCTAGCCCGAGGGTCGGCAGGCCGGGACCAAAGCGGACTGGCGCGAGCCGGGCTCAGCCGCGGTACCGGAAGCAGCCCGGCAGGTGGTCGTCGACGAGTCCGACGCTCTGCATGAAGGCATAGACGACGGTCGAGCCGACGAACCGGAATCCCCGCCGACGGAGATCGGCCGACAGGCCGTCCGACGCGGACGTGGTCGCCGGGATGCCCCCAGGCCTCGCGGACCGGGGCAGGGGGGCGGCAGGCCCGGGGACCAGGTGACCGAGGTACGCGCCGAACGAGCCGAACTCGTGGACCACCGCCAGGAATGCGGCCGCGTTCGCGATCGTTGCCTCGATCTTCGCCCGGTTGCGAACGATCCTGGCATCGGCCATCAGGCGCGCCCGATCGGCGTCCCCGTACAGGAGCACGGCGGCCGGATCGAACCCTCCGAATGCGCGTCGAAACGCCTCGCGCTTGTTCAGGATGGTCTGCCACGACAGGCCGGCCTGGAAGGTCTCGAGGACGAGACGCTCGAAGAGCTCGGCATCGTCGGCCACGGGTACGCCCCACTCAGTGTCGTGGTACTCCCGCATGCGGGGGTCGATCCGATCGCCGACAGTCCACCAGCAGCGGGGAAGGTCGTCGGCTGGCTCGTCGTGCATGGGCCGCAAGGATAGGTCCTGATCCGGGTACGCTGGCGGGGTGCGACGTATCTACCTCGGTCACGGGGCGAGCGGTACCGCGGCATCCATGGCGCCGTTCGTGGCGGGCCTCGAGCGACGCGGGATCCCCGCGACTGCCGTCGATCTCCCGAAGCGGCGGGCGGAGGACGCGGTCCCGGCATGGCGGTCGGCCGTCCCGGACGGACAGGATGTCGCCGTCGGTGGTCACTCCTATGGCGGGCGCGTGGCCAGCCTCGCGGCGGCGGAGGCGGGGACCGAGTACGGCGCGCTCGTCCTCTTCTCCTATCCGCTGCATCCGCCGGGCTCACCAGAACGCGGGCCGGCTCGCGTTGCCCACTGGCCGCGCATCACCTGCCCCGTGCTGCTCCTGTCAGGAGAATCGGATCCGTTCGCGCGGATCGAGCTGCTGCGGGCGGCGATCCCCCTCCTGCCGAACGCCGAGCTGGTCACGTATCCGCGCCTCGGCCACACCTTGAAGCCGGTCCTCGACGATGTCCTCGATCGCGTGGCGTCCTTCCTGGCGGCGCTCGGTTCGACTGCCTGAACGCCCGCCTACCGGCGGGGGGTCGGCCGTGGCGATCGGGCGGCCCCGACGTGGCCCGGAGGTCCCGCGTTTGCCGGTAACAGGCCGGGACGGCTATCCTCCCAGTCATCGCAACCTCTTGGAGGAGGTCTATTGCCAGACGTGTTCGGTCGCCCCCGTGCGGCCGCCACAGCGACCCTCACCGCCATCCTGCTGGCCGCCCTGATCATCCCGTCGGTGACCCAGGCGGTCGACCCGCCCAACGTCGACCGGTTCATGGCCGCCCTCGGCGCGGTCGAATCCCATGGCCGCTACGACGCCGTGAACTCGACCTCCGGCGCCATCGGCAAGTACCAGATCATGCCGGCCAACTGGGCGTCCTGGTCGCTCCGCTACCTTGGGACCGCAAGCGCGGCCCCCACGCCGGCAAACCAGGATGCGGTCGCCCGCCACAAGCTGATCTCCCTGTACGGCTGGCTTGGGAGCTGGGGTTCCGTCGCCCACTGGTGGCTGACCGGGGACGGTGACACGGACCCTGCGCACTGGTCCGCGTTCTCACGGTCGTACGTCGACAGGATCCTGGCCCTGATGGGCGCGCCCGGGCTACGAGTCGCACCGGTACCGGCGCGGGTGGCTCCCCCCGCGGCAGTCGCGAAACCGGCAACCTCAACGTCCGCTCCCGTTACCGTCTTCGACCAGTCGAACCGCGCGGTCCACTACTCGGGCGGCTGGGGTGAGGCGGAGTACGCCGGCTATAACGGAGGCCAGGTCCGCTACGCGATCGAGGCGAAGACGTCGGTCACGTTCAGCTTCCATGGGACATCGATCACCTGGATCGGCCCGAAAGGCCCAACCCGGGGACAGGCTCGCGTCTACATCGAGGACCAGCTCGTCCGGACGATCGACGTCTATTCCGGCCACTTCCAGCCGAGGGCCGACCTGTTCTCAATGACGTTCGATCGGATGGGCGACTACACCATCAGGATCGAGGTCGTCGGGACGCCGGGTCGCCAGACCATCGCCCTCGATGAGTTCGACGTCGGAGGCTGACAGCCCCGCGCCTCGCGCTCTAGGCGCGTTCAGCCTCGCCGGCCCACCGGGGCTGGACGTTGACGTCCGTCTCCTCAGTCGGCCCACGCGACGCGCCAGACGCGCCACAGCGCGGCCGGATCCGAGAGCGGGTCCCCGTGGACCAGGAAGAAGTCAGCGGGGCCGCCCTCACTGATCGCGCCCGCCGTGGGCTCACCGAGCAGTTCCCCGCCGCGCCAGGTCGCGGCCCCGAGCGCCTCCCACGGCTCCATCCCCGCTGCCACGAGGGCCTCGACCTCCCAGGCAAGCTGGTTGGCCCGGGTCGAGCCGCCACCGAAGTCGGTGCCCGTGGCGATCGGAACGCCGGCGGTCCGCGCCAGTCGAACGCTGTCCTCGGCATGAGCCCGCCGCTCGGCGATCCTGGCGCGGCCCTCGTCCGAGGCGAATTGGGCCATCGAGGTCGTCTTGGCGAAGGTCTGCCAGGACCGCAGGACGCCGAGGGTGGAAACGAGGAAGGTGCCCCGCGCCGCCATCTCGCCAGCGATCGTGGCGTCGAGGTCAAAGCCGTGTTCGATCGCGTCGACCCCACCACGGACCGCCTCGACGGCGCCATTGAGCCGGCCGGAGTGGGCGGTGACGCGGACGTTCCGGGCATGTGCCGCGGTCACGACCCCGCCGACCTCCACCGCCGTCCAGGGCGACGTATCGGGGTCGGGGCCGTCCATGTAGAGCTTGAGCAGGTCGGCGCCATCGTCGAGCTGGACGATGGCCTTCGCCAGCAGGTCGTCGCCATCGACGGCCTCGACCGAGTGGGCCGCCGGCGCGAGCGTGCCCGCGCGGTCGAGCCACGTCCCGGCAACGCGCAGGTGGGGGGTTCCCGGCCTGGCGGCCCAGCGGTCGCGGATGCCGATGCTCAGCGCCCGCACCGCGCCGTCGACCGGATCGGCCACGCGCGGCGCACCGACGTCCCGCGCCCAGCGAACCCCGGAACGCGTCAGCAGCCGGCCGTTGCGCTCGGCGGTGTCGAGCAGGGCGACCGGGTCGTCTCCGATCCGGTCGATCCAGTGCGCACCGCCGGGGAGGGTGACGTGGCTGTGGCCATCGACCATCCCGGGCACGATCGTGGCGCCGGACGCATCGACGACCTCCAGCGACGCTGCAGGCCCGAGCTCACCCTCGTCGTCGGCCGGGCGGATCCAGGCGATGGTCCCTTCGTCGACGAGGATCGAGACGCCCAGGCGAAGGCGGTCGGATCGGGCGTCTGCGAGTGCCGCGTCGCGGTAGACGGTCCGGGTTGTCTGCATGAAGGTGCCCTCAGTTGGCGATCACGGTTCCTGACATGTTCGGATGGACTTCACAGAGGAAGTAGTACGTCCCCCTGGGGATCGGCGGCACCGTGAGGATCACCGTCGTCGACGACACGGGATCGAACCGGAAGAGGACGTCGCCGTCGAATCCCGGCTTGGTCCGGATCGCGATGTTGTGCATGTCGCTGTCCTCGTTCACGAAGGCCAGCTTGAACTCGGTGCCGGCAGGAACGTCGAGCTCCTTCGTGTCGAAAGCAAGGTTGTGGGCATGAACGACGATCGCGCCGTCGGGGATCGTCGGGACGGGAGACGCCGTTCCGCCGCACGCTGCCGCTGCGAACAGGAAGACGGCGAACAGCGGTACGAGGCGACGCGACGGATGGGTTCTCGGGCGCGGAAGGGGGCCGGCCGGCATGCCTGCTTGTCTCCGGTGTCGGGCGGGGTTGGGCGTCGCTTGTCATCGTACGACCGGCGCGGGCCCCGACGCCGGCTCAGCGGACCTCGAGCACCCGGTAGCGCACGGCGCCCCGCGGCGTCCGAACCTCGACCTCCTGGTCCGCCGCCGCGCCGAGCAGCGCTGCGCCCACCGGCGACGCGGAGCTGATCCGTCCGGCCGCGGGATCCGCATCGGTCGTCCCGACGATCGTGTAGGTGATGGATTCACCCTCGTGCTCCATGACGACCGTCGAACCGAGCGCGACCCGACCCGTCGCCGTCTCCTCGATCAGGACCGCGTGACGCTTGCGCTCCTCGAGCAGCCGAATACGACCTTCCATGAACGATTGCTCTTCACGGGCGGCCTGGTACTCGGCGTTCTCCTTGAGGTCGCCGTGCTCCCGCGCGGCCTTGATGCGGGCGACGACCTCGGGACGTCGATCGCGCGTGAGCTCCAGCAGCTCCGCCTCGAGGCGGGCATAGGCGTCGCGAGTCATCGGGACCGGCTCGATCCTCGCGGCCCGGGCCGCCGCGGCACGGGATGCCGCGGTCGAGGGGGATCCGGCCGCGGCTCGACGGGTCGGGGCAGCGGCTGCCGGTCGTGGCGCCCTGCGGACGGTCCCCGTGCCGCGGACCTCGCTCGAGGCACCCTCGGCACTGCCCGCCGGGACGTCGACGACGCGAGCCGGTGGCGGGGCCGGCGGCGAGGTGTCGGGAGCGACCGCACCGGTTATCCCGTGCGCCTGTCGCTCACCGGTCGGGCGCCGGCTGTTCGCCCAGGGCATGATCAGGGCGCCGGCCGGCCGCGCTTCGAGCAGGCCGCCGGGCGAGCCCGCTGCGACCGTCGCAGCCGCCTCGAACGCAACGAACAGGGCGTCGAGGTATTCCTCGGTGGCATCGGTCTCGGCCCACCAGACCCGCGTCCGCTCGACCCCCGTCATCGCGTGCAGCCACTGGCCGTCCGCGTGCGGCTTTCGCTCTCCAAGGACGTGGTGCGCCATGGCCAGGACGCGCCCTCCCACGCTGCCGGCCGTCGCCCCGATGTACAGGACCGTCTCGGCAGGGAGCCACAGGGAGGCAAGGCGCAGGAGCAGCGTTCTCGATGTCGGGCGGGCGCCGTCCACGCGAAGGTCCGGCAGTGCCTCGAGCCACTTCCCGATGCTGGACATGTCGAGCGGTGCCGACGGCAGCGGCTTGGCCAGCTCGACGATGTAGACGCCCGGCTTGCGCGACGTCAGCGGCCGCCCCCAGAGCACCGGACCATCGGGCATGAGCCCGACTTCTCGAAGGAGCCCGGCAGCTCCGTGGTCGATCGACATCAGCCCTCCAGGAACGCGTTCCGGGCATTGATGCCCGGGAGCGGTATCGTCGCACCGTTGTCCGTTCTCCGTCGCCCGCGTGAGGTCGCCCCGTCGTGACCAGCCGCCGCACCCGTCTGAGTGCCCTCGCTGCGCTGGCCTTGGCCGCTGTTGCGGTGGGGCTTTCGGGCCTCCCGGCGCAGATCGTGGCCCGGCCGACGCCGAGCGCGACTGGCGACGCGGCCTCGGCATCACCGTCCCCATCGCCGTCCGTGCCGCCGGTCGCGGCCGCGAGCCCCAGTCCGTCCGCGACCCCACCCGCCCCGGTTGCCGTGCCGATCCTCGACCGCACCGGGATCGAGGCCCGGCTCCAGGCAGCGCTCGACGCGGGACGAGCCGAGCTCGCCGCACCCGGCATGGTCGCCACGGTGCTGTTCGCCGACGGCACGAGCTGGTCAGGCACCGCGGGTGTCGCCGATCTCGCGTCCGGTCGCGCGCTGACGGTCGACACGCCATTCTCGATCGCCTCGATCAGCAAGACGTTCCTGGCCGCCGAGGTGATGACCCTCGTCGAGGCCGGCAAGCTGCATCTCGACGACTCCGTGGCCCGCCTCCTGCCGGGAACCCTCGTCGGCGGCCGCGCCCTCGACGCGCGGATCATCGTTCGAGAGCTGCTCGACCACACGAGCGGCCTCCGTGACTACCTGACCGACGTGAAGCTTGGGCGCGCCGTCGATGCGGATCGGCGCCGTGTCTGGACGCCCGCGGATGCGCTGGCCTACGCGGGCAAGCCGCTCGCGGCGCCGGGCGTCGGCTACCACTACGCGAACACGAATTACGTGCTCCTGGGCCTGATCGCCGAGCGGCTGACGGGGCGGACGCTGGCCCAGGAGTACCGCGCCCGGTTCTTCGATCCGCTGGGCATGCGGAGCAGCTTCTACCAGGTTGCCGAACCGCCGACGGCTCTGATGCCGACCGCGTACCAGTACAGCTCCGTGAAGTTGAACGCCGTCCCCGCGGACGTGACCGACGGGACCGGGGTCCGACCGTTCACCGCCATCACGACCGCGGCCGGTGCCGCCGGCTCCGTCGCGGCAAGCGCCCCGGATCTCGCCCGCTGGGCGGTCTCGTTGTACGGCGGCGACGTCCTGGAGCCCGCGGCACTGGACGCCATGCTCGCCGACGCGATCACGACATCGACGCTCAAGCCCGGATTGCCGTACGGCCTGGGCGTCCAGGAGTTCGTGATCGACGGACAACTCTCATATGGCCACTCGGGTCGGCTCGTCGGCGCCCGAAGCGCGATGCGCTGGTTCCCCGATCCGGGAGTCGCGATCGTGGTCCTGACGAACGAGAGCCGCTTCGATCCCTCGATCGTCGTCCGCAGGCTTCTTGCCGTCGTCGCGCCGCGGATCATCTGGGCCCGGATCCCGGCGCTCTGAGACTCCGGGCCCGACCTCCGTCCAGGGTGCCCGGTTCTCGCGCACCCGGTCTCGCCCATCCGCGGCGCGCAGCCGAGCTTCCTTCGGCAGGCTGGGCCCGCGGGGCACGAAGGAACCACAAATTTCGCGATCGGTACCAATACCTGCCATCGATGGGTACTTGCGGGTCTTCCCAGTCCGGGCGGCGCGCGTGATCCTCGGCGGGCAGGCACCGAACGGGGGGAACGCCATGCAGCAGATCGAGGCCTTCACCGCGGGGGGTGTCGTGAGCGGGGATGTCACCGCAGCCATTGGCATGCGGGACGGCCTCGAGGCCGCGCAACCCGTCGATGTCGATCGCGCAACGTGGTACCCGATCGCCGGGGGAGCCGCCGAGAAGCGGTCGAGGATCCACCTCGAGCAGGACGAGCTCCTGATCCTGTGCGCCGAGAGCGAGGATCTCCCGATCCATTCGACCTGGCATCCGATCGAGCTGGACGTCGGCCCGTACCGCCTGACCGGCGAGTTGCCGACCATGCCGGGATTCGATCCCGGGCGGGCCCTGTCTCGGCCGGGCGGCCCGTTCATCCTCCTGCGCGACGTTCGCCTCGACCTGGTCGGGCACCCGGAGGGCGGCAGCGTCGAGCGGCGCCACGCGTTCGTGAACCGCTACGCCGTCGAGCGGGTGGCGGCCGACATCGAGCTCGGGTTCTACTTCCCGGGTGCGAAGTTCCTGACCGCCGGAGGGCGGCCGCTCAGCTGACGGGGTCGGCCGCTCCCTCCGCGCGGCCCGGGAGCCGCACGGGACTATCCCGGAGACCTCAGCGGCGGGAGCCGCTCCCGGAACGTGCTCGTCCGGCTGACCGGTTCGGATAGTGATGGCCGCGTGCCGGACGCGCCTCGAGCGTCCCGCCACGCAGGGGTTGGGGCTCGGCGTTGCGGTCCGGGATGAAGCCGTCTTCGACTTTCCAGGGGATCGCCTTCTTCAACAGTCGCTGGACGCCCCGCAGGAGGTCGGTCTCGTCGATCGAAACGAGGCTCACGGCGTCCCCGGTGGCACCGGCGCGGCCGGTCCGGCCGATTCGGTGGATGTAGTCCTGCGGCTGCCATGGCAACTCGAAGTTGACCACGTGGGGCAGGTCCTCGATATCCAGCCCCCGGGCGGCGACATCGGTCGCGACGAGGACCCGGATCGAACCGGCCTTGAAGCCCTCGAGGGCCCGGGTACGCTCGGGCTGGCTCCGATCGGAGTGGATCGCAACGGCTTCCACGCCCCGCCGGTCGAGGTAGGTCGCGAGGCGAGTCGCGCCGATCTTGGTCCGGGTGAAGACCAGGACCTGACGCCAGTCCTCCGTCATGATGAGATGGGCCAGGAGGGCTTCCTTGCGGTCGCGGTCGACCGGGTACACGAGCTGGCGGATCGTATCGATCGTGGCGTTCCGTGGGGCCACCTCGACGATCGCCGGATCGCGCAGGATGGTCCCGGAGAGGCGCCGGATGTCGTCCGAGAACGTCGCCGAGAACATCAGGTTCTGCCGCCGCGAGGGCAGGAGGGCGATGATCTTCTGGATGTCCGGGAGGAAGCCCATGTCGAGCATTCGGTCCGCTTCGTCGAGGACAAGGATCTCGACCTGGCCGAGGTTCACCGTCTTCTGCCCGACGTGATCGAGGAGCCGGCCGGGCGTGGCGACGAGGAGCTCGACACCGGCTCGCAGCTCCTTCGTCTGGGGGTCGATGGGGATGCCGCCATAGACGACGGCCGGCCGTAGCGGCACGGTCCGCCCGTAGGTGGTGACGCTCTCGTCGACCTGCATCGCGAGCTCGCGCGTGGGTACGAGGATGAGGCAGCGAACCGGGTGGCGCGCCGGCGAGAAGGACGTGTTGGCGTGCTTCCGGAGGCGGTCGAGGATCGGGAGGACGAAGGCAGCGGTCTTGCCGGTGCCGGTCTGGGCTGCGGCGAGGACGTCGCGCCCGGCAAGAACGTGGGGGATGGCGGCCGACTGGACGGGAGTCGCTTCCGTGTAGCCCTCCTCCGCGACGACGCCGAGGAGATCGGCCGACAGGCCGAGCGATGCAAAGGACAAGAAATGCTCCAGGCTGCCCGGCGCGCGCCCGCGATTCGGTGCGGGGTCGCAAGCGACAGGCTTCGCGAGGATAGCCCATCCGGCTTCGAACCGTGGTCGACGGTGGCTGCTCGCGCCGCCGACCGGTCATGTCTCCGTGGGCAGGCGGGGATGCCAGCTCGCGCTGGCGCGGGTGGACCTGGTCCACCTTGGCGACGTTTCCGTCGCGGTCGTGCGCAGCCGGGGCAGCGGTCGCGTGGCGACTGATCAGTAGGTGGCCTTGCGAAAAGTTGAGATTGCTATTGACAAAGTGAAATGTCATATGCGATAACATCGGCAGAAACACCGCACCGAGGTCGAATTGCCGATGCCACACGACGTCATCTCCACGTGCCCCGTCTGCTCTGGCGAGCTGGCCGTCACGCGCCTCCACTGCCGAAGCTGCGGGACGACCCTCGAGGGCGACTTCAGCGTCGGCCGCTTCGGTCGGCTCAGCCGCGAACAGCTGGCCCTGCTCGAGAGCTTCCTCCGGTCGCGCGGGAACCTCCGGGAGATGGAGCGCGAGCTCGGGCTCTCATATCCGACGGTCCGGTCGCGCGTCGAGGCGCTCGTCCGGGCACTTGGCTTCGGGCCGCGCGCGGACGCAGATGACGCGGCCGTCGAGTCCTCGGACCCGCCAGGCACCGCCTCGGACGCGGCGGACATCCTCCAGGCTCGTCAGCAGCTTCTCGAGCGACTTTCCCGCCACGAGATCAGCGCCGAGGACGCCGCCAACGCGATCCGCGCCCTGGGGAGGCACTCACGATGACCGTCGAGAACATCAGCGCCTTCGAGCACATGATTGGCGCCCGTGGACGCTTCCACGTCCGCCTGATGAGCGGCTCGATCGCAATCCGTGCCGTCGACGGGGAGACCGTCCGGGTCCGGGAGCGGTCGGGCAAGTCCATTCAGGACGCCTTCCGCGTCGAGGCCGGCGAGGGGACCTTGTCGCTCTCCGCCCCCGACCGCGGTGGCATCGAGCTCGTCGTCTTCGGGATTGGCCGGCGCTCCTCACTCGATCTCGAGGTCGAGGTGCCCCGCGGCGCCCGGATCTCCGTCGAATTCGGCCAGCGCCGACGTCGATGGCACGGGCCTGGCCGGCCGGACGAGGGTCCGCACGGCATCCGGCGACATCGAACTGCGCGACGTCAGCGGCGACCTGGAGATCGACGCGGTGTCGGGGGAGGTGACCGTGGACGGCCTCGAGACCCTCGCCCTTCGCTGCCGGACCATCTCCGGCGATTTCGCACTCCGCGCTCCGCGGATCAGCCGAGCCACGGTCGAGACGACGTCTGGCGACGTTCGACTCGACGCGCTCCTGGAAGGGTCCGGTCCATTCGAGGTCCGGACGGTCAGCGGAGATGCCACGATCGTCGGACGGATGGGTGTCCGCGTCGACGCCCGGACCGTTACCGGCGACATCCGGAGCGACCTGCCGCACCGGATGGACTCGGGGGCCGGGCACAAGCGGATGACGGTGGGCGACGGGGGCACGACGCTGGAGTTCAAGTCCGTCAGCGGTGACCTGCGGATCGTGGCCCCGCGAGACCGATCCGGGGAGGCCTCCGGTTCCCGGGCGGCCGAGCCGCTGCCGCCCGCGACTCCTGCCGCCCCAGCGTTGCCCGTGAAGCCACAGCAGCCGGAGGTGCCCGCGATGCCGGACCAGGACCCGCGAGACGAGGCTCCCGACGTCGAGCCGATCACCGGCCTCGAGGCAGGCCGGGAAGTCGCCCGTCTCGACATCCTCCAGGCGCTCGAGCGGGGCGAGATGAGCGTCGAGGCCGCGATGGAGCGGCTGGCCGACATCGAGGAGGCCTGACATGGGCGGAGCCTTCGAAGACATCCTCGAGCTCGTGGCCAAAGGACGGCTCACGGCGGAGGAAGCAGCACCCATCCTCGACGCCCTCTCGGCGGCGTCGAAGGCCACGAGCCAGGCGGCCAGGGCCGTCTCCGCGGCTCAATCCGCCTCCACCGCGGACGGATCGGCGCCTCCGCCGACGGGAGCTCCGCGGTTCGCGCGGATCGAGGTCCGGGACGGTGGCAAGCGAGTCGTTGATCTCCGGATCCCGATCTCGCTCGGGCGCTTCGCCCTCGGCCGCGTCCCGGGCCTCTCGGCCCAGCACATCTCGGACGTCGAGCGGGCGGTCGCGAGCGGCGACCGAGGTCCGATCCTCGACGTCCAGGACGAAGACGGCGACGGCGTCCGCATCGTCCTCGAATGACACCGACAGACCACCACGGACCACAACACCTGGAAGGGAAATTGACCGATGTTCCATGTGACGAGCTTCACTGACGATCGAATACGCGACCTCTACGAGACCGCCGCAGAGCTGCGCAACGGGCGAACCGCGAACGCGGGCAGGGCCAGGTTCAAGGGTCTGCGCCTGCGGCTGGGAACACTCCTCCTCGACGCGGGCACGGCGCTGGTGAGCGGCGCCCGCCCATCCGTGACGAGCGGCGCGGGCCGCTGACGGGACACCCCGCCGGCCGTGGCTCCTCCCCGGCCGGCGGGGTACCATCCCGGCCATGACGACTGCGGATCGCCTCTACCTGACCGACAGCGACGACGCCAACCGGCTCCTCGCGAGCGACCCCCTGGCGCTCCTGATCGGTTTCGCCCTGGACCAGCAGATCACGGTCCAGAAGGCGTTCTCCGGGCCGCTGGACCTCCGGACCCGGCTCGGCCACCTCGATGCGGCCAGGATCGGGGCCATGGACCCCGCCGAGCTCGACCGGGTCTTCCGGGAGCGACCGGCAATCCACCGCTTCCCGGGCTCGATGGCGACGAAGGTCGGCGAGCTCTGCCGGGTGATCGCCGAGCGCTATGACGACGACGCCGGGAGCATCTGGCGAGACGCGAAGGATGGCCCGGACCTCAAGGCCCGCCTCCTGGCACTGCCAGGTTTTGGCGAGATGAAGGTCAACGGCGTCATCGCCGTCCTCGTGCGACGGCTCGGCGTCCAGTTGCCGGGCATTGCCGACGTGCTGCCGACGTACCCGACCCTCGGTGACGTCGACTCGCCGGAGGCGCTGGCGACGTACCAGGCCGGCAAACGCGCCCACAAGGCCGAGCTCCGGGCGCAGGCCGCCGAACGCGCCTCCTGACCCGCCGCCGCCGGCCCCCGGCCTGGCGGATTCGTCAGATCTCGCGAGGTCGATTGACCGATCTCGGGCCCCGTGCCAAGATCGTTGTACACGCAACGACTTTGGCTGGTCCGCATGGATCGCCAACCACACGAGGAACACCATGGACGACGCCATTCGCGCGGCCCTTCGACAGGGCCAGGTCATCGACATCACCACCACCGGACGGAAGTCGGGTGAGCCGCGACGCCTCGAGATCGTGTTCCACGTGTTCGACGGCAGGATCTTCATCAGTGGCATGCCCCGGGCCGACCGCGAGCGAGCCTGGCTGCAGAACCTCCGGTCCGACCCGCGGCTGACGTTTCACCTCAAGAACGGCCCGATTGCGGACCTGCCCGCGACGGCGCGGGTGATCGAGGATCCGGTCGAGCGGCACGAGATCCTGGCCAAGATCGCCCGGGTATGGCGGCGCGACCCGGTCGAGATGGAGGCCCACAGCCCCCTCATCGAGGTCACGATCGACGGGTCCGAGGTGGGCCAGGCGGCCTGAGCGCGCCACGTCCCTGGTTCCCGATCCGGCGCATCCTCCGGATCCCGGAGGTGCCGGCCAGACGGGTCATTGACAGCCTCGACCTGCTGGGCGACGATGGCACATATGCTCGATACAGATGTGCATGCGATGTCGCCGGTGACCGCTGGCGCTCGTGAGTCTCATGACGCCGCGGCTGATCGACTCGAACGCCTCGTTCGAGTCAGCCGCCTCTACTACGAGGTCGGGGCAACACAGGACGAGATCGCGCGGTCGCTTGGCCTGACCCGGGCCCACGTATCGAAGCTGCTCAAGGAGGCCCGAGCCGCGGGCGTGGTCGAGATCCGGATCATCGACGCGGCCGAGGGCCCGGAGGCGGTCGCGACCGCCCTGGTCGAACGATTCGGCCTGAGGGATGCCCACCTGGCCCCGACGCTCGCCGGATCGGACGTCCTGACGCGACGCCGCGTCGGCGGGCTCGCCGCCCAGGCCCTCATCGGCACGCTGCGACCCGGCATGACGATCGGGATCGGGAACGGGGCGGCCATCGCGGCCATGGCCGACGAGGTTGCGGACCTCGAGGCCCCCATTCCGGCCACGGTCGTCCCGCTGGCCGGTGGGTTCTGGGGCGTGGAGGCCGCGAAGGAGCCGTACCGCCGCATCGCGGACGCGATCGGTGCCAGCGCGCGTGGCCTGCTTGCGCCCGGGCTCCTCGACGACATCGCGACGCGGGACGCACTGGCCGCGCACGCGGGCATCCGGGCCGTGACGGATTTCTGGCCACGGCTCGACGTGGCAGCATTCGGCATCGGCGGTCCGGCGTGGAGCCAGGCGTCGGTCGGCGCGCCCGCCCTGGCCGAGCTCCAGCATGGTGCGGCCGTCGGCGAGATCCTCATCACCCCGTTCGACATCGGGGGCCGCTTTCTCACGACATCGCTCGCCGGCCGCCGAATGGCCGCCGACGTCGCCACCCTCCGCCGCGTGCCGTTCGTCATCGCGGTCGCGAGTGGGCCGGCCAAGGTCGAGCCGATTCTCGGGGCGCTCCGGACGGGCCTCATCCGGACCCTCATCACGGATGCCGAGACCGGGGCGGCCGTCCTTGCCCTCGACGCCGCGACGACCGGGGCTGGCTCGAAGCGGGTGGCCCGCCACGCGCATCGGAGCGGAGCGTGAGCCGTCCGATCAGCGCGTTCCTCGGCATCGACATCGGGTCGTCCGAGCTCCGGGCCGGCCTCATCGCCGCCGACGGCCACGCCGTCGGAGTCGGCCGTCGCGCGCACGCCATGGACGTGGAACCCGACGGGGGCATCGCCGAGCAGGATCCCGACGACTGGTGGGCGGGCCTCGGCACGGTCGTCGGGGAGCTCCTCGAAGGCGCCGGCGAGGAGATCGACGTTGCCGGCATCTGCGTCGACGGGCACGGCCCGACGCTCAGTGCGGTGGACCGCGAAGGACGGCCGGCCCGGCCGGCGATCACCTGGCTGGACCAGCGGGCTCGCCCCGAAGCCGCGGAGCTGACGGCGGCAACGGGCCTCGCGGGCTGGGCCCTCGGCGTCCTGCCCGCGGCGCTGTGGCTCGAGCGTCACGAGCCGGCCGCCGCCGCCGCGACGGCCTGGTACCTCAACAGCTGGGAGGCCCTGACGCTGCGGCTCACGGGTGAGGCCCGGACGACGCTCGCCGCGGCCCAGGCCTGGCCCGGGTCCGCAGACCTCCAGGCACTCGGGTTGGCGACGTCCCGGCTGGCGCCGACGATTCCGTCGGGTCAGATCGTCGGCGGCCTCCGGGCGGCGGCGGCGCGTGCGCTCGGCCTGAAGCAGGGAACGCCGGTCGTTGCCGGGCTCGTCGACGCCTTTGCCAGCTTCCATGGCGCGGGGCTGCTCGAGCCCGGCGACGCGGTCGACGTCGGTGGTTCGGCCGGTGGCTTCGGCGTGTACAGCGACACGCCGGTCGTCGTTGCCGGCTCGTTCACGACGCCGGCGCCGCTGGATGGACGCTTCGTGGTCGGCGGGGCGATGGCCGCTACCGGCCGCGCGCTCGACTGGTTCCGCGTCGACGTGCTGAGCGGCGCGATGAGCCACGAGGCGTTGCTGGCCGAAGCGGCGACGAGCACACCGGGCGCCGACGGCCTCGTCTTCCTCCCGTACCTGGCGGGCGAGCGATCGCCGATCTGGGATTCGGCGGCGCGCGGGGCATTCGTGGGCCTGACGCTGTCCCATGGCCGCGCGGAGATGACCCGCGCGGTGCTCGAAGCGGCGGCGCTCGCGATCCGCCACGTGGCCACCCCGATCCTCGAGGCCGGTGTCGGCGTTCGAGCGATGCGCGTCGCCGGCTCACCGGCCCGGAGCGAGCTGTGGAACCAGGTCAAGGCCGACGTGACCGGCTTCCCGGTCGAAGTGCCGCGGGTCCTCGAGACGGCGATCATGGGTTCGGCGATCCTCGCCGCAACCGGGGTCGGGGCGCAGCCGGACATCCCGACGGCGATCAGGGCGATGACGAGCATCGAGCAGCGCCTCGAGCCGGACCCGGAGCGCCGCACCGTGTACGACCGGGCCTACGACGCCTACACCAGCCTCTACCCGGCGCTGCGGCCGATCTTCGACAGGAGCGGCGCGCACGCCACACGGGTGACGGCATGACCGACGACGGAGTCGACGCCACGCTCGCCGCCCGGCTCGACACGGGAAGCGACGCCGAGACCGGCGGGCGGATTGCCGTCCACGACCTGGCGGTGACCTTCCATGACCGCGACGGGTCCGGCACCACGGCGCTCCAGGACATGGAGCTGACCGTGGAGCCGGGGCAGATCGTCTCGATCATCGGGCCGAACGGCTGCGGCAAGAGCACGATGCTGCGGGTCATCGCGGGGCTCGTGCGGCCCGCGCGCGGGGACGTCCTGCTCGACGACGATCCGATCACCGGACCGGACCCGCGGATCGGGCTGGTCTTCCAGGAGCCCCGGCTCCTCCCGTGGCGCAGCGTGGCCCGAAACATCGCCTACCCGGCCGAGCTCGCCGGCATCGATCGGGTCACGCGGGAACGTCGGGTGGACGAGCTGCTCGCCCGGGTGGGCCTCCAGGCCGCTCGCGACCTCCTGCCGTCGCAGCTCTCGGGCGGCATGCGGCAGCGGGCTGCGTTGGCGCGGGCCCTCGCCCTCGAGCCGGACGTCCTGCTCCTCGACGAGCCCTTCAGCGCCCTTGACGCGCTCACTCGAGAGCGATTCAACGTCGAGCTGCTCAAGCTCTGGGGCCGCCTGCGGACGACGATCGTGCTCGTCACGCACAGCATCCCCGAGGCGATCTTCCTGGGCGATCGGGTCGTCGTCCTGTCGGCCCGTCCGGGCCGCGTCGTGGCCGACATCGAAGTTCCGTTCCCGCGACCGCGGACGATCGATCTCCTCGATGCCTCGGCGTTCTCCACGACGGCCAGGCTCGTCCGGGAGCGGCTGGAGGCCGACGAATGACCCGCCGGATCCTCCTTCCCGGCTTAGCGGCCCTCGCGGTGTTCCTCGCTCTGTGGAAGGTCGTCGTGCTGGTGAGCGGCTTCCCGCCGTTCATCCTGCCGCCGCCCGAGGCCGTGGCAGCGAGCCTTGTGCGGGCCTGGACGGACGGGACCATGGCGCCCCACGCGGCAGCGACCCTGGAGGAGGTCGCCCTCGGCTTCCTCGTCGGCTCCAGCCTCGCCGTCGTCATCGGCTACGCCCTCGGGCGGTCGACGCTGGTGGCGCGCCTCATCTCGCCGTATATCGTCGCGGCCCAGGCTACGCCCATCCTCGCCCTCGCCCCGGTCATCGCCCTGTGGTTCGGGCCGGGACTCGTCGGCAAGGTCGTGATCTGCGCCCTGATCGTGTTCTTCCCGGTCGCGGTGTCGACGATGGTCGGCATCCGATCGGTGGACGCGAGGCTCCTCGAGCTCGGCCGGTCGCTGCGCGCGACGCGCCGCCAGGTGCTCCTTACCCTCGAGATCCCGGCCGCCCTGCCGTCGATCTTCGGCGGCCTCCGAATTGGGGTCACCCTCGCGGTGGTCGGGGCGATCGTCGGGGAGTGGGCCGGCGCCGACCGGGGCCTCGGCGTGCTCGTGAACCTGGCCCGGGGCAGCCTCTTCGACACGCCCCTCATGTTCGCCACCCTGACGACGATCGCCGTGATCGGCGTCGCCCTCTACATCCTCGTCGTCCTCGTCGAGCGAAGGCTCGCCGGCAATCGCTGACCAGCCAGGAGATCTCCCATGAACCGACGTCCCCTCACCCTGATCCTCGCCCTCGTCGTCGCCCTCGTCGCCGCGTGCGCGGGCACCGCGAGCCCGAGCCCGGCCACGACCAAGCTGACGGTCGGGCTCGGCTATATCGGGAGCGTCCAGTTCGCGCCGTTCTACCTCGCCGACCAGGCCGGCTACTACAAGGCGGCCGGGCTCGATGTCACGTTCCAGAACAAGATCGAGACCGACCTGGTCCGCCTGGTCGGGGCGGACAGCGTGGACATCGGGGTCGCCGATGGCACCGACGTCATCCCGGCGGTCAGCCAGGGGATCCCGGTCCGGTACGTCGCGACGCTCTACCAGGCCTTCCCGTCGGTCGTCTTCGCCAAGGCCTCGTCGGGCATCAACACGGTCGCGGACCTGCGCGGCAAGAAGATCGGGATCCCCGGCCGCTACGGGTCGTCGTGGATCATGCTCCAGGCGCTGCTCCAGTCCGCCGGGATGACTCCCGATGACGTGCAGATCGTCGAATACCCGGACTTCGGCCAGGGCGCCGCGGTCCAGCAGGATGCCGTCGACGCGGCCACCGGCTTCGTCAACAACGAGCCGGTGCAGCTCCAGCTCGCGGGAATCCCGACGACCGAGCTCACCGTCGATGCGATCGTCCCGCTGCCAGGGCCTGGGCTCATCGTCGGGAGCGGCACGCTCAGCTCGAAGAAGGCGGCCGTCGCCGCCTTCGTGGCCGCGACCCTCCATGCGATGAACGACATCGCGGCCAACGCCACCGCGGGCGTCGACGCGGCCGCAACCGCCGTCCCCGAGCTGGGAGCGGACCGGGCGACGCAGTCCGCGATCCTCGACGCCACGATTGCCGCCTGGCGGGGGACCGGCACCTCGACGGCGTTCGGCGCCATCGACACCGCCGCGTGGCAGCAGTCGATCACGTTCATGGGTGGCCTCGGCCTCGTCCCGAATCCCGTGACCGTCGACGGTCTCGTGACGACGGACCTCCTGCCGAAATGAGCGCCCGACCGTCCGTCGTCATCGCCTTCGCCTACGGCGCGAGCGAGTGGCGGACGAGCGACATCAGGCCCGCCTTCGAGCGGAACCTCGAGGGTGTCGATTTCGCCTTCGAGCCGATCGACTGGCGGCCCTGGCTGCCGTCGCCGCAGGCGCACCTGCTGCGGTTCGTTCGCGATCGTGCCGGTGCCGCGGCAGGTCCTGCCGAGGGTCACGGGTCCGCGCGTCCGCGGGCGGTCCGTGCGTATCCGACCCGGATCGATCTTGCAGCGACGGCCGAGGAACGACGAGCACTGGCGGCCGGCCGTCGCGCCGGGCGAGTGTCCCTCGATCCCCTGACCCGGCCGGCCATGCGGATCGTCCACCACGCCATGATCGATCACGCCGGGATCACGATGGCCGACGTCCTTGGCTACCTGCGCGATCCGGACCCGGTCATCGAAGCGGTAGGCGAGCGCCTCGCCGCGATTTGCGGGGACGCCGGCGGCCGGCCGATCGTCGCCGTTGGCCTCAGCCTCGGCGGCATCATCCTGGTCGACACGTTGGCCCGGATGCTGGCCGCTGCCGAACCCGTCCCGATCGACGGCGGGCCCGTCGACCTGCTGGTCACCGTCGGATCACAGTCCGCGGCGCTTCGAGCCATGGGCGTGATGCCGTCGGCCCCGCGGGACGTGATCCATCCCAGGCTCTTCACGCCCTGGCTGAACGTCTGGCACGACCACGACTACCTGAGCTACCCGGTGACCGGGATGTTCGAGCATCTGGGGGACGTGGAGGACCGGCTCGCGGTCCAGCGGGGCGCCTTCCCGGGTGTGCACTCCGGGTACCTGAATCGCTCCTCGCGGTTCTTCGACCATTTGAGCGAGGCCATCCGGTCGCGGTTCTGATTGCCGGAGGACGCCGGCGAGCCGCGCGTCGGTGCGGCGGGCGTCAGCCCGACGCGGCCACGGCGGCGATCGCGGTGTCGAGCTCGTCGTCGGTCGGCTCCCGTACGACGACGCTCGGGTCCAGCGGGTCGCCGATCAGGATCGTCGGCGTGACCCACGTCCCGTCGTTGAGGGATCGGTTGCGGGCATCCGCGGCCGGATCGATCTCGACGTTCCCATAGACGTACGGGATCCCGATCGCGTCGAGGTGCGCCCGGGATCGGATCGTGTCCTCGCAGGTGTCGCGCCCGAGGACGAGGATCGGTGGATACGCCCTGTCATGCATGTGTGCAGTGTGCCTCAGGCGTCGAAGCGCGGCGACTCGCCCCGGGACGCCGCGGTCGCTGCGGCCAGGACCGCGTCACGGAGGGCCTCGTCGGTCGCCGGCGCGCCACACGCCACGCACTGGATCTCGGGCCGGTCCACTGGCTCGAGACCGGTTTCGGGCGCGTGGAGTCCGTGCAGGCTGATCCCCGAGGGATCGATGCGCGCCCGGTCGTGGGCCCGAACCGGGCTGTCGATCTGCCAGGCTGCGCTGGTGCTCTTGCAGGCGGGGCAGAGCGGGACGGCCGAGGGGCTCACCAACGACCCCCGCGCGGCGCGGCGGGTCGGCGATCCGGACCCGGCCGGCCGGCGTGCGCGGGCCGGCCTCCCTGTGGGCCGCCATGCCCACCCTGCGCGGGCCGGCCGGCGGGCAGCGGTCGCCCGGGCTGGTTTGGCCGGCCGGGCTGGCCCGGGTTCCCGGCGTGGCCCTGGTACGCGCCCGAGCTGCCGGGCCCGTTCTGGCCGGGACGCCGTGCAGGCCCCTGCCTGCCGGCCTCAGGTCGCGCACCGAAGGAGGGGCGGCCCTCGGGGCGGCGAGACAGTCGCTCGCCCGGCATGGCTCCGAATCCTGTTCCGGCCGGTCGCTGGGCGCCCGCACCGTGCCCGCTCCCGGCGTGGCCGTTGGCGAGCTGGCCGCCGGTTACCCGGCCAGGCACGAACCCGCCGCGCCCCGGCCCGCCGGACGGATGGCCGCTCGACTGGTGTCCGACGGGTCGCCCCGCGGGAGCATGTCGAGGGCCGGACCCCTGGGGCCGACCGAAGCCGTTGCCACGCGACGGCGCGACCGCGCCGCCCATGGTCCGGAGGCGAATGGGCTCGGGCCGGATCGACCGATCGGGCTCGTAGCCTGGGATGGTCTCGGCATCGATCTTGTGCCCGAGCAGGGCCTCGATGTCGCGAAGGAGGCGCGTCTCGTCGACGCAGACCAGGGAGATCGCGTCGCCCGTGATGCCGGCACGGCCGGTCCGGCCGATTCGGTGGAGGTAATCCTCAGGCGTCATCGGCAGCTCGTAGTTGATGACGTGCGGCAGCTCCTCGATGTCGATGCCGCGGGCGGCAACCTCGGTCGCCACGAGGATCGAGACGCGACCCTCCTTGAAGTCGGTGAGCGCTCGGACGCGCTGGTTCTGGCTTCGATTGCCGTGGATCGCGGCGGCCCTGATGCCGTCCTTCACGAGCTGCTCGGCGAGGCGATTGGCGCCGTGCTTCGTCCGCGTGAAGACGAGGGCCTGATCGACGCGGCCGGACGCCACGAGCTCCCGGAGCAGGTCGCGCTTGCGCTCGCGGTCGACCCGGATAACGACCTGCCGGACGAGGTCGGTGGCCGTGTTCCGGGGCGTCACCTGGACCATCTCGGGGTTCCGGAGGAAGCCGTCGGCGAGGCGCTTGATGTCGTCGGAGAACGTCGCCGAGAACAGGAGGTTCTGGCGCTCGGGCGGGAGGATCGCGAGGACCTTGCGGATGTCGCGGATGAAGCCCATGTCGAGCATCCGATCGGCCTCGTCGAGGACGAGGATCTCGATCATCGAGAGATCGACCATGCCCTGGCCGATGTGGTCGATCAGGCGACCCGGCGTGGCCACGACGATGTCAGGGCCGCCGCGAAGGGCCCGGAACTGGCTGTCGTAGCCGACGCCGCCGTAGATCGGCACCGACTTGACCGGGCGCTGGGCGCCGTAGGTCCGGACGCTCTCCTCGACCTGGAGCGCAAGCTCGCGGGTCGGGACGAGGACGAGGACGCGCGGCGGCCGGGCCCGGCGGCGCACCGGCACCCCGTGGGCTGTCGGCGGGAAGACCTGGGCGGGTGCGGGCCGTGAATGGAGGTGCTGCAGGATCGGCAGCACGAAGGCGGCCGTCTTGCCGGTTCCGGTCTGGGCGCCGGCAAGCACGTCGCGGCCGGCCAGCACGAGGGGGATGGCCTGGGCCTGGACGGGCGTGGGCTCGGTGTAGCCCTGGTCCGCGACGGCGCGGAGGAGCTCGGGCGTCAGCCCAAGTTGATCAAAGGACACGGAAGTGTTGCTCCTGGCGGGGCCCTCCCGCTCGCTGGCGGGGCCCGGTCAGGGCAATGGGTGGATCGAAATCAACGGTATGTGACCGGGGCGCTGACCGGAGCGCCCATCGAGCTCGAAGGCCGGAAGCATAGCCGGGATCGGCAATTCGGGGAAGTAGCGTCGGGCCAGCCTCGTCCGGGACCCTAGTTCGGGCGCCCGCCGCCGCCCATCTCGGTGCCGCGATCGCGCAGGAATCGCTCGATGTCGGCGATGAGGTCGTCGCCGGCGGCGAGGCGCGACTCGTCGGCCATGCCCTCGAGTCGTGCCACGTAGTTGCGGGTGTTCTCGTCCAGCGCGGTCGCCGTGTCGAGTCGCTGTCGGAGGGCCAGCGCTTCCTCGGGCAGGTCGCCGGTCGGGGTCTCGATTCCGAGGTGCCGGCCGAGGGCCCGAAGCAGCTCCGCGGACGCGCCCGGGTACTCCCCGGAGACGTAATGGGGGACCTGGGCGAAGTAGCCGACGGACGGGATGCCGGAACGCGAGATCGCCATGTCGACAACCGAGATGCAGGCTGCCGGGACGCGGAGAAGCCCTTCCGGGCCGGCCTGGACGTCGCCCTTGAGGAGACCCGGCCGCGAGGCAGTCCCGAGGACCGGCACGGGCCTCGTGTGCGGCACGGCCGCCGGGATCGCGCCGAGGCTGATCCACTCGCGAACCTCGAGCTGGCGGGCGATTCCCGCGAGGTCGGAGGAGAACCGCCGCCACTTGAAGTCGGGTTCCGCGCCGGTGAGGACGAGGACGTCGCGCTCCTCGATCCGCTTGCGGCGCATCGTCAGGGCCGGCCACGTGAGTCGCTCGGGACGGCCGTCCTGGATCTCGAGGGTGGGTCGCCGGGAGCGGTAGTCGAACAGCTGGTCGGCGTCGAACTCGGCAACCAGGTCGCCGCCGACGGCCAGCAGCTTGAGTGCGTTGGTTGCCGCGGAGCCGGCGTCGACCCAGCCGTCGAAGGCGGCCACGACCGCGGGATCGTGGAGGTCGTCCGGGGGTGTCAGCTTGTAGAGCGCCATCGATCGCCTAGCCGTGGCCGACAAGGTGGTTCACGCCCGGAGCATAACGCGACCCTTCCGTCCGACACTCCACCGCGACGCCCCATGGGCTATGTTGACCAGCAGATGGCCGGCCAACGCATCCTGATCGCGACCCTGTGCCTCGTCATGGGGGCGTGCTCGGCGACGCCCGCCCCGACCCCAGCTCCTTCAACGTCGAGCCTGGTGCCCACGTCATCCGCGGCTGCAAGCCAGCCGGCGAGCCCGGACGCGAGCGCGCCCGAGACTCCGATCCCGACCGAGTCCGTCTCGATTCCGGATCTCACCTTCAGCTGCGGTCACTTCACGTTCGGGTCGAATGTCCTGACCGCCCCGGAACGGCAGGACCAGGATGCGCCGACGCCCGCGGCCGCGGCGGTCCGTGAGGAGATCGCGAATGCCGGACCCGAGAGCGGCTTCCCGACGCGAGGGTGGCGCCTCATCGGCGCGGACGCCACGCACCAGGAGTTCCTCGCGATAGGGGTGAACGGTAACCTCGTGAATATCGTCGTGGTGGACGCCAACGGCACCTGGACGCTGGACGAGCGGGGCGACTGCTACGGGGCAGTCGTCCTGGCCAATGGGACGGTCACGGCGTCATGGGCCTGGGGTTCTCCCGGCCAGCCCGGCCCGACCACGCAGACCTTCGATGCGCTCGTCACGGAACGCAGTTGCGCCTCGGGGAAGAGCGCCGACGGGCGGATCGTCGGTCCGATCGTGGTGACGACCGCCGAGCTTGTCCTCGTCATCTTCGGCACCCACCATTTGCCCGGCTCACAGGACTGCCAGGGCAACCCGTCGTCGCGCGTGCAGGTCGATCTCGGGGCGTCCCTCGGAGCTCGGCAGCTTGTCGACGGAGGCCACCTGCCGTTCGGGGACCCGACGAAGCAATAGGGACGCTGGTCGGCTTGGCGTGTGCCTCGCGCCTACGCCACCCCGAGCCAGACCGCGACCTGGTCGCGGGTCGGCACGCGCCCGGCCATCACCACGACGCCGTCGACCACGAGGCCGGGCGTCGACATGACCCCGCGCGAGGCAATCTCGGCGAAGTCGGTGACATGGCGGATGTCGGCCTGGATCCCGGCGGCCGAGGCCACCTCGCGGACGATGCGTTCGGTGTACTGGCACTTCTGGCAACCGGATCCGAGGACCTCGATGACATGCATGGCGGACTCCTTCAGGCGATGAGCAGGTTGAAGCCGTAGCCGACCAGGAGGATCCCGGAGGCCACGATGGCGACGAACAGGGCGATGAGCCGGGGCTTCATGACCCGCCGGAGGATGACGAGCTCGGGCACGGACAGTGCCGTGACGGCCATCATGAAAGCGAGCGCCGAGCCAACCGGCAGGCCCTTTCCGAGCAGCGCCTCGACGATCGGGATGGTCCCTGCGGCGTTGCTGTAGAGCGGAACGCCGAGCAGGACGAGCGCCGGTACGGCCATCGGGTTCTCGCGACCGCCGACGCTGACGACCAGGTCCGTGGGCACGAAGCCGTGGATCAGCGCCCCGACCGCGATCCCGGCCACGACATATGGCAGGACGCGTCGAACGATGTCGATCGTGGAGCGCCAGGCTTCGCGAACGCGGTCCCCAAGGCTTGGACGGATTTCGATGATCGCCCCCGCCGCCTGGACCTTCCAGACGTAGTCCTCGACGAATCGCTCGAGCCCGAGACGGTTGATGACGAGGCCCGCGACGATCGCGACGGTGAGGCCCGCGGCCATGTAGGCCAGGGCGATCGCCGGCCCGAAGAGGCCCCAGAGCAGCACGAGCGCGACCTCGTTGACCATCGGCGAGGCGACGAGGAACGCGAAGGTGACGCCCAGTGGTACGCCGGCCTCGACGAAGCCGATGAACAACGGCACCGCGGAGCATGAGCAGAACGGGGTGATGACGCCGAACCCGGCGGCCGCGGCTGCCCCGGGCAGGACGCCTCGCCCGGCGAGCGCACGACGAACGCGGTCCGGCGACACGAACGACCGCAGGAACGAGACGAGCGTCACGATCCCGGTGAGGAGCAGGAGGACCTTGGGAACGTCGAGCAGGAAGAACGCCAGCGCGTCTCCGAAATGCGAGCCGCGCTCGAGGCCGAGAGCGTCGTAGGCGATCCAGTTGGCGGCCGGAAGGTTGATGAACCACGCGACAAGCCAGGCGATCGTGCCGAGGGTCACGGTGGCCCACAGCGGGAAGCTCCGCCGATGGAGGACCAGCGCCGTCATCGCAGGACCTCGAGGAGGGCGTCACGGGCGTCCGCCACCGCGTCGGCATCGCGTTCGTAGTAGAGGAATTGGGCGTTCGCGCCATGCCGCGTCGCGCGAACCAGGCCGGCATCGCGCAGCCGGGCGAGGTGGTTGCTGACGTTGTTCTCCCGCTCACCGAGCGCGGCTGCCATCTCGCAGACGCAATGCGGTCCGTCGGCGAGGATCCGCATGATCCCGGCCCGGGTGGAGTCTGCGAGGAGCGCCGCCAACGGAACGACCGCCGACACGTCCGGCGCGGCGAGATCGAGTCGCGGTGACGCGAGAACCGGAAGGCTGTCCGCGACGGGAGATCTCATGAGATGAACATCTCACGGCCGGCTGAGATGTCACACGTGCCGAGTGTCACGAACGGACGGGCCGAGTTGAGGCGCACCGAGAGCGCTACGATCCGGTTCGCGCAGACTTGGAGGATCGCGTGGCGGAGCGCCCCATTCGCATCCTTGCCATCGACGGTGGCGGCATCAGGGGCCTGGTGCCGGCCCGGATCCTCGCCGCCCTCGAGGCGCGCGCCGGACGGCGAACCGGCGACCTCTTCGACTGCATCGCCGGCACGTCCACCGGCGGAATCATCGCCATCGGGGTGAGCATCCGGGACGCCGACGGGTCACCGGCCCACGGCGCCGAAGAAGTCGTGGCGCTCTACCGTGACCGCGGCGAGGAGATCTTCCCGGGGAGCGGGGAGGACGACCCAGCCGAGGACCTGTTCGGTCTCGACCACACCGCGCGGTTGCGGCGGGCCGGTGAGGTCCTCGCGGAATTGGGGCAACGCCTGACCTCGGTGCTCGGGATCAACCCGCGATTCGTGGGGAACGCCCGCTACTCGCCGGCGGGGCTGGAACGGATCCTGGTGGAGTACCTCGGCTCGACGATGCTCCATGCGACCGTCCCCGACGTGGTCATCCCGAGCTACGACCTGCGGCATCGCGAGGTGGTCGTGTTCACGACGCGGGGCGCCCGGTCCGACCCACGCCTCGACGTCCCCCTCGCGGTCGTCGCGCGCGCGACCTCGGCGGCGCCGACCTACTTCCCGCCGATCGAGCACGCGTTCGACGGTCGGCCCCGGCTCCTCATCGACGGTGGCGTGGCGATGAACAACCCGGCGGCCCTGGCGATGGCCGAGGTCTACGCTGGGGGTTCCGCACGCGGCCGCGAGCTCATCGTCGTTTCGATCGGGACGGGTCGTCCCCTGCCGCCGGATCCCGCCACGGTGACCTACGCTGCCGTCAAGGGCGAGAGCTGGTTGTCGGTCGCTCGCGACATCATCTCGATCACGATCGACGGCTCGAGCGACGGGCTCCACCGGATCCTGCGCGACTTCGCCAGCTCGGAACTTGGCGTTCGCTACGAGCGGTTGCAGGTGGAGCTGCCGCCCGAACAGATGGGCCTCGACCGCGCCCACCCGTCGAACATCGCGGCGCTGCTCGCGTCCGCCGATCGGCTCGTGGAGGAGCAATCGGCCCTCCTCGACGAGCTGGCGCGCCTCCTGGTGCCGCCGGGATCGTCCGCGGCCGCCCGGTGACGGGCCCGACCTACCACCTCGAGCGGTTCGTCCGCGGCCAGGCGCCCGTGTATGACGAGGTCGTCGGGGAGCTCCGCGATGGCCGCAAGGCCAGCCACTGGATGTGGTTCATCTTTCCCCAGGTCGCGCCGCCCGGATCCACCGAGCGATCGACGTTCTACTCGATCACCACGCTCGCGGAGGCGCGGGCGTACCTCGCCCATCCGATCCTCGGTCCGCGGCTTCTCCAGTGCACGGGCCTCGTTCTGGCCGCCCGGCGACCGGCCATCCAGGAGATCTTCGATGTCCCCGTGGACGTCCGGAAGCTCCAATCCTGCATGACCCTGTTCCATCGAGCGGATCCTGACGAGCGGGTGTTTGCCGACGTGCTGGACGCGTACTTCGGCGGCATCCGGGACGCGCGAACGGACGAGCACCTCGCCGCGGCCGGCGGGTGAAGCCCGCCGCGGCACGCGCCTTCGTCCTTCGCCACACACGCCTCCGGCCGCTGCCCGGGCTCGAGGAGATCCGCCTGCACCTCGCCGACGAGGTGCTACCCCTGTGGCACGCGGTCCAGGTGGAGACCCACGACCCGGACGCCGCGCTGCCGTACTGGGCCTTCGCCTGGGGCGGCGGTTTGGCCCTCGCCTCGTACCTGCGCGACCATCCAGATGCCGTGGACGGCCGGCGCGTCCTGGATCTCGGCTCGGGGTCCGGCCTCGTCGCGATCGCGGCCATGCGGGCCGGGGCCGCGTTCGCCACGGGCGTCGACATCGATCCCTTCGCCGTGGCGGCGATCGGGCTCAACGCGCGTGCGAACCGGGTTCGGATCTCGGGTCTCCACGGCGACCTCCTCGACGAAGAGCCGCCGGGCGTCGACGTGATCCTGGCCGGCGACTGCTGGTACGAGGCGAGTTTCGCATCGCGCGTCGGTGACTGGCTTCGACGGGCCCGCGACCGCGGCATCGAGGTCCTGGTTGGGGACCCTGGCCGGCGTTACCTGCCAATCGACGATCTCGTCGAGCTCGCGACCTACGAGGTCCGCACGACGACCGAGCTCGAGGACATGGCCCTCAAGCGCGCCCGGGTCTTCCGGTTCCGCCCGGGGTAGGGCTGCTCGAGACGACGACGCCGCCGACGCCGGACGTGGCGCCGCGACGCCCCGGTCAGGTACCGATGCCGAGCACGGCCAAGGCCGGCCGCGTCGATGTTGGATCGATCGAGAGCCGGGACCGTCAGCAGGATCTCACCGGCACTCGCCGCACCCGCGAGGCGAGCTGCCGTGTTGACGATGTCCCCGAGCGCCGTGAATTCGCTGTGCTCGCCCGAACCGACCGCCCAAACGTAGGCGACACCGGTCGCGATGCCGACGCCGACCGGTGCCCACGGACCCTCGGCGGTACCGTGGCCGGTCGCACGGAGGATCTCCTCTGCGGCGGCCACGGCGCGACCAGCGTGGGCGTCCTGGGCGAGGGCAGGAATGAAGATCGCGACGACCTCGTCGCCGACGAACTTGTCGATGATGCCGTCCTGCTGGTAAAGGACGGCGCTGCAGAAGTTCGGATTGCGATGCCATGGTGCTCGGCCAAGGAAGCGCATGAACGGCGCCGCCGGGCCCTGGAACGGCGCGGCGCACATGTGGCAGCGTCGCGAGGCGGGCAATCGCTTGAGCATGCCGTGCCAGGTCCGATAGCGGGGGTCGGTGCCCTCGAGAATCGCTCGCCACGTGGCGTCGTGCGCGGGATTTCGATCTTCGGCCACCACGGTTCCCGTGGCTGCTGACTCGGCGACCACCGAATCGAGGGCTTCGGGGCGCGGCTCCGTGAGGTCATCACGCGAAGGATAGCCTCCCTGCCCCGGGGTCTCGATCCGGCGATGCGTCGTTGCAGGGCGATCCACGAACGACGAAATGTCCTGACGTCCCGGGGGGCCGGAGTGGGTGGGAAGACGCCTACATGTCAGTGGACGAAAGGCGAGCCGCCAGAATCGGCCAGGGTTGTGGCAACCGACAGCAACGCGAACGCGGTGCCGAGGAACCAGGAGACAACGATGCGACGGGTGATTCCGTGGTGGTGAAGCATTCGGGGGCCCCTTTCCTGAGAACGAGGGAGGCCCGCCGGGATCAGGACGTCGGCCGCGATTGCTTGCGGCTCGCGACGATGCTACGGTTCCGGAATGGGAAAGTCAAGTATTGCTAAACATCTTCACGCCGGAGCTCGGTCGCCCGCGGCCATCGAGGTCGGACGGCGCATTCGGGGCCGGCGCCTTGGCATCGGGATGACGCAGGCCGCCCTGGCCGACCCGCTTTCCCGGGCTTTCGTCTCGGCTGTCGAGAAGGGTCTGGCCCTGCCGTCGCTCGGCACGCTCTGGCTCTTCGCCGCGCGGCTCGGGACCGGCGTGGGCGACCTGGTGGACGGCGTCAACGGTATTGATACCGGCCTGTACACTTCCACCTATGCCGAACGAACGCCCCGCCGGGGGACCCGGCGCCACCCTCAAGCAACGCCGCCGGGTCGTCGTCGACGACAGCGCCCTGGCCCGTCGGATCGGCCAGCGGCTCCGTGACGCCCGCCTCGCCGCGGGCCTGACGCAGCAGGCTCTTGCCGGTGACCGCTACACGAAGGCCTATGTCAGCGCGCTCGAGACGGGCCACGCCAAGCCCTCCATGGCGGCCCTGAACTTCCTGGCCGAGCGCCTCGGGTTTCCCGCTAGCCGATTTCTCGCCGACGAGCCGGCGTCCTGGCGACGCCTCGAGGTTGACCTCGAGCTGGCGGCCGGTCACTGGCAGACGGCGGCCGATGGCTATCGCGGGCTTCTTGAGGCGCCTGTGTCCAGGGAGACCCGCGCTGAGCTCCTGGGCGGACTGGCCGAGGCGCTTGCCGGCCTCGACCGGGGCCCCGAAGCAGCAGCCGCCGCCGCCGAAGCCGCCCAGATCTTCACGGGCCTCGGGCGCGAGGCCGATGCCGCGATCGCCCGCTACTGGCTGGCCGCCGCGGAATACGAGCAGGGCAACGTCGCCGAGGCAGAGGCGTTGGTGCAGGACATCCTGGCGAAGGTCCGGGCCGGCTTGCGGGTGGAGCCCGACTTCGAGCTGCGCCTCGTCATGGCGCTGTCGAGCACGGCGTCGCGCGATGGCCGGCACGATGTGGCCCTGGCCTATCTCGAGGAGGTCCGCGGGATCGCGGAATCGCTCGACGACCATCGCCGGGCCGGATTCCTCTTCGACCTGTCGCTCAGCTACCGCGAAACCGGTGACTACGAGGGCGCGATCCGCGCCGGCGTCGCGAGCTTGGCCCTGTTCCGGGCCGCGTCGTACGAACTCGGCACCGCGTCGCTGGAGAACGACCTCGCGCTGTCCTACCTCGCCCTCGGCAACATGGCCAGGGCCACCGAGCTTGCCTCGTCCTCCCGGGCGCACTTCGAGCACATGGGTGACCGCCGCCAGCTCGCTCACGTTCTCGAGACGCAGGCCCAGATCATGGCGGCCGCCGGCGACCAGGCAGCATCCCGGGACCTTGCCGTCGAGGCGCTCAGGGTTGCCGAGGAGACCGGCAACGAGAAGGCCATGGTGAGCTCGCTCCTTTCGCTGGCCCGGGCGACGCGCGCCCTCGGTGATCCGACCGAGGCCGCGAGCATCTACGAACGTGCCGTCGAGCTGGCCCGGCGCTCGGCCAAGCCGGGCCTGATCCGGATCGCCCTCGGTGAGTGGGCCGATGTTCTCAGCGATGCCGGTCAGCACGAGCGGGCCGCCGCGCTCCTCCGTGAGGCTCTCCGGGGCTCCTGACGCCCCTCCACGGTCCGGCGACCCTCGGGGACCGCCTGCCTCGGGCACCCGGCCCGGAGCCTTTCGCGCGTCGGGCGTTACCATCCCTGTGGTGCCCACGAATCAGGATGACGGCATGGGTCTGTTCCGAAAATCGAAGCCCCGGCGCGTGATCAGGAACTATGGACGCGACAGCCTGATCGGCCTGCTAAGCCCGCTGCTCGCCGCGGTGGCGACCTCAATGGGCGCCAGGATCCGCCTGCGGTCGGATGCCGAGGTGCTCGCGAAGATGGAGCGCGACGCGATTGCCATGACGCGGCAGGGATACCGCATCGCGTCGTCGATGCAGTACGAGATCCCGTTCTTCGGCGCCACCTGGCAGAAAGTGACGTACGAGCTCGTCGAATCTCGAGAAGCGACGGACTGAGGCCGCCCCCGGACGCGGGTGTCGCGACCCGCTTCAGACCCAGGAAACGCCCGGCGGGGAGGAACTGGCGATGGGGAAGTTGAGCGCCTCCTGGTCGATCGCTTCGCGAACGCGGGAGGCCGGCTTGAACCCCGGGAACGGGTGGATCCTCAGCGCGCGGCCCTGCCGTTCCCAGCCACCGACGATCTCGCCATCGACCAGCACGGCGCCCGGGGCGTAACCCGGCCCGAGGCCGTACGGCGGGAGCACCAGGTCGCGCAGCGACGCGTCGGGGACGAGCAACGCCCGGTCGTACTTCGTGTACGGGTCGTCCATCGGCAGGAGGCGGACGCCGCTGATCGGCTCGGCCTGTTCGAGGGCCTCGAGGTCGGCGGCGAGCATGAACCGGTGCTCGCCCTGGAGGTCGAGTGGAACGAGCTCCTCTTCGATGCCCTTCCAGGTCGCCCTGGCATCGGCGGGCTTGACGCCCGTCCATCGGGCCAGCATGGCGGTGGTGGCGGGCCCGTACCAGTGCAGGAACCTGCGGGCCAGCGCGCGCCGCGCGTCCTCGACGTCGATGTCCGGCCGCTCGACCGGGATGAGCCAGATGTCCCGGGCATCCCAGCGGATGTGGGTCCGTCCCGTGATCGAGGAGTGGCGCAATGGCAGCGGCCGCTCATGACCGAGCAATTTCGTGACCTCCGCGACCCGGAGCGTCCGGCCGGCGGTCACTCGATGGATGTCGTCGGCAATCCGCTCGAGCGCCGCGCCTCGGTCCGTGTCCCGCGGATACGTCCCGAGCGTGAACACGCCGACGTCAGCACGTGGCACGATGTAGTCGGCCCCCCGGAACCAGATCTGCACCAGCGACGCGTCCTCCCAGGAGTCCGGCTCCACGTCCTCGGTACGCGCATGCAAGGAGAGGACGCCGCTTCGCGGCACGGAATCCTGGAGGCCACCCCAGGCGGCAACCGCGAGGGAACCGCTGGGTTGCTTCTCCCCGAGCCCGGACGCCCGGGCGCGATACCGGAGCAATTCGGCGGGGGTCACGGTCAGGCGCATCGCTTCCAGTCTGGCGGCAGCGCGCCGGGTTGGCATGAGGCCCCGGACCACAGCGTTCGTGGCGGGACGTTGCCCGAGTCGCATGGCGGGTCGAGCCTGCCGGACGGACTGTCGGAGGCTAGGCTTGTGCTCTCGAATCACTGGCAGGGGTATTGCGCGTGATCGGCGTATTGGATGGAGTCCGCGAGGGCCGTCTCGAGCGCTCGGACGGTCGCACCGTCGCGTGGACCGAGTGGGGCGATCGTGGCGGCGTGCCGGTGCTGCGAATCCCGGGGACGCCCGGTTCGCGGTACGGCACGCGAGCGGACAAACAGCCCTGGATCGATCGGAACCTGCGGATCATCACGACCGAACGGCCCGGATTCGGCGCGTCCACGAGGCTGCCGGGCCGCGGCTTCGCGGAGCACGCCGACGATCTCGCGGCCGTTCTCGACGAACTGGGGATCACGTCCATCCACGTGATGGGGGGGAGCGGCGGATCCCCGCACATCCTGGCCCTGGCCGAACGGCATGACGAACGAGTGCGCGCGGCGACGGTCATCGTCGGGACGGCGCCGCTCGAGCCCTCCGAAGTCGCCGCCATGATCCCCACCAACATCGAGGCCCACGACCTGGTCGTCAGCGGCGACCTCGTCCGGCTGCGCGCGCGAACGGCCGAGATTCGCGGCTACCTGCTCCAGGATCCGATCGCGGGTATACGGTCGATCATGGAGACGGCGCCGCCGGCCGACCGCTCGATCATGTCCGATCCGGTCTGGCAGGAGGCCTTTGCCGTCCAGCTCCGCGAGGGTCTGCGGGCGGGGGTCGAGGGGTGGGTCGACGAGGTCGTCGCCGTTGAGGGTGACTGGTCGGACATTCATCCCGAACGGATCACGACGAGCGTCACCTGGTGGCACAGCGACGCCGATCGGAACTGTCCAATCTCGGCGGCGGAGCGGCTTGTCGGCCGACTGCCGAATGCTCGCCTCCACGTCTGGCACGACGCCGGACATCTCGAGTCGTACCTGCGCGAGGGCGAGATCCTCGACGAACTCCTCGCCCGGTAGGCGTTTCCTCGTGTTCCGTCTCGCCGCGCCAGGACACTCCGCTCGATGGATCGCCCGCGGCGCGGAGTGAACGGATGACAGGCCCCGCCAAGAGCGAATTCAAGCGCTGGCTCACAAGCCGGCCGCGGCCGCATGGTGCGGTCATCGAGGACCGGATCGTCAGTAACCTCGAGCTGTTCTACGACCTCGTCTACGTGGCGGTCATCGGCCAGGCTGCCCAGCGCCTGAGCGAGGACATTTCGGCCCGGTCCGTGGCCGAGTTCGCCGTCGTCTTCACGATGCTGTGGCTCGCCTGGCTGAACGGCTCGCTGTACATCGAGCTCCACGGTCGCGAGGACGGGCGGACGCGACTCCTCGTCTTCGCCCAGATGTGCCTGCTCGCGCTGCTGGCCGTCTTCACCGGGACCGCAGCAACCCGCGGTGGGGCAGCGTTCGCCCTGGCCTACGCGATGCTCCTCGCGCTGATGACCTGGCAATGGTGGCTCGTTCGCCAGATCGACCGCACGGAGCGGCCCGAGTTCATGACGGTCACGGCCTGGTACGTGGGCGGGATGGCGGTCTCGACCGTGGGCGTGGCGGCGAGCGCGCTCGTGCCTGACGACCTCCGGATCGCGATCTGGGTCGTCGTTGCCGTGGCGTGGGTGATCAGCTTTCCGCTGGCCTCGCGCCAGCGGGGCGGTTTGCGCCAGGGCATCATGCCGACGGAATCGCTCGTGGAGCGCTTCGGCCTGTTCACGATCATCGTCCTCGGCGAGGTCGTCATCGGGGTCGTCGATGGCGTGTCCGCGGTCGAGGCGGACCCCTTGACGATGCTTACCGGGTTCCTGTCGCTGGTGATCGGGTTCGGCTTCTGGTGGCTCTACTTCGACCTCGTCGGCCGGCGGCTGCCGCGGGACGGGCGCTGGGTGATCGCCGCCTGGATCACCAGCCACCTCCCGATCGCACTCGCGATCACGGCCAGCGGCGCCGCGATCGCGAGCCTCGTCGCCCATGCCCACGACCCCGCCACGCCGGCGCCGACCGCCTGGCTGCTCGCGGGCTCGGTGGCCCTCGGGCTGGTGTCCCTGATCGCCGTCGAGCGGTCGCTGGTCGATGCCGTTCGCCTGTCGAGCGTCTATCGGCCCGCTCAGCGGTGCGCTCGGGATCGGGGCCGCCGCGGCCGTCGCGCGGCGTGGCTCGACCCGGCGCCGTGGCTCCTTGCGCTCGGCCTCGTGGCGATCCTGGCCCTCGTCTGGTTCTTCGCAGTCGCCTGGCTCATCCGCGCAGGCGCGTGGGGCGAATCGGGAGCCGGGGAGGCTTCCTAGCGGCTCGGGGCAGGCGATCATCGGCGTGCTACGCCGCGCGCACCTCGAAGACCGGGTGCGAGGCGGCGGCCGCGACGGGATCGTCGAGGACCGCCGCATCGGCGACCGTGAACAGCAGCCGTACGAACCGCCGGCCGAACCACGGCAACCCGCGAATGAAGGCGGGCATCGTGTCGCGGTAGAAGGCGATCGCGGCCTCCGGGGAGAGCTCCGTGGCGCGGATCTGCTCCACGTGATTGCCGCGACGAACCTCGCCCTCGCCGGCGGCCCGGAGGTTGCGGACCCACTGGACGTCGCCGTATGCGGCGATGATCCAGCGATGGCCGTCGAACTCGGCGATCGCGACTGGCGCCGATCGCGGCAACCCGCTGGTGCGGCCGCGAACGGTGAGGAGCACGTTCGGACCCATCGGCAGGCCGAGCCGGAGCAGGCCGCGGGTGAGGGGATTGGAGGCGCGGACGAACGCCGGAGCCTGGGTCATGATTCGGGGACCTCGGTCACGTTTCGAGTGGTTGCCATCGTCAACCTCCTGACGGAACCTGTCGATGGAACGTGACCGAATGACTGACGCCGACTGGCTCGCCGATCGCTTCGAGGCCCACCGCACGCACCTGCGGGCGGTCGCGTACCGCATGCTCGGCTCGGTGTCCGAGGCCGACGACGCCGTGCAGGAGGCGTGGTTCCGCCTCCGCCGCTCCGAGATCGACGAAGTCCGGGACCTGGGCGCGTGGCTGACGACCGTCGTCGCCCGCCTCTGCCTCGACCAGCTCCGGGTCCGGTCGGCCCGGCGCGAGGACGAGCTTGATGCGAGCGTCCCGGATCCGATCATCTCGAGCATCGATGCCAACGACCCGGAGCGGTCCGCGGTGCTCGCGGACTCGGTCGGCCTGGCGATGCTGGTCGTCCTCGACCGGCTCGCACCCGCCGAGCGGCTGGCGTTCGTCCTCCACGACGTCTTCGGCCTGTCGTTCGAGGAGATCGCGCCGATCGTCGAGCGGTCGGTCGTCGCAACGCGCCAGCTCGCCAGCCGCGCGCGGCGACGCGTCCGCGGCGCCGATCCGGACGGGGCAGCCTCGACTCCTGGCCGCGCCTCGACCGTCCGCCAGCGCGCCGTCATCGCGGCGTTCCTCGCCGCGTCACGAGACGGCGACATCGAGGGCCTCGTCCGGATCCTCGATCCCGACGTGATCGTCCGCGCCGACGCTGGATCCGCCGGCTCGCCCGCCGGTCGCAGCCAGGTGATCCGGGGTTCCGAAGCAGTCGCCCGATCCGCCATGAGCTTCCGGCGCCTGGCCGGCGGCGCCCGCGAGGCCCTCGTCAACGGCTCGCCCGGGTACGTCGTGTTCGAGGGCGACCGGCCCTACGCGATCCTCGGCTTCACGCTTCGATCCGGCCGCATCGCGGAGCTGGACATCCTGATCGACCCGGCCCGTCTCGCGGCGCTCGACCTGTCGGCGGTCACCCCGTAGGGTCGGCCGCCGGGAGGCCGACCCGCCCGGCTCACGACTCCGCGGCGAGGACCTCGCGGAGCTTCGCGGCGAAGGCGTCGGGCTTGCCCATGCCGCCGTACTCGCCGCCCAGGAAGCCGTCGTGGCCCCCGGGGAAGGGGACCGCCGCCGAACCGAGGCGCTCGGCGATCGCGACCGCTCCGCGCCCCGCAATGGTGGTCGGCGAGTCCTCGCTGACGCCCAGCACCACCCGGGTCGAGGCGGCTCGCAGGGCGTCGATGTCGTGCTCGAAGCCCGTCGAGGTCACGAGGTTCTGCCACAGGAGCGGGTCGGTCCGGATGCCGTCGTCGGCCGTCGGCAGCCCGAACATCTGCGGATCGGGGGCCGGTCGATCGGCGTAGTCGGCGGGCAGTGGCCCGGCAAAGCTGACGAGGGCGATGAACCTGGCCATGCCCGCCCCGAAGCCGTGCTGCGAGTAGGCGTCGCGGACGTCCCGGCATGCCGCGGCGACGACGTCGCGATCCGGCAGGGCGCTCCCGGCCGGCGGCTCGTGCGCGACCAGCGTCCGAACATCGTCGGGGTGCCGGGCCACGAGGGCCAGGGCGTTCACCGCGCCGCCGCTGCTGGCGAAGAGGTCGACCGGCCGGCCACCGAGGGCCTCGAGGATCCGGTGGAGGTCGTCGGCATGCTGGTGCGGCGTCGACTCGCTCCCCGGGTCGTCCTTCGTGCTGCGCTCCACGCCCCGCGGGTCGTAGGTGATCACCGTTCGATCCTTGAAGTGGCCGGCCAGGGTCACGAAGCCGCCGGCGCCCATCGGCGAACCGATGATCAGCAGCGGCGGCAACAGGCTCGCCTCGTTGATGCGGACGTCATAGGTGACGGCGGCACCCGGCGCCTGCAGGGTATGGCTCACGGGCTCGGTCATCGTGCTCTCCTCGTACCGATGGTTGTCTGGACGTCGTTGCCCAGGGTTCGATGGCGACCGATCAGTGGCCCCGGACCACGCTCCCGTAGTCTGGATTGGTGGTCAGGCCGGCGCGCCGGCCGCTTCGGCCAGGATCGCGTCGATCTGTCCGACTGCCTGGGTGATGCCCACCTCCATGCCCATGGCGATGAGCTGCTCCATGGCCGCGGTGTCGGGGAAGACGGTGGCGATCGACATCGAGGTCCGTCCGCCACCGAGCTGCGTGATCGTGACCACGAATTCGTTGAGGGGCATGTCCGAGTTCGGCGTCCCGTCGGCATTGGCGAAGCCGTCGCGGACGACGAGCCTGTGCGGGGCCTCGATCTCGAGGATCTCCCAGTAGGCGCGGGGCTGGTCACCGGTCGGGCCGGTCATGTGGTACTCCACGCGGCCGCCTGGGCGGAAGTCGTGCGCGGTCACGGTAGCCGGATAGGTCGGCGGCCCCCACCAGCGCTCGAGCTGGCGCGGGTCCGACCATAGCTGCCAGACGCGCTCGGGCGTGGCGTCGAACTCGGCGTCGAGGGTCATCGTCAGGGTCGCGGGGTCCTTGCGGACGGCGGTGACGGTCATCTTTTCGGGTCCTCCATCTTGGCTGGTTCGGCGACGAGCTCGACCATGCGGTCGACGCGCCCGCGCCACATCTCCTCGTATCGGTCCAGCAGGCGTCGCGCCACGCGGAGGCCCTCGAGGTTCGTGTGGACGACCTTTCGGCGCCCGACCCGATCCTTGGTGACCAGCCCGGCCCGTTCGAGGATCGCGACGTGCTTCTGCACCGCCGCAAAGCTCATCTGGTAGTGGCTGGCCAGCTCCGCCACGCCCTCGTCCCCACCGATGGCCCGGCGGACGATGTCACGCCGGGTGGCATCGGCCAGGGCGCCGAAGAGGTGGTCGAAATCAGCTGGCGCGATCTGCATTGGTACAACCATACGGTTGTATAGCGACCTTGTCAATAGAACTGGGGCTTGTGCGCCGATCCGCGACCACGTCGTACCGTTGCGATATGACGGCCGAGGACACGCACGGGCTCGGGTACCACCGGGTCGACGACGATCCGAACGTCGACGTGCTCATCACCACGATGGACGGAACCGCCGGATGGGACGCGACGATCCGGCTGCGATCGTGGGAGCGAGCGCACCTCGACCTGGCTCCTGGTGAACGACTGCTCGACGTGGGCTGCGGCCTCGGGGAGGCAGCGCTCGGGCTTGCCCAGGATCTCGGCGAGGCCGGAGAGGTCGTCGGCATCGACGCGTCCGAGCGGATGCTGCGCGTCGCCCGTTCCAGGGCCGAGGCCGCACGTTGTCGGGTCCGCTTCAGCGTCGGCGATGCGTGCTCCCTCGAAGAGTCCGACGGTTCCTTTGACGCCGCGCGCTCGGAACGCACGCTCCAGTGGCTGGCCGACCCCGCCGCTGCGGTCGCCGAGATGGTGCGGGTCGTGCGGCCCGGCGGCCGCGTGTCGCTGATCGACACGGACTGGTCGACGTTCACGATCGATGTCGGGGACGACGCGCTCGCCGCGCTGGTCCGCGACGGAATGCGAACGGAGCGCAATCGCGCCTCCAACGTCGGCCGGCGACTGCACGACCTCGTCGGTGCCGCTGGTTGCGTCCCGCTCGCAGAAACCAAGGCGACCCAGACGTGGACGGACTGGGATCCCGACGAATCGCCGGCACCGCTCGGCTGCTTCTCGATGGAGAGCCTGGCCGACGACCTCGTCGCCGGGGGCTGGATGGCGAGCCCGGACCGCGGGCGATTCGTGTCGACGATCCAAGCTGCCGCACGCCGAGGTCAGTTCTCGATGAGCCTCACGATGTTCGGGGTCGTAGCCGTCGCCCCGTAGCGAGCTAGCGAACGACGCGGTAGCGGAGGTACTGGACGCCCGCGCTCAAGCTGCGGGACTCGACGAGCTCGAGCTCCACCCGGCGCTCGTGGCGAGGGAAATACGGCGTGCCCCCGCCGTCGAGCATCGGGTAGACACGGACTCGGTACTCGTCGATCAGGTCCAGCGCGGCCGCCTCGGCGGCGAGCGTGGCGCCGCCGATCGCGATGTTGCCGTCGCCCGGTTCCGCCCGCAACCGCGCGATCTCATCGGCCAGGCCACCGGTCGCCAGGCGGGCATTGCCCTGCACCCCGGACAGCGTCGTGGAGAACACGACCTTCGGAAGCGGATTCCAGACCGCCGCCCACTCGCGCTCCCGTTCGTCGAACGTGGGTGCCTGGTCGGCGGACTCCCAGTACAGCATCGTCTCGTACAGCCGTCGGCCCATCAGGTGGACGCCGACGCCGCGGATCTCATCGAGGACCAATTGCCAGATCTCGTCGTCGGGTGGCGGCGCGGTGATCTGGCCGTCCGGCCCGACGATGTAGCCGTCGAGCGACATGCCCATCGAATAGGTCACGCTGCGCATTCGAGCTCTCCTCGGCAGGGGCGTGTCAGCCGGGCTCTTCGTCGCTCCTCGAGTCCCGCTGCCAGCCGAGGTGCCTGCGGAGCCAGCCGACCGACGCCAGGTGGTAGGTGGCCTCTTCCACGTAGGTCGGCGCCGCCTCCAGCTCGGCCTTCGTCAGGGACACGCTGATCGCGTCCGACGCGAGCTCGTCGACATCGTCGGCCGCGACCATCACGTCCCGCTTCGCTGCCGTGAGGGCGACCCGCAGGCCGTGGAAGATGTCGTCGGCGTCGTCACCGAGGACCTCGTGGACCTCGCCGACCTGCTGCCCGTCGCTCGAGACGACCGGGGTGCCGTAGATGATGGTGCGCCAGGAGATCGGGGCGGAGTCGGACATTTGTCTGCGTTCCTCGGTTGCGAATGTGGAAGCTTCCGACATCGTAGTCCGCTGAGCCCGAGCCAGGTGCTTGACACGGGCATTATCGCGATATATCGTGATGCCGCGCGACGTAGCGCCAATGCATTCCAGCACAGGAAACCAGGACATGTTCGATCACGACCATCACAGTGAGGGCCGGCGCCGCCGGCCAGACCCCCGCGGCGAGACGGGTCGCCAGCTCCGCGAGGAGCTCCGCCGCAACCTCCGCGGCGGCGGCGGCCACCAGGGCATCTCATTCCAGGACATCTTCAACGCCGGCCGACGCGGTGCAGCCATCCGTCGGGGCGAGATTCGGCCCCTGATCCTGGCGGTGCTCCGCCAGAAGCCGATGCACGGCTACGAGGTCATCCAGGAGCTGGAGGCCCAGAGCGGTGGACGCTGGCGCCCAAGCGCCGGCTCTGTCTACCCAACGCTCCAGCAGCTCGCCGACGAGGGCCTCGTCACGAGCGAGGAGGTCGACGGCCGCCGGACGTACACCCTCACCGAGGCAGGCCAGAAGGCCGCCGCCGAGACCGGCCCTCGCTCTCCGTGGACCGAGGCCGAGCAGGACCAGGAGCCCGACATCCGGCGGCTCGCGATCCAGCTCGCCGGTGCGGTCATGCAGGTCCAGAAGATGGGCACGCCGCAGGCCCGCCGCGAGGCGACGCGAATCCTCACCGACGCCCGGAAGCAGATGTACCGCCTCCTGGCAGAAGACGAAGACGCGTCCGCGGACGACGAGGAAGGCGGCCCCGCGTGACGATCGGGACGGCGCCCATCATCACCGTCGACCACCTGACCAAGCGCTACAGGAAGTCCGACAAGCCGGCGGTCGACGACATCAGCTTCGAGGTCCGGCCCGGGGAGCTCTTCGCGTTCCTCGGGCCGAACGGCGCCGGGAAGACGACGACCATCTCGATCCTGACCACAACCCTCGCAAAGACGAGCGGCACGGTCACCATCGCCGGCCATGACCTCGATCGCGAGGCGACGGTCCGTGCGGCGCAACATCGGGATCATCTTCCAGAACCCGAGCCTCGATTCGCACCTCTCGGGCGAGGAGAACATCCGGCTCCACGTAGCCATCTATGGCGTCTACGGGTACCGGCCGCTGTACCGGCTCATGCCCGGGGCCTACCGCGCCCGCGTCGAGCGCCTGGCAGCCCTCGTCGGCCTCGAAGACGTCCTCTTCAAGCCGCTCAGCACCTACTCGGGCGGCATGAAGCGCAAGCTCGAGATCATCCGGAGCCTCATGCATCGGCCGGGGATCCTCTTCCTCGACGAGCCGACGTCGGGCCTCGATCCGGTCAGCCGGCGCGATCTCTGGGCCTACCTGCGCGACGTCCGCCGCGAGGACTCGACCACCATCTTCCTCACCACCCACTACCTGGAGGAGGCCGAGGAGGCGGATCGGGTGTGCGTCATCGACCACGGCCGCATCGCGATGATGGGCACGCCCGACGAGCTCAAGAGCCGCCTGCTCGAACGCTCGATCGACCTCGATGCCGAGGACCGTCCCGCGCTCATCGCCGAGCTCCGGGCCCTTGGCCTGAACCCTGTCGGCGATCCCGACGGTCTCGTCCGGGTGGCCTACACCGACACGACCGCGCAGTCGACCATCGCCCGGATCCGGACGCCCCTGTCCGTCCTTCGCGTCCACGACCCGAGCCTCGAAGAGGCGTATGTCGATCTCATCAACGGCAACCGGGGGAGCCTGGATGCCGAGGAAGACCGGGAGGTTGCGGCATGACCGCGATGACGTCCCTTGCCCCGGCCGGCACCGACGCCGGCGGTGGATCCCTCCGTTCCACCCTGGCCCGGGAAGTCAACGCGACCTTCGCGATCGCCTGGCGCGAAGTGCTCCGGGCGATCAAGAGCCCGGTGGCGCTCGCGGTGACGATCGTCTTCCCGGTCATCTTCATGGGCATCCTCGGGGGCAGCATCTCCCAGAACCTCGGGACCGCCCTGCCGTATGCCTACTTGCCATTCATGTTGATCGGGATGATCGCCAATACCCTCTACCAGGGCACGATCACCGGCGTCACGAACCTCGTCGAGGAGCGCGAGAACGACTTCACGGCGGAGCTCTTCGTCGCCCCGATCTCGCGCTTCGCGGTGCTGATCGGCAAGGTCATCGGCTCGGCCATCGCCTCGCTCGTCTCGCTCGTCGGGATCCTGGCCATGGTCTTCGTGATGCAGATCCCGCTGAGTGCCGGCGACCTGCTGCGCGTCCTGGCCCTGTCACCGATCCTCGCCCTCGCGGGCGGCGCGCTCGGCGTCCTCTTCGTCGGCTTCGTCCACGACCCGCGGGTCGCCGGCGTCGGCGTCGCGCTGCTCGTCTTTCCCCAGATGTTCCTGGCCGGCGCGCTGATCCCGATCCAGGCCTCGAGCGGGTTCCTCGGCTTCCTGGCCAAGCTCATGCCGATGACGTACAGCATCGATCTCGCCCGGAACATCTTCTACGCCGGCAAGCCCGAGTACGCCTTGGCGGTCCTCCATCCGGCGTGGCTGGACCTCACCGTGACCGTCGCCCTGTTCATCGCCTTCACCGTCGTCGGGACCTTCTTCTTCGTCAGGAAGGATCGGAACCGGTAGCAACGTCGGACCGCCACGGGTGGTATCAGGGTCGGCTATGATGATCAACCATGAGAGTCATCACCCCGCTCGACCTGCGGCGATCGCTCGGCCGGATCCTGAACGAGGCGTCCGCGGGCGAGCGCTTCCTCATCGAGCGCGACCACAAGCCGATGGCGGTCCTGGTCTCCGTGGAGGAGGGCAATCGCCTGGACGACGACGTCGAGGCGCGACTGGCCCGAATGGACGCCGCCTTCGAGCGGCTCGCCGAACTCGGAGATGCCGCTGGGATCAACGATCCCGGGATGCCGGACGCCGCGACCGCGGTCCGTATGGATCGCGACGAGCGTGACGCTCGCGATCGAGGGCTTGGATGACGGGTGGCCTCGTGCTCGACGCCTCGGCGGCGATCGCGATCCTCCGGCGCGAGGCGGCGCGGTTCGACGTCATGGACGCACTGCGCGAGTCGGCGCGTCTGGGGGAGCCGAGGCTCGTGCCCGACACCTTCTGGCTGGAGGTCGCGAACGTCCTGGGTCGCCGCCATCGATTCACGCCAACGGAGATCGTCAACGCGATCCGGGAGGTCGATGACCTGGGCTTGACGTCGGTGCGGGTTGATCGGGCCTTGCTCCTCGTCGCGGTCGATCTCGCCGGCCGAAACGGCCTGTCGGCATACGACGCGGCCTACCTGTCACTGGCCGAGGTCGAGGACGCTCGCCTCCTCACGCTTGATCGAGGGCTAGCGGCGGCCGCTGGTCTCCGGGCCGTCGCGCTCGATTCCCTCGGCCCGCACCGCCTCGCCGAACCGTCGCCGCCATACGGCTCTGAGCCGGTCGACTGGGCCAGGTTCGGCCCCTACCTCGCCCAGCTTCGGGCAGAGGCCCGGGCTTCGCGCATGGGGCAGGCCGGATAGCTCTACCTCTCAGCGATCGCCCTAGGCTGACGAGGCTATGTCCGTAGTTCCACGAGCGCCGGCGCTTCAGGCCGAGAAGGTGGTTCGGGAGATTGAGGTTGGGCGGTCCTGGTTTGACGTCCGCTTGGTCGCGGACGGCGGGATCAATCTCAGGGCAGTGATCCCATGACCAGGATCGCCCAGTGCTGCAAGGCGTTGTCGTCGGGAGCGGTGCCCTGCAGGTACGTAACGTCGAAGACGGTCGACCCGTAGACCGCGTAGATCCCGCCCGTCGAAATCGTGTTCTTCGAGCGCGCGATGAAGCCGCCATCGGCGAAGCCGGAGAGGTCGGTCACGGCAAAGCTCGTGAGCGACGATCCGAACGCCTGGAGGCGCGCGTCGGCTGCAGCCGACGAGGCATCGGCGGTCACCTGCACGGTCACGCTCGCATGGCTCGCGTTGTCCTGCCAGACGCACTGGCTGCTCGCCGGATCCTTGTCCTCCAAGCCGGGGACGGCACCCGAGTGAAGCGGGTACTCCGTTCCCGCGCCATATGCGGCGCCGTTGACCTGGCTCGCCTCTTCGGGCGTGAGGAGGTCGCACGCGTGGAGCTCGCCAGTCCTCGCGGTTGGGGTCGTCGTGCTCGCCGCAGGACTCTCTGATGAGGTCGCTGATGAGGTCGGGGAGCTCGATTGGGGTGCGCTCGATGGCGGCAAGGCCGACGATGACGGGCTCGACTGCGACGACGGCGGGCTCACGGACGCCGAGGGCGCCTGGCCGCCAGCGGCGCATCCGGCCAAGGCGAGCGTGGCCACGAGAACGGTCGCGCGAACTGCTCGGTTCATAGCAAGGCCCCCCAACGGCGACGAACCGGGACCTCGTCGCGCGGCCTGGGCGCGGGACAGCATAGAGGTTCCCGATGCCGCTTTCCACCCCTTGGGGGTCCGCTCTCCGCAGTTGGCCAGGGTCTCTCGCCCTACGTACACGAGTTCAGGCCGGTCGCTCCAGTCGCGATCACGCGCCTCGACGGCCGAATGATCACGGCGATGCGCGACGCCGAGCGACGAGCCGCTGGCCGAGGAGGCCGCCAGCCATGCCGAAAACGGCCGAGAACAGGCCGAGGGCTGCGAAGAACGGCAGCTTGCTAACGATCGGATCGACGCCCTGGTAGCCGAAGGCGGTGAAGCTGAAGCCCAGGACGAAGCCATAGGCGGCGCCGGCGATGGCGGCCTCGCGAGGCCTTCGGCATACCGCCCCGACGGCGAGCGCCGCCAGGCCCCATGGGATGAGCGTCAACCACCCCAGGACCAGAAGCTGCGATCCGAGGAAGCCCAGCAGCAGCCCGATCAGGGCCCCGCCGGCAAACCGCACGGCCATGGCAGCATCATCGCACCGGCGCGGCTCGAGAGTCTCGACCCCTCCGCCGACGGGCGTCCTGCGGAGCGTGGCCCTGTACCTGTCGGCCCCGTGCCCGTTGCGACACGAGTCAGGACGCCCCGGCGGGGGTCGATGCCTCGAGCAGCTCCCACTCGCCGGGCACGCCCTTGAGACGGTAAGAGCCGAGCGACCGGAAGCCGAAGCCCGTGCCGAAGCTCAGGTCCTGGACCGTCCGCGTCGCGAGGACCTGGCCCGCACCAGCCTGGCCGACGACCCGGGCCGCGATGTGGACCCCGATCCCGCCGTAGCCCGCGTCGCGGCGCTGGATCTCACCGGTGTGGAGACCTGCCCGGATCTGGAGATCGAGCGGCCGGAGGGCCCGCTGGAGCCCGAAGGCGCACTGGAGGGCCCTGGATGGCGTGTCGAAGACGGCCATGATCCCGTCGCCGGTGCTCTCGACGTGGCTGCCAAGGCAGCGGGCGACTTCGCCACGGGCGATCTCGTAGTGGCGATCCACGAGCTCGCGCCAGGCGCGGTCGCCCATCTCGACCGCCCGGGCGGTCGAGTCCACGATGTCGGTGAAGAGCACCGTGGCCAGGATGCGGTCGGCACCCTGGGCCGCCTCGAACGCGCGGAGCTGCGCCTCGGTCCAGCTGTATTCCTCGAGGTACGGACTGGTCGGAACCTCCGACTCCCGGCCATAGGTCAGCAGGACGATGCCGGTCTCGAAGGTCCGGGTGCTCACCAGGCGCAGGTGATGCGTGCCGATCCGGTCGGCGAAGAGGTGCTTTCCGCTGCCCAGGATTACGGGGAAGACGAGCAGCCGGTACTCGTCGATGAGGTCGTGGGCCAGGAGCGCATTCGTCAGGTCGGCGCTGCCGTACAGCAGGACGTCGCCGCCCGGGCGGGCCTTCAGGGCCTCGACCTCGGCAGCGGCGTCGCCCGGCAGGATGATGGTGTTGGTCCAGTCCCCACGTCGAAGGGTTCGGGAGGCCACGTACTTCGGCATCTCCTCGAGTCGGTCCTTCAGGAGGCTGGCCGGCGCCGTCGGCCAGAACGCCGCCCAGATCTGGTACGTCCTGCGACCCAGCAGGATCGCGTCGGCATCGAGGACCTGCTGCTGGTTCCAGTCCTGGTTCTCGGCATCCTGGAGCCGAAGCGCCCAGCCGTTCCGGCCGTCGCGGTGCTCATCGCCACCAGGGCCTTCCATAACGCCATCCAGCGTCAGGAAGGCGGTCGAAACCAATCGCATAGCTGGAGCCTAGCGCGACCGGGCGCCGACGTGGGCACGCCCGCTTCACCTGCGGCGGACCAGCCGGCTCGCGAGGGGCTCGCAGACCCAGGTGCCGGCGCGCTCAAGCGCCTCCGCGATGAGGAGTTTGGTGAGGCGACGAAAGTCGGCTGCCAAGGTCACGGGTGAGGCGTAGCCGGTATTCCAGATCGTGACCCGGCAATCAGTCACCTGCCAGCCCGAAGGCCCCTCCTCGAGCGCTTCGCGAACGTAGGCCTCGAACTGCTCCTGAAGCCGCGGCTCGACCTCGACCCGGACCTCCACGCCCGATCCCAGGGACACCCGGCTGGATCCGCAGTCCGAGCGTCGCGAGGAACGGATTCGTGCTGAGGGGTGAGCTTCGGCCGGTGATGCCCGACTTGGTCCTGGCGTCGCATCCGTGTATCGTCCTGCCGTGATCGGTTCGCTCTCCGACGCCGCGCTCGATCTCCTCGCCTCGGATGCCGTCGCGACCGTGGCGACGCTCGATCCCGACGGCTCGCCGCACCTCAGCCTGGCGTGGGTCGGCCTCGAGGATGGCGAGATCGTCTTCGGCACGCTCGACGACCAGCGAAAGCTCAGGAACCTCCGCCGGGATCCCCGGATCGCGGTGACCGTCCAATCGGACCACGTCAATAGCTGGGGGCTCCGCGAGTATCTCGTCATCGATGGCGTCGCCCGCGTCACCGAGGGCGGCGCACCCGAGCTTCTGCAGCAGCTGGCGCGGGCCTACCTGGGCCCCGACGTCGTCTTCCCGGCCATGCCCAACCCACCGCCGGGGTTCGTGACCCGCGTCCGGATCGATCGGACCTCGGGCATCGGGCCGTGGCGGGTGGACCGGTAGGTTCGCGGCCCGTTTCGGGCTCAGGTCAGCGCCGGAAGACGAGCAGCCGATCGTCGGCGATCCCGGATGGCTCGAAGTCCCACCCGATCCCAAGGTCTGGCAACCGGATCAGGTGGCGTCCAATCCGGTCCGCGAGGTCGTCCGCAAGCGGTGTCGGGGCGTCGGGCCCGAGGGTCGTCGCGGCGTTTACGACGAGATGGCCGCCGGGTCGCAGCAGGGAGGCGATCGCTCGTCCGACGGCGTCCATGTCCGCGAGGTAGGTCTCGTAGTCGCCATCGAGGGTCTGGTAGCCGGTCAGCGGGTTCTCCGGGTGACCCGAGCGGGTCATGTACGGCGGCGAGGTGAAGCACAGATCGATCGGACCCGTGACGAGCCGGGCCAGATCGCGCGCATCGCCGGTGATGACCTCGGCCGCAGTTCCGACCCGTTGCCGGATCCGGTCGGCTCGCTCCGGCAGCAGCTCGATGGCGATCGCCCGCCGGCCCAAACGGGTCGCGACAAGCGGCGTCGTCCCGAACCCCGCGAAGGGGTCAAGCACGCAATCTCCGGGCACCGAGAACGTCTCGATGACTCGCTCCGCGAGCCGTTCCGGGAACTGCACGTCCGAGACCTCATCGAGGCGCTCCGTCTCGAGCTCGCGACGCGTCAGGCGGATCCAGGGTCGACGATCAGCAGCACTCATGTTCGGAGCATCGATCAGCAATGCAAGGGTAGGGTCTAGCCGTCACGCTGACCGGCGAGTTCCGCAGTTGTGGCCAGCGGAGCCGCCTGCTTCGGCCGAACGATGGTGACGAGGATCGGCGTCCCCGTGAGCCGGACCGGCAAGGCGCGGAGAGCCTCCTCCAGCTCGATCGCCTGCTGGAAGTGCTCGATGTAGCCCGGCAGCGCGTTCAACCTCTCGGCATCGTCACGCTTCGGCACGCCGCGCTGGGTGTCCCGCGCGGCCGCGTCCGCGGCCAGCCATTCGAAGCCCAGCCACAGGGTGGGATCGTGATCGCGCTCGCGTTCGGCGAGCACCCGCGGGCGGAGCCAGGCCCACCAGTCCTGAATCTGATTACCCAGGTGCTCGTACCGACTCGGCGGTCCATGTGGCCCCTTTGAGCCAGGGACCCGACCCGTTGACAGAGGAAGCCGACGTGGGATAACGCGCGGTCGGGCAGGTCGAGGGGGTCGGTCCCAGCCTCGAGAGCGAGGAGGACCGTGAGCTTGGCGCGGGCCATCCGCTCTGACGACCACTCGTTCAGCAGGCTGTTCACCTGGTCGGTGGCCGCCGCATCGCGCTGGAGGCGGAGCTGGCGGTAGATAGCCAGGAACGTGATCGCCAGCACGAGCCCGCTCACCGCCGTCCAGAACCACTCCGATCCAGGCCCGATGAGCGCCATCCCGTCGGTGTTGATGAGCTTCATGCCCGCATCCTCCATCCTGCTCCCACCAATGGGCGGACGATACGCGGAGGCTGCGATGAGGTCGGCCATTCCCGCCGGTGATGCGGACGGCCGTCCAGAACAACGTCGCGACCTGGGACCGGCTTGCGGAGATCTGCGGTCGCTACCGGCTCGAGGTTCGATCGATTTCGTCGCCCAGGAGCGCGATGACCGACGCCGCGGCCTCGATCGTTGCCTCGTCGGCCAAGCCCGAGCGACCGCGCGACAGCCGGCAGTCTTCAGCCTCGTCGATCAGCCAACCCCATTGCGGCATCCACGAACGGACGAGATCCGCCCCTTCCTGCTTGGAGCAGGGTCTGTCGTTGCGGATGGTCGCGAGCGCGCGGCACATCGTCAGCACGGAATAGGCTCGGTCCCCGGGCGTCGCGCTCCGCAGGTCGCGCGACCGGACCTCGTCCGCGTATCGCCGTGTCTCCGCGAGGAACTCCGCCCATGAGACAGAAGGGATCGTGTCGGCCGGCGGCGGACCGAGGAGCGTCTCACCTGTTTCGCGGACGAGGTAGAAGTTGCCGGTCCACAGCTCGACACCGTCGCGCAGATGGAATGGCTCACCAGGGCTGATGACCCCAAGACGCCCGCCGGCCCGGAAGTTGGCCAGGGTCTCCCGTCCGACATAGACGAGCTCGAGCCGGTCGGTCCAGTCGCGATGACGCGCCTCGACCGCCGAGTGGAAGGTATCGAGCCGCCCGGCGATGGCTGCATCGAGGTCGTGCCGGGTTACGACGAGGAGGTCGATATCGCTGACATCGGCGACGAAGCCGCCAACAACCGCTGAGCCGTACAGGTATACGGCAATGAGATCGGATCCGAGGACGTCCTGGAGTCCGAGAGCCAGTTCTTCGGCGAATGCGGACGGGCGTTGGTCTGACCTCACGAAGTGACCATGCCGTGCGGTTGCTCAGCCCTCGTCGGCGCGAAGGAGCTCGAGGACCGGGGCCAGGGCTTCGACGGCCTCGACCGAGGTCGGCGTGGGGAGCAGCTCGACCTGCGTGAAGCCGCCCTCGCGGAACGGTCCGGATTGCGTCGGCGATCTGCTCCGCCGAGCCCGTGATCTGCTCGCCGGTCGGATCCGGTTCGGATTGGAGCGGGCTGACCAGGACCCCGGCCGACCGGCCGATGGTCGCCGGGTCGCGCCCGACGTCCGCGCAGGCGGCCTCGAGCGTTGCCAGCCGCGGCCCAAGCTCGGACATGTCGCTCTTCTCTTCCGCGTAGCAGCTCCAGATATCGGCGTATCGCGCGGCGAGCCGCTGGCCCTTCGGTCCGTGGACACCGAGCATGATCGGGATCCGCCCCGGCCTCGGGCCCTGCGGGAGCTGCACGAGGCCATGTGCCGCGTGCCACGTCCCCTCGAAGTCGGCGTGGCCCTCACGGAGGAGCGGGACGATGACCTGGAGCGCCTCCTCGAAGCGGGCGAAGACCTTGTCCTCGGGCAGCCCGAACGCGTGTGCCTGGCGGCCGGCATGCCCCGAGCCGAGCCCGAACACGAACCGCCCGCCGCTGATCTCGTCGAGCGTCTCCGCCCCCTTGGCGATGATGCCCGCATTGCGGTGGAGGGCCGACCAGACCCACGTCCCGACCTTGATCCGCGACGTCACCGCCGCGACCGCGCCGGCCATCGCGACGCCCTCCCAGAACCCGATCGGCGGCTTGTCCTTGGGCAGCCACAGCAGCTCGTCCGGCGTCCAGACCGTATCGAACCCGAGCGCCTCCGCCCGGAGCGCCATCTCCCGCAGCTCGCTCCAGCGCGCCAGTCGTCCGCTCGGGCCCCCACTGGCCCGTATTCAGGACGATTCCGACCTCGAACCTGCTCACGCTGCCCTCCCTGCCAATGGGGCTGGAGTCTAGTTGGCGTTGAACCCGGCGACCGGCAAACGCCGACCAAACCGCCGAGCCGGCCTCGATCTCGACGAAACGGAAGATCGCTCTTGAGGTCCCTAGACCTCGCCCTCAAACCACGACGCATCGACGCGCTTAACGTCGTAGCGTCTTTGGGCCCGGACGCCGACGTTGTGCTCATACATGAGACGTGTAAGGGTTGGCCCGTCGATGATCACGATCCGCCTGCTGATCCGACCGACATATTCACGCGCGTCCTCGGTGAAGCGAGACGTCGTGATGAACACGCCTTTGGTCGCGCGCTGCCCTTCCATGCTTCCAGCGAAAGCCTGGAGGTCTGGGCGCCGGACCGGATGATCAGGTGCCCACCGCTTGGCCTGTATGTAGACGGCATCCAAACCGAGCTTGTCCTCATCGATGACTCCGTCGATCCCATCGTCGCCAGATCGTCCAACGTGCCTTGCCGAATCCGCAGATCCGGCTCCTCCGTATCCCATTGCTACGAGAAGCTCCAGCACAAGCTGCTCGAAGAACGTGGGGCTGCTCGTAAGAATGTGGTCAAGGAGATCGGCCTCGACCGTTCGTCGCAACGCAAGGTATGTCGCATCGAGCAACTCTTCGGGATCTTGCTGAGGGATCTCCGCAGAGACCGCCGGAGTGCCCTGCGAACTGCTCTTGCGGAACGCTTCGAATTCAGGGAACTCGCTGAGGAGCTTCACGTCAACGCGGTCCACGTTTCGATCCAGAACCGAGGTTCCCCGAGATGAGATTCGAACCCGTCCGCGTCCAGCTCTATCGAGCAGACCAGCCTTGGTGAGGTACGTGGCCGCCCAGTGGGTCCGGTTGTAGATCACTCGCTGGCCTGACTGGAGTCGCTGGTCCCTGTCGACCTCGCCCAGATTGAAGTGCCCGGACAAGGCTTCAACCAGGTCGGCGAGGCTATGCTCGGCCCCGTCGGCGGTGAGGCGGAGCATCGGCAGCATCAACGACTGGTAGTCAGGAACTGCCATGAGAGCCTCCGTGACGACACGTCCTCGACAAGTCCACGCGGGCAAAGAATAGGCGGGCGGCTCGCCGCCGCCCGCCTATGTTCCGTGGCCGACGTGGTGGCGTCAGCTGCACCCGCTCGTGGAGCCGCAGTTCAGGCACTTGTAGCAGGAGCCGTTGCGGACCATGATCGCGCCGCAGTCCATGCAGGACGGGGCGTCGCCCTGGGTGGCGAAGGCGACCTTCACGTTCCCGAGCGACATCGTGATCGGCGATCCGCCGTTCCCGTTCGTCGACTTGCCATTCCCATTCGCGACGTGCCCGTTGGCATGCCCATTCGAGGCAATGACCTTGAACTCCGACGGAGCCCCTGCCTCAGCCGCACCGACACCGGTGGCGACTGCAGCTGGCCTTGGGCTGATCCTCCGACGTGGCCTCTCGGCCGGAGGGCGATCGGGACTGCGGTTCCGTGGCTGGTGAGCCGGCCGCCGCCGACGGTGACGTTGCCCGATCCGCGAGCTCCGCGAGCGGAGCGGGTGCGGCACCGGCGAGCAGGCCGGGAGTCCCGCCACTGCCGAAGGCTGGCTGTGACTCGTACGCGCCCCGGTCGATCAGACCGAGATTGGCCTTATCGTCATCAGAGAGGAACCGCGAACCCATCCACCGGAAGATGTAATCGACCAGCGACTTGGCAATCGGGATCTCCGAGTTCCCCGTGAACCCGCTCGGCTCGAACCGGACGTGGGCGAACTTGTTGACGAGGTCCTTGAGCGGCACGCCGTACTGGAGCGCCACGCTGACGGCGGTCGCGAAGGTGTCCATCAACCCCGAGACCGTGGACCCCTCCTTGGCCATCTTCAGGAAGATCTCGCCGGGCTGGCCGTCGGCGTACAGGCCGACCGTGATGTAGCCCTCGTGACCGGTGATGTCGAACTTGTGGGTGACCGCCGCCCGCTCGGCCGGGAGCCGGCGCCGGTGCGGCTTGACCGCCTCGGCCTGGGCGATCGCGAGCTGCTTCTTCAGCGCGGCGACCTCGGCGATGTCCACCTCGAGGACCGCGTCCCCGTCCTTCTTCTTGCCGGTGCTGAGCGGCTGCGATCGCTTGCTGTTGTCGCGATAGATCGCGATCGCCTTGAGGCCCTTCTTCCAGCCCTCGAGGTAGACCTGCTCGATCTCGTCGGCCGTCGCCGCCTCGGGCATGTTGACGGTCTTGCTGATCGCGCCGGAGATGAACGGCTGGATCGCGCCCATCATCCGGATGTGGCCCATGTAGTGGATGGACCGCACGCCGTTCTGGGGCTTGAAGGCGCAGTCGAAGACCGACAGGTGCTCGGGCTTCAGACCCGGGCGCGCCCTCGATCGTCTCGTGCTCGGTGAGGTACTCGAGGATGGCCTCGACCTCGGTCGGCGCGTAGCCGAGCTTGCGGAGGGCGCTCGGGACCGTCTGGTTGACGATCTTGAGGAAGCCCTCGCCGACGAGCTTCTTGTACTTGATGAGGGCGATGTCCGGCTCCACGCCGGTGGTATCGCAATCCATCATGAAGGCGATGGTCCCGGTGGGGGCCAGCACGGTCACCTGGGCATTGCGATAGCCGTTGACCTCGCCGAGCTCGAGGGCCTCGTCGAAGACCAGGCGGGCGGCGTCGAGGATGTCCTTCGGGACGCTTGCCTCGTGGAGCTGGTAGGCCGCGTCCCGATGCTTGCGGATGACCCGCAGGAAGGGCTCGCGGTTCTCGTCGTACTTGAGGAACGGGCCGCCGTGGTCGCGGGCGACGATGCTCGACTGGCGGTACGCCTCGCCGTGCATGATCGCGGTGAGGCCGGCCGCGAAGTTGCGGCCCTCGTCGGAGTCGTAGGCGAGGCCGCGGCTCATGAGCAGCGCGCCGAGGTTCGCGTAGCCCAGGCCGAGGGGCCGGAACTTGTGCGAGTTCTCCTCGATCTTCGGCGTCGGGTAGGACGCGTTGTCGACGAGGATCTCCTGGGCGGTGATGGTCAGGCGCGCCGCGTAGCGGTAGGCCTCGACATCGAACTCGCCGTCCTCGCGGACGAACTTCATGAGGTTGAGGCTGGCCAGGTTGCAGGCGGTGTCGTTGAGGAACATGTACTCGGAGCACGGGTTGGACGCGTAGATCCGGTCCGTGTTCGCCGAGGTGTGCCAGTCGTTGATGGTGGTGTCGTACTGGATGCCGGGGTCGCCGCAGAGGTGCGCGGCATCGGCCATCCGGCGGAAGATGTCGCGGGCCTTGTAGGTGCCCATCGGCTCGCCGCCGACCACCGCGTGGGTCGTCCACTCGCCGTCGTCCTCGACCGCGTGCATGAACTCGTCGGTCACCCGGACGGAGTGGTTGGCGTTCTGGAAGAAGACGCTCGCGTAGGCCTCGCCGGTGAAGCTGGGGTCGTAGCCCTGCTCGATGAGGGCCCAGGCCTTCTTCTCCTCGAGCATCTTCGAATCGATGAAGTCGAGGACATCCGGATGGCTGGCGTCGAGGATGACCATCTTGGCCGCGCGGCGGGTCTTGCCACCCGACTTCACGACGCCGGCGAAGGCGTCGTAGCCCTTCATGAAGCTCACCGGGCCGGAGGCGGTGCCGCCGCCGGTCATCTTCTCGCGGGCCGAGCGGATGGGGGACAGGTTGCTGCCCGCGCCGCTGCCGAACTTGAAGAGCATGGCCTCGGTCTTGGCGAGGTCCATGATCGAGCCCATGTTGTCCTGGACCGAGTTGATGAAGCAGGCCGAGCACTGGGGCCTCGGCTCGACGCCCACGTTGAACCAGACCGGCGAGTTGAAGGCCATCTTCTGGTTGACGAGGAGGTGCGTCAGCTCGGCCTTGAAGGACTGCGAGGTCCTCGGTCCGTCGCGAAGTAGCGCTGGGTCTCGGCCCAGGCCGCGATGGAGTTGACGACGCGGTCGATGAGCTGCTTGACGCTGTGCTCCCGCTCGGGCGTGCCCACGTGTCCGCGGAAGTACTTGCTCACGACGACGTTGGTCGCGAGCTGGCTCCAGGCCTTGGGAACCTCGACGTCCTTCTGCTCGAAGACGCTCTTGCCCGACTCGTTGGAGATGCCGGCGGTTCGCATCTCCCACTCGAGCTCGTCGTAGGGGTGGATGCCCGGCGTGGTGTTCCGGCGCGGCCAGCTGAGGCCGCGGGCGTGGGTCCCGTCCGGGGCCGTGCCGTCGAAGCTGGCGCCCCAGGGGCCGCTCAGCTTGCGGGCCTTCTTCGCGCCCTTGCCGTTGGCGTTGCCGTGGGCCTTCGCTCCGCTTTCGACCGCTCCGCTTTCGACGTCGGCCACAGTCCCGTCGTGCATCACCGGGACGGGCGCGCTATCGGCTCGGGCCATCGTGTTCTTCTCCTCCATCCCCGCCGGCGGTGGGCACCGGTCGGTCTTCGCCTTCTCCGCCGCGCCGTCCGTGCCACGGGACCGATGCCGCGGGATCCGCTCTCCGCTCTCACTTCGATCCGGGCCGGGTCCCGACGGGGAGCCGATCCGGCCGGCCTGCAGGGGCCGGAAGGGGACCTGGGCGGGGTCCGGACCGGCGGCTGCTCCGATGTTCACGTAGGTCTCGTTCCGCGTGCCGCCGGCACGCCGCCTGGGCGGTGCCGATCGTAGCTGCGACCCGAGACCCTTGCGCCTGGTCGCGTCGTGGGCCTCGGGTCCGGGAGGGGCACCTTCGGGGGACCGGGCGATGAGCCCTTGATTGGTTCCCCTGGCGGCCGGACGGAGGCTGGACGGCGTCGATCGAGCGACCCGAGAACGATACTGCTCGGTTGGGGTCGAGTCAAGCCCAAAACACAAGATGTTGTGGTTGATTTGACGGCCATGGCCGCTACATGTAGTGGGGTTCGGGCTATTTCAGGGCATCCACGATCGAGCGGCCCGTTTCCACGATTTCCGCCGGATTCATCCACCGGTCGTGCCGCTGTTCTCCACGGGCCCGGGATCGGTTGTCCACGCCCGTTCGTCGGGTTGTGCACGGTCGTGTGGGCAGTCCGCGGGGAACTGAGCGACCCATGATACAGAACAGGCGTTCTGAATGAGTGCCGGATATGCGCCAGATAAGGCCGCCGGATCAGCGCCGGATATGCGCCAGATAAGGCCGCCGGCGAGACTCGTCACGTGGACGATCTCCGGCTGGGCTCCCTCGTGCGCGCCATCCGAATTCGGCGGCGCCTTCGCCAGGTCGATCTTGCGGCGATGGCCGGCGTCTCGCAGTCGTCCGTTTCGCGAATCGAGCGAGGCGAGCTTCGGGAGCTGTCGGTCGAGACCGTTCGGGCCATCGCCGCCCGCCTCGAAGTCCGGCTCGAGTTCACGGCGCGATGGCGCGGCGGCGACCTCGAACGGATGGCCAATGCACGACATGGGCGGCTTGCCGAGGTCGTGATCGCGTGGCTCCGGACCCAGGGCTGGGACGCAAGGCCCGAGATCTCCTTCGCGATCTGGGGCGAGCGGGGCATCGTCGATGTCCTGGCCTGGAACGCGGATCACGGGGCGCTCCTGGTGATCGAGCTGAAGACCGACATCGTTGACGTCGGCGAGCTGCTTGGAACGCTGGACCGAAAGCGCCGCCTCGGCCGCGAGATCGGTCAGGAGGCTGGGTGGCGCGCGAGGTCGGTCGGTGTCTGCCTGATCGTCGCCGAGGGCCGGACCAATCGTCGCCGGATCGAGGCGCACAGGGTCACCTTCGACGCGGCGCTTCCGGACGATGGTCGCCGGCTCCGAGCCTGGCTGCGCGAGCCTGTCGGACCCCTGGCCGCGCTGCGATTTGTGCCAGACAGTCACCCCGGGAGTGGTCGGACATCAATGGCGACGCCCCGCCGGGTCTCGGCGAGGAAACGGCGCGCGTCGTGAAGGTGGCTGAGCTCAGGCAGCGCGTCGCGAGACCGGCGAGGGGCCGATCCCTGGGCCTTGGAGCGCGGTGAGTGGGCCGAAGAGTCCCCCGGCGACTCCATGACACTCTGGGCGGCAGACGCGCAACGGTGGCACCCGCGCCCGGGTCAGCGACGGAGCAACCCGCGCTGCAGCTCCGGGGTGCGGGGCGCGGGGTGGCCGCGGGGACCGCCGAGTGGCCGCGGGGACCGCCGAGTGGCCGCGGGGACCGCCGAGTGGCCGCGGGCCGCTGACGGCCGCTCGGCCGGCCGCGTGGCGGCGCGGCCACCGACGGCGCCCGGCTCAGCTCCCTCGCAGCGCCCGGACCAGCGTCCGCGGGGTCGGCCGCTGACCGTAGAGGAGCACCCCCGAGCGATACAGGCGCGCGGCCACCCAGAGCGCGACAGGGATGAACGCCGCAAGGATGAGGATCGCGACGACGACCTCGACAGGCCCTACGGCCTGCTGTCCGAGCCGGGTCAGCATCAGGTAGGGGCTGAAGAATGGAACGAAGGACAGGATGACCACGAGCGGCGAGTCGATCGGGATGATGCCCGTCCCGGAGTACGTCGCGACGAGGTAGCCGGCGACCGAGATCATCGTGAGCGGAGCAACGATCTGGTTGACGTCCTCCTGGCGCGAGACAAGGGAGGCGGCGCCGGCGTAGAGCACGGCGTACAGGGCGAAGCCCAGGACGAACATGATCCCGAAGACGACGAGCATCCCGATCGAGAGGCCGGCGGGCAGGTCGACGCTGGCACCGCCCGCGCCGAGGAGCCTGGACGCGATCTGGCCCTGGAAGATCAGGACGACCGATGCGGGTACGAGCACGAGCACGTACTGCACCAGGGCGAGCCCTCCGACTCCGACGACCTTCCCGGTCATGAGCTGGAATGGTGTTGCCGCCGCGAGCACGACCTCCATGACCCGACTGTTCTTCTCCTCGGCGACGCTGAACGCCACCCATTGGCCGTACAGGATGATCGCCATGAAGAGGAGGATCGCGAGGACGAAGCTGATGGCAGCCGAGCTCGCGAAATCCTGGACGCTGGTCGGGCCGATCCTTGCCGTTCGGATCCGCCGGCACTCAGCACGAAGGCGGGCGGCGCGTTGAGCTGCTGAAACTGGCCGAGGTCGAGCCCGGCTCGGACCAGCCGGTCCTGGACGGCGACCTGTCCGGCCGCGACCTGCAGGAGCTGGTTGCGACGGGAGAGGATCGAGTCCTTCGAGTAGACGGTGAAGGAGAGGTCGCCGCTCGCCACCCGGCTCATGGCGAGGACCGCGGACGCGCCACCGTCGACGACCTTCGCCCGGGCCGCCTCGAGGTCGGTAACCGGCTCGATGATGTAGTCCGGCTTGGCGTTCGGGGTCGTCGTGGTCCCGGCGCTCGGTGCGTTGAGGATCGCGCCGACGATCGTGACGGCATCGACGCCTGGCTTCGAGTCGCCGACATAGATCTCGACCCGCTCCCCGGTGCTGCCGCGGTCGATGAACTGGATGATCACCGGGGCGAGGGCCAGGGCGACGCCCACCACCACGAGGAGCACCGTCGTGAGGCGGAATGTCCGGGTGCGACCACGGAACATGAACTCACGACGGGCCACGGCCAGGATGTTGCGGAGATTCGCGGCCAGGTTCGGCTTCATCGACTGCCTCCTGGCGTCGCCGCGCCCGACCCACTTGCGGCCCCCGCGCCGGTGGCCGTGCCGGCGCCCGATCCCGTGCCCGTCCCGCCGGCCGTGCCGGCGCCCGATCCCGTGCCCGTCCCGCCGGCCGTGCCGGCGATCGTGCCGGCCTCGGCGAGGTGCTGGTCCTCTGACGGCGCCCGACCGACGTGTTCGATGAAGATCTGCTCGATCGAGGGGTCGGCGATGACGAACTCGGTGATCTTCTCGCCGTGGGCGAGCGCGGCCTGGAGGATCTCCTGGGGATCGCGACCGCGGACGTCGAGCTCGGAGAAGTCGATGCCGGGCCGGACGACCGTCACGCCGGGCAGGTCGGACAGCCATGGCAGGTCGTGGTCGCCCTCGACCCCGAGCCGGACGATGCGCCGGCCGCTGGCGCGCTTCACGTCGCGAACCGAGCCGTTGATCACGAGCCGGCCGCGGTCGATGATCGCGATCGATTCGCACAGCTCCTCGACCATCTCCATCTGGTGGGTCGAGAAGATGAGGGTCGTTCCCCGGTTCTGCATCTCCGCGAAGGCTTCCTTGAGGAGGGACACGTTCACGGGGTCGAGGCCGGAGAACGGCTCGTCCATGATCAGGACGTCGGGGCCGTGGAGGATCGCCGCGATCAGCTGGACCTTCTGCTGGTTGCCCTTCGAGAGCTCCTCGGCACGGCGGCCCTCGTACTCGGCGATCCGGAAGCGGCCCAGCCACTCGCGGGCGTTCGCGGCGGCCTCCTTGCGGGGAATGGCGTAGAGCGAGGCGAAGAAGACGAGCTGCTCGAGTACCTCGAGGCGCGGGTAGAGGCCGCGCTCCTCGGGCAGGTAGCCCCAGGTCCGGCGGGCGACGTCCGTGGTCGGCGTGCCGTTCCAGGTTGCCGTGCCGCTGTCCGGGCGAAGGATGTCGAGGATGATCCGCATCGTCGTGGTCTTGCCCGCGCCGTTGGCACCGAGGAACCCGAACACGTGGCCGCGCTCGACGCTGAAGGAGATGCCGTCGAGGGCGGTGACCGGGCCCGAAGCGCTTGACCAGGTTCTCGAGGACGAGGCTCATGTTGTCGGAAACGGTAACGGCCCGGCGCAACCGATGCACGGGCTGATGGTCACGACCGCGCTGGATCCGTGCGCCTGCCGGACGGTTGTGCGAGGGCGCGAGTGCGCGGGTGCGCCGCGCGCGAGTGGGCGGGCCAACGCGAGCGGGCGGGCCAGCGCGAGTGGGCGGGCCAGCGCGAGCGGGCCAGCGCGGCGCCGAGTGCGCGCGGAGTCCAGTGCGCGCGGGTCCAGTGCGCGCGGGCTAGTGCGCGCGAGCGCAGAACAGGGCTGTTCGGCCGCCCAGTCCCGGACCTGTGTCAGACAGTCATCGGGGGACGTATTCGGACAGGTGTCGACCAGGATTGTGGGCCGCCGGGCCGACTTGCGCGGGTTGAGATGCCTCGTCACGCACGGTCCCGAACGGCCTGCACCGGCTCCGCGTTGTCGCGGCGGTCATGACTGTCCTGCGACTCGTCCGAACAGTCTGGGGATGACTATCTGGCCAAGATCGGGTCCGGCGCGGGCGGGATGCGCGGCGCGGGGCGTGCCGGTGCGGCGCGGGGTGCCGGTGCGGGATGTGCGCGGCGGGGTGGGATGTGCGCGGCGGGGTGGGATGTGCGCGGCGGGGTGGGATGTGCGCGGCGGGGTGGGATGTGCGCGGTGCGGCGCGGCGCTGGGATGTGCGCGGCGGGCTCCGGTCGGCACGGCGTGCCGGTTGCGGCGCGGCGCTGGGATGTACGCGGTGCGGTGCGGTGCGGTGCGGCGCTGGGATGTGCGCGGTGCGGCGCTGGGATGTGCGCGGTGCGGCGCTGGATCTGCTCGGGATCCGCCGGCGCGACCTTGAGAACTACAGCCCCGAGTACGCGTGCAGGCCGCTGAACCAGAGCGAGCCCGAGTACGTGACCAGGACCATCCCGAACCCGATCACGAGCAGCAGGGCAGCGGGCCGGCCAGCCCAGGATCGCTGGTTGCGGGCGTGGAGATAGATGGCGTAGATCAGCCACGTCACGAGCGCCGCTGTCTCCTTCGGATCCCAGCCCCAGTAGCGGGACCAGGCGATCGAGGCCCACCACGAGCCCAGGATGATCATGGTGGCGAAGACCGGGAAGCCGACGATCACCGCCCGGTACGCGACCTCGTCGAGGACCTTGTGGCCGGGCAGCCACGAGAAGCGGTCGTCCTTGCCCTGGATCAGGTAGCCGACGCCGGCACCGAACGAGGTCGCGAAGATCCCGTAGCTGAGCATCGCCATGCCGACGTGGATCGTGAGCAGCGGCGCGTTCTGGAGAGCCGGCACGAGGGGCTCGATCTCGGACGGCAGCGAGGACGCGTACAGGGCGATCCCCAGCCCGACCCCGAGCGGGACCCAGCCGATGGACTTGATCGGATAGCGGCGGGACAGGACGAGGTAGCCCCCGACGATCGAGGCCGAGAACGCGACCGAGAACTCGAAGAGGTTGCCCCACGGGCCGCGGCCGACGAGGATCGCGCGGAGGAGCATCGAGCTGGCGAGGAGCGCGAACGCCCCGATCGCGAGCCAGGACGACGCGCTCGACAGGGCGCTCGGGGAGGCAAAGTTCCGGGGCGCAGCGGCGTCGGCCTTGGCCCGTGCCTGCACGAACGATCCGGTAGCGACGCCGGCCCATGCCGGCTGCTGGGACCGTGGGGCAAGTGCGCCGAGCGCGGTCATGGCGCGGCGCCCGTTCGCGAGCAGGACGGCGTGACCGACATGCGCGGCGAAGGCGATCGCCAGCACGAAGGTGCCGATGGTGAAGAGGAGCTGTGCGAGCGATGCCATGAGTGCCTCCGGGACGCGGGGATCGCGGGCGCTGTTTCGAGACGTGGCGCTGGTTCGAGACCGGGCGGCGGGCCGGGCCCATGCCCGGCGATGTTGCTGAGGCGGCGGGCCGGGCGCGATTGCCCGGCGATGTTGCTGAGGCGGCGGGCCGGGCGCGATTGCCCGGCGATGTTGCTGAGGCGGCGGGCCGGGCGCGATGCCCGACGAAGGACGAGGGCGGCGGGCCGGGCGCGATGCCCGATGACTGGACTGGGGCGGCTAGGCGGCGGCGGCGCCTCCGGGCGGCGGCCCGGCAGGCGCGAGGGTGCGGACGCGGTTCTCGATCTTGAGGACCAGTCCGCAGTTCCCACAGGTATCGATACTGGCGTCCCGGCCGGCCGCGCATTTCGGGCAGCGGACCAGGAGGTCGCGATGGCATACGTCGCAGCGGGTCGCGCCCGACGGATAGATGAGCTGGTCGAAGGGGCAGTACGGCTCGCCGGAGGGATAGACCGGGCGGCCTTCCTCGATCTGTGCGGGCCGCGGACCCTCCACGATCGACAGCTTCGCGCGCGGCGCGCGGACGACGTAGAAGAACCACCCCAGGACGAGCAGGCTCAGGATCGGGCCGACGACGCCGATCACCAGGAAGACCGGGAGGAGGCCGACGAGCGAGCCCCAATCCGGGATCACGATCGGGGAGATCGCCTGGAGGAACGAGTGCCAGGCTGCCTGGAGGGTTTCGATCACGGGGAAATCCTAGCAGTCAGGACTGATCCGGTCGCGGCTAATCCCGGTCGGCCGCGTCGGGTGCGAGGAGGGGCCGTCGATGCCCGATCGTGGTGCCGGCCTTCGGGCGCGGTGGGGCGGGCAGCCGACGACGACCACCTGAGCCGGAGCCCGGCCGGCCCGCCCGGCGCGTTCCTCGCCGATCCGACCGATGCGACCGGCCAGCCAGGCCGTGCCCGCGACCCTCGCCCCGCGAGCCGTCACGAGGTCGCGCAGGCCGCGATCGTCGGTGACGACCAGGATCCCCCACGTGCCCGCGGGCCCGTCCGCCGCGAGCTGCGCCGCGACGCCCTCGAAGATGATGCTGTCCGCCGATGCCCGGCCCGAATACGACACCCGGAGCCCGGTCGCGAGGCGGCCCTTGATCCCGCCGTGCACCGGCCCGTCGAAGACCAGCTCCACCGAGACCGACGGCGGAAACGAGGCTCGAAGCCGGCCGATGATGGCGCCCGCCGGCGCGAGGCCGCCGGGCCCGTCGTCCGGGCCGCGCGGTACGCCGCCCTGGCGCCGCGACCCCGACCCGCGGGCAAGCGCGTACAGCAGGTTCGACCCGTCGATGAAGACGCGTTCGACCCCGGCCAGGGGATCGGCGTTGACCGAAGAACCGGTAGGAGATGCGGCCGGAGCGCCCGAACGAGGCATGGAGGACGGCGCCCGGGACCCGGGCATCGCCCCCCGGCCGCGTCCCCGGCTCACGCCCAGGATCCGAGCGGTCGCACGAGCTCCACGATGAGCCCGGCCAGCTGCTCCGGGACTTCCATCCCGACCATGTGGGCGACGCCGGGAATGATCACGCGTTTCGTGCCCGGGACTGCGGCTTCCAGTCGCGCTGCCCCGGCGATCGTGCTGGTCGTGTCGAGCGCGCCCGCCACGGCAAGGACCGGGATGCGCAGCTCGCCCAGGCGATCGTTCGCGGGCGGATCGAGGGGGATCGGGCGGCCCATCACCCGACCGGGTTCGAGGAGGGGCCGGTCCATCTCGCGGACCGCATGGCGGATCGATTCCGGCGCGCGGCCGGCCGGCTGCCCGATCCCGTCGACCCAGATCCGGGCCTCGAGATCGGCGAGCGCGTCCGCGTCACCCTTCGCCTCGAGGGCATCGGCCCGGTCGAAGATCTCGATCTCCTCGGGTGTGTCGCCGCCGTCGAAGCCACCGATGCCGCCGCCCACCCAGCCCAGCGCGATCGCGCGCTCCGGCGTCTCGAGGGCGGTGTCGAGGCAGATCGTCGCGCCGCGCGAGTTCCCGACCAGGACGGCGCGATCCACCCCGACGCCGTCGAGGACCGCGAGCAGGTCTTCCCGGTTCGAGAACTCGATGTCGTCGGTCGTGGATTGGCCATACCCACGGACGTCGTACCGGATGACGCGATAGCCGGCCGTGGCGAGGTAGGGGACGAGCGGATCCCAGGCGCGCGAGTCGACGATGCCCGCGTGCACGAGGAGGATCGGCGGGCCGTCGCCATCGACGACGACGTGCAGGTGGCCACCGGGAACGGCGACGGAGTGGACTTCGGACGGCATCGACCCATCCTACCGGCTGGAGCGGATAGCATCGATGCGCCATGCTCCTGCTCGTCGATCTCGATGGTGTCGTCTACCGCGGCCTCGATCCCGTGCCCGGCGTCGCGGCCGTGCTCGCCGCGCGGGTCGCGGCCGGCGATGCCGTGATCTACGTGACCAACAACTCGATGCACTACCGGGCCGACTATGTCAGCCGGCTCGCCGCCCTCGGTGCGCCGGTCACGCCGGACGGGGTCGTGAGCTCGCCCCGGGCGACCGCGCTCTACCTGTCGACGCAGGCGCCTGAGGTGCGGCGGGTCCTGACCGTGGGTGCCGCGGGCCTTGACCGCGAGCTGCGCGATGTCGGCCTGGATGTGGTCTCGGCCGGGCACGTCGCGGAGCGGATGGCCAAGGAGGGTCTCGACGGCTGGGCCGCCGCGGGCCACCCGGACGCCGTCGTGGCGGGCCTCGATCCGCAGATGACGTACCTCCGCGTGGCGGCCGCGGCCGATTGCATCCGGGCCGGCGCCCGGTTCATCGCCACCAACCGGGATCCGGTCTATCCGCTGGAGCGCGGGCTGCGACCTGGTTCCGGCAGCATCGTGGCCGCGATCGAGGTGGCGAGCGGCGTGACGCCCATGGTCATCGGCAAGCCGGAGCCACTGCTCATGGAGACGGCGGCACGGGCCGGCGGCGTCGAGCCGGCCACGGCGGTCGTCATCGGCGACGGGCTCGGGACGGACATTGCCGCGGCCAACGCGGTCGGGGCGCGGAGCATCCTCATCCTGACCGGCGTCTCCAGCCGGGCGGACGCCGAGAGCTTGCCTCCCGACCAGCGGCCGACGCTCATCGCCGAGGATGCGGCGGCGCTGGAGCGCGCGATCGAGCGCCTCGCCGCCGGCTGATCCGTCCAGCCGAGGGCCGCCGGCGGTTCGGTACCACCCTCGGTGTCAGCGCGCGAGCTCGGGGACGCCCGGCCGGATCGGCCTCAGCCAGCGAGCACGGGACACCCGGGCGGATCGGTCTCAGCCGGCAAGCTCGGGAATGCCGGCCGCCCAGTCGTCGAAGGCGGCGCGCAACGGACCCAGGGCCGCCTCGTCGGCGAACGCCACGTCGAGCGCCTGCCGATCGATCGCCCACAGCTCCGGCAGCGTCAGGCCGATCCGCTCGACCGCGTTCCGATACTCCTCGGACAGGGTCACGTCGCTGACCGTCAGGTCGTCGGTGCTCAGGGTCACGAGGACCCCGGCGCGGTGCAGGAGCGCCAGCGGATGGGAGGCCACCGTCGGCACGATCGCGGCCTGGGCGTTCGAGGTCGGGCAGAGGTCGAGGCAGATGCCGCGCGCCCGGAGCTCGGCCATCAGCGCCGGGTCGTCGGCCGCGCCGGACCCGTGGGCGATCCGCTCCGGGATCCATCGCCAGGGCCTGCCGGACCTGGGCGGCCCCGCCCCACTCACCGGCGTGGAGGGTGATGCGCAGGCCGCCCGCACGGGCCGCGTCGAATGCCCGCGCCGGCTGCCATCGGGTCGGGAAATCGCTCCTCGGGGCCGGCGTAGTCCCAGCCCGTCAGGCCCCGGTCGATGAACCGCGCGGCGGTCTCCGCGAGCCGGACGTTCGCCTCGAGGTCGTGCGAGCGCAGGGCGGTGCAGATGAGGCGGACCGTCGTGTCCGTGGCCCGGGCCGCGCGCGCCGCGCCGGACATCACGGCCTCGATCCCCTCGGCGAGCGGGAGCCCGCCCCCGACGTGGAGCAGCGGACCCCATCGGATCTCGACGTAGCGGACGTTGTCGGCGGCCTTGTCCTCGACCATCTCCGCGGCGATCCGCTCGAGCGAGCCCGCGTCCTGCATGAGGGCGATCGGGAGGTCGAAGGCCTCCAGGAGCGAGGCCTGGTCGAGGCATCGGGGCGGGGCGACGAGGGCGTCTCGCATGCCGGCCCAGGTCCGCGGCGCGTCGACCCCGCGCGCCCGCGCGATCTCGAGGGCCGTATCGACGCGGAGGGAACCGTCGAGATGCAGGTGCAGCTCCGCCTTCGGCAGCCGCTCGATAAGGCGGGCCGTGGAATCGTCGACGGGGCCGCCGGCCGCGTACCGACCGCGCACCGCCTCGCGCGACTCAGGCATCAGCGGCGCCATCCTGCCACCGGTGCCGGTCCCGGTCGCGACGACGGCGCCAGCCGCGGCAATCCGGGGATTGGAGATCCATCCCCGGGATGCTAGCCGGATGGGAGTATCGCGGTGCAGGCGCCGAGCGGCTACGCTCAGCGGGTGAGCACCGGCCGTCGCGTTCTCCGGGCCGCCCAGCGCGTCGCCGTCGCGCTCGCGTACTTCCTCATCCTCGTCGCGGTGGCAGTGGGCAGCGCGGGGGTCGTCGCCATGTGGTCGCACCCGCCGGGCACGGCCGCCCGGGCCGAGCTCACCTGGGACGGCGATTCCACGCTCACGCCGCACCTCGACGCCGCGAGGACGAACCTCACCGACGTGGCCGCGAGCGTCGATCGGCTGGCCCTGCTGGCGCGGGGCGCCCTGGCTGCCCTGAATTCCGCCGACCATTCCGCCTTCTCCAGCGCCCTGTCGGACGGCACCGCCGCCGCCGCCGCCGTCCAGGACGACTCGACGGCGCTGCGGGCGCGGCTCCAGGCCCTGCCGGGCGCCGATCCCGCGCAGGTGCTCCTCTACAGCGGCGACGTGCTGGCCCGACGCTCCGCGATGATCGCGGCCCTCGACTCGACCCAGGGACTGTCACGATCGTGGGCGACCCTCACCGCGGGGAGCCTCCAGGCATCGCAGCTCCTGACCCTGCTGGCCGATCACGACTCGCTCGTGGCCGCCGCGGCCGGACAGGGCCGGGGTGCCCAGTACGCGGCGGCCCTCGCGACGCTCGCCGGCTCGATCGCCAAGCTCGACGCCGCGGTCACGATCCGCGACAAGCTGGTGAACTCGACGGACGTCTCGACCATCGACGACTGGATCGCCCGCAACCGGCGCTACGACCTGGCCCTTACCGCCCTCTACGCCGCGTTCAGGGACTCCGCAGGCAAGGTCACGGACGCGGTACGGACCGCCTTCCAGGAGGAGGGCGACGCGCGGGCACAGCTGCCGCCCGACAACCGCGGCCTGACCGTGATCATCGCGGACATCGGTCGCGGCGGGCTGAACCAGGCCGTGATCGCGATCGAGCAGGCCCGGACCCGGCTCGACCTGGCCCTCCAGGCCCTGTCCGCCGCAGGCCCGGCAGGGGCGGCTCGCACCCTCGGCTGACGTACACTCGGGCCAATCAACCATCGGTCGCATCGATCGCGCGTCATGCGGCCCAACACCCCGGAGGGACTGAGCTCGTGCAGCTGCGCGTCGTGACTGATCAACCCTGGGTCGTCCCTGCCGATCTCCTCGTCGTGCCGATCGTGGGTTCGCCCACCTGGGACGGCCCGCTCGGCGAGATCGACCGCCGCGCCAACGGCGAGCTGCAGGCGCTCGAGGCCTTCGGGGAGATCCGGAACCGACGCTTCACCTCGGCGATGGCGGCCGCCGGCGCGGCGAAGGCATCCCGGATCCTCACCGTCAGCGTCGGCGATGGCGAAGCCCTCGACCGGGAGACCATCGTCCACTTCGGCGCCGCGGCGACGCACCGGCTCGGCGGACGGATGATCCACTCCATCGCGGTCTGGCTCGAGCCGCTTGCGACGCTGGAAGGCGGCGTGGAGGCCGCCGCCATGCTCGTCGCGCGCGGGATCGTCGAGGGCGGCTACGACCCGGCGACGATCTATCGCGAGAATCCCCGCACCGCGCCGCCGGTCCTCGACGAGCTCGTCCTCATCGCCCCGGCGGGCGCCGACATCGCCGGCCTGACGGCCGCCGCGGAGCGCGGCCAGATCATCGGGGAGGGCGGCAACATCGCCCGGACCCTGGCGAACCGCTCGTCCAACGACGTGAGCCCCGAGGTCCTGGCCGAGGAGGCCTGGGCGATCGCCGAGAAGCACGGCCTGTGGATCGACGTCATCGGTCCCGAGAAGGCGACCGAGATGGGCATGGGCATGTTCATGGCCATCGGCCGTGGCAGCGACAACCCGCCGCGGATGATCGTGATGCGCTCCGGCAAGGCCGGCCAGAAGGACTCGGCCGGCCGTCACCTGGCCCTCGTCGGCAAGGGCGTCTGCTTCGATTCAGGCGGCATCAGCATCAAGCCGGCCGACCGGATGGAAGAGATGAAGATGGACAAGACCGGTGCGTGCACCGTGATCGCGGCCATGGCCACCGTCTCCCGCCTGGCTCCCGGCACCCCGCTCCTGGTGCTGGCACCGGCCGTCGAGAACATGCCCGGGCCGCACTCGGCGCGACCCGGCGACATCGTCAAGGCTCTCAACGGCAAGTGGGTCGACATCATCAACACCGACGCCGAGGGCCGGCTCATCCTCGGCGACGCGATGACCTACGCGGAGCAACTCGGCGCCACCCACATCGTCGACGTGGCAACGCTGACCGGGGCCGTCTCGCGGGCGCTCGGCGACATGGTCAGCGGCGCGTTCGGCAACGACCAGGCCTGGACCGATACCGTGCTCGGCGCCGGTGCGAGGGCGGGCGAGCGGTTCTGGCAGCTGCCGATCGTCGACGACTACTGGCAGGACATGGAATCCTGGTACGGCGACATGGTCAACAGCGCCGGCCCCGAGGGTGGTCTCGTGAAGAGCGCCCTCTTCCTCCGGGAGTTCGTGACCAAGCCCTGGGTCCACCTCGACATCGCCGGGACCGCCTACTACCAGAAGACGAAGCCGTTCGCGGCCCGCGGCGCCTCCGGCGCGTCCCACGCAACCCTCGTCGAGCTCGCGCTCGCCGGGGCCACCTCCGACTGACGGACCCGACGGCAGGCCGGTGAGCCCGCTCGTCATCGGCGCGGCGATCGCGGGCGCGGCCTGGGGTTTCCTCGCCGACCGGATCGCCGCCCGCTGGCCGGCCCACGAGGACGGCTCGATCCGGGCGATCGACTGGCGGACCGTGGCCGTGATCGCGGCCGGCGCGATCGGCCCGGCGCTGCTCGCCGAGCGATATGGCGATGACGCGCGGGCGTTCGCCTACCTCGGGGTCCTCATCGTCGCGCTGATCCTGCTGTTCGCCATCGACCTGGACCAGCGCCTGCTCCCCGACGTCATCACCTATCCGATCGCGGCGTATGCCCTCCTCGGGTTCGTCACCGGCATCGGGCCCATCGTCCGCGCCCCGGGCGACCTCCTCGTCGCGGCGATCGCGGCGGTCGCGGTCCCGGCCCTCCTGTTCCTGCTCTCGGTGCCGTTCGGGGCCGGGGCCATCGGGATCGGGGACCTCAAGCTCCTCCTGGGCGTCGGGCTGCTCGTCGGCGCGGAGCGCCTCATCGCGACGGTGATCGTCGGCGCCGTGGCCGCGGCGGTCGGGATCCTGGTCCTGCTGGCATTCCGGCGGATCAGCCTCAAGAGCTACGTCCCCTATGGACCGTTCCTGATCATCGGGGCGATCTGGGCCGTGACGGTTTCGCGCGGCCTGTAAGGCCGGTCCCCGTTCGTTCAAGGCCGACGCGCTGGGGTATCATCCCCGCGTTGCCGGTAGTCGTTCCAACGTGGTGCCCAACGTGGAGCGGCGGTCTCACCCGGCGAGCGAACCGAACGGGACGAGCCCGAGACGGAGATCGTTCGCACGATGATGACGCCACTCGATGCGCCGCCGAACGCCTGACCAGCGCGGCTGGTCGCGCCCGCCTCACCGTCTCCCGGGCCGGGGGCTGGTCTTCTTCCTTGCCCTGACGACCCTCCTCGGCGGCGCCTTCGTGGCGACGCCGGTCCACCAGGTCCAGGCCGACGACCTGTCCGACGCGATCGCACGGCAGAAGGCCCTGGACGCCCAGATCGCCAGGCAGAAGGCCCAGGTCGCCGCGGTCGTCAAGAACCAGCAATCCCTTGCCGTCACCCTCGCGGCGACGAAGGCTTCGCTCGGCAAGACCAACGCCGACCTCAACCAGGTCCAGGGCCAGGTCGTGGGGGCCACCGTCGACGTCGCGAATGCCCAGGCCGCGGTCCAGGCCCTGGACACGCAGGTCGCGAAGCTCGACCTGCAGCTTGCCGACCTGGAGGCCGCCGAGGCCGCCAAGGCGGCCCAGCTGGCGGCCCGCAAGGCCGTGCTGGCCGACCGCATCCGGCAGGCCTACGACACCGACCAGACGTCGCTTCTCGAGACCTTCCTGTCCAGCCAGACGTTCACGGACGTCCTGACCCAGGTCTCGGACCAGCTGGACTTCGCGACGCAGGACCGCGAGCTCGCCCAGCAGATCGTGACCGACCAGCAGGCGCTCGCCGTCCTCCAGCAGAGCGTCGAGGCGACCCGCGCCCAGACGGTCGACCTGCGCGCTGCCGCGGACGCGCAGCAGGCCAAGCTCAAGGCGGACCTCGCCTCGCTTGCGGAGGCCCAGGCGAGCCTGGCCAAGCTGCAGGCCGAGACGCAGCGCCTCCTGTCCCAGCAGCAGGCCGCCTACGCGAAGCTGGCCAGGAACAAGACGCAGCTCGCGGCGGCCATCGAGGCAAGCCAGAAGGCCGAGGCCGACCTCCAGAAGCAGATCGACGCCCTCGTCGCGCAGCAGTCACAGGGCGGCCGGATCCCGTCCGTCTACAACGGCACGCTCGACTGGCCGATGGCCGGCACGGTCACCCAGGAATTCGGCTGCACCGGCTTCTCCTGGGAGCCGCGCTACGGCAACTGTGCCCACTACCACAACGGAATCGACGTCGCGTCGGCGATGTACACCCCGATCCGCGCGGCGGGTCCGGGCGTGGTGCTCTTCGCGGGGCCGAACCCGTACGACGCGGCGCCCAAGGCATGGATCGTGATCATCGCCCACTCCTCGAACCTCCTGACCTGGTACGCCCACATCGACAACAAGGCCCACCCACCGCGCGTCAAGGCCGGCGATCACGTCGTCAAGGGCGAGGTCATCGCCTACGAGGGGATGACGGGTCACACCACGGGCCCCCACCTCCACTGGATGGTCGAGCTGAACAACACCTTCGTGAACCCGCGGCTGTTCCTCTAACGGCGTCCGAGTCGTACCCCATCGTTCACCGTCCACTCACCGGGCGACGATCTTCGGGGCTCGAGCCGGTGCTACGATCGATCTGAAGGCGACTCCCATGACGCGAGGCGACGGCCGATGAAGCGGACGATGGCGATGGTCCTGGCGGGCGGCGAGGGAGAACGCCTGTCAATCCTGTCCTCGGTCCGGGCCAAGCCGGCCGTCCCGTTCGGCGGCAAGTACCGGATCATCGACTTCACGCTCTCGAATTGCGTCAACTCGGACATCAACGATGTCGTCGTCCTGACCCAGTACAACCCCCGGTCCCTGAACGACCACATCGGCCTGGGGCGGCCGTGGGACCTCGATCGCTCGCGCGGCGGGATCAAGCTGCTCCAGCCGTACATCGCCCGTGGGCGCGTGGCCCAGTGGTACCGGGGCACGGCCGACGCCGTGCTCCGAAACCGGAGCGTCCTGGAGCACTCGGACGCCGACACGATCCTGATGCTCGCCGGCGACCACATCTACAAGATGGATTACCAGCCCTTCATCGCGGCCCACCGGCGCCACCGGGCTGACGTGACGCTGGCGGTCCGGCGGGTGCCGCTCGCCGACGCGACGCGGATGGGGATCCTGGCCCTTGATGAGACCGACCGGGTCACGGAGTGGCAGGAGAAGCCCAAGCAGCCGAAGAGCGACCTCGCCTCGATGGGCGTCTACGTCTTCTCGAAACGCGCCCTGCTGCGCTGGCTCGACGAGGATCGCGTGGACTTCGGATCCAACGTGATCCCGGCGATGCTCGAGGGAGGGGCGCGCGTCTACGGCTACCGCTTCGACGGCTACTGGCAGGACGTCGGGACGATCCAGTCCTTCTGGGAAGCCCACATGGCGCTTCTCGTCGACCACCCCGAGCTGGACCTCTACGACAAGGACTGGGTCATCCATACCAAGTCCGAGGAGCGGGCACCGGCGAAGCTCGGTCCGACGGCCCAGGTCCATCGGAGCCTCATCAGCCACGGCTGCGTCATCGAGGGCACGGTGGTCAACAGCGTTCTCTCGCCCGGGGTCAGGGTCGGCATGGGCGCCGTGGTCCGCGACTCGATCGTGATGTTCGACAGCGTCATCGGCTCGCGGGCGGTCATCGATCGGGCGATCCTCGACAAGGAGGTCACCGTCGGGCCTGGTGCGATCGTCGGCGAGGGACCCGACGACGGCCCGCCGAACAAGCAGGAACCGGGCCGCCTCAACACGGGCATCACCGTCGTCGGGAAGCAGAGCGCCATCCCGCGCGGCGCCCGGATCGGACGCAACGTCCGGATCGGGGGCGGCGTCAGGCCTGCGGATTTCGCCAAGCGCGTCGTGCCGTCCGGCGGTTCCGTCGAGCCCGCCGCGCCGAAGGGGAACCGGAGCCGGCCGGGCGGTTCGGAGGAAGCGGCGACCTCGGCGGGCTAGACTGCCGCGGTGCCCGATTTCCCCTCCGCCCCGGCGGCCGATCGCCTGGCGTCCTGGCTCCACGACCTCGACCTCGACCTCGCCGTGGGCGAGCAGAGCGCTCGGGAAGGTGTCACTGCCTTGGATCTCGTCCTGGACGGACGGCGGCGCCTGGACCTGCGGGTGACCCTCATCCTCGACCCGACGCTCGGGCTGATCGTCTGGACGCACCTCGCCCCACCCCTGGGCGACGGGCTCCGGAAGGCGTACCGGTCGTTGTTGCGCTGGAATGACGAGTACCCGATGGCGAAGTTCGCCCTCACCGATGACGGCCGCCCGATCCTGTCCGTGGAGATCCCGGTCCGCTGGCTCGACGGCGACGAGCTGGGGCTGGCCCTCGCCCGGGTCGTCGGGATTGCCGATCGTCTCTTCGACGAGACGCGGCCGTGGGTCTGGATCGGCGGGCGCGTCCCGAACGGGTACGAGGCGCGTGAGCGACGGAATGCCGGGCTCATCGATCGGTACCTGGACCGCCTGCCGGAGCTGTTCGAGGCGTGATCCGGATCCTGCGAGTCGTCGCTGCCGCCGCGGTCACCGCGGCGCTCGCGATCACCGGCCCTGCGGCCGCGGTCCCGGCGACGGCCGCCACGCCGAGCGTGACGATGGTGGCCCGGACGACGTACGACGTCCTGCCGGCCGAAAACCGGGTCGCCGCGACGGTTGCGATCACGGCGACGAGCCACCTTCAGGACACCGTGACCCGGCACTACTACTCGACGCAGGCCTACCTGGCTGTGCCCCCGACTGCCTCGAGCTTTCACCTCTCCGCCGCGACCGGTTCGCCGAGCGTGGCCGTCAGCTCGCGCAGTACCGCGGGGATCGTGCTGCTCCTCCGGTTCGGCTCCCAGCTCGGATCGGGGAAGACCCTGGCGATGACGCTGACCTTCGACATCGTCGATGCCGGCGGGATCCCGGAGCGGCCGCTCCGCATCTCACCCTCGCTGGTGTCCTTCCAGGCGTGGGCGCTCGGGTCGGATGCGGTCGCGGGCTCGACGGTCCGGGTCCACCTGCCGGCCGGCTATGCCGCGGTGGTGGGCCGCGGCCCGCTGACGGGCCCGACGAGCGAGGCGGACGGAAGCCTCGACTTCGACAGCAGCGCCCTGCCCAGCCCGACGTCGTTCGTCGCGGACGTCCAGGCGGACCGCCCGGGCGACCTCGTGGCCGCGACCAGCCCGGTCGAGGTCGGCGGCTCCTCGGTCGATCTCGTCGTTCGGTCGTGGCCCGACGACCCGGCATGGCGTGCCCGGATCAACGACCTCCTCGTCCCCGGCTTGCCGAAGCTCGGCGCGGCAATCGGCCGGCCCTGGCCCCTCGGATCGCGACTGGAGGTGCGCGAAACCCTGGCCCGCGCCGCGTCCGGCAGCGGCGACGGCGGTGATGCCGCGACGTTCGATCCGGCGTTGGCGCAGCTCGATGTCTCGTACCTCGCCAACGAGACGTCGATCCTCCTGGGTGTCGCCCACGCCTGGTTCAACGGCGACCTCGTCGCCGATCGCTGGATCGCGGACGGCTTTGCCACGCTATACGCCGAACGGACCGGGCTCGCCCTGGGCGTGAACGTCGCGTCGCCGACGATCACCCAGGCTTCGCTGGCGTACGCCGGGCCACTCAATGCCTGGGTTCCCGGAGGTCCGGCCGATCAGTATGCCGAGCCGGCCGCGCTCGACGCCGCGAGGCAGATCGTGCGGGTGGCCGGTGACCAGGCCCTGCGCCAGGTGTGGCAGGACGCAGCGAACGGCGTGGGCGCCTATCAGCCCGAGACGGGCGCCGGGCCGATCGCCGGCTCCGGGACCACGTCCGGCGTGCCGGCAGCCTCGCCGGGCGCAGCCTCGCCGGGCGCAGCCTCGCCGGGCGCGAGTCGCTCCGTGGTCGGGTCCGCCGCGACGACGACCTCCGGCGTTCCGGAAGCGGCTACCGGGCCGCTCGACTGGCGCTCGCTCCTCGACCTCCTGGAGGCCCACGCGACCGGCGACTTCGAGACGATCTGGCGCACGTGGATCGCGAGGCCCGCGGATCAGGCCCTCCTGGGCGCCCGAACCGCGGCCCGTAGCCACTACGACGACGTGGTCCAGGCGGCCGGCGACTGGGTGCTCCCGCGATCGATCCGGAACACCATGCGCGCGTGGCAGTTCCAGGAGGCCAACATCGAGCTGGATGCCGCCGCGGACGTGCTTCGCCAGCGAACGGAGCTCGAGGCCGCGGCCGTGAGCGACGGCCTGGCGCTGCCGGCGAGACTCCGGATCGCGTTCGAGGGCTCCGAGGGCATGGCGGCCGCGGCCGCCGAGGCAGTGACCGAGATGGCCGTCATCACCAAGTACGCGGATGCCGCCGCGCTCCGGCCCGTCGACCCCGACATCCCGACGAGGATCGGCCTGCTCGGGACGACCCCGGACGTCGATCTCGAGCGAGCGCGGGCCGCGTTCGCGAGCGGCGACCTCGACGGGACGCTCACCGCGGCCGCGGCGGCAAGGGCGATTTGGGAGGCGGCACCCGGGGTCGCCCGCGGACGTATCTTCGGCGGCCTGGGCCTCGCGCTCGCCTTCGCGCTCCTCGTCTACCTGGTCCGCGCCCGTTGGCGGCGGCGTGGCGTGCTCATGCACGCTCACCGGCATCGCGGCTGAGGCGTCCGGGCCGTGCGCTACACTCGCGCCCGATCCGCCAGCCGTCTCCTGCCCCCGGGGCCCGTGACGCGGCGGTCTTGGATGGAGGGTATCCGGCAGTGATGGCACACGGTCCGGCGTCCGGTCCGCGACGGCACGGTTCCTGATGCCGATCCATCGCACGCGCCCGTCCTGGGAGATCCTGTCCGGCGATTCCGCCGACGTGTATTTCGCCCGAGCGGAACGGATCCTGGAGCAGGAAGGCCTCGACCCGATCGTGGTGATGGAGGTCTTCGGCCGGCAGGACGCCTTGCTGTGCGGCATCGACGAGGCCAAGAACCTCCTCGGCACCGTCCTTGCCGAGGCGTCCCCGGACGAGACGATCGTCGAGAGCCTCGACGACGGCGACCTGATCGGGCCAAAGGAGGTCGTCCTCCGGATCACCGGCCGCTACCGGGCCTTCGGCCTCTACGAGACGGCCATCCTCGGCATGCTGGCGCAGTCCACGGGCTGGGCGACGGCGGCCCGCGAGGTCGTCGAGGCGGCCGCGCCGGACCCGGTGATCTCGTTCGGCGCGCGGCACGTCCACCCCGACATCGTGGACGTCCTCGACTACGCCGCCATCGTGGGAGGGTGCGTTGGCGCCTCCACGCCGGCCGGCGCCCGGCTGGCCGGCCTGAATCCGACCGGGACCATGCCCCATTCCCTCGTCCTGATCTTCGGTGACACCGTCCGGGCGGCCGAGGCCTTCGATCGGGAGATGGCCGAGGACGTGCCCCGGATCGTCCTCGTCGACACGTTCCGGGACGAGGCCGAGGAAACCCTCCGTGTCGCCGAGGCGCTCGGCGATCGCCTGTACGGCATCCGGCTCGACACGCCCTCGGAGCGCGGCCGGGTCACCGCGGACCTGGTGAAGGAGATTCGCGCCCGCCTCGACCAGGCGGGCCACCCCAAGGTCCGGATCGTGGTTTCGGGCGGGCTCACCCCCGAGCGAATCCGCTACTTCAAGGATTCCGGGGCGAAGGTCGACTCGTTCGCCGTCGGGTCCTACATCAGCGGGGCGTCGCCGATCGACTTCACCGGCGACCTCAAGGAGATCGACGGCCAGCCCATCGCGAAGCGCGGCCGCATCCCCGGCCGCACCGAGAGCCCGCGGCTGCGCCGCGTGAATCTCGCCGACTGGAAGACCTGAGGTCGGAGGCGACCTCGGGGCATCCGTGCAACCATCGCGGCATGGACGAGCAGGCTCGACCCAGCGACGGCGGCGATGACGGCGCCGAACTCGACGATCGAGAAGGTGCCTACGAGCTGCTCCAGCGAGGGACGGCGCTCATGCGACGTCGCCATTACGCGCAGGCCGCAATCGTCCTCGAACGTGCGGCCCGCCTGGAGCCCGGGAAGGGATCCATCCTCGAGGCGCTCGGCCGGGCGGAGTTCATGGCCGGCCAGCACGCGCTGGCACGGGAGTCGTTCGAGCGCCTCCTCGAAGTCGACCCGTCGTCGCCGTACGGGCACTACGCCCTCGGCATGAGCCTCAAGCGCCTGCGGGCACCGGGACGGGCGCGGACACACCTGCGGCTGGCCGTCGCCCTCGACCCGCACTCGGCCCTCTACCGATCGGCGCTCGAGCGCATGGGCCCGGCACCGGATCCGAGCGTGCGTCACGGCCCCAACGCTGCCTCGGACGCCGACGAACGTCCCGGCCCATCCGAGCCCGAGTCCGGCGACCATCCGGGGCGCTAGGCGGAATCAGGATCGGGTCGCTTCAGGTCGCCGTGGCCGGGGCCGCCGCCCGAGGCTGCGATGCCCGGGTTGCGGCGACGGGCTTGATCCAGTGCTGCCAGGCGACCACCGGCTCGAAGCCCGTCCGCCGGTACAGACCGAGCGCAAGCTCGTTCTCCGCCTCGACGGCGAGGTCGATGTCGACGGCGCCTCGGGCGCGGAGATACTGGACCGACCATTGCAGCAGCATCCGCCCGAGGCCCAGCCCCCGCTCTGACGGGAGGACGCCGATCTGGCCGATCCAGCCGGTCGGCCCGCCCGCCTCATCGGGCCGGATCTCCACCTTGGCGAAGGCAATCGTCCACTCGGGGTCGTGCGCCCGCGAGACGAGGCAGATGCCGCCCGGATCGAAGCCCGGCAGGCGCGCCACAAGCCGGGCCAGGTCGGGGGTCAGGCCGAGGGGGCTCGGGTGCCCTTCCCAGGCCGCCGTGGCGAAGGCGACAAAGGCGCCGACGTCGATGTCGTCCGTCCATTGTCGGAAGACCAGGTCGTCGGGAATCAAGGGGGGCGGGACGGCCCGGTCGGACGGAAGCCGGAACTGCCAGAGACTCGATCGGTAGACGAGTCCCATGGCTTCCGCGAAGGCAACCGACGCGTCGAGGTAGGTCGGCACGTGCAGGGTGATCAACGCTTCGCCGCGCTCCGCGATCCGGGCCAGGGCCGCCTCGAGGAGGCGCCGCCCATGACCGCGCCGGCGATGGGCCGGGTGAACGCGCAGGGCGTCGAAGCGCCGGGCCCAGTAGCCGACCACGGCGCCGTCCTCCTCGGCGATGAGCGATTCCTCGGGATCGACCGGGATCCGGCTGATCTCGACCTCGATCTCGGCACGGGTCCAGCCCGGCATCCGGTCGACCTCGTACGCAGCCTCCATCACCACCCGGATCGCGGCCTCGTCACCCGGCCGGAAGTCGCGAACGCACATTTTCCCCGTCTTCGTCATGCGTCGTCGTCCGGATCGCTAGGCAGCGCGTTCCGCGAGGATGCGGGCCAGCCAGAACAGCCCGACGAGCGTCTTGGCGTCGGCGATCTCGCCACGCTCGGCCATCGCGACGGCGTCCCGCCAGGGCACGCGCGCCAGTTCGAGTCGCTCGTCCTCATCGGGTGCCAGCCGATCCCCGCCGGCAGCCACGAGATCCGTGGCCATGTAGAGATGCATCAGCTCGGTGGCGAAGCCCGGGGCCGTCCAGAACGAACCGAGCAGACGCCACGTGCCCGCGCGGTAGCCAGTCTCCTCCTCGAGCTCCCGGCGGGACGCGAGATCCGGGTCCTCGAGCGACCCGTCGGCCGCGTGGTTCAGCGTCCCGGCCGGGATCTCGAGGAGCGTCCGCCCGGCAGCGAGACGGAACTGGCGGACCATCAGGACACGCTCGTCTCCATCGAGCGCCACCATGGCGACGGCACCCGGGTGGCCCACGATGTCTCGGGAGGCGTGTCGCCCGTCGGGCGTGAGGATCTCATCGACGCGAACGTCGAGGTAATGGCCGCGATAGATGTGCCGGGAGCCGACGACCGTTTCGCGGAGGCGGTCGTCGGCGGGATGTGCGTCGGCGTCTCCGCCGCCGTCGCGTCCCCCGTCCACCAGGGTCAGGCCGCCGCGACGCCTGCGGTGAGCGCGAGGCCCGATTCCGCGTCGAAGAGGTGCAGCTTCTCGGCCGGGATCCGGAGGTCGATCACGTCGCCCGGGTGGACGTTGTTCGAAGCGTCCACGAGGGCGATGACGTCCGCGTCGTGGCCCGCGACCGTGACATGCAGGAGCTCCTCGTTGCCGAGGTACTCGACGACATCCGCCTTGGCCCGGACGACGAGGCCCTCGTCCTGCCCGCTGAGCTCGAAATGCTCGGGCCGGAAGCCGGCCGTGATGTGGCGCGCACCGCTGCCGACGGCATCCTTGAAGCGGGTCGGGACCGGGAAGTCGAAGCCCGAACCCTTCATCCGGCCGTCGGCGATCTCGAGCGACGCGAAGTTCATCGCGGGGCTGCCGATGAACCCGGCCACGAAGCGGTTCCGGGGCCGGTCGTACAGCTCCTGCGGCGAGCCGACCTGCTGGAGCAGGCCATCGGCCATGACCGCGATCCGGGTGCCCATCGTCATCGCCTCGACCTGGTCGTGGGTGACGTAGACGAATGTCGTGCCCATCCGCTGATGGAGTCGGGCGATCTCGGCCCGGGTCTGGACGCGCAGCTTGGCGTCGAGGTTGGACAGTGGCTCGTCCATGAGGAAGACCGCCGGCTCGCGGACGATCGCGCGGCCGAGCGCGACGCGCTGGCGCTGGCCGCCGGACAGCTCCTTGGGCTTCCGGTCGAGCAGCTTCTCGAGGCCGAGGACGCCTGCCGCGTCGTTGACGCGCTTTTCGATCTCGGGCTTGGGAAGCTTGCGGAGCTTGAGCCCGAAGGCCATGTTGTCGCGGACGCTCATGTGGGGGTACAGGGCGTAGCTCTGGAAGACCATCGCGATGTCGCGATCCTTCGCGGCGACGTCGTTGACCACCCGGTCGCCGATTCGCAGCGTTCCCTCGGTGATCTCCTCGAGGCCGGCGATCATCCGGAGGCTGGTGGTCTTGCCGCAGCCCGAGGGGCCGACGAGGACCATGAACTCGCCATCCTGGATGTCGAGGGAGAAGTCGTTCACGGCGGCGACCGCGCCATACCGCTTCGTGACGTGGTCGAACGTGACGGTTGCCATCACCAACCTCCGACCGGGGCCGGCATCGCGGATCCCTGCATCGTGGCGCGACCGATGCGCGACATCGACGGATCCCATACGTCGCCGCTCCGGGTTTCCAGCGATGGTACATCCGCCGGACCGCCCGGCGCGACCCCCGAACTCGCCGACGCGGGCGCGATCCTCGTCAGGCCGCCACGGCCGCCTTCGCGAACGAGGTCATGTCGGGGAACGTCGCGTCCGGTATCGCTTCCGCCGGCGGCGTGGCACCCGACCCCGGCAGGCCGCGGCGGCGATCGATCCAGACGGTCCGGAACCCCATGGCCCGCGCCGGCACGTGGTCGTGGAACAGGCTCTGGGCAACATGGAGGATGCGATCCCGTGGCAGGGCGACCCGTCCAAGGAGGAGCTCGAAGTTCTCCAGCCGGGGCTTGTAGCCGTTGGCCTGCTGCGCGGTCACGACCCAGTCGAAGTCGACGCCGAGCCGCCGATTCGAGGCGGCAAACAGGTCGTCGTCGCAGTTCGTGAGGACCCCGAGCCGGAACCGGGTCGCGAGCCTGGCGAGCGCCGCCGCCGAATCATCAAACGCCGGCCAGTCGGTCACCGAGCCGCCGAACCGGGCGAGGTCGTCGGCGTCGGTGGTTACGCCGTAGGCGGAAGCGACGCGCTCCAGGCTCCCGGCCAGGACATCGCGATATCGGCGGTAGGGCCCGGCCTCCAGCTCTGCCTCGACCGCCGCGTAGCGCTCGAGGAGCTCATCCGTATCGGGCCGGACGCCCCTCGCGTCGAGGACACGCCGGAGACCGGTGACGATCCCGGTCTCCCAGTCGATCAGCGTCCCGTAGCAATCGAAGGTCAGCGCGTCGAACTGGCTGTAATCGATCTCTGTCATATGCCGATGATGCCAGCCGGCGCGACCGCCGTGCCGGTGCCGTTGGCCGCAGTTCGCGAATGGTGCGGGTGGTGGGGTGGCCTACGGGGGTCGAACCCGTAACCTCTGGAGCCACAATCCAGTGCTCTGCCGATTGAGCTAAGGCCACCACGCGAGCCCGCGTCCGGGTGACCGGGATCGAGGGCCCGCGCAGTGTACCCGGAATCGCCTCGCGCTCAGCCGATTGCCGCTCAACGGTTGCCCGGCCACGGGCCTTCGCATGGCGCTGACGGGCAGGACCGTGATGCCGGATCCGGCCGGTCCCGGCGCGGGTCCCTGTCGACCCACCTCGCCGGTCGGGGATGCCTGCACTGGGTCTAGTAGGGTCGGGTGCGGTCCGGTGCCCACAGGTGGTACGGCCGCCGCGCGGCACCCGGGACCAAGGACCCCCGGACGCGGCGGGCCCGCGCGTCTAGCGTCTCGGTGACGGGTCGGTGGAGGCCGACGGGTCAGCGCGAAACACTCGTAGCAGGTCTTGATTTGATGCCATCGGCGAACCCCGACCGCGGCAGCGCCGCCCGCCGCCGACTCCCGCTCAAGCTGCTGCCCGCGCTCCTGGCCCTGGTCGTCACGATCGCGATGCCCGGGCTCGTCTTCGCCTGGTCCGGCAACAGCTATTCGTCAGCGGATGAGGCGCTCCTCGTCCAGCTGACGAACCAGGCCCGGGCGGCGGCAGGCCTGAAGGCCCTCAAGGTCGATCCAGCGCTGGCCTCGATGGCGCGCTGGCGATCGAAGGACATGGCGACTCGCAACTACTTCAGCCACTCCATTCCGCCCGACGGCAAGATGGTGTTCGACTACCTGAGCGCCGACGGCTACTGCTACACCGTGGCCGGCGAGAACATCGGGAAGAACAACTTCCCCGACGACATCGCGACGCAGGCGATCCAGACCGGTTTCATGAACTCGGACGGCCATCGGGCCAACATCCTCGGGACCGGCTGGGACGCGATCGGCGTCGGGGCCTACAAGCGGTCCGACGGACAGCACTACTGGACCGTCCTCTTCGCCGCCAGGTGCTCGACGGCGCCCGCGCCGACGCCGAAGGCAACGCCCAAGCCCACGCCGAAGGCCACCGTCGTTCCGACGCCGCGGCCAACGCTCCGGCCCACCCCGCGGCCGACGATCCAGCCGACCGTCCGGCCGACCGCGGTCACGCTCGAGCCGACTGCCAGCCCGGAGCTCACGCTCGACCCGACCGCGACGCCGGAAGTGAGCGTCGGACCGTCGATCCCGCCGACCGCCGAACCGACGTCCGAACCGACGTCCGCACCGACGCCCACGCCGGAGCGCTCGGCAGTCCCCGACGGGGCCAGCCTGGGCCTCCAGATCCTCGACCGCCCGGTCTCGAACGACCTCGTTGACACGATCGTGGCCGACGTCGCCGGGGCCTATTTCGGCAATTAGCCGACGGCTTGGGCAATCGCCGCCGGCGTCGGCCGGGCGTGCCCTTACACTGACGGCGCCGCCGCCCGACCCCTTCACCGAAGCGGGAGTCCCGATGCCCCCGATCCTCGAGGCGCATGACGTCACGAAGCGATTCACGCTCGGCGCCGAGATAGTCGAGGCGCTCCGCGGCGTGACGATGGGGGTGCGGCCGGGGGAGTTCGTGGCCCTCATGGGTCCGTCAGGCTCCGGCAAGAGCACCCTCCTGCAGCTGCTCGGCGGCCTGGATCGGCCGACGAGCGGCTCCATCGTCTTCGAGGGCCGCGACATCAGCCGGCTTTCCGACGACGAGGCCACCCGGCTGCGCCGGGATCGGACCGGCTTCGTCTTCCAGGCCTTCAACCTCATCCCCCTTCTCAACGTCCGGGAGAACATCGCCCTGCCGTTCACGATCGCCGGCGAGGACGGCAGCCGGGGTGAGCTCCGGGACCGGATTCGCGACGTCGTCCAGCTGGTCGAGCTGACGGGCAAGGAGCGACACCGGCCGGATCAGCTGAGCCAGGGCGAGCAGCAGCGGGTGGCCGTCGCACGGGCGCTCGTCACGCGACCCTCCGTCCTCCTCGCCGACGAGCCGACAGGCAACCTGGACTACACCACGGGTGGCGAGCTCCTCGATTCGCTCTGGCTTACGTGTGAGGCGGCCGGCCAGACGATCGTCCTCGTGACCCACGACGCGCGGGCCGCGGCGTACGCCGACCGGGTGCTGGTGATCGGCGATGGAAAGATCCTCGACGAGATCGCCCTGGGGCGCCGCGCGGATCACTCGGCGGCGCCCCTGATCAGCCGGCTCGCCCAGCTCGGGCTGTAGGGCATGGGTCTCGACCGGCTCGCCTGGCGGACGCTCGCGGCCCGTCCCCTCCGGACCGCCCTGACCATCATCGGGGTCGCCCTCGGCGTCGGCATCTTCTCGGCATCGCTGACGATGGGCGCCGGGCTGGATTCCGCGATCGACCGGACCGTCAGCGACGTCGTCGGCAAGTCCGACCTGCGCGTCTCGGCATTCCTGGAGCGCGGCCTTTCGCCGGGGACCGTCGACCTCATCACCGGCACCGAAGGGGTTGCCGTGGTGGCGCCGATCCTCGAGCGTCAGACCTTCGTCGAGCCCGTGCTCGGCGGGCCACTGGGCGGAGCGGTGACGGCCGTCGGTGTCGATCCGGCCTCGTATGCCCGGCTGCATCCGCTCGAGGTGGTCGCGGGCCGGGCCCTCGAGCGCCCGGACGAACTGTCCGCCATCGTCACCCAGTCACTTGCCAACTCGGACGGCTTCGCCCTGGGCGGCACCGTGAACGTCCTGGGGCACGACGGTCCGGTGGCGCTCCAGATCGTCGGGATCCTTGCCGGTCCGGGTCCGGCGATCGGGACCGGCGGTCGGACCATCATCGTGCCGCTCGACGTCGCTCAGTCGACATTCGCCGTGGACGGCGTGACGCGCGTCGATCTCGGGCTTTCCCCCGGCGCGACGGCCGCAACCGTCGGGGCCGCGCTCAAACAGCTCCTCACGTCGGAGCCATACGTCTTCTCCTCGCCGTCCGACCTCGCCGCCGGGCTGCGTGCGTCCACGGCCGACTTCCAGGCAACGACCGCGCTGATCGCCGCGATCGTCCTCTTCGTCGGCTCGTTGCTGATCATCAACACCCTGTCGATGACGGTCGGGGAGCGCGCCCGAGAGGTCGGCCTTCTGCGCGCCGCCGGCGCGACCCGCGGTCAGGTCGTCCGATTCGTCCTGGTAGGCGCGGCGATCCTGGGCCTCATCGGGTCGATGGTCGGTCTCTTCCTCGGCGCCGGCCTCGGGGGCATCATGGCGGGATCCATCCGAGCCCTGACGGGCTTCACCGCGTCGGTCAGTGGACTCGACGCGAGGAGCCTCGCCATAGCGTTCCTCGTTGGACTCGGGGTGACGGTGGCGGCGGCGATCGAACCGGCCCTGCGCGCGGCCCGGATCTCGCCGGTCGATGCACTTCGTGTCCACGCCGACCTCCCGGCCGCCAGGCGGGGGCACCTGGGCTGGCTGGCCGTCGTCTTCATCATGGTCGCCTTCATTGCCCTCGCCGTCTGGCCGCCGGCTGCCGGCTCGGTCGGCGCGGAACGGGCAGTCGCGGTCTACGGCGCGCTCCTCGTGGCGACCCTCCTCAGCCCGTTCCTGCTGCCGCCGATGGCGCGTGTCCTCGGCGTGCCGCTCGGCCGCGTCGTCCGGCTCGAGGAGCGCCTGGCCCGGGGTTCGCTGGGCCGCGATCGGAATCGGAGCGCCCTGACGCTCGGGGCACTCGTCATCGGCCTGGCCATGATCGTCGCCCTGGGCTGGACCGCCCAGGCCGCGCGGGAACGCGCGACGGCCTGGCTGGCGAGCGTCGTCCCGGGCGACGAGCTCGTCTCGAGCATCCGCCCCGTCCCCTCGGACGAGGGTGTCGTCGATGAGCTCGCGGGCGTTCCAGGCGTGGCGAGGGTGAGCCCGATCGCGACCTTCGACCTCGCGATCAGCGGCTTCCGCGTCGACGCGGCCGCCATCGTCGGTGCGGACTTCCTCGCCGATGAGCGGCTGACGTTCGTTGCGGGGGATCGGACCACGGCCCTCCGCGCGCTCGACGCCGGCGGCGCCACGGTCCTCCCGGTGGCAGCTGCCGCACGGCTCGGCGTCCATATGGGTGACAACTTGATCGTCCCGCTCGGGTCCGGCGGAACCCTCGACCTGCGGGTAGTCGGCATCGTCGAGCGCTCCATCCCGAGCGGGGGCGGCGAGGCGATCCTCGTCGGCTGGGGCGACGCGACGAACGCGATCGGGGTCGCGGGCGCGGACGTCTTTGCCGTCCGGTTCGGCCCGGATGCCGGGTCCGCGGCACGGTCGGCGCTCAAGGCCAAGGCAGACCTGCTGGGGCTCCAGGCGAACCCGTTGACGGTCATCCAGGGCGCGGTGAGCGATGCGCTCGGCCGCGTCTTCGGGCTCTTCGATGCGCTCGCCCTCGTCGCGGTCCTGGTCGCGGCCCTCGGGGTCGTGAACACCCTGACCATGGGCGTCGTCGAGCGCGTGCGCGAGATCGGCGTGCTCCGGTCCATCGGCATGACCCGGCGGCAGGCATCACGAATGCTCGTCGTCGAGGCCTCCCTGCTGGGGCTTGTGGGGATAATCCTGGGCGCCCTCGTCGGCCTCGCGGTCGGGGCGATCCTGCTCGCCCTCACGGGCGGGTTCGTACCCGGAATCGGGTTCCCGTGGGCCCCCATCGGCATCGCCGCGGTCATCGGCGTCGCGAGCTCGATGGTCGCCGCCTACTACCCGTCGCGGCTGGCGTCAGGCGTCTCGATCATCGCCGCGCTCAAGTTCGAATAGCCCCTCCCGGAGGGGCCGGGCGCGGCCCTTCGGCGCCCCAGTGGCACGCTCGAATCGGCGGAATCGTCTGCTAGACTCGCGGCGCGGCGCGATCTGCGACCGAGAGGAGGCGGATGACGATCTCGGTGCCACGGCTGGATCGGTCGGCTACGGGCGAACGCGGGATCACGATCGCGGACTTCCTCGTCCCGATCCGTGTCGCCGAGGGCATCGGCGTCCGGGTCCGGCACCTCGCCCTCATCCTCGCCGGCACCCTCTTCATCTCCCTTGCCGCGCAGGTTCACTTCTACCTGCCTGGATCACCGATCCCGTACACCGGCCAGACGTTCGCGGTCCTCGTGGCCGGGGGAGCCCTCGGCTTCCGGCGGGGCGTCGCGTCCACCATCCTGTACCTGGTCCTCGGGATCGTCGGGTTGCCCGTGTTTGCCGAGGCGAAGCACGGCTGGGAGATCGTGGCCGGCGGAACCGGTGGGTACATCCTCGGCTTCATCCTCGCCGCGGGTGTGGTGGGCCGGCTCGCGGAGCTCGGCTGGGACCGAAACGTCCGGGGAGCCGTGGGGGCCATGCTGCTCGGCGATGTCGCGATCTTCGCGATCGGCGTGCCCTGGCTCGCGACCTCGTACGGCGAGTCGCTCGGATGGGGGGTGGCCAACGGCCTGACACCGTTCCTGGGAGCGGAGCTCCTCAAGTTCGTGTTGGCCGCGCTCGCCTTCCCGGCTGCGTGGTGGCTGGTCGGGCGACGTCCGGGAGACCGCTGACCGCGCCCGCGAGTCCTGCGGGCGGCCTGTTCGGGCCCGGCAGCCTGACCTGGCGGCTGGACCGCGAGGCGTTCCTCCTGCTCGGTGCCGGTCCTCGGGCGCTGCTGCTCCAGATCGCCCATCCAGCGGTCGCCGCGGGCGTCGACGACCACTCCGCCTTCCGCGAGGACCCATGGGCGCGGCTGGCGGGAACCCTCCGGTCCTACCTGCGGATCGTCTACGGCACGACCGTCGAGGCGCGCGCGGAGATCCGGCGGTTGAACCGGCTGCACCGCCCGGTCGTCGGGGAGCGCGAGGATGGATCTTCCTACACGGCGGCCGACCCGGAGCTCCGCCTCTGGGTCCACGCGACCCTCGTGGACTCGACGATGGCGGCGGCGGACGCGTGGCTGGCGCCACTCGATCGATCTGTGCGAGCCCGGCTCTACGAGGAGTCGCTGCCGGTCGGCCGCGCGTTCGGGATCCCGGCAGCGCTCCTGCCTCCGAATGCCGAGGCGTTCGACGCCTACATCGCCGGCATGCTGGCGCCGGGCGGGCCGGTTCACCCGGGTCCGCTCGCCCGCGATCTGGCGGAGGTCATCCTCCGCCCGCCACCCGGCCCCGCGATCCGGACGCTCGTCGAGGCAAGCGCCGGGGCGTTGCCCGCGTCCTGGATCGGGGCCCTGGTGGCCGCCGGTGGTCGCGTGCCGGCGGCCGCCGTCGCGTGGCTGCTCTGGCCGTCCATCGGGTTGCTGCCAGCCGGTGTCCGGGCGGAGTACGGCCTGGACCAGGGCCTGCTGCGGCGCCTCGTCGCGGACTGGCTCGTTACCTCGTGGCGCGGCTGGAACCGGGTCCTGCCCGACTCCCTCCGCCAGATGCCACAGGCGCGGGCGGCGGATCGACGGATCAGGGATACAGGGACGGGAACCGGGACCTGAGGATCGGCCCGATGTCGGCGGGGCTCGCCGCCCGAAGGATCTCGAGGAGCTGGCGGGTGCCGGCGATGCCGAACCGGTTCGCCTCGACGTAAGCCTGGATCGTGGCCCAGAAGCGATCGGTCCCCACGGCCCGGCGGATGTCGTTCAACACGATGCCGCCCTGGATGTACACATCCTCGAAGTAGCAGGCCTGCGAGTAGGCGGTGATCGCGCGGTCCAGGGCGGTCCGGGCGCAGCGGCTGGCTCGCGACAGGCCGAGGACGGTCCGGGCGACCATGTCGGCCATCGCCTCGTCGGCGAACGGCTGCACCTGCTGGTCGTTGCCGACCAGGCCGTAGAACCACTGATGGGCCGTCTCATGGTGGACGAGGTAGGCCAGGTTTCCGCTGGTGGTCTGCTTCGGGACCCAGATGAGCTCGGGCGACTCCATGCCGTAGCCGCCCGGCGTCTCGACGACCGTGAATGCCGGCCAGGGGTAGTCGACGCCGACGAGGGCTCCGATCCGGGTCAGGGCGTGCTCGGCCTGGGCGAGGACCTTCGACGCGTCGAGCCCGCCCTTCCGGGTGTACACGCGGATCGGGATGCCACCGACCTTGCCGGTCGTGAGGCGGAAGTCGGGGGCCATGACAAGGGCGACGTCGCGGACGTCGGCGACCGCGAACGACCAGGCCCCACCGTCCTCGGCCGGGGCCGCGCCGGGCGAGGCGATGACCATCGGGCGGTCCGTCATTACCCGGACGCGGACCATGGGGCTGGTGGGCGTCACGAACGGGTCGCCGTGGTTCGGTCGGTCGAACGGCACCGCCCGGCTGACCCAGGGGATCCAGCGATACATCGAGAGGGTGCCGTCGACGCGCGAGAACAGCCAGTCCGAGCCCGCAAGGTCGTGGCGGAGCCGTGCGGTGTAGGCGATCCCGATCGTCACGTCCGCCCCGTCCGGTAGCAGCCCTCGTAGTGGGACCTCGACCGTCTGGTCCGTGACCACGGGCGTCACCGATCGGCCATCGACCGTGACGGCACCCAGCTGCATGCCGCCGAGCCGGGCCGCCACGGCGTTCAGGTCGACGCGGTCGACGGCCTCCCCGGAATCGTTACGTGTCGTGATCGTCGTTCGGACGTCGATGTCGCCGGTTGCCACCAGGACGCGCAGGTCGACGTCGTAGGTCGCGCTCATGGCCAGGGTGGATCGGCCGACCACGCCGGGAACGATCGCGGACGTGGGCGACGGTTCCGGCGTCGGCCCGGACGAGGGTGCCGGCGTCGGCGTGGGCGTCGGCGGTACGGTCGGGGGGCGAGGCGTCCCGATTGGGGTCGGGCTTGTCACGGCCGTCGGCGCAGGTGACTGGCTCGGCGACGGATTGGCGCAGGCCACCAGGGCGACCGCGAGCAGGAGCGGAGCGAGGCGACGGGTCTGCATCAGGCGGATCGTAGACGGCACAGGTTGGCGGTCCGTGACCCGTGACGTGCCCGCCGCTACCATCGGCTGGTGATCGATCGAACCGTCGACGGTGGCCTCGCCGCGCTTCTTGTCGATGCGGCGTCGGAGCTGCCTTCGGTCCGCCTGCTCACCGACGAGATCGACCGCGAGTCCTACCGGCAGGACGAGACCGCCTACCTCGAAGCCGGGCTGCCCGGCGCCGTCGCGCTTCCCGCGAGCACGGCCGACGTTTCCGGCCTGCTGCGGCTCGCCTCCCGATATCGCGTCGCGGTGGTTCCGCGAGGCGCCGGCACGGGCCTTTCGGGCGGCGCGGCCGGGATCGAGGGTGCCCTGACGATCGCCCTCACACGGCTGGATCGGATCCTCGAGATCGATGCCGCGAACCTCTGCGTCGTGACCCAGCCCGGCGTCATCAACGCCGACCTGAAGGCCGCCGTCGCCGCCGAGGGCCTCTTCTACGCACCGGACCCGGCCAGCTACGAGACCTGCTCGATCGGCGGCAACCTCGGCACCAATGCCGGCGGGCTGTGCTGCGTCAAGTACGGCCAGACGCGCGATTCCGTGCTCAGCCTGGAGGTCGTGATGGCCGACGGGCGCGTCATCCGGACCGGCGGCCGAAACGTCAAGGATGTCGCCGGCTACGGCCTCACCCAGTTGTTCGTCGGAAGCCAGGGGACGCTCGGGATCATCACCGAGGCGACGCTCCGTCTTCGGCCCGCGCCGCCGCCCCGAGGCACCCTCCTCGCGTTCTTCGATTCGCTCGACGCCGCCGGCGAGGCAGTCGCCGGGATCACGGCAGCCGGCATCCAGCCCGTCACGCTCGAGCTCATGGACCGCAACACGATCGCCGCCGTCGAGGACTGGAACCACCTGGGACTCGACGTGACGGCCGCGGCCATGCTCATGGTCGAATCGGACGCACCCGGTTCGGGGGTGGCCGACGAGCTCGACCGGGCCGAGGCGGCCTGTGTCGCGGCAGGCGGACGGCAGATGGTCCGGGCCGCCGATGCGCAGGAGGCGGACTGGCTCCGTCAGGCGCGCCGGCTCGCCCTCCGGGCCCTCGAGCGGCAGGGCACGGTCCGCATGGAGGATGTCGGCGTGCCCCGGGCGCGAGTGCCCGAGCTCCTCCGGGCGATCGAGCGCATCACCGCGGCCCACGGGGTTCGCTGCGCGACCTTCGGGCATGCCGGCGACGGCAACCTCCACCCGAACCTCATCTTCGACCGCGACGACCCGGCGGCCGCCGAGCTCACCCACCGTGTCCGCGACGAGATCTTCCGGGCCGCGCTCGACCTGGGCGGGACCGTCACGGCGGAACACGGCATCGGGGCGGCGCGCCGCGAGTGGCTGCCGGTCCAGCGCGGCGAGGACGCCGTGGACGTCATGCGGTCGATCAAGGCCGCCCTCGACCCGCTCGGCATCCTGAACCCGGGCCGCGTCCTCCAGGCCCGGGCTCCGCAAGGCGGCTGACATCCGCTTGCCTGCAAAACTGGGCAAATTGGAGCATAATCAGGGGCCCCAGCCACGTGTGGCTCACTCCGTGCCCAGGAGATTCCGTGAACGGACGACCCCTTTCGCTGACCCGTCCCGCCCTTCGAAACGGCGAGCCCGAACCGCTCCGGCACGTCATCGAGGTCTACCGCCACAAGGACCAGACGATCACCTGTGTCTGTGGCTGGCATGGCAGTTGCGCGACGAACGCGACCGGCGGATCCGACTGGACCATTCACCTCAACCAGTTCCGGACGAAGCGCAAGTAGCACCTCGATCCTGAGGGCCGGCAACGCGGCCTCACCGTCGCGCGAGGTCGCCGACGCGAGCCGACCCTGCCTCAGGCCGGGGTCGCCAGGCCAGGTCCGTCGAGTCGCCGCCCCCGGACCCACGCGCCCCGGACCATGTCGGGATGTGGTCGGAAGATGAGCCGGCTGGCGATGTCGGCTGGATCCGTGTCGATCTGCTGATGCGGGGCGGTCCCGAGATCGACGTGACGGATCGGTGCCGTGAGTCCGGCGTCGACGGCGATGAGGTCGGCCTCCTTGCCTGACTCGAGCGAACCGATCTGACCATCGAGTCCGAGTGCCCGCGCCCCGGCAAGGGTGCCCATGCGAAGCCAGTCCAGGGGTCCGAGGACCGCGGCCGTCTCCCCCAGGAGGGCCCGCCGGGCGTTCTGGGCGTACGCCCCGATCCGCATCACCGAGAAGATCGACGGATCCGGTCCGGCCGCCACATCCGAGCCCAGGCCGACCCCGAGGCCGGCCTCCTGGTATCGGCTCAGGGGCATGATCCCGGAGGCGAGGAAAAGGTTGGAGGCGGGGCAATGGGCGACCCGGGCATCGACCTCGACGAGTCGCGCCAGCTCGCGATCCGAGAGGTACACGGCGTGCGCCAGGATCGTCCGTGGCCCGAGGCCGCCGGCCCGGTCGTAGACGTCGACGTAGTCGCGCGCGTCCGGGAACAGGCGGGCCACCTCGGCAACCTCACCCGCGTCCTCGGACAGGTGGGTCTGCCACCAGGCTCCAGTTCGCGCCGCCAGCGCAGCTGACTCACGGAGCATCTCCGCCGTGCACGAGACGGCAAATCGCGGCGTGACGGCGTAGCCGAGGCGGCCGTCCGCGGCACCATGCCATCGCGCGCAGAGCGCCTCGGATTCACGCAGCGAACGATCGAGGATCGTGGCCGGGTCGATGCGCTCGTCGTAGGTGATCCGGTCCATCATCACCTTGCCCAGGATCGCCCGGATGCCGTGCGCCTCGGCGGCCCGGAATGCCTCGTCCATCGACGCGGCGTAGACCGCGCCGAAGGCCATGACGGTCGTCGTCCCGGCCGCGGCCAGGGCGCGGAACACGGCCGGCGCCAGCGCCGCGGCATCAGCCGCATCGGCGAACCGCTGCTCGAGCGGGAAGACGTAGCGCCGCAGCCAGGTGAGCAGGTCGAGTCCGGCCCCGAGCCCCGCGTTCGGCAGCTGCGGCAGGTGGGCGTGCAGGTCGACCATGCCCGGCAGGATCACCAGCGGTCGCAGGTCGACGACGCGCCGCGGGCCAGGTGGGAGATCGTCCGTGCGACCGACCCAGGCGATGCGCCCGTCCTCGCCGACGTCGACGATCCCGTCCGCGTGGAACGTCGTGCCACCGTCATCGAGCGGCGTCAGGACGCGGCCGCGAATGGCGAACGGAGGCCGGTCGGGGAGCGCCAGGGTCGGTCCCGGCGCCTGGGGTGCCGTCACGGGTCGCGATCCTAGCACGCCCCATGTCGGGTTTGGGCGCCCTCGCCGGACGCGTGGTTCCTGCCAAGATGCCGGGATGCAGGCAGTCGACGTCCTCATCAGCGGCGGAATGGTGGTCGACGGCACCGGGGCTCCGGGGTTTGTCGCCGCCGTTGCCCTGGAAGGAGGGCGGCTCCGCCTGATCCGGGATCCGGGAGCGATCGCCGCCGCCGTTGCCACCGCGGGCCGCGTCCATCGACGCCACCGGAAAGGTGGTCGCGCCCGGCTTCATCGATCTCCACAGCCACTCCGGGCTCATGATCCTGGCCGAGCCACGCCACGAGCCGAAGGTCCGGCAGGGGTCACCACCGAGGTCGTCGGGCGTCGACGGCAATGCCTACGCGCCCGTTCCCGGACGCGGCGGACCTCGCCGCGTTCGTCGAGTTCAACGGCGGCCTGGACGGTATCCCGACCGGCGTCGCGATCGACTGGGACACGGTGGCGAACTACCTCGAGCGGTTCGACGGCCGGGTCAGCGTCAACATCGCGTTCCTCGTCGGCAACGCGGCGCTCCGGATCGCGGCGATCGGCTGGGACGACGTCGTCGCGGATGACCGGGCCGTGGCGCGGCAACGGTCGATGCTGCGGGAGGGCCTCGAGGCGGGGGCGTTCGGGGTCTCGAGCGGCCTCGACTACCCGCCGGGCTCCTACGCGTCGACGGCGGAGCTGGCCGCGCTCGCGAACGAGGCCGGGCGCCTCGGCGGGATCTACCACTCCCACGTGCGCTACTCGCTCGGCGATCGCTTCCTCGATCCGTTCCGCGAGGCGATCGAGATCGGCCGGCGCGGCGAGGCTCCCGCGCACATCACCCACTTCTACCATCGGGCGACGTTCCCCGGCACGCCGGACCAGATGCTGGCCCTCGTGGATGACGCCCGGGCAGAGGGCCTCGACGTCACCTTCGATGCGTATCCGTACGAGTGGGCGTCGACCCGTCTCCTGATCACGATCCCGACGTGGGTCCAGGAGGGCGGGCCCGGTCCGACGAAGGAACGGCTCGCCGACCCGTCCGTGCGAGCGCGGATCCGCGACGAGCTCCGGTCGCGCGGCGTCATGTACGCGGGAGCGGGCGGGATCGCGGACATCCGGCTCGGCTACTTCGGGCGGCCGGAACATGCGCGCTGGGAGGGCCGGACGCTCGGGGACGTCGGTCGCGAAACCGGCGAGGACCTCGTGGAGCTGCTCTGCGACCTCCTGCGTCTCAGAGGATCTGCGCCTCAACCAGGTCACGCCCGGTCCGAACCCGAGCGGGATCCGGCGCTTCTATCAGCACCCGGTGGCCATGGTCGGCACGGATTCGACGTTCGTCGGGGCGAAGCCCAGCCCGCGCACGTACGGCTCCTTCCCGCGGATCCTCGGCCAGTTCGTTCGCGACGAGGGCCTCCTCGGCCTCGAGGAAGCCGTCGCGAAGATGACCGGGCTGCCGGCGGCGCGACTCGGGCCTCCGCGATCGCGGCAGGCTCGTCGACGGGTTCGTGGCCGACGTCGTGGTCTTCGACCCGGCGACGGTCCGGGCTCTCGCGACCTACGACGAGCCGCGCCAGTACCCGGTCGGGATCGACCATGTCTTCGTGGCCGGCGTGCCCGTCGTGGATCGCGGCGTCCACACCGGGGCCACGCCCGGACGGGCCCTTCGCCGCGGCCGGGACTGACCTGGTTGGCCGGCGGTGCGCCCCGTTCGACTCGGTCGGCTGGTTCCTTGGGGCCCGGGCCGCGGGCCGGCGTGGCCGTGCGTCATGCCCGCCTGGTCCATCGGCCGGGCGGCGCTCGCTTCGGCACGTGAGCGGGTGATACCCTCGAGATCCAACGAGGAGCTGCCCACTCCGGAGGACCGTCGTCCGTGACGACCCGCACCCTGCCGCGCCCCGCCGTGGCGCCAGATCGTTCGGCCCCGGACGCCCTCGTCCTCGACCCGCGGACCACCACGCGAGGCAGGGCGGCCGGCTATCCCCGGCGGCGCGAGGGCCCGGCCAAGCTGACTGGCGCCGCGAAATACACGGATGACCTCGTCTTTCCCGGTGCCTGGTACGGCGCCACCATCCGCTCGGTCGAGGCCGCATGCCCGCCTCCTGGCCATCGAGCTGGACCCGGAGGTCGACTGGTCGGGCGTCGTGGTCGTCACCGCGGCCGACATCCCCGGCGAGAACCTCGTCAGTGCCATCAAGGAGGACCAGCCGGTCCTCGTGCCGATCGGGGGCGAGATCCGGCACCACAGCGAGCCGGTCGCGCTCCTCGCCGGTCCGGATCAGGAGATCGTCCGCCGGCTGAAGTCGCGCATCAGGCTCGTGACCGAGGCCCTGGTGCCCGTGTTCGACCCGGAGGCATCCGACCATGTCTTCGCGAGCTACGACATCGGGACAGCCGATCTCGCCGATGCATTCGCCCGGGCGGACGTGATCCTCGAGGGCGAGTACCGCGTCGGACACCAGGAGCAGCTTTATATCGAGAACAACGCGATGATCGCCGTGCCGGCCGAGGACGGCGGCATCGCGGTCCACGGGTCGCTGCAGTGCCCGTACTACGTCCACCGTGCGCTGCATGAAGTCGCTCGGGCTGAGCGCGGCGCAGGCGCGGGTGATCGCAGGCCGAGACGGGCGGTGGCTTCGGCGGCAAGGAGGAGTACCCGTCGATCATCGCCCTCCACGCGGCGCTCCTCGCCCGAAAGTGCGGCCGGCCGGTGCGGATGATCTACGACCGCCACGAGGACATCGCCGCGACGACGAAACGGCATCCGGCGATCGTCCGGCACCGGACCGGGGCCATGGCCGACGGGACGCTCGTGGCCATGGACATCGAGGTCGTCATGGACGGCGGGGCGTACTGCACGCTGACGCCGGTCGTCCTCTCGCGGGGCGCCCTCCACGCCGGCGGCCCGTACCGCTGCCCGAGCGTCCACATCCGGGCCCGGGCGACCCGGACGAACACCCCGCCGAACGGCGCGTTCCGCGGCTTCGGCGCGCCGCAGACCGAGTTCGCGATGGAGACGCAGCTCAACCGCCTCGCGGAGCGGCTCGGACTGAGCCCGGCTGAGATTCGCCGCCGCAACGCCTACGAGGTCGGTGACGTCACCCCGACCGGGCAGGTCCTCCGCGAGAGCGTGGCGGCCCAGGAGGTCCTGCGCCGGGCGATCGAGGCAAGCGAGTTCGAGCGCATTCGGGCGGCGACCGCCGGTGCCGCCGCCGAGCGCCGCGGGTCGGGCACCGTGCCGGCCGGGCCGCTGCGGTCCGGGGTCGCGCGAACCGCGAGTGGGATCGGTCTCGCGCTCGCCTGGCATGGCGCCGGGTTCACCGGTTCGGGCGAGATCCACATCGGCTCGGTGGTGTCCGTCGAGCTGTCGGCGGAGGCACGGGTCCGGGTCCTCATCGCGGCCACCGAGATGGGCCAGGGGACCTCGACCATCTTCCCGATGATGGTCGCGTCCGAGCTCGGCCTTCCGGTCGATTCGGTGGAACTCGCCCCGGTCGACACGTCGATCGTGCCCGACAGCGGCCCGACGGTCGCCAGCCGGACGGCCATGGTCGTCGGCGGGCTGTGCATCGAGGCCGCGCGCCGGCTGCGGAGCGAGATCGAGGGCCGCAACGACGACCGGCCGTTCAGCGAGGTCTATCGCGCGGACGCGGCCCGCCACGGATCCACGAGGATCGACCAGCGGTTCCGGCCCTACCCGGGCGACGAGTTCGACGACGAGACGTATCGCGGCGACGCGTACCCGGCGTTCGGCTGGGCGGCCTGCGTGGCCCGGGTCGACGTCGACCTCGATACGGCCGAGGTGAGTGTCCGGGATGTCGTGGCCGTCGATGATGTCGGCCGCGTCCTCCACCCGATCCTGTGCGAGGGCCAGGTCGAGGGCGGGACCTTGCAGGCCGTCGGCTACGCCACGATCGAGGAGATCAAGCTCGCCGACGGCCGCTACCTCAACGACCGCCTGGCGACGTATCTCATCCCCACGGCCCTCGACGCGCCGACGATCACAGACGATCCTCGTCGAGGCGCCGTTCAGCGGCGCGCCGCACGGGGCGAAGGGGGTCGGCGAGCTGCCGATGGATGTCGGCGCCCCTGCGGTGGTCGCCGCGATCCACGATGCGGTCGGGGTCTGGATCACCGAGCTCCCGGCGACCCCGGAGCGGATCGTGGCCGCGCTCGGCGAGGGTTGGGCGGTGGCCCGCGATCAGGCCGCAGCGGACGCGCGCGAGCCCGCCTCGTGAGCCGCGTCCGATTCCTCGTGAACGGGACCCCGGCCGAGGTCGACGCCCCCGGCATGCGCCGCCTGCTCGACGTCCTTCGCGAGGAGCTCGCCCTCACGGGCACGAAGGAGGGCTGCGGCGAGGGCGAATGCGGGGCGTGCTCGGTCCTCCTCGACGGACAACTCGTCGATTCCTGCCTCGTTCCGATGTCCCAGGTCGGCGGGCGAATCGTGCGGACCGTGGAGGGCCTCGCCCTTGCCGCCCGTGAGCGCGGCCAGCTCGATACGCTCCAGGATGCGTTCCTGACCTTCGGGGCGGCGCAGTGCGGCATCTGTACGCCCGGGATGCTGATGTCGGCACGGGCGTACCTCGACGCCGGTGGCGGTCCGGACCACGCCGCGATCCGCGAGGCCATCGCGGGCAACCTCTGCCGCTGCACCGGCTACCAGAAGATCGTCGAGGCGATCGCCGCGGTGGCCGAGGGAGACGTTGGATGAGCGCTCGACGCGAATCCCGGCCGGTGTCCCCGGCCGACCGGGACATGTCCGACAAGGGACTGCCCGGGTCCGAGACGGCGGATGCCGAGGCAACTGCGGCACCGGTCCCGGCCGGCGTTCCTGGCGACGATCGATTCGGGCGTGATCACGGCGACCTGGCCGTGGCCATGTCACCACGCCAGATCATCGGCGGTTTCGCCCTCCTGGCCGGCCTGATCCTCATGCTCCGCCGCCGCCGTCGGAAGGACTGAGCGTGCCGATCGAACCGCCGATCGACGTACCTGCGGACCTTGGCGACGCCTACGCCATGCTTGCCGCGACGCCGCACGTCCCGATCGCCGGCGCCACGGACCTGATGGTCCGCATCACCGGCGAGATCGGTGAACCGCCCGGGCGGCTGCTCGATATCTCCCGCCTGGCCGAGCTGGACGGGATCAGCCTCGAAACCGGGGCGCTCATGGTCGGCGCCCGGACGACCTTCGCGGAGATCAGGCACAGCGCGCTCTGCCGCGAGCACCTGCCTGCCCTCGTCGAGGCGGCGGCCACCATCGGCGCGATCCAGATCCAGAATCGGGGGACGCTGGGCGGCAACATCGCCAACGCGTCGCCCGCCGGGGATTCCCTGCCGATCCTCCTCGCGACCGACGCCGAGATCGTCCTCGGGAGCGCCGGCGGCGAACGAACGATCCCTGCCGCCGCGATGTTCACGGCCTACCGCCGCACGGCGCTGCAGCCGGACGAGCTGATCCTGCGCGTACGGTTCCCGATGCCACCGGGCCGCCAGGTGCGCTTCCGGAAGGTCGGGACCCGACGCGCCCAGGCGATCTCGAAGGTCGTCATGGCCGTCTCGTGGCGGGACCATGGCTCGAGCGCCGGCTGGTCCGACGTGCGTGTCGCCCTTGGCTCGGTCGCCCCGACGCCCATGCGCGCGATCGCCACGGAGGCCGTGCTCGAGGGTTCGCGGCCGATTCCGGAGATCGTGGACCTGGCCGCGGAAACCCTGGCCGGGGAGCTCGACCCCATCGACGACGTCCGGTCTACCGCCGCGTATCGACGAACCGTCGCAGCCCGGATCGTCCACCGGATCCTGCGCGACGCCGGCGGCTGGTGAGCGCGGTCCCGGATCTGCAGGCCCTGAACCGGGCGGCCGAGGCGGAATTCGCCGCGGCGCTCGGACCGCTCTTCGAATCGGCGCCTCGGTTCCTGGCCCGGCTGGCAGCCGGGCGGCCGTACCAGGACTGGACGGCGTTCTTCGGGGCCGCCCACGCCCTCGTGCTCACCGTGCCCGTCGATGAGCAGGTCGAGCTCCTGAACGCCCATCCGCGCCTCGGTGCCGCCCCGGCATCCCTGTCGTCGATGTCGTTCCGCGAACAGGGCTACGAGCACGTCCCCACGGCCGTCGACGCATCGGGTGCCGCGACGGGGTCGAACGCCGAGCCGGCCTCGACCGCCGCGGTCGCACCCGCCTCCGACGCGCGGATCGCGTCCAAGCTGGCCGAGCTCAACGGGGCGTACGAGGTCCGCTTCGGGTTCCGGTACTGTGTCCACGTGGCCGGCCGGTCCCGGGCCGAGCTCCTTCCGGGATTCCGGGACGCCCTCGAGGCGGACCGCGACGAGGAGCTCCGTCGGGCGCTCGGTGCGGTCGTCGACATCGCCCGGGCCCGCCTGGCTGAACTGCAGGGAGGCGCCGCATGAACGACAGCGGGTCCATGTTCGAGCTCGGGGCCAACCACTACGGGAAGTCGGGCATCCGCCTGGTCACGGTCCGGCGTACGGCGGATCGCCATGACCTCCACGACCTGACCGTCGATGTCGCCCTCGAGGGCGACTTCGCGGCCGCCCATGTCGACGGCGACAACGCCAACCTCGTCGCGACCGACACGATGAAGAACACGGTGTATGCCCTTGCCCGCGAGCACCTCACCGGCCCCGCGGAGGCCTTTGGCCTCGAGCTGGCTCGTCACTTCGCGGCCAAGCCGCAGGTCGATCGGGCCCTCGTGACGCTGCGGGAGCACGGCTGGCAGCGGATCCCGCTCGCAGGCGGCCCGGCCCCCGATGCCTTCACCCGGAACGGGGACCTGACGAGGGTGGCCGCGGTCGCGGCCTCGAAGACGGGAGCGTCGATCGAGGCGGGGATCGAGGACCTGACGATCATGAAGACCGCGAGATCCGCCTTTTCCGGCTTCGAGCGTGATCGGTACACGACCCTTCCCGACGCCGAGGACCGGATCATGGCCACGAAGATCACGGCCCTGTGGGGGTATGCCGAGACGGCCGTGGAGCCGGGCTTCGATTTCGACGCTGCCTTCGACCAGGCCCGGACCACGCTCCTGACCGTGCTCGCCGAGCACCAGAGCCCGTCGGTCCAGGCGTCGGTGTGGATCATGGGCACGGCCATGCTCGAGGCGGAACCCTCGATCGACTGGGTCCGGATGATCCTGCCGAACCTCCACCACTGGACCGTGGACCTCGGTGCGTTCGGACTGGACAACCCGGGCGTCGTGTTCGTCTCGACGACGGAGCCGCACGGCCTGATCGACGCGACGGTGCGACGCGGCCGCTGATTCGGTCTCCAGGCCGGCGCCGCGGCGCCGGGTTGACTGTCACTCGCCCGTGGCCTACTCTTCATTCAACCAAACGGTTGAGTGTTCAAGGAGCCAATGGTGAAGGAGCCCGATCCCGCGGTGACCTTCGCGGCGCTCGGCGACCGGATCCGGCGAGGAATTGTCGACCGCCTGGCCGAGGGCGACGCGACCGTCAACGACATCGCGGCCCTCTTTCCCATCTCGCTCCAGGCGGTCTCCAGGCACATCAAGGTGCTCGAAGCCGCCGGGGTGGTCTCGCGACGGCGGGAGGGCAAGACCCGACCCGTCCACCTCGAGGCGGTGGCCCTCGCTCGCCCAGCCGCCTGGCTGGAGGCGCATCGACGGCGCCTCGAGGAAAAGTACGGACGGCTCGATGAGCTGCTCGAGACCATGAAGGAGCCGAGATGACCAACAAGCGCACGGTGACCGCCCTTCCCGGGGCCCAGTCGATCGTCTTCTCCCGCGAGTTCGAGGCGCCGGCCGGGCGGGTCTTCGAGGCCCACACCGACCCCGACCTCGTGGCGCGCTGGACGGGTCCAGCCGGGACCGAGCTGGTCATGCGCGAGTTCGAGCCGCGGACCGGCGGCTGCTGGAGCTACGTCATCCGCGGCGGCGGTGGGGAGTGGGCGTTCCACGGCTCCTTCCACGAGGTGACCGCGCCGCGACGTCTGGTCCAGACCTTCGAGTTCGAGGGCGAGCCCGGGCACCCGACCTTCGAGGTCCTGGAATTCGTGGACCTGCCCGGCGGGCGGAGCCGGATCGACGGTCGGTCGATCTTCCTGTCGGTCGAGGATCGCGACGCGATGCTCGGTGACATGGACAGCGGCATGGACGAGAACTTCGAGCGGCTCGACAAGCTGCTGGCGGAGACTGCGGTTCGCAGCTGAGGCGCCGGTGCCCGGGTGGCGGCCCGCTCGTGGGGCTCGGCGCGGAGCGGACGCTCAGCCGACGCTCAGCCGGCCGCCAGCTCGTGCGGCTCCAGGACCACGTCCCAGTGCGCCTCCACGAGCGCGAAGCGACGGGCTTCCTCGGACTTGAACGTGGCCTGGTCGGGGTAGAGCCTCTTCGCGATCGTGGCCTCGGAGTGATCCTGGATCGCGGCCCAGTCCCGGTAGGTGATCGTCACGAGGAAGTCCCAGTCGGCGCGGCCGTCACCGTGGAAGCGCGGCTTCGAGGCGGAGACGTCCAGGAATTGGCCGGCCGCGAGCTGCTCGCGGAGGATCGGCCAGTGGTTCCGGTCGAAGAGGGCGACGAACTCGTCGTGGCTGCCCCATCGCGTCCGGTAGAAGTACGCGATCGTCACCGGCCCGCCGTCGTTGCTCATCGAACCCTCCGTCACTCGCCGGCGCCCTCGCGCTCGACGAAACGACCATACCCGCGATCGCCGACGAATGCCCCGTCACGGATCACGGCCCGGCCCCGGACATAGACGGAACGCACTGCCCCGGCGACCTCGAGGCCCTCGTACGGGGTGTAGTCGCTCGTGTGGTGGAGGCGTGCCGCACCGATGGTCCGTCGCTCCGCGGGGTCGAAGAGGACGAGATCGGCGTCCCGCCCGACCTCCACGGCACCCTTCCGGCGGAGACCGAACCGCCGAGCCGGCGTGGTGGAGAGGACGTCGACGAGGCGCTCGACGGTGAGCCGGCCGCTCGCGACGCCCTCGCCATAGGCGACGGCCAGGAGCGTCTCGATGCCCGGGGCGCCATTGCTGATGCGGTCGAACGAGACCCCGCGCAGCGCGTCGCCCTTCTCGACCGAGGCCCGGTCGGGGACGTGATCCGTGGCCACGAGGTCGAGGTCGCCCGCGGCGAGCCCCGCCCACATCGCCGTCCGGTCGGCCTGCGTCCGAAGTGGCGGCGAGATGATGACCTTCGCCACCTCCAGGTCGTCGGGGTCGTCGTAGCGTGATTCCGTGAGGGCCAGGTAGTGGGGGCAGGTCTCGGCGGTGACGCGTACGCCGGCTGCCCGGGCCTGCCGGACGTGGCCGAGGGCGTCGGCCGACGAGAGGTGGACGACATGGACCGGAGCGTCCGCCTCGCGCGCCAGGGCCATCGCCCGGGCCGTCGCGACGCTCTCGGCGTAGGCCGGTCGCGACGTCGCGTGAAATCGGGGAGCGGTCTCGCCCGTCGCGAGCGATCGCGCGACGGAGGCGTCGATGAGGACCGGGTCCTCGCAATGGACCTGGAGCATGCCGCCCCGTTCTCGCAGGACCCGAAGAGCCGCCAGGACGCGGGCATCGTCGAGCCGAAAGTCGAAGACCATGAAGGCCTTGGCGCTCGCCACGCCCAGGTCGACCATGGCCGGCAGCTCGGCAACCGGATCCTCCATGCGGCCCGAGAGGGCGACGCTCAGCGAATAGTCGACGGCTCCGTCGCGTTCCGTCGCAGCCCGCCACTCGCGGATGCCGGCCAGCACCGAGCGCTCGGCCTCGGCCGACGATCCGGTTCCCGGGTTGTTGAAGGCGAGGAACGTCGTCGTGCCGCCGAACGCCGCCGCCACCGAATCCTGGAAGAAGCGATCCGGCTCGGCGTCGCTCGCGATCCGGGTGTGGGTGTGGGCGTCGACTGCGCCCGGGAGCACGAACAGACCGGTCGCGTCGACCACCGCCCGGGCAGTGCCGACCTGCGTGCCGAGATCGGGCTCCACGGCCGCGATACGCCCGCCGACGACCGCGACGTCCGCGCGGGCCGACCCCGTGGCCGTGACCACGGTGCCGCCACGAACGAGCAGATCCGGAGCATCCGATCCGAGGCCGACCACGGCCGGAGGATACAGGCCCGAGCCGCGCCGTCCGGCCGCCCACGGGCACGTGGCTGCTCTGCCGCGCGGCGGCTACCGCGCGGAGAGCGGGGCGTCGATGGCCGCCTGGAGCACCGGGTCTCGCCCGGTGAAGTAGTCGTCCGCGGTCATCGCCACGGCGATGTCCGGCTCGATCGTGATCCGCGGATCGTCGTCCGTGGTCCGACGGATGTAGTGGGTGGCCACGTAGTAGACCTGCCCACTCTGGGGCAGCGGGGCTCGCCGGGCATCCGCGTACAGGTTCGGGCTGCCGCCCAGCGGTTCGCCCACGAAGATCGCGCTCGAGGTCGCGTCGAGGTCGGTCGCGAAATTCGCCGCGGCCGAGAACGTCGCCCGCCCGAACAGGACGAACAACCGGCCGGGCCGGTCGATGGCCGGGTCGCGGAGGCCCTCCTCGAACCTCGTCATCGTCCGGTTGTCGCCGCCACCGTTGTTGCGGATGTCGACCACGACACGATCGACGTCCGGGAGCTTGGCCCGGGCGAGGATCTCCTCGCCGATCGCATCCACCCCGCCCTGCATCGCGTTGTACTGGACGTAGAGCGTCCGCGAATCGGCGAGATAGGTCGACCAGAGGACCGTGGCCTGCTGGTGCAGCCACAGCGCGTCGGTCGGCGGCAGCCGGTGGGGCTGGCCCGAATTCCAGGCGACGTCCTCCGCGACGGTGATCGGCGTGATCGGGACATCCCGCGCGGCGCCCGACCGGTCCACGAGGCTGAAGGTCGTCGGGCCCACGCTCGAGATGATCCCGAGGCCCGCGAGGAGCTCGCTGACCCGAAGATAGAGCGGCCCGTAGGCCAGCAGGTTCGACGGATTGTCACGCGGCGCCAGTGGTTCGACGAGTGCGAGCACATCCTCGATCGAGTGACCGTTGATCGCCGTCACCCGCGACCCGACGAGGTCCTCGTATGGCGCGCGCGCCGCGGTGATCACCAGCCCCTCCGGGAATCGCCACCATCGGACCGGGTATTCATGCGTGCCGCTGTCGGGGATGAACGGGAAGATCCCGGTGTGGCCGTCGCGCCCGTTCCAGCTCGGCATGGCCGCAAGCCGGACGAGATTGGCCAGCGCCGCGTTGTCGTCGATGTCGGCAAGCTTTGCCTTGACGGCGTCCGCGGCGCTGGTCCAGTCCGCCCGGGCGATACCCCGCCACGGGTCGGGGTGCGTCGTCTCCCGGGTCTGGAGGAGCAGGTCGATGTCGTCGGTCCAGCCTCGAACCCGAGCTGCCGCCGCATCGGATACCCGGGAGGCCCCAGGCCCGGCGACGACGGACCCGGCCGGCGCCGCCGCACCGCACCCGGCAACCACAGCGAGCAGGGGCAACAGGGCCAGGATCCTGCCAATTGGTAGCAGTTTCGCGCGAGCTATGTCCCAAGTTGGTGGCATGAGCGAACCGTCAGGCCGTTCGGTCGACGCTGTCGATTGCGAGGCGGGACTCGGCCAGCGCGGCCGCCCGTCCGACGGCGCGAACGGCCTCCCTCGCCGCCTCCTCGTCCATCGCGAGGGCCCGGACGAAGCGGCTGTCGGCCTCGGCGAAGGCGGCGCTCGCGCTGGCGTGGGCGGCCAGGCCGCCCGGGGTCAGCACGATCCGGTAGGAGCGGCGGTCGACCGGGTCGCTCGATCGTGTGATGTGCCCGCGCTCCGTCATCGTCCGGACGAAGTGCGACATCGAGGTCGGCGGCATCCCGGAGCGCCGGGCCAGCTCGGTCGGAGCATGCGGCCCCTCGTCGAAGAGGATGCTGTAGACGGCGAACTCCTCGGGGGTCAGCGGGCTGTCAGTCATCGCGGCCGCGATGAGGTCGGCAGCCTGGCGGGCGGCAACGTGGAGCTCGAAGAGCAGCGACAGCCGGGACCCGGGGTTGCGCTTCACGACCATATCCTACCGCATGGTAGTACATGGCGAGCCGACCGTTGCGACGGTCAGTCGACCTCCTCGATCCGGACGCGCTGGGCCCCTTCCCAGAGCACGCGGCGGCCGACCTCGCGGAGGCGGTCCTGCCAGCCATCGTCGGAGATGACGGACGCGAAGTGGTTCGCGGCGAGCTGGCCGACCTTCGACGCGGTCATGCAGGCGCCATAGGGGAAGAAGATCTCGCATTCGCTGATCCCGCCCGGGTACAGGGCGAGCATGCCGGGCGCGGGGTGGGAGGTGTGGTTCTCGTAGTCGATGCCGGGCCGGAATTCCCCGAAGGGGATCCAGGTTGATTCGCCGGACCAGCGACAATGGATGAGGCGACTGTCGATCGGGAGCATCCGCCGGATCGCGGCCACCGTGGCCGGTGCCTCCGCTTCCCAGCGGGCGCTAAAGTGAAGGTCGTCGCCGACCGTGATTCGCAGATTTCCCATGCCCGGAGGATACGTGGCCAGCATCGGCCCGGAAACACCCGAGGAGCCGCTCCAGCCCTTGCCGCCGATGGCGGCCGCCCCGAGCGCGCCGACGATCTCGACGCACGTCCTCGACACGCAGACCGGACTCCCGGCGGCCGCGATGCACGTGATCCTCTACAAGCTGGGGGAGGATGACCGTCCGATCCGACTCACCCAGGCCCTGACCGATGGTGACGGCCGCGTCCGCGATCTCCTCGAGCGGCCGATGTCGCCGGGGACGTACCGCCTCGAGTTCAACCTGGCCGGGCGACGCGGACCTGGAACCGGCGACGATCGCTTCTTCCAGCGCCTGACCGTCGATCTCCGGATCGATGACGTGAGCCACTCGTACCACGTGCCGCTCCTCCTGGCCCCGTTCTCGATGACGACCTATCGGGGGAGCTGACGGGCCGACGGTCGGTCGGGACGCGCGGCGATGCTCGTTTGACGGATACCGTGCGTGGAGACACACTATGTGCTCATGCACGCAGCACCTGCCCGCCCGGACGTGGCCCGCCTCCTCGACCTCATGGAGGAGTCACATCGCGGCGTCCGCGCCGCCCGATCGACGGCCGGCTGGATGGACCTGGACCTGACGCTCGGGCAACTCCGCTTCCTGCACGCCCTGAACCGAGCCGGCGCCCTCTCGATGGGCCACGTCGCGGAGCAACTGGGGGTGACGCTCACGACCGCGTCCCAGTTCGTGAACCGGCTGGAACGGCGCGGCTACGTGGAGCGCATCCACCGCGACGACGATCGGCGTGTGGTCGAGTGCCGCCTGACTGACCGGGGGGGCGAGATCACGGCCGCGATGCGCGGGATGCAGCGCGAGGTGCTGGGCGCGCTGCTCGCGAACCTCAAGCCACGCGAGTTGAAGGTCCTCGAGCGTCTGTATGTCCTGATGCTTCGCCGCGCCGCCGGCGCCGGGGCAGCTGGCGCTCCGGCCGATCCGCGCCGGCTCGGCCGCCCGGTCGTCGGCCCGTTCGCGGCCGGACGAGGGGCCTGACGGGATGCCCGGACTCCTCGCCCGGTACTTGCGGCCCTACCGGAGCCAGATAAGCGTCGTCCTGGTCCTGCTGCTGATCCAGGCCATGGGCAACCTGTACCTGCCCGACCTGAACGGCGACATCATCAACTACGGGGTCGTGACGGGAGACAACGACTACATCCTCCGGACCGGCGGCCTGATGCTCATCGTGACCGCGGTCCTCGGTGTCGCGGCGGTCGTCTCCGTCTACCTGAGCGCCCGCATCGCGATGGGCTTCGGGCGAGACGTCCGGAGCGCCATCTTCAGCAAGGTCGAGACGTTCAGCCAGGTCGAGGTCAACCACTTCGGGCCGGCCTCGCTGATCACCCGCAACACCAATGACGTCCTCCAGGTCCAGACGGTCGTCCTGATGTCCCTGACGATCATGATCTCGGCCCCGATCCTGATCATCGGCGGCATCATCATGGCCCTCCGCACCGACGTGCCGCTGTCCGGCCTCCTGCTCATCGTGATCCCGCTGATGGCGCTCGTGATCGGGCTCGTGATGACCCGGGCAATCCCGCTCTTCCGCGCCGTCCAGGTGAAGATCGACCGGATCAACCAGGTCATGCGCGAGACCCTCTCGGGCATCCGGGTGATCCGGGCCTTCGTCCGGACCGAGCATGAGGAGAAGCGCTTCGACGTCGCCAGCCTCGACCTCTTCCAGACGCAGCTGCGGGTGACGCGGCTCTTCGCCATCACGATCCCGACGATGACGCTGATCCTGAGCCTGTCGACCGTCGCCGTGATGTGGTTCGGCGCGGCGCGGGTGGACAGCGGCGACCTGTCGATCGGCAACCTGACGGCCTTCCTGCAGTACCTGATGCAGATCCTGTTCGCGGTGCTGACCGCGGTCTTCATGTTCATCCTGATCCCGCGGGCGATGGTCTCCTCGGGCCGCATCCGGGAGGTCCTCGACACGGCCCCCTCGATCCATGATCCGGCCGTTGCCGTCCTTCCCGATCCCGCCAGCCCGGAGCGCGGCGTGGTCGAGTTTCGGGACGTGTCCTTCGGCTACCCGGGCGCCGAGCAGCCCGTCCTCAACGACATCGCCTTCCGTGCCGAGCCGGGCAAGACGACCGCGATCGTGGGCAGCACCGGCAGCGGCAAGACGACGCTGATCAACCTGATCCCGCGCCTCTACGACGCGACGACCGGCTCGGTCATGGTCGACGGCGTCGACGTCCGCGAGATGGACCGCGAGGACCTCTGGACGCGGATCGGCCTCATTCCCCAGAAGGCGTTCCTCTTCACCGGGACCGTGGCCTCGAACCTCCGGTACGGCGACGAGGAGGCGACGGACGATGAGCTCTGGAAGGCGCTCGAGATCGCCCAGGGCCGCGACTTCGTGCGCGAGATGGAGGGCGGGCTCGAGGCCCCGATCACGCAGGGCGGGACCAACGTCTCAGGCGGCCAGCGCCAGCGCCTGTCGATCGCCCGGGCCATCGTCCGGAACGCGCCGATCTACGTCTTCGACGACAGCTTCTCGGCGCTCGACTTCACGACCGACGCCCGCCTTCGCGAGGCGCTCGGCCGCGAGCTCGGCGGGTCGACGGTGATCATCGTCGCCCAGCGCGTCGGGACGATCCTGCACGCCGACCAGATCATCGTGATGGACGGCGGCCGAATCGTCGGAATCGGGACACACCACGAGCTCCTCGAGACGAACCAGACGTACCGCGAAATCGTCTTCTCGCAGCTCTCCGAAGAGGAGGCCGAGGCGTGAGCGGCCGACCCGGCGCCGGCGGCGCTCGACCGCCTGTCGGCGCACCCCCGCCGGGCGGCCGACCGGGTGGTGGTCGCGGTCCGGGCATGATGGGCATGGGGATGGGCCTGCCGCCGGCCAAGCCGAAGGACCTGCGCGGTGCGCTCCGACGGCTTGCCGGAACACTCCGACCCGAGGCACCGCGCATCGCGACGGTCCTCGTCCTGGCCATCGTCAGCGTCATCGGCCAGGTCGTTGGACCGAAGATCCTGGGCAACGCCGTGACCACCATCCTCGAGGGCGTCTTCAGCCGGCAGATGCCGGCCGGCGTGTCGCAGCAGCAGATCGTCGACGGCTTGCGGGCTGCCGGCAACGCGCAGCAGGCGGACATGGTGTCTGCGATGCACCTGAACCCCGGCCACGGAATCGACTTCGCCGCGCTCGGCGGCGTCCTCGGCTTCCTCGTCGGGATCTACATCGTGAGCGCGGTCTTCAGCTGGGCTCAGGCCTACATCATGGCCGGCGTCACCCAGCGGACGGTCTATCGCCTCCGCGCGGATATCGACCGGAAGCTCGGCCTGCTGCCACTCAAGTACTTCGACACGAATCCCCGCGGCGACACGCTGAGTCGCGTCACGAACGACATCGACAACATCGGGCAGTCGCTCCAGCAGAGCCTGACCCAGATCATCACGTCCGTCCTGACCGTCGTCGGGGTGCTGATCATGATGCTGCTGATCAGCCCGATCCTCGCGGTCGTGTCCCTGCTGGCCGTGCCCGCCTCGGTCTTCGTGGTCATCGTCATCGTCCGGCGCTCGCAGCGGCAGTTCGTCGCCCAGTGGGCGTCGACCGGGACGCTCAACGGCCACGTCGAGGAGATGCACACCGGCCACGCCATCGTCAAGGTCTTCGGCCGCCAGCGCGAGGCGATCGAGCGCTTCGACGAGGAGAACGAGCGGCTCTACCAGGCCAGCTACAAGGCGCAGTTCATCTCCGGGATCATCCAGCCGGCGATGATGTTCATCTCGAACCTCAACTACGTTGCCATCGCCGTCGTCGGCGGCCTCCGCGTCGCGTCCGGCCAGCTCGCGCTCGGCGACGTCGTGGCCTTCATCCAGTACTCGCGGCAGTTCACCTTCCCGATCATCCAGATGGCCAGCATCGTCAACGTGATGCAGTCCGCGGCCGCGTCCTCCGAGCGCGTCTTCGAGCTCCTCGACGAGGCCGAGGAGATCCCGGATCCGGTCGGCGGGCCACGGCTGCTGGAGCCCGTCGGGGCGGTCGCCTTCGAGGATGTCTCGTTCCGGTACGAGCCCGAAAAGCCGCTGATCGACGACCTCTCGATCGACGTCAAGGCCGGCAATACGATCGCCATCGTCGGTCCGACGGGCGCCGGCAAGACGACGCTCGTCAACCTCCTGATGCGGTTCTACGAGATCGACGGCGGCGTCATCCGGCTCGACGGCCATGACACGCGCGACCTCACCCGGGCCGACCTCCGGTTGGCATTCGGGATGGTCCTCCAGGACACCTGGCTCGTGCACGGTACGGTCCGGGAGAACATCGCCTACGGCCGCGACGGGTCGACCGAGGAGGAGATCATCGCGGCGGCCGAGGCCGCCCACGTCGACCATTTCGTGCGCACCCTGCCGGACGGCTACGACACGGTGATCGACGACGACGCAACCAACCTGTCCTCGGGCGAGAAGCAGCTCCTGACGATCGCCCGGGCCTTCCTGGCCGACCCACCGATCCTCATCCTCGATGAGGCCACGAGCTCGGTCGACTCGCGAACCGAGATCCTCGTCCAGCGGGCGATGACCCGGCTGCTCCATGGGCGCACGGCGTTCGTCATCGCCCACCGGCTCTCGACGATCCGGAACGCGGACCGAATCCTGGTCATGGAGCATGGTGCGATCGTCGAGCAGGGCAATCACGACGCGCTGATCGCGGCCAACGGGGCGTACGCCCGGCTCTACCGGAGCCAGTTCGAGTCGGCGATCGTCGAGGAGGCGGTCTGAGGTTCGGGCGCCCTCGGGCGTGGTGCGCCCCGGAGTCGTGACAGGCTAGGTGGCACGCGGCACGTCGAGGATGCCTGCCATGGAAGCACGCATCGTCGCCCTGCCCACTCGTCAATCCCCGGCGATCACCATCGAGCCGGACCGGTTCGTCGTCGATCGGCTCGTCGTGGCCGATCCGGCGCTCGCCGGCTGGCTCGCCGACCAGCCCGCCGATGATCACTCGATCCTCGTCGAGCGGGCGATCCGCATCGGCCTGATGGCCATCCAGAGCGTCGGCGTGACGCTCAACGTCGACACCGTTCGGAGCGAGTTCGAGCGGCTCGCGGAGAGCCAGCGGGTGATGACCGAGCGGGCCGCGGAAGCGCTGGAACAGACCCTCCGGTCGAACTTTGGCGACGGCGACGGCCGGCTGCCGCGCACCCTCGAGGCGTTCCTCGGGGATCGTGGCAAGCTCCAGGCAACCGTGCGCGAGCTCTTCGATCCCGCGCGCAAGGACTCCGCGCTGGGCCGGCTCGGAACCATGCTCGAGTCGTACTTCGACGGCGACGCTTCTCGGCTCGCGACCCTGCTTGATCCCACGCGGACCGGTTCGCCGCTGAGCACCTTCCGGGCCGAGGTTGCGGCCGGGTTCAAGTCCCTCGAGGAGCGCCTGGTCGCGTTCCAGGCGGCCCAGACCGCACGTTCCGACGAGCGCTCGCGATCAGCGGCCAAGGGCCTCGACTTCGAGGACCTCGTCGAGGGCCTGCTCGGGGCGATCGCCCGGGGCGGCGGCGACCTGCTCGAGCGGACCGGCAACGAGGCCGGGGCGACGATCAAGTCGAAGAAGGGCGACTTCGTCCTGACGCTCAATCCGGCGCTGACGCGCGGCGCGGATGTCCGGGTCGTCGTCGAGGTCAAGGACCGCGCCGTGTCCGTACCGCAGATGCGGGCCGAGCTCCGGGACGCGAGGGCGAATCGCGGAGCAAGCGTGGGCCTCGTCGTGTTCACGCCGGCGCACGCTCCTGCAGGCATCGCCCCCTTCGACGTGCGCGGCGACGACGTCTGGAGCGTCCTCGATCCCGAGGCAGTGGAGCCGGCGATGTTCGAGGCCGCCGTCCGGATGGCCCGCTACATGGCGTTGGTCGGGCTCGCCGAGCCGGGAGACCGAGGCCGACACGACGGCGATCGCCCAGTCCCTGTCGAGCATCCGCGAGCAGCTCGACCAGATCCGCAACCTCAAGAGCCAGCTGACCTCGATCGGCAACGCCACCAAGGCCGTCTGGGGCGGCCTGGATGCGCTCAAGACCGGGATCGTCGATCAGGTGACGAGAGCCGAGGCCGCGATCCGCGCCGCGGGCTAGGCGTCGCGCATCCGCAAGGTCGGGGCGGACCACGTCAGTCCGGCTGATTGCATTCGGGTGGTATCGTCGCGTCCCGTTCGCCGGCAAGCGGCGAGCGTCGAGCACGAGGATCTGCCGTGGCACGCGCGATGTGGAAAGGGGCCATCCAGTTCGGCCTCGTGACCATCCCGGTGAAGCTCTACGTGGCCACCGAATCCCGGGCCGGCGTCAGCTTCAACATGCTCCACGCCACCGACCTGTCGCGAATCCAGATGAAGATCTTCTGCCCAGTCGAGGAAGAGGTCATCTCTCGGTCGGACACCGTCAAGGGCTTCGAATACGCGCCGGGCGAGTACGTTGTCATCACCGACGAGGATCTCGAGAGCCTGCCGCTCAAGACCGTCCGCTCGATCGAGATCGAGCAGTTCGTCGAGACGGCCGAGGCCGAGACCCACACCCGGTTCGTCAAGCAGGCCTACTACATCGAGCCCGACAAGATCGGTCGCAAGGCGTTCGGGCTCCTGAAGTCCGTCCTCCAGGACAAGGGCCTCACGGCCATCTGCAAGGTCGTGATCAAGGACCGGGAGGCGCTCGCCGCGCTGAACCCGTTCGAGATCGACGATGGTCCTGTCGACGCTGTACTGGCCCGACGAGATCCGCGCCCTCGGCGAGCTGGACCTGCCCGACGGAGGACGTCGAGATCAAGCCGGCCGAGAAGGCGATGGCCGAGCAGCTCATCGGGGCGATGACCGGCGACTTCGATCCGTCGCAGTACCGCGACGAGTACCGGACGGCGCTGATGGAGATCATCGAATCCAAGGTCGAGGGCCGCGAGGTCAGCGCCGCGCCGGCGGTGGAAGAACCCTCCAACCTCGTCGACCTCATGGCCGCGCTCGAGGCGAGCGTCAGGAAGGCGAAGGAGGCCCGCGAGGCCGTCACGCCACCACCGACCTCCGTCGCGGACGCGAAGGCCAGGAAGGCCGCTGGTGCTGAGCGCGCCGCCGCCGGCAAGGCAGGCGTCCAGGGCGAAGGCGGGCGCTGCGGCGGGCGACGCGGACGCTGAAGGGGCCAAGCCGGCGCGACGCCGCAAGAGCGCCTGACGCCCCGCGGCGTCCGCGATCCTGTCGGCATGCCCCTCGAGGAATACCGGCGCAAGCGCGACTTCAAGCGCACCCCGGAACCCGCCGGCGATGCGCCCGTCGTCGAAACCGCATCGACCGGGCGATTCGTCGTCCAGCGCCACCGGGCAACACGCCTGCACTACGACTTCCGGCTCGAGATCGGTGGCGTCCTGGTCTCCTGGGCGGTGCCGCGCGGTCCCAGCCTCGATCCGAAGGTCCGGAGGATGGCGATCCACGTCGAGGATCACCCGATCGAGTACCTCGACTTCGAAGGCGTGATCCCGAAGGCCCAGTACGGTGCCGGCGACGTCATCGTGTGGGACTGGGGTACCTGGCAGGCCGAGCCCGAGACCCCGGACGGGGCGCGCGGCGTTGCCGACGGCGAGGTCAAGTTCCGCCTCGACGGCCAGAAGCTGCAGGGCCGCTTCACGATCGTCCGGACCAGCGGACGTGGCGGGCGAGCCTTCGAGGACGACGAGGCCGAGCAATGGCTGCTGATCCACAAGAAGGACGAGCACGCGGTCGCGGGCTGGGATGCCGAGGACTTCCCGAAGAGCGTGAAGACCGGCCGGACCAACGACGAGGTCAAGTCCGAGCGCGACGCGCTCTGGATCAGCGAGGCGCCGGCCGCTGCCGCCGAGATCGACCTTGGCGCGGCGATCGAGACGTCGATGCCCGGCTTCATCGAGCCGATGGCGGCGACCCTCGCCGACCGGGCGTTCCGGGACGAGGACTGGCTCTTCGAGGTCAAGTGGGACGGCTACCGGCTCGAGGCCCACCTCCGGGACGGGGTGGTGCGCACGTTCACCCGCAACGGCAAGGACGGATCGACGTACTTCCCGCGCCTGCTCGACCCGCCGTCGTGGATCGCCGCGAGCGAGGCCATCGTGGACGGCGAGGTCGTGGCGATCGGGGACAACGGGCTGCCCGACTTCTCGCTCCTCCAGGAGCGGATCGGGGTCAAGGGGCCGGACGGGCGTGCCGCGTCCGAGCTCGTCTACCAGGTCTTCGACCTGCTCTACCTCGACGGCCGCTCGCTGCTGCAGGTCCCGCTCGAGGATCGCAAGCGCCTCCTTCGTTCGGTGATCCGCGAGAACGCCCGGGTGCGATTCGCGAGCCACGTGGAGACGGAGGGGGTTGCCTTCCTCGAGGCCTGCGCGGCGCAGGGCCTCGAGGGTGCGATCGCCAAGCACCGACGGTCGCGCTACGAACCCGGGACCCGGTCGCGCGCCTGGCTGAAGCTCAAGATCCGGCCCGAACAGGAGCTCGTCGTCGGCGGCTGGACCCCCGGCGAGGGGAGCGCCCGCGATCTCGGCGCGCTGGTGGTCGGCTACTACGAAGCAGCGGCTGAGCGGAGGACGCGGCAGCCGCCCCCGAGCCGCACCTCCATTTCGCCGGCAAGATCGGATCCGGCATCGGGGCGAAGGCGCGGAAGGAGCTCCTCGGGCGCCTCGCCGACCTCGAGGCGGACGGCCCGCCGTTCGACCCGCCGCCACCGAAGGACTACAAGGGCCGCTGGGGCGGCGACCTCGCAAAGGTCCGCTGGACCAGGCCGGAGCTCGTGATCCGGGCGGAGCTGGGTGGCTGGAGCCGCGACGGGATCGTCCGCCAGGGGGCGTTCAAGGGGATCGAGTCCGGCCGAGATCCGCTTCAGGTGGTGCGGGAACGAGCCATCGAGAGCCGGGCGGCCGTCCGGGCGGTCGAAGCCGAGCTGCCCGCCGCGACGAACCCTGCATCGGCGACCGCCGAGGCCACCCAGTCGCCCGCAGTCTCGCCCGCCGCGCCCTCCGCGACGCACCTGCACCCGTGGGCGGCGACGGCCGATGAGCTCGCCGCGCTCGACAGCCTCGGTCGGGAGGGCACCTGGCTGATCGGCGGCGTGAGCCTCAAGCTGACGAACCTCGACAAGCTCATCTTCTCGCCCGCCGAGGGCGCCCCCGATGGGCCGATCACGAAGCGCGAGCTCATCCGCTACTTCGCCCTGATCGCGCCGGCCATGCTCCCGCACCTCGCCGAGCGGCCGCTCAACCTGCACCGCTTCCCGGACGGCGCCGAGAAGCCCGGCTTCTGGCAGAAGGACCTGCGGCCGACCGACCCGTCGTGGTTGCGCCGCTGGCGCGAGGTCGGGGTCGAGGCCAGGGCGGCCAACGAGCACGTGATCGCCGATCGGGTGGGGACGTTGTGCTGGCTCGGCAACCAGGCCGCATTCGAGATCCACGCCTGGACGTCGCGCCTCGAGGCGCCCTGGCGACCGACGTTCGCCCTCATCGACATCGACCCGGGGACCTCGACGACCTGGGACGAGACCCTCGTCCTGGCCCGGCTCTTCCGGACGGCGCTCGAGCACCTCGGCGTGCGGGGCTATCCGAAGGTCACCGGCCAGCGAGGCATCCAGGTCTGGGTGCCCGTGGAGCCGCGCTACGACTACGCCCAGACGAGCGAGTGGGTGGAGAAGCTTTCGCGGGCCGTCGGCGCGGTGGTCCCGGACCTCGTGTCGTGGGAGTGGTCGAAGGGCAACCGCGGCGGCAAGGCTCGCCTCGACTACACCCAGAACGCCTCGATCAAGACGCTCGTCGCGCCATACGCCGTCCGGCCCGCCCCCGGGGCACCCGTCTCGGCGCCCATCACCTGGGACGAGCTCGACGACCCGTCGCTTCGCCCGAACGGCTGGACGATCCGGACCATGCCGGCCCGGGTCGCCGAGGTCGGGGACCTCTTCGCCGCCGCCCAGACGGACCTGCAGGTGCTGCCGCCGGTCTAGCCGTTCATGGCCTGCGGAACAGCGCCGCCGACCTACGGACGCGGCTCCGGCCGTCAGGCCAGGGGCGCCACGTCCCGCATGAACGCGTCGGCTGCCGCCGCGAGACCTGCCGGATCCTTCTCGGCAAAGGTGAGCAGGAGGTGGCTCACGCCGATCTCGGCGAAGGCCCGGATCTCTGCCGCGACTTCCTCGGGCGTGCCGCGCAGGGCGTAGCCATCGCTGGTGTCCGAGGACCCGAGCCGGACGCGGACCCTGGCACTCAGCGCCGGCATCGGGCGACCGGCCGCGTCCGCGGCAGCCCTGATGATCGGGATCCTGGACGCGTAGGCATCCGGCGGAGTCGCCGACGAGTGATAGGCGTCGGCGAGGCGGCCGACCCGCCGCAGCGCCGGCTCCTGGCGGCCGCCGATCCAGATCGGCAGGTCCCCGCCCTGGTCCGGCAGCGGCCCGAACACGAAGTCGTCGAACGTATGGAACCGGCCATGGAATGGCCACGTGGCGCCGGACCAGAGGTGCCGCCAGACCCGGATGGTCTCGTCCGTGTACGCGCCGCGCTCGCGCATCCGCTCGGGAACGCCGACGTTCCCGAACTCCACGGCGCTCCAGCCGACCCCGACACCGACCGTCAACCGGCCCCGTGAGAGGACATCGATCGTCGCCAGCTCCTTGGCGAGCACGACGGCGTTCCGCATCGGCACGACGATGACGCTCGTCCCGAGACGGAGCTTCGTCGTCCGCCCGGCCAGGTAGGCGAGCGTGGTCACCGCCTCGAAGATCCGGCCGTAGTCCTCGCTGGCGCTTGCGTCGACCAGGAGGTGATCGGTGACCCAGATGTCGCGGAATCCGAGTCGCTCGGCCGTCTCGGCCGCGGCCTCGATTCCTTCGCGGGTGGCGTCGTCGCCGAGGGAGGGGAGCGCGAGTCCGTACTGCATATCCCGATCCTAGCGCGAGGGTCGACGGGCCTGCAGCGGACGAGAGAGCCGGTGGGTTCGTCTCGACTTCGCTCCCTATCGTTGCCGCCGCTTGAGGCTCGCGGCAGGAGGCTCGGGTGGCCATCCGCAACCGTCGAGCCTCGCCCGTGCGATAGTTGAGCCATGGCTCAAGTGTTTGCTTCCTCGATCGACGTGGACCGCTGCGAGACCGAGTGTCTTCATCCGGCCGCCGTGCGACCGATCATTGGTCGCTCGCTCAGCGATGTCGGAGCGGCGGCCGTTGCCTCGCTGTTCGGCATCCTGGCCGACCCTTCACGAGCCAGGATCCTCCACCTCCTGGCGATCAGCCGAACCGAGTTGTGCGTCTGCGACATTGCCCTGGTGCTCGGCATGAGCGTGTCGGCGCTGTCGCATCAATTGCGCCATCTGCGCGAGCGCGGAGTCGTCGACGGACACAAGGTCGGCAGGCTGGTCCATTACCGATTGGTCGACGACCACATCCGGCACCTCGTGCTCGACGCTGCCACGCACGTTGTCGAGGGCGTCGCCTGATGCCGCACGTTCACGGCTCGGCCGCCGCCGAACACCACCAGCGCCTGGTCGCGGTCTTCCTCCTGACCCTCGCGATCTTCGCCATCGAGCTGGCCGGCGGCCTGGCTTCCAACAGCCTCGCGCTCCTGGCCGACGCGGGCCACATGTTCACCGATGTGGCCGGTATCGGCCTGGCTCTCCTTGCGATCTGGATCGGCGGGCGACCGGCCGACGCTGAGCGGACCTTTGGCTATCAGCGGCTCGAGATCCTTGCCGCGATCGTCAACGCGCTGCTCCTCTTCGGGATCGGCGCGATCATCGTCTTCGAGGGAATCCGCCGGCTGGCGCAGCCGCCCGAGGTGGCGTCGAGCCTGATGGTCGCGGTTGCCGTGGTCGGGCTCGCCGGCAACGGTCTGTCACTCTGGCTCCTGCGGAACGCCCAGGAGAGCAGCCTGAACGTGCGCGCGGCCTTCCTCGAGGTCATGAGCGATTTCGCGGGTTCCGCGGCCGTGATCATCGCTGGCCTGGTCATCGTGATCACCGGTTTCGGCGCTGCCGATGCGATCGCCTCGATCGTCATCGGCGTCCTGATCTTTCCTCGGACATGGCGGCTTCTCCGCGATGCGATCGACGTGCTCCTGGAGGCGACGCCCAAGGGACTCGACATGGCCCTCGTGCGCTCGCACATCCTCGAGGCTCCCGGGGTCGCCGAGTGCCACGATCTCCATGTCTGGACCATCACGTCGGGGATGAACGTCGTGTCGGCCCACGTGATCGTCGAGCCCGCGGCAAAGCCCGCAGACGTGCTCGACCACCTGTGCGAGTGCCTGGCCGGCTTCTTCGACATCGACCACAGTACGTTCCAGATCGAGACCGCCGACCGGCGCCGGCTCGAAGAGGTCGGTCACGCATGACCAACGACTTGGCCGACCGACCCACGCCGATACGACGGCGCCTTGGCCTCGAGCTGCCGCGGGCGTCTGCTTCCGCTGCTCCGCCGCCGACCGGATTGGTGCGACGGGCACCATAACCTTTACGTAAACGACAAGGTTTGGTAGAATTTCGGCGTGACCGCCGAAACCAACGCGCGCCTCCTCAGGATCACGGAGGTCGCGGCTGAGGTCGGCCTGACGGCCCGCTCCGTTCGGTACTACGAGGAGCTGGGGCTGCTCAAGCCGGCCGCCCGATCCGAGGGCTCGTACCGCCTCTTCGACGACGACGACCTGCAGCGCCTGCGCTTCATCCGCGGGCTCCGGGACGATGCCGGGTTCAGCCTGGCCGAGATCGGTCAGCTCCTCGTCGACGAGGAGGCGCGCGAGCGCAACCGCGTCCGGTTCCAGGACACCACCGATCCCGACGAGCGCAAAGCCATCCTGCATGACGCGCTCGAACGCCTGGATCGCCAGGTCGCCGGGCTCAAGGGCAAGGCCGACCGGATCAACCGCATGATTGCCGACGCCGAGGAGCGCCGCGGCCACCTGCGAAGTCACCTCCGCGACCTCGAGGCGGGACGGGAGCCCAGGCACAAGCCGGAGCACGAGGCGGTGCCGGAATGAGCCTCGCCCGGCCCAGGCTTGCGGCGATCACCGAGTTCCGGGGCTGGCGGGCCCTGCATCACCGGAACTACCGCCTCTTCTTCGCCGGCCAGCTCGTGTCGCTCATCGGGACCTGGATGCAGAGCGTGGCCCAGGGCTGGCTCGTCCTCCAGTTGACAGGGGACCCGTTCTACCTCGGCCTGGTGGCTGCGGCACAGTTCACGCCCGTGTTGATCCTCGGCCTGTTCGGCGGCCTTCTGGCGGACGGACTCCCGAAGCGACAGACGCTGATTGCCACCCAATCCGCCGCGATGCTCCTGGCGTTCGTGCTCTTCGCGCTCACCGCGACGGGCAACGCCACGGTCGTCAACGTCCTGATCGTGGCGCTCCTGCTCGGCGTCGTGAATGCCGTCGACATGCCGACGCGGCAGGCGTTCGCGGTCGAGATGGTCGGCCGGGACGACATCGGCAACGCCGTGGCTCTCAACTCGGCGGTCTTCAACGGCGCTCGGGTGCTCGGACCGGCAGTCGCCGGGCTGACCATCGGGGCGATCGGCATCTCGTCTGCTTTCCTGATCAACGGCCTGAGCTTCCTGGCCGTGATCTGGGCCTACATCCGCATGAACGACGAGGAGTTGAAGGCTCCGCCCCGACTGGCCCGCCCAACCACGGTGGGCGAGGTGATGAGCCACCTCCGGGTCGGCCTCGCCTACGTCAAGGCAACGCCGGCCGTCCTCGTGCCCGTGGTCGTGATCGGACTCGTCGCGACCTTCGGCATGAACTTCAACATCGTGATCCCGCCGCTCGCTCGCGACGTGCTCCACGTGGGCGCGACCGGCTACGGCTTCCTGATGGCCGCGAGCGGCGTGGGGTCGCTCATCGCGGCGCTCGCGATCGCCTTCGGGAGCCGCAACCGGGTGATGATCATCGGCCTCGGCGCGACGCTGGCCGGTGTCGCCGAGCTGGTGCTCGCCGCCTCCGGATCCTTCGCGCTGGCGATGCTGGCGATGTTTGCCACCGGGATCGGCGCCATCGGCATGGCCGCGACCGCGAACACGACCATCCAGCTGACCGTGCCCGACGAGCTTCGGGGGCGGGTCATGAGTGTCTATACGACCGTCTTCGCCGGCTCGACACCGTTCGGTGGTCTGCTTGCCGGCGCAATGGCCTCGACGCTCGGCGTCCAGGCTGCCATCGCGATCGGGGCCGGCCTCAGCCTCGTCACGGGCCTCGGCGCCGTGATCTGGTATCGGCGCCAGTCAGGCGTCAGTCCGGCCGCGCCGATGGGTATGGCAGTCGCAGCAGCGCCCGAAGTGGTTCCCCGGTCGTCTGTTTCAGGCTGACCGCGGATCGCCCGGCGGGCTCGTCGACACGCCGGATGACGAGGGACACGCCATCGTCGCCCGGATGGTTGGGGTCGTAGATCCGAAGGCGTCCGAGATCGCCCGTTACCTCGTAGCCGAAGCCGAGGACCTGGTGATTCGCCGTGAGGCCCAACGGGTTCACGCTCGCTGATCGGACCAGGCCCGCCATCGCGGGTCGCCCGGCGTCGATGTCGGCGCAGAGTGCCCGCCATGCCCGGACCTGGTCCGCGGCCGACCATCGGCCGGCCGCGACGCGCGCCGCGGCCAGCCAGAACCGAGCCGGGACGCGGACGAGGTGGTCCAGCGAATCGAGCTGGCGGCGGGCGATCTCCCGGAACAGCGGCGAGCCCGCGACGGGCGGAGATGGATCCGGCGGGATCGGCTCGTCGCGCAGGTACCGGTCGGCCGCCACGAAGCACATCCCGCCGCACAGGCCCTCCGCGACCTCGCCGATCCCCAGCCGGACATAGCGGGCGTTCAACTCGAACGCCGGACCCGCCGGCCAACGGTTCGCGAACTGGAAGCCGGCGGTAGACGGCAGGAATCCCGGCAGCGCGTTCGATCGCATCGCCCGACGGTACCGCGACGACGCCGGATCGTCATGCGGGCGACCACGGGTCGCGGCGCGGCTCTCCCGGTTCCGTGTCCTACCATCCCGGCATGGCCGACGACGTCCACGAGACCCCGCGACACACGAACCGGCTGGCCGGCGAGACGAGCCCGTACCTCCTCCAGCACGCCCACAACCCGGTCGACTGGTTCCCGTGGGGTCCGGACGCGCTCGCCCGCGCCAAGCTCCTGGACCGCCCCATCTTCCTGTCCATCGGCTACGCGGCCTGTCACTGGTGTCACGTCATGGAGCGGGAATCGTTCGAGGACGAAACCACGGCCGCCTACCTGAACGCCCGGTTCATCGCGATCAAGGTGGACCGCGAGGAACGGCCGGACCTCGACCAGGTCTACATGAGCGCCGTGCAGGCGATGACCGGCGGGGGCGGCTGGCCGATGTCCGTGTTCCTCACGCCCGCGGGCCGGCCTTTCTACGGCGGCACCTACTTCCCGGACGAACCACGCCATGGGCTGCCGAGCTTCCGCCAGGTGCTTGAGGGCGTCGACCGCGCCTGGCGCGAGGATCGCGCCGGCGTCGAGGGGACCGGCTCCCGGCTCGTCGCCGTGCTCGCCGAAGGGGCGAAGTTGCCACCCCCAGAGGCCGGCGGAACAGCCCCGGGCCCGGAGCTCCTCGACACGGCAGTGATGCTCATCGAACGAGGCTTCGACACGACCACGGGCGGCTGGGGCGGCGCTCCGAAGTTCCCGCAGCCGATGACGATCGACTTCCTCCTGGGTCGCGCGGCCGCCGGCGACGGGCGGGCCCTCGCGGTCGCCCGGCGCTCCCTCGACGCCATGGCCGACGGCGGCATCCACGACCAGCTCGGTGGTGGGTTCCACCGCTACTCAACCGATGCCCGCTGGCTCGTCCCCCACTTCGAGCAGATGCTCTACGACAACGCGCAGCTGGCGCGGACATACCTCCTGGCGTGGGCCCACACGGGCGACGAGCGCTATCGGTCGGTGGGTGAAGGCACGTTGGGCTTCATGCGGGGTCCGCTACGGACGGAGGACTGCGCCTTCGCGGCGAGCCTCGACGCCGACACCGATGGCGAGGAAGGCGCGACGTTCATCTGGACGGCCCAGGAGATCCGCAAGGTCCTCGAGAGCGAGCACTGGTACCGCCTGATCGAGACGGCGTTCGACGTAACCGAACGGGGCAACTGGGAGGGGCGGACAATCCTGGCCCGGGTCCGGTCGAACGAGGAGGTCGCGAGGGTCCTCGGTCTCGGCGTCGACGAGGTCCGGCTGCAGCTCGGCGGCGCGCTCGAGGCGCTCGCCAAGGATCGGGCCACCCGGCCCCAGCCGGCGCGCGACGACAAGGCGATCGGCGCCTGGAACGGCCTGGCGATCGCGGCATTCGCCGACGCGGCCCGGTTGTTCGGGGTCCGTGAGGACCCGGTTAGCCAGGGCCTCCGGGAGTGGTACACGCGGGTCGCCACGTCCGCCGCGGACGCGATCCTCGGCGGCCTCTTTCACGACGGTCGGCTCCGCCGTTCGTGGAAGGACGGCCGGGCGACGGGCGAGGGGCTCCTCGAGGACTACGCCTGCCTCGCCGATGGGCTCCTCGCCCTCTATGGGGCGACGTTCGAGGAGCGCTGGTTCTCGACGGCCCGGCAGCTCATGGACATCGTCCTCGAGCGCTTCTCCGACCCGGATGGCGGCTTCTTCGACACCGCGATCGACCACGAGACGCTGGTCGTCCGGCCGAAGGACGTCCAGGACAACGCGACCCCGTCTGGCGGCGCGACGGCCACGCACGTCCTCCTTCGCCTTGCCGCGCTGACCGGCGACGGCCGCTATCGCTCGGCCGCGGAGTCGGCGATGGCCGTCGTGGCACCGCTGGCCGCCCGCTACCCCGGCGCGTTCGCCAGGTGGTTGTCCGCCATCGAACTCGCGACGACCGGCATCATCGAGATCGCGATCGTCGGCGGGCCGGACGAGCCCGCCGCGCGGGAGTTGCTCGCGATCGCGGCGGCCGGGCCCGACGCGTCGCGAGTCGTCGCGATGTCCGCGGCGCCGGCGTCGAGCGTCGTGCCCCTCCTCGACGGCCGGACGCGGGTCGACGATCGCCCCACGGCCTACGTCTGTCGCGACTTCGCCTGCCAGCTGCCGGTGACGGACCCGGACGCGCTTCGCGATCAGCTTCGGGAGCAGCGCGGTGCCCTGTGACAAGTCGGGCCTGGCGTGCTCGGCCCGGCCTGGGGGATCGATCGGATCCAGCGGAACCGGTGGCCCGCCACGTGACTGACCCCCTGTCGACTGCCAGGGCCCACCGGCTCGCCCCCGGCGAGGCACCGCCGGCTCCCCGTCCCGCGGCGACCGTCGTTCTCGTACGGCCGGCCCGGGCCGGACTCGAGGTCCTCCTGACCCGGCGGCCCGAGACCATGGCCTTCGCCGCCGGGCTCCACGTGTTCCCGGGCGGTCGCCTCGATCCCGGAGACGCGCGTCCCGACCATCCACTGGCGTCCGGGCTGACTCGGGATGAGGCGTCGCGACGGCTCGCTGGGGCTCTGGCGCCGGAGTTCGCAGCGGCCCATTTCGTCGCCGCGACGAGGGAAACGCTCGAGGAAACCGGGATCCGCGTGGCCGCCCCGGACCTCGTGGTCCTGTCCCGCTGGGTCACGCCGTCCGCCCTCGCCCGGCGCTTCGATACGTGGTTCTTCGCCGTCCCGGTGCCGGCGGGGACGGACGTGTCAGGCGACTCGGTGGAAGTCGCGTCCGCGGCGTGGCTCAGGCCGGCGGCGGCCTTGGCCGCCGCCCGTGCCGGCAAGCTCCCGATGCTCCAGCCCACGCTCGTGACCCTCGAGCAGCTGGCCGGCCTCCCCGACGTGGACGCGATCCGTGCCGCCTTTGCGCAGGGCGCGTACCTCGACTCGCCGACCGTGGGCGATTCGCATCGCGGCATTGCCGAGATCGATCAGCGCTGGGCAGGCGGGATCCCCGGCCGCCGCGCACCGGGCTGGCTCGTCGGCGAGCGCGAACTCGTGCTCGTGGATCCGGCCGATCCGACCGGCGTGACGAGCTCCGTCGTCGACGCGGCGGTCGCCGCGCGCGGGGGCCGCCTCGTCGCGATCGTGCTGACGGGGCTTCGACCCGACCAGCACGCCGGCGTCGAGCTGTATGCGGCCGATGGCGGACTGCCCGTCGTCGGCGGAGCCGGCGCCGCCGGCCTCGCGCCCTATCCGATCCGGGAACTCCAGCCGGGCGAAGTCGTGCCGTTCGGCGACACGCCCCTCGTCGCGGCGGCGTCGAGGCGTGCCGATCCAGGAGCAGTGGACTACTGGACGCCCGTGGGTCTCCGCCTGCCCTGATCCTGGCGTCCGGCGCCTGGCGCGAGTTCCGTCGCGGCGGCCGGGAGAGGACCGGTGACGGGTCGACCTGTCCGGCGTGCCGCCACCACGGTGAACCAGCGACGTTCACGGAACAGGATCAGCGCTGCGGCGGCATGGGCCACACCGAGGGTCACCGCGATCGGCTGTCCGAGGGCCGGCAGATAGGCGATCGCGAAGAGCACCGCGAGGTTGATCGAGGGAAGCCAGTAGCGCCCCAGCCGCAGGCAGACGCCGAGGACGACGGAGGCCGCGTAGAGAAAGGCCGCGACGCCGACGATGGGCCCCTTCGCCGGCAGGCTGCCCGTAACGACGAAGTCGCCGACCAGGAGCTGGCTCGCTCCGAAGAGACCGCCGAGGACGAAGAGGGCGGCGACGGCGTCGACGAGTGTTGGACGAGGCGGCAGGGACCCCATACCGGCCGGCCCGGCGGCCGTGGCCGGACCTTTCGTCACCGACCCGTCGGGTCGGTCGGGTCCGAATCGCCGCTGCGGATCGATTTCGCTTCGTCGCGCGCGCCCTTCACCCCGCGGCCGAGCATGCGGCCGATCTCGGGCAGTGTCTTGGGGCCGCGCCAGACGAGCGCGACGATGAGGACCAGGATCAGGACGACGACGGTGTCGGGCATGCGAGCATGGTACTCGACGCTCAGTCTGCTTCCGGCGACCGCCGCCACCCGACCGCCGCCACCCGACCGCGCGGGCTATCGTGGACCCGATGTCCCGTCGAGCGGTTCCGAGGTCACCAGGCCCCCTCCTCGTGTTCGGACCTTGGTCCGCGCGCTACGACCTCGGGGAGTCGCACCCACTGACGCCGCGGCGGTTCGGGCCCGGTATCGACCTCATTCGGGCGGTCGCCGGCGAACCGCTGCTGCTCCCACCGGAGCCGGCCTCTGACGCGACGCTGCGCTGGGTGCATGACCGTGCCTACCTGGACACGGTCAAGCGGTTCTCGGCCATGCCCTATGGGCCGGCCGTGGCCGGCATCGGGCCGGGCGACACGCCCGCCTTCGCCGGGATGCACGACGCCGCAGCCGCGGTGGCGGGCGGGAGCGTCTCGGCCATGGACGCGATCGCGTTCGGTCGCGTCGGCCACGCATTCCACCCCGGTGGCGGGCTGCACCATGCGATGCCGGGTCGCGCCTCGGGGTTCTGCGTCTACGACGATCCGGCCCTCGCCATTGCCCGGGCACGACGGGCGGGCCTGCGCGTCCTCTATGTCGACCTCGACGTTCACCATGGCGACGGGGTGCAGGCGATCCACTGGGACGATCCCGGCGTATTGACCTTCTCGATCCACCAGTCCGGGCGAACGCTCTTCCCGGGCACGGGCTATGTCGACGAGCTCGGGGAGGGCGTGGCCGCGGGCACGGTCGTCAACCTGCCGATGGATCCCGGGACGGGCGAAGCGGGCTGGCTCGGGGCCCTGCGAAGGGTTCTGCCGGACCTGGCCGCCGCCTTCGGGCCCGAGGTGATCGTCTCGCAGCATGGGGCGGATGCGCACGCCTGGGATCCCCTCGCGAACCTGCGCGTCACGACCACCGCGATGGGCGCCGCCGCCCGCCTCGTCGACGACCTTTCCCATCGCTGGGCCGGGGGGCGGTGGCTCGCCACCGGTGGCGGCGGCTACGACGCCTATCGTGTCGTGCCACGGACGTGGAGCCTCGTCTGGCTCGCCGCCCGGCACGAGGAATGGGACCTGCCGACGCCGGCAGCGTGGCGCGAACGCTGGACGGCCGAAGGCGAGCGTTACGGGCAGGCGCCGCTGCCCCTGCGGCTCGAGGACGGCCCGAATGCCGGTGCCCGCCCCGACGCCACGCTGGAGTTGGCGGATCGGCGAGCCGGAGAGAGCGCCGAGCTGGTTCGGGGGCTCGTCGTGCCGGCGCTCGTCCGGGTGGCCGGCGATCTCGGTTGGTGGGACGCGATGGTGGATCCCGGTTCCCCGGGCGCGGGCCGGTGGATCGGCTCCGGCCCCGCCGGGGAAGCGCCGGCCGGCGCGCCGGAGATCGTCGATCTCGTCGACGCCGCCACGTGGCACGAGCTCGAGGTCGCCCCGCGCACGATCCCGCCCGCGGACGCCGCCGCGGCTCACCGCCTGCTGGAGGCGGGGCTGCGCGCGCCGGATGCAGCATCGGTCACGGCTGCCCTCGCCGATGGCCGGGTCGTCGGGGCCGCGATCTCGGCACGCTTCGGCGGCGAGCGAGCCCTGCTGCATCTCGGGGTCGCCCCCGGCCAGCGCGGTCGGGGTCTCGCCGCGGAGCTGCTGCGCCGCCACCTCGCCACCGCTGGGCCTGACGTTCGCTGGACTGCGACGGTGACCGTTGCGGAACGCGATCCGATCGAGCCGCTGCCGCGATCGACCCGCGCCGCGATCGCGAGCCGCCTGTTCGAGGGCGCCGGTTTCCGGGTCGAGCGTGCCCCGGGCGCCATCGGCTCGGCCGACCCGGACGCCATCGTCGCGAATCGCGGCTGATCGGCACCGACAAGGAGATCGACCCGGGCGTCGCCCGGGTCGATCTGGGAGCGGCTGGGCCCGCGAAGAGGGAGGGTGGGGGGTCCCGTCTCGCGAGCCCGAAGTTGGCTAACCGGCTGACATGCCAGGCATCGAGGTGGTGGCCACCTTGGCTCGCCACGGAGTACCGAGCATCGGCAGGAGGTAGCGATCGACCCCGTAGTAGCCGGCGACTCGCCAGGCGAGGATCAGGCCGACCGCGAAGGCGAACATCACCGGGTTCGTCGACGCCGAGCCGGCGAGCAGGAAGGACATGTTCATCAGGGCCCCGAAGAAGGCCGCGATGCCGGTAAGGCAGCCGACGACCAGGCCGACGCCGACCGCCAGCTCGCCGAAGGCGACGAGCGGAGCGAACCACGTATAGCTGTGGTTGGTCAGGAGGAAGTTGAGGAAGTCGCGGTACCAGTCGAACGTGATCGCGGCCTTGCCGGTGTCGGGAACGGCGACCGCGCCGGTCCAGAACCCCTTGAGTGCGGTCCCGCCGTCAAGCCAGCCCGTACCGGTGATCTTGTGCACGGATGCCGTGATCCACTCGAAGCCGAGGAACAGGCGGATCGGCAGCCAGAAGAGGCCGGCCCGGGTGTTGCCGAAGAGATAGCGCGTGAATGCCGGACCCTCGACCTCGACGACGGTCGCGTCGGCCGACTTGCGGTCGGTGAAGAGCAGGGCAATGACCACGATCGCGAGGATCCAGAACACGACGGTGACGATCGCGCGGAGCGAGTCGCCGCCGATGTTCTCGGGCAGGAGCTCCGTGATCGGGCTCTGGAGCCACAGCACGAGCACCGCGGCCACGAGGCCGAGGGGCGTGGCCCACTTCCTGAAGCTGGACATCTTCCGATTTCCCTTCCGTATGCCGCCAGGACCAGAAGGAGCGGCACTTCCGTGGACGTAGGAGTGATCTGATCCCGTTGACAACAGGATTGTGCATCGGGCTGTCCAGCCTCGACGGTCCGATGGCCCTTCCCTTCGTGCCGCATGACTTATCGGCCCGGGTCTATCGGCCCCCCGTGTCCGTGCCATCGGACGTTGGTGGATCAAGACTGATTAGAACATTTGATCGGTTCACCGCACAGGCGTTACACTCCACGACCCGTGACGACAACGCCCGTCCCGCCCCCCGAACCGGCGCCGCAGGATCCACTCGACCCGTTCTCGGCGCCGGTCCGTGCCTGGTTCGAGGGTGCCTTCGAGACGCCGACGCCGGCCCAGGTCGGAGGCTGGGCGGCCATCGCCGGTGGCCGCAGCACGCTGATCCACGCTCCGACAGGCTCTGGCAAGACCCTCGCCGCGTTCCTGTGGTGTCTCGACCGCCTCGCCCGTGACCCATCCCCCGTGCCTGTCAAGGGCTCACCCGGCTCGGTCCGCATCCTGTATGTCTCGCCACTCAAGGCACTGACCTACGACGTCGAGCGCAATCTCCGGGCACCTCTCCATGGGATCGCCCTCGCCGCCGAGCGACTGGGCCTCGAGCCGCCGCGGATCACGATTGCCTCGCGGACCGGGGACACGCCGCAGGATGCCCGGCGCCAGCTCGCGAAGGTGCCACCGGACATCCTCGTCACCACGCCGGAGAGCCTGTACCTCCTGCTGACCTCGAGCCCTCGCGAGACGCTTCGCGGCGTCGAGACCGTGATCGTCGACGAGGTCCACGCAATCGCGGGATCGAAGCGCGGCGCCCACCTCGCCCTCTCGCTGGAGCGCCTCGAGCGGCTCCGGCCACCAGGCTCGAAGCCGCTTCAACGGATCGGGCTGTCGGCGACGCAGCGGCCGCTCGAGACCATCGCCCGCTTCCTCGGCGGTGTCGGCCCCGGCCGCGAGGTCACGATCGTCGATGCCGGCGGCCGCAAGGCCCTCGACCTCCAGGTCGTGGTTCCGGTCGAGGACATGAGCCGGCTCGGTGAGCTGGCGACCGGTCGAGCCGATCCCGGGCGACGCCCCGGCCTGGCGGGACGATCTCCGGACGAGCATCTGGCCCGCGATCCACCCCCGCATCCTGGAGCTGATCCGGGCGCACAAGAGCACCATCGTCTTCACCAACAGCCGACGCCTCGCCGAGCGCCTCGCACATCGCCTCAACGATCTCGCGGGCGAAGAGCTCGTACGGGCCCATCACGGCAGCATTGCCCGCGAGCAGCGCCTCGAGATCGAGGAGGCGCTCAAGGATGGCCGCTTGCCGGCGCTCGTGGCGACCAGCAGCCTCGAGCTCGGCATCGACATGGGCGCGGTCGATCTCGTGATCCTCGTCGAGTCGCCGACGAGCGTGGCCTCGGGGCTGCAGCGCGTCGGACGTGCCGGTCACCACGTCGGCGAGCCGTCGAAGGGCGTGCTGTTCCCGAAGTTTCGCGGGGATCTCCTCGAGGCGACCGTCGTCGTGGGCCGGATGCACGAGGGCGCCGTCGAGACCACGGTCATGCCGCGCAATCCGCTCGATGTCCTCGCCCAGCAGCTGGTCGCGATGACCGTCGTCGAGCCATGGTCCGTCGTGGACCTTCTCGCCACCGTCACCCGGGCCGCCCCGTTCGAGACGCTGTCCCGGGAGGCGCTCGAGGCCGTCCTGGGAATGCTCGCCGGCGCCTATCCGTCAGACGAGTTCGCGGAGCTCAAGGCGCGCGTCATCTGGGACCGGGTCACGGACATCGTGGAAGGACGCCGCGACGCCCGCGTCGTGGCGATCACCTCCGGTGGGACGATTCCCGACCGGGGCCTGTTCGGGGTCTTCATCGCCGGTGAGGCCGGGACGCCCGGCCGGCGCGTCGGCGAGCTCGACGAGGAGATGGTCTACGAGCTTCGGGCCGGGATGCATGGCGATGTCGTGGTCCTCGGCGCCAGCAGCTGGCGAATCCTGGATATCACGCCCGACCGGGTGATCGTCCAGCCGGCGCCCGGGGTACCGGGCAAGCTGCCTTTCTGGAAAGGCGACACGATCGGCCGGCCGATCGAGCTCGGTCGCGCGATCGGGGCCTTCGTCCGCGAGGCCGAGGCCGATCTCGGCCATGGCGAGCGGGGGCGAACACGCGCCCTGGCCCGGTTCCAGGCCTCCCACGACCTCGACGACCTCGCCGCCGGCAACCTCCTCGCCTACCTCGAGGAGGAGCGGGAGGTCGCGGGCCTGCTGCCGACCGACCGGCGCATCGTCATCGAGCGGTTCCGGGACGAGCTCGGGGACTGGCGCCTCGTCATCCTGACGCCGTTCGGCGGTCGCATTCACGCGCCCTGGACGCTCGCGATCGAGCAGCGCCTGCGCGAGCGCCTCGGCGTCGAGGTCCAGACGATCTGGTCGGACGACGGCATCGCCATTCGTCTTCCCGAGGGCGAAGGTGAGGGGAGCGCAGCCCGTCTCGCCGAGATCGAAGCCCTCCTCTTTCCACGGGCCGACGAGATCGAGGACCTCGTCGTCGAATCCGTGGGCGGCTCGGCCCTCTTCGCCTCGCGGTTCCGGGAGAACGCGGGCCGGGCCCTGCTCCTGCCCCGTCGCCGGCCAGGGACCCGGACGCCGCTCTGGCAGCAGCGCCAGCGCGCCGCCGACCTCCTGGCCGTCGCGTCACGGTACGGCAGCTTCCCCATCCTGGTCGAGACCTACCGGGAATGCCTCTCGGATGTCTTCGACCTCGATGCGCTTCGCGACGTCCTGGGGGCCGTCGAGCGACGCGAGATCACCATCCACGCCATCGAGACGACCAAGGCGTCGCCGTTCGCCGCGAGCCTGCTCTTCGACTACGTGGCGGCCTACATGTACGAGGGGGACGCGCCCCTGGCCGAACGGCGGGCCGGTGCCCTCGCCCTCGATCGCGACCTGCTCCGGGAGCTGCTCGGCCAGGAGGAGCTCCGGGAGCTCCTCGATCGGGAGGCGCTCGCCGACCTGGAGCTCACGCTCCAATCGTTGTCGGAAGACCGGCAGGCGAGCACGCGGGACCAGGTTCACGACCTGCTGCGCCGACTCGGCGACCTGTCCGGGGTCGAGCTCGGGTCGAGGATCGTCGGCGGCCCGGAGGTGGCGGCGGGGTGGATCGCCGACCTGCACGCCGCCCGACGTGCGGTTCCGGTCCGGATCGGGGGCGAGGATCGCTGGATCGCGATCGAGGATGCCGGCCGCTATCGTGACGGCGTCGGCGTCGCGATCCCGGCCGGGGTGCCGGAGGCGTTCCTCGCCCCGGTCGCGGCGGCTCTCGAGGGATTGCTCGCGCGTTGGGCACGGACGCACGGGCCGTTCCTCGGCCCCCAGCCCGCCCGCCGCTGGAACCTCCCGGCCGGCGTGGTCGAGGATGCCCTGCACCGGCTCGGCGCGAGCGGATCCCTCGTCCAGGGCGAATTTCGACCGGACGGGGTCGAGCGCGAGTGGTGCGACCCGGAGGTCCTGCGAATGCTCCGGCGACGCTCGCTCGCACGCCTTCGGCGGGACGTGGAGCCGGTCGAGGCCGCGGCGCTCGCCCGGTTCCTCCCCGCCTGGCAAGGGGTCTCCCCGTTCGGATCGCCACCTGTGCCCCTGCGTGGAGCCGCGGCTCTCGAGCGACTTGCCGAGGCCGTCGACCAGTTGGCCGGCATGGCGATCCCGGCCTCGGTCCTGGAGCGGGATGTCCTCCCGGCGAGGGTCGCGGGCTACCGGCCGCGCCTGCTCGACGAGCTCGGCACGCTCGGCGAGGTGGCCTGGGTCGGGCGGGGTGCGCTCGGGCGGGACGACGGCCGTGTCGTGCTCTATCGCCCCGGCCGCGAGGCGCTCCGACCGGTCGGCTTGCCGGACGGCGTCGAGCGGCCTTCGGGCCGGCGACACGAGGCCATCCGCGAGCACCTCGGCCGCCGCGGCGCCTCGTTCTACCGGGAGCTGCACGCTGCGGCCGGCGGCGGTCCCGATCGTGCGGTCCTCGATTCGCTCTGGGATCTCGTGTGGGCCGGCGAGGTCACGAACGACACCTTCGCCCCGCTTCGTGCGCTCCGCTGGAAGCGTCCGGCACGCGCCTCGAGCCCGCGACCGGGGCGGCTCACGTCGCTCGGACCTCCGGAGGCCGCCGGCCGCTGGTCCCTGGTCGGGGAGGATGCCGACGGGCCATCACCAACCGAGCGCCTCCACGCCATGGCCCTCGCGCTCCTCGACCGCCATGGCGTGCTGGTCCGGGAGGCCGTCATGGCCGAGGGCGTTCCGGGCGGCTTTTCGGGGATCTATCCGATCCTGCGGGCCCTGGAGGACGCCGGCAGGATCCGGCGCGGCTACTTCGTCGAGGGCCTGGGCGCAGCGCAGTTCGCGCTACCCGGCGCGATCGACCGGCTGCGGGCCGAGCGCGACGGCTCGCGCCGGGGCGGAGATGCCGGCGCCGTCTTCGTGCTGGCCGCCGCCGACCCGGCCAGTCCGTACGGAGCGGCACTGCCATGGCCGCGCCGGGGCGAGACCGACCGCCGGCCGCTCGCCCGCTCCGCGGGCGCCGCGGTCGTGCTCGTGGACGGTGCGCCTGTGCTGTACCTCGAGCGCGGTGGCCGAACGCTCCAGACGCTCCCGGCGTTCGATCGTCCAGGGATTGCCAGCATCGCCGTCCCGGCCCTGCGGTCGCTGATCGGGGAGGGGCGAGACCGGGAGCTCGTGATCACCAAGGTCGACGGTCTCGCCGTGGCCGACTCGCCGCATCGCGCGGTGCTCCTGTCGGCCGGCTTCGTGGCCGGCTACCGCGGCCTCGTCCTGCGGGGCGGGCTCGCGACAAGCCCCTCGACCCGGTAGCCGGCCGCGGCCACGGCCCGGCGGAGACGGGCCGCCGCCGCTCCAGCCGCGCGGGCCGTCGCACCATCGAGCTCCTGGGCCCTGGCCACCTGGTCGATCAGCGACTCGATCGCCGGTCCGTCGACCCATTCGACTCCCTCCCACGCGTGCACGCCGAGGCGGTCGCGCAGGGCAGGATCGCGGACCCACGCGGCGAGGCGGGGCAGGGTGGCGGCAGGCGCGGCTGACGCCACGACGATCGCGGTGGCCGCGGAGGCCATGCCGTTGGTCGCCCCACGATCGAGCCCATGAAGGGCCGCCACCGCGTCTTCGACGGGTCCCGCCAGCCGGAGGTCGCCGATGACGCCCGGCCCGAAGGCGGCGCAGAGCGGCTCGATGACGAGCCACGCCTCCAGGAGGGCTGCCTCCCTCGGATCGCGGCCGCGTCGATCGATCACGGCTCGGCGCCGCGTGGCGTCGGCCACGGTCCCGGGCGTCGTGACCGTCGCCGGGCGTTTCGGTGCCGGCCCCGCCCGGCGAGCGCGGCGTGCGCCCGACCGGACGACGGGCACGGACCGCGGTGCGCCGGTCGCGGCTACGGCGTCCAGCAGCTCGGGGAGTCTCGCCGGGTCGGCGACCGCAGCGCGAAGCGTCTCGTGGAGTGGTCCGAGCTCGAGATCCCGCATCGCGTCGTCCAGGCTTGGGACGCCTCGATCGCCGATCTCGGACGCCAGGCGGCTCCAGGGCCGCCCGGCCGAGTCGTGGAGCTCGCGGAAGCCCGTGAGGACGTAGCAGCGGTACGCCTCCAGGTTGAGGCGCAGGCCGCCGTCCCGGAGTCGCGCCGCGGGGAGCAGGTACTCGAGGCCGGCCCGTTCGTCCCGGAATCCGATCGAGCCCGGTCGAACCAGCCCCTATGCCGAGTCCGTCGCAGAGTGAGCGCCGGGCCTGGGTCTTCGAACCGTCCGGGCCCTTGACCGCGAAGGGCACCGACATCCGGATCGTGCCGGTCGTCTCGGCGAAACGGTTGTGGTACACGATCAGCGAGCGGTCGTCGCCCGCGCCGTTCGAGTAGGCATACACGTGCTCGTCGACGGAGCCGTCGTCGCGGACGAAGTCGTACAGGAGGAAGTCGCGGGCCTCGGCGAACATCGCCCGGCGGTGGACGAGCGGGAAGAGATGCCGTTCGTGGCGGCCCACCAGCTCCTCGTCCGGTCGCTCGTCGAGCCGTGCTCGCCGGAACTCCATCCCGTACTTCTCGGTGAAGCCCTCGACCTGGCCGTGGCCCAGCATCGGCAGGCCGGGCAGCGTCATGAGCATCGTGGCAACGCCGAGGTACTTGTCGCCCGGATCCGAACTGCTCGAGTGCGGTCTCCTCGTCGGGGTTGCTCATGAAGTTCACGTAGCGCTTGAGGATCTCGGGATCGAACTCCAGCGTCTCGCGGATCACCCGCCGGTAGCCGGCGTTGTCCTCGTCGCGGAGCATGTGCATGAAGGCGCTGTTGTAGACGCGATGCATGCCCAGGGTTCGGACGAAGTAGCCCTCGAGGAGCCAGAACGCCTCGGCGAGCAGGAGCGTGTTGGGGACCTCGGCGGCAACCCGGTCGACGACGTCCCGCCAGAACTCGGTCGGCATCAGGCGGTCGAATTCGGCCTTGCGCATTGCGTGCTCGGCGCGCGAGGGGATGCCGTCGCCGGCGCCCGGCAGCGGCCACCAGAGCCGCTCGACGTGCTTCCGGGCGAGGACCATCGCCGCGTCGAAGCGGATCACGGGGAAGCGCCGCGCGACGGCCAGGATCGTCTGGATGACCTGCTCGCGGACCTCGGCCTTGATGAAGTCGAGCTGGGCGGTGTCGTTCCAGGGAAAGCTCGTCCCGTCGTTGCCGTGGTAGATGTAGCGGCTCGCGCCCGAGGCGTGATCGTGGTGCTTGAAGACGACCGCGGCGTCGCTGTTGTCCCAGTAGTGGTCCTCGAGGACGATCGAGACCCGTCCGTCCGGCGAGAGATCGGGTCCGTTGAAGGTGTACGCGGGGTAGGGCGGATCCGCGACCGACAGGAACCACTCCGGATGCTCGATCACCCAGCGCGAGTCGATGCCCATGTGATTGGGCACCATGTCGCTGGCCAGGCGGATGCCGCGGGCCCAGGCCCGGTCGCGGAGGTTCGCGTAGGCGTCCTCGCCGCCGATGTCGTCGGCGATCCGGTAGTCGTCGAGCGAATAGGCCGAGGCGACCGCATCCGGGTTGCCGCGTCGCCGCTTGATCGTCTCCGATGCCCGCGAGCGCTCCCACAGGCCGATCAGCCAGAGGCCGGTCACGCCCCAGTCGGCGCAGGCGATCCAGCTCCTCGTCCGGGATCGCGTCGAGGGTATGGATGTCGCGCTCGTATCGACGTGAGAGCTGGTCGAGCCAGACGTACGTGGCCTTGGCCATCAGGACCAGCCGCGGCATCCACTCGGAATCGCGTGCTGAACCGTTCCGCCTCCGCGTCGAGCCCCGCGAGCTCGGGGCCGTCGCGCAGGGCACCCGGTCCCCGACCGCCGCCGCCGAACCGGCGATGCAGCCCGCGTTCCTCCTCGGCAAGCACGCCGAGGGCGATATCGAGCCGGTCGAGGAGGCCGCCCAGGTCGTCGCCGAGGAGCGCCGGCCAGTTCTCGCGGATGTAGCGGAGCTGGCCGGCGAGCGAGGTCGGGGCGTGGCGGGCCGGGGCGCGGAGAAGCTCGAGGAGGTTGCTCGGCTGCCCGCCCGCCGTCGCCCGCACCCGGGACCGGGCCGGCCGCGACGAGCAGCGCCTCGAGCTCGGTCACGGCGCGCCCATAGGCCGCGGATCGCGCAAGGAGGCGGTCGTCGACCAGCTGCCTGAGCGGCCCGATCGCGGGGTTCTCGTTCGCGAGCCTGGTCAGGATCAGCTCGCCGACGATGCTCGCCGCGTCCTCGGGCTCGGCCAGTCGCGTGGGAAACGTCCTGGCGAACCGGTCGAGGATCCGGTCGCCATCCCGGCCGAGTCGCGCATGCAGGCCCTCCGCAGCCCGCTGGCGGGCCTTCGGCTGGGCGGTCGCCTCGAAGCGCTCCACCAGGAGGTGCGCGATCTCATGGAGGAGGCTCAGGGCCGCTACGTCACCGGACTGGACCGAGGCCGCGCCCGGCTCCCGGTCGGCATTCATCCGGGCCGCGACGGTACGCGACGTCGGGCCATCCGCGAGGCCGATGTCGCCGCGGCTCCCGGTCGGCGCAGCATCCGGCGCATACCGCTCCTGCGCCGTTCGGGCGATCCGGATCGCGGCCGGCTCGCGGGGGCTCACGCGCGCGAGCTCATGCGTCGAGCAGCTGGAGGATGCCGCGGAGGGGGATCTGGACCCAGCCTGGCCGATTGTTCAGCTCGTACACGAGCTCGTAGCAGGCCTTCTCGAGCATGAACGCGCGCAGCAGCGTCGCCCATTCGGCGTCGTCCGATGGCAGGAACGCCGCGTCCGCCCGCGGCCTCGCGATAGCCCGGCCAGGAAGGTCGCCCCGACCCAGTGGTTCCAGGCCCTGACCCAGTCGGAAAGGGCTTCGACATCCTCTTCGCGAATCGCGGCTCCCATCTCAGGCCGCAGGAGGGAGCCGTAGCTCGCGTAATGGAACGAGCGGAGCATGCCGGCGACATCGCGGAGGGCCGACCGCTTGAGGCGCCGCTCGCTGAGCGGCTTCGCCGGCTCGCCTTCGAAGTCGATGATCTCGAGATCGCGGCCGGTGTAGAGGATCTGCTCGGCGTGAAGATCGCCATGGGTTCGGATGCGCATGCCGCCGAACTTGTGGTTGAGGAGCACTCGCAGGTCGCGGTCGATGCGCGATCGCCCGACCAGGATGAGGGCCGCGTCGACAGCGGCCCCTTCGGGCAGCTGGTCGATCCGGCGCGCCAGGAGATCGATCGCGTGACGGGTCGACCCGCCGATCGACTGGTAGATCGATCGCTGGTAGTGCTCCGAGAACGGCTCCGGGGTGAATGCCGGATCATCGTCGACGCTCGCGAGCGCCAGGTGCATCTCGCCCGTGCGTCGCCCGGCGAGCCGGACCACGTCGAGGTAGCTGTTGATGGCCAGCCGGATCTCGGGCGGCGGCTCGAGCCCCACTGAGGCCAGGAGGCTCGCGGGGTCGAGATCCGTCGCCGCCACCGGGTGCGGCGCGGCGGCCGCCCGTTCGAAGAACGCGCCGAGCTCCTCGAGCGTGTGCTGGAAGAGGTTTCCCTGGTTGGCGACGAACTGGTTGACCAGGACGACCGTCATCGACGTCCCGCGATCGGGTCGGTACTCCATCGACCCGGCGATGGCCGGGGTCTGCGAGAAGTTCCGCCTCGTGAGCGTGCGGCCGATCTCGAGATCGGGGTTGATCCCCGGCTGGGTGACCCGGTAGAGCTTGAGGACGGCCCTGTCGCCGAAGATGGTGGAGCTGTTGCTCTGCTCCCCTCGGATCGGGGCCGGCGTGAGCGCATCGTGGTCGGCCCCGACGACCCGGCCGAATGAGCGCTCCGGCCGACCGGCGAGCTCGCCCTGCCGGCCACGGAACCGACGGCGTGCGCCGATCGCCTCGAGGACGGCCGAGGTGAAGGCCGGATCGAGCGTCGCATCCACCAGCAGGCCGGCCCGGCGTTCCCCGGCGAGCACGATCCGAAGGATGGCCGCGTGCGGGCTGGCCTCGATGATCGGCGTGGCTTCGCGGATGGTCATGGTCGTCAAGGGCACCACGTACAGCTCGGGATCGCCGTCCGTGTAGGAGACCTCCACCAGGACGATCGCCGCGTCTCGGTCGCCGACCGGGATGGGGACGACGTCGCGGATCTCGAGGCCCTTGATCCTGCGGGTCCGGCTGCGGAACCAGCGTCGCTCCCGGATCCAGGCGGTGAGGATCGGTTGCAGCCATCCGGCGTGCCTCGTCGACAGTAGCTGGGCAAGGTCGGTCTGGGCGTCGAGGAGTGGCAGATCCTCCGGGCCGCCGGACCCGACATCGGCCGGCTCGTGCTTCGGGGGCTCCAGCACGAACCACATGAACGAGTGCGGGCCCATCGACAGGACGTACCCTGCATCGCTGATCGCCGGGAACTCGACCCGGCCCATGAGCTCGACGGGGACGTGCCCGGCGAACTCCGAGAGATCGAGCTCGACGGGCTGGACGAACCGCGAAAGGTTCGCGACGACCAGGAGCGTCTGGCCCTCGTAGCGCCGGATCAGGGCCAGGATCTTGTGGTTCTCCGGGTGGAGGAACTCGAGGCTTCCCCGGCTGAACGCCGGGTGCCGCTTCCGCAGGTCGATGAGCCGCTTCATCCACCACAGCAGTGACTGCGGGTTCGCCTGCTGGACCTCGACGTTGACCGCCTCGTAGTGGTATTCGGGGTCAACGATCACGCCGAGGTACAGCTGCTGGCGATTGGCGCTCGAGAACCCGGCGTTCCGGTCGCCGTTCCATTGCATCGGGGTGCGGACGCCGTTCCGGTCGCCGACGTAGACGTTGTCACCCATCCCGATCTCGTCGCCGTAGTACAGGACCGGCGTGCCGGGGAGTGAGAAGAGGAGGCCGTTCATGAGCTCGATTCGCCGACGGTTGTTGCCGAGGAGCGGGCTCAACCGGCGCCGGATCCCGACGTTGATGCGCATCCGCGGATCGTCCGCGTAGCTGCGGTACATGTAATCGCGCTCCTCGTCGGTGACCATCTCGAGCGTCAGCTCGTCGTGGTTCCGGAGGAACATTGCCCATTGGGCGGTCGCCGGGATCGCGGGCGTCTGCTCGAGGATGTCGACGATCGGCAGGCGGTCCTCCATGCGGACGGACATGAACAGTCGCGGCATGACGGGGAAGTGGAAGGCCATGTTGCACTCATCGCCGTCACCGAAGTACTCGACCGAGTCCTCCGGCCACTGGTTCGCCTCGGCCAGCAGCATCCGGCCGGGGAAGTGCTCGTCCACGTGGGTCCGAAGCTGCTTCAGGAATGCGTGCGTCTCGGGGAGGTTCTCGCAGTTCGTGCCCTCCCGTTCGTAGAGGTACGGGATCGCGTCCAGCCGGAGGCCATCGACGCCCATCTCCAGCCAGAAGTCCATCGCCTTGAGGACGGCCTCGTGGACCGCCGGGTTGTCATAGTTCAGGTCGGGCTGGTGGGAGAAGAAGCGATGCCAGTAATAGGCGCCTGCCACCGCATCCCAGGTCCAGTTGGACGTCTCCGTGTCGGTGAAGATGATCCGGGCGTCGGCGTACCGGTCGGGCGTGTCGCTCCAGACGTAGAAGTCGCGTGCCGAGCTTCCGGGCTTGGCCCGACGGGCTCGCTGAAACCACGGATGCTGGTCCGAGGTGTGGTTGCAGACCAGCTCCGTGATGACACGGAGGCCCCTGGCGTGTGCCTCGCGAAGCAGCTTCCGGACATCCTTGAGGTTTCCGTAACTCGGGTGTACGGCGGTGAAGTCGGCGATGTCGTAGCCGTCGTCCCGCAGCGGGGAAGGATAGAAGGGCAGGATCCAGATCGCCGTGACACCGAGGTCCCGGATGTAGTCGAGCTTCTCGGTCAGGCCGGCGAAGTCGCCCATACCGTCGCCATTGCTGTCGCGATAGGCGCGAATGGGCACCTCGTAGATGATGGCGTCCTTGTACCAGAGGGCGTCCTCGCCGCCGATGGAACTGCTGCTCGCCGCCCGGGGGGCGGGACCGGCCTCGCCCGACGGCATGGTCCGCGGTGCCATCAGCGCTGCTCCCGGATGTACAGGATCCGTGCCGGCAGGACCTCCGGGTCGATCCGGATGACCATCGTGTCACCGGTCCAGAGCTCCACGTCGCCGGTGACGAGGTCCTCGACCTCGTACGGTCGTCCAGGGTCCAGCCACAGATCCGCGAGGTCCAGGTGGACCGTACCCGTCCGGGCGCGATCCGGGGCCAGGCTGACGACGGTGAGCACCCGATCCGAGCGATCCTCCGTTCGCTTCGAATAGGCGATCAGCTGATCCTCGTCGACCGGGTGGATTGCCAGGCCGCCCATGGCCTGGAGCGCCGGGTGCTCGCGCCGGATCTCGTTGACCCGGCCGATCAAGGGTGCGATCGTCCGCGCGTCGTCCAGGTCCCAGGTCCGTTGCTGGTACTTCTCGGAGTCGCGGTACTCCTCGCTGCCGGGCGCGAGCGGCGTGCGCTCCAGGAGCTCGAATGCGGGTCCGTAGATCCCGATGTTCGAGCACGACGTCGCAGCCAGGATGTATCGCGCCTGGAACATCGACCGGCCGCCGTCCTGGAGCGTGGCGTGGAGGATGTCCGGGGTGTTCGGCCAGAAGTTCGGCCCGAAGAAGTCGGCGATCGGCGGCCTTGACAGCTCGAGCAGGTACGCCGCCAGCTCGTCCTTCTGCGTCCGCCACGTGAAGTACGTGTAGGACTGGGTGAATCCGACCTTGGCCAGCCGGTACATGACCTTGGGTCGGGTGAACGCCTCGGCGAGGAAGATCACCTCGGGGTGGTCGGCCTTGATCCGCGCGATGGCCCATTCCCAGAAAGGGAACGCCTTGGTATGCGGGTTGTCGACCCGGAAGACTTGGACGCCCTGGGCGATCCAGTGCCGGAATACGCCCTCGAGGGCCTGCCAAAGCCCTGCCCAGTCCTCCAATTCGAAGTCGAACGGATAGATGTCCTGGTATTTCTTGGGCGGGTTCTCGGCGTACTGGACGGTCCCGTCCGGGCGGTGCCGGAACCAGCTCGGATGCTCGTGGACCCACGGATGGTCGGGTGAAGCCTGGAACGCGATGTCGAGGGCGATCGAGATGCCCCGCCCGGCAGCCGCCGCCACGAGCGCCCGGAAGTCCTCGAGCGTCCCGAGCTTCGCGTGGATCGCCTCGTGCCCGCCGTCCGGTGCGCCGATGGCCCACGGGACGCCGAGGTCATCGGGCCGGGAGTCCGTGACGTTGTTGGGGCCCTTGCGGAAGGTCGACCCGATCGGGTGGATCGGTGGCAGGTACAGGACGTCGAAGCCGAGCCCGGCAATGTAGGGAAGCCGGGCGATGACGTCGCGGAACGTCCCGTGCCGCTTCGGATCCGGCGAGGTGGACCGGGGGAACAGCTCATACCAGGTCGAGAAGCGCGCGATCCGGGGCTCGACGATCACCTCGAGCGCGGGCTCGTGAACGGTCTCGTGCGCGCGATCGACATACGCGTACATGAGCCGGTCCAGTCCGTCGTCCAGGGCGCGGCCCATCGGGTCGTCGGTCGGCCGCTCGAAGCGCAGCTCCGCCGCCCGGTCCTCCAGGGTCCCGGCGTCATCGAGAGCGGCGAGTGTCCGCGCCCGGGCCGCCGCGGCATCGACGAGCGCCGCCCCGATCTGGAGATCCACCTTGACGTCCTGGCCGGCCTCCAGCCGTTTGCGCAGGTCGCGGCGCCAGGTTGCCCAGGCGTCGGTCCAGGCCGCCACGGTGTAGGCATGCCGCCCGACGGAAGGGAGGGCGAACGAGGCGCGCCAATGGTCGTTGCCGAGCTCGTCCATCGGGATCTCGGTCCACGTGGCCGCGCCGGGGGCGCGATGGACGAGGACGACGCTCACGACATCGTGTCCATCCGCGAAGGCATCGACCTCGACGGTCAGGACGTCACCGACGACCCGCTTCACCGGGAAACGGCCCGCGTCGACGGTCGGCCTGATGGCCTCGATGATGGCGCGCCGGCGCCCATCGTCGGGCAGCCCGACCGAGGACGGGGTCACCGCTCGGGCAGCGGCGGTCATGCGCGCCTGATCGCGGATGTGGACCTCCATCGGTCGTCGATCGGGCCCGCCCGATCCCGACGCACTGCATTCGCTTAGGGCAATGACCGTAGGCCAGCGCTCAGATCGGTGTCAAACCAGCCGGCCGCGGGTCGTCATGACTCCCGGCCCCGGAGCACGGCGATGCTGTGCCCGGACACCGCCAGGGATCCGCCGGCCGCGACGCCCCGACCCCTGGTCGGGAACGGCCTCGCCGCCGCCGTGTCGACGCAGACCTGCCAGGACTGCGGGCGCGAACCGTTTGGCAGGACGAACACCCGCTTCCCGTCGTGGGGATTGAACGCCAGGAAGAAGGAATCGTCCACGATCGGCAGGCCGTCGACGTCGACGAGACCGGCGCCGGAGATGAAGACGCCGATGCCCTGATCGAGCGGATCGTGCCAGTGCTCGTCGCCCATGCGCGTTCCGTCGGGCGCAAACCACTCGATCTCGCGAGCCTCGTCGCCATGGATCGGGCGATTCTGGAACCAGCGCCGGCGGCGGAACGCCGGATGTTCACGCCGAAAGGCGATGAGCCGGCGGACGAAGTCGAGGAGGTTGGCGTCGGCGTGGTCCCAGTCGAACCACGAGATCTCGTTGTCCTGGGCATAGCCGTTGTTGTTGCCACCCTGGGTGCGTCCGATCTCGTCGCCACCCAGCAGCATCGGAACGCCCTGTGACAGGAACAGGGTGCCGAGCAGATTGCGCTGGTCCCGCTTGCGGGCGGCAATGATCGCCGGATCGTCCGTCTGTCCCTCGACGCCGTGATTCCAGGACCGGTTGTAGCGCTCGCCGTCCTGGTTGTCCTCGCCGTTGGCCTCGTTGTGCCGATCGTTGTAGGCCACGAGATCGGCGAGCGTGAAGCCGTCGTGGGCCGTCACGAAGTTGACGCTCGCGTAGGGCCGCCGACCGTTCGACGCGTAGAGGTCGGAGCTCCCGGTGAGCCGGTAGCCGAGGTCCGCGAGCGGTTCCGGGCTGCCTCGCCAGAAGTCCCGAATCGTGTCCCGGTACCGGCCGTTCCACTCCGACCAGAGCGGCGGGAAGTTGCCGACCTGGTACCCGCCCTCGCCGACGTCCCACGGCTCGGCGATGAGCTTGACCTCGTTGATCATCGGATCCTGGTGGATGAGATCGAAGAAGGCCGACAGCCGGTCGACATCGTGAAGCTCGCGCGCAAGGGCCGCCGCGAGGTCGAACCGGAAGCCATCGACGTGCATGTCCCTGATCCAGTACCGCAGGCTGTCCATGATCAGCTGCAGGCTGTGCGGATGACGCACGTTGAGGGTGTTGCCGGTCCCGGTGTAGTCCATGTATCGGCGCCGGTCATCTGCAATGAGTCGGTAGTAGGCGGCATTGTCGATGCCCTTGAACGAGAGCATCGGGCCGAGATGATTGCCCTCCGCCGTGTGGTTGTAGACCACATCGAGGATGACCTCGATGTCCGCGGCGTGGAGTGCTTTCACCATCGACTTGAACTCGGTGATCTGTCCCGCACCGCCGGGCACGCTGGCGTAGGCATTGTGTGGCGCGAGAAACCCGATGGAGTTGTAGCCCCAGTAGTTGCGCAGGCCCAATCCGGCGAGGCGAGCGTCACTCACGAACTGGTGGATCGGCAACAGCTCGACCGCCGTGACGCCGAGAGATTTCAGGTAGTCGATGGCCACGGGATGGGCCAGGCCTGCATAGGTCCCACGGAGCTCCTCGGGGATCCCGAGGTGTCTGGCCGTGAAGCCCCTGACGTGGACCTCGTAGATGACGGACGCGTTCTGCGGGTGACGTGGGAGGCGATCGTCGCCCCAGTCGAATGCCGGGTCGACCACCACGCTCCGGGGCATGAACGGAGCGCTGTCGGTCGCCGATGGCCCACCGTCGGGATCGTCCATGTTGTACGGGTAGACAGCCGGGTCCCAGTCGATGGATCCCTCGAAGGCCTTGGCATAGGGATCCATGAGCAGCTTCGCGGGATTGCACCGGTGGCCGGCCGGGGGATCCCATGGCCCATGGACGCGATAGCCGTAGCGCTGACCCCCGATCACCTGGGGCAGATAGGCGTGCCAGACGAATCCCGTGGATTCCGGCATGGGAATGCGCGTCTCGCTTCCGTCCCGATCAAAGAGACAGAGCTCGACGGCTTCGGCGACCTCGGAGAAGAGGCTGAAGTTGGTGCCCCAGCCATCGTAGGTAGCACCCAGCGGGTAGGGCACGCCTGCCCAGACCGTCGTCATCGAACCCTCCTGGCGGCGCGGCAGGGGATCGGCGATGGAGGTGGCAGGGCGAGTTGGCGAGGCGTGATACGAACTCCACGAGAGGGATCAGGCAGGAGGATCCGCGCAGCCCAGGACGGCCCGACGCACGGAGCCATGACCGTAGGCGGGGGTGAACGGGCTGTCAAACCCCGGTCGCCCACCTCGCACCGTCCCGGGCGGACCGTGGCCCGGGACCGGGAGGCCGGCCAGCACTCCCTTGACCTCGCCGCGCGCGGCGCCTGGTCCAGTCGCCGCCCGTCGACCGGGCCGGCACCATGTCCCGCGCCATCGCTGGTCGGCCTCCGATCGCGCCCGGGGGCTCCGGCCCCGCCGGTATACTCCCGCGCAACCATGAGTGACGGCACGGTCATCATCATCGGCGGCGCAGAGGACAAGATTCGGGACCGGATCATCCTCAGCCAATTCGTCGCCCTGGCGGGCGGCGAGGATGCCGTCGTGGCCGTCATCTCCACTGCCTCGTCGCTCGGCACGGAGGCCGGGGAGCGCTACCGCCAGGTGTTCGCGGAGCTCGGGGTGAAGGAGGTCCGGCCCCTCCACGCCGTCACCCGGGCGCAGGCCAACGACGAGAGCTTCGCCCGTGCCGTGCGGGACGCGACCGGGATCTTCCTCACCGGCGGCAACCAGCTGCGGCTGTCCTCGACGATCGGCGGAACGCGCCTGGCGGAGGCGATCCTCGAACGATTCCGGCACGGCGCGGTGGTCGCCGGTACGTCCGCCGGGGCATCGGCGATGTCGACCCACATGATCGCATTCGGCGCGTCCGGTGCCACGCCAAAGCAGCGAATGGCGGCGATCGCCGCGGGCCTGGGCGTCCTGCCGGGGGTGATCGTCGACCAGCATTTCCAGCAGCGGAATCGCCTCGGCCGCCTGCTCAGTCTCATCGCCCAGAACCCGAGCCTCCTCGGGCTCGGCGTCGACGAGGACACCGCCGGCGTCGTGGGTCCGGACCATGTCCTCGAGGTCATCGGCCGCGGCAGCATCACCGTCGTCGACGGCGCCGCCGCCGAGACCGACGCGTGGGATGTCCGGGGGCACCGGCCGGTCATGATCAGCGGCGTCGTCCTGCATTCGCTGCCGTCCGGGTATCGCTTCGATCTGCGCCGACGGCATCGGGTGGTTGGACCCAACCTGAAGGCCCTGCCGGGCGGTGAGGCCGCGGCATCCAGCTAGCGTTCGTGGAGATCGCCGGCGTGCCGGCGCCAGGAGGGAGCTACCAGTGGCCGAGGCAGCCGCGAAGACGGGCCGCAACCGGCAATCGCGCGCAGCCGCCGCGGCGGCGGCCAGCGGCACGGCCAAGCCGTCGCCCGACCTGAAGATCCTGGAGACGAGGATCCTCCGCGGTCCCAACTACTGGTCGCGTTCGCAGGTCATCCGGATGGTCGTGGACCTCGGCAGCCTCGAACAGTTCCCGAGCAACACGATTCCCGGCTTCGTCGACGGCCTGATCGAGTGGATGCCGTCGCTCGAGGATCACGCCTGCTCCCTCAACCGGCGCGGCGGCTTCCTGACCCGCCTCCGCGACGGCACCTGGGCCGGCCATGTTGCCGAGCACATTGCGCTCGAGCTGCAGAACCTCGCCGGCACGGATGTCCGGCACGGCAAGACCCGCGGCGCGGGGGCCGAGGGCCAGTACAACGTCATCTACGAGTTTCGCGAGGAGTCGGTCGGGACCGAGGCGGGCAAGCTGGCAGTCCGGATCGTCAACCACCTGGTGGACCCCGCGTCCGACCCGACCCTCGACTTCCTGTCGGAGCTCGAGGGTCTCATCCGCCTCGCGGAACGGGCCGCCTTCGGGCCTTCGACGCAGGCGATTCTCGACGAGGCGGCTTCGCGCGACATCCCCTTCATCCGCCTCGACCGCCACTCGCTCGTCCAGCTCGGGCAGGGTGTCCACCAGCAGCGTATCCGGGCCACCATGACCTCCCGGACCTCCGGCATCGGCGTCGACGTCGCGAGCGACAAGAACCTCACCAATCGACTCCTCGATTCGGCCGGCCTGCCGGTCCCGAGGGCCGACGTCGTCGCGACCGAGGAGGGCGCCGTGGCCACGGCCCAGCGCCTCGGATTCCCCTGTGTCGTCAAGCCGCTCGACGGGAATCACGGCCGCGGCGTCCACCTCGACCTCCAGTCGGAAGGTGACGTCAGGGCGGCCTTTGCCGGTGCCCTAAAGGAGTCGCGGTCCGGAGAGGTCGTGGTCGAGACCTACATCAACGGCAACGACTACCGCTGCCTCGTGATCGGCGGCAAGGTCGCCGCCATCGCCGAGCGCGTCCCGGCGTCGGTCATCGGCGACGGAACGTCGACCGTTCGCGAGCTCGTCGAGCGGACCAACGGCGATCCCCGGCGCGGCATCGGGCACGAGAAGGTCCTGACCAAGATCACCGTCGACGAAGCTGCCGTCGAGCTCGTCCGCGAACAGGGGTTCGCGATGGACGACGTGCCGCCCGCCGGCATCCGGGTCAAGCTCGCCCTCACCGGCAACATGTCGACGGGCGGGACCTCGATCGATCGGACCATGGAGGCCCACCCGGACAACATCGAGATCGCCGAGATGGCTGCCCTCGTCGTGGGCCTCGACGTGGCCGGCATCGACTTCATCTGCCCCGACATCACGGTCCCGGTCCGCGAGACGGGCGGGGCGATCGTCGAGGTCAACGCGGCGCCCGGGCTTCCGGATGCACACGCACCCGACCGAGGGCGAGCCCCAGTACGTGGCCCGGCCCGTGATCGACCTGCTCTTTCCGGCCGGAGCGCCGTCCCGAATCCCGATCATCGGGGTGACCGGCACCAACGGCAAGACGACGACGGTCCGGATGATCGCCCACATCCTCAAGCTCATGGGCCGGCGGGTCGGCATGACCTCGACCGACGGCATCGTCGTCGACGGCCGGATGATCAAGCGCGGCGACATGTCCGGCCCGAAGTCGGCCCGGATGATCCTCCAGAACCCGACCGTGGACACGGCGGTCTTCGAGGTCGCCCGCGGCGGGATCCTGCGGGAGGGCCTCGGCTACGACCGCAACGACGTCGCGGTCGTGACGAACGTCACCGGCGACCACCTCGGCCTCGGCGGGATCGACACGGTCCGTCAGCTCGCCGACGTCAAGGCCGTCCTCGTCGAGGCGGTTCCCCGGACGGGTACGGCCGTCCTCAATGCGGACGACCTCAACGTCGCCAGGATGGGCCAGCAGTGCGACGGGGCCGTGATCTACTTCTCGATGGAGACGGAGAAGGGAGAGGGCGGGTTCGATCGCGTCGACGGGCACTGCGGTCGCGGCGGGGCCGCCTTCGTCGTCAAGCACAGCGCCGAAGGCGACCAGATCGTCCTGCGCCACGGACCGCGGGTGATGCCGCTCCTGTACACCCACCTGATCCCGGCGACGTTCGGCGGCAAGGCCCGGATGAACGTCGCCAACGCGCTGGCCGCGGCGGCGGCCGCCTGGGCGTCTGGTGCGCACCTGCACGACATCCGGCAGGGCCTCCGGACCTTCACCACGTCGTTCTTCCAGGCCCCGGGGCGGCTCAACCTCGTCGAGGTGGCCGGCGTCCGCGTCGTCATCGACTACTGCCACAACGTCGACGGGATGCGGAACCTGTCGGACTTCGTGAACCGGATGATGGGCGAGAACGGGGCCCGCGACGGACGCGCGATCGGCGTGATCGGCGTGCCCGGCGACCGGCGGGACGAGGACATGCGCGACTACGGCGCGCTGGCCGCGGAGGCCTTCGACGAGATCATCGTGCGGGAGGATCGCAATCTCCGCGGCCGGGCGCCGGGCGAGACCGCGGCCCATGTCCTCGACGGCGTTCGCCTGCGCGCGCGCCGACGGCGGTCGCACGCAGCGCTCGCAGAAGATCCTCGACGAGATGAGCGCGGTCCGCGCCGCCCTCCGGCAGGCCAGTCCGGGAGACCTGCTGGTCATGTGCGTCGACGACGCGATCGGCGTCTACCGCGAGACGATGGCCGCGGCCGGCCAGGGGCTCGGGACGACGGCCTTCGCCGACCCCGGGGAGATGGAAGCGCCGGAGGGCGCTGACGCGGAGCTCAGCTCGGACTGCGAGTGGCCGTGGCGTCTCCACGATCGGGCAGCCCCGCCGGTCCTCGGTCGCGAGCGGCGCGGCCGCTCCTCGAGCTGCGGGACGCCAGGCTGATGAGGTCGGCCAGGGACTGGACGGGCCGGAATCCGAGCTCGCCGAGGAGCGTGAACACGCCGGCGCGGTCCTCGTGGCAGAGGAGGACGACGACCCGAGGGGCGGAGTGGCGCGAGCCGTCGGCTGCGGCGGCCGCACCGTTCAGCTCGGCGCGGAGGGCGGCAGTCTCCGACTCGTAGACCGGGATGTCGCCTGTCCAGCCGGCGCCGGCCGCGCCCGCCCGGAGCTCGCCGATGACCGAGGCCCTCGAGCGGCCGCGAAGGTAGCCGAGCGTCTCCTTGATCGCGACGCGCTGGGCCCGGGTCGCGGCGATCGCGCCCATGCCCTGCAGGGTATCGTCGGGCCGGTCCCCGGCGGTCCCGATGATCACGGTGATCGGCGTGACCGGGCCGCCCGCGCCGGCGGCGATGCCGTCGGCGACATCGAGGAGGGCTCGCAGCCCCGCCTCGTTGTGGGCGAAGTCGATGATCGCCACCCGGGCGCCGTTGCGGAAGACATTCAGGCGACCCGGCGATTCCTCGCTGACCGGCCGGAAGTCCATGAGCCCCTCCCGGACCTGGTCGATGCGTGGCCCCGAGGGCTCGGGCCCCGGCCGCCGCGGCCAGGGCGTTGGCGATGTTGTGCCGCGCCAGGCCGGCGAGGGTGATCGGGATCTCGCGCGCGGAGGCGATCGGGTGCCACGCGTCCTCTGCCCGCGGGTCCGAACCGTTGGCCTCGCCGAGGACGCCGTCCCGGACGAGGTAGGCGCGACCGCCCTGCTCGAGGTGGCGTCGGACGGGCGCCGAGGCAAGGCCCTCGAGGGTGAACAGGGCGACGCTGGGCCCTGACCGTGACCGGGCCACCGCGCGGACGAAGACGGTCGTCCGCGTTGAGGATGACCCAGCCGCCGGGCTTCGTGATCCGGCAGATCGTCGCCTTGACCTCGGCCAGCTCGGGCAGGGTGTGGATGCCCTGGAGGTCGAGATGGTCCGCGCTGACGTTCGTGAGGATGCTGGCATCGTTCGACTCGTAGCCGATTCCGCGCAGGACGAGGCCGCCGCGCGCGGTCTCGAGGACGGCGACGTCGACGTCGCTGCGGCGCAGGATCTCGTGGGCGCCGCCGGGACCCGTCCAGTCGCCGGGGTCGACCATTCGCTCGTCGACGAGGATCCCGTCCGAGGTCGTCGTGCCGACATGATGCCCCATGCGGAGGAGGATCCGGGTGAGGAGCCGGGTGGTCGTGGACTTGCCGTTGGTCCCGGAGATCGAGATCACCGGCATCCGCCGCTCCGAATCACGGATCCACGGGGGCGGCGTCGCCGAGGCGCGCTCGATGCGGTCCCGCCAGGTCGCGAGGAGGCGCTCCTGCGATCCGGTGAGCCGTGCCCGGCGAGCCGGGCGTAGCGCCGCGGTCGGCGAGGGCCACGGCCGCCTCGGCGATGAGCCGGGCGCGTTCGGCGCCGGCCCATGGCCAGGTGAGGATCCAGTGGCCGGGGTCCGACGAGCGATGGACCCGGATGCGCCCGATGCCCTCGCCGTGCTCGGCGCCGAAGGCGTCGTGCCCAGCCCGCGATCGCCTCGACCCCGTCCGGCCAGTCGCGTTCGGGAACCGTCGCCCGCAGGCGCACGAGCGCATAGCGGGCGGGAACGCGGTCTCCGTACCACGTTCGCCGGCGACCGATCCCGACCTCGACCTTGACCACCGGCTCCAGCCGGTAGACGTTCGGACCCTCGAGGAGGCGGATTTCGACGAGACGCATGGTCACGGCGAGGATAGCAACCGCCTCCGGGTCCCGAGCCCGCTCCGGTGCGCGGGCCTAGACTCTGCCGATGACCCTGATCCACACCCCCGGCGGCGGCGTCTCGAGCCAGGAGCTGGCCGCCCTCGAGGCCTCGATGACCCGGACCTACCCGCAGTTCCTGGACGAGCTCGAGCACCTCAGCAACATCGACTGCGGGAGCTACTCGCCGGCCGGGGTGGACCTGGTCGGCGACTGGGTCGCCGCCCGCGTTCGAGGCGCTCGGCGGGACCGTCGAGCGGCGGCCCGATCCCGACGGACGGCTGGGGCAGACGATCGTCGGCACCTTCCAGGGACGTTCCGGAGCAGGCCCCCGGCTCCTCCTCATCGGTCACCTGGACACCGTGTTCCCCGACGGCACCGTCGCCGAGCGACCGTTCCGGATGCAGGCCGGCATCGCGACCGGGCCCCGGGGTCACCGACATGAAGGGCGGCCTGATCGCCGGCCTGCACGCGCTCGCCGCGCTCCGCGAGCTGGGCGGCGGCTGGGACGGTCTGCCGTTCGAGCGGATCACCTACGTCGCGAACCCCGACGAGGAGATCGGGTCGCCAAGCTCGACGCCGCATATCCGCGAGATCGCCGCCGACCTGCGACGCAACGTTTGTCCTCGAGTGCGCCCGGGCGAACGGCGATTTCGTGTCCGCCCGCAAGGGGATCGCCGATCTCCGCCTCACTGTCCGCGGGCGGGCGGCTCATGCCGGCGTCGAGCCGGAGAAGGGTCGGAGCGCGATCGTCGCCGGTGCCCGGATCAGCGAACGCATCCACGCCCTCAACGGCCACTGGCCCGGCGTCACGGCGAACGTCGGGGTCTTCCAGTCGGGCACGCGGCCGAACGTCGTCCCGGACCTCGCGAATCTCGAGGTCGACGTCCGGGGCGTCACGGCCGTCGAGCTCGACGGCGGCCGTCGCCGCGATCCGGGACATCGTCTCGGAGCCGGGCGTGCCCGACGTCACCGTCGAGATGACCCAGATGGCCGGCTGGGCGCCGATGGAGAAGCTCGAGCGGTCGGGACGGCTCGCGGACCACGTCAAGGCGCTGGCCGCGCGGCTCGGGTTCTCGACGATGGATGTCGGGACCGGCGGCGCGTCCGACGCCAACACGACATCGGGCATGGGCGTGCCCTCGATCGACGGGCTCGGTCCGATCGGGGGCCGCGACCATTCCCCCGAGGAGTACCTCGAGGTCGACTCGATCGTGCCGCGGACGACGCTGCTCGCCGCCCTCCTCCTCGCGACCGGCCGCGACCCGGTCGTCGCGGATTGGCGCGCGGGCTGATCGGGACGGCCCGTGACTCGCGAGCGCGTCTCGTCGGGCAGCCCCTGGGAGGAGCCCTACGGTTACAGCCGGGCCGTCGTCGTCGGCGACACCTGCTGGGTGGCCGGAACCACCGATCCCGGCGGCGCCCATCCCGGCGACGCCGCGGGCCAGGCGCGAGCCGCGCTCGGCACCATCGAGCGCGTGCTGGGCGACCTCGGCTTCGATCTCGCGGACGTCGTGCGGACACGGATGTACGTGACGGATCCCGACGACGCGGCGCGGGTCGCCGAAGTCCACGGCGAGATCTTCGGCGAGATCCAGCCGGCGGCGACGCTGGTCGTCGTGGCGGCGCTCATCGAGCCCGGGCTCCTCGTCGAGATCGAGGCCGACGCGGTCCGTCGAGCGCGCGCCGTCCGCCGACGCGGTTCGACGTGAGCCGTCTGACCCGAGGTCTGTCAGGCGAGGCCGAACGCCCGAGCCGCGGCCGCCGTGACCGCCGCCACGACAAGGCCGACGAGCAGGCTCCGGCGCATCGCGACGAGCGCGACGCAGAGGCCCACCGCGAGCCACTCGATCCCGACGTGGGGCGACGGATGCCGTGCCGCGTCGACGGCGATGAACGTGTTGACCGCGGCCAGGGCGGCCAGCACCGCGGGCCCGACAAGGCGGAGGTATTCCTGGACGCGCGTCGGCAGGCGGTGCATCCCCGGAACCAGGAGCGGGACCGCTCGCCAGGGATACGTGGCGAGGCCCATGAGCAGCGCCAGCGGACGAGGTAGGTCGTGCTCATGCGCATCCGCCGCGGCGCGGACGCGGTCATGGGTGTCCGCGGCTGAACGACCATCACGGCCTCGCGTCGGTCGATCGCCCGGCGCCCGCGGCGTCACCAGCCCGGCGAGGGGACCGAGCAGGCCGCCGGCCACGATGCCCGCGGCGGGATCCCAGGCGAGCCCGACCGCCGACCGCGGCCACCGCGCCCGACGATCGCCGCGACGAGCTCCCGCCGGCCGGTGATGAGGCCCACGGCCAGGCCGCCCATCGCGGCCGGAAAGATCACGTCGAGACCGAACCGTGACGGGTCGGGGATATGGCCCGCCGACCACCGACCCGAGGATCGTCGAGAGATTCCAGGGGATGAAGGTCGTGACGATCGCGGCCCACCAGTAGCCCCACAGATCCGCCCGGCCGATGCGCCGGAAGTGGGCGATCGAGAGGGCAAACGCCTCGTCCGTCAGGACGTGGGCCATCACGGCGCGGAGCGCCCGAGGCCGGTCGGCGACGTATGGCGCGAGCGCGGCCGCGTACAGGACGTGGCGAGCGTTCAGGAACGACGTCAGGACGACGATCCCGAGCCACGAGAAGCCGCCGAGGACGTAGCCGACGGCGGCGAACTGGGATGCGCCGGCGAACACGAGGACCGACATCCCGCTCGTCTCGAGCGGGGACATCCCGGCGGCATGGGCCGCGAGCCCGTAGACGAAGCCGAAGCCTGAGGCGCTGGCGATGATGCCCGAGCCCGTCGAGCTGGAGCCGGCGGCGGGACGTGGCGAGATCGGCGCTGCCGGGATCGCCGTTGGTGAGTGGGCCGTCGGTGGCGTCGCGGCCGGGTCCCTCAGCGGAGGAACGTCTTGGCGCACGTCCCGTCGCAGACGACGTACACGGCATGAAGGTCGTGCGCGTACCCGGCAACGTGCAGGAATCCGGGACAGCCCTGCGTCGGACACTTCCAGACCCACCAGCGGTCCCCGGCGTCGAGCGGCGTCGTCTCCGCGGCCGAGTTTCGCGGCCAGGCCCTCGCGGGCCGCGACGAGCTCGGCGATCCTGGCGGATCGCTGGGCTTCCGACTCGCTCGAGTAGGGATAGTTCTGGCCGACGTTCGAGGTCACCGGGTCCTCCGCGGGCGGCGCTGTCTGGGGTCTCGAGTATCGCATATGGGATGGGGCGTCCAGCCTCACCAGACGGCCGGCAGGCCGGCGCTCCGCGGGTCGGTCGTGGCCGCCACGGAACCGTCGACGGCTCCCGGGTCCGCCGTCGACCAGCTCGATCGCGTGCTCGTGGCCGAGGTGGCTGTCGAACGGATCGGTCGGCCGGAGCCGGTGGCCCAGCCGCTCCAGCTCGCCGCATCACCCGGGCGGCGAAGCGGGGCTCGATCCGGACCGCATCCGGCGGAGCGAAGTGCGCCTCCGGCTCGACGAACCAGCGCGGCGCCGCCACGGCCGCGCGGATGTCGAGCCCACCGTCGACCAGGGCGCTGACGAGCTGGGCGTGGACCTGGGGCTGGGCGTCGCCGCCCATCGAGCCGGCCACGATCCAGGGCCGGTCGGGCTCCCGGAAGAGCATCCCGGGCATCAGCGTGTGGAGCGTCCGCTTGCCCGGCGCCAGGACGTTGGCGTGACCCGGGTCGAGGGAGAAGTAGCTGCCGCGATTCTGGTAATGGATCCCGGTCTCGGGATCGACGACGCCGGACCCGAAGCCCATGTAGTTCGATTCGATGAGGCTCACCGCGTTGCCGTCCGCGTCGACGACGCCGAGGTAGATCGTCCCGCCGCCCGGCGGATTGCTCGACGGTGCCGGGTGGCTCGCCCGGTCGGGTGGGATGCGCTGGGCGAGGCTCGCCGCGTAGTCCTTGTCGAGGAGCTCGCGCGACGGGGATGTCGTGGAACTCGGGATCGGTCAGGTGGGCGTCGCGATCGGCCATGGCCAGCTTCGCGGCCTCGATCGACCGATGGATCCAGGCCGGCGTCGGCCGACCGCGCCGCGCGTCGAATGCCGCCGGGCTCGGGCGCGCCGGCCGCCTCGAGGATGTTGAGGAGCTCGAGGGCCACGAGGCCGGACGCGTTCGGCGGATGGCTCGTGACCCGCACGCCGCGGTAGGTGGTCTCGATCGGCCGGCCCCACGTGGAGCGGTGGTCCCGGAAGTCGGCGGCGGCGTGGCTGCCGCCGAGGGCGCTGAGCGCGGCCGCCTGGCGCACACCGAGGTCGCCGTCGTAGAACGCGTCGAAGCCCTCGATGGCCAGGCGCTCGAGGGTTGCTGCCAGGGCCGGGAACCGGACCATCTCGCCGGGGCGCCATGGCCGGCCGTGCGGCCGGTAGATCGCCGGGAACGCCGCATCAGGGCCCATGGCCGCGAGCACGATCGGGGTCGTCGCCTCGACCGCCGAGATGAAGCCGTCCCAGGCCGGGAACCCGGCCCGCGCCAGCTCGATGGCCGGGGCGAGAACGGTTTCCCGCGACAGACGGCCGAACCGTGCGTGCGCGTCGCCCCATGACCGGACGGCGCCGGGGACCGTGACGGCCAGCGGGTCCACGGAGCGGGATCGTGGAAAGCCCGCGGTCCCGCAGATCCTCGGCGCTCGCCGGCCGGCGGGCGCCCGTCCGGAGCCGTTGAGCGCCGGACAGGTCGCGCCCGGCGGCGTCCCAGACCAGCCAGAACGCGTCGCCGCCGATCCCGCAGGCGTTCGGCATGACCACGGCCAGCGCCGCGTTCGTCGCGATCGCCGCGTCGACGGCATGGCCGCCGGCCCGAAGGATCGCCAGCCCGGCAGCCGTCGCGAGGTGGTGGGGAGCGACGACCGCGCCGCGGCGTCCCCTGGCCAGGGGCATCGGGACCAGCGGAGTGGCATGCGCCGCGCCGCTCATCCGGACAACCCGCCGAGCACCGACGGCGTCCCCGGCCCGAGGTGGTGCTCCATCGCCCGGAGCCGCGAGAGCGGGACAGCGCGAGCAGGAGCAGCCCGCCGGTCGCGAGGAGGAGGCCGTCCATGCCCAGCGCGTCGGCCACGACCCCGCCGATCAGGCTGCCCGCGATCTGCCCGATCCCGAGGAAGACGGAGTAGAGGCCCATGATCGCCCCCCGGTCACCAGGGAACCGCTCGCTGACGTCGGCCAGGAGGCCGACCGCGGCCGGCGTGGCGCCGGCCAGGATGAACAGGCCCGCCGCGAAGACGAGACCGGCCGCAGCGATCGTCGCGGCGATGACCGGGGATCCGGAGGCGGCGAAACCGGCATGGTTCACCACCAGCCCCGCGGCGACGAGGCCCATCCCGCCGCCGATGCCGAAGCCGATGATGCTCGTCCGGCGGAACCGGCCGAACCGGTCGCCCCACCACAGGATCCCGGCCCCGAAGATCAGGGCGATCACGATGGCACCGACCGTGATCTGGTTTGCCGAGAAACCCTGTAGCAGCCATTGATTGGGGAAGTCGGGGTTCCCGCCGCGGAACTGGAACAGGGACTGGCTGAACCAGAGCCCGATCGACGCGTTCACGGCGATCCAGGTCGGGGCAAGCAGGAGGACGTGGGAATGGCCGATGAGGTCCAGGTACCGGCGCATGTCCGTGTGCGGCGCCGCGAGGGCCGCGCGTTCGACCTCGTCGTCCTCGACGCCGAAGCGATAGATCAGGAACGACCCGCCGTACAGCACGGCATTGAGCAGGAAGGCCGTCGGCCCGAGGGCCTCGAAGAGCTTGGGCGCGACGATGAAGCCAGCCCCGAGCCCGGCCAGCGTCGCGCCCTCGAAGCGAGCCGCGGCGCGACCCCGGAGCGCCTCGTCGCCCGCCGTGGCCATGGCGATGAAGCCGAGGATCGAGGGCACCGATGCGGCCGTCGAGGCGCCCTCGAGGATGCGCGTGCCACCGAGCAGCGGGATGTTGGTGGTGAGGGCGGTGAGGATGACCGCGACGGCACCGAAGACCGGCCCGTAGAGCATCACCCGATGGTGGCCGAGCCGGTCGGCCAGGATCCCGAAGAGCGGGGAGAGGACCAGCTCGGCCAGGAAGAACGTCGCCGCGAGGACGCCGACGACCTTGCCGTCGATACCGGTCGTGTCCGGACCGCGACAGGTCGGCCAGGTAGAACGCCAGCATCGCCCCGGTCAGGCCGGTGCTGAAGCGGAGCGTGAACGTGCCGATCAGCACCGCCTGGAGGGATCGCAGCATCTCCGGAAGGGTACCGGGTCGACCGGCGGGGAGTCATGCCGGTCACGTGCCGCGTCAACGGTCATTCCGGCGTCCACCACCGACCGGGGGCTGCGCCGCCCTCGTATCATCCCGCCGAGGAGCAAGGGCCAGGCGTGTTCGCCACGCGGCCCCTGGGAGGAGACCACCCGTGACTCACGTCGCCATCGTCACCGACTCCGCGTCGGACCTGGCCCCGGATCGTGCCGCATTACTCGGCATCACGGTCGTCCCCCTTGCCGTCAGCTTCGGCGACGAGCAGTTCAAGGCCGGCGTCGACCTGACGAGCGAGCAGTTCTGGGCGCGGATGACCGCGCCGGACGCGCCGTTTCCGAAGACCGCCGCCTCGAGCCCCGGTGACTTCCAGGCCGCCTACCAGCGCTGCTTCGACGATGGCGCCGACGCGATCGTCTCGATCCACGTCGCGGGAACCCTTTCCGGCACCCTCAAGAGCGCCGAGATCGCCACGCGGCATGCTGCCCGACCGCGACATCCAGATCGTGGACTCGACCAGCGCCTCGATGGGGGAGGGCCTGCTCGCCGAGCTCGGCGTAGATCTTGCGAAGCGCGGCGTCGGGGCGGCGGAGATTGCCCGGATCCTCACCGAACGGACCGAGGACCTGAACGTCTACGTCGCCCTCGACACGCTCGAGTACCTCCGGCGCGGAGGCCGCATCTCGGGCGCGCAGGCCGCCATCGGGACCCTCCTCTCGTTCAAGCCGATCATCACGATCAAGGACGGTGCGGTCGAGGCCGCCGAGCGAGTCCGCACGCGGGCCAAGGCTCGGGAGCGGGTCATCGAGCTCCTCGCGGCCCGTCCGGTCGAGCGCCTCGCGATCCTCTATACGCCGCCCTCCGACCCGACGTCGTTCCGTGAGGAGGTCATCGCGGCGATGGCCGGCGGCGTCGACGGCGCGGAGGTCACGGTCGAGGTCGTCGGGCCCTCGGTCGGGCCGCATCTCGGCCCCGGCTGCCTCGGCGGCGTGGTCCTCTACCGCCGGACGTGAGCCGGGACTCGGACCTCGCGCCCCTGTTCATGGGCCATTCGGCCCGGACCATCAAAGGTTGCGGCACGGTTGCGAACGGGATTCCGGCAGGTGCCGGCCGCGCGAGGTCCCGGCTATACTCGTGGCGCTTTCCACGCGAGAGGCGTCCTGCGATTCGGGCCGCGTCGCGCACCGTGGGGTCGTCCGGGAGACGACTCAACATTCGGGTCGGCGAAGGCCGGTCCGGACCGGAGGAACTCCGTACCAATGACCACTGAGCATGCGACCGCGCGGATCAACCCGTGGGCGGTGGCGCAGCAGCAGTTCGACCTCGCCGCCGAGAAGCTCCACCTGGATCCCGGCATCCGGGGCGTCCTCCGCGAGCCACGTCGCGAGTTCACCGTCCACTTCCCGGTCCACATGGATGACGGCTCGGTCCGTGTCTTCACCGGCTATCGCGTCCAGCACAACCTCGGTCGCGGGCCGGCCAAGGGCGGCATCCGCTATCACCAGGACGTCTCGATCGACGAGGTCAAGGCCCTCGCGATGTGGATGACCTGGAAGTGCGCGGTCGTCGGGATCCCCTACGGCGGCGGCAAGGGCGGCGTCATCGTCGACCCCAAGCAGCTCTCGATTCGCGAGCTCGAGGCCCTGACCCGGCGCTACTTCACCGAGATCGAGATCCTCGTCGGGCCCGAGAAGGACATCCCGGCCCCGGACGTCAATACGAACGCCCAGATCATGGCCTGGATGATGGACACCTATTCCATGCACGCCGGGTACACCGTGCCGGGCGTCGTGACGGGCAAGCCCATCAGCCTCGGTGGCTCCGAGGGTCGCAACGAGGCGACCGCTCGCGGCACCGTCTACTGCATCGTCGAGGCCGCCCGGCATCTCGGGCATCGAGCTCAAGAAGGCGAAGGTCGCCGTCCAGGGCTTCGGCAACGCCGGCTCGATCGCGGCCACGCTCATCGAGAATGAAGGCTCGACGGTCGTCGCCGTGTCCGACTCCACGGGCGGCATCCACAATCCGAACGGGCTCGACATCTCCAAGGTCATCGCCTGGAAGAAGGAGCACGGGACCGTCCAGGGCTTCCCTGGCGCCAAGGACGTCACGAACGCCGCCGTCCTCGAGGTCGAGTGCGACATCCTGATCCCGGCCGCTCTCGAGAACCAGATCACCGAGCGGAACGCGGACAACATCAAGGCCCGCCTCATCGCCGAGGCGGCCAACGGCCCGACGACGCCGGAAGCGGACCGGATCCTCTGGAAGAAGTCGAAGTTCATGATCCCGGACATCCTCTGCAACGCCGGTGGTGTCACGGTCTCGTACTTCGAGTGGGTCCAGGACCTGAACCGCGACCACTGGAGCGAGCAGATCGTCAACGAGAAGCTCAAGGAGATCATGGTCAAGGCCTTCACCTCGGTCCTGGCCATTGCTCGCCGCGAGCAGTGCGACATGCGCACCGCCGCCTACCTGCTGGCGGTCGAGCGCGTCGCGGACGCCATGGAGATGCGCGGCCTCTACCCGTGATCTCGGCCGCGTGATCCGGCTCAGGCCGGCGTTGGTGCCTGCGCGATCTCGCTCACGCACATCGAGGTGCGCTCGCTCGATCGCTTCGCCACCGCCTTGGCCAGAGCTCGGCTGACGCGACCTCGGATTCCGTCGCAGCTGGGCCGCGGGCAATCCCGCGAAACCACACAGCGAGACCCCGGCAACGTGCCGGGGTCTCGCGATTCCGGTGCTACCATCGCGGCCATGCTCGACCACGAAGAGAAGTTCCTGTTCAAGGAGGAGATCCTCCACCTCGCCAACGCCGTGGCGGAGCCGGGCACGCTCGACAACGTCGAGGACCTCCTGACCGACGTCATCACGAGCCCCCGGTTCGATTCCGAGGTCTTCACCCTCGAGCGGAGCCTCCAGGTCATGCTCGGCGCCCGCGCCGGGACGACCCTCGTCGGCCTGCTGACGGTAGCCCCGGAGGTCTTCGACGAGGTCGCCGAGGTCAGGATCGCGCCCGAGGTCCACGAGCGGCTGGTGGCCTGGCGGGCACGCTTCGGTCTCGCCATCGACAACGCCTTGAACTTCCTGAACAACCCGGACGGGATCCAGGGCCACAACTTCGCGACGCAGATCGCCCATGTCGAGGAGCGCCGTGTCCTCCAGGGTCGCCTGACGCTCGTCCGCTACAACAACGAGCCGCAGTTCTTCGTCGCCGACGCGGTCGTGTTCCTGGGCCTCGTCGCCGACGTCATGGATCGGCTCGGGCCGTACCTGGAGCCCGACGTCGTGGATGCCGAGATGCTCGACGCGACTTCGCGACGGCATCCAGCTGATCGAGCGCAAGTCCACGGCTCCCGGCCGCTCCTGACGCCGCCCGGCGTGCGCCAGCTCTACCTCGCCGCGACCGGCCAGAACCGCGGCAAGACCACGGCGTCCCTGGGACTCCTGAACGGGTTCCTCGAACGCGGGCTCCGGACCGGGTTCATGAAGCCGGTCGGGCAGCGGACCGTCATCGACCACGGCGAGCCCGCCGACGAGGACGCGGTCCTCATGCACGAGACCTTCGGGCTGGGCGAGCCGTATGCCGTGATGAGTCCCGGTGCACATCCCGCGCGGCTTCACCAAGTCCTACATCGCCGGCGAGGTCGTCGAGGACCTCGGGGCGCGGATCGTCGGCGCGCAGGCCGCTTTCCGCCGACCACGACGTCCTCCTCATCGAGGGCACGGGCCATGCCGGCGTCGGAGCGGTGATCGGGCTCTCGAACGCGACGCGTCGCGGCGCTCCTCGGGGCGCCCGTCGATCATCGTCAGCGAGGGCGGCGTCGGCCGCCCGATCGACGAGATCGTCCTCAACGCCGCGCTGTTCCGGGCCCAGGGCGTGCGAGGTCGCCGGCGCGATCGTCAACAAGGTCGACGTGGAGGCCCAGCCGGGATCGCCCGCGGTCCTCGAGCGACGGTCTGGCGCCGTACGGCATCCCGCTCCTCGGCGTCCTGCCCGTCCGCCCGATCCTCTCCAACCCGACCCTCGAGATGATCCTCGAGGGCGCTCGGCGGCGAGGCGCTCCACGAGGGCCCCGACCTCGAGCGCGTCATCGACGATGTCGCGATCGGGGCCATGGAGCCAGGGCACATGCTGGAGCGAGTCGGGCCTGGGACGCTCGTCATCGTCCCCGGGGATCGGGAGGACGTGATCCTGACCCTGACGACCGCGCACCTGATGGGGCTCGCCGCGGCTCCGCCGATCCCGGCGAGAGGTTCCTCGGCTCGGACCGGCGTGGCGGAATCGAGGGCCACGAGGGCGCGGCCATCGGCCTGGTGCTGACCGGCGGCTACCGGCCGCGGCCGGCCGTCATCGAGGCCATCCGGCGGGCCGACCTCTTCGCCACGCTCGTCAACGAGGACACCTACCCGGTCGCGTCGGAGGTCCACGACCTGCTGGTCAAGACGCACCCCGCCGACTTCGTGAAGATCGAGGAGATCAAGCGACTCGTCGCCGAGAACCTCGACGTGGACCGGATCCTCGCGGTCGCAGCAGGAGGAGGGGACTGGGCCTAGGGCAAGTGGCTCGTTGTCGATGAGCCGGGTCGCTCCGAAGCGAACGGCAAGGGACAGCAGCGCCGGCCGATCGACGACCGGTCGAGCTCCGCAAGGGTGGCCGCGTCCGCGCAGGAGACGTACTCGACGTCCGCCAGCGGCTGCTCGGAGAGCTGAGCCCGCATCCGGTCCCGCAGGGCATCGGCCGAGCGCTCGCCAGCGGCCCACGCCTCGCGTGCCGCATAGGAGCGCCTCGTGGAGCACCGGCGCCGCGACGCCGCTCGCCCGTGGACAGGTGGACATTGCGCGACGACATTGCCAGTCCGTCCGGCTCGCGAACCGTGGGGCAGGCGACGACCTCGGTCGGGATGGCGAGGTCGAGGGCCATCCGCCGGATGACCGCGACCTGCTGGGCATCCTTCTGACCGAAGTAGGCCCGCTCGGCGCGAACCAGCCCGAACAGGATCGCGACGACGGTCGCGACGCCGTCGAAGTGGCCCGGCCGGGCCCGGCCCTCGAGTGGCTCGCGCGATCGCGCCGACGCGTGACGAGTCGTGTCGAAGCCCGGTGGGTAGACCTCGTCGACCGCACGGGGCGAAGACGATGTCCACGCCCTCGGCCTCGCAGATGCTCGATGTCGCGGCCCTCGTTCCGCGGGTACTGGGCGAGGTCGGCCGGGTCGCCGAACTGGCGCGGGTTCACGAAGATCGTCACGACGACCGTGGTCCGGTCGTCGGCGCGGGCGCGCTGCATCAGAGCGCGGTGGCCGTCGTGCAGCCAGCCCATCGTCGGGACCAGCCCGATCGGGGCGTGGCGCCGTCTTCGAGGGCGTGCGCGCAGCGCCTCCCGCGTCCGGACGACCTGGCGTCAACGAGTCGTCAAAGGTCGCGATCGAGGGGGATGCCGCTCGGCAGGTCCGTCGCCGCCATCGACCCGGCCCGGTCGTCGCCGTGCGCCCGAGCACCTCCTCGAGCGTCGCCTCGTCCATCCGGACGCTCTCGGCCGCGCCCGGGAACGTCCCGGCAGCGACGTCGGCCGACCCAGGTCTCGACCGCGGCACGGATCGTGCCCGCGGAGGTCGGCGTAGGCTCGCGTGCATGCTTCGGCCGGAAGTCGCCGAGGCCGAGCAGGTCGGTGATGACCTGGACCTGGCCGCTGCAGCCGGCCCCGGCGCCGATGCCGATCGTCGGGATCCGTAGACGCGAGGTGATGATCGCGGCGAGCTGCTCCGGCACGAGTTCGAGGACGACCCCGAACGCGCCGGCCTCCTGGACGGCGTTCGCGTCGGCGAGCAGGCCGCGGGCCGCCGCGCGGCTCTTGCCCTGGACCCGGACCTTGCCGCCCATGCCGAGCTGGGACTGGGGCGTCCAGCCGATGTGGCCCATGACCGGGATGCCGGCACGGACGAGCGCCTCCATGATCCGGGCACTGCGGACGCCGCCCTCGATCTTGACGGCCGTCGCCCCGGCCTCACGGAGGAACCGCCCGGCGTTCTCGACCGCCTCGTCGACCGATGCATACGAGAGGAACGGCATGTCGCCGATCACGAGGGCCCGCTGCGTGCCCCGGACGACCGCCGCGGTGTGGTGGAGCATCTCGGTCATCGTGACCCTGACCGTGGTGTCGTAGCCGAGCAGGACCTGGCCGAGCGAGTCGCCGACGAGGAGCATCGGGATGCCCGCGTCGTCGAGGATCCGGGCGGTCGGATAGTCGTAGGCGGTCAGCATCGGGAGGCGTTCGCCGTCGGCATGCATCCGGAGAATGTCGGTGACGGTCAGGCGGCGGACGGAATCGGTCGAGGCACTCATCGCGCTTGCTCCTGCATGGCGGCAGTCTGCCCCGCCGCATCACGATCGTCCAATGCCGCCGCGACCCGGTCGAGGAGCCGATCCGCGACCGCCCGCTTGGAGAGGAGCGGCGGCGAGTCCTCTCCGCCGTCCGCGTCGAGGATCACGACCCGGTTCGTCTCGGTCCCGAAGCCCGATCCCGGCTCGGTCACGTCGTTGGCCACGAGGAAGTCGAGTCCCTTGCGGCGGAGCTTCCCTGCGGCGCGCTCCAGCGAACCGGTCTCCGCCGCGAAGCCGACGAGGATCGGCTGCGGGCTCAGGGGTTCGCGGGTTCGCTCGCCGGTGCTGTCGAGCCCACGAGCGATCCGCCCCACTTCCGCCAGGAGGTCTGGGGTCGGTTCGAGCGCCAGGCTCAGGCCCTCGCCCCGGGCGAGCTTGCCCTGCGCCGGATGCGCCGGCGTGAAGTCGGCGACGGCGGCCGCCATCACGAGCGCGTCGAAGCGGGCCGGCGCCCCACCTCCGCCCGACCCGAACAGGGCCGCGAGGAGCGCCCCGCGCAGCTCGCCCGTCGTCTCGACCCGGACGACATCGGCACGATCCACCGGCAGCGACACGCTGACGTCAGCGGCGATGAGGGTCACCGCCGCCCCGCGGTCGAGGGCAGCCTCGGTGATCGCCACGCCCATCCGACCGCTCGAGCGGTTGCCGATGAAGCGCACCGGGTCGATCGGTTCACGCGTCCCGCCGGCGGTCACGACGATCTGGCGACCCGCCAGATCGGCATCCCGGCCGGGGGCGCCGGTCAGCGGCGGTCGCTCCGCGGCTGCAGGCTGGCGTACCCGGCGCGTGCTGACGGCGGCCACGACGGCATCCACGATCCGCGGCAGCTCCGCGAGCCTTCCCACCCCGGACTGGCCGGACGCCAGCGGCGCCGCGTTCCGGCTCGACGACCTGGTAGCCGAAGGCGTCGCGGAGCCGGCCGACGTTCGCCTGCGTGGCGGGGTGGGCCCACATGTCACCGTCCATCGCCGGCGCGACGATCACGGGCGCCGACGTCGCAAGACAGGCGGCGGTGATGACGTCGCCGGCGATCCCGCCGGCCATCGAGCCGAGCCAATGGGCCGTGGCGGGGGCGACCACGATCGCGTCGGCGCTGTCGGCGATCACGATGTGGCCGATGCGCCCATCCGGCAGCAGGTCAAGAACATCCGTCTCGACCGGATGCCGGGACAGGGCCGCGAAGGACAGCGGTCCGACGAAGCGGGCCGCCGAGGCCGACAGCATCACGACCACGTCGGCGCCCTCGGCGGTCAGGAGCCGCAGCAGCTCCACGGCCTTGTACGCGGCGATCGAGCCCGTGACGCCCAGCGCGATCAGCCGGCCGGCGAGGCGGCCGCCGTCGGCGTGTCGATCCGGCTCGCTGCCCGCGTCGCCGTTCATCCGAACCTCAGCGCGAGCGGCTCGCCGCCGGCAACCAGGGAGTGGAGGATCGCGAGGCCCTTCAGGGTCAGGTCGGGATCGATGACATCAACGCCGTCGATGCCGGCGACCCATGACAGGGCGCTGAGCCCGCCGGTCAGGACGACCCGGATCGCCGAGACGGGCATCTCGACCTGCTCCGCGAGCTCGCGGCGCATCCGTGCCAGGAGGCCGTTCGCGAGCGCCACGTAGCCCAGCACGGCGCCGGCCCGGATGGCCGAGATCGTATCGCGACCGATCACGCGGTCGGGTGGGAGGAGCTCGATCCTCGGGAGCTTCGCCGTCCGCGCGGCCAGCGCTTCGACGCCCAGCTCGAGGCCGGGGGCGATCGCGCCGCCGAGGAAGGCCCCGTCGGGGCCGATCGCATCGAAGGTCGAGGCCGTCCCGAAGTCGGCGATGATGGCCGGGGCGCCGTACAGCCGCGCCGTCGCGAGCGCGTTCACGAGGCGATCGGCTCCGACCTCGGCCGGACGATCGACGCGGACCGGGATTGGGATCGTCCCGGCGGAGGCGACGAGGATCGGACGCGCACGGGACGTGGCGAGTGCCTCCAGCCTTGCGGTCAGCACCGGGACCACCGAACCGACCACGATCGCCGTGACATCGTCGAGCGAGCTCCCGTCCAGGCCGAGAAGCTCCCCGATGAGGACCTCGAGCTCGTCAGCGGACGCGACCGGCGTCGTCGCCGCGCGCCGGGCACCGAGCAGCTGCCCCGCGTCGAACCGGCCGATCGTGACGTTCGTGTTCCCGATGTCGACGGCGAGCAGCATCAGCGGATGATACGCGGCGGTGTTCGGGCCACCTCCCGTGGAACCTTGGGGAGTGTGGTGTTCCGGTTGTCGAAGCCTCCGATTCACGGTTCCCGCGGCCCCCTCCATGCGGTACGATCGGTGGCGTTCCGCCCGCCCCGGTGCCCAGGAGGAGGGAGCCGTCCGTGTCCAACGAGCCGCCGGCGAAGTTCTTCGTCAACCAGGGCGTGGTGTCGAGCCGCGAGGACATGCTCAACCTCCTCCGGCCGCTCCTCAAGCAGACCGTCTCCTACCGCTTCTTCCGCGGCCGTGAGCTCGTCTCGCATGGCACGGGTTGGGTCGAACGGATCGTGGTCGACCAGCCCGAGGTCTCGACCTTCTTCACCCCGATCGCGGTGACCCTCAACGTCGATTCCTTCGAGCACCTCGAATTCCAGACGCGACCCGACCAGCTGCTCGTGTACGAGCTTGTCCAGGGGGACGAGCGCGTCGTGGTCGAGTTCGCTCCGGTCGGTGACGCCGTCGCGTCGCCCTTCGAGCCCGAGCAGCTGGCCTTCGACACGTCCGGCTTCGTCCAGATGGAGCTGCTGGGCATGGAGACCACCGAGGAATAGTCGCCATCGCCGGGATGGCTGTACTCGGGCCGCGTGCCCCCTCGGTGACGCCAGGTCAGGATCCGGGCAGAGGGCCCTGAGGTCCTGCGAAACCGGCCGATTCTCCCAACGATCGCGCGCTACCATCCGGCCATTGCTCCCGATGCGGAGCGTCCGGCAGCGAGCGCCAGATCGAGCCCCGCCCAAGGGAACGCTCGATCGGTCAGGAGGGACCGCGCCGCGGCTGCGATGCCCTTCCGGGCGCGGTTCGGGGTAGCGACCTCGGTGGCGCCAACCGGTCGTATCGGCCGGCGTGCCTGCAGGGAAGGGAGGACTCTCAGCGCGTGGAGATGATTGCGCAGTACTTCAAGTTCGCGGAACGGAAGACGACCCTCGGTACGGAGGCCAGGGCAGGCCTGACCACGTTCATGGTCATGGTCTACATCGTGTTCCTCAACGCCGGCATTCTCGGGGACGGGTTCAAGCTCGCCGCCGACGACCCGGGGCGCATCGCCCTCTCCGCCGCGACGGCCCTGATCGCCGGGATCATGACGATCGCGATGGGAGCGGTCGCGAACTACCCGTTCGCGCTGGCGGCCGGCCTCGGCATCAACGCCATCGTCGCCTTCAGCCTCACCGGTCGCGGCCTCTCACCGGCCGGGGCGATGGGCGTGATCGTCCTCGAGGGTGTCGCGGTCACCGCCCTCGTCCTCGTCGGCTTCCGGGAAGCGGTCATGAACGCGGTGCCTCTGGCGCTCAAGCGGGCGATCGGAGCCGGCATCGGGCTGTTCATCCTCTTCATCGGCTTCGCCAACGGCGGGCTGATCCAGTCGGGCTGCTCGCCCTTCGTCCCGCTTCCGGTCTGCTCCGGGACGCTCGTGACGGTGTCGTTCCCGACGACGCCTGGCCAGTTCGTGTTCCTGTTCGGGCTCGCCCTGACTATCGTCCTGTTCGTCATGAAGATCCGGGCCGCCCTGGTCATCTCGATCCTCGGGACGACGGTCCTGGCGCTCATCGCCGGCGTGACCTCGGTCCCGAAGAACCTGACCTGGACGCCGAACTTCTCGACGCTGGGCCAGTTCGACCTCGGCAACTCGTTCACCGTCCTCGGGCCGCTGACGGCGATCCTCATCATCTTCGCGATCATGCTCACGGACTTCTTCGACACGATGGGGACCGTGACCGGCGTGGCGGCCGAGGCCGGACTCGCCGAGGAGGACGGTTCGGTCCCGGGCGTGGGACGGGTCCTGCTCGTCGACAGCGTCGCCGCGGCCGTCGGCGGACTCGCCGGCGTGTCGTCGAACACGACCTACATCGAGAGCGCCGCGGGCGTCGCGGACGGGGCCCGAACGGGCTTCGCGTCGGTCGTGACCGGCGTCCTGTTCCTGCTCGCGATTCTCCTCGCCCCGTTGGCCGGGATCATCCCGAGCCAGGCGACGGCGCCCGCCCTGGTGCTCGTTGGCTACCTCATGTTCACCCAGGTCAAGGACATCCCGGTCGGGGACGTTGAGGATGGCCTGCCGGCCCTCCTGACGATGATCCTCATGCCGCTGACCTACGACATCACGGTCGGAATCGGGGCCGGCTTCATCAGCTGGGTCCTGATCCGCGTCACGCGGGGCAAGATGTCCGAGATCCACCCCCTGATGTGGGTGGTCACGATCGGCTTCGCGATCTTCTTCCTCCAGGACTGGATCCCCCAGTTCCTGCCCAAGTGAGCCACTCGTCGACCTGACGGCGGAACGGCCGGCGCCCGACGGGCGCCGGCCGTTCGATTTCCGCGGTGGGCCCGGCCCGTCGAGCGGGTACCATCGGGCCGATGTTCGAACGAACCGTCCTGCCCGACGGGCCCGCGGGTGATCAGTGCCGAGCTCCCTGGTTCGCGATCCGTGTCCGTCGCCGCCTACGTCCTGGCCGGGTCGCGATCCGAGACTCGAGGGACAGGTCGGCGTCGCCCACTTCCTCGAGCACCTGACCTTCAAGGGGACCGCAGCGTACCCATCGACACGCGCGCTGAGCGAAGCGATCGAGGGCGTCGGCGGCTCGTTCAACGCGGCCACGGACCGCGAATCGACCGTCTACTGGGCGCGCGTCCCGCGCCGCGAAGCGGCTCGCGCCGTCGACGTCCTCGGTGAGCTGATCTGTCGACCGGCCCTCGACGGCACCGAGATCGACCGCGAGCGCGACGTCATCGTCGAGGAGATCCGCGGATACCTCGACGACCCGACCGAGTACTGCCAGATCCTGTTCCAGCAGGCGATGTTCGGGCGCGGGCCGCTCGGCCGCGAGATCTGCGGGGAGGAAGCCGATATCCGGGGCCTCGAACCCGGCCGGATCCGGGAGTTCTGGGGCAACGGCTATCGACCGGCGAACGCGGTCGTCGCGATCGCCGGCGACATCGCCCACAGCGACGCCCTCGGCCTGGTCGATCATGCCTTCGGGCGAGGCAACGGCACGATGTCCGGCTACGTGGTTGCGCCGAGCCTGCCTGCTGGAGATCGAGTGCTGCTCGGGCGACGGGACACGACGCAGGCGCAGCTGTGCGTCGGCGTGCCGGCCCTGCCGCGGGACCATCCCGACGCCTGGGCCCTCTCGGTCCTCAACGCGGTCCTCGGCGACGGCATGAGCAGCCGACTCTACCTGTCGCTCGTCGATCGTGACGCGCTGGCCTACGACGTGAGCTCGGGGCTCGTCGAGTACGCCGATGCCGGCGCTCTCGAGGTCAGTGCCGGCGTCGATCCCACGCGGCTCAAGGCCGCGCTCGACGCGATCCTCGCCGAGCTGGCGCGGCTGCGTGACGGGCCAATCCCAGCGGGCGAGCTGGCCAAGGCAAAGGCCTATCTGTCGGGCGGTTTGGAGCTGCGCATGGACGAGACGCGGCACCTCGCTTCGTGGGTCGGTGGCCAGGAGGCGCTGCACGACCGGGTCCTGACCCTCGACGAAGCGCTGGCGGCCGTCGAGTCGGTCCGGACCGAGGAGGTTCATCGCCTCGCCGGGGAGCTCTTCCGGGACGATCGGTTGCGCCTTGCCGTGGTCGCGCCCGGCGCGATACCTGCGCGGCCTTGACGCGCGCCTGCGGCTGCCGGCATGAGCGTGCCCGCGAAGCCCCAAGGGTCGCGCCCGCGCGCCACGGCCACGCGGGCGCGCCGCGCGGCTGCCGCTGTCGAGACGACCTCGGGGCCCGACGCCGTCGCTGCGGTCGACGCAGTCGCTGCGGCCGACGCGGACGCCCGGGCAGCGTCCGTCGCTGCCGATCGGAGGCTCGCGGGGGTGCATCTCCGGATGGGCTCGTTGCTCCTGGCGCGGGCCGAGCTGGAGCGCCTGGCGATGATGGGCTCCCTCGATGTTCCCGGACTCGCCGACCTCGCCGAGGTTCGATGGCGGACCGCTGATCTCGACGGTGCCGCGGAGGCCGCATCGGCGCACCTTGCCGCCGAGGGCACGGCGCCGGTCGCCCGAGTCGTTGCCGCCGAGGCCGCAGCCGCCGCCGGGCGAGCTGGGGAGGCGCGTTCCCATGTCGCCGCCTACGGAGTCCAGTCCAACGACGAACTCGATCGGCTCTTTGCGGGGATGCCCCGCCGCGCCGTCTGGCCGTCCGTTCCGGAGACGGACTCCGACCGGCCCTCGGATCGCGGCGCGGAGCCGGCCGGCAGTCCCGACAGAGGCCCCGACCAGGGCCTGTGGTCGCTCGATGCGCCGGGTGGCCCGGATCCGGCAACCACCCGCCCACGTCGGGCGGTACGTCGGGCGGCGCCGACGGCGGTGGACCCGGCTCGCCTCCTCGAGGCAGGTCGGGCCGACGTGCGTCACGGCGATCCCGAGCGTCTCGCGGCGGGTCTCGACCGCCTGGCCCTCGCACTCCGATTGGACCCGACCCTCGCGCCGACCATCCTGGATGCCGTTGGTCGACGCCGCGAGCCCGCGGCCCTCGTCCTGCGCGGCGACGCCTGCCGGATCCTCGGCCGGCTGCTCGAGGCAGAGGCGGCCTTTGCGGCCGCTGCGGCCGCTCTCGGGGATTCGACGTCGCGCGCGTCCTCATGACCAACCTGCTCGCCCAATCGATCACGCAAGCGATCGCGAGAGTAATGACGAATTCGTGTCCACGCGGCACCATATGAGCCCCGATCGATCGTCCCTGGAGGAATCGTGACCGAACGCACCCTGGTCCTTGTCAAGCCCGACGGCGTGCAGCGACTGCTCGCCGGGCGGATCCTGGCCCGGTACGAGGAACGCGGCCTGCGTCTCGTCGGCCTCAAGCTCATGTCGGTCCCCCGCGAGCTTGCCGAGCGGCACTACGCCGTCCACAGCGCCAGGCCCTTCTTTCGCGGGCTCGTCGACTTCATCACCAGCGGGCCGGTGGTGGCAGCAGTGCTGGAGGGCCCGAACGCGATCGCCATCGTCCGGTCGATGAACGGGGCAACGCGCCCGCACGAGGCTGCCCCGGGCACGATCCGCGGCGACTTCGCCCTCGAGACCGCCCAGAACCTCGTCCATGCCTCGGACTCGCCCGAGAATGCCGCCGCGGAGATCGACCTGTGGTTCTCCGCCTCGGAGTTGCTCGACTATGGGCGCGAGATCGATCGCTGGGTGCTCGCCCCGGCCGATTGATCGCCGGCGTTCCGCGTCCCCTCGACCCGGCGCGGCGCCCCGTTACGGCGTGTCGCTGAGCCCAGCAGGGGTCGGGCCGGGCTGACCGCCGCTGGACGGTCCTCCGACCGCGGTCGAGCCGAGGCCGCCGATCGCGACGCTCAAGCCGACGAGGGCCGCCAGGATGGCGGCACTTCCCGCGAGCGGATACCGATTCGCTCGCACCATGCCCGTCATCGACCGAACTCGTGAAGGATCCTCGGCCCAGCCGGCCGGGCGGTCGCCCTGCCGGCGCGGAACGGCGTGGCCCGCGTCACGAACCGGGCCGGACATCGCGTCGACGCCGGACAGGAGCAGCCGCCCGAGGACGATCACGGGCGCGAACGCCGCGATCAGGACGAGGATGCCGACCGGGCCTGGCAGGGCCAGGCGGATCAACGTCGCCCGGGCATCGAAGCCGGCCATGCCGGGGAACCCGACGGCGCCGACGAAGACGATGACGAGGGCGACGCCGAGGATCGGCGAGCGCCGGGCCCAGCCCTGGAGATCGACGCGCCGATGGGCGCGGAAGGTCGAACGGGTGACCAGGACCCATGCCGCCAGTCCGCTCTTGACGGCGACCGCGGCGACGAGCCAGTCGCCGCCCACCGCGACGGCCGTCGCGCCCTGCGTCGCGAAGGCAAGGAGGGCAACCCCGGCATCCTGGACCATCGAGTAGGCGAGGACGTGCTCGAGATCGTCATGAAGGACCGCGGCCATGCCGCCGAGACCGATGCTCGTCACGGCGAAGATCGTGATGATGCCCCGCTCCATGGTCAGGGGCGAACCCCCCGAGGAGATCGTCAGGTCCACCCAGCCGAGGGCAACCAGGGCGAATGCCGCGGCCCCCCAGCCGAGGAGCGGCGGCGCGGCCGAGGCGGGGAGCGCCTCGGTGAATCGGGCGATCCACGCGTGAGCGGGGATGGCCCCGAGCCGCAGGACCACCGCGCCCGCCACCGCGAGGAGGGCCAGGCCCAGGCTCGTCTCAAGTGCCGGATTCACGGCGCCAAGTCCGCCGCTGGCCGAGAACGGCCCGACCGGCGAAGCCCCCCAGGCAACGGCCAGGATGGCGATGCCCCCGGCACCGACGACGGGTCGCATCGAGCGGATCCCGAGGCCCGGGGCGGCGGCCGGTCCGCCCCTGACCATCACGATCGGGAGGACTGCGGCGACGATCGCGCCGGACGTCAGTGTCGCCAGTCCGATTCCGGCATCGGCGACCGAAAGCCCGAGCGTGCCGAGGCCAAAGCTCACGAGGGACGGCCCGAGAACGTGCGGGCCGTCGCCGAGCAGCGCGTCCATGAGGCCGAACAGGAAGGTCGAGGCCGCCCAGGCCAGCGCGAGCGTCCGCAGGCCATCCGAGCCGCCAATGACCGTTCCGGCAAGCGGCACGGTGTCCTCGGCGCGGATCGACGAAGCCATGGCGACGCAGGCCGCGGCGGCGAGCAGCCCGATCGCGAACGCCGGACCCCGTCGAGCGGCGAGCAGCGCCGTGACGACGCCACCGGTGATCGCGAGCGACGCGACGAGGAGGACGCTCATCCGGGCCGACCGTCGACCGCGTCAGCATCGGCGGAGCTCGCGGTCACGGGCGATCCATGGCGCTCCGCCGCGGCTCGATCGCGAGCGGCCTCGGCCCCGATGAGCCAGGCGCCGGCGACGGCGATGGCGATCAGCAGGCCCACCCCTCCAAGTTGCTCGAGATCACCGGGAGGGCCGGCGATTCCCACGCGAAACAGGAGGATGCCCTGCACGAGGACGAGCGACCCGGTCACCGTCCTGAGCGCGTCGCGCCCGGCGAACGCCGGCACGACGGCCATGACCATGGAGGCCAGCCCCGCGGCCGTCGCGACCGCCGCGGGGGAGAGCGAGCCAAGGAGATCGTCGGGCACCGTTGCGGGTCCGCTCGGCGACAGGGTCGCGAGTCCGGACGCGACGGCGAGACCCACGATCCACGCGGCCATGGCGAACAGCAGCTCGGCCGGCCAGCCGATCCGCGAGCCCCCGGGAAGGCGAGGGCCCCGCGCCGGCAAGGCCGGCGCACCGCTGATCGCGGCTCGCAGGAGATACGCCGCGAGCGCGCCGCCGACGACGCGCGTGGCGAGGGTGGTAACCGCGGGGAGGGGATCGCTGAGGAAGGGCGCGATCCCGAGCACGACCGCCAGGCCCACCAGGGCGGTCCGGGCCTCGCGCGCCGAGATTGCGGTCACGGCGCCGACCGTCACCGCGAGCGCCACCCCGGCGAGGACGGGGTTCACGCCGGGCGGCTCACGGTGCCGGAGTTGCCAGCTCCGGGTGGGCCGGGACTTCGATGAACCCCAGCTTGTCGAACGGCCAGTAGCGGAGCCAGGCGCGCCCGACGACGTCGCTGATGGCGATCGGCCCGAAACTCCGCGAATCCGCCGAGTTCTCCCGGTGGTCGCCCATCACGAAGAGCTCCCCGGCCGGGACCACCCATTGCGAGGCGCCACCCGCGGTCGGGAAGGACTGGTTCTGGATGCCGTCGTCCCCGGTGAAGATGTACGGCTCGTTGAGCTTCACGTCGTTGATGTACACGTACCCGTCCCGCAGCGAGACGGTGTCGCCGGGCAGCCCGATGACGCGCTTGATGTATGGCACGTCCGACGACTGGGCCCAGGCGGCCGGCGGCTTGAAGACGATGATGTCGCCGTAGGAATAGTGATCCCAGCGAGGTGACAGCTTGTCGACGAGCACGTACTGATCCGGGAGGAGCGTGTTCTCCATCGACTGCTGCTGAACCTTGTAGGGCTGGGCGATGAAGGTCTGGATCCCGAAGAAGATGACGACCGTGAGGACGAGGGTTTCCAGAACCTCGAACAGGCAGCCGACGGCAGGTTTTTGGCTCACAGGATCGCGAGTATAGGGGCTGTGCTATCGTCCCGCCCCGTGACCGGCAGTCCCGGGCGGAGGTAACGATGCGCCGGTTGATCTCCCTCATCAGCGCCTCGGTGGCGCTCGTCGCGCTGGCCCTCGTCCTCTTCAACGCGACGACTGTCGACCGGAAGCCGCCGACGATCAAGTCGATCACGCTGAGCGCTCCCGGCGCGGATGCTCACCAGGCCCAGACGGTCACGGCCATCGACATCGAGTTCAGCGAACCGGTCCTGACGGCGACCGTCGAGTCGCGCTTCCACATCGAGCCCGCGGTCGACGGCGCATTCACCTGGGATGGCTCGACGGCGATCTTCACGCCCTCCCAGAAGCTGTCCCCGGATTCCGACTTCACGATCTCCATCGACGCCGGCTACGAGGACCTCGCCGGCAACGCCGACGAGGTCGGCCTCGATGGTTGGGCCTTCCAGACGATCGGGGCCCCGGTGGTCGTACGGGTGACGCCGCCCGACGCCACGGACGGCATGCCGCTCGACGGCCATATCGAGCTCGTCTTCGATCGCCTCATGGATACCGCGTCAGTCGAGGCGGCGCTCAGCGTCGAACCGGCGGCCCCGGTGGCGGCGACGTGGAGCGGCCCCGTGGTCACCCTCACGTTCGGCTCCGGGCTGGAGTTCGGGACCGCCTATGCGCTCACGATCGGGACGGCTGCGGCGGATACGGGGGGGAGCCACCTTGCCGTCCCATTCGTCACGCACTTCACGACGGTTGCGGCGGGCCTCGGGATCACCTCGCTCATCCCCGGAAGCGGGGTTGCCGGGATCGGGATCGAGACCCCGATCGCGATCCAATTCGATGCTCCCATCGCCGCGGACACGGCGCGCTCGGCACTCCACATCGTGCCGAGCGTCGATGGCGAGGTCCGGGTGGTGCCGCGAGGTGGTGATCTGGGGGCGGCCGGCGGGCCGGCGCCAACCGGCCCCGCCGCCGCGGATACGCTCCTGTTCGTCCCGTCGGCACCCCTGGCGGCGCACACGACCTACACCGTGACCCTAGACCCGACCGTTGCCCGCCTCGACGACCCGACCGTCGTGGCCGCCGGCCGGACGTGGAGCTTCACGACGGGGGCGCCGACCGTCTCGGGCCAGAACCAGATCGCCTTCCTGAGTGCCCGGAGCGGAGTCCGCAATGTCTGGGTGATGAACCCGGACGGCACGAATCAGCGACAGCTCACGGTCGAGCTCGCGCCAGTCAGTAGCTTCGACGCGTCGCGGGATGGCACGGAACTGGCGTACGCGGCGGGTGGCGTGGTGACCGTGATGCACATCGACGGTTCGAACGTGAACCGCTTGACAAAGGACGACGGCCGCTTCGAGTACGCGCCGGTCTTCGCCCCGGACGGCCAGCACGTGGTCCTCGCCCGGCGCGATGCATCCGGCAACGATCTCGGGTATTGGCTCGTGCCGACCCCGGGAACCACCGGGAACGAACGCCAGCTCGTCGACCACGGCGCCCCGCCGCTGGGCTCGGGGGACCTCGTCGGCGACGGCATCGGAACCGCTGACGCGCCGAGCCTCTGGACGTCCCGGATCGCGTTCAACGCGGATGGGAGCCAGGCGCTGCTCGTGACGGCGTCGGTCGAGATGTACCTCGTGGACACGCGTGACCCAGGATCGCAAACCCTGGTCGAACCCATCGAGGTTGCGCTCAAGGCCGCCGCATCGCCGGCATGGGTCGCGGGCAGGGATGCCTTCCTGGTGGCGGGCACGGCGGACGGCGATGAGCGGTCCGGGCTCTACGAGGTGAGCCCATCGGGGACGACCTCACGGATCCCGAATACCGATGGCGCGACGGGGCGGGTGACGCTCGGACCGACGGGCAGGCTGGCATACCTCGTCCGCGACACGAACGGGCTGGCGGCGCTCCACCTGCTCGCCACGGATGGTTCCGACCAGCGGCTGCCGGGCGTGCCCGGCCTTGCCGACGCGTGGCCGGCGTTTTCGCCGGACGGCGCCCGGCTCGTCGTGGTGCGAACCAGGGACCCGCTGCCCGGCAACTCGGGCGGGATCTGGGTCCTGGACCTGGATACCGACGGCGCCGAGGAGCTTGCCCGCGACGGGGCCTTCGCCACCTGGATCCCGTAGGCGATGATCGCCGGACGGCCATGGTCCGGCCGCGCCCATGCCGCCGTGCTCGATCCGACGGGCTCGGAGTGTTGACGTCCCGGCCTCGCGGCCGAGCCGCAGGTTGACCCGTTGGAACGGCGGTTGATACACTCGCCGCCGCCTTCGACCGGCCGTCCGCGGTGTGCCCTGAGTTCCCGCCCGCGGAGAGGTATCGTGGCCCGCATTCCGATCACGTGCCCAGCCGGGGCATGGCGCGCCGCCACCCGGAGCGCGCGAACCTAGTCGTCAGCCTGGAGGTTCCCACCCCCCGATGGATGCCAGTGCGCTCCAGTTGATCATCCCCGTGGCGGGCATCGCCGCCGTCCTCTTCGCCCTCTATCTCGCCCGTGACGTCCTGTCGCGCGACAAGGGCACCCAGGCGATGCAGGACGTCGGAGACACCATCCGCGAGGGCGCCGACGCGTTCGTGAAGCGCCAGTACTCGACGATCGGGATCCTCGCCCTCGTCGGGGCGGTGGTGATCGGCATCGTCATCTCGCTCGTCGAGACGAAGGACGTGGCGGACGTCCCGTCTCTCGCTGGTGGGCCGATTGGCATCATGACCGGGATCGCGTTCCTCGTGGGTGCCGGGTGCTCGATGCTCTCGGGCATCATCGGCATGACGATCAGCGTCCGGTCCAACGTCCGAACGGCTTCGGCTGCCCAGCGGAGCCTCGTCGAGGCCGTCCAGGTCGCCATGCGCGGCGGGGCCGTCTCCGGGTTCCTCGTCGTGGCCCTTTCGCTGCTCGGCGTGTGGGGCATCTTCACCGCGTACCGGACCCTGGTCGCTGACGTGACCGTTGCCCAGGCTCCGTTCCTCATCGTCGGGTTCGGGTTCGGGGCCTCGTTCGTGGCCCTCTTCGCGCAGCTCGGTGGCGGCATCTACACCAAGGCGGCCGACGTCGGCTCCGACCTCGTCGGCAAGGTCGAAGCGGGCATCCCCGAGGACGACCCGCGGAACGCCGGCGTCATCGCGGACCTCGTCGGCGACAACGTCGGTGACTGCGCCGGCCGCGGGGCCGACCTCTTCGAGTCCACCGCGGCCGAGAACATCGGCGCGATGATTCTCGGGGTCGCCGCCTTCGCCATCGCCCAGTCGGCAGGCTGGCCGCACCCGGAGGCGTGGATCTTCTTCCCCCTCGTGGTCCGCGCCTTCGGCCTCCTGGCCACGATCGTCGCGATGTTCTTCATCCGCGGCAGCGAGACCGAGGACCCGATGAACATCCTGAACCGCGGGTACTGGGTCACCACCATCCTGTCCGTGATCGGACTTGCCATCACGACCAACGTGATGATGAACACGGATGGGTCGAGCCACAACGGCCTGCCCGTCTGGGTCTGGTTCTTCCTCGCCGGATGCGTCGGACTGGCGACCTCGGTCGCGTTCGTCTACATCACCCAGTACTACACCGCCGGCAGCTTCCGCCCGGTCCGCGAGATCGCGGAGGCATCCAAGACCGGTCCCGCGACCAACATCATCAGCGGCATGGCGGTCGGCTTCGAGACGACCTTGGTGACGGCGATCTCGATCGGGATCGCCCTCATCGCCTCGCACTGGCTCGGTCAGCAGGCGGGCCTGCTCAATGCCGACGGCAAGGACGTCGGCGGCATCTTCGGGACCGCCGTGGCCACGATGGGCATGCTCATGACCACGGCCTACGTCCTGGCCATGGATACCTTCGGCCCGATCACCGACAACGCCGGCGGGGTCGCCGAGTTCAGCCGGGCCGAGGCCGGCGCCCGCGAGATCACCGACCGCCTCGATGCCGTCGGCAACACGACGAAGGCGCTCACCAAGGGCTATGCGATCGCGTCGGCTTCGCTGGCGGCCTTCCTGCTCTTCAACGCCTACATCGACAAGGTCAACCTGATCCAGACGAACCGCGGTGGGGCCCTCCTGACGTCGGTCGACCTGTCCAACGTCGGCGTCTTCGTGGCCGCCCTCATGGGCGCCATGCTCGTCTACTTCTTCAGCTCGCTGGCCATTCGCGCGGTCGGCAAGACGGCCCAGGCGATCATCGTCGAGGTGCGCCGCCAGTTCCGGGAGATGCCCGGGATCATGGACTACACGCAGCGACCGGACTACGCTCGCGTCGTCGACATCACGACCCAGGCGGCGCTCCGGGAGATGATCCTGCCGGGTGTCGTGGCCGTCGCGGCGCCGATCATCGTCGGCCTCCTCCTCGGCTACGAGGCGATCGCCGGCATGCTCATGGTCGGCACGATCGCCGGCGTCCTCCTCGCGACCGTCCTCAACAACAGTGGTGGGGCGTGGGACAACGCCAAGAAGTACATCGAGTCGGGCCAGCTCACGGACGACCAGGGCAATGTCCTGGGCAAGAAGACCCTGGCCCATGCCGCGGCCGTGGTCGGCGACACGGTCGGCGATCCCTTCAAGGACACCGCCGGGCCTTCCCTCCACGTGTTGGTCAAGCTGCTCGCCACGATCACGCTCGTCCTCGCGCCGCTCTTCATCCGCTAGGCGGGTGAACCTCGATGGACAGTAACCTCGTTCATGCCGCCATCCTGGGGATCGTCCAGGGACTGACGGAATTCCTGCCGATCTCGTCGTCGGCCCACCTGATCATCGTGCCGTACGTGTTCGGCTGGACCGACCCGTTCATCGACTCGGCCGCGTTCGACGTCATGCTCCACATGGGGACGTTGATCGCCCTGCTCGCGTATTTCTGGCGCGACCTGGTGCGGCTGCTGGCGGCGTGGCTCGGGTCAATCCGTGATCGGCGCATCGGCGAGGATCCGGATCGTCGGTTGGCCTGGCTGCTCGTCATCTCGGTGATCCCGGCGGCGATCCTGGGGGCAGCCCTCGAGAGCTTCTTCGACCGGACGTTCCGGGAGCACATTTCCTGGATCGCCGTGTTCGTCCTCGTCGGGGCCGCCCTCCTGTGGCTCGGTGAGCGGCTCGGGACGCGCTCCCGCGGGCTCGACCGCATGCGGGTCCCCGACGCCGTCACGATCGGCGTAGCCCAGGCCCTGGCGCTCTTTCCTGGCGTCAGCCGCTCCGGGATCACCATCGCGACCGGACTGTTCCTGGGGCTCGAGCGCGAGGCGGCTGCGCGGTTCAGCTTCCTCATGGCCGTCCCGGTCATCGCCGGTGCCGGCGTCTGGAAGGCCCGCACGCTCGTCGGAGCGGACCTCGGTGGCGCGCAGATCAACGAGCTCGTCATCGGCGTCGTGATGGCCACGATCTTCGGATTCATCGCCATCGCGAGCCTGCTCCGCTTCCTGCGAACCAACCCGACCACGGTGTTCATCGTCTATCGGGTCGCGCTCGCCGCGTTCATCGTGGTCGCCTGGCTCGGACTCTCGAATCGCTAGGGACCACCACCCGTGGAGGTCATGAAGCAGCTCCGCCAGCGGGCGATCCGTGACCTCGTCGACCAGCGGCCGATCCGGACCCAGCAGGAGCTGGCTGCCGCGCTCCGGGAGCGCGGCTTTCGCACGACCCAGGCGACGATCAGCCGCGACGTCGCCGAGCTCGGGCTCCAGAAGGCGAGCCGCGAAGGGACCCGGGCGTACGCCCTGCCGCCCCGGCTGGTGGAGGCCGAGGCATCCGGCGAGGATCGCCTGCGGCGCCTCCTCCGCGACCTGCCGGCCGAGATCCGGGAGGCCGGCCTGATCCTCGTGATCCGGACGTTGCCGGGATCCGCGCATGCCATCGCCGCCGCCCTGGACCGCGCCCGCTGGTCCGAGGTCGTCGGTTCCGTGGCCGGTGACGACACGGTCTTCGTCGCCGTCGCCGATCGGGCGGCGCTCCACCGGATCAAGGCCCGCCTCCTCGAGCTCGCTGCCGAGGGGTGATGCTTTGACACCCTCCCGAGGGCACGCTAGGCTACGCCCCCGGCTTGAACTCCAGCCCGCGGGGCAACCCTCGGAGCGCTGGGGTTCTTGCTTTATCCGAGTGTCCGTCGGTCCCGTCGGCCCGCCCAGTGCGGACGCGCCGGGTCCCCACACCGGGAGCTGAACCAACGTGAACAGCAAGCCCACCTACATCTCGCGAGATGGTCTCGAGAAGCTCCGCAAGGAGTTGGACGAGACGGTCTCCCTGCGCCGGCCGGAGGTCGCCCAGCGCATCCACGATGCCAAGGAGCACGGCGACCTCAGCGAGAACGCCGAGTACGAGGATGCCAAGAACGAGCAGGCGTTCGTCGAAGGTCGAATCCAGACACTCGAGGCCCTCATCAAGAACGCGACGCTCATCGAGGAGCACCACTCGATCGATCTTGTCCAGATCGGCTCGAGCGTCACGGTCAAGGGCCCGGACGGGGAGGAGACGTTCATGATCGTGGGCTCCACGGAGGCTCGGCCGACCGAGGGCCGGATCTCCAACGAGAGCCCGGTGGGACGCGCCCTGCTTGGCCGCAAGAAGGGCGACACGGTCACCGTCCGCGTTCCCGCGGGCGACATCTCGTACACGATCGGCGCGATCGCCTAGGCTTCGATGGCGGCAGGCGGCGACCCGGCCGCCGGAAGCTGGCGGCAACACCGGCCGGACTCCCAGCCGCCGCAAGGAGCAGCAAGCAGATGGACTGGGCGGACGAGCTGGCCGCGCGCGTCTCGGGGCCACAGGTCATCAACGACTCCAAGACACCCTCGGGGACGGTCCACGTCGGGAGCCTGCGCGGGCCGGTGATCCTCGACGTGATCACCCGGGCCCTGCGAGCCGCCGGTCACGAGACGACACTCCTGTACGGCGTCGACGACCTCGATGCGATGGATGCCCAGGCCCTGCTGACCCCGGATGCCGTCGATCGCTACATGGGCGTCCCGCTTGCGCACATCCCGGACCAGGTGCCGGACGGCCACGCCTCGTATGCCCGCCACCACGCCCAGATCTTCATCGACCTCTTCGCCGACCTCGGCGTCCACCCGGACCGCTACTACTGGATGAGCGACATCTACGCGACCGGGGCGATGGACGGCTACATCCGCACGGCGCTCGATCGAGCCCAGGTCGTTCGCGACCTGTACCGGCGGGTCTCCAACGTCCAGCATCCAGACACCTGGCACCCGATCCTCGTGATCTGTGAATCGTGCGGCAAGGTCGGGACGACCATCGTGACGAAGTGGGACGGGGAGCGGGTGTTCTACGAATGCCGCCCGAACCTCGTGACTTGGGCGACGGGCTGTGGCCATTCCGGCTGGGTGGCGCCGTTCGGCGGCCGCGCCAAGCTCCCCTGGAACCTTGAGTGGGCGGCACAGTGGAGCCTGTTCGGCGTCACGATCGAGCCCTGCGGCAAGGACCTCGCGACGGCCGGCGGGTCCCGCGATCGGTCCGATGCCGTCGCCCGCGAGGTCTTCGAACGCGAGCCGCCGATCAACGTGGCGTACGAGTTCCTGAACATCGGCGGACGCAAGATGTCCACCTCCAAGGGCCGCGGAGCGGCGGCCCACGAGATCGTCGAGGTGATCCCGCCGGAGCAGCTCCGGACGCTCTTCATCCGTCCGCGGCCGAACCATGCGATCGAATTCGAGCCCGAGGGTACCGACGCGATCCCACGCCTGTTCGACGAGTTCGACAAGCTCGCCGCGGCCACCGCCGGGCGCGAGGTCAAGGGCGATCTTCCGCCCGGCTTCGCGTCGGTCTTCCGCTACGCCCTCCGCGATGCCGACGCGGATGTGGCCGCCGAGGCGGCCGCCTTTCGACCGGCCTTCAGCCACCTCGCGTTCCTCGCCCAGGTCCCGTCCGCGGACATCCCGGCCCGGATGGCCGAGGAGAAGGGGAGTGCCCTGACGACGCACGAGATGGTCATCCTCGACGAGCGCCTCGCGTCGGCGCGGGCGTGGCTCGACGACCTATGCGCCGGACCGTGCCCGGATGGTCGTGCGCGATTCGCTGCCGCCCGAGGCCGACGGCCTGGATGTCGGGCAGCGGGCATTCCTCGGCGCCCTCGCGGGCGAGATCAGGGACGGCGCGAACGGAAGCGGCGGACATGCCGGACCGGCCGGACCGAGCGGCGGCGACGCCTGGCAGAGCAGCGATCTTCTCGACGGCCGCGGGCCTCGGGCTGCCACCGGGCCGGGCATTCGCAGCCCTCTATCTCTCGTTCCTCGGGCGACCCAACGGGCCACGGGCCGGCTGGCTCCTGGCCGGCCTGGACCAGCAGCTTCGTCGCGCGCCGGCTGCGCGAGGCCGCCGCCGGGCATGCGACCATCAACCCGGCAGGAGGTGTCGCATGAGCGTTGGCCTGGCGCGGCTTCGAGAGGAACCGGACGCGATCCGGAAAGGGGCCGCGGACAAGGGCGAGGACCCGTCGCTCGTCGACGCGGCGCTCGCGGCCGATACCCGGCGCCGGGAGCTCCAGGGCGAGGGCGACGCGCTCCGTGCCGAGCGGAACGCCGCGTCGAAGAGCGATCGGCGAGGCGATCAAGGCGGGCGCGAAGCCCGATGGTCCGGACGTCGCCGTCCTGCGGCCCGCTCTACCGTGATCGGTGAGCGGCTGGCGGCGATCGATGCCGCGCTGGCCGAGGCAGAAGCCGAGGTCGACGATCTCCTGCTGCGGATCCCGAACCCGCGCCGAGCCCGACATCCCCGTGGGCGGCGAGGAGGCGAACGTCACGGTCCGCACCTGGGGCGAGCAGCTCGCCCGAGTCCAACCGCTCGCGGGCGAGATCGGCGCCGACGCGCCGCCCGGTGGCGCGACGTGGGAGCGGCGGCCGCACTGGGAGATCGCCGAGCAGCTCGGGATGATCGACCTTGCCCGTGGAGCGAAGATCGCCGGCTCCGGATTTCCCGTCTACAAGGGCACCGGGCTCGGCGCTCCAGCGCGCCCTGATCATGTGGTTCCTCGACGTCCACACCCGAGAGAACGGGTTCACCGAGGTCTGGCCGCCGGTCGTGGTCAACCAGGCATCGGCCCGCGGGACGGGCCAGATCCCGGACAAGGAAGACCAGATGTACGTCGTCACCCGCGACGACCTGTACCTGGTCCCGACGGCCGAGGTCCCGGTCACGAACCTCCACCGGGACGAGATCCTCGAGGCGCGACGAGCTGCCGATCCGCTACGCCGCCTACACGCCCGTGCTTCCGGCGCGAGGCCGGGCGCGGCCGGCAAGGACACGCGGGGCATCCTCCGGGTCCACCAGTTCGACAAGGTCGAGATGGTCCTGTTCGAGCGACCCGAGGCGTCGGCCGAGGCCCTCGAGTGGATGACCGGGGTTGCCGAGGAGCTGCTGCGGCGGCTCGGGCTCGCCTATCGGGTCCTCCTCATGGCGACGCGCGAGATGGGCTTCACCCAGGCGCGCAAGTACGACCTCGAGGTCTGGGCGCCCGGCGTCGAGCGCTGGCTCGAAGTCAGCTCCTGCTCGAACTTCAAGGACTTCCAGGCACGCCGCATGGCGGTCCGCTATCGCCCCGAGCCGGGCGCCAAGCCCGAGCTGGTCCACACGCTCAACGGGTCGGGCCTCGCGCTGGCCCGGATCGTGGCCGCCATCATCGAGACCTACCAGCGCCCCGACGGATCGGTCGACGTGCCCGCGCCGCTCCGGCCGTACATGGGGATCGACTGGATCCCCGCGCCCGGCGCCTGAGCGACCGCGCCGTCACGGACGCCGAGACCAATGCCGGCCGTTCGACCTCGACCTCCGACCGGCTTCACGCTCGTCATCCTCGCCGAGCGGCCCGACCTGATCGATCCGGTCGGCGACTTCAACGGCTCGGTCTGGCCGGAGTTCATGCTCCAGGACAGCGAGGCGGACAAGTACTGGCACCTGCTCGACGACGGTCCTCGCTCGAGTACCAGCTCGTCCTGCTCGACGCCGACGGCGCAGTCGCGGCCACGAACAACAGCGCGCCGCTGCGACTGGGACGGGACGGACGCCGGCCTGCCCGGACGGCTGGGATCGCCAGTTCGAGCAGACGGCCCACGATCTCGAGGTCGGGCGTCGCCGTGAATACCCTCGGTGCGCTCCAGATCGTCGTCGACCCGGCGAGGCGGGGCACGGGTCTTGCCGGGTTCATGGTCCGCGCGATGCGGGCCAATGCCCGCGCGCACGGCCTTCAGCGCCGTCATCGCGCTGCGTTCGCCCGACGGAGAAGGAGCGCTACCCGCTGATCCCGATCGAGGAGCTACGCGTTCTGGACGCGTCCCGACGGCGAGCCGTTCGATGCCTGGATCCGCCTGCACGTCCGGCTCGGCGGCCGGATCGTCGGGGGCTCGCCGAGGGCCATGACGATCCGTGGATCGGTCGCCGACTGGGAGCGCTGGACCGGCGATGGCATTCCCGGACACCGGCCAGTACCTGCTCCCGTTCGCGGCCGCCCCGATCGAGATCGACCGCGAGGCGGACGAGGGCGTCTACTACGACCCGAACATCTGGATCGTCCACGACGTGTCCCTGACCCAGTCGATTCGGCGACCCACGCTCACCGCTGCTATCCTCGGCGGCGGAGAGGTGCCGGAGCGGTTGAACGGTCCTGTCTTGAAAACAGGTGGACGCAAGTCCCGTGGGTTCGAATCCCACCCTCTCCGCCACATTCCCGTGAAGCGCGACAAGGAGCCAGATGGCGCTGCAGCATTGCGAACACTTCGACACGGGCGTCGAGGTCCAGCCGCCCCTCGATGTCTGTCCGGCGTGTGTCGAGATGGGTTCGACATGGGTCCACCTCCGGCAGTGCCTGAACTGCGGTCTCACCGGCTGCTGCGACAACAGCCCCAACCGGCATGCGACCGCCCACTTCCACGCGAGCGGCCACCCGATGATGCGCTCGGCGCAGCCCGGCGAAGACTGGCGCTGGTGCTTCACGGACGAGCTGATCTACATCCCCGACGGCGCCGGTGGTTACGAGATCGCCGAGGACTGAGGGGCGGCTGCGTGCCCGATCAGGTCGAAATCATCCTGGCCAACAACGATCGTGTGACGCTGCGGGTGGGCGACGTCTTCCTGAAGGTCGACAGCGATCAGCGGCGCATCGACGTCGAGGTCGAGGCGATGGCTATGGTGCCGGTCCCGACACCGGACGTCCTGTGGCGGAAGCCACACGTGCTCGCCCTCGCGGCCCTCCGGGGGAGAGCGCTCGGCCGCCTTGCCGAGCCGTCGGAAGCGTCGCCCGCCGCATGGGCTGCGGCCGGCGCCGCCATCCGGACGCTGCACGACGCACCACTGCCGCCTTGGCCCGGGAAGAACATCGACGAACTCGCATCCCGCCTGGCCGCGGGGTCCGACTGGCTCATCGCGAACGGGATCCTTCCCGCCGAGGTGGTCACCCGCAACCGCCACCGCGCGGAGGCCGCGCTCCGGCCGTGGACCCCAGTCTTCACCCACGGCGACTTGCACATCGAGCACGTCTTCATCGACGGCGCGGAGGTCACCGGGATCCTTGACTGGTCCGAGGCGTCCGGAGGCGACGCACTCTACGACCTCGCCACCCTCACGCTCGCCCACGAGGAGCACCTCGATGATGTCCTCGCCGGCTACGGCGTCGATGTCGACCGGGGCCTGATCCGCGCCTGGTGGTCGTGGCGATGTCTCGTCGCCGTCCGCTGGCTCTCCGAGAACGGCTACGGCGCGCCCGAAGCGTATCCCGAGGTTGCGGTGCTGCGATCGCTGATGTGACGATGCGACCGGCACGGATGACGCGCCCGTACGGCCTCCGGGGGCTCGACGGGCTGGTTAGGATGGAGCCCAACCTGATCGTCGTCTCCGGGTGGAACAGCGGTCGAGCGAGCGCGCAAGGTGACTGCCGCGGTGGTCAGCCGCGGCAGCGGATGTCCCCTGGATGACCGTGTCGAGGAGGTGCCTTGCCAGACTGAGCGATCTTCGCGAAGCCCGACCGAGGCGTGCGATGTACGCCCGCGCACTCGCTATGGAGGGAGGCCATGACGGCTCAGTCATATGACGGCGAGATCGTCCGCCCGGATGGACGGCACGAGCTGACGCCCGAGGCGGATGCGGCGCTGGACGGCTCGCCGCTCCACAACGCAGACCTTGCACCGGTGCCGATCAAGAACCGCATCTGGACGACGTACAACTACATCGCCCTGTGGATCGGCATGGCCCACAACGTCGCGACCTGGACGCTCGCCGCGGGCCTCGTCGCCCTGGGGATGGCCTGGTACCAGGCGATCCTGACGATCATGATTGCCAACATCGTCGTGCTCGTCCCGATGCTCGCCAACAGCCACGCCGGGACGAAGTACGGGATCCCCTTTCCGGTCTTCGCCCGCGCCTCGTTCGGGACCGTCGGTGCCAACCTGCCGGCACTCATCCGGGCGGGCGTGGCCTGTGGCTGGTTCGGGATCCAGACCTGGATCGGCGGCGGCGCCATCTTCATCCTGATGGGCTCGATCCTCGGCGACGGCTGGTCGAAGGCCAACACGCTGACGATCGGCTTCGGCCAGTTCGCCACGCAGCCCTGGACGCTCTGGGTCAGCTTCATCATCTTCTGGGCCCTGAACGTCTTCATCATCCTGCGCGGGATGGACTTCATCCGTCGCTTCGAGAACTGGGCGGCGCCGTTCGTCCTGATCGTCGCGGTCTTCCTGTTCATCTGGATGACGATCAAGGCCGGCGGCCTCGGGCCGATCGTCAATGACGCGGGCACCCTGGGCTGGGGTGACAAGTTCTGGCCCGTCTTCTTCCCGTCGCTCATGGCGATGATCGCCTTCTGGTCGACCCTGTCCCTGAACATGCCCGACTTCACCCGGTTCGGGCAGAGCCAGCGTGCCCAGGCATACGGGCAGATCCTCGGCCTGCCGACGACGATGACCGTCTTCCCGCTGCTCGCCGTCCTCACGACCTCAGCCAGCCAGGTGGTCTACGGCACGGCGATCTGGGATCCCGTTGCGCTCACGGGCAAGTTCGACAACGCGATCGTCGTGGTCTTTGCCTTGTTCACCCTCGCGGTCGCGACCCTTTCGGTCAACGTCGCGGCGAACATCGTGAGCCCCTCGTACGACTTCTCGAATGCCTGGCCGCGGCGAATCAGCTTCCGGACGGGAGGCCTCATCACCGGCGTGATCGGCATTCTCATCCAGCCCTGGAACCTGTACAACGACCCCCACGCCTACATCTTCACCTGGCTCAACACCTACGGCGGCGCCACCGGCGCCATCGCCGGTGTCCTCATCGCCGACTACTGGTGGATCCGGCGGACCAATCTCAGGGTCGCCGACCTCTACAAGCCGGACGGCATCTACAAGTACGTGGGCGGCTGGAACTGGATTGCCGTGGTGGCCCTGCTCGCGGGCATCGTCATGGCGATCGGCGGGTCGTACACGGCGGCGGGCACCGACGGCCCGTTCCCGGTCAACGGGATCCTGCCCTTCCTCAAGGATCCCTTCCCATTCGCGGATTACAGCTGGGTCGTCGGCCTGGTCGTGTCGTTCGTGATCTACGGCGTCCTCACGAAGCTCATTCCCGCTCGGCAGGAGATGGCCGCGCCGGTGACGAACCCGACGTCCGCCTGACCCCGAAAGCGGGCACCTCCCGCGTCGAGACACCCGCGAGGCTCCTCCGGCCCAGGAGGGGCCTCGCTCCGTGTCGAAGGCCGGCATGAAACACCCGGCGCAGTCACAGCTCCGCGAGGAGGCGGGCGCAGCGGTCGGCGTCCGGGAACGACGCCTGGGTCCCGTGGCGGAGAACACTGTCCGATGCGCAGGCGATTCCGAGCCGGACCGCGTCGATCTCGGGCAGGCGCATCGCCAGGCCCACGGCGAACGCCCCGACGAAGGCATCACCGGCCCCGCTCGTATCGATCGCCTCGACCTGGGGCGCGGGCAGGCGCCGCACGCGGCCGCCGGCCTCCACGAGCGCGGCCCCCCGCGCGCCGAGGGTCACGAGGACGCGCGTTCGCGTTCGGGTCGCGAGCGCGACGAGCGCCTCATCCGTCGTCCCGGCACCCTCGGTGAGGACGTCGAACTCCACTTCGTTGGGAATCAACCAGTCCGTCGCGGCAAGCAGCGCTGGATCGATCTCCGACGCCGGAGCCGGATTGAGAATCGTCGTGGCGCCCCTCGCCCGGGCCGCCTCGAAGGCCGCCGTGGTGGCGGCCTGGGGGATCTCGAACTGGCCGACGCAGACGTCGATGCGGCCGGCTGCCGCGACCGCGCGCCCCGCGTGGGCGGGGGCAACGAGGCCGTTGGCCCCGCGTACAACGACGATCCGGTTCATCCCGTCCGATTCGACCCAGATCGGTGCGAGCCCGCTCGACCCCGGCACGCGAATGACCCCGCCGGTCTCGATCCCGAGCCGCGCGAAGTTCTCCAGCGTCGCGTCGGCGTACGAGTCGTCGCCCAGGGCGCCGACGAAGGCGACCTCGGCGCCGAGCAGCCGGGCCATGACGGCCTGGTTGGCGCCCTTGCCACCGAAGCCCGACTCGAAGCGGCGGCCGAGTACGGTCTCGCCTGGTCCGGGAACGCGGTCGACGTACGTGACGAGGTCCATGTTCATGCTCCCGACGACTACGATCGCCGGTGCCTGGACCGGGTCCAACGTGGCCACGCACTCTCCTCGCCTGCAACCCCGCCACGATACCGCGGGGCTCGGACGTCCAGACTTCGTCCGCCGCTTGACGCTCCCTGCGCGCGCCACCTAGACTCCGCGTCCGAACCGAATATGGGCGATGAACGGGACGAGTACCCGTCGAGCGTCGAGGCAGAGACCCGGTGGCTGGTGGAAATCGGGACGACGGCGGCGGCGAATGGACCCGGGAGCCTCCGGACCGAACAGCGAGCGTGGGCGGGTGACCGTCCGGGACGCACAGTAGGCTCCGGCGCAGAGCGCCAGCGATAGAGGGCAGCGCCGATCGGCAACTCACGACGAGTGGCCCGTCGGTCACGAGTGCGGCAATCGCCGAATGAGGGTGGCACCGCGGAAGGCACGACCTTTCGTCCCGGGAGGACGAAGGTCGTTCTTGATTCCCGGGCGGTGACGTCCCGGGAGCCGCAACGGAAGGCGAATGTCGACGATGAACAGCAGCGCGGACCCGCTCAGCCTGGCCGAGGCGAAACGCCAGTCGGCCACGGCCGACACCGTGCTCCTCCGCGCGACGCGCCCGGCCGACCTCGAGACCCCGATCGGCGCGTTCCTGCGGCTCGACGACGGGACGACCCCGGCCTTCCTCCTCGAATCGGTCGAGGGAGGGGAGCGCCTCGGACGCTATTCCTTCCTCGGGATCGGTCCGCGGCGGCTACTCGAGGTCCGGGACGGCCGTGCCCGGATCCAGGACCGCCCCGTGGGCGTGCGCGACTACGCGCCTGATCTGCCCGTCCATGATTCGGAGGCACTCGACCCCCTGCAGGCAATCCGGGCCTTCGTCCCGCGACGACGCGTCGGTCCGCGCGAGGGCATGCCGCGCTTCACCGGCGGCGCCGTGGGGGCCCTTGCCTACGACGCGGTCTCGATCTTCGAGCCGTCCGTGCCGCTGCCCCAGGCGGACCCGACCGGCGTGCCGACGGCCGCCTTCATCGAGACGGACCTCGTCATCGTCTTCGACCACCTGACCCACACCCTCTCGGCGATCGCGTCGCTGCACGCCGACGCGCCGGACTTCGAGGGCCGCTACCGGATCGCGGAAGCGGCCATCTTCGAGGCCCTCGAGCGCACCTCCCGGCCCTCTGCGGCCGAGCTCGTCGGGACCGGCAGTCGTTCGGGGATCGGTGGGCGTTCGGACGGCGGGGACGGTGCGCCCCCCACGGCCGCCGCCATCGAGGCGAGCCTCGGCCGCGACGAATACGTGCATGCGGTGGAAGTCGCGAAGGACGCCATCGCGGCGGGCGAGGCGATCCAGGTCGTGCTCGCCCGCCGGCAATCGTTCGACCTGCCCGTCGATCCCGCCACGGGCCGGCAGCTCGACGGCATCGGCCTGTATCGAAGCCTCCGCCGGGTCAACCCGTCGCCGTACCTCTTCTTCACCCGCGTTCCCGGACTTCGAGGTCGTCGGGGCGAGCCCCGAGCTCCTCGTCCAGCTCGAAGGCGACAAGCTAACGACGCACCCCATCGCCGGCACGCGGCCGCGCGGCGCGGACGAGCGCGAGGACGCGATCCTTGCCGAGCAGCTCCAGCGGGACCCGAAGGAGCGGGCCGAGCACGTGATGCTCGTGGATCTCGGCCGCAACGACATCGGCCGGGTCTCGCGGCCGGGGACCGTTACGGTGAGCAAGTACATGGAGGTGGAGCGCTACTCCCATGTCCTGCACCTCGTGAGCCACGTCGAGGGCCGGCTGAAGCCGGATCTCGACGCCCTCGACGCGCTTCGGGCCGTCTTTCCGGCCGGCACGCTCTCCGGCGCGCCCAAGGTCCGGGCCATGCAGCTGATTGCGGCCGCCGAGGGCGAGCGCCGGGGCCTGTACGGCGGGGCGGTCGGGTACCTCGGCTATGACGGCAACCTCGACACCGCGATCACGATCCGGAGTGCCGTCCTCAAGGATGGCCGGGCGCACATCCACACCGGCGCCGGGATCGTCGCGGCGAGCGTCCCGGAGAAGGAATTCGAGGAGACAGAGCACAAGGCAGCGGCCCTCCGCCGGGCCATCGAGCTGGCCGCGGGCATCGACGAGGGCCGGACGAGGACCGCGCGCGGGCCCTCGGCGGAGACCCCGGCATGATCCTGGTCGTCGACAACTACGACAGCTTCACCTTCAACCTCGTCCAGGCGCTCGAGGCGGCAGGGGCGAGCATCACCGTGGTCCGGAACGACCAGGTCGACCGGGCCGGGATCGAGGCCCTTGCCGCCGATCCCGCGAGCGACCTTCGCGGCATCGTCATCTCGCCGGGCCCCGGTGATCCCGACGACGCCGGCGTCTCGATGGACGCGATCCGGGTCGCGGCAGGTCGAGGCATCCCGCTCCTCGGCGTCTGCCTCGGGATGCAGTCGATGGCCGCGGCCTTCGGTGCGCGCATCGTCCGGGCGCCGACGCTCGTGCACGGTGAGGCTTCCGAGGTCACCCATGACGGCAGCGGGCTGCTCGCGGGCATGCCCCCGAGCTTCATGGCCGCGCGCTACCACTCGCTGGCCGTCGATCCGGACTCGCTGCCTACGGAGTTCCGGGTGACCGCGATGTCGGAGGTCGACCGCGTCATCATGGGCATCCGCCACGTCAGCCTGCCAATCGAAGGCGTCCAGTTCCACCCCGAGAGCGTCCTCACGCCCGAGGGTCCCCACCTCCTCGCCAACTTCCTCCGCCTCGCGGGCGAAGGCGAGGCATCCGTTCTCGATGACGCGTCGGGCTCGTTCGCCACGGCCGGCCTGGCGGAGGGCGCTGCCGGGGCACCCGGAGCGGAACGATGAGCGATCCGGTGCGCGCCGCCCTCGCGGCCGTGATCGAGGGCCGGAACCTCGAGCTCGACGAGGCTCGCCTCGCGATGGGCTCGGTCATGGACGGCGAGGCAACGCCCTCCCAGCTCGCGGCGTTCCTCGTGGCCCTCCGGATGCGCGGCGAGACGGTCGACGAGCTTGCCGGGTTCGCCCTCGCCATGCGCGAGCGTGGGGTCCATGTTGATGCCCCGCCCGGCACGATCGATGTCGTCGGGACGGGCGGCGATGGCTCGAACACGTTCAACATCTCGACAACCTCGGCGCTCGTCGTCGCGGCCGCGGGCGTGCCGGTCGCAAAGCACGGCAACCGGGCGATCACCTCGCGATCGGGTGCCGCGGATGTGCTCGAGGCACTCGGCGTGCGTGTCGACCACACGGCCGAATCGGCGGCGGCCGACGTCCGCCGCTTCGGCTTCGCCTTCCTCTTCGCGCCCACCTTCAATCCCGCGATGCGCCACGCCGGGCCGACCCGCCGCGAGATCGGCGTGCGGACTGCCTTCAACCTGCTCGGGCCGCTCACGAACCCCGCCGGCGCGCGACGGGCGCTGCTCGGCGTCGGCGAGGCCTCGGCCGCGCCAAGGATCGCCGAGGTGGCCCAGCGGCTTGGCACCGAGCGCACGCTCGTGGTCTGCGGGCACGGCGTCGACGAGCTGCCACTCGACGGCTCGGGTGTCATCCGTGACGTCACGCCCGACGGAATCCGGGAGTCGACCGTCGACCCCGGCAGCCTCGGCCTGCGGGCGGCGGCAACGAGCGACCTGGCCGGCGGGACCGCCGCCGAGAACGCGATCCTCACGGTCTCGATCCTCGAAGGCCACGAGGGCGCGCGCCGCGACGCGGTGCTGCTGAATGCCGGCGCCGCGTTCGTCGCCGCGGGCCGCGCACTAACGGTCGGCGACGGGATCGCGATCGCCGCGGACACGATCGACGCGGGGACGGCGCGCGAGCTCCTGGAACGGTTGCGGGACGCCAAGGTCGCCGACGATGCCGCGCGTGCGGCGGCCGAGGGCGGACCGTCGTGAGCGCCGTGAGGGACGCTGCGTGAGCGCCAAGGCGGGCCGCGCGACGGCGCGCGGACGCGCCGGGGTCGTCGCCGAGATCGCCGCGCGGCGCAGGCAGGACGTCCGGGCGGAGCTTGCCGCGGATCGACCGGACGGCGCTCCGGGGGCGGGTTCGGTCCGCACCCGCGCCGCGGCCGATCGCCGAGTGGCTCGCCGCGCCCGGGCTGCACGTCATTGCCGAGATCAAGCGCTCGTCGCCGTCCGCTGGCGCGATCGCGGCACGGGACGAGGACATCGTCGCCCGGGCGAGGGCGTACCAGCGCGGCGGCGCCGTCGCGATCTCCGTCCTGTGCGAACCCCACTGGTTCGGTGGCTCCGTGGCCGATCTCTCGGCGATCCGTGCCGCCGTGACGGTGCCGGTGCTGGCGAAGGAGTTCATCGTCGAGTCGCGCCAGCTCGACCTGCTCCGGGCGGCCGGTGCCGACGTCGTGCTCCTGCTCGCGGTCCTGCACCGCGGCCCGAAGCTCGGCCGGCTCGTGGCGCGCGCTCTCGATCTCGGCCTGGAACCGCTCGTCGAGGCGCATGACGAGCGGGAGTTGGACGCCGCGCTCGCGACGACGGCTCGCCTGATCGGGATCAACAACCGGGACCTGCGCTCGCTGATCGTCGATCCGGAACGCGCGGCGCGCCTCCGGGTATCGGTGCCCGAGGATCGCCTGGTGGTCGCGGAATTGGGCGTGCGGGAGGTCGCGACGGTCCGTGGCTGGCGCGCCCTCGGCTTCGACGCGGCGTTGATCGGCGAGGCGCTTGTTCGCGCGCCGGACCCCGAGGCTGAGACGCGGGCGTTCGTCGGTGCCGGCCGGGTGCCCACCGATCCCGCGAACCTCGACCGGGTCCCGTTCGTGAAGATCTGCGGCGTCACGGACCGGGCCGGCATCGAGGCGGCGGTGCGGGCCGGCGCCGACGCGGTCGGGTTGAACCTGGTCCCCGGAACGCCACGCGCGCTCGAGCTGCGCGAGGCGACTGCCCTTGCCGTGCACCTTCGGGCCATCGCCGCTCCGGATCATCGCCCGGCCATCGTCCCGATCACCGTCGACCTGCCGGCCGACGAGCTGAACCGGATCAGCCGCGCTCTCGACGCCGACGCGATCCAGCTGAGCGGTCACGAACCGACGTCCGTGACGGCGGTGCTCGATCGACCAGCCTGGAAGGTGCTCCACCTGCCCGCCTCAGGCGTCGGATCAGGACCGACACCGAGCCCCACGGCGGATGGCGTGATCGATGCGGCCCGGGCGCATCTCCGCGCCGGCGCTGCCCGGATCATGCTCGACACGGCTGGCGGGCCGCATCCCGGTGGGACCGGCGTCCGCGCCGATGGGGCGCTCGTGGCCGCCGTCGCCCGGGAGGTTTCGGTCATCCTCGCCGGCGGACTTGACCCTTCGAATGTCGGGCCGACCCTCCGTGCGGCCCCCGTCGTAGGGGTCGACGTGACGTCGGGCGTGGAGGCGTCCCGGAAACCCGGTACCCGCCCGGTCAAGGACCCGGTGAAGGTCGCACTGTTCGTCAAGCGAGCTCGGGCCGCGCGGCTGGACCGCCCGAACATCGCCGCCCGGCCGACGCCCGTCCACGCGGGTCTCGTCGAGGTCGACGAGCACGGCCGCTGGGGCATGGAGCGCGACTTCGGCGGCCGCTACGTCCCGGAGACGCTGATCGGCGCGCTCGAGCAGCTCGAGTCGGCGTACGACGCCATCCGCCACGACCCCCGCTTCTGGGCCGAGCTGCGCGAGCTCCTCGAGCACTTCGCCGGTCGACCGACCGCGCTCTACCGCGCCGACCGCCTGGCGGAGGCGGTGCGGCTGGAGGCGCAGCGCCTCCGCGGTGGAGGTCGCCGGGCTCGGACCGTCCCGCCGGTCCGGCTCTACCTCAAGCGCGAGGACCTGGCCCACACCGGGGCGCACAAGATCAACAACGCCCTCGGCCAGGCGCTCCTCACCCGCCGGCTCGGGAAGTCACAGGTCATCGCGGAGACGGGCGCCGGCCAGCACGGGGTCGCGACCGCGACGGCGTGCGCGCTTCTGGGACTCCCGTGCGTGGTCTACATGGGCGAGGAGGACATCCGGCGCCAGGCCCCGAACGTCCTCCGGATGCGGGCACTCGGCGCCGAGGTCCGGAGCGTCACGTCCGGGACGGCGACCTTGAAGGACGCCGTCAACGAGGCCATGCGGGCCTGGGTCACGAACGTCGAGACCACCCATTACGTGCTCGGGTCCGCCATGGGACCGCACCCGTACCCGACGATCGTCCGCGACCTCCAGCGTCGCATCGGCGACGAGGCCGCCCGCCAGCTGTGCGACGTCGAGGGCCACCTGCCGGATCTCGCCCTGGCCTGCGTCGGCGGGGGATCGAACGCGATCGGGCTCCTCGCCCGCTTCATCGGGGAGACGTCGGTCCGGCTGGCCGTCGCCGAGGCCGCCGGGGACGGGGTGGCCACCGGACGGCACGCGGCGGCCATCGCGGGCGGCACGCCGGGGATCCTCCACGGCTCGCGCTCGCTGATGCTCCAGGACGGCGACGGGCAGGTGATCGAGGCGTTCTCCGCCTCCGCGGGGCTCGACTACCCGGGCGTCGGGCCGCAGCTGGCCGCGCTCGCGGAGGCTGGTCGCCTGGAGGTGGCTACGGCCACCGACCGCGAGGCGATCGCCGCGATGCGGACCGTCACTCGCCTCGAGGGGATTCTGCCGGCGCTTGAGACGGCGCACGCGGTCGCGGCACTGCCCAAGTTGCTGGCCGGGACCGAGGGATCCGGGCAAGTCCTGCCCAACGATGCCCTCGTCCTGCTCGGGTTCTCCGGTCGTGGCGACAAGGACATGGCCGCCCTGGAGCGCTTCGCCGATGTCGACGCCTGGGCGGGCACGAGGTGACGGGGCGCGGTAGCACGGCGGCGCGGGCAAGTGGCACGAACGACACGGCCGGGGCGCACCGGATCGCGGCGGCGTTCCGACGGGCCCGGGACGAGGGGCGAGCGGCGCTGATCCCCTATGTCGTCGCCGGCTACCCGACCTACGAGCGGTCGCTCGCGATCGCCTGCGCGGCGATCGACGCCGGCGCCGACCTCGTCGAGATCGGGCTCCCGTACTCCGATCCGCTTGCCGACGGCGCCACCCTCCAACGTGCGTCGCACGCGGCGTTGCTGGCCGGGGCGACGTTCGCCGACTCGGTGGCCCTCGTCGGGCGCGTCGCGCGCGCGCGCCCGGGGACGCCGATCGTGCCGATGGGCTACGCGAACCAGATCATCGGGGGCGGCGATGGCCGGGATCGGGCCGCAGCCCTCATGGCGGCCGGCGCGTCGGGCGTCATCGTGGCCGACCTGACCCCGGACGAGGGCGGACCATTCGAGGAGGTCGCCACGGAGGCGGGTCTGGCCGTCGTCTATCTCGTGGCACCCACGACCGCGATGGATCGCGTGACCGATGTCGCCGCTCGAACCGGAGGCTTCCTGTACTGCGTCAGCCTCGTCGGCGTGACTGGTGCCAGGGCCAGCCTGCCGCGGAGCGTCCGAAGCCTCGTCGCCAGGGTCAAGAGCATCTCGTCCGTCCCGGTCGCGGTGGGATTCGGCGTTTCGAAGCCCGCGCACGTGCGGGCTCTCACGGCGGCGGGTGCCGACGGCGTCATCGTCGCCTCCGCTCTCGTGGACGCCCTCGGACCCGAGGGGACGAACGTCGAGGCGATGGGGCACCTCGTCGGAGCCCTCCGCGCCGCCACGCCCCGCTGACGTCGCGGGTCTGGCGGCCGCTGACCGAACGCCTACTGCGCCAGGCGGGGATATAGCCGGGCGGCCAGGAGCACGAAGATCGCCGTCACGCCGAGGAGCACGGCGAGGTCGAGCCCCAGGCCGTGCTCGGCGGTCCCGCCGACGATCATGAGTCCCCGCGATGCGTCGACCATGTACGTCAGCGGGTTCAGGATCGCCACCGTCTGGAGCCAGGGCGGCATGAGCGAGATCGGGTAGACCGCGCTCGAGGCGAAGAAGACCGGCATCGTCATGAGCTGCCCGATGCCCATGAACCGCTCCCGCGAGCGGACGATGCAGGCGATCGTCAGGGAGAACGAGGCGAAGAGCGCCGACCCCAGCATGACGACGAGGAACACGCCGAGGATCGAGGCCGGGTCGGATCGGAGGTGGACGCCGATCGCGAAGGCGGCCAGGTAGATGATCACCGCCTGGACCAGCGAGCGGATCGCCGCCGTGATCGCCTTGCCCAGGATCAGCGATACCCGCGCCGCGGGGCTGACGAGGAGCTTGTGGACCACGCCGAGGTCGCGCTCCCAGATGACCGCGATGCCATAGAAGATGGCCGCGAAGAGCGCGCTCTGAGCCAGCACGCCGGGTGTCAGGTAGTCGAGATATGGGACCGAACCGGTCGAGATCGCCCGCGTGCGGGTGATCACCTGGCCAAAGACGACGAGCCACAGCAGCGGCTGGACCGCACGGGTGAAGATCTCCACCGGGTCGCGGACGACCTTGTGCATCTCGGCGTCGACGATGGCGGCGATGTCCCCGAGCGCCCCGAGGCCCGGGATGGCGTCAGCCCAGGCGGCGCGCGTTCCGACGTGATCGGCCGAGTTCACGGAATGAACCTCCAGCTTCAGGGGCGTCGACGGTGAGGGATGCGAAGACATCGTCGAGCGTGGCACCCGGCCCGGCCGCGGCCTTCAGCTCGCCGGGGCTCCCGTCGGCGACGAGGCGCCCTCGGTGCATCAGGGCGATCCGATCGCAGAGCGCGTCGGCCTCCTCGAGGTAGTGCGTCGTGAGGACGATCGTCGTTCCGTGCTCCTCGCGCAGGTCACGGATGTGGTCCCAGACGGCGGCCCGGGCCACGGGATCGAGGCCGACCGTAGGCTCGTCAAGGAAGAGGACGGGCGGGCGATGGAGCACGGCCTGCGCGATCTCCAGGCGTCGAACCATGCCACCCGAGAACGTCCGGACCAGCCGGTCGGCCGCCTCCGTGAGGCCCATGAAGGCGAGAGCATCGGAAATCCTCTCGGACCGCTCCGCGGTCGGGAGCCGGTACAGCCGCGCTGACAGCAGGAGGTTCTCGCGCGCCGTGAGGGCGCCGTCGGCCGAGACGAGCTGTGGGACGTAGCCGATCCGGATCCGGACGGCCGCGGGATCTCGATCGATGGCGTGGCCCGCGACGCTCGCCGTGCCGCTCGTCGGTGGCAGGAGCGTGATGAGCATCTTGATCGTCGTCGTCTTGCCGGCACCGTTGGGCCCGAGGAGCCCGAAGACGCCGTCCGCCTCGACCCGCAGGTTCAAGTCGTCGACCGCGAGCGTCGGACCGAAGCGTCGGGTCAGCCCGACGGTCTCGATGGCCGGCAACGGGAACGCGGTGATCGTCGAGACCGCCGCCGCTTCCATCATGGTCGCGTCTCGGTGAGTCGATCGAGGATCGCGACCGCCCCCGCCAGCGTCGCTCGAGCGTCCGGATCGAGGTCGGCGAGCGCCACCGACAGCCAGCCGCGCGCCGCAGTTCGCGCCTCGGCTGCCGTCGTCGCCCCGTCCTCCGTCAGGGACAGGCGGATCCGCCGTCGCTCGTCGGGGTCGGGCGCGCGCCTCGCGAGACCGTGGGCCACGAGAGCGTCGACGAGCACGGAGGCTGCAGGCCGGCTGATGCCAATCTGGTCCGCCAGGCTGGAGAGGCTCGCGCCCGGGTGCCGGCGGAGGAACATCACGGCCCGGACTTGGGGAACGGAGAGGTTGCGACCGAAGCGCGTCCGCGTCTCCTGGCGCATGCGGCGCACGGTCCGCGGCAGGACCTCGAAGAGGCGGTCTGCCAGGACGAGCGTCGCGCTGCCACCCGACGGGGACCCGTCGCCGGGCGCCCGCTCGACCGCAACGCCCGATCCTTCCGATTCATAACGGTTCATATTCGTAACTATACACGCACGGATCCGCCGTTGCCGCTTCCCGGCGGCGGCCCTACGCTTCCACCGTGAGCAGCCCGATCGCCGTCGCAGCGGAAGCCACTCCGAAGAAGACGTTCGCGTCGGCCATCGACTGGCCGGGCTGGTCGCGTTCCGGCAAGACGGAAGCCGATGCGATCGAGGCGCTCCTGGCCTATGCACCCCGGTATGGGGTTGTGGCTCGCCGCGCCGGCGAGCCGTTCCCGGCCGATGGGGCGGAGATCGAGGTGGTCGAATCCGGCGAGGGCGGGTCCTCAACGACCTTTGGGGTTCCGGGCCGGGTCACCGAGGCCGACCGGCGGCCGACGACGACCGCTGAGGCTGATCGGCTCGCGCGACTTGTCGCTGCGGCCTGGGCGACGTTCGACGAGGTCGCCGCAGCGGCGCCGGAGGAGCTCCGCAAGGGTCCCAGAGGCGGTGGCCGAGACCGGACGAGAATGATCGAGCACGTACTCGGAGCGGAGCATGCCTATGCCGGCCAGATCGGTCTCCGGGTGGCTCCCCCGAGCGCGGCCGACCCTGCCTCGGTGACGGCAATGCGGGAGGCGATCCTCGAAGTGCTGCGCCGGCCTTCGGATGGCTCGCAACTCGCTGGTCGGAAGTGGACCGCGAGGTACGCCGCCCATCGGATTGCCTGGCACGCGCTCGACCACGCCTGGGAGATCGAGGACCGCAGCGACCCGGGCTGACGCCACCGCCGGAGCATCCGACGTGGCTCATCGGCCACGAAGATTGAACCGAACTGCCCCGAGCAGGCACTCATAGGCATGGAGGCCATCCTGGAACCAACGTCATCGCGGCAGGCGCTGCTCGTCCAGGCGGCCCGGGCCGGTGACCGTGACGCATTCCGCAGGCTCGTCGAGCCCGATCTCCCGGCGGCACTGGGCACGGCCCGGATCGTCACCCGGTCCGAGGCTGATGCCGCCGACGCGGTGCAGGAGGCCATGCTCTCGGCATGGCGCGGGCTCGGTGCGCTCAGGGATCCGGACGCGTTCCGGTCGTGGTTTCGTCGGCACGTGGTCCGAGCGGCGCTCAAGGCGGCGGGGCGACGCGGCCGCGTTGCTGAGCTTGACCCCGCCACGGCCGCGCCCGAGGGCGAGCTCGACGCGGCCATCGACCGGCGGACGCTCGCCCGGGCCTTTGATCGCCTCGACGCCCGTGACCGGCTGATCCTGACCCTTCACCACTTCTGGGACGTGCCGATCGCCGAAGCGGCGACGTATCTCGGGATCCCGGAGGGCACCGTCAAGTCCCGGCTCCACTACGCGATGGACCGCCTGCGCGCTGCGTTCGAGGCCGAGGAGCGACGATGACCGACCCGATCGAACGCGAGCTCCGGAACCTGCTCGACGAGCGGGCCAGGGGCGATGCGGACGCCGTGCAGCGGCTTGCCGATGGGATCGACGCGTTTCCTCGCCGGTCTCGGCTGGGGCTCGCCGTGCTGCGACCGATCGCCGCCGCCTCCGTGGTGGTGATCGCGATCGTCCTTGCCGCGCCTCGTCTCATGGGCACGGCCGCCGGACCGACGCCGACGCCCACCTCCGTCCGAGCGCATCGCGCGGTCCCGTGTTGCCGGGAGGCCCGGAGGCCTTCGCCGGCGATCCGCGGCTGGCTCGCTGCTACGGCCTTCCGTCCGATATGCAGTACGTCTTCGTCATGGTCCACGCCCGCGACTACCACGCCTATTTCCCGCAGATGCTTCGCGCTCCCGAGCTCGACGTCGACGCTTCGGCATTCGTCGTCGTGTACGTTCCTGGTTTTGGTGGCCCCCGCAATCACCGGCAACTCCCACCAGCAGGTCCCGCTCCCGACCAACCAACCCGGCCATCGCGATGTCTGCGTGCTCGTCGAGGGCCAGGATCCCAATCTCTACGGCGATGTCGATGTCAGCGGCCTCACGGTCGATGTCGTCCCGAGCTCGCCGGCGCCGTCGTCCTCGGCCGACAGTCAACCGCCATCGGCAACCGCGACCACTACACCCGTGCCGTCACTGAGCGCCGACGCCGCGACAGCTCTGGACGTTGCCACCCGGTACGAGACGGCACGGGCCCGTGGCCAGTGGCCCGATGCCTGGGCGCTGCTGTCGGCACAGTCGCAGGCGCAGGTCGGCTCCGAGCCGGCCTTCATGGCAAACGAGGCCGCGTACAACGCGTCGGGTGGCACCGTCTTCTCGATCCAGGCGCCGACCCAGGATCCGGACCTCGAAGCCAATTTCCTGGGCGCAATGGCTCAAGAGATCGCGGCTGTCGCGGACGCGAATCGCGGGTACCTCATCTTCATCCAGCACCCCGACGTCCAAGCTGCCTCGGCCGGCACGACCGGCTTGTTCATCGCGCCGCTGATCTCGGGCGAATGGCGCATCTGGCTGGTCCACTGACGATCTGGGACCGAGCTCGTCGCCAGCTCCGCGGGCACTCGCCGCGCTAGTCGAGCTCTCCGAGGCCGATCGCCGCCGCGGCTCGAGCCCGCAGATCGCCCGGTGAGGCTCCGCCCGCGAGCAGCTCCCGGATCGACGTCGCCCCGTCCGCCTTCGAGAGCTTCCGGCCGTCGGCCCGGCGGATGAGCGGGTGGTGGAGGAACCGCGGCGGGACCTCCCGCCCGAGGAGCCGGCCGAGACGGACCTGGGCCGGCGTCGCCTCGACGAGGTCCCGGCCACGTATGACGAGGTCGATCTCGTGGCGGAGGTCGTCGACGACCACGCAGAGGGCGTAGGTCCAGTTGCCGTGGCGATCGCGGATGGGCATGTCCCCGACCGCGGCACCCGGCCCGGATTGATCGCCAAGCACGAGATCTCGCCAGGTTTCGTCACCGCCGCCGAGTGCCACCCGCCAGGTGACGCCGGTCGCGTCCGGCTCGAGTCCACGCTCGCGGCAGCCACCCGGACAGCCAGGTCCTGCCCAGGCGCCCCCGGTTCGGGACGCCCAACCCGCGAAGGTCGAGCGGGTGCAGTCACAGGCGTAGACGAGGCCGCGCGACCGGAGGATCCTGGCCGCCGTCGCGTACGTCCGGTCGTTGTCGGATTGCCGGTACGGGGAGGGGAGTCCGGTACGGAACTCGGCGATCGACGGCTCGGCGGGGACGAACCCGAGGGCCTCGAGGTCGTCGAGGAGCGCGGCTTCGTACTCGGGACGGCAGCGCTGCCGGTCGTGGTCCTCGATCCGGAGGATGACCGCGCCACGCGTGGCCGCGGCCATACCCCACGTCACGACCGCGTTGGCGACGTGACCCAGGTGGAGGTACCCGGTCGGCGCCGGCGCGAACCGCGTCCGCAGGCCACGCGGGAGCCCGGCGATCGCAGCGCCCAACGCGGCCCCGAACCCGCCGTTCATGTCGTGCCCGCCGGAGGTCTCAGCCGTCTCGCGGATCCTTCAGGTGCCGCCGATCGGCGGCCTCGAGTGCCCGCGTCGCACTGAAGAGGCGCCGGTACAGCGCCAGCAGGTCGGGCTGGCGCATCGGGCCCTCGTTCGCCATGGCCACGCGCAGGAGGATCTCCCGCTCCCGTTCGACATCGCGGATCGAGGGCCTCCCGGCCGCCGCCTTTGCCCGGCCGACGCTTCGCGCGAGCTCGGCGCGCGCATTGAGGAGCCGGACGATCCGGAGGTCGAGCGCGTCGATCCGTCGTCGCAGTCGCCGGAGCTCGGCGGATTCGCCGGTCGCGTCAGTCTTCGGCATGGTCGCCCCGCTGGCGCGCCGCAAGCTCGTCCGCCACGATCCGATCGAGCGCCAGGTGATAGCCGCGGGCCCCCTGGCCGACGATGGATGTCAGGGCAATGTCCGCGAGGAAGTTGACGTGCCGGAATGCCTCCCGCGTCGACGGGTCGGACAAGTGGACCTCGATGAACGGTCGGTCGACCCCAAGCAGCGCGTCACGCAGGGATACCGACGTGTGCGTGAGCCCGCCGGCATTCACGATCGCGACGTCGAAGTCGCGCTGGTGCAAGCGATCGATGAGCGCGCCCTCGTGGTTCGACTGGAAGAAGTCGATCTCCAGGTCGAGCTCAGCCGCGTAGGCCGCCAGGCCGGCATGGATCTCGTCGAGGGTCTCGTGGCCATAGATCTCGGGCTGGCGCGTCCCGAGCAGGTTCAGGTTGGGTCCCTGCAGGACGAGGACCCGGGTCACGCCGCGCTCCCCGCGGCCGTCGGGACGAGCAGTCCCGCGGCGACGGCGCGGACCAGCTCGTCCGGGATGTCGTCGCGGACGGTATGGCCGTTCGCCGTCGGCAAGACCCAGCGGAGCCGGCCGGAGTGGTGCTTCTTGTCCGCGTCGAGGTGTTCGAGGACCGAGTCAAGCCCATAAGGCAGCAGGCCGGCGCCCAGGCCCAGGTCGTCGAGGAGGCGCTCCACCCGCGCCGCCCGTTCCGGCGGCGTCACGCCCGCCGCGACCCCGATCCGGCAGGCGGCCCGCAGCCCGAACGCGACGGCCTCGCCGTGCCGCAGGTCGTGATACCCGCCGGCCGCCTCGTAGGCATGGCCGAGCGAGTGCCCGAGGTTGAGCGCGATCCGGACGGCTGCCTCCTTCTCGTCCGCGGCGACCACCTCGACCTTGGCCCAGGCACAGCGCTCGACGAGCTCGGCCAGCGAGCCGTCCTCGAGCGTCGAGGGATCGCCCTCGGCCAGCGCCGGGCCCCGCGTCTCGAGGAGCTGGAAAAGGTGCTCGTCGCCGAGCGCGGCCATCTTCACCGCCTCGCCGAGCGCCGCTCGACGCTCCCGTGGGGGCAGCGTCGCGAGGAGGCCGATGTCGGTCACGATCGCGGCCGGCTGATGAAACGCGCCGACCAGGTTCTTGCCCTCGGGCAGGTCGACGCCGGTCTTGCCCCCGATGGAGGAATCGACCTGGGCGACGAGCGTCGTCGGGACCTGGATGAAGGGAACCCCGCGGAGGTACACGGCCGCGAGGAATCCAGCGGTGTCGCCCACCGCACCGCCGCCGACGGCCACGAGCGGTTCGCCGCGTTCGACGTGCCGGTGGGCAAGCTCGCGGGCCGCGTCGGCAACGACGTCCATCGACTTTGCGGTCTCGCCCTCGGGCAGCAGGATCACCTCGATCCCGAGCCCCGCGGCCGCCAGCGGGCCCTCGAGCTCGCTCGCGACGAACTCCCAGGCGCGAGGCTCGGTGACGATAACGGCGCGATGCGCGCCAAGGCGAAGGAGCTCGTCGGCGACCGCCCGCCCGACCATGCCCTCGCCGATCGTGAGCCGGCCGATCATCGTTTCCGCACGCAGCAGGACGGTCCCGCCATCACGCCCCGTCTCGGCGGCTGCCTTGTCGACCGCATCCACGACGGACCCGACCTCCGCCATCCCGGCGACGCGTGTCGCCGCGCCGTAGAAGCGTCCCCGGGCGGCGGTCAGCTCCCGAAGCGCCCGGATCGGGTCGCGACCGCTGACGAGCGGCCGGACGTTCGGGCTGCGACGCAGGCGCTGGGCGAGCACCTCGGGCCGGCCGTCGAGCCATACCGGCACACGGCCCCGGAACAGCGTCCAGCGGTTCCGGGGGTCGACGATCGCCCCGCCACCTGGAGCGAGAATTCGACGGAGCTCCGGCGCGTCGTCGGCGGCACCGAGCGACGCGATCGCCGCTCGCTCGCGGGCACGAAACCCGACCTCGCCCTCCCCGGCGAAGATCTCGGGAACACTGTGGCCGGCCTCGCGCTCGATCACCTCGTCGATGTCGACGAAGGTCGCGCCGTGCCGAGCCGCAAGTCGCCGGCCGACGGCGCTCTTGCCGCTCCCGGGAAGCCCGATCAGCACGAGATCCATCGCGCCAGCCTAGTCGTCGCCGCCGGAGCCGGCCTCGTCGCCCGCGGGGGCCACGCGACCCCCGATGAGCGGCGCGGGCGGCGCCGAGTTCATCAGCCGCCGGTGCGCGGCCATCCGCTCCCGCACGACATCCATGCGGTCGCCACCGAGTGTCGCGAGCGACGAACCGGGCGAGGGTCAGCATCACCATCGCCTCCCCGATGACGCCCGCCGCCGGCACGACGCTGATGTCGCTGCGCTCGTAGTGGGCCTTGTCGACCGGCAGGCCAGTGATGAGGTCGGCGGATGGGAGCGGCCGGGCCAGGGTCGAGATCGGCTTTACGGCGCCGCGGACCACGATCGGCTCGCCGTTCGAGATGCCGCCCGTCGTGCCGCCGGCATTGTTGGTCCGATGGATCCAGTGGCCGTCGTCGGCGCGGCCGTCGATGATGTCGTGGACTTTCGATCCGAACCGGCGCGTCTGCTCGAATCCGAGTCCGAGCTCGACGCCCTTGACGATGTTGATGCTCATGACGGCGGCCGCCAGCGCCGCGTCGAGCCGCCGGTCCCACTGGACGTACGAGCCCAGACCGATCGGGACGCCGTGCGCCACGACCTCGAAGACGCCACCGATCGTGTCGCCGGTCGTCCGTGCCTCGTCGATGCGGGCGATCATCGCCGTCTCGGCCTCCGGGTCCGGGCAGCGGAGCGGCGAGGCGTCCGTGTCCTCGCGCGACCGCGTGGCTCGAGCCGGGTCGATCGCCACGCCGCCGACTTCCGCCGTGAAGGACCAGACCTCGATACCGAGCTCGCGGAGGAACGCCCGCGCGACGCCACCCGCGGCCACCCGCGCCGCCGTTTCGCGCGCGGACGCGCGCTCGAGCACGTTGCGCACGTCGGAGTGGCCGTACTTGAGCGCCCCGGCGAGATCGGCGTGGCCGGGCCGGACCCGCGTGACGGGCGTGGCGCGCTTGTTGCCCTCGGCCGCGGCCGTGCCGAGGACCGCAGCCTCCTCATCGGTCAGCGGCTCGGACTGCATGACCGAGCCCCAGTTCTCCCAGTCCTTGTTCGCGACCAGGAGCAGGATCGGCGATCCCAGGGTCTGGCCGTGCCGAACGCCCGACATGATGGAGGCCCGGTCCGTCTCGATCGCCTGGCGTGCCCCGCGGCCGTACCCACGCTGCCGCCGGCCAAGGTCGACGGCCAGATCGGCCGCCACCAGCGAGAGGCCGGCCGGGACGCCCTCGACGGTGACTCCGAGCGTCTGGCCGTGCGATTCCCCGGCGGTCAGGAAGCGGAACGAATCCATGCGATGCCGGGCCGCTCTGGGCGCCGGTCAGCCGGCCGCCAGGGGAGCCGCTTCGTCTCCCGCGGGCTCGCCCTCCGCCGATCGCAGTCCGCCGGCACGGGCGCTGGCAAGCGCAGCAGCCATGACGTCGAGAGGCGCTGGCTGGCCGGTCCACAGCGTGAACGCGGCCGCGCCCTGGTTGAGGAGCATCGTCTCGCCGTCGCTGGTCGTGCAGCCTGCGGCTTCGGCGTCGCGCAGAAGCCGCGTCCGGTTGTAGATCAGGTCCAGGACAAGGAGGTCTGAGGTGAGGATCTCGGCGGGAATGGGGCTCTCGTCGGTCGTCAGGCCGATCGAGGTCGCGTTGATGAGCACCCGAGTTTTTGCGAGCTCGGACTCGATGATCAATTCGTGCCACGGCATCGCCCGCAGATCCATGTGCGCGGCGCTCTTGCCGAAGTGCTTCACGAGGCCTTCGGCTCGATGGAGATGCCGGTTGAAGATGACGATCCGCTGGAACCCGACCCTGATGAGCCCGTAGACCACCGCGCGTGACCCACCGCCCGCACCGAGAACCACTGCCTGACGCGGCATCTTCGAGCGACCCACGAGCTTGTCCAGGGCCTCGGCGAAACCGGGAACGTCCGTGTTGTGACCGACGAGCCGCCGGCCCTCCCGGGTCAGCGTGTTGACCGCGCCGGTGACCTGGGCCTCCTCGGTCAGGCGATCGATCAGGGGCACGACCCGCTCCTTGTGCGGGATCGTGACGTTCGCGCCGAGGAAATCGTCGTCGCGGATCTCGTCGATCGCGTCCGGGAGCTCGATCGGCGGTCGATCCCAGAGCTCATACCGGGCATCGATCGAGCGGGCATCGAAGGCGGCCTGCTGCATCGCGCCGGAGAGTGAGTGGGCAACGGGGTGACCGATGAGGACGACCCGCTTGGTCATGGTCGGATCCTTTCGAGGTCATGGAAGAACCGGGGATAGGAGATCGCGGCGCTGTCGGGGCGCCCGATGGTCGTCGACCCGCCAGCGATCAGGCCGGCAATGGCGAAGGTCATGGCCAACCGGTGATCGTCGAGGCTGTCCGTCGTGGCGCCGGTGAGCCGCGTCGGTCCGTCGATCCGGACGTCGTCGCCGACGACTTCGATCCGCGCCCCGAGGGCTCGCAGGCCCGTCTCGATTCCGGCCAGCCGATCGGACTCCTTGTTCCGGAGCTCGCCAGCCCCCCGGATCGTCGTCCGTCCGGCGGCCTGCGTGGCGGCGAGGCAGAGGATGGGGATCTCGTCGATCGCGCTGGCGACCTCGGCCGGCGTCACGTCGATTCCTCGCAGCTCGGACGATCGCACCGTGAGATCGGCCGTCGGCTCGCCGTCGTCGCCGTGGCCGCCGGCCGAGTCCTGGTCGTCGCCCGGCCCCGCGTGAGGCGGTCGCTCCGTGATGTCGGCGCCCATCCGGGCGAGAAGGTCGATGATCGCCCGGCGCGTGGGGTTGGTGCCTACGCCGGGCAGGGTCAGCTCGGCGTCCGGGTGGATCGAGCCCGCCACGAGCCAGAACGCGGCCGCCGATGGATCGCCGGGGACCCGTTCGTCCATCGCTCGCACCGGTCCACCTCCATCGATCTCGATCGTCGCGCCCGCCTCGCCGTTCCCGCTGGAACGGACCCTCACGCCTCGCGCCCGGAGCATTCGCTCCGTGTGGTCGCGCGTCGCAACGCGCTCGTGCACGCGCGTCGTCCCCTCGGCTCGGAGGCCGGCGAGCAGGATCGCGGACTTCACCTGCGCCGACGGCACCGGCGTCGTCCAATCGATGGCCCGGAGATTCCGGTGACCCGAGATGGTCATCGGTGGGAGGGAATCCTGGTGGCGGGCAACGAGCGTCGCGCCCATGGCGCGGAGTGGCTCGATGATACGAGCGACGGGTCGGCGTCGCAATGAATCGTCGCCGTCGAGGGTAGCCGTCACCGGCGCGCCGGCAAGGATTCCGCTGAACAGGCGGAGGCTCGTGCCCGAGTTCCCGCAGTCGAGCGTCGAGGCAGGGGAGCGGAGGCCGTCGATGCCGGGGGAGGCCAGGCGGTACGTCGCGTGCCCGTCGCCGTCGCCCGATCGCTCGATCGTCGCGCCGAGGGACGCGGCGATGGCCGCCGTCGAACGGACGTCAGCGCCGTCACCCGCCCCCGTGACCAGCGATTCTCCCTGGGCCAGAAGTCCGAGCATCAGGGCCCGATGACTGATCGACTTGTCGCCCGGAACGCGGATCTCGCCGCGCAGGCGCACGGCAGGACGGACGATCGCCGCGCCGGCCGTGGTTCTCTCGGCTGCCGGTTCACCGGCCGACGCCGGGTCGCCCTCCACAGTCAATGCTTCGAGAGCCCGCTCGCGCCGGCGCCGAGCGTGGCATCGGGCCCGAGCGGATCCCCGTGCAGGGATCGGACGTGCTCGTGGACGGGGACGACCGCCGCCATGAGGTCCGCGAACTGAGCCGGGTTGAGCTGCTGCTCGGCGTCCGAGAGGGCATCCTCGGGCGAGGGATGGACCTCGACCATGACCCCGTCCGCGCCGACCGCGACGCCGCCGATGGCCAGCGGCTTGACGAGCCAGCGCTTTCCCGTCGCGTGGCTCGGGTCGACGATCACCGGGAGGTGGGTCAGGTGATGGAGGAGCGGCACCGCCGCGAGGTCCATCGTGTTGCGGGTGTAGGTCTCGAACGTCCGGATGCCTCGCTCGCAGAGGATGACGTTTGGATTTCCGGCCGCGACGATGTACTCGGCGGCCATCAGCAGCTCTTCGATGGTCGCGCCGAAGCCGCGCTTGAGCATCACCGGCCGGGCCACCCGGCCGACCGCGTTGAGGAGCGAGTAGTTCTGCATGTTCCGGGCGCCGACCTGCAGGATGTCCGCGTACTCGGCCACGATGTCGACCTGGTTCGGCTCCATGACCTCGGTGATGGTTGGGAGGCCGGTCCGCTCCCGAGCCTCGGCCAGGTATCGGAGGGCCTCGACCCCGAGTCCCTGGAAGCTGTATGGCGACGTTCGCGGCTTGAAGGCGCCGCCCCGCAGGATCGTCGCGCCCGCAGCCTTCACGGCGTCGGCTGTCTCGAACAGCTGATCCCTGCTCTCCACGGAACACGGCCCGGCCATGATCGTCAGGCCGCCGTCGCCGATCGCGGCGTCGAGGACTCGGATGACGGTGTCCTCGGGCCGGAACTCACGGGAGGTGAGCTTGAAGGGTCGCGAGATCGGGGTGATCGTCTCCACGCCCGGCAGGGCACCGAGGCGGCTCATGAGTGTCGCCCGGCGCGGCCCGACCTCTCCGACAACGGCGATCACGACCCGGTCCGCACCGGCATGGTCGTAGGGCGTCATGCCCTCGCCGAGGATATGGCTCTTCACCCCGAGGATCTCTGCCTCGGTGGCGGTGCGGGCCATCACGACGAACATGGAGCGTCCTTCCTGTGCGACCGCCGACCCGGAAACAAAAAAGCAGAGGTCTGGACCCCTGCTTCGTCCCGGCACGACGCCTGCCTCCGGCCACTGGGCCGGAAACGTTCATGCCGGGTCGGTAAACCGATAGGAGTGCGTCATCTCGGTCCGCGGACGGTAGCCGAGCCGCACGCTCGATGTCAACCGGAAGTTGCCCGTGGTACCCTCTCCGCCGCTGCGGAGAGGTCGCATAGAGGCCTAGTGCGGCGGTTTGCTAAACCGTTATGGGGTTACACCCATCGGGGGTTCGAATCCCCCCCTCTCCGCCAGTCTTCGCCGTCATCGCGTGCGCCCGTAGCTCAGTGGATAGAGCGTCAGGTTGCGGACCTGAAGGTCGTGGGTTCGAGTCCCGCCGGGCGCGCCAAACCTCCCAGTCGTGACATCGGCGTGCATCCGGGCACGGTACGCTGGCGGCCGTGAGCGCCCAATTCCCGCACCTCCGTCTTCGCGAGCCAAACCCCGAGCTCCTCGCGCTCCCGTGGGAGCTGCCGCTCGAGGCCTGGACCTCGGATGGCCGGACCTTCCGAGACCTCCCGGTCGGCCCGTCCCGGCACCTCGTGCGGTTCCTCGTGACCGAGCGCGGCCTGATCGCGCTCAAGGCCGAGCCGACGCCGGTCGCGGAACGGGAGTACGAGATCCTGCGGCACCTCGAGGACGAGAGCCTGCCGGCCGTCGTTCCCATGGGTGTCGCCACCGGGGCGGAGGAGGCCATGGCCATCCTCGTCACCCGGTACCTGCCGAACTCGCTCCAGTACCGGCTGCTCCTGTCGCGCGTCCCGCCCGGGCCGGCGTTCCTGCGCGACCAGCTCCTCGACGCGATGGCGGGCCTCCTGGTCGACCTCCACCGTGGCGGGGTGTACTGGGGCGACTGCTCGCTCGCGAACACCCTGTTCCGGCGTGACGGCAACCTCGTCCAGGCGTATCTCGTCGACGCCGAGACCTCGGAGATCCATCCATCCCTCTCGGATGGCCAGCGCGAGTACGACCTCGAAGTCCTGGTCGAGAACGTCGCCTACGGGCTCGCCGATCTGGCCGCGATGCACGATCGGGCGGACCTCGTCGACGACGCCTACGAGGCCGCCGAAACCGTCCGCGATCGCTATCGCAGCTTGTGGAAGGAGCTCAGCGAGGCGATCGAGGTGCCGGTCGGCGATCACGAGCGCTTCGAGATCGCGGCTCGCGTCCGTCGCCTGAACGACCTCGGCTTCGCCGTGTCGGAGATCGAGCTCGCTCCCGGCACCGAGGGTCGCGTCCGGATGCGGGCCTCCGTGGCCAATCGGCGCTTCCACGCCGGCGAGCTGGAGCGGCTGACCGGGCTGCGAGCCCTCGAGGGGCAGGCGCGCCTCCTGCTCAACGACCTGCACCAGTACGGGGCCTGGCTGGAGCGGGCCGAACGCCGATCCCTCACCGAGGACGAGGCGGCTCGCCGCTGGCAGTCGGAGGTCTATGAACCGTCGCTCGAGCGGCTGGCGACCGTGATCGGCCCCGGCGGTGACGCGGTCCAGGCCTACTGCGACGTCCTCGAGACCAAGTGGCTGCAATCCGAGGCAGCCCATCGGGACGTCGGCCTCGACGCGGCATTGAGCGCCTTCATCGATAGTGGTGCGGCCGGCCCGGAGATCCGCGGCTCGATCACGGCGCTGTCGTGACCTCGCATCATCCGGACGCCCCGGCGCTTCTCGGCGAGGAACTGCTGGGCGACGCGCTGCCGACCCTCGTCGAGGTCGTCCGTCCACGTGGCGTCGTCGACGGCTGGGGGACGGTCGAGCTCGATCGCGCCGAAGTCGAGCTGTCGGTTGCGCCGGCCGGTGAGCGGGGCGAGGAGCGCGATCCCGGATCCGTGGGTCTCGTGGTCGAGGCAGCTCCGCCGGATCGCATCCTTGGGGCAGCCTGTCGGCTCCTCCGCCGACCCGCCGGGGCCGCCGTTCTCCTCCTCGAGCCCTCGATCGACCGCAGGCTGGCGGGGGCGCTCGCCCGGCACGGCGAGGGCTACATCGTCCGCTATCTCCTGGCGGACAGCGGTGCCCCCGAGCGTGTGCGACGGGCAGGGTTCGAGGTATCCGCCGAGGCCGCCGGTCCGCTCGGCCCCGAGCGCCTTGTCCTGACCGGCCCCCGGGATGGTCCGTTCGTGATCCTCGCCGGGCTCGACTGAGCAGACCGGGAACGCCGGGCGGCCGCCGTCGCGCTAGGATCGAAGGCAAGGAAGCGGAGGAGGGCGAGATGCGCGTCGGGTTTGTCGGGCTCGGGACGATGGGCGGCCCGATGGCCGCGAACGTCGCCCGGGCGGGCTTCACGGTCAGCGCCTGGAACCGGACCGCGGGCCGTCACGCCGAGCTCGCCGATCTCGGCGTGACCATCGAGGCCACTCCTGCGGCCGTCGCCGCGGCATCCGAGGTGATCGTCACGATCGTGTCCGACACCCCCGATGTCGAGGCCGTCCTATTCGGCGACGACGGCATCGCGTCGGGCCTCGTGCCCGGAAGTGTCGTGGTCGACATGTCGACGATCTCGCCGTCGGCGACGCGCGACTTCGCGGCGCGTCTCGCGGAGCAGGGCGTCGCGATGCTCGACGCACCCGTGTCGGGTGGCAGCGAGGGAGCGAAGAAGGGCACGTTGTCGATCTTCGTCGGCGGCCGGGCCCAGGATCTCGAGCGGGTGCGCCCGATCCTCGCCGCCATGGGAACCACGATCACGCTTGTCGGGCCGAGCGGCGCGGGCCAGGCCACCAAGGCCGTCAACCAGGTCATCATCGCGGGTGCCTATCTCGGCGTGGCCGAGGGCATCGTCCTGGCCATGAAGGCCGGCCTGGACGTCGATCGGACCGTCGCCGCGCTGTCCGGAGGGGCCGCGCAATCGTGGGTCCTGGCGAATCGGAGCGCGCGGATGTACGCCAACGACTACCCGCTGGGGTTCAAGGTCTCCCTTCACCGCAAGGATCTCGGGATCGCGCTCCAGCTCGCCCGGGAGACCGGGGCGGCGTTGCCGGTCTCGGCCCTCTGCGAGCAGATCGAGGCGGGTCTCATCGGCGCGGGCCACGGCGACGACGACATGTCCGCGGTCGCGCGCGCGATCCGGTCGCTGTCGGCGCTGGAGGGTTGAGCCGTCACGGCTCCTCGGCTGGGCCGGCCAAACGGACCAGGCGGTCGAGATCAGGCGAAGGTCAGGTCAGGCCGACGAGAAGCAGCGGCTCGCCGAGTCGGCCGTCGTAGCGTGGCCGGAAGCGAACCTCGTTGTACATCTCCTCGACGTTGAGGCGGCGGGCCTCGACGCCGGTCGCACCCAGGTCGATGTGGGCGTACTTGCCATCGCGAATGCCGACCATCTGCCCATAGACCCCAGCCGCGACGAGATCCATGGCGATGTTGGCGAACGTCGACGCGACGATCTGGTCGAGCGCATCGGGCTGGCCCGACCGAAGGTCGTAGGTCAATTCGATCGCGAGGGTCTCGATCCCCGTCCGGGCTGTCAGCTCGGACGCCAGGATCTCGCCGACGTTGGCCTTGTGCCGATGGCCGAACGCGTCGGTTGGGCCGTAGTCGGGGATCTCGGCACCCTCCCAGATGGCACCCTCGGCCGTCACGACGATCGCGTAATGACTCGGCGACTCGAGGTGATCGGCGGCGAGCACGGCCGCCAGCCGATCGATGTCGTAGCGGACTTCGGGAATGACGCATCGTGCCGACGTGACGTAGGCGGCGAACAGGGCCGAGAAGCCGGCGTCGCGGCCGAAGATCCGGAAGACGCCGATCCGCTCGTGGCTTCCCAGGGTCGTTCGCTGGCGATCGATGAGCTCCTTGGCCCGGGTGATGGCGGACGAGAAGCCGATGCAGTACTCGGTCCCGGGAACGTCGTTGTCCATCGTCTTGGGAATGCCCACGAGCCGGACATCATTGGCGGCGAGGACACGGGCGAAGGACAGGGTGTCGTCGCCACCGATCGCCACGAGGACATCGATGCCGAGCTCGTCGAGGTGCTCCAGGACGAGCGGGGTGAGGTCGAATCGATCCTCGTCGACCTGGTAGGCATTGATCTTGTCCGGCGGGAGCCAGGCCGGCAGCGACGACCGCCGCATCTTCGCGGGATTCGTGCGCGATGTGTGCAGGATCGTTCCGCCCGTCCGGTCGATGGCCCGGGTATTCGATCGGTCGAGGTGACGCAGGTACTCGGGGTCGAGGCTGGCGCCCGGCTGGACGTGGGTGAGTCCCTCCCAGCCGCGTCGGATGCCGACGACCTCCGCTCCGAGCTCGGAGGCTCGATAGGTCGCGCTCTTGATCACGGAGTTCAGGCCGGGGACATCACCGCCGCCCGTCAGGATTCCGAGTCGGTGTGGTTGCACGGCGCAATCCTACGTGGTCAGAAGCAAATCGCACGCGGCAGGGCCGGGTCGTGGCCGGCGGCCCGGCAGGTATCATCAGGTCATGAACTACGAGCTCTACATGGGCGAGGCCCTGGCCGAGGCGCGAGCCGCCGCCGGGCGCGGCGAGCGGGCACATGCGGCGGTCGCGGTCATGGACGAGGCGATGGTGGCTCGAGGCAGTGAGCGGGTCGTCGAGACCAACGACCCGACGGCCCACGCGGTGGTGCTCGCGCTGCGCGAGGCATCGCGGCGCCTCGGCACCTCGCGACTCCAGGACCTCACGATCTTCTCGACCGTCGAGCCGTGCGTCATGTGCGTTGGCGCCCTGCTCGGCAGTGACGTCGAAGGCCTGGTGTACGCCGCGCCGAACCACGTGGACGGGGCCGCCGGGACGATCCTCCAGCTTGCTGATCACGCGGCGCTCGGGCGGCGCCTCCGGATCGTCAGCGGCATCCGTCGCGATGAGGCCGAGGAGCTCCTCTCCGTCGCGGTAGCCGATCCGGCCTGAGGCCCCCCGCTCTCGTCGTCGCCGCTCGCCGGAGGCCCCTGCTATCCTCTCGCGCGGAGAGGTGTCCGAGTGGTTGATGGTGCCGCTCTCGAAAAGCGGTGTGCGAAAGCACCGTGGGTTCGAATCCCACCCTCTCCGCCACAAGCTCGCCCGCCCTCGGGGCGAGCGGTCCGGTACGGTGCAGGCTCGCGAGAGGTTCCTCGCCGGCCCGGGACGTCGTGTGGTCGTGGCTCGCGGAGAGGTCGCCTAGTGGACTATGGCGCCGCACTGGAAATGCGGTTCGCGGCAACGCGTCGGGGGTTCGAATCCCCCCCTCTCCGCCATTCGCTCGCCGCACGCACGCGAACTGGCCCGCGTTGTCGGCGCAACCCCGACAGCACGTGCCCGGGTCCGGCGGCCTTCGGCGGGTTACACTCAGCCGTGCCGTGCTAGGCGGGGAACTAGCGGTGCCCTGTACCTGCAATCCGCTCCAGCAGGGCTGAATTCCTCCTCGAGGTTCCCGTGCTCGGAGGCCGCTGCCCCAGGCGACGTTGAGGATCGGGTCCCGCGCAGCGGCGAATCGCGAACCGTGTCAGGTCCGGAAGGAAGCAGCACTCAGCGAACCTCGTCGGGTGCCGCGGAACGGCCTGGTCCGAGCCGCCTTCGGTAGTGGGCCCGGGTGGCGGTCGATCGACAGGGGGTGCACGGCATATTCATTCGACGGTCGCCGGCATCGGAGGAGCGTCATGGCGAAGAGCGCTTCGGCCGAGATCGGTAGTCCCGGATCGCCGCGCCAGGCGATCTACCGACGCTGGCGAGCCCAGACCTTCGCCCAGATCGTCGGCCAGGCGCCGGTCGTGGAGACACTCCGCAACGCGGTCAGGAACGGGCGCGTTGCGCACGCGATCCTCTTCGTCGGCCCGCGCGGGACGGGCAAGACGTCGCTCGCCCGAATCCTCGCCAAGGCCATCAACTGCACGAACCTCCAGGACGGTGACCCATGCGACACCTGTCCCTCGTGTGTCGCCATCCGCGAGGGTCGCGCGCTCGATCTCGTCGAGATCGACGCGGCCTCGAACCGCGGCATCGATGCCATCCGCGAGCTTCGTGAGCGCATCAATTACGCGCCGACCGATCTGAAGCGGAAGGTCTACATCCTCGACGAGGCCCACCAGATCACGAAGGACGCCTGGAACGCTCTCCTGAAGTCACTCGAGGAACCACCGGACTTCGTCGTCTTCATGTTTGCCTCGACCCACCCCCAGGACTTCCCGCCGGCAATCCTGTCGCGCCTGCAGCGGTTCGATGTCCGCCGTCTCACCACCGACGAGATCGAAGGCAAGCTCGCCAGGATTCTCGAGGGTGATGGCCGCGAGGCCGACCCGGGCGCGGTCCGCCTCATTGCGAGGCTCGCGGCGGGCGGAATGCGTGACGCCGAATCCATGCTCGACCAGCTCCTGGCCAGCGCGGCCGACCGGTTGTCGGAGGACACAGTCCGTGATCTGCTCGGCATTGCCGGCTCAGACACCGTCGACGCCTTCGTCACCGCTCTCGTCGAGGGTGACGTCGCGACCGGCATCGCCTTGCTCGAGGGACTCGAGGACCGCGGCCGCGACCTGCGGGCGTTCCTCGACCAGGTGGTCGAGGTGCTGCGGGGCGGGCTCTCGGGCGGGACGGGACAACCGCCCGTAGGCGACAAGGTTCCGCACGCGGCGGCGGATCTCGTACGGGTCGCCCGGCGCATCGGCGCCATCGACCCGAACCGGGCGGGGATCGGCGGGCTCCGGCTCCAGCTGGAGCTCGCCCTGTTTCCCATGGCTGACGCGAGTGGCGGTGCGCCGTCACGGATCCCGGTGGCCGAGGCGCCCGCGGCGGCATCGACTGAATTTCCCGGCCGCTCGGTGCAGCCGGCTGGCCCTGCTGACGCCGACGCACGTGGGCGCGCGCGCCCGCGCCCGCAGGCGCGCGACGCGGAAGGCTCCGCCGAGCCAGTTGCCGAATTGACTGCCAAGCCGGTCGCGAAGGAACCCCGGGCGGCCGCTGGGTCGAAGGCGAGCGATCGATTGCCCCGCAATCCGGATCCCGCGGCTGCGAACCACGTGACGCCGCCGCCCGATGACCCGGAAGCGGGCGCGCCCGCGCGTACGCCGACGGCCGGCGCCGGGTCGGCGAAGGACGCACCGGTCCCGCCCGCCGCGGGCGTCGATCCCGGCGCACCTGCCGGCTCGGACCTGGCCACCCTCCGAAGCCGGTGGCCGGAAGTGGTCGCCCGAATCAGCGCCCATCCCCCGACCAAGCCGCTCATCGTCGTCTGCCGACCGATCGCCGTCGAGGACGGGGTCGTGACGCTTGGCTTCCCCGAAGACCAGGGCTTCCTTCGCGACGTTGCCGAGCGCCGGCGGACCGTCCTCGAGGAAGGCATCGCGGCCGTGCTCGGCCGGCCCGTCGGCGTCCGCTGCGTGGCCACCAACCTCGACCTCGTGCCCGACATACCCGCGGACGCGGAGGCCGCGTTCGTCCTGGCCGAGGCCAGACGGATCTTCGGCTCGGACGAGCCGGACGCTGCCGAGGTCACCTGAGGCGAGCAGCGCGGCGGGCCGGCATCCGCCAGACTGACCGCGGCAGCAGCGACGCACCGAAACGGAGTCACGACCAATGGGTATGGCGAACCTCCAGCGAATGGCCATGCAGATGCAGCAGGAGATGGCCCGCATTCAGGGCGAGCTTGCGGAGACCGAGATCCACGGCACCGCGGGTGGCGGCGTGGTCGAGGCCGTCGTGACCGGCAAGCAGGAGGTCCGGTCGATCACCATCGATCCCGGCGCCGTCGACCCGGATGACGTGGAGATGCTCCAGGACCTGGTCGTCGCCGCCGTGAACGACGCACTCGAGTCCTCGCGCCGCCTGGCCGAGGAGAAGATGGGCGCCGTGACCGGGGGTCTGGCGGGCGGGCTCGGCGGCCTGCTCGGGCGCTGAGCCGCATGGCATCCCCCGTGATCGAGCCCGTCGCTCGACTCATCGAAGCCTTCAGCCGCCTGCCGGGCATCGGTCCGAAGACCGCCCAGCGCCTCACGTATCACATGCTGCGGGCGCCCGATGCGGAGGCCCGGACCCTCGCCGCCGCGCTCGTCGCCGTCCGCGAACAGGTGGTCTTCTGCGACATCTGCTTCAACATCAGCGACGCGCCGCTCTGTCCGATCTGTCGTGACGGCGGGCGTGATCAGCGGCGCCTGTGCGTGGTCGAGGAGCCGCTCGATGTCCTGGCTCTCGAGCGGACCGGGGAGTTCCGGGGCCGCTATCACGTCCTCCACGGCTCGATCTCGCCGATCGACGGCATCGGCCCGGACCGGCTCCGGGTCCGCGAGCTCCTCGACCGCGTCGATGCGGCCGTCGCGGAAGGGCTCCCATTCCTGGAGGTCATCCTCGCCACGAACCCGACCCTCGAGGGCGAGGCAACGGCCATGTATCTCGACGAGCGCCTCGAAGGCAAGGTCGGCAGCGTGACCAGGATTGCAAGGGGAATTCCGGTCGGGGGCGACCTCGAGTATGCCGACGAGGTCACCCTCATTCGGGCCCTCCAGGGCCGGCGAGCGGTGGGGGAGCGCGCATGAGCTACCTGCTGATCGAGATCGCGCTGCGGCTCGCGAAGCTCGCCGCCGCATCGGTCGTGGGCGTGATCGTCTACCTCGTCGCTGTCGGGCCGTTCGGGGCCAGCCCCGGCGTCGAGCTCGGTCTCCTCGCCTGGCTCGCCGGCGCGGCGACCATCCTGCTCGTCGAATCGGGTCCCATCTGACCGACCCGCGAGCCCGTGCTCGCGGGCCGTTTGACAGTGTCGACGGGGCGCACCTACCATTCGCGGCCGCTGCTTCCCCGGAGGCGGCGTCGGCTTCGGCGCCGTGCCGGAACGAGCGGATCCGCGGGTTTGACGACCCGGCCCTCAAGCCTCATCATTGGGGCTCTGCGCCGGTCGCCGTCGCGCCCCGGGCGCTGCACCTTGACAATTGAAGAGTGGCAGGAAAATCCGGAACTAGAAACGGATGTGCGAGCGGTCAAACCCTCGGATGAAGTCGCAGCCGCAAGGCTGTGCATCTTTTCGGAGAGTTTGATCCTGGCTCAGGATTAACGCTGGCGGCGTGCATGAGACATGCAAGTCGAACGGACAGTCGAGGCTTGCCTTGGCTGTTAGTGGCGGACGGCTGAGTAACGCGTAGGTGACCTGCCCCGAAGTGGGGAATAACTGCCCGAAAGGGTGGCTAATACCGCATGTGCCGGTGCGTTCATTCGCATCAGCAAAGCCGCAAGGCGCTTCGGGAGGGGCCTGCGTCCGATTAGCTCGTTGGTGGGGTAACGGCTCACCAAGGCGACGATCGGTAGGTGGTCTGAGAGGACGATCACCCAGACTGGGACTGAGACACGGCCCAGACTCCTACGGGAGGCAGCAGTCGGGAATTTTGCTCAATGGGCGAAAGCCTGAAGCAGCAACGCCGCGTGAGGGATGACGGCCTTCGGGTTGTAAACCTCTTTTCCCAGGGAAGATAATGACGGTACCTGGGGAATAAGCCACGGCTAACTACGTGCCAGCAGCCGCGGTAATACGTAGGTGGCAAGCGTTGTCCGGATTTACTGGGCGTAAAGAGCGCGCAGGCGGTCGTGCAAGTCGCGTGTGAAAGCCCCCGGCTCAACTGGGGAGGGTCACGCGATACTGCTCGACTCGAAGGCAGGAGAGGGAAGTGGAATTCCCGGTGTAGTGGTGAAATGCGTAGATATCGGGAGGAACACCAGTGGCGAAGGCGACTTCCTGGCCTGTTCTTGACGCTGAGGCGCGAAAGCTAGGGGAGCAAACGGGATTAGATACCCCGGTAGTCCTAGCCGTAAACGATGGACACTAGGTGTTGGTGGTATCAACCCCGCCAGTGCCGAAGCTAACGCATTAAGTGTCCCGCCTGGGGAGTACGGCCGCAAGGCTAAAACTCAAAGGAATTGACGGGGGCCCGCACAAGCAGCGGAGCGTGGGGTTTAATTCGACGCAACGCGAAGAACCTTACCAGGACTTGACATGACCAGGACAACGGCGGAAACGTCGTCTCCCCGCAAGGGGCCTGGCCACAGGTGTTGCATGGCTGTCGTCAGCTCGTGTCGTGAGATGTTGGGTTAAGTCCCGCAACGAGCGCAACCCCTATCGTGTGTTGTATCACTCACACGAGACTGCCGAGAGAAACTCGGAGGAAGGTGGGGATGACGTCAAGTCAGCATGGCCCTTACGTCCTGGGCTACACCCACGCTACAATGGCCGGTACAACGGGCGGCGAAACCGCGAGGTGGAGCGAATCCCTTAAAGCCGGTCTCAGTTCGGATTGTAGGCTGCAACTCGCCTACATGAAGCCGGAGTTGCTAGTAACCGCCGGTCAGCATACGGCGGTGAATATGTTCCCGGGCCTTGTACACACCGCCCGTCACGTCATGAAAGCTGGCAACACCCGAAGCCGGTGCGCCAACCGCAAGGAGGCAGCCGTCGAAGGTGGGGTCGGTGATTGGGACGAAGTCGTAACAAGGTAGCCGTACCGGAAGGTGCGGCTGGATCACCTCCTTTCTAGGGAGATCCGAGTCCCGACCCGCGGTGGGATCGGGGCGTTGAAGGCTCCTACGGTTGATCGCATGGTCGTTCGCTTTCTCAGTCAGGTGGGAGGCGTCGTCGCTCGCAAGGGCGGCGGAGACCAAGGCGACCTGGCAAACAACCACCGAAACCGTCTCTCACATCCAGGTTCCTCAGATTCCTGCCACTCTTCACGGGTCAAGGGTGCCGCGCCCAGCGTCGACGACAGGTCGCCGGCGATGGGTCCGGCGACGACCCGGCGGGCGTTTAGCTCAGCTGGTTAGAGCACTGCCCTGATAAGGCAGAGGTCTCTGGTTCGAGTCCAGAAACGCCCACCACCTCCCCCCGTCGAAGCGAGGGGACGTAGCTCAGCTGGTAGAGCATCTCCTTTGCAAGGAGAGGGTCAGGAGTTCGAGTCTCCTCGTCTCCACCACTCCGTCCGTCGCATGCACCCAACCTGAAGTACCGACGCTCCACTGCTCCATGCCCTTCGCGAGAAGGTCATCGACCAGCGGAACGCTGGCGAGTGTCGACATGAGTCGAGGCTCGGGGGTCCTTCGGGACCGCACCTTACCAACTGGATATATGTATCGGCAGAAATAGAAGTCTTTTGATCTTCGATTTCGCCGTGTTGTCTAGAAGATATCCCGATTCCCACACGTCGATGACCACCGGGTCAGCGGCTGGAGGGGGTCAAGCTACACAGGGCACGAGGTGGATGCCTTGGCGCCAAGAGCCGATGAAGGACGCGGCAGGCTGCGAAAAGCTCCGGGGAGTCGCGAGCAGACGTTATATCCGGAGATGTCCGAATGGGGAAACCCGGCTGGAGAAGTCCAGTCACTCCTGGTTGAATCAAATAGGCCAGGTGGAGGTAAGCCAGCGAACTGAAACATCTCAGTAGCTGGAGGAAAAGAGATCATTCCCTTAGTAGTGGCGAGCGAAACGGGAAGAGCCCAAACTCACTCAGCGAGATAGGTTGCCGCCGTTTCTGAGTGGGAGTTGTAGGAGTCGATCGTTGGGGCCCGGCAAGGTTCCTGCGGAGTCAAAAAACCGATCGTTAGTCGAAGCTGCCTGGAAAGGCGGGCCAGAGAGGGTGATAGCCCCGTAGGCGAAAACGTTCGGTCTCCGTGATCGGCCACCTGAGTACCACGTGGAAGGTCTCTCATGTGGGAAACTGGGCGGACCACCGTCCAAGGCTAAATACTCTTGGCGACCGATAGTGAACAAGTACCGTGAGGGAAAGGTGAAAAGCACCCCGTTGAGGGGAGTGAAATAGTACCTGAAACCACGTGCCCACAAGCAGTCAAAGGGTGTTGCCGGCTTGCCGGTAGCCTGATGGCGTGCCTTTTGAAGAATGAGCCGACGAGTTACGCGCATGTGGCGAGGTTAAGTCCGAGAAGGACGGAGCCGGAGCGAAAGCGAGTCTGAATAGGGCATTCAGTCGCATGCGGTAGACCCGAAACCGAGTGACCTATCCATGGCCAGGTTGAAGCGGGAGTAATGTCCCGTGGAGGACCGAACTCACCAGCGTTGAAAAGCTGGGGGATGAGCTGTGGATAGAGGTGAAATGCCAATCGAACTCGGAGATAGCTGGTTCTCCCCGAAATGCCTTTAGGGGCAGCCTCGGGTGATCAATCGCGGGGGTAGAGCACTGGATGGGCTAGGGGGCTTCCCGCTTACCAACCCCAACCAAACTCCGAATCCCGCGATTTCAACAACCCGGGAGTGAGACTGCGAGGGCTAAGCTTCGTGGTCTAAAGGAAAACAGTCCAGACCGTCAGCTAAGGTCCCTAAATCCAAGCTAAGTGGTAAAGGATGTGGATTCGCCCAGACAACCAGGATGTTGGCTCAGAAGCAGCCATCATTGAAAGAGTGCGTAACAGCTCACTGGTCAAGTGGATCCGCGCCGAAAATTCAACGGGGCTCAAGCTTGGTACCGAAGCTACGGATCTGCCGGCGGTTCGCCGTCGACAGATGGTAGGGGAGCGTTCCGTTCTGCAGTGAAGGTCGACCGTGAGGATGGCTGGAGCGAACGGAAGTGCGAATGTCGGCATGAGTAGCGAAATGTGAGTGAGAATCTCACACACCGTATGCCTAAGGTTTCCTGAGCAAGGCTCGTCCGCTCAGGGTTAGTCGGGCCTAAGCCGAGGACGAACGTCGTAGGCGATGGACATCCGGTTGATATTCCGGAACCGACCAAGGGTCGTTTGCACCGCAAGGTGTCGCCTGGAGGAGGCGAACGGGGGTTGCCCGGCGCAAGCCGGTCGAACCCGGGAGTTGATCCCAGGTGGGAGCAAGGGCATGACACAGCATGGTAGTTCGAGCGCGTTTTGGCTATACGCGTCCAAGCCGGTAGGGGGAGTGGACAGGCAAATCCGTCCGCTCAGTTTCAACCCCGAGCAGCGAGTGAAAGGGGCTTTTGCCTCGATTCGAGTGAGCCAAGCTGGCAAGAAAAGTGTCTAGCGAGACCTGAGGCGACCGTACCGCAATCCGACACAGGTAGGCGGGTAGAGAATACCAAGGTGATCGGGAGAACCCTCGTTAAGGAACTCGGCAACATGGCCCCGTAACTTCGGGAGAAGGGGCGCTTCGCGGCTGCTGCTTGCAGTGGTCGATCGAAGCCGCAGTGAAAAGGCCCAGGCGACTGTTTAGCAAAAACACAGGTCTCTGCGAAAGCGAAAGCTGACGTATAGGGGCTGACGCCTGCCCAGTGCCGGAAGGTTAAGAGGAGGGGTGCAAGCTCTGAATCGAAGCCCCGGTAAACGGCGGCCGTAACTATAACGGTCCTAAGGTAGCGAAATTCCTTGTCGGGTAAGTTCCGACCCGCACGAATGGCGTAACGATCTGGGCGCTGTCTCAACGAGGGATCCGGCGAAATTGAAGTACCTGTGAAGATGCAGGTTACCCGCGGCAGGGCAAAAAGACCCCGTGGAGCTTTACTGCACCCTGACATTGGATTGGGATTTAGTTTGTGTAGGATAGGTGGGAGGCTGTGAAACTGGAGCGCTAGCTTCGGTGGAGCCAACGTTGAAATACCACCCTGGTTGAATTTCGGTTCTAACCGCGACCCGTAATCCGGGCGCAGGACAGTGTCAGGCGGGCAGTTTGACTGGGGCGGTCGCCTCCTAAAGTGTAACGGAGGCGCCCAAAGGTTCCCTCAGGCTGAATGGAAACCAGCCGAAGAGTGCAAAGGCATAAGGGAGCTTGACTGCGAGACCCACAAGTCGAGCAGAGACGAAAGTCGGGCTTAGTGATCTGGTACCTCCGAGTGGAAGGGGTATCACTCAACGGATAAAAGCTACCCCGGGGATAACAGGCTGATGGTGCCCAAGAGTTCACATCGACGGCACCGTTTGGCACCTCGATGTCGGCTCGTCGCATCCTGGGGCGGAAGTACGTCCCAAGGGTTTGGCTGTTCGCCAATTAAAGCGGCACGCGAGCTGGGTTCAGAACGTCGTGAGACAGTTCGGTCTCTATCCGCCGTGGGCGTAGGGAACTTGACAGGAGCTGCTCCTAGTACGAGAGGACCGGAGTGGACGAACCGCTGGTGTGCCAGTTGTCCCGCCAGGGGCATCGCTGGGTAGCTATGTTCGGCAGGGATAAGCGCTGAAAGCATCTAAGTGCGAAGCTCGCCTGGAGATGAGGTTCCCCACCGGGTTAACCGGGTAAGACCGCAGGTAGACCACCTGCTTGATAGGCCGCATGTGGAAGTCCGGTGACGGATGAAGCTGAGCGGTACTAATGGTCGAGGGCTTGACCACTTCCAGCACCTGACCCAGGGTCAGCGGCTGGGATCTGGATTGATCCTGGAAACACGCGAGATCGATTGATCGACGACTTCTCGGCGCCGCGCATCACGTGATTGCGTCGTCGCTGCCGATACCTATCCAGCAGCAAGATCCTGGTGACTCTAGCGGAGAGGCCATACCCGTTCCCATCCCGAACACGGAAGTCAAGCTCTCCAGCGCCGAAGATACTGAGAGGGCAGCCTTTCGGGAAAATAGGTCGTCGCCAGGATTTTGTGCGTCCAGGCCCTGTGACACGGGTCCGACGCCGCGCCAGGCGACTCGAGCCCAAGGTTGCCGGTCGTTTGCGCCTCGTCGACGCCGGTCCGCGCTATCCTCGTCACGATGGCCTCCCCCGACGTGAGCCTGCAGCCTCGTCCGGCCGACGCATCGGCCGCCGCGGATGCCGCCTCGACCATCTTGAGCTGCCCGTACCTCTCGAGCGCCGATCGTGCCTGGGTCGCGACCGGTCCGGCGCGCGAACACCGATGCGAGGCCGTGACGCCCGCTGCCGCCCTGTCGGCGGAGAAGCAGCGTCGTCTATGCCTTACCGCGGATCACGAGACTTGCGCAACGTATACGGCCGCGCGCGCGGCCCGCGAGGGACGAGGCGAGTCGACCGCCGATGGCTCGCTGGGTTGGGGATGGGTCCGGACCACCCCAGTCGTCGATCGATCCGTCGGAGTTGGTGCCTCGCTGGCGGCGATCATGTCGGAGCGGCGCGGCTGGCAGGTCATTCCGGCCGTGGTCCTCGTGGTCGCACTCGGCGCCCTGGGCCTGTCGAACATCGGGGCTGGCGGTGCTTCACCGAGCCCGAGCGTGCCGATCGTGGCCGTCGCAAGTCCGACGACGATGACAAGCTCCAGCGCGACGCCGACGCTCGAAGAGACCACGGTGCCCAGCGCAACGCCGTCGACCACGCCCGTGCCGACGGCGACGCCGACGATCGCGCCGACGGCGGTGCCGTCCGCAACGCCGGCGTCGGCACGGACCACCTACACGGTGAAGTCCGGCGACACGCTCTATGCGATCGGCAAGAAGTTCGGCGTCAGCACGTCCGCGCTCATGAGCCTCAATGGACTGACGTCGACGACGCTCCACGTGGGGCAGGTTCTCAAGATCCCTTGAATCGGGGTGCCCGTCACGGGCAGCGCCTCAAACCTGGCACCCTCGGCACCACGATGTCGCCTCGCTTCGGGACGACACCTCGCTGATGCGGGTGCCACAACGCGGACACGGGCTGCCGCCCTTGAGGTGCACGGCCAGGAAGTCGCGGATCTCCGTCTCGAAGTTGGGAGGGACGCGGAGGCGAAGGCGCGCGCACGCGCGCGCGAGCGTGTCCTTCGTCGCGACGTAGAGCTCGTCGACCTCCTCGGCGGCCAGTGACGAGCGTTTCCTGAAGGGATTCAGGCGCGCCGCGTGGAGGATCTCGTCGCTGTAGGCGTTTCCGATTCCTGCCACGAACACTTGGTTCCGAAGGAGCGGTTTCAGCTCCCCGGGATGCCGCCTGATCCGCTCCCGCCAGACGGGCAAGGTGAGCGCCGGGTCATCCGCGTCGGGTCCCTGTTCGCCGTCCGTCACGTCGGGCGCCTCATAGCCAGGCACGCCTCTTCGTTCACCGGCAGGCAAGACGTAGACCTTGCCCATCTGGGTAGGATCCCGGTAGCGGACCTCGACCTCGGCCTGCTCGTCGGGCATCCAGTCCGCACCCCTCGTCCACGTCGCGGCGCGCGCGGGACGCCGGGCCCGGGGTCCGAAGGTGAGGACCAGCGCGGTTCGGGAGGGCAATGGCCTCGCCGGTTCGGCCAATTGGAACCGCCCGCTCAGCATCGCGTTCACGACGACCGCGTCGCGATCGAACTGGAAACGGATGAACTTGCCCCGGCGGCTGATGCGCGTGAGGCGTTGACCGACGAGCGCCCCGAGCTCGGCCGGTGTCCCTCGAACCGCGAGCGGTCCAGGAGCCGTGGCCCGGATGACGGCACGACCCCGGAGGGCAGCGTCGAAGGCCTCGGTTACGACGGTCAGATCTGGGAGTTCAGGCACGTTCGCGCCGATTGTAGCCACGGAGAAGCGTGTGCTAGACTCCCGTGGCCCTCCGGGCCGGACAGCTGAAGAGCACGATCAACCCGATTTCGATGTCGAAGGAGCGGACCGCGGCGAGTCATCCACGGACCACTTGATCGCAGACAAACGGCTTGAGCGCGGCTCGAGCCGTTTCTGATTCCGGTGGGACTTTGGAATGCAGGAGATCAACAACTTGACCGAAGAAGAGCAGGGCGGGACGACGCCGCCGGCCGAGGCAGTCGCCGAGGCCCCGGCCCCCGAGCAGACCGACGCGGCGCCAGTCGTCGCGGACGATCCCGCCGAGACACCAGTCCTGGAAGTCCCCGAGGCAGCCGCAGCCGACGAACCCGCCGCGGACGCCCACGTCGTCGCAGCAGAATCGGCGCCGGAGCCCATGGCTGAGGTCGGGGAGCCCGTCGCAGCCGCCGAAGGCCAGGATGAGGTGAAGGCCGACCCGACGGCCGCCGCCGAGGACGCCGTGGCCGCTGAAGCGGAAGCCGCGCCCGCCGAAGCGGAAGCCGCGCCCGCCGATGAGGCGGTCCCTGCCGTGGCCGATGCCGAAGTGGCAGAGGCACCGAGTGCCGCGCCGGCCCCCACCCGTGACCTCGGTCCTGAGCCGACGACCATGGAGGAACTGCTCGCCGAGCAGGATTCCGATATCAAGAGCTTCAAGCACGGCGATGTCGTCGACGGGACCGTCGTTCGAATCGACAAGGACGAGATCCTCGTCGACATTGGTGCCAAGAGCGAAGGCGTCGTCAGCAATCGAGAGCTCTTCGGCCGAGGAGGGGAATCCCAGCCGGCCCTCGCAATCGGCGACGTGGTCCTCGTCTACGTCCTGCAGCCCGAATCGCCCGAAGGGCATGTCGTCCTGTCGCTGCGACGCGCCGGCCTTGAGCGCAAGTGGCGCGCCATGCAGGAGCAGCTCGAGGCGGGCGCCATCATCGAGGCGCCGGTCATCGACCACAACAAGGGCGGCCTCATCGTCGACTGTGGCATCCGGGGCTTCGTCCCGATTTCGCAGATCGTCGACTTCCCCCGCCGGCCCCAGAACGACCAGCCCCGCGACGCCGCACAGGAGATCGCCGAGAAGCTCATGCCCTTCGTCGGGCGAAAGCTGCGGCTGAAGATCCTCGAGGTCAACCGGAAGGCAAACCGACTCATCCTCTCCGAAAAGGTCGCCCTGTACGAGGAGCGACGAGAGAAGCGGGACGAGCTGTTCAGCAGCCTACAGGTGGGCCAGAAGGTGACCGGCACGGTTCGGTCGATCGCCCCATTCGGTGTCTTCATCGACCTCGGCGGGATCGATGGACTCGTCCACAAGAGCGAGCTGTCGTGGAACAAGGTCAACAACCCGGAGGCCGGTTACCACGTTGGTGAAGAGGTCGAGGCCGAGGTCATCGACATCAACCACGAGCGTGGCCGGATCAGCCTCTCGATCCGGCGCCTCCAGCCGGATCCGTGGCATTCCACGGTTGCCGACTTCAAGGTCGGGGACATCATCGACGGCACGGTCACGAAGCTCGTCAATTTCGGCGCGTTCGTTCGCGTCCGCGACGGCCTCGAGGGCCTCATCCATATCAGCGAGCTGAGCCACCAGCGCGTCGCCCATCCGGGTGACGTCGTCCATGAGGGCCAGAACCTCAAGCTCAAGATCATCAGCCTGGACTCCGAGCGCCACCGCCTCGGCCTCAGCCTCAAGCAGGCAGAGGAGCCCACGGCTCGGGTCATGCCGGAGCCCGGCGCCACGCCGATGTCGGCACCAGCCCAGCGGCCCGAGCGCCGGCCTCGCCCCGATCGTGAACGCGAGCGCGGCTACTCGGCCTCGGATGCCGTTCAGGAGCCCGAGGGCGGCATTGACACGACGTTGGCGGCAGCGTTCGCCGGTGTTCGTGAGCAGCTCGCCGCCGCAGAAGCGGCTGAAACCGCGTCCGAACCCGTCGCCGCGACGGAAGCGCAGCCGAGCGTAGACGCCGAGCCGGAAGTGGTCGCCGAGCCCGAGCCGGAGCCGGTGGCTGAAGTGGTCGCCGAGCCGGAGCCGGTGCTGAGTCGTCGTCGAGCCCGAGCCGGAGCCGGTGGCTGAAGTCGTCGCCGAGCCCGAGCCGGAGCCGGTGGCTGAAGTGGTCGCCGAGCCCGAGCCCGAGCCGGAGCCGGTGGCCGAGGTCGGTCGCCGAGCCCGAGCCCGAGCCCGAACCCGTTGCTGAGGTCGTCGCCGAGCCCGAGCAGGACGCCGGAGTCGGCGCCGAGTCGGAACCGGAAGCGGTCGCCGAGCCCGAGCCGGAGCCGGTCGTGGTGGCGGCGACTGCCGAGAAGGAGACGGCCGATCCGGCCTGAACCACGAGGCGCGCTTCCCGGCCTCCCGCGCCCGGCGATCCGATGATCTGATTCGTCGTCCCACTCACAGGTCCTGGCGAGTTGGCGTGCCCGTCGTGGCGCGCTGGCGTGCAAGAGGCGCGTGCTAGGATGGCTGGGCGCCACCGTGCGCAGAAGGGGACAGGCGTTCGAAACCGATGGAGCGATTCGACAAGTTCACGGATCGCGCGCGCAAGGTCCTGACGCTGGCTCAGGACGAGGCGCAGCGGTTCAACCACAACTACATCGGCACTGAGCACCTCCTCCTCGGACTCGTTCGCGAGGGCGAGGGCGTCGCCGCCCGCGTGCTCGAGAACATGAATGTTGAGCTCGCGAAGGTCAGGACCGCGGTCGAGTTCATCATCGGCCGTGGCGATCGACCCGTCGTCGGCGAGGTCGGGCTGACTCCCCGCGCCAAGCGCGTCATCGAGCTGGCTATCGACGAGGCGCGCCGCCTCGGTCACAACTACATCGGCACCGAGCACCTGCTCCTGGGCCTTGTCCGCGAGGGCGAAGGGATCGCCGCCGGCGTCCTCGAGTCGCTCGGGGTCAACCTCGACAAGGTTCGCCACGAGGTCATTCGCGTCCTGTCGCAGTCCTCGTCCGTCGGGCCGGCGCAGGAGACGAAGCGCTCGTCCAAGACGCCGACTGTCGACGCCCTCGGGATCAACCTTACCGATGCCGCCCGCGCCGGCAAGCTCGACCCCGTGATCGGCCGCGAGAAGGAGATCGAGCGCGTCATCCAGATTCTCGGCCGGAAGACCAAGAACAACCCCGCTCTGATCGGCGAACCCGGGGTCGGCAAGACGGCGATCGCGGAGGGCCTTGCGCACAGGATCGTGTCGGGGGACGTGCCGGACATCCTGCTGAACAAGCGGGTCCTGACGCTCGACATCGGGTCGCTCGTCGCCGGAACCAAGTACCGCGGCGAGTTCGAGGAGCGTCTCAAGAAGATCATCGAGGAGTTGCGCAACACCAACGATGCGGTGCTCTTCATCGACGAGTTGCATACGCTCGTCGGCGCAGGTGCGGCCGAAGGCGCCATCGACGCGGCGAACATCCTCAAGCCACCGCTGGCTCGCGGCGAGCTTCAGTGCATCGGCGCGACGACGCTCGACGAGTATCGCAAGTACATCGAGCGAGACGCCGCCCTGGAGCGCCGTTTCCAGCCAGTGATGGTCGAGGAGCCGACGCAGGAGCAGACCATCGAGATCCTCATGGGGATCCGGGAGCGCTACGAGCAGCATCACAAGGTGACGATCACCGATGCGGCCCTGCGCGCGGCCGCCGACCTGTCGATCCGGTACATCACCGATCGCCACCTGCCCGACAAGGCGATCGACCTCATCGACGAGGCCGCGAGCCGCGTTCGCCTGCGTCACTCCTCGGCCCCGCCGCCATTGCGGGAAGCCCAGCGGGAGCTGGATCGGGTGACCAAGGAGAAGGACGCCGCGATCAACGCCCAGGAGTACGAAGTCCGCGGCAAAGCTGCGCGAATCGGAGTCCGAGGTTCGCGACCGCGTCGACGGCCTCCGCGAAGCCTGGCAAGCATCGGTCGCCGGCGACGCGCCATCGGTGGATGAGGAGGAGATCGCGCAGGTCGTGGCGATGTGGACCGGGATCCCGGTCACCCGCATCTCGGAGGCCGAGTCCGAACGGCTGCTCCACATGGAGGATGCCCTCCACAACCGCGTGGTCGGCCAGCAGGAGGCGATCGACATCGTCGCCAAGGCGGTTCGCCGCGCCCGCGCCGGGCCTCAAGGATCCGAAGCGACCGATCGGCTCGTTCATCTTCCTCGGCCCGACCGGCGTCGGGAAGACCGAGCTGGCGAAGGCCCTCGCCGAGTTCATGTTCGGCAGCGAAGACGCGCTGATCAAGATCGACATGAGCGAGTTCATGGAGCGCCACAACGTCAGCCGGCTGGTCGGCGCCCCGCCCGGCTACGTGGGCTTCGACGAAGGCGGACAGCTGACCGAGGCCGTCCGGCGGAAGAACTACTGCGTCGTGCTCCTCGACGAGGTCGAGAAGGCGCATCCGGAGGTCTTCAACATCCTCCTCCAGATCCTCGAGGACGGGCAGCTCACCGATGCCAAGGGCCGCCGCGTCGACTTCCGGAACTGCATCATCATCATGACCTCGAACCTCGGGGCTCGGCAGCTCCAGACGGGCTCCTCGCTGGGGTTCCGATCGGTCGACGATACCGACGAGGCCAGGGCCCAGAACTCGTACGACATCATGCGCGAGAAGGTCCAGGCCGAGCTCAAGACGAACTTCCGGCCGGAGTTCCTCAACCGCATCGATGCCACCGTCGTGTTCCGGTCGCTGACGGTCGACGAGATCCGGCAGATCGTCGATCTCATGCTCCAGCGCGTTCGGGAACAGCTCCGCGCGCAGGAGATGAAGCTCGAGGTCAGCCAGGAGGCGAAGGATCACCTCATCAAGCTCGGCTGGGATCCGGCCTATGGCGCCAGTCCGCTGCGGCGCGTGATCCAGAACCTCATCGAGGACGTGCTCGCCGAGCATCTCCTGCTCGGGCGATACGAGCCGGGAACCACGATCGTGGTCGATCGGGGCGAGGATTCCGTGCTGGATATCCACGCCATGGAGCCGAAGACGCCCGTCGAAGTCTCGTAGGTCGCCCGTGGCCCGGGCAACCAGCCGCTATGTCTGCCAGACGTGCGGCGAAGCGTTCCTCCGCTGGGAGGGCCAGTGCCGCAATTGCGGCTCGTGGAATTCCCTCGTCGAGACCGTCATCCGGACGCCCTCGCGTTCGGAACGTTCCGCCGTGCGTACGCCTAGGCGCCGGGGTCGCTGCGGTGGCGCTCTCGTCGGTGAGCGACCCGGATGTCGACCGGATCCGGGTCGGGATCGCGGAGCTCGATCGCGTCCTCGGCGGCGGGATCGTTCCGGGATCGCTCGTCCTCGTCGGTGGCGAGCCCGGGGTCGGCAAGTCCACGCTCCTTCTCCAGGCCGCGGCCGGCGTCGCGGCGGGCGGCCCCGAGCCTCGGGCCGTCCTGTATGTGACGGGCGAGGAGAGCGCAGCCCAGATCCGCCTGCGGGCGGGGCGCCTCGGACTGGCCACCGGGCTTGCCGGAACGTCGATCGCGGTCCTCGCCGAGGGCGAGGTCGGGAGGATCGCCGAAGTCGCTCGGGCCACGTCGCCCGCACTCGTCATCATCGACTCGATCCAGACGGTCACCGTCGACGAGCTCGATGGTCCCGCGGGCAGCGTCGGCCAGGTCCGGGAGTCGGCCCTGCGCCTGATGGAGCTCGCCAAGGGCGAGGGTATTGCGGTGATGCTCGTCGGGCACGTGACCAAGGACGGATCGATCGCGGGACCGAAGACGCTCGAGCATCTGGTCGATGCGGTGCTCGAGCTCGGCGGCGAGCGATCCGGGACGCTGCGCCTCCTGCGGGCCTCCAAGAATCGATACGGATCGACCGAGGAGATCGGGGTCTTCGAGCTCGGGGAGCACGGGCTCGCGGAGGTCGCCGACCCGGCCCGGGCCTTCCTCGTCGACCATGCCGGGCCCGCCTCCGGGAGCGTGGTTGCCGCGACGATGGAGGGCAGCCGACCATTGCTCGTCGAGGTCCAGGCGCTCGTGTCACCGGCCGGCTACGGCACGCCGGCTCGGCGTGCGTCGGGGGTGGATGCAAATCGGCTGGCACTGATCGTGGCGGTCCTCGGCCGCCGCGCGGGCGTAAGCCTTGGAACGCAGGACATCTACGCGAACCTCGCTGGTGGCCTCGAGGTCGCCGAGCCGGCGCTCGACCTGCCGCTCGCGATCGCCCTCGCCAGCTCGTTCCGCGACCAACCGGTTCGGCCGGGTTTCGTGACCGTGGGCGAGGTCGGGCTCCTCGGCGAGCTTCGTGCGGTGCCCGCGATCGAGCGCCGGATCCGGGAGGCCGCTCGCCTCGGATTCAGCCATGCGATCGTCCCGGCAACGCGAGGCGCAGGTACCGCACCGATCCCGGGGATCGAGGTCATCGCGGTCGCGACCGTCCGCGAGGCCATCGCGGCAGCGCTCGCGAGAACCGGGCGGCGAGACCGGCGGGCGCGTGCCAGACGAAGGGGATCGTCGGGTCGGCGCCGCAAGGGTGCGAGGAGGCGGGCGAGGTCCCGTCAGGCGGTGAATTCGGATGCTAGGCTGAGCGCCCCGTGATCCGTACCATCCGTGTCCTCGGCGCCGCTCTCGGCGGGCTCATCGGCATCGTCCTCCTGACGACCGATCCCGGCGTGTTCAACAAGGTCCCGGGGGCCGGCGCGATCATCGTCGGCTGGGTAATCGCCTGGACCGTGCTCGGATTCTCGCTGCTCCCGTACCTCACCATCGTGCCGGCCGCGCGCGTCCTGCGTGGCGTCCAGGCGATGTCCACCGCGGAGTTCGTGACCGCCGTGGTGGGACTCCTCCTCGGCCTCCTGATGGGGCTGCTCCTGGGCTCGCCGCTGTCGGCCTTCGGCCCACCCCTCGGGACCTGGTTGCCGATCGGCGTCTCGCTGTTCCTCGGCCTCGGCATGGTCGGTCTTACCGTCGCGAAGCGGGCCGACCTCCTGCTCGCCGCCGAGGCGATCGGCTTCGTCCGGCGGCCGGACCCCGAGGCAGCCGGCCGCAGCGGAGACCCGCACATCCTCGTCGACACGAGCGCGATCATCGACGGCCGCATCGCGGAGATCGTCGAGTCCGGCTTCCTGTACGGGACCCTCGTGGTCCCTCGGTTCGTCCTCGACGAGGTCCAGAAGATCGCCGACAGCCCCGACGCGCTGCGGCGGAATCGCGGGCGCCGCGGTCTCGAGATCCTGACCCGGATGCAGAAGGATTCGCCGACCCCGGTCGTGATCGTCGAGGATGACGTGCCGGAGGTGGATGAGGTCGATGGCAAGCTCGTCGCCCTGGCGAAGCGCTTCAGCCGAGCCGTCCTGACGAACGACTTCAACCTCAATCGCGTGGCGGAGCTGCAGGGTGTCCGCGTCCTCAACATCAACTCGCTGGCGAACGCCGTCAAGCCAGCGCTGCTGCCGGGCGAGGAGCTTCGGGTGCATGTGATCCAGGCCGGCAAGGAGGCTGGCCAGGGTGTCGGGTTCCTCGATGACGGGACGATGATCGTGGTCGAGGGCGGCGCCCGCTTCATGGATGCGGACGTGGATGTCGATGTGACGCGGGTCCTCCAGACGGTCGCCGGGCGGATGGTCTTCGCCCAGCCCCGCCACGACTGAGCGCCGGGTGGCCGGCCTGCCGCCAGCCGCCGGCCCCGACACGACGGATACCGGCGATCGGCCTCCCGGGGTTCGTGCCGACGCGATCGTCGTCGCGGCGGGAACGTCATCCCGAATGGACGGCGTCGACAAGCGGCTCGTCCTGCTCGGAGGAAGGCCGCTCCTCATCCGCGCGCTCGAGGCCGTCGCCGCGTCCCCGGCAGTCGAGCGGATCGTGCTCGTGATGCCCGCGGGGGTGGCCCTCGAGGCCATCCGGCCGTTGTTGCCGGCCGCGGTGGTCGCGATCGTCCCGGGCGGCGACCATCGGGGCGCCTCCGTTGCCGCCGGACTGGCCGCGCTGGCACGGCTCGACGGTGAGGGCGGCGACCCAGATCGCGTCGTGCTGGTCCATGACGGGGCGCGCCCGCTGGTCACGCCCGCCCTCGTCACCGCGGTGGCCGAGGCTGTCGCCGCCCACGGCGCGGCCGTCCCGGTCATTTCCTTGAGCGACACCGTGCGCCGCGTTGGGAGTCCAGGTGCCGGCCTCGGCGAGGTCGTGGACCGCGACGGGCTGGTGGCGGCGCAGACGCCGCAGGGTGCGCAGGCCAGGCTCCTGCAACGAGCCTTCGATCGCTTTCCGGCGGATGGCCCGGATCGGTTCACCGATGAGGCCGCCCGACTGATGGCCTGTACAATCCGCGTCCACCCCATCCCCGGAGATCCCGTGAATCTCAAGATCACCCTGCCCGCCGACCTCGAGCGTGCCGCCGCGCTGCTCGCCGGCCGCACCGAGCGGCGCACGGGGACCGGGATCGACACACACCCCTTCGGCCCGGGCGAGCCCCTCCATCTCGGCGGCGTCGAGATCCGGGGAGCGCCACGCCTCCATGGACATTCGGACGGCGACGCGGCCCTCCACGCCGTCGCCGACGGGCTGCTGGGTGCGGCCGCGCTGGGTGATCTCGGGCGCTTGTTCCCCGCCGATGCCCGGACGCCGCGTGGCGTCAGCAGTCGGGATCTCCTCGCCGGCGTCCGCGACCGTCTGGCCGTCGAGGGCTGGGTGCCCGCCTCGGTCGATCTCACCATCACCGGCGCGCGGCCGCGGCTCGCCGGGCACCTGGACGCGATGCGGGACGCGATCGCCGGGATGCTCGGCCTTCCGATCGGGGCGGTCGGGGTCAAGGCGTCGACGGGCAATCTCGAGGGCGCGGCCGGCGCCGGCCGCGTGATCGCCGCGGAGGCGACGGTCGTCATCGAGCGCGTCGCGGGAAGGCCCGCCGAATCGCGGCTGAGCGGGCAACGGACGATGGACACATGACCATTCGGCTCCACGACACGCTCTCCGGGGAGACCCGGCCGTTCGAGCCGCTCGAACCCGGCCACGTCCGCATGTACAGCTGTGGTCCGACGGTCTATGGCCCGGCCCACGTCGGGAACTTCCGGTCGTTCCTCTTCGCCGACCTCCTCGTCCGGTACCTCCGGTTCCGGGGCCTGCAGGTGACGTGGGTCATGAACATCACCGACATCGACGACAAGATCATCCGCGGGGCCCAGGCGGCCGGCGAAGGCATCGAGGCCATCGCCAACCGCTGGATCGAACGCTTCCTCGCCGACGCGGCCGCCCTTCGCATGACCCAGCCGGACGTGCTACCTCGAGCGACGCGGCACATCGAGGAGATCGTCGAGCTGATCGAGCGCCTGGAATCCCAGGGACACGCCTACCGGACCGAGGACGGGTCCGTGTTCTTCCGGATCGCGAGCTGGCCGGCGTACGGCCGCCTCGCCAGGCTCGACCCTTCGCAGCTTCGCGTCGGGGAGCGGGTCGAGGCCGACGAGTACGGCAAGGACGATGTCCGTGACTTCGCGCTCTGGAAGGGCGCAAAACCCGACGAGCCGTCATGGGAGACGTCGCTCGGGACCGGTCGACCGGGCTGGCACATCGAGTGCTCCGCGATGAGCATGCGCCACCTCGGTCCGAGCTTCGACATCCACACGGGCGGCGTCGACCTCATCTTTCCGCACCACGAGGACGAGATCGCCCAGAGCGAGGCCGCCACGGGCCGGCCCTTTGTCGCCAACTGGCTCCACTGCGCGCACCTCCGCCTCGGCGGCGAGAAGATGGCCAAGTCCACCGGCAACATCGCCCGGGTGGTGGACCTGCTCGAGTCGGGCACCTCACCTCGCGCGCTTCGGTATGCGCTCCTCGCCGTCAACTACCGCCAGGGCCTCGACTACGGTGAGGCCACGCTCGCGGCGGCCGGCGCGGCCGTCGATCGCCTGGACGCGTTCGTGGCGGCCCTCGAGATCTATCGGCAGGATGGACCCGACGCCCCCGACGTCCCGGCCCTCCTCGCGACGGCACGGGGCGCGTTCGAGGCGGCGATGGATGACGACCTGAACATCTCGGCCGCCCTCGCGGCCGTCTTCGACCTCGTGCGGGATGTAAACCGTCGCCTCGATGCGAGGTCGCTATCTTCCACGGATGCCACGTCGGTCCTGTCCGCCCTCCGCCAGCTCGATACGGTGCTGGCCATCCTCCCGGACGCGGACGACGCCATCGATCCGCGCGCGGCGGCGCTGCTCGAGGAACGCATCGCGGCTCGAACCGCGCGTGACTGGGCCCGGTCGGATGCGATCCGCGACGAGCTCCTCAAGCTCGGGATCGCCGTCGAGGACACCCGCGACGGGCAGCGGTGGCGTCGTGCGGAGGTGACCCCGTGAGCCCGAAGCCCCGCCCGGATCGGCCCGAGCGGCGCGACCCCAAGGCCCGCGCGAAGGGTAGTCACTCGGGCGGGGCGCACCCACGCCGCGGGCCGATCGTCCCGCGTTCCGGTGCCCCCGGGTTCGGCGAGGATCTGCCGAACGGCCCGCATGAACAGAATGGCCAGCCGGGATCTCCAGAACCCCGGACCTATGCAAGGGGCAACCCGTCCGGACGGCCCCCGGGCAGCCCCCGAAACCGGCCCGCTGGCCGCCCGTTCGGGGCGCTGTCGCACGGGCCGCGTGAAGGTGGGTTCCCGTCGCCCCGACCGCGGCCACGCGGCCAGGCGCCGTCGGGACCCTTCGATACCCACCCGCATCGTGACGTAGGACCAGCCTTCGAAGGGCGGCTGGGGCCGCGCTCATGGGATGGCGACCAGTCCAGGCCAGGGGGTCCACCACGCCCAGGCGGCCGGCAGTTCCGGGGACCGGCGCGTGGGCCGCGAGGCGGCGACTACCAACGGAGCGGCCCCGGCCCCGGCGACGGTCAGGGACAGCCGCCGAGCCCGTGGGCCAGGAACCCGGCGCCCCGACGAGGTCCCTCGTCAGGGAACGCCGACGTCACGCGCTCGCGTTTCGCGCCCGAGGTAGGTGACGGCGGTCCACGTCGATTCGTGCGTCGGTTCGATCCATCGGCGACCCCGCCTGGAGGTGGGCGTTTCCGAGGACCCCAGGATCGGGGAGGTTCGGGCCGCCGTCAGGCGCAGTCGTCCCCACCGCCGTTCCGTCAAGCGGACCGCGGAGCACGGGAGTTCCAGGCGGTGACGCCGGCAGAGTCGCTCGGCCTCGATGAAGAGCTCGTCGCCGGGAGACGGCCTGTGGAGGAGGCCTTCGCGGCCCGGCGGCCCGCGATCCGTCTGCTTGTGACGCCACAGCGCCGCCTGGCGCTCGAGCGGCTCGTGCTCCACGCGACAACCCTGCGGATCCCGATCGTGGAGGTCGAAGGTGGCACACTCACGGCACTGGCCGGATTCGACGGTCACCAGGGGGTCGCCCTGGTCGTCGAGCCGCGCGTCTTCGCCGGCCTCGACGATATCCTCGCCCGTGCGATCGAACGCGCCGAACCGCCGTTCATCCTTGTCCTCGACTCGCTCGAGGACCCGCAGAACCTCGGCACGGTCCTGCGAAGCGCCGAGGCGGCAGGGGCCCACGGGGTGGTGTTTCCGACTGCCCGGCAGGCGCCCCTCAGCCCGGCCGCGATCAAGGCCTCGGCCGGTGCGACGGAGCATCTCCTGCTCTGTCCCGTCGACGACCTCGCGGGCACCCTCGCGGAGTTGCACGGTCGCGGCATCAGGATCATCGGGACCGAGGCGGATGCACCCTTGACGACCCGCCAATCGGACCTCCGTGGTCCGATCGCCATCGTCATCGGCAGTGAGGGGCACGGCCTCGCTCCGGCGGTCCGGCGTCGCTGCGACGTCATGGTCAGGATCCCGATGCGCGGTACGATCGGGTCGCTCAACGCAGCGGTCGCCGGTTCCGTCCTCCTCTTCGAGGCGCTGGGCCAGCGGGATCCGGATGCGCGGCCACCCACGGCTGGCGATCGAGGGATCCCGGGCGAGGAGCCGAGCGGGATGCCGCGGGGGGAGCTGATCCCGCCGGCTCAGGTCGCCGTCGCCGACGGACCCGGGGAATCGACACCAACGCGACCCGGGCGGTCGGTGACGCGGAAAGCGGCCGCGTCGATCCCCGTCGCGGAGGGCTCGGCGGCGCTCACGACCGAACCCGACGTCGTCGCTCCTCGTCGTGGTGCCGGCCCGACGCGAGTCGGCCGCGCGTCCCGGAAGGCCCCTGGCGTCGCACCTGATGGCCCCATCGACGAGCGCCCCGACGGGCCTGGAGCCGACGACCTGCTGCCCGGCGCCCCCGAGCCGTCGGCTTGACCGGCCAGCAGGCCCGGCCTATCATTCGCGGGCGCTTTGACACCCCTTAGGTGCCCATGCGCTGCGCCGACGTAGCTCAATTGGTAGAGCAGCGGTTTTGTAAACCGCCGGTTCCGGGTTCGAGTCCCGTCGTCGGCTCCACTCGTGCAGCCTCCGGGCCCACATAGCTCAGCTGGCAGAGCACTTCCTTGGTAAGGAAGAGGTCATCGGTTCGAACCCGATTGTGGGCTCCACCTTCGACCTCCGTCGGTCCCCGGAAGAGACGATCACTGGCGAAGCCGCGCCCCTTGCGGCAGGTCCTGGCAAGTAATGGAGAGATAGGTCTACCGTGGCCAAGAAGAAGTTCGAACGCACCAAGCCGCACGTGAACATCGGCACGATCGGCCACATCGACCATGGCAAGACGTCGCTCACCGCGGCGATCACGAAGTACCTCGCCCTGAAGGGTGAGGCGGAGTACCGCGCCTTCGACACGATCGACAACGCCCCCGAGGAGCGGGAGCGCGGCATCACCATCGCGATCGCCCACGTCGAGTACGAGACCGACGCCCGCCACTACGCCCACGTCGACTGCCCCGGCCACGCCGACTACATCAAGAACATGATCACCGGCGCCGCCCAGATGGACGGCGCGATCCTCGTCGTCGCCGCGACCGACGGCCCGATGCCCCAGACCCGCGAGCACATCCTCCTGGCCCGCCAGGTGGAGGTGCCGTACATCGTCGTCTTCCTCAACAAGGTCGACGCGGTCGACGATCCCGAGCTCCTCGACCTCGTCGAGCTCGAGGTCCGCGAGCTGCTCACCAAGAACAACTTCCCCGGCGACGACATCCCGGTCATCCGGGGCAGCGCCTTGAAGGCGCTCGAGGCCCCCGACAACCCGGCCGATCCCGCCTACGCCTGCATCCAGGAGCTCATGGATGCGGTCGACTCCTACATCCCGACCCCCGAGCGGGCGATCGACAAGCCCTTCCTCATGCCGGTCGAGGATGTCTTCGGCATCAAGGGCCGGGGGACCGTCGCGACCGGCCGCATCGAGCGCGGCATCGTGAAGGTCGGCGACGAGGTCGAGATCGTCGGCGTCAAGGCGACCCGCAAGGTCGTCGTCACCGGTGTCGAGATGTTCAAGAAGCTCCTCGACGAGGGCCGCGCCGGCGACAACGTCGGCTGCCTCCTGCGGGGCATCGAGCGCGAGGAGATCGAGCGCGGCCAGGTCATGGCCAAGGCCGGCTCGGTCAAGCCCCACACGAAGTTCCAGGCCCAGGTCTACGTCCTGACGAAGGAGGAGGGCGGCCGCCACACCCCCTTCTACAACGGCTACCGGCCCCAGTTCTACCTCCGGACCACCGACGTCACCGGCTCCATCGGCCTGCCCGGTGGCGCGGAGATGGTCATGCCCGGCGACAACGTCGAGATGAGCGTCGAGCTCATCACCCCGATCGCGCTCGAGACCGGTCAGCGGTTCGCCATCCGCGAGGGTGGCCGGACCGTCGGTGCCGGCGCGATCACGAGCATCACCGAGTAACCGATGGCAAGGGTTGAGGCTCGTCCGACGATCCAGCTCGCCTGCACCGAGTGCAAGGAGCGGACCTACACGACGCGCAAGAACAAGAAGAACGATCCGAACCGGATCGAGCTCAACAAGTACTGCCCACGCTGTCGGAAACACACCCTCCATCGGGAGGCCAAGTAACTGACGGCGCGCTCCGCAGGGGTGTAGCTCAATTGGCAGAGCACTGGTCTCCAAAACCAGCGGTTGTAGGTTCGAGTCCTATCGCCCCTGCCACACCTGAAAGGCAACGTACGAACCCGTGACCCGAATTCGTCGCTTCATCTCGGAGTCGATCTCCGAGCTGAAGAAGGTCTCCTGGCCAACACTCGAGCAGACCCGCAACCTGACCGTCCTGGTCTTTGCGGTGAGCATCGCGGTCGGCGTGTACGTGGCTGTCATCGACACGATCTTTCGTGGCGTGATCGGCCTCCTCTCGAAGACCTTCGCATGAACACGGCCATGAGCGAGACGGAGGCCAAGGTTCCCGAGAAGCGCTGGTACGTGATCCACACGTATTCGGGCTACGAGAACAAGGTCAAGGCCAATCTCGAGCACCGCATCGAATCGATGGGCATGGAGGACCGCATCTTCCAGGTCCTCGTTCCCATGGAGGATGAGATCGAGATCCGCCAGGGTCAGCGGCACACGGTCCAGAAGAAGGTCTACCCCGGCTACGTCCTCGTCGAGATGATCCTCGACCCCGACAGCTGGTTCGTCGTCCGCAACACGCCCGGCGTGACCAGCTTCGTCGGCGGTTCGAACATCCCGGGTGTCCGGAGCGAGCCGATCCCGCTCGACGAGACCGAGGTCAAGCAGATCCTCCGGCACATGGGCGTCGAGACGCCGAAGTACCGCGTCGCGTTCACGAAGGGACAGAGCGTCCGCGTCACCGACGGGCCGTTCTCCGAGTTCATCGGGACGGTCGATGAAGTCAATCCCGAGCGCAACAAGGTCAAGGTGCTGGTGAGCATCTTCGGTCGCGAGACGCCCGTCGAGCTGGATTTCCTCCAGGTCGAGAAGCTGTGATCACCGTCGCGACGGCCCGGGCGACCAGCTCGCCCGCCCGCGGCTAGAAAGGACAACGCAAGACCGTGGCCAAGAAGGTCCGCATCGTGCTCACGCTCCAGCTGCCTGCCGGGAAGGCGACCCCCGCCCCGCCGGTCGGGACGGCACTGGGCCCGCACGGCATCAACATCGTGGAGTTCACGAAGACGTACAACGAGAGGACCGCCGACAAGCTCGGCCAGGTCATCCCCGCCCAGATCACGATCTTCGAGGACCGCTCGTTCACGTTCATCCTCAAGACACCGCCCGCCGCAGACCTGCTCCGCAAGGCGGCAGGCGTCGACAAGGGAGCGGCCGCGACCAAGCGCGAGATGATCGGCAAGGTCTCCCGTGATCAGCTCCGCGAGATCGCGGCGATCAAGATGGCGGATCTCTCCGCCAACGACATCGACGCCGCCGCGAAGATGATCGAGGGCACGGCCCGAAGCATGGGCATCGACGTCGTCGGCTAGCGCCGAGGGCACGCACGAAACCCGGTCGAACGACCGGCGGCGACCCCACGAAACGGGGGAGGCCGGCAGATCCGGTCGATCGAGGAGATGACATGGGACAGCACGGCAAGAAGTATCTCGAGGCGGCCAAGCTCGTCGATCGCGATCGGGTCTACAGCCCGGATGAGGCGGCGCAGCTCGCCAAGGACACGTCGACCGTCGCATTCGACGCCTCCGTGGAGGTGCACCTGCGGTTGGGTGTCGATCCCCGGCACGCCGACCAGATGGTGCGAGGAACGGTCGTCCTGCCGCATGGCACCGGCAAGGTGGTCCGGGTCGCCGTATTCGCCCAGGGCGAGAAGGCCCAGGAGGCGCTCCGTGCCGGTGCCGATGAGGTCGGATCGGAGGACCTCGTCAAGAAGATCGAAGCTGGCTGGCTGGAGTTCGATGTTGCCCTGGCCACGCCGGATCAGATGGGCCAGGTCGGGCGGCTCGGCAAGATCCTTGGGCGTCGCGGGCTCATGCCGAACCCCAAGGCCGGCACGATCACCTTCGATCTCGACCGTGCGATCCGTGAGGTCAAGGCCGGGCGGGTCGAATTCAAGGTCGACAAGGCAGGCATCGTGCACACGGCCGTCGGCCGGGCAAGCTTCGATGCCGCCCAGCTCGTGACCAATCTTGCGACACTGGTGGACGCCATCAACCGGGCGAAGCCCGCGGGCGCGAAGGGGACCTACCTCCGGACGCTGACCATCGCCTCGACCATGGGTCCGGGCATCCGGGTCGACATCCCGAGCGTCCTGGCAGCGGCCGCGGCGGCCTGACAGCACACCGGCGGGTCAACCGCCGACCATACGCGGTGACGGCCGAGAGGCTGGTCACCTGAACAGGTAACAGACGGACCGCTGAAGACAGCGTGGGTCCCAGGGCCGCCGCCGCGAGGCGACGGTTCGGACTTGATCCGCCGGACCGGACCGGGCGCCAGCCCGGGGACGACGGTGACCACGCCGAGGCAGGAACGAATGCCTTCGCCCTCGCGGGCGGGCGCACTCCCCTGCGGTCAAGGCATCGCCCGGCAGGGCGACCGTCGCAGGGTTCCGGCGGAGACGCCGAGCGCCCACCGCCGCGCGCCGGTTGCGCGCCGCACCACGGAGGGCATCATGCCGACCGAGGCCAAGCGACGGACCGTCGACGAGCTGCGCGAGCAGCTCAGCCGCAGTTCGACGCTCATCGTCTCGGAGTACCGGGGTCTCACGGTCAAGGAGATCGCGGAGATCCGACGGAACCTGCGGAAGCAGGCAGTGACCTACAAGGTCGTCAAGAACCGCCTCATGAAGATCGCCGCGGCCGACACGCGCGGATCGGCGCTCGACGCGCTTCTCGTTGGGCCGACGGCGATTGCCTTCGGCATCGACGAGGCGGGCACCGCCAAGGCGGTCATCGACGTGATGCGGCCGTTCAAGCAGGTCCGCATCACCGGCGGACTGCTCGGCGATCGCGCGATCGACGCCAGCGGCGTGACCCGGCTCGCGACACTTCCCGGCCGGGAAGTGCTGCTCAGCCAGATCGCGGGTGCGTTTGCCGCACCGATGGCGACGACCGCGGGTCTCTTCGACGCACCGCTCCGGGACGTCGCCGGCCTGATCGCGGCCCTGGCCGATCAGCGTTCGGCCGCGGCCTGAGTCACTGAACTCCATTTCTGAGACCAGAACCAAGGAGAGCATCCACATGGCAACCATCACCGCTGACCAGCTTCTCGAGGCGTTCGAGAAGATGACCGTCCTCGAGCTGTCCGAGTTCAAGTCCAAGTTCGAGGAGCGCTTCGGCGTCACCGCGGCCGCCCCGGTCGCGATGGCGGCCGCTCCGGCCGCCGCTGCCGCCGAGGCCGCCCCGGCGGCCGAGGAGCAGACCGAGTTCACGGCCACCCTCACCGAGATCGGCCCGAACAAGATCCCCGTGATCAAGGTCGTCCGGGAGCTGACCGGGCTTGGCCTCAAGGAGGCCAAGGACCTCGTGGACGCCTTCCCGAAGGCGGTCAAGGAGGGCGTCGCCCGCGACGAGGCCGAGAAGATCAAGGCGGCGCTCGAGGAGCAGGGCGCCAAGGTCGAGATCAAGTAGCGACGTCCTGGCATTCCCCAGGCCGGCGTTGTCGTCTCCGGGTGCTCGCTCACGCACGTTGAAGTGCGCTCGCTCGCACCCCCGACTCCGCCTTGGCCTGGGGCCACCAGGCCGCCGCATCCGAATGGCGATCGGGCGCATCCGTTTCGAAGTCTGGCGCCACACCGTCCGACCGCACCGGACCGCACACGCGGCGCGGGCGGCGACGTCGTGCCTCGGAGTCGAAGCGTTTGACAACGCAAGGATTCGCGGTATCCTTAGCCGTTCTGTGAGCCGGGCCCTTTCCCTTCCCCACGTCCTCCGTCAAGGAGCGGTCGTTCATGCTGTCTGCTGCTGAATTGTCGACGCCCTCGAACCTTGCCGCGGTGCGCAAGCGCTACGCCAGGATCCCCGAGGTCCTTCCCGTCCCCAACCTCATCGAGCTCCAGTTGGAGTCATTCCAGTGGTTCATCGAAAAAGGCCTCCGGGAGCTCTTCGACGAGATCAGCCCGATCAAGGACTTCACCGGCAAGGTCATGGAGCTGCAGTTCCTGGACTACGAGTTCGGTGACCCGAAGTACTCCGAGGAGGAGTGCCGGACCAAGGACCTGACCTTCAGCCGGCCGCTGTACGTCAACGTCGAGCTCCTGATCAAGGAGACCGGCGAGATCCAGCGCCAGCGTGTCTACATGGGTGACTACCCGTGGATGACCAACCTCGGCACGTTCGTCATCAACGGCGCCGAGCGCGTCGTCGTCAGCCAGCTCGTGCGGTCACCCGGCGTGTACTACAGCGAGCTCGAGGATCCCGCCTCGGGCCGGATGCTGTTCTCGGCCAAGGTGATCCCGAACCGCGGCGCCTGGCTCGAATTCGAGACGAACAACAAGGACCAGCTCTGGGTCAAGGTGGATCGCAAGCGCAAGATCGCGGCGACCACGCTGCTGCGCGCCGTCGGCTACGAGACCAACGACGAGATCGCGGCGCTCTTCAGCTCCGTGGACATCGATCCCGAGCACCCGTTCATCGCCAACACCCTGGACAAGGACGTCACCCGGACGCCCGCCGAGGCGCTCATCGAGGTCTACAAGAAGCTCCGGCCGGGCGACCCGCCCACGGGTGACAACGCCCGCCAGCTCGTCGAGGGCCTGTTCTTCAACTTCCGCCGTTACGATCTCGGCCGGGTCGGCCGCTACAAGTTCGGCAAGAAGCTCCTGGGCGTGGCCGAGCGGATGGGCTTCGAGCTCCCGATCGAGGGCCAGCGGACGATCACCCGCGAGGACATCGCGGCGATCGTCGGGCACCTCATCGAGTGCAATCGCGGGCTCCATCCCAAGGATGACATCGACCACCTCGGCAACCGCCGGATCCGGGCCAATGGCGAACTGATCCAGAACGCCTTCCGCATCGGCCTCCTGCGCATGGAGCGTGTCGTTCGCGAGCGGATGACGATCCAGGAGATCGACAAGGCCACCCCGAACGCCCTGATCAACATCCGGCCCGTCGTGGCCGCGATGAAGGAGTTCTTCGGCGGCAGCCAGCTCAGCCAGTTCATGGACCAGACCAACCCGCTTGCCGAGCTCACCTCGAAGCGGCGCCTGTCGGCCCTCGGACCGGGTGGCCTGTCCCGCGAGCGGGCCGGCTTCGACGTCCGCGACGTCCATCACAGCCACTACGGCCGCATCTGCCCGATCGAGACCCCGGAAGGCCCGAACATCGGGCTCATCGGCTCCCTTGCGACGTACGGGCGGATCAACAGCTATGGCTTCATCGAGACGCCCTACCGTCGGGTGAAGCGAACCGTGAGCTGGGATGACCCGGCCCTCCTGACCTTCACGGCCGGGTCCGACGTCACCGCCAAGGGCGGAGCCGTGGTCCTCAAGCGGGGCGAGGAATTCGACGCCCCCGCAGCGGCCGAGCTCAAGCGCCAGAAGGCCAACGCGTTCCCGATCCGCCCGATCGTGACCGACCAGATCGAGTACCTCCCCGCCGACGAGGAGGAGCAGCACGTCGTCGCCCAGGCCAACTCGCGGCTCGATGACGAGGGCCACTTCCTCGACGAGCGGGTCGCTTCTCGTTTCCGCGACCAGTTCCCGGAGGCTCGGCCCGACCAGATCGAATACATGGACGTGAGCCCGAAGCAGGTTGTCTCCGTGGCGACGGCCCTGATCCCGTTCCTCGAGCACGACGACGCGAACCGTGCGCTCATGGGCTCGAATATGCAGCGTCAGGCCGTCCCGCTCCTCGAGCCGGAGGCGCCGATCGTCGGCACGGGCATGGAGGAGCGCGCAGCGCGTGACTCCGGCCAGGTCGTGGTCGCCACCCGCGCCGGCGTCGTCACCAGCGTGACCGCGGAGCGGATCCGCATCGAGGCCGACTCGGGCGAGCTGGATGAGTACCGGCTCCTGAAGTTCCTGCGCAGCAACCAGGGCACCTGCATCAACCAGCGGCCCATCGTCGACGTCGGGCAGCGAGTGGACGCGGCGCAGGCCATCGCGGACAGCTCGTCCACCCAGTTCGGCGAGCTTGCGCTCGGCCGCAACGTCCTCGTGGCGTTCATGAGCTGGGAAGGCGGGAACTACGAGGACGCGATCGTCATCAGCGATCGCCTCGTCGCGCGACGACCTCTTCACCAGCATCCACATCGAGAAGCACGAGATCGAGTCCCGGGACACCAAGCTCGGACCCGAGGAGATCACCCGCGACATCCCGAACGTCGGCGAGGAGTCCCTCAAGGACCTCGACGAAGAGGGCGTCGTCTACATCGGGGCGGAGGTTCGACCCGGCGACATCCTCGTCGGCAAGATCACGCCCAAGGGTGAGACGGAGCTCACCGCGGAGGAGCGCCTCCTCCGGGCGATCTTCGGCGAGAAGGCCCGCGAGGTGAAGGACAGCTCGCTGCGCCTGCCGCACGGCGAGCGCGGCAAGGTCGTGGAGATCCGCGAGTTCAGCCGCGACAACAACGACGACCTCCAGCCCGGCGTCAATCGCCTGGTGCGGGTCGCCGTCGCCCAGAAGCGGAAGATCTCGGTCGGCGACAAGATGGCCGGCCGGCACGGCAACAAGGGCGTCATCGCCAAGATCCTGCCGTCCGAGGACATGCCGTTCCTGCCGGACGGCACGCCGGTCGACATCATCCTCAACCCGCTCGGCGTCCCGAGCCGGATGAACATCGGCCAGATCCTCGAGACCCACCTCGGCTGGGCACTCCACGTCAAGGGCGAGTCGGCGGCCACCGCGGTCTTCGACGGTGCCACCGAGGAGCAGATCCGGACCGAGCTCATCGAGGCCGGCCTTCCCGAGGACGGGAAGATCGTCCTTCACGACGGTCGGACGGGCGAGCCCTTCGACCGGCCGATCACGGTCGGCTACATCTACATGCTCAAGCTTCACCACCTCGTCGAGGACAAGATCCACGCCCGGTCCACGGGCCCGTACAGCCTCATCACCCAGCAGCCGCTCGGTGGCAAGGCCCAGTTCGGCGGTCAGCGGTTCGGCGAGATGGAGGTCTGGGCGCTCGAGGCGTACGGCGCCGCGAACATCCTGCAGGAGCTCCTGACGGTCAAGTCGGACGACGTGCTGGGCCGCGTCCAGACGTACGAGGCGATCGTCAAGGGCGAGGAGATCCAGCCGCCCCGCGTTCCCGAGTCCTTCAAGGTCCTCATCAAGGAGCTGCGGAGTCTCGGGCTCAACGCCGAGATCCTCGATCCGAACGACGAGGAGATCCCGCTCGCCGAGGATGATGCCGCAGGCTACCTGCTGCCCGATCTCGGCGGGATCAACCTCGCCGGCTTCGAAGACTGAAACCAGCACCAATCACACGCGTCCGCGGGTCCCGGCCGGCCCGCTGACGCTCGCACCAGGTCCGGATCGCGCTGCTGAAGCCAGGCGGCGGCGCGGAGGAGAACGATGCTCGAGGTCAACAATTTCAACGCCATTCGCATCTCGCTTGCCAGCCCGGACCAGATCCGGGAGTGGTCCAAGGGTGAGGTGACGAAGCCGGAGACGATCAACTACCGGACGCTCAAGCCCGAGAAGGATGGTCTCTTCGACGAACGCATCTTCGGTCCCACCAAGGACTGGGAGTGCTACTGCGGCAAGTACAAGCGGATTCGATACAAGGGCATCATCTGCGACAAGTGCGGCGTCGAGGTCACGCGCTCGAAGGTCCGCCGCGAGCGGATGGGCCACATCCAGCTGGCCAGCCCGGTCAGCCACATCTGGTACTTCAAGGGCACGCCGTCCCGGCTCGGGATCCTGCTCGACATCAGCCCCCGGAACCTGGAGCGGATCCTCTACTTCGCGCTCTACATCGTCACGAGCGTCGACGAGGACGTCCGGCGACGGCTCCTGGCCAATCTCGACGAGGAGGCCGCCGGCCGTGGCGGCAAGTCGGGCGAGGCCCTCGGCCAGCTCGAGGACGAGCTCCGCGCGAACATCAATCGCCAGAAGGACGAGCTCAACGTCGAGCTTGCCGCGACCAAGGCGGACCTGGAGGGCCAGCGGGCCGCCCGGACCGAGGAGATCGCGGCGGCCGCCCAGGCGGTCGAAGCCCAGCTGACGGCGGTCAAGACCACGGCCGCCGAGGAGACCGTCGTCTTCGCCCCGACCGGCGAGGTCATCGTGCCCGCCGGCGAGAAGGGCGGCAAGGAGGCCGTCGCCCGCCTGCGGGCCGTCGTCTCGGCCGAGATGGAGCGCGTCACCGACGAATTCCAGACCCGCGAGAAGGACGAGGCGCTCGCCGTCGAGCAGAAGATCGCCGACCTTCGGGCCGCCATGGACGACACCGCTCCGCGCCGAGCGCGAGAAGCTTGCCGAGCAGGCCCAGGGCTCCAAGGAGGAGACCCGTCGCATCCGCGACGAGCTCGAGGGCATCAAGCCCCTTCAGACCCTCGGGGAGCTCGAGGTCCGAGGGCTCGAGGAGCGCTACAACCAGGCCGGCAAGGGCCGCCTGTTCAGCGCCGGCATGGGCGCCGAGGCGGTCCGCGACATCATCAGCCGGATGGATCTCGAGGAGCTGGCTCGAACCCTCCACGTCGAGGTCCGGACGAGCTCCGGCCAGCGACGGAAGAAGGCCATCAAGCGCCTCCGCCTGATCGAGGCCTTCCGCCGCTCGGGGACCCGTCCCGAGTGGATGATCCTGTCCGTCCTGCCGGTCATTCCGCCCGACCTGCGCCCGATGGTCCAGCTCGACGGTGGCCGCTTCGCGACCTCCGACCTGAACGACCTCTACCGCCGCGTGATCAACCGGAACAACCGGCTCAAGCGTCTCCTCGAGCTCGGAGCGCCCGAGATCATCATCCGCAACGAGAAGCGGATGCTCCAGGAGGCCTGCGACGCCCTCATCGACAACGGCCGCCGTGGCCGGGCCATCGCCGGGACAGGGAACCATCGCCTGAAGTCCCTGAGCGACATGCTCAAGGGCAAGCAGGGTCGGTTCCGCCAGAACCTGCTCGGCAAGCGCGTCGACTACTCGGGACGGTCCGTCATCGTGGTCGGGCCGGAGCTGAAGCTGCACCAGTGCGGCCTGCCAAAGAAGATGGCGCTCGAGCTGTTCAAGCCGTTCGTCATGCGCCAGCTCGTCGAGAAGGGCTTCGCCCACAACATCAAGAGCGCCAAGCGCATCGTCGAGCGCGTCCGGCCGGAGGTCTGGGATGTCCTCGAGGAGGTCATCAAGGACCACCCGGTGCTCCTGAACCGAGCCCCGACGCTCCACCGCCTCGGGATCCAGGCGTTCATGCCGGTCCTCGTCGAGGGATCGGCAATCCAGATCCACCCCCTCGTCTGCACGGCGTTCAACGCCGACTTCGACGGCGACCAGATGGCGGTCCACGTGCCGCTCTCGACGGCCGCCCAGGACGAGGCGCGGACCATGATGCTGTCGACCGCGAACCTCCTGTCGCCGGCCGACGGCACGCCGGTCGTGGCACCGACCCAGGACATGGTCCTCGGCTGCTACTACCTGACGATGGAGCGGGACACGAACCCGAAGTTCGTCCGGAGCTTCTCCGACGAGGGTGAAGCACTCCTGGCCTACGAGCTCTCGGCACGCGGGCTGGCCTCGGCCGCCGAGCGTCGCTCGGACGACGCCGAGGCCTCCGACTCGCACATCCCGAGCAAGGTCGGCCTGCACGAACCGATCGACGTCGTCGTTCGGGCCTGGGACGAGGTTGCGGGCGAGCTTCGCCCGACAACGCTTCGGACGACGGTCGGCCGGATCATCTTCAACGAGATCGTTCCGGATCGCCTTCGGTTCAAGAACCAGGCCATGAAGCGAAGCGAGCTCAAGCGCATCGTCGACGAGTGCTACCGGCTCCTCGGGCCGGAGGAGACGGCCAACCTCGTCGACGGCATCAAGGACGTCGGCTTCAAGTTCGCCACCCGCGGCGGGATGACGATCGGCCTCTGGGACATCGTCACGCCCGACGACAAGGCCTCGCGACTGGCCACGACCGACGGCGCGGTCACCGACATCGACAAGCAGTTCTCACGCGGCCTCATCACCGACGACGAGCGCTACGAGCAGGTCGTCGAGCTGTGGCAGCGAACCACCAAGGACATCTCCGACTCGATGATGGCGTCACTCCCGGAGGACAACGCCCTCCGGATGATGACCGACTCCGGAGCCCGCGGTAACAAGGGCAACATCGGCCAGCTCGGCGCGATGCGCGGCCTCATGGCCGATCCGTCCGGCCGGATCATCGACGTCCCCGTGCGGAGCAACTTCCGCGAAGGCATGTCGGTCCTCGAGTACTTCATTTCGACCCACGGCGCCCGCAAGGGCCTCGCCGACACGGCCCTCCGGACCGCCGACTCGGGGTACCTGACCCGCCGCCTCGTCGATGTCGCCCAGGACGTGATCACCAAGGAAGAGGACTGCGGGACCGAGGAAGGGAGCTGGATCACGGCCGCCGACACGGCGGACATGACCGGCGCCACCTGGCCCGCCACGGATGAGGGAACCGGCCAGGCCGTCCGGGACGAGTTCCGGAAGCGTCTCGTCGGGCGCTTGTCCGCGGCACCGCTGCCGGACCCCGCCAGCAAGGCCAAGAACCCGCCGCTCCTCGTCGATCGGAACGAGCTCATCACCGAGGAGAGCTCGGCCGCCATCGAGGCTGCCGGCATCGACGAGGTGCTCGTGCGGTCGCCGCTCACCTGCGAGGCCCGCTACGGCGTCTGTCGCCGCTGCTACGGCCGCAACCTCGCGACCGGCGATCCGGTCGGGGTGGGGGAGGCTGTCGGCATCATCGCCGCCCAGTCGATCGGCGAGCCCGGTACCCAGCTCACCATGCGAACGTTCCATACCGGCGGCGTCGCCGGCCTCGACATCACGGCCGGCCTGCCGCGCGTCGAGGAGCTGTTCGAGGCCCGCGTGCCCAAGGGCAAGGCCGAGATCAGCCACATCGACGGAATCGTCTCGGTCCTCCGGGCCGAATCCGGGACCAAGGTCAAGGTCACCTCGCGCGAGTCGTACGACTCGGCACTCAACCTGCCGAAGGACGTCGAGCTCCTGGCCGCTCCCGGCGATCTCGTCGAGGCGGGTCAGGTGGTCGCTCGACTCGGTGGCGACACCCCGACCGACATCGGCTCGCCGGTGAAGGGCTTCCTCGCCAAGACCGATGACGGCCTCGTCGTCCGGGCGGAGGACATCGTCGAGCGCGAGTACTCCATCCCGCACAATGCGCGGCTGCTCGTCGGCGACAACGAGGAGGTCCGGGCCGGGGACGCGATCACCGACGGTCCGATCAACCCGCAGGAATACCTCGACACCCGGGGCCGCGACGCGGTCCAGCGTTACCTGGTCAAGGAAGTCCAGAAGGTCTACCGCAGCCAGGGCGTCACGATCAACGACAAGCACATCGAGATCATCGTTCGGCAGATGCTCCGGAAGGTCCGGATCGACCAGCCGGGCGACAGCGAGCTCCTGCCGACCGAGCTCATCGACCGGCTCGACTTCGAGGAGGTCAACAATCGGGTCCTCGCGGAGGGCGGCGAGCCGGCGACGGCCCAGACCGTGCTTCTCGGGGTCACGAAGGCTTCGCTCAACACCTCGAGCTTCCTTGCCGCGGCGTCCTTCCAGGAGACGACCCGGGTGCTCACCGAGGCGGCCATCAACGGCGCCAAGGACCACCTGATCGGCCTCAAGGAGAACGTCATCATCGGCAAGCTCATCCCGGCCGGATCCGGGGCGCCGGCCAACCTGGCCGCGCGCAAGGAGCGCGAGCGCCGAGCAGCCCTCGAGGCCCTCGCCGGCGAGGCGCTCGAGGCCGGGTCGACCTACAACCCGTTCCTCGAGGACGGGACGTCCGTCGTCGACGAGAGCGGCACGGTCCGTCCGCCTGCCGTCGCCGGCCCGGACGAGGACGCCTTCAACCCGTTCCTGAGCCGCCGCCGGGAACGCCCCGGACGACGAGATCGATCCGGACAAGAACCCGCTTCTCCAAGGCGAGGCGGAGGCGACACCGGAAGCCTGACAACGGGCGCGGCGCTCCCCACCGGGGCGCCGCTTCCGTACCGGCCATCGTTTGACACTCGATCGGCCGGATTGCTACACTCCGCGATCGTGGCTCCGAAGGGGGCGGCGTTCGACATGGGCGCTGCGGCGCCCGTCCGGAACCCCCATCGCAGGATGGGACAGGGTCCTCGCCGAGGGTCCGAACCCCCGGCCAGCAGACCCGCGGTCTCGAGGACCGCAACCGACCGACAGGACCGAAAGGAGCAGCATCTTCGTGCCGACGATCAGCCAGCTCGTGCGCCATGGCCGGCGAGCCAAGATCTCCAAGATCAAGGCCCCCGCGATGCGCAAGAACTGGAACAGCCTTCGTCAGCGCCAGGTCTCGATTCCTGGAGCTCCCCAGAAGCGGGGAGTCTGTCTCCAGGTTCGAACCATGACCCCGAAGAAGCCGAACTCGGCTCTCCGGAAGATCGCCCGCGTCCGGCTCACCAACCAGATGGAGGTCACGGCCTACATCCCCGGGATCGGCCACAACCTGCAGGAGCACTCGGTCGTCCTGGTCCGCGGCGGCCGCGTCAAGGACCTTCCGTCGGTCAAGTACCACATCATCCGCGGGACGCTTGACGCGGCCGGCGTGCGCGATCGCAAGCAGGGCCGCTCCAAGTACGGCGCGAAGGTCGCTCCGGCCATCGGCGGGAAGCGCTGATGCCGCGTCGCGCGAGCATCGCTCGCAAGACCAAGTACGAGCAGATCCCGGCCAATCGCACGACGGCGCGTTTCCACGCGAAGCTGATGCGGGATGGCAAGAAGAACCTCGCCGAGCGGATCCTCCGCCAGGCGCTGGCGCGGGCCGAGGCTTCGGCCAAGCGGCCTGGTCTCGAGGTCCTCGAGAACGCGCTTCGCAACGCCAGCCCGATCATCGAGGTCAAGCCCCGCCGCGTTGGCGGCGCGACGTACCAGGTTCCGGTCGAGATCCGCGGCGATCGCCGCCTCTCGCTCGGCGTTCGCTGGCTCGTCCAGTCCGCCCGCAAGCGAAACGGCAAGAGCATGAGCGAGAAGCTCGCGGCCGAGTTCGTCGATGCCATGAATGGCCTCGGCGCGGCGGTCAAGCGACGCGAGGACACGCACAAGATGGCCGAGGCCAACAAGGCCTTCAGCCATTTCAAGTGGTAATCCCGGAAAGGTACTGAACGTGACACGGCTGGTTCCGCTCGCACGCACGCGGAACATCGGAATCATCGCGCATATCGACGCCGGGAAGACCACTGTCACCGAGCGGATCCTTTTCTATACCAAGAAGATCTACAAGCTCGGCGAGGTCCATGAGGGCGCGGCCACCATGGACTGGATGCCCCAGGAGCAGGAGCGCGGCATCACGATCACTGCCGCGGCAACGACCTGCTACTGGAACGACCACCGTATCAACATTATCGATACGCCCGGGCACGTGGACTTCACGGTCGAGGTCGAGCGGAGCCTCCGGGTCCTCGATGGCGCGGTCGTGGTCTTCGACGGCGTGGCCGGTGTCGAGCCGCAGTCCGAGACGGTCTGGCGCCAGGCCGACCGCTACTCCGTGCCGCGGATCTGCTTCATCAACAAGCTGGATCGAACCGGCGCCGACTTCTGGCGCTGCGTCGAGATGATCGTCGACCGCCTCGGTGCCCGACCCGTCCCGATCCAGATCCCGATCGGGATGGAGGACACCTTCGAGGGCGTCATCGACCTCGTCGAGATGAAGGCCATCCTGTACCGCGACGACCTCGGCAGCAAGATCGACGTCGTCGAGATCCCGGAGGCCCTCCGGGCCGAGGCGGCGAAGCATCGCGAGCGGCTCGTCGAGGCCGTCGCCGAGGCCGACGACGCGTTGACCCACAAGTACCTCGAGGGCGAGGCCCTGACGATCGCCGAGATCCACCACGGGCTCCGCCTCGGGACGCTGCAGTCGAAGTTCGTTCCCGTCCTGGCCGGTTCCGCGCTCAAGAACAAGGGCGTCCAGCCGATGCTCGACGCCGTCGTCGACTACCTTCCGTCGCCCCTCGACGTGCCGCCGACGATCGGCCTCCGGCCGGGCACGGACGAGGAGCTGCTGCGGACCGTCGACGACAAGGAACCCTTCTCGGCGCTTGCCTTCAAGATCGCCGCCGACCCGTTCGTCGGCAAGCTCGCCTTCTTCCGGGTCTACTCCGGGACGCTCAAGGCCGGGTCGTACGTGCTGAACACGGCGAAGGGCAAGAAGGAGCGAGTCGGCCGCATCCTCCAGATGCACGCCAACCACCGCGAGGAGATCGACGAGGCCTACGCGGGCGACATCGCCGCGATCGTCGGGCTCAAGGACACCTTCACCGGCGACACGCTCTCGGACCCCGATCATCCGATCCTCCTCGAGACCATTTCCTTCCCGGAGCCGGTCATCGAGGTCAAGATCGAGCCCAAGACGAAGGCCGACCAGGACAAGATGGGCATCGCCCTGCAGCGCCTGGCCGAGGAGGATCCGACGTTCCGGGTCAAGACGGATCCGGACAGCGGCGAGACCCTCATCGCCGGCATGGGCGAGCTGCACCTGGACGTCCTCGTCGACCGGATGGTCCGCGAGTTCAAGGTCGCGGCGAACGTCGGCCGCCCCCAGGTCTCGTATCGGGAGACGATCCGGCGTTCGGCCGAGGGCAACGGTCGCTTCGTCCGCCAGACCGGCGGCAAGGGCCAGTACGGCCACGTGATCCTCACCCTCGAGCCCGGCGAGAAGGGCTCCGGCTACGAGTTCGTCGACAAGATCGTCGGCGGCACGATCCCGCGCGAGTACATGCGCGCGATCAACCAGGGCATCCACGAGGCCGTCGACACCGGCGTCTACGCGGGCTACCCGATGGTCGACGTCAGGGCGATCGTCCACGACGGCTCGTACCATGAGGTCGACTCGTCGGAGATGGCCTTCAAGATCGCCGCGTCGATGGCGCTCAAGGACGCCGTCGAGAAGGCCAGTCCGACCATTCTGGAGCCGATGATGCGGGTCGAGGTGACCCTGCCCGAGTCGTTCATGGGCGACGTCATCGGCGACCTCAACAGTCGTCGCGGCCTTGTCGAGGGGACGGAGATGCGGGGTACGACCACGGTCGTCCGCGCGGCCGTCCCGCTCGCCGAGATGTTTGGCTACGCCACGGACCTGCGGTCGATGACCCAGGGCCGGGCCAGCTATTCGATGGAGTTGTCGCACTACGCCGAGGTCCCGGGCAACCTTGCCCAGGAACTCGTCGCCAAATCACGAGTTTCCTGAGCGGTCGGGACGAGGAGCCAGGAGCAGCCCACGATGGCCAAGAAGAAGTTCGAACGCACCAAGCCGCACGTGAACATCGGCACGATCGGCCACATCGACCATGGCAAGACGTCGCTCACCGCGGCGATCACGAAGTACCTCGCCCTGAAGGGTGAGGCGGAGTACCGCGCCTTCGACACGATCGACAACGCCCCCGAGGAGCGGGAGCGCGGCATCACCATCGCGATCGCCCACGTCGAGTACGAGACCGACGCCCGCCACTACGCCCACGTCGACTGCCCCGGCCACGCCGACTACATCAAGAACATGATCACCGGCGCCGCCCAGATGGACGGCGCGATCCTCGTCGTCGCCGCGACCGACGGCCCGATGCCCCAGACCCGCGAGCACATCCTCCTGGCCCGCCAGGTGGAGGTGCCGTACATCGTCGTCTTCCTCAACAAGGTCGACGCGGTCGACGATCCCGAGCTCCTCGACCTCGTCGAGCTCGAGGTCCGCGAGCTGCTCACCAAGAACAACTTCCCCGGCGACGACATCCCGGTCATCCGGGGCAGCGCCCTGAAGGCCCTCGAGGCCCCCGACGACCCGGCCGATCCCGCCTACGCCTGCATCCAGGAGCTCATGGATGCGGTCGACTCCTACATCCCGACCCCCGAGCGGGCGATCGACAAGCCCTTCCTCATGCCGGTCGAGGATGTCTTCGGCATCAAGGGCCGGGGGACCGTCGCGACCGGCCGCATCGAGCGCGGCATCGTGAAGGTCGGCGACGAGGTCGAGATCGTCGGCGTCAAGGCGACCCGCAAGGTCGTCGTCACCGGCGTCGAGATGTTCAAGAAGCTCCTCGACGAGGGCCGCGCCGGCGACAACGTCGGCTGCCTCCTGCGGGGCATCGAGCGCGAGGAGATCGAGCGCGGCCAGGTCATGGCCAAGGCCGGCTCGGTCAAGCCCCACACGAAGTTCCAGGCCCAGGTCTACGTCCTGACGAAGGAGGAGGGCGGCCGCCACACCCCCTTCTACAACGGCTACCGGCCCCAGTTCTACCTCCGGACCACCGACGTCACCGGCTCCATCGGCCTGCCCGATGGCGCGGAGATGGTCATGCCCGGTGACAACGTCGAGATGAGCGTCGAGCTCATCACCCCGATCGCGCTCGAGACCGGTCAGCGGTTCGCCATCCGCGAGGGTGGCCGGACCGTCGGTGCCGGCGCGATCACGAGCATCACCGAGTAACCGATGGCAAAGCAGCGCATCCGCATCCGCCTCAAGGCGTACGACCACCGACTGCTGGATCAGTCGGCGGCCCAGATCGTCGAGACCGCCCAGCGTACCGGGGCCGACATCGTCGGGCCAGTTCCGCTGCCGACGCGGATCGAGAAGTTCACCGTCATCCGCTCGCCCTTCATCGACAAGGACAGCCGGGAGCAGTTCGAGATCCGCACGCACAAGCGGCTCGTGGACATCCTGGACCCGTCGTCGAAGACGGTCGACGCCCTGATGCGACTCAGCCTTCCGGCGGGCGTCGACATCGAGATCAAGATGTAATGAACCACTTCACGACCCTCAGCGCCGCTGGTCTCGCGTCCAGCGCAAGGCGGCTTCGAGCACACGAGCGAGCGCACTTCAAACGTGCGTGAGCGAGCGCGCGCAGACGCCAACGCGGCGATGGGCCGGAGCAGCGTGCGATGAGCATTGGATTGATCGGCCGAAAGGTCGGCATGACCCAGGTCTTCCAGGCGGACGGGACGATGGTCGCCGTGTCCGTGCTGGAGGTCGCCCCGAACACCGTCACGCGTCTTCGGACCGCCGCGCAGGACGGCTACACGGCCGTCCAGCTCGGAACCGAGGAGAAGAAGAAGCTCACCAAGCCCGAGGCCGGTCAGCTCAAGGGCCTGCCGAACCTCGCCACGATCCGCGAGTTCCGCCTGGATGATCTGAGCGGCTTCGAGGTCGGACAGACGATCGCCGTCAGCGACCTGTTCGCCGCGGGTGATCTCGTCGACGTCTCGGGCGTCTCGAAGGGCAAGGGCTTCGCCGGTCACATCAAGCGCCACCACTTCCATCGCGGCCCCAAGACCCATGGCTCGGACCACCATCGCGAGCCCGGCTCGATCGGACCCGGCACCACCCCCGGTCGCGTCTACAAGGGCGTCAAGATGGCCGGCCACATGGGCGACGAGCAGCGCGACCGCCAAGAAGGTGAAGGTCGTCCAGGCCGACGCCGATCGCAACCTGCTCCTGCTCAAGGGCAGCCTTCCCGGCGGTCCGGGGCAGCCTGATCCTCGTGAAGAAGGCCTGACATGACGCAGACCACCCTCTACGACAAGACCGGCGCCTCCGTCGGCAGCGTGGAGCTCAACGACGAGCTGTTCGCGGCCCCGGTGAACGTCGCCGTCCTCCACCAGGTGGTGACCGCGCAGCTCGCCGGCCGGCGGCTCGGGACGTCGGATACCAAGACCCGCGGCGAGGTCCGCGGCGGCGGCGCCAAGCCGTACCGCCAGAAGGGAACCGGTCGGGCTCGCCAGGGTTCGAAGTCGGCGCCTCACTACCGTGGCGGCGGCGTGGTCTTCGGCCCGCATCCGCGCTCGTACGAGCAGCGACTGCCCCGCAAGATGCGGCGCCTCGCGCTTCGCGGCGCCCTGACCGCGAAGCTCGGCGACGCGGCGATCCGCGTCGTCGACACGTTCGCCCTCGATCGGATCAAGACCCGCGACTTCCTCGGCATCCTGACCGCGCTCAACGCCACGGGTCGCGTGCTGATCGTCGCGCCCGGCACCGACGAGCAGTTGAAGCTGTCGGCCCGCAACCTGCCGACGGTCGAGGTCATCCTCGCCGACTCGCTCAACGTCGTCGACCTCATCAAGGCCGACACGATCGTCATCGAGCAGCCCGCCCTCGCCCGGATGGAGGAGACGTACCTGTGAGCGCCCTCACCGCGCCCGAGATCATCCTCCGGCCCGTCATCAGCGAGAAGTCGATCGACGAGTCGACCCGCGGCAAGTACACCTTCGCCGTCCATCCCGACGCCAACAAGATCCAGATCAAGGCGGCGATCGAGGAGCTCTACAAGGCCGACAAGGTGACCGTCGTCCGCGGTCAACGTGCTGACCAAGCAGCCCCAGACCAAGATGTCCGGCACGCGCCGCGGCCGAAGCAAGGGTCGCATCTCGGGCTGGCGCAAGGCCATCGTGACCCTGGCCCCCGGCCAGAAGATCCAGTTCTTCGAGGGGGTGTAGGCATGCCGCTTCGCAGCTACAAGGCCACCTCGCCCGGACATGCGGCGGCATGACCCGCTCGACGTTCGAGGAGATCACGACCGACCGAGCCGCACAAGCCGCTGCTCGAGCCGCAGATCCGCGGGTCCGGTCGGAACAACGCCGGCCGCCTCACCGTCCGCCATCGCGGCGGCGGCGAGAAGACACACTACCGTCGCATCGACTTCAAGCGCGACAAGTACGGCGTTCCGGCCCGCGTCGCGACCGTCGAGTACGACCCGAACCGCTCGGCGCGGATCGGCCTCCTCCACTACCGCGACGGCGAGAAGCGCTACATGCTCCTGCCGCACGGGGTGAAGGTCGGCGACGTCGTCGTCTCCGGCCCTGACGCGGAGGCGCGGGTGGGCAACGCCCTGCCGATCGCGAACATCCCGCTCGGCACGACCATCCACAACATCGAGCTCGTCCCGGCAAGGGTGGCCAGATCGTCCGGTCCGCCGGCACGTCGGCCCAGCTGCTGGCCAAGGAAGGCGAGCTCGCCCAGGTCCGGCTCCCGTCCGGCGAGGTCCGGCGCGTCCCCATGAAGTGCATGGCCACCGTCGGCCAGGTCGGCAACCTCGACCATGAGAACCAGAACCTCGGCAAGGCCGGTCGCGCCCGCCACATGGGCCAGCGACCCGAGGTCCGAGGCGTCGTCATGAACCCACGCGACCATCCGCACGGTGGCGGCGAAGGCAAGTCCCCGACCGGGATGCCGCCCAAGACCCCGTGGGGCAAGCCGGCGATGGGCTATCGCACGCGCCGTGGCAAGACCACGTCGCGGCTCATCGTCCGCTCGCGGCACCGGAAGTAGCGGGGGAGGCAGGACAACATGTCCCGATCCATCAAGAAGGGCCCGTTCGTCGAGGCCCGCCTTCTCGGCCGCATCGAGGAGATGAACAAGCGCAGCGAGAAGAAGGTCGTCAAGACCTGGTCCCGCGCGTCCGTGATCTTCCCGACGTTCATCGGCCACACCGTCGCCGTCTACAACGGCCGCAAGCACGTTCCGGTCTACGTGACCGAGAACATGGTCGGCCACCGGTTCGGCGAGTTCGCCCCGACCCGCACCTACCGCGGGCACGGCAAGCACACCGACCGATCCGCGAGCCCGAAGTAGGAGCGGCGAACCGTGCGTGTTTCCGCTACCGCCAAGTACCTCCGGGGCTCCACCCGGAAGGCCCGCCTCGTCGTCCAGGCGATCCGGGGCCGCTCCGTGGAGGAGGCCGCCGCCGTGCTCCAGTTCATGCCCCAGCACGCCGCGAAGGACGTCGCCAAGCGTGCTCAAGAGCGCGACGGCCAACGCCGAGAACAACCTGAACATGGCCGCTGACGAGCTCGTCGTCCTCGACGCGCGCGCGGACGAGGGACCGGCCATCAAGCGCTGGCGACCGCGCGCCCAGGGTCGGGCCTTCCCGATCCACAAGCCGCAGACCCACATCACCGTGACCGTCGGAAACCGGGAGGACTGAGCATGGGACACAAGGTCCACCCCTACGGCTTCCGCCTCGGGGTGACCCGCACCTGGACGGCGAAGTGGTACCACGACAAGGAGTACACGGCCCTCCTCACGGAGGACATCACGATCCGCAAGCTCGTGCGCGCAGCGACTCGCCAACGCGAGCGTCAGCGGCCTCGAGATCGAGCGGAACTTCGGCCAGGTCACCGTCACGGTGCACACGGCGAAGCCGGGCATCGTGATCGGCAAGGGCGGCCAGAACGTCGAGATCCTCCGCCAGCAGATCGGCGCGCTGACGAAGCGCAAGGTCAAGCTGGAGATCAAGGAGATCCGCCAGCCGGAGCTCGACGCCTACCTCGTCGCGATGAACATCAGCCAGCAGCTCAGCCGCCGGATCGCCTTCAAGAAGGCGATCAAGCAGTCGATCCAGCGATCCATGAAGGCCGGCGCCAAGGGCGTCAAGATCATGGTCTCGGGTCGCCTCGGCGGCGCCGAGATGGGTCGCCGCGAGTGGGACAAGGAAGGTCGGATCCCGCTCGGCACGCTCCGCGCCGACATCAGCTATGGCCAGGTCCACGCCCACACGACCTACGGCCGGATCGGCGTCAAGGTCTGGATCTACCGCGGCGACTTCGCCCCGGAGCGACCCGCCATCGCGCCGCAGGCCGTTCGTCGGGCAGGGGGTCTGACGATGCTCCTCCCGAAGCGCGTCAAGCATCGCAAGGTCATGCGCGGCCGCATGTCCGGCCAGGCCAAGGGCGGCCATTTCGTCGCCTTCGGCGAGTTCGGCCTGGCGACGCTCGAGCCGGCCTGGATCACCAGCCGCCAGATCGAGGCGGCCCGGCGAGCGATGACCCGATCGGTCAAGCGCGGCGGCAAGATCTGGATCCGGGTCTTCCCCGACAAGCCGGTCACGAAGAAGCCTGCCGAGACCCGCATGGGTTCCGGCAAGGGCGCCCCCGACCACTGGGTCGCCGTCGTGAAGCCGGGCCGGATCCTCTTCGAGATGGCCGGCGTGCCGCCGTGAGGAGGCGACCGAGGCCATGCGCCTCGCCAGCCACAAGCTTCCGGTCGCGACGCGTGTCGTCGTGAAGGAGTCGGCAGCGGCCCAGGAGAGCGGCAATGACTGACATCGGCAAGTTCCGCGAGATGTCCGATCAGGAGCTCGAGCAGGCGCTGCGCGATGCGAAGCAGGACCTCTGGAGTGCCCGGTTCGCGCTGTCGACGCAGGCAACTCAATGACACGAGCACGATTCCGCAGACCCGACACCGGATCGCCCGGATCATGACGGTCCAGCGCGAGCGGCTTACCCCGCGGGCGGCCTCGGCCACCCGGAAGTCGGCGTGAGGAACCCCACGATGACCACCGAAACCAGCCCCGAGCGGGGCAGTTCGAAAGACCAAGACCGGTCGCGTGATCAGCGACAAGATGGACAAGACGATCGTCGTGTCCGTCGAGCGCCTGACGCGACATCGCCTCTACAAGCGCGTCATTCGCCTGACCACGAAGTTCAAGGCCCACGACGAGGACGAACACGGCCCAGGTCGGCGACACGGTCCTGATCGAGGAGTCGCGCCCGCTGTCCGCGACCAAGCGCTGGCGCCTCGTCCGCGTCCTTGCCAGCGGCCGGCGAGCACGGCTCGGTCCGCCGATGTCGTGTCCGAGGAAGACGCCGTGTCCGAAGCCATCCACGGCTCGGCCCATCCGGGCCGCACCCACCACGAGACCGAGGCTGTCTGAACCGCGCTCCCGAGGCCGTCGACGAACCGGCCGGGGAGGACGCGTGATCCAGCCCCAGTCCCGCCTCAAGGTCGCCGACAACACCGGTGCCCGGACGATCCAGTGCATCCGCGTCATGGGTCGTTCGCTCAAGACCACGGCCGGCGTCGGTGACGTGATCATCGCCAGCGTCAAGCAGGCGATCCCGAACGCCGCCGTGAAGAAGGGCGACGTGGTCCGGGCCGTCGTCGTCCGGACCGCCAAGGAGTACGGCCGGGCCGACGGCGAGCTACATCCGCTTCGACGAGAACGCGGCCGTCCTCATCAACAACCAGGGCAACCCCCGCGGAACCCGGATCTTCGGACCCGTTGCCCGTGAGCTGCGAGACCGCAACTACATGAAGATCGTCTCGCTCGCCCCGGAGGTGCTGTGATGGCGCGGGTCTACGAGCACGGCCATCCCACCCGCGTCCCCGAGATCCGCAAGGGCGACACCGTCGTCGTGATCACGGGCAAGGACGCCGGCAAGCGCGGCAAGGTCGAGCGAGTCATCCGCCGGACGGCGAGCCGATCGGCGCTTCGGGCCACGTTCCGGCGCGGCACGAACACGAGCGCCACGACCGTGGTCGTCGAGGGCCTGAACGTCGCCAAGCGGCACACCAAGCCGCGCCAGAGCGCGGGCCGGACCGATCGCGTCCCGAAGATCCAGCAGGGCGGCATCCTCGACATCCCGATGCCGCTCGACGTTTCGAAGGTGATGCTCGTCTGCCCGAGCTGCGACCTGCCGACGAGGATCGGTCACACCGAGCTCGACGACGGGCATCGCGTCCGGGTCTGCAGCCACTGCGGCAAGTCGCTCGAGGTGACGGCATGATCGCGAGCAACCTTCACGACCGGTACCAGAACGACGCCGTGGCCGCGCTCCAGAAGCAGTTCGGCTACGACAACCCGATGCAGGTCCCGCGCCTCGACAAGATCGTCGTCAACGTCGGCCTCGGCGAGGCCCTGACCAACGCCAAGGCGATCGACGCGGCCGCCAAGGACCTCGCCACGATCACGGGCCAGAAGCCGATCGTGACGAAGGCCAAGCGGTCGATTGCCCAGTTCCGCGTCCGGACGGGCAATCCCGATCGGGCTGAAGGTCACCCTGCGCGGCCAGCGGATGTGGGACTTCCTGGAGCGGTTCACGCTCCTGGCCCTGCCCCGGATCCGCGACTTCCGGGGCGATCCCGGGCCGGTCGTTCGACGGTCGCGGCAATTACACGGTCGGGCTGCGCGAGCAGATCGCGTTTCCCGAGATCGACTACGACAAGGTGGACCGTCTCCGCGGGCTGGAGATCAGCATCGTGACGACGGCGAAGACCGACGAGGAGTCCAGGCGTCTCCTGGAGCTCCTCGGCATGCCCTTCGCCTCGTAGGCGCGGGGAGGGAGACCATGGCAAAGAAATCGATGATCGCAAAGGCGAAGCGGACGCCGAAGTTCCAGGTCCGCGGCTACCACCGCTGCTTCGTCTGCGGCCGGCCGCGAGGCTACATGCGCCGATTCGCCCTGTGCCGGATCTGCTTCCGGGAGCGCGCGCTCCAGGGCGAGCTGCCGGGCGTCACGAAGTCGAGCTGGTAGGAAGCCAATGAATATCTCCGATCCGATCGCGGACATGCTCACGCGAGTTCGAAACGCCTCGCGCGCGCGCCACCAGGAGGTGGCCGTGCCGGCGTCGCGGACCAAGCGCGAGATCGCCCGCATCCTCAAGGACGAAGGCTTCATCGCCGATTGGACCGAGGAGCAGGCGGGTCCCGGCAAGGTCATCAAGGTGACCCTGCGATACGTCGACGGCAAGGTGCCGGTCGTCTCCGGGCTGAAGCGCATCAGCAAGCCCGGGCTGCGCGTGTACGCCCAGAAGACCGACATCCCCCGCGTCCTCGGGGGCCTCGGCATCGTCATCGTCAGTACGAGCCAGGGGATCATGACCGGCGCGCAGGCCCGCAAGGCCCAGCTCGGCGGCGAAGTCCTGGCCTTCGTCTGGTAGCCGAACGATGTCTCGAATTGGTCGCCTTCCGATCCCGGTCCCCAGCGGTGTCGATGTCAGCATCGACGGATCCGACGTTACCGTGAACGGGCCCAAGGGCACACTTCACCGGACGCTCCACCCGGAGATGCTCATCAGCCGCGAAGACGGGACGCTCGTCGTCACCCGGCCGAGCGAGCAGAAGATGCACAAGCAGCTCCACGGGCTGACCCGGACACTCGTCAACAACATGGTCGTCGGCGTGACGACGGGGTACCGCAAGGGCCTCGAGATCACCGGCGTCGGCTATCGTGCCGTGCTCGTCGGCAAGAAGCTGCAGCTCAGCCTGGGCTACAGCCACCAGATCGAGATCGATCCACCGGAAGGCATCAGCTTCGAGCTCGAGAGCCCGGTCAAGCTGGCCGTCGTCGGGATCGACAAGGAACTCGTCGGACAGGTGGCGGCGAAGGTGCGCGCCACCCGCAAGCCCGAGCCCTACAAGGGCAAGGGCGTGCGCTACGCCGGCGAGGTGATCCGCCGCAAGGCCGGCAAGGCCGGCAAGATCGGCGGCAAGAAGTAGTGACGACGCGCCGAGATGGGCAGCCAGGGCAAGGCGGCGCCGAGCACCCGAGCGAGCGCACTCAAACGTGCGCGAGCGAGGGCGCGCAGGCGCCAACGCGGCCATGGCTGTTCAGCGAGGCGCCCCAGGAGTATAGGAACGTAGCGAAACGACCACCGTCGCGAGCCGCGGCGCCGCACGACGCAAGCGCCACGAACGGATTCGCCTCCACCTGGAGGGGGGTCCGGCGCGGCCGCGTCTCGCGGTCTTCCGCTCGCTCAACCACATCTACGCCCAGGTCATCGACGACACGTCGGGGACGACCCTCGCCGCCGCGTCTTCGCTCGAGAAGGAGCTTCGCTCCGGGACCGGGACGAAGACGCAGGAGGCCGCGGCCGTCGGGGCAGCTCCTCGCTTCGAGGGCGAAGTCCGCCGGTGTCGAGCGCGTCGTCTTCGACCGGGCGGGGTACCGATATCACGGGCGCGTCAAATCGCTCGCCGAAGCGGCCCGCGAGGCCGGACTCGACTTCTAAGGAGCTGACGTGGCACGTATCGACCCGAACAAGCTCGCGCTCGAGGAGCGCGTCGTCCAGATCAATCGCGTGGCCAAGGTCGTCAAGGGCGGCCGCCGGTTCAGCTTCAGCGCGGTCATCGTCGTCGGTGACGGCGCCGGCCACGTCGGCGTCGGGCTCGGCAAGGCCGGCGAGGTTCCCGAGGCCATCCGCAAGGGCGTCGAGGACGCCAAGAAGCACCTCATCAAGATCCCGATGGTCGGGACGACGATCCCGCACGAGGTCAAGATGGAGTACTCGGCCAGCAGCGTCCTGCTGAAGCCGGCGTCCCAGGGCACCGGCGTCATCGCCGGCGGCTCGGTCCGGGCCGTCGTCGAGTCGGCCGGCATCCGTGACATCCTGACGAAGGTCCATGGCTCGACCAACCCGGTCAACGTGACCCGGGCGACCCTCGAGGGCCTGCGCAGCCTCCATTCGGCGGAGGAGCTCGGTGCCCGCCGCGGGATCGTCCTCCGCAGCCGCATCGCGGGACAGCCAGGCACGGAGGTCGAATCGTGGCCGGTAAGCTCCGCGTCACCCAGGTCAAGAGCACGATCAGCCACATCGCCCGGAACCGCGCCACGATCAGGGCGCTGGGCCTGCACGGCATCGGCAGCAGCGTCGAGGTCGCGGACAACGAGGCGACTCGCGGCATGGTCCGGCAGGTCCGTTTCCTCGTGACCGTCGAGGAAGTCGGCTCGGGGCCCGCCAAGGGCACGGGCGACACCGGCGGCGACCCCCAGGAGAAGGCATGAAGCTCCACGATCTCCGGCCGGCGCCGGGGGCACACAAGAAGAAGACGCGCGTCGGTCGCGGCATCGCCGCCGGCCAGGGCAAGACGGCCGGTCGCGGAACGAAGGGCCAGAAGGCGCGTGCCGGCGGGAACATTCCCGCCTGGTTCGAGGGCGGCCAGACGCCGCTCCACCAGCGGATCCCGAAGCTGCACGGCTTCAAGAACCCGTTCAAGATCGACTACGAGATCGTCAACGTCGGCGATATCTCGCGGCTCGTCGAGCTCGGCATCTTCGAGGCCGGCGACGTGCCGGGCGCGAAGAAGTCCGAAGGCCGCGGCGCCGATCACGGTGAACCAGGAGATCCTCCGGGCCGCCGGTCTCGTGCGCACGCTCAACAAGCCCCTCAAGATCCTCGGGAACGGCGACCTTGCCACGGCCCTGTTCGTCGTCGCCGACGCGGTCAGCGGCTCGGCCCGGGCCAAGATCGAGGCAGCCGGCGGAACGGTCTCGATCCTCGAGGTGCCGAGCGGTCCGAAGGCAGCCCTGGGCCTTGTCGCGGACGCGGAAGCGCACGCCGAAACCGTCGTCACCGAGGCCGAGACGACCGAGGCGGTCGCCAGCGCGACGCCCGAGGCGTCACGGCCGAGTGCTGCCGGGGCGGCACGGCCCGAAGTCCGAGCCTGCGACGGCCGACCGACAGCGAGGCGTCGCCACGCCCGAAGGCCGCCCGTCGGTCGAAGAGCGCAGCGAAGCCGGCGGCGGACGCGCGCCGCCGAGGACGGCCCGGCGCAGGCCGCGGAAACCCCGGAGACCGATCCCGCCGAGGATGCGCCCGCCGAGCCGGCGGACGACTGACCGTGTTCGAGTCCCTGCTCAACGCGTTTCGTGCGCCGGATATCCGGCGCCGGCTGCTGTTCGTCCTCGGAATCCTGATCGTCTACCGGCTCCTGGCCCAGGTCCCGCTTCCGGGCGTGGACCGGACCCAGCTGGCGGCGTTCTTCGAGAAGAACACGGCGTTCGGGATCATCGACCTCTTCGCCGGCGGCGGCCTGTCGCAGCTGTCGGTCGTCGGCCTGACGATGAACCCGTACATCAACGCGTCGATCATCATGCAGCTGATGCAGGGCGTGATCCCGTCGCTGCAGGCGCTCAGCCGAGAGGGTGAGTACGGTCGCCAGAAGCTGAACCAGTACACCCGCTACCTGACGGTTCCGATGGCCTTCCTGCAGGCGTTCGGGATCCTGTCGGCGCTCAACGCCGACGGCATCATCATCGGCGGCTTCGGCCTCGGCAACGCGATGTCCTGGGTCCAGATGGTCTCGATGGTCGCCGGTGCCGTCGTCCTGATGTGGCTCGGCGAGCTGATCACCGAGAAGGGCATCGGCAACGGCATCAGCTTCATCATCTTCGCCGGCATCGTGAGCCGCGCCCCCGCGGCGATCTCCGACGATCGGCGGGCAACCGTTCCGGGACATCGTCCTCTTCGCGATCCTGGCCATCGTCGCCGTCGGGGTGATCATCTACATCCAGGAGGGCCAGCGGCGCATCCCGATCCAGTACGCGAGCCGCGTCCGAGGCCGTCGCATGTATCAGGGTGGTCAGACGTTCCTGCCCCTGCGGGTCAACCTCGCCGGCGTCATCCCGATCATCTTCGCCGTCTCGATCCTGCAGTTCCCGGCCCAGCTGGCGTTGTACTTCTCGTACTCGACGGTCAAGGGCGTCAGCGACATCGCGACCGGGATCGCCAACTTCCTGTCCTCGACCACGCCGCAGTACGCGATCATGTACTTCCTGCTGACGGTCGGGTTCACGTACTTCTATACGGCCTTCACGTTCAAGCCCGACGAGACCGCCGAGCAGCTCAGGAAGAACGGCGGGTTCATCCCGGGCATCCGGCCCGGACGCCCGACACAGGATTACCTCGCCCGGGTCGTCTCCAGGATCACCGTCGCCGGCGCGCTCTTCCTGGGCACCGTCGCCGTGGCGCCGGTCATCGCGGGCGTCCTCGACTCCGTCGCTCCGGGGCGTCGCGCTCGGCGGCACCGGCATCCTGATCGTCGTGTCCGTCGTCGTCGAGACGATGAAGCAGGTCGAGGCCCAGCTGATGATGCGGAACTACGAGGGATTCATCCGGTGATCGTCGTCCTGCTCGGCGCCCCGGGCGCAGGGAAGGGCACCCAGGCCGCGGTCCTGCGAGACCGCCTCGGAATCCCGCACGTCGCCACCGGGGACCTGTTCCGGGCCGCGATCCGCGACGCGACGCCCGTCGGCCTCGAGGCCAAGGCAGTACATGGATCGCGGCAAGCTCGTCCCGGATGACGTCACGATCCGCATGCTCGAGGAGCGCCTGGCGCGTCCCGACGCGGCGGCCGGAGCCATCCTCGACGGGTTCCCCCGGACCGCCGTCCAGGCCGTGGCGCTCGACCGGTTCCTCGGGGAACGCGGGAGCTCGCGTGGACGCCGCGCTGCTCATCGACGTGCCGGCAGAGGATCCTCGTCGAGCGACTTTCCGGCCGGCTCGTGTGTCGCGAGGGTGGGCACTCTCTATCACCTCATGCTTCAATCCGCCACGCGCAGGCCGGGATCTGCGACATCGACGGATCGCCGCTCGTCCAGCGCGCCGACGACGCTCCCGAGACGATCCGGGCGCGCCTCGTCGGGACGCTCGACGACCTGAGCGAGGTCGAGGCCCACTACCGGCACACCGGCGTGCTCCGCACCGTCGATGGACGCCAGCCCGATCGAGGATGTCGCGGCGGCCCTCGTGGCGGCCCTCGGCCCGGGTCGCGACGGGACCCGACGCGCGGCGCTCGAGCTGACATGGTCACCCGGAAGTCGAAGCGCGAAATCGAGCTGATGCGCCGGGCGCGGACGGGTCGTGGCCGAGGTCCTCGCCCTCGTCGAGGGCGAGCTCCGGCCGGGCGTCGACCAGCGCCCATCTCGACGAGCTCGCCGAACGCCATATCCGCGCCGCGGGCGGCGACCCCGTCGTTCCTGGGCTACCTGGGCGGGGGCCGGTACGGGCGCGGACCCGGCGGCATTTCCGGCCAGCACCTGCATCTCGCTCGATGACGAGGTCGTCCACGGCATCCCCGGCGACCGGGTGATCCGAGACGGCCAGATCGTCTCGGTCGATGTCGGCGCGATCCTCGACGGGTGGCACGGCGACGGGGCCCGGACGTTCGTCGTCGGCGACGTGCCCGAGGAGACTCGGGACCTCGTCACGGCGACGCAGCTGGCGATGATGGCCGGCATCGCGGCCGCCGTGCCGGGAAATCGAGTCGGGGACATCTCCGCGGCCGTCGAGGACATCGGCCGCCGAGTCCGGCTACGGCATCGTCAAGCAGTTCGTCGGCCACGGCATCGGGACGGAGATGCACCAGGATCCCCAGATCCCCAACTATCGGACGGGCTATCGGGGCATGGAGCTGCAGCCGGGCATGTGCCTCGCCATCGAGCCGATGTTCACGCTCGGCAGCGGACGACGTGGAGGTCATGCCCGACCACTGGACCGTCGTGACGGCGGACGGTTCGCTCGCCGCGCATTTCGAGCACACCATCGCCGTGACCGAGCACGGCCCGGACATCCTGACGCGTGTCTGACGCGACGTGGCCGCTGCTCCCCGAACCGGCTGCCGGGGTTGCTCGAAGTAGTCAGGTTCTGATACGCTACGCGTTCGTGTGTCGGCCCGCCGGGCCGGCACTCGGTGCGAGAAAGGGACACAGCACCGCCCGTGGCCAAGCGAGACGCGATCGAAGTCGAGGGAACGGTCCTCGAACCGCTTCCGAACACCATGTTCGCCATCGAGCTGGAGAACGGCCACAGGGTGCTGGCCCATATCTCCGGCAAGCTTCGGATGAATTTCATCCGGATCCTGCCGGGCGACCGAGTTCGGGTCGAACTCTCCCCGTACGACCTGACCCGCGGCCGCATCACCTACCGATTGAAGTAACGCAACCATCGGCTGCCACGGGCAGCCACCAAGCAACCGAGGATCCGTTGAAAGTCAGAGCTTCCGTCAAGGCGCGCTGCGACAACTGCAAGGTCATTCGCCGGCACGGCACCGTGATGGTCATCTGCACCAACCCGAAACACAAGCAGCGGCAGGGGTAGAGCAGTCCGAATGGCACGTATCGCCGGCATCGATATCCCTCGCGAGAAGCGCGTCGAGGTCGCGCTCACGTACATCTTCGGCATCGGCCTGCCGACCGCCCAGAAGATCCTGGCCCAGACCAACGTGAACGCCGACACCCGCGTCCGCGACCTCACCGAGGAGCAGGTCAACCGGCTCCGCGAGCTGATCGACCGTCGATACAAGGTGGAAGGCGACCTCCGGCGCGAGGTGGCCCTCAACGTCAAGCGACTCATCGAGATCGGCTCGTACCGCGGCCTCCGCCATCGACGGAACCTGCCGGTCCGGGGCCAGCGGACCAAGACCAACGCCCGGCAGCGCCGCGGACCGAAGAAGACGGTCGGCGCGCGACGCAAGGCCACGAAGTAGGACTGAGGGACAACGAACACGCATGGCTGAACGGAAGCGGGCCGTCAAACAGCGCCGCAAGGAGAAGAAGAACGTGCCCCAGGGCCACGTTCATGTCCTCGCGTCGTTCAACAACACGATCATCACGATCACGGACCTCAGTCGGTGCCAGGTGATCAGCTGGGGTTCGGCCGGCGTGGCCGGCTTCAAGGGTTCCCGCAAGAGCACGCCGTACGCGGCGGCGCATGTCGGCCGAGATCGCCGCCCGCAAGGCGATGGAGCACGGGATGCGCCAGGTCGAGGTCTACGTCAAGGGTCCGGGCGCCGGCCGCGAGCAGGCCGATCCGATCCCTCCAGATCGCCGGCCTCGAGGTCACCGCCATCACCGACGTCACGCCCATTCCACACAACGGATGCCGCGCGCCGAAGCGGCGCCGCGTCTGATCGGAGACAGGAACCCATGGCCCGATACACCGAATCCGTCTGCCGCCTCTGCCGTCGCGAGGGCGCGAAGCTCTTCCTGAAGGGCACGCCGCTGCTATTCCAAGAAGTGCGCCTTCGAGCGCCGTCCGAGCCCGCCCGGCCAGCACGGCGTCCGCCGTCGCAAGATGGGCGACTTCGGCATCCAGCTTCGCGAGAAGCAGAAGGTTCGCCGCGTCTATTCCGTCCTCGAGCGCCAGTTCCACAACTACTTCGTGGAAGCCGAGAATCTGGATGGCGTGACCGGCGAGAACCTCCTCCGCTGCCTCGAGACGCGCCTCGACAACGTCGTCTTCCGGCTCGGCTTCGCCTCCTCGCGGGCGCAGGCCCGCCAGCTCGTGACCCACGGCCACTTCGCGGTCAACGGCGTCCCGACGGACATCGCCGTCGTACGTGACGAAGCCGGGCGACCGGATCGAGGTTCGAGACTCGCGCCGCGAGCGCGAGCCCTTCAAGAACGCCAAGGAGACCCTTCGCTCGCACCAGGCGCCGGAGTGGCTCAGCCTGGAGCCGGCCCGCCTCGCGGGAGCCGTCCTGAGCCTGCCCCGCCGCGACCAGATGCCGCTCGATCTCAACGAGCAGCTCGTGGTCGAGTTCTACTCGAGGTAAACCCACCCCATGATCGAACTCGATACCCCGCAGATCGAGCCTGTTGAAGAAGTCGGCACGTACGGCAAGTACGAGGCCGGCCCGCTGCAGGCCGGCTACGGCGTCACCCTCGGTAACGCGCTCCGGCGCGTGCTCCTGTCCTCGCTCGAGGGCGCCGCGGTCACGTCCATCCAGATCCGCGACGTCTACCAGGAGTTCTCGACGATCCCCGGCGTCAAGGAAGACGTCACCCAGATCGTCCTGAACGTCAAGAAGCTCCGCCTGAAGAGCTTCGCGACGCACCCGGTCCAGCTACGCCTGACCAAGAGCGGCGCCGGCCCGGTCCTGGCCGCGGACCTCACCGAGTCGGCGGACGTCGAGATCGTCAATCCGGACCTCGTCCTGATGACCCTCGATGCGGACGACGTGACCATCGAGATGGACCTGACGGTCGAGCGCGGCGTCGGCTACCTCGGGGCGGAGCGCGCCGAGGCGCTGCCGATCGGCGTCATCGCGGTCGACGCGATCTTCACCCCGGTCCGCAAGGTCAACTACTGGGTCGAGAGCATGCGCGTCGGCCAGGTGACCAATTACGACAAGCTGACGATCGAGATCGAGACCGACGGGAGCCTCAGCCCCGAGGAGGCGCTCAGCCGTTCGGCCCAGATCCTCGTCGACCAGTTCCGGCCGTTCGTGACGATCGGCCAGGTCGTGGTCGCGGGCGACCGCGCCGGGCGCCGGCGCGCCGCAGCTCCCGCCGAACATGCTCGACATGCCCATCGAGGAGCTCGACCTGCCGATGCGGGCCTACAACTCCCTGAAGCGAAACAACATCGTCAAGGTCGGACAGCTGCTCCAGCTGAAGGACGACGATCTCCTCCGGATGCGCAACTTCGGCAAGAAGTCGCTCGACGAGATGAAGGAGCGCCTCCGCATGCGCGGCTTCATCCTGCCGGAGACCGAGCCCTCCGAGTTCGAGGCCGACGAGATCGAGGTCGACGAGTCGGACGCCGGGTTCGAGGGCGAGGACGCCTGACGTGGCCCACAAGATCGACGGCCGCAAGCTCAGCCGCAAGACCGGGCCACGGCTTGCGCTGTTCAAGAACCTGACCGTCTCGATCCTGCGCTACGAGCGGGTCAAGACCACCGAGGCGAAGGCCAAGGAGGTCCAGGGGCGGGTCGAGCGAATGATCACCCTCGCCAAGCGCGGCGATCTCGCGGCGCGACGGTCGGTCGTCTCGCCAGTTTCCAAATGAGCCGCTCGTCATCACCAAGCTGTTCGACGAGATCGCTCCGAAGTACGCCGATCGAACGTCCGGGTACACCCGGATCGTGAAGCTCGGCCAGCGTTCGGGCGATGCGGCCGAGATCGTCCAGATCGAACTCGTCTGATCGGCGGGTAGCGACGGGACCAAGCAGGAGCGTCGGAGACGACGCGCCGGTGCGCTATCGGGCACTGGTCGAATACGACGGCACGGATTTCGCCGGGTTCCAGTTGCAACCTGGATTCCGGACGGTCCAGGGGACGCTCGAGGCGGCGCTGGCCCACCTTTCCGGTGGGACCCGGCACCCCGTCGACGGCGCCGGTCGAACGGATGCCGGGGTCCACGCAACGGGGCAGGTGATCGCCTTCTCCTACGCGGGCAGCCTCTCGGCAGACGGGCTGGCCAAGGCCCTCAACGGCCTGCTCCCGCCGGATGTCGCGGTTCGCGACCTCCGACCGGCGGCCAGGGACTTCCATCCTCGCTACGCGGCTCGCTATCAGGGTGTATCGCTACACCATCTGGAACGGACCACGCAGCCCACTCCGGGAGCGAACGTCGTTCCGGGTGCGGACCAGGCTGGACGCCGACGCGATGGCACGAGCCGCGCAGGCCTTCATTGGCGAGCACGACTTCAGCGCCTTCGGGGGACCCGATCCGCAGCCGATCCGGACCGTCTTCGAGGTCCGGGTCCGGCGGGCAGGGAACTACGTCACGATCGATATCCGGGCCAACGCCTTCCTTCGCGGGATGGTCCGGCGCATGGTCGCCGTTCTCATCGCCGTCGGGCAGGGCGTGATCGAGGAGACGGCCGTCGCGACGGCCATGGTCGACCGGCCGACCGGCCCTCCATGGCGCAGCGGCTCCGGCGCGGGGCCTCTGCCTCCGACGGGTCGCTCTCGGACGACGACGAGAACGCATGAGCGGAGAACACGAGGAACGATGAACGCCAAGACCTATACGGCTCGGGAGAGCGAGATCGAGCGACGCTGGTTCGTCGTTGACGCGACGGGTCAGACGCTGGGCCGCCTCGCGACGCAGGTCGCGCACGTCCTCGCGGGCAAGCACAAGGCGACGTACTCCCCGCACATGGACCATGGGGACCACGTGATCGTGCTCAACGCCGCCAAGTTCAGCGTGAGCCGCGACAAGATCGAGAGCAAGTCCTACGCTCGCCACAGCGGTCATCCGCAGGGCTTCAAGGAAGAGTCCCTGGGTCATCTCCTCCAGCGCCGGCCGGAAGAGGTCCTGCGCCGCGCCATCAAGGGCATGCTGCCCCACAACCGGCTTGGCACCCAGCAGCTGCGGAAGCTCAAGATCTACGCCGGATCCGACCATCCCCATCAGGCCCAGCGGCCTGAGCCGCTCGCCTGACGGAGGAGCCTTCGATGACAGCCACCCCCTTCAATTCCGGGACTGGCCGGCGCAAGACCGCGATCGCGCGCGTTCGTCTGCTGCCGGGCGAGGGCGAGATCGTCGTCAACGGGCGCTCCCTGTACGAGCACTTCGGGAACGCCATCGATGAGGCGGACGTTCGCATGCCCTTCCGGGTGACCGGCACCGAAGGCCGGTTCAACACGATGATCAAGGTCGAGGGCGGTGGCGTCACCGGCCAGGCCGGTGCCATCCGCCACGGCATCGCCCGCGCGCTGCTCGAGCTGGACCCGGAGGGCCACCGGCTCGTGCTCCGCCAAGCCGGCTTCCTGACCCGCGATCCGCGGATGAAGGAACGCAAGAAGTACGGCCTGAAGCGAGCTCGCAAGGCGCCGCAGTACACCAAGCGCTGATCGCGAACGGGAACCCGTGCCAGGGAGCTCCCCGTCCATGGCGCCGGCCGGCAGTCTGCGCGGCCGCGACTTCGTCAGCGCCGCTGACCTGACTCCGGCCGAGGTTCGGCGCGTCTTCGCGACCGCCGCGGGCCTGAAGGCTCGAATTCGCGGCCCATCGCCGGCACGAGCGGCCGCCGCTCGTTCGACGGACGCTTGCGATGCTGTTCGAGCGGCCGTCGCTCCGTACCCGAGTCACGTTCGAGGCCGGGATGGTCCAGCTCGGCGGCTCTGCCATCCAGCTCACCTCGGGCAACGTCGGCTGGGGTGAGCGGGAGACCATCGCCGACGTCGCCCGCAACCTCCAGGCCTTTGTCGACGCGATCGTCATCCGGACGGGTCCTCACGAGATTGCCGTCGAGTTCGCCGCCCGGGCATCGATCCCCGTCATCAACGCCCTGACCCTGCACGAGCATCCGTGCCAGGCGCTCGCGGACGTCTTCACGATCGAAGAGGCGTTCGGATCCGTCCGCCGGCCGGACCATCTCGTTCGTCGGCGACGGCAACAACGTCTTCCACTCACTGGCCCTGGTTGCCGCCGGCCAGGGAGCGGACGTCCGTCTGGCGCACCCGCCTGGCTATGGACCCGACCCCGAGGTCGTTCGTCGGGCCGGCGAGCTCGCCGCAGCGTCGGGCGGGAGCCTCACGATCCTCGAGGATCCCCGCGAGGCGGTCTCGGGTGCCGACATCGTCTACACCGACGCCTGGACCTCGATGGGCCAGGAGGAGGAGACCGAGGCCCGGCGCGCCGCGTTCGCCGGCTTCCAGGTCAACCAGCGGCTCCTCTCGCTTGCCGCGCCGAACGCCGGGGTCCTGCACTGCCTGCCGGCGCATCGCGGGGAGGAGATCACCTCGGACGTGATGGACGGCCCGCAGAGCCTGGTCTTCCGCCAGTCCGAGAACCGCCTCCACCTCCAGAAGGCGCTCCTGGTGGAGCTCCTCGGCGATCCAGGCGATGGGTCCGTTGCCGTCCCCGGCGATGGCAGAATTGGCACCGTATGAGCCAGGCCCTGTACGAGCGCTACAAGGACGCCCTGCGACGCGGGCACATGGCGGCGCTTCGCGGGCGTCTCGATCTGGCGGTCGCCGCGTACGAAGCGGCCGCGGCGATCGCGCCGGACCGGGCGTTGCCGTACGCCAGCCTGGGAGACGCCTATGTCCGACTCGGTCAGGTCCAGGCAGCGGAAGCCGCGTTCGCGGAGGCGTTGCTCCGGGCGCCCGGTGACGAGACGGCCCTCCGGGGCCGGGCCGAGCTGCGCGAAGCGCACGGGGAGCGCTCCGAGGCCGCCGGCGACTTCGAGACGCTGGCCGAAACACTGGAGCGCGCGGATCGGCTCGTCGAGGCCATGGACGCCGCGCGGCGGGCGCTCGAGCTCGCCGAGTCCCGGGCACGTCGGGCTACGGTCCAGCGGCTCGCATCGAAGCTCGAATCGCAGGACGCCGACCCGTCGGCCGCCGAGGCCCTCCGACTCGCCATGCTCCTCCTGGAGCCGTTGCATCCGGGACGCCCGGTCGCCAGCCTCGACGTGCCCGCGCGCGGCCGGGAGCCCGTCGACGGGGTCTCGCCGGTCGATGACGATGCGCAAGCGATCTCGCCCCATGCGGGAGGGCCCGAGGTTCGCGAGGAACACGACCCGGCGGCGTTGCTGATCGAAGCCGAGGCCCTCCTCGACGGGAATGACGTCACGGGGGCTCGCCGGGTCCTGCTCGACCTCGCGGCGCGCCAGCGAGCACTGGGTCATCTCGACGCTGCGCTCGACGCCTGCCTGGTCCTCATGGCGATCGACCCATCCGACACCGAGGTCCAGCTCGAGATCGCCTCGAACCAGGTGGCGCGGGGATGGGCGGCGCTGGCCGGCGACAAGGTGCGCCTCCTGGCCCAGCTTGCCGACCTCGATGGGAACGAGGCGGCCGCTGCCCTTGTTGCCGCGTTTGGCGCCGAGCACGGGGTGCCACTCGCCTGACTGTGTCGCGTCGGACCCACGGCAGGCGCGCCGCGGGCCGGAGCTCGGCGGCCCGATCCGGGGTTCGGCCGTGATTTCGGGGGCCAGGTGCGATCAGCCGGGTTCGCCGCGGAGTCCGGGCGGAGGTGGCGCGATGCTACACTCGGCGAACGATGCCGCAGCTCCTCGCGTCGATCCTCGATCAGGTTCGGCCCACGACACTGCTCGACATCGGGATCACGGCGCTCCTGATCTACTGGCTCTTCAGCCTGATCCGCGGAACGCGGGCGGTCCGCCTGGTCATCGGTGTCAGCGTCCTGTTTGTCGTCTACTTCGCCGCCCAGGCCCTGACCCTTCGGCTCCTCACCCAGATCCTCCAGGCTGGGGCCGTCGTCGGCCTGTTCGCGATCGTCGTCGTCTTCCAGCCCGAGCTGCGACGAGCGCTCGAGCGGATCGGGCGAGTCGGCTCCCTGGCCTGGCTCCTCCCGAGCGAGAACACGGTCGCCGACCAGGTCTCGACCATGGTCGCCCGGGCAGCGTCGCTCCTGTCGGGTGACGGCCACGGTGCACTGATCGTCCTCGAGCGGGATACGGGCCTCGAGGAAATCGCCGAGTCCGGCGTGATGATCCACGGCGACCTGTCCGTGGACCTCCTTCGCACCATCTTCTTTCCCAAGACGGCACTCCACGACGGTGCCGTTATCGTGCGCGGGGCGGTCGTCCTCGCGGCCGGCGCCCTGCTCCCGCTGACCGAGACGACGGTCCACACGGAGCGGTTCGGGACGCGCCACCGAGCCGCGCTCGGCATCACGGAGCAGACCGATGCGGTCGTCGTGGTCGTGTCCGAGGAGAACGGCCAGGTCAGCCTCGTCGAGCGCGCCCGGATCGTTCGCAACCTCAACGAGCTCCAGCTCGCGCGCGCAATCGGGGAGCTCCTCGACCCCGCGTCCGGGAATCGGCGGCGGCTCGCAGTCCGCCGCCGCAGGCTCGCCCCGCGACTGTCGGACCTCGGACAATTGATGCGCGGAAACAGCCCGGAGGAGCGAGCTACGCCCGAGAAGCCGGTCCCCGAGAGCGGCGGCCCGAGACCTGCGAATCCCGGGGCCGCGCCGGTGGGGGAATCCGCGGCGCCGGCGAGCGCCGAGGGAATCGACGGTCACGGGCTCGAGGCCGAGGGCAAATGAATCGCGCATTGGGGCTCGTCGTCCACAACTGGCCCCTGAAGCTCGGCGCAATCGCCCTCGCGTGCCTGCTGTACGTGGGCCTCGTGGTCTCGTCGACTTCTCAGCCCTTCGTCGGCTCGGTGCCCATCGAGGCAACTGGCCTCTCATCCGACGTGACGATCCTGTCCGACCTCGGCGCGGTCCGGCAGATCCACTACTTCGTTCCGGAGGACCTCGGCCTCCGCCTCGACAGCTCGAGCTTCCGGGCCACCGTCAACTTGTCCGAGGTAGCGGCGACGGGCGGCCGGACCTCGGTTGCCGTCCGCGTTACCGCCGTCGATCCGCGCGTCCAGGTCTGGGACTACGAGCCTCGCCAGATCACCGTCCAGCTCGATGCCGTCATCAGCCGGACGGTCCCGATCAAGGCCGTGCTCGGTCCGATCCCGACCGGCCTCGACGTCGGCGATCCGACACTGTCCGTTTCCGAGGCGACCGTCACCGGGGCCGCTTCGATCGTGAACCGGGTCGCCGAGGCCCAGGCGCATCTGAACGTCGATGCCTCCGGGATCGACATCAACCGGATCGTGGACCTGCTGCCGGTGGATGCCAGCGGCGAACCGCTCACCCCGGTCGACGTCCTGCCCAGCACGGTCCGCGTCCGCCTGCCGATCTTCACGAATCGGCAGACGCGATCGCTGCCCCTCCGGCCGGTCGTCGTGGGAACACCGGCCGTCGGCTTCGAGGTCGCCTCGATCAGCGTCGAGCCGCTCGTCGTCACGATCGAGGGCGATGTCAACAACATCGCGCCGCTCGAGTTCGCCGACACGGCGCCGGTGACGATCAGCGGTGCCTCCTCGACGGTCGAGGTGGATACGCCGCTGCAGCTGCCGGACGGGGTCCAGGCACCGGACCTGGCGACGGTCCACGTGGTGGTCACGCTTCGACCGGTGACCGCGACCCGGACCTTCAACGCCGGGCTCGTGCTGATCGGCGCCCGGTCGGATCGAACCTACAGCCTGTCAACGGACCGGGTGCTGGTGACCATCGGCGGACCGGTCGCCGATCTCGATCGGCTCTCGGGCTCGACCCTGGTGCTCAACGTCGACGTGAGCGGCCTCGACGTGGGGATCCACGAGGTGACCGCGACCGCGAACCTGGTCACGGGCCTGACGCTCGTCGGCGCGAGCCCGAACCCGATCACCGTTACGATTGGCAGCCTCGCGACGCCCTCGCCGCCGCCGTCCCCGTCGCCTTCACCGTAGCACGGCCCGCCGGCCAGGCGTCGGTCCCTGTGGACGGTCGTACGGGAGGGACCATCGCGGGACCTCAGTCGAACAGAACCCGGAGGATCCAGGACTCGTGGCTCGCCTCTTCGGCACCGACGGCATTCGCGGTGTCGCCAACGTCGATCTCCGCCCGACGATCGCGTATGCCCTCGGCCGGGCGACCGCGTACCGGCTGGCGAGCGGCGGGCGGCCCATCGTCGTGGGCCAGGACACGCGACGGTCCGGCGACATGTTCGTGGCCGCGATCACGGCCGGGGCCACGAGCCTTGGCAGCAACGTGCATGTCGTCGGCGTCGTCCCGACACCAGCCCTCGCCTTCCTGGCAGCGCACGGCGGATTTGCGGCCGGGATCATGGTGTCGGCTTCCCACAATCCCGCGGCCGACAACGGCCTCAAGGTGCTCGACGCCGCCGGGCTCAAGCTCGACGATCCGGTGGAGGACGAGCTGGAGCAACTCATCTGGCGAGCCGAGGAGCTCGGCGGCGTCGGGAACGACGAGCTGGGCGTGGGAATCGATGCCGCTGCGCTCGTCGCCGAGTACGAATCGGACCGAATGCGCATGGCCCGCGCCGTCGATGCCCGGGGTCTTCGAGTGATCCTCGACGCGGCGAACGGCTCCGGCTCCGTTGTGGGCCCGAGGATCCTCGAGGCTACCGGGGCCTCGATCGAGGTCATCAACGCCGCGCCCGACGGCCGCAACATCAATGTCGAGTGCGGCGCCACCGATCCGGCGGGCCTGGCCCGCCTCGTCGGGGCGCGAGGTGCGGACGTCGGCTTCGCCCTGGACGGCGACGCGGACCGGCTCATCGCGGTGGATGCGGCCGGCGTCGTTGTCGACGGGGATCAGGTCCTTGGGCTCCTCGCCCTGGAGCGCCTCGGACGCGACGCGCTTGCCGGCCGGACGCTGGTCGTCTCGGTGCTCTCGAACGGCGGGCTTCAGCGGGCCGTCGCGGCGGCGGGCGGCACCGTGGTCCGGACGCCCGTCGGCGACAAGTACATCCTCGAGGGCATGCAGGTCGCCGGCGCCGGCCTGGGTGGGGAGAAGAGCGGCCACGTCATCGTTGCCGAACACACGACCTCGGGAGACGGGATCGTGACGGCCCTCGAGGTGCTCCGGGTCATGGTCCAGGGCCGCCGTTCCCTGGCCGCGCTCGCGGCGGAGATCCCGCTCATGCCCCAGGAGCAGCGCGCCGTGCGGGTCCGCCACAAGGACCAGTGGGAGGGCGACCCCTCCCTGCAAGTGGCGATCGCGGCGGCGAAGGAACGCCTCGGCGAAGCCGGCCGGATCCTCGTTCGTCCCTCCGGAACCGAGCCGGCCCTCCGGGTCATGGTCGAGGGTCCGGACGCCGCGGTCGTGCTGGAGCTGGCCGACGCCCTCGCTGCACTCGCGGCGGAGCGACTACACTGATCCAGGTGCCCATCCCATCGAGCCAGGAAACGCCCGGCGTGGCCGGCGCGACCAGAAGGGGAACCTGATCCGATGTGCGGCATCGTCGCCTACACCGGCCCCCGCGAAGCCGGCCCGATCCTCCTGGACGGGTTGCGGCGCCTGGAGTACCGCGGCTACGACTCCGCCGGGATCGCCCTCGTCGACGAGGAAGGCGACCTCTTCGTCGAGAAGCGGGCGGGCAAGCTCGCGAACCTGACAACCGCCCTCGCCGACCGGACGCCGCATGCCGCGATGGGCCTGGCCCACACCCGCTGGGCGACCCATGGCCGGCCGAATGACCTCAATGCCCATCCCCACGTGGATTGCACGGGCAGGATCACCGTCATCCACAACGGCATCATCGAGAACTTCCGTGAGCTCCGGGACGGCCTCGAGGCCCGCGGCCACGTCCTGACCTCCGAGACGGACACGGAAGCCCTTGCTCACCTCGTCGAGGAGTGCTACGAGGGCGACCTCGCCGACGCCGTCCGGGCCGCGCTGCGCCAGGTGATCGGGGCCTATGCGATCGTGGTCATGCATCGCGAGGAGGCCGGCCGGCTCGTCGGTGCTCGCCAGGACGTGCCGCTCGTCGTCGGCCTCAACGGCGAGGAGTCCTTCATCGCGAGCGACGCGGCCGCGATCCTGGCGCACACCAACCGGATCGTCTTTCTGCAGGAGGGCGATGTCGCCGACGTGCGACCGTCCGGGGTCGTCGTCACCGGCATCGACAACCAGGTCAGGTTCCGGCCGGAGGCGATCATCGACTGGACGCCCGAGGTCGCCGAGAAGGGTGGATTCGAGCATTTCATGCTCAAGGAGATCCACGAACAGCCCATCGCGCTCCGGCAATCGCTCGCGGGCCGCGTGGGACACGATGATCGGATCCACCTGCCCGAGATCGAGCCGCTCGCGGCGGTCCTCGCCGGCATCACGAGGATCGAGCTCGTCGCCTGCGGCACGGCCTCGTACGCGGCGCTCGTCGGTGCCGCCGCTCTCGAGGCGTGGACGGGCTTGCCGGCGCGAGTCACCGTCGGCTCCGAGTTTCGATACAGCCCGCCGCCGCTCGACTCGAACACGCTCGTGATCGCCGTGACGCAGTCGGGCGAGACCGCCGACACCATCGCGCCCACCCGCTATGCGCGGGAGCGAGGCTGTCCGATCATTGCCGTAACCAACACGTTCGGATCCGCGATCACGCGCGAGGCCGACGCCGTCCTCTTCCTCCAGGCTGGCCCCGAGGTCGCCGTGGCGGCCTCCAAGACCTTCGTGACCCAGGTCACGACCCTGACCGTGCTGGCGGCCGCCCTGGGCCGTATGCGGGGCACGATGTCGGAGGTTGCGGAGGTCGAGTTGGCGGTGGCCCTTCGATTGCTGCCCGACGCGGCACAGCGAGCCCTGGAGCTGAACGCTCCGAACGCCCGGGACCTCGCGCGCCGATACGTGAACTCCCGCGGCTTCATGTTCGTCGGCCGGGGTTCGACGTATCCCGCCGCGCTGGAGGGCGCCCTCAAGCTCAAGGAAATCAGCTACGTTCATGCCGAGGGGTACCCCGCCGGCGAGCTGAAGCATGGTCCGATCTCCCTGCTCGACGCCGAGTGCCCGCTCGTCGCGATCGCGACGCGCTCATCGACCTACGACAAGCTGATCAGCAATGTCATGGAGGGCCGCGCCCGGGACGCGCGGGTCCTGGCCGTGGCGACCGAGGGGGATGTCCAGATCTCGCGTTTTGCCGATGACGTCTGCTGGGTCCCGGACACGCACGAGGCCGTCGGCGCGGTCCTCGCGATCATCCCGCTGCAGCTCTTCGCCTATCACGTGGCGATCGCCCGGGGTACCGACGTGGACCAGCCGCGCAACCTGGCGAAGTCCGTCACGGTCGAGTAGGTCGTCGTGGCCACGCCGGACGCTCGACCCGACGGCACGATGAGACTCGCCGCCGACCGGACGCCGGACGGCGTTCTTCCTGGAGCGGTGCCGGTTGGCACCACCGAGCTCGGCATCGACATCATCAAGGTCGAGCGGATCAGCCGGTCGCTGGCCCGCTTCGGGGCGCGTTTCAGCGATCGGGTCCTCACGGCCGATGAGCAGCGCTACGTCCGCAATCGTCCGGAGACCTTCGCAGGCCGGTGGGCCGCCAAGGAAGCGGTGAGCAAGGTCCTCGGCCTCGGCGTTCGCGGCATCGGCTGGCGGGACATCGAGATCGAGCGGCTGCCGACGGGCCAGCCGGCGGTCCGCCTGCATGGCCGGGCGGAGGCCCGGGCCGGCCAGCTCGGCATGGACCGGATCGCGATCTCGATCACGCACGAGTCCGACTACGCCGTGGCAATCGCCTTCGGCGTCCGGCGGACGGGTGGCAGATATGTCTTTCCCCTTGACATCGAAGAGCGCCTCGACGATCGCGAACGACGCATCCTCGCGCAGATCGAACGCCTGCGAACGCTGCACGACATGGCGGCAGAGGACGGCGGCGGTGTCTGAGCGGCGGCTCGGTTTCCAGCCTCGGGCCACGGAGGATGGCGCGGATTCGCCCGTCGCCGCCCCGACCAGCGCGCCGGATGGTGTCGGGACCACGCTTGACGATCGAGCGGTGGCGGCGCTCCTCCCGGACCGTCCGATCCGCGGCCACAAGGGTACGTTCGGGAAGCTTCTCGTCATCGCCGGTTCCCTCGACTATGCGGGGGCCGCATTCCTCGTGTGCCGAGCCGCGGGACGTGCCGGAGCCGGCCTCGTGACGCTCGCCGTCCCCGAGTCGCTCCAGCCGTTGTTCGCGGCGAAGGTCGTCGAGGCGACCACGATGGCCCTGCCGGAGGACGACGTCGAGGAGATCGACCCGGAACCCTCCATCGCCCGGATTCTCGACCACGAGCACGATGCCATCGTGCTTGGACCGGGCCTCCGGCCCGGCCTGGCCACGGCCGAGCTGGTCCGCCGGCTGCTCGCCGCCGGCGATGAGGAGTCGCCGGCGCCGATCGTGCTGGACGCCGAGGCCCTGCGATCGATGGCGACCCTGGGCGACTGGTGGGAGTCGGCGACCCGGCCAGGATTGCTGACGCCCCACCCCGGCGAGTTCGGCCGCCTTCGGGCCGGCGCCGGTGTCGAGGCGGCGGAAGACGGCGACCTGTCTGGGGACGACGACGCCCGGGCGCGGGCGGCGCGGGACGCCGCCGCGCGCTGGAGCAAGGTCGTGGTGCTCAAGGGCGCCAAGACCGTGATCGCCGATCCCGACGGCACCGTGTGGGTCGCGCCATTCGAAAACCCGGCGCTGGCCTCTGGTGGGACGGGGGATGTCCTTGCCGGCATCGCCGGAGCGCTGCTGGCCCAGGGACTCGAACCGTCCGCGGCGGCGCGTGTCGGGGTCTACCTGCACGGCATGGCCGGTGACCTCGTCCGGGAGCGCCTCGGCGACGCCGGACTGCTCGCCTCCGACCTGCCTGACCTCGTCCCGATCGCCAGGAAGCGGCTGGCGGCGATCGCCGAGCGGGAGCGCACCGGCAAGCGTCTCGGGTTCGACGTCCGGACTGCGGCCAAGCCCTCGTGACCGGGGCCGGACGCGCCGGCGTTGCGGATTTCGATCCGACGACATTGCCCCGGACCGCATGGCTCGAGATCGACCTGGACGCGATACGCGACAACTTCGGGGTGATCCGAGAACTTGCCGGGCCCGGCACGCCCGTCTTCCCCGTCGTGAAGGCGAACGCCTACGGCCACGGCGCCGCGCAGGTAGCGCGAGCCCTGGAGACGGCGGGCGCGGACGGGTTCTGCGTCGCCGCGCTCGACGAGGCGCTCGCGCTCCGGGCCGCCGGGATCCGGGGCTCCGTCCTCGTCCTGTACCCGGTGCCGCCGGCCTGGGTCGTCGTCGCGGCGAATCGCCGGATCGAGATCTCCGCCGGCGATTCCGACTTCCTCGAGGCCACGCTCGCGGCGCTCGTCGCGTCGGCCCCGCGGTGGTCATTGCGGATCCACCTCGAGGTCGAGACCGGGCTGGGCCGGGGCGGGTTCACGAGGGAGGCCCTGGCCGCGGCGGGCGGCCTGATTGCGGCCGCCCCGAGGGCGCGACTGGCAGGCCTGTGGACGCACCTGCAGGCACCCGAGGATCGGGCGACGACGGCCGCCCAGCTGGAGGCATTCGAGTCCGGCGCGGCCGCGCTCCGCCAGGCCGGCATCCGGCTTCCCCGCCGCCATGTGCGCGCCAGTGGCTCCCTGGTCACCGACGGCGTCGCGTCGTACGACGGCGTGCGCCCCGGACTCTCGATCTACGGGCTCATTCCAGACGAGCTGAGCCGACTGCCGCTCGATCCGGCGTCGGCGCGTCTGCGCCCCGCCATGACCCTCCATGCCCGCCCGGTGCGGGTGCTGGACCTGCCGGCCGGCTGGGGCATCAGCTACGGGCCAACGTTCCGGACTACTCGCCCGAGCCGGATCGCGACCCTGCCGCTGGGCTACGGGGACGGCTGGTCGCGAAGCCTCTCCAACCGGGCGGAGGCGCTCGTCCGGGGCGTGCGGGTGCCGCTCGTCGGGAACGTCGCGATGGACGCGGTCATGGCCGACGTGACGGACGTGCCCGGCGAACGGGTGACGGTCGCGGACGAGTTCGTGCTGCTGGGTCGCCAGGGCGACGCCGAGATCCCGACGGCCGAGGTCGCCCGCGAGCGGGGGACGAACTCCTGGGAGGTCGTTACGGCCATGGCTCGTCGCCTGCCCCGGGTGTACCATGCCGCGTCCGGACCGGTGGTGGTCCAGACACTCGTCACCGGAGGGGCCGGATGATCCGTCTCGATCTCTGGAACGGGGACATCTGCGTCCTCGAGGTGGATGCGATCGTGAATCCGGCGGGCCCCACGCTGTGGATGTCGACCGGCGTCGGCGGCGCCCTCAAGCGGGCCGGCGGCGACGCGATCGAGTTTGCGGCCGTCCGCCAGGGCCCCGTCCCCGTCGGTTCCGCGGTCGTGACGGAGGCCGGCACGCTCGCCGCCCGGGCGATCATCCACGCCGTCTCACTCGACCAGCAGCATCGCACCTCTTCCGAGGCGATTGCCGCGGCGGTTCGGAGCGCGATGGCCTTGGCCCGCGAGATCGGGGCCGTGAGCATCGCCTTTCCGGCGCTCGGCACGGGAATCGGCGGGTTCCCACTCGACGAAGCGGCGACCATCACGGTCGAGACCGTTCGCGAGGAGCTCCGGGAGGATGATCCGATCGAGCTCGTGATCTTCGCGCTCCGCGGGACTGCCCCGTACGAGGCCTTCGGGCGGGCGCTTCGGGCGGGCTCGGGCCGCGATGCCGAGGCGGTCGGCGTGCCGGTCGCCCGCGGACCCGGGGCCGGCGCGTGAGTCCCGCGGGTCCGCTCGAGTTGCCCGAGGATCAGCGCGACGACCTCGTGGAGGAGGTCGCTCGCGAGATCCAGCTTCGCGGCCTGACGACGCCGGCCGTGCACTTCCTCCACGCCAGCCGGCCCTATCGGCCCCTCGGCGCGAATGCGATGCTCTTCTTCGATCCCGTCCTGCGGAGCCTCTTCGGCGGTGACCTCGCCGGGGCGACGGCAATCCTCGCCGACGAGGATGGCATCGAGCAGCTCATCGAGCGGCTCGAGGAGCTCGACGAGGAGACGGCCTGGGACGCCTGAGGCTTCACCGCCCCGGGAAGACCTCGAGCCCCGAGCCCCGGTAGCATGGGGTGGTGACCCGGGCACCCCATACCCTCGCGATCGTCGATACCGGCAGCGCGACCACGTCGGTCAGCCTTCTCGGGCAGGTCGACAGCCGCTGGCGCCTGCTCGGGACGCTTGCCGCCCCTGCCGGCGTACCAGAGCCGGCGCTGCTCTCGGTCGTTGCGGCACGAGCCCGACAGGCGTATCCCGACCTGCCGGTCGCGGCCGAGCTCGAACCCTCGGCCCTCGACGCGATGCCGCGCCTGTCGGCCACGAGCCGACCGCCCGGGACGATGGTCGTCCTGGCCGCATCGGCGCGCGCCGCGGGCGATCTCGCAGCCGAGGCGCGGCGAACCGGATGGCGGGTGGAGGTCGCTTCGACCGACACGCATGATCCCCGCGAGATGACCGAGCTCGCGCTGCGCCGCGATGTCGGCGCCGTGCTCATTGGCGCGGGTGATCCGGCAGGGCCGGACGAGCGGGCGTCCCTCGACGACCTTGCCTCGCTGGGCGGGGCGGTGGCGCGCCGGCGGCCGACGCTCCACGTCCTGCTCGCCGGGGCGGTCCGCGGCCGGCGGGCGTGGCGAGACGCGCTCGGTGATGAGCCGCCCGGCGATCTCGCGCGATTCCACGAGGTGCCCGCCGCTCGGCGTGGAGAGGCGGGACTCCGGACGGCGCTGGAACAGCTCCAGTTCGACGTGGCGGATGGCCGTCAGCGGCTTCGGGCGACCACGGAAACGCTCGCTGACCTCCTGGACCGCCGCGTCGAGCTCGTGGAGGTCGGGCTGGATGGCGGGGCGAGGTTCGTCGCCGAGCCGGGGGTCGCCGGCGAGGAACCGGCGAGCCGCGGAATCGTCACCGCCGAGGGCGGGCTCGTACCCCCGGAGCCCGATGACGAGACGGTGGATGGGGTTCTTGCCTGGACGACGGGCAGTCTCGACCGTCACCGGATGGGCGATCGGCTGCGCGACCTGCGGGCTCGCCCCTGGGTCGACGTCGCCGGCGACGGGGCCCGCCTGCGCCTCGCGGCCGCGAGCGCGGCCCTCGCCCGGATGGCGGCGCTGACCGAGGACCTGACGAGCGAGCCGGCGGCGGACGTCACGGTGATCGCCGGCGGTGCGTTCGCCACCGCGCCTCCCGCGGCGATCGCCATGGCCGTTGCCGACACGATCCGGCGGCCGGGTGTGTCTCAGCTCACCTGGGACCATGCACGCCTCCTCGGGCCGATCGGTACGATCGAGGATCCGGCCGAGCGCCGAGCCCTCCTCCGCGACCTCGTTCGCGACGCCCTGGTGCCGCTTGGCAGCGTGATCGTCACGGGAGGTCTTGCGAATCGGCGGCCCGGGCTCGGCCGCGATCGATCGCGAGCAGCGCGCCTCGTCCTGGGCGACGGGGCGTCGTCGACCACGCGGGACCTGGCGGCCGGCGAGCTTGCCTTCGTGCAGTTGCGGCCCGGTGCCCGGGCCGAGGCGCGCCTCGAGTTCTCGGATCCCGTCCGCTTCGGGCGTCGGACCCGGCACGTGACCGTCCCGGTGACCGGCGGGCTCGCCGGCCTGATCGTGGACCTGCGCGACGTGCCGCTCCGCCTCCCGGAACGACGTGACCGCCGCCGGACCGTCCTCGCCGGCTGGACCGCCCAGGCCTGGCCCGGAGACCAGGCGTGACCGTCGCGAAGGTCCCGGCGAGGGGCGTGGCCGACCCGGCGACGGCCGACCTCGCGCTCGTCCACGTTCGTCCGCTCATCGCGGCGCCGATCGTGGCGACCTTTCGGCTCAGTCCCGGAGAGCGAGCGCTGGTCGCGCCCGGAGAGGTCGTCGTGCGCGGCGCGCCGCTCGCGGAGCGCCTTCGAGATCCGAGGACCGACGTCGTGGAAGGACCGGCCGCCGCGGAACCCGGGGCCTGGTACGTGGCTCCGCCGGGCCGCCGGCGCGCGCTCGAACCCGATCGCGGTGAGTTCCTCTTTCGAAGCGGTGGACGTTGGCGCATCGGTGCCGGAGACCAGGCCGAGCCACTGGAGGCGCCGTTCGGCGGCATCGTCCGGGAGGTCTCCCCGGGTTCCTGCCTGACCGTCGAAACGCCGGCGCGGGCGCTGCTCGGAGCCGACGTGCTCGCGGGGCCAAGTTCCGGCCTGCTGCACCGGATCGCCGCTCGCGACGGCCAGGTGCGCGCCTCCGAGATCGACGTCGGTGCGGCCGGGATGATCCTGGTCGCCGGGTCGTCGATCGACGCGGAGGCAATCACGAAGGCGCGGGCCCTCGGCGTGCGGGGGATCATCGTCGGCGGGCTCGGGGTCAAGGAGCGACGCGAGGTCATGGCCTCGGAGCGGCGCGGTCGGGCCAGCGTGCACGGCCTGCCGCCGTTCGCGGTCCTCGTCCTCGATGGGGCCATCGGGCGGCCGATCGGGTCACCGATCATGGAGATTCTCGACGCGCTCGAGGGACGGATGGTGGCCATCGTCGCCGATCCCGCCTGCCTGGTCATCGACGATCCGGACGTCGAACTGCCGACGCCGCCGCCGGAGCTCGTCCGAGTGACGGCCGGCCCGTTGGCGGGTTCCGAGGGCACCTGGGAGGGCCTTGCGGGGCCGCACCGCTTCACGGGCGGCGTGGTCCTCGAGGCGGGCAACGTGCGTCTCGGTGGCCGGTCGATTGTCGCGATCCCGCTGGGCGACCTCGAACGCTTCGCCTGAGTGGCGGCGCCGAGCGTGCACCGCGCCGATCCGGCGCCTCGCCAAGCGTGCCCCGGGTCCATCCCGCGCCTCGCGGCGCTCGGGCAGCCGAGTCGCCCTTCCGGTACGCTCGGACCGTGGCCGTATCCGACTCCGCCCTCCGCGCCGTGACCGTGGTGACCTCGTCTCCCGACGAAACGCGGGCGCTCGGGGCTGCCCTCGCGACCGTCGGCGAGCCTGGCGACCTCGTCTGCCTCTGGGGCGAACTCGGCGCGGGCAAGACGGTCGTGGCCAAGGGATTCGGCGCAGGGCTGGGGGTGACCGCCACGATCAATTCGCCAACGTTCGTGCTCATGAGCGAGTACACCGGGCGGCTGCCGCTCTTCCACCTCGATCTCTATCGGCTCGCCGACACCGCCGACGCCCTGGCCGGCGGCCTCATCGATGAGCGTCAATCGGCCGGGATCGCGCTCGTCGAGTGGCCGGATCGGATGGGCGACGCGCTGCCAGCCGAACGCCTCGACGTCCTGATCGAAGGGCTCGGCGACGACCGCCGCCAGATCAGGGTCCGGGCCGGTGCGCCCGGGCTGGCGCGCTACGTCGACGCGGCCGCAGCCTTCCGGACGGGACCATGAGCCGGCAGTCGCGCGAGGTGCGGTCCGATGGTCGAGGCCAATCCGAGTCATGGATCCTGGCCATCGATACGGGCACGTCCCGAATCGTCGTAGCCGCCGGCAGGGCCGACGGAACCACCCTTCGATCCCTTGCCTGGCCCGCCGGGTACCGCCACGGTGAGCAGCTCCTCGCCGGCGTCGAGGAGCTCCTCCACGAAACGGGCCTGGTCCGGGCAGACCTGGTCGGTGTCGTGGTGGGCACCGGGCCCGGTGCGTTTACCGGACTTCGCGTGGGCCTCGCGACGGCGAAGACACTCGCCCACGCGATGGGACTGCCGATCGCCGGTATCGGCACGGCCGCCGCGCTCATGCGCGCCGCGGCATCGAGCGACGCGGCGACCCCGGCCGACTCGACGGGGCGCATCGACGCGCCGGCGAGGGCCGTCCTGCTCCCGGCCGGCCCACACGATCGCGTCCTGGTCCGCGGGGACGACGCACCTGAGCTCCTGCCCGGCGGCGTCGATCCCGAGCTTCCGGCTGCGACGATGCTCATCGCGGTCGACCTCGATGGACGGGCGCCCGCTGCCGCGATCGAACGGGGCCTCGCGGCCCGTGAGCGGCTCGGCCAGGCCCTCATCGAGCTCGGGGCGAAGCGCCTCGAATCGGGACCCGGCGACGACGTCGAGCGACTCGTTCCGGAATACGTGACGCTGCCGCGCGGGGTTCGGGCAAGCGTCGGGGAGATCGCGTGGTCGCACGACCGCCGGTGAGGCTGCACATCTCGCCGATGGTGGTGGACGATCTTGCCGAGGTCCACCGGATCGAGCACGCCAGCTTCAGCCAGCCCTGGCCGGACGAGGCGTACCGGAGCGAGCTGCAGTCGAACCGGCTGGCCTCGTATCTCGTGGCCCGCATCGGGCCCGGCCTTGTCGCCTTCGGCGGCATCTGGCTCATGGTCGACGAGGCCCACGTGACGACGTTCGCCGTCGACCCCGCCTGGCGGCGACGACGGATCGGAGAGGCGCTCCTCCTGGCGATGCTCGATCTCGCGATCGCCCGGGGCGCACGGGAGGCGACGCTCGAGGTCCGGCTCTCGAACCTGCCGGCTCGCCGGCTCTACGAGAAGTACGGCTTTCGTCCGGTCGGGATGCGGCCGCGCTACTACTCGGACAACAACGAGGACGCCCTGATCATGACGACCGAGGCCCTCGACGGGCCCGGGATGCGGACCCGCCTCGCGGCGCTGCGGGCGGCCCTCGACGCGGCACCCCCGCCGGCCTGGCCCGACGAAACCGGGAGCGGCGACATGGGCCCCGAGGAAGCAAGACCATGACCGGCCCCTTGGTCCTCGCCGTCGAGTCGTCCTGCGATGAGACGGGCATTGCCGTGGTCGAGGGCGGCCGCCGGATCCACGCCAATGTCGTCGCGAGTCAGGTCGCGATGCACGCCGAGACGGGCGGCATCGTGCCCGAGGTGGCGGCGCGTGCCCACCTGCGCTGGATCCTGCCGGTCCTCGACCAGGCTCTCGACGGTGCAGGCGCAACGGTTTCCGACGTCGATGCCGTCGCCGTTACGTACGGCCCGGGCCTCGCCGGATCCCTGCTCGTCGGGATCAATGTCGCCAAGACGCTGGCCTGGGTCCACGGCAAGCCCCTCGTCGGAGTGAATCACCTCGAGGGCCACGTCTACGCTGCCTGGCTCATGGATCCGGGCCAGGACGAGATCACCGAGCCCGTCTTCCCACTCGTCGCGCTGGTCGTCTCCGGCGGGCACACGCTTCCTCGTCGAGATGCGCGACCACCTCGAGTACCGGCTGCTCGGGCAGACCGTCGATGATGCCGCGGGCGAGGCCTTCGACAAGGTCGGGCGGCTCCTCGGGCTCGGGTATCCCGGCGGTCCTGCCATCCAGCGCGCGGCCGAGGACGCCGTCCTCAGAGATGCGGTCTTTCCGAGGGCGTGGCTCGGCGACACGCTCGACTTCAGCTTCTCGGGCCTCAAGACCGCTGCCCGTCGGATCGTCGAGGCGGCACGGGCGGAGGAGGGGATCACCGACGCGCCCGAGACTCCGCTGCCGGCGGCCCGCGTCGCCGAGCTGGCGTGGGGCTTCCAGTCGTCGGTGACCGACGTCCTGGTGACGAAGACGATCCGGGCGGCGCGGGCCGCCGGCGCGAGATCGATCGTCCTGGGCGGCGGAGTCGCCGCGAATGCCGCTCTGCGGGCGCGCCTGCTCGCCGAAGCCGAAGGGCTCCGGCATCCCGGTGGTCATCCCGCGGCCGGGCCTCTGCACCGACAACGGCGCGATGATCGGCGCGGCCGGCGCCCGCCGATACCTGGCCGGCGAGCGGGCCGGCCTGGACCTTGATGCGCGGCCGTCGCTGCCACTGGCCGAGCGGTGACCGGTACGCCGCCGGTTCGGCGCGCGGCTCGATCCGCTGTCGGTCCGGCGCCTCCTGCGCGACGAGGGCCTGCGAGCACGGCACGGCCTCTCCCAGAACTTCCTGGCGGACCCGGATGTCCTCGAGGCGATTCTCGACGAGGCCGGGACCGGGCCGGGCGATCGTGTCCTCGAGATCGGGCCTGGTCTCGGCATCCTCACCGGGGCGCTCCTCGGCGCGGGCGCCGCGGTGACCGCCGTCGAGCTCGATCGGCGCCTCGCCGCACTGCTTCGTGAGCGGTTCGACGCCGCCGTCGCGATGGGCCTTGCGAACGCCGGCTCCCCGGGGACGCTGGTCCTCGTGGAGGGCGACGCCCTGGACCAGGACCTGCCGAACCTCGTGCCGCCGCCGTTCCGGGTCGTGGCCAACCTCCCGTACCACATCACGAGCCCGATCCTGCATCGGCTCCTCGGCGCCGCACCACGCCCGGTCCGGATGGTCCTGATGGTCCAGTGGGAGGTCGCCGAGCGGCTTGCCGCGCCTCCCGGACGAATGAGCTACCTCTCGGTCTTCGTCCAGTACCACGCCACCGTGCGAGTCGTCCGCCGGGTCTCGCCGGAAGCCTTCGAACCCGCGCCGAGCGTCACGTCGGCAGTGATCGTCCTCGAACCTCACGCAGCCGCGACCATGCCGGCCCGCGCGCCGCGACGAGGACGCGCTCTGGGCGCTCGTCCAGACCGGCTTCCGCGAACGGCGAAAGATGATCCGCAACGTCCTGGCTCGCCAGCTGCGGATTGGCCAGGACCGCGTCGACGCGGCCCTCGCTGTCGTCGGCATCACCGGAGATCGGCGGCCGCAGACGCTCTCGGTCGGGGAGTGGGTCGCGCTCCGCGCCGCCTTCGACGCACTCGGCCTCGCGGCCCCTGCGCCTGCCGGGCCCGGTGCCGATGCCTGACCTGCCGATGCCCTCACCGCGTCCCCGGGACCGGCGCCTCGCGCCCGTGATCCGCCTCGCGCCGGCCAAGGTCAACCTGACGCTGGCCGTCTGCGGCGCGGCGCGATGACGGCTTCCACGCGCTCCACTCCGTGATGGTTCCGCTGACCCTCGCCGACCGGCTCAGCATGGCCCCGGCGGCGGGTGCCCGCGACACGCTGGCCGTCCGTGGCCGCGACGCCGGGCCGCTCGAGGCCAACCTCGTCCTGCGAGCGATCGAGGAGACGCGCGCGGCCGTGGGTCGGCTCGTACCGACGGTCCCCCTCGCCGCGCGCCTCGAGAAGGTCATTCCCGTCGCCGCGGGCCTGGCGGCGGGCAGCAGTGACGCCGCCGCCGCAGTCGACGCTGCCATCGAGGCCTGGGCGGTCGACGAGGCGATGGAGGTGGTCGAGCTGACCCGGCTCCGATCCCGGATCGCGATCAGGCTCGGCTCGGATGTCCCGTTCTTCCTGGCCGGCGACGCGGCCGTCGTCACCGGACGCGGGGAGCACGTGGACCGCCTGCCGCGGCTTCGCGGCAGGCCCGTCGGGGTCCTGCTGGTGACGCCCGACGTCGCCGTCTCCACGGCGAAGGTCTTCGACGCCTACGACACGGATCCCGCTGCTGCACCCCGGGACCGGGGCAGCACACGCTCATCGTCAGAGCACCTGGCCGCGGAGTGGCGTGGCGGCTTCCGGGCCGACGCCCTGGTAGCCCGGGCCGGCGTCCTCGCCACGGCGAATGACCTTGCCGCCGCGGCCGACGTCGTGCTGCCGGGATTGCGGTCGCTCCGACGGGTGCTCGTGCGCGCGCTGCGCCGGCCGGTCGGGCTGTCCGGGTCCGGTCCGACCCTCTGGGTCCTCTATGCTTCGGAAGCCGAAGCGGCCGAGGCCGCCGAGGTGGTTCGGGCCGGCATCGACGACGGGACCATCGTCCCGCCCGGTGGCGGGCGGCCCTCGATCATTGCCACGACCATCGCCGCCACCCCGGACGCGACCGAGCGGGACCTCGCCCAGGGGCCCCGGCAGGAGGAAGAAGGATGACCCGTCAGGCGATCTCCACGTCGGAAGCACCGGCCGCGCTCGGTCCCTACAGTCAGGGGATCGTCAGCGGCGACCTCGTGTTCTGTGCCGGCCAGCTCGGGCTCGACCCCGCGACGGGCGTGCTCGCGGACGGTATCGATGCCCAGACCGAGCGAGCACTCCGGAACCTCGGTGCCGTCCTCGATGCGGCGGGCTGCTCCTGGTCGGATGTCGTCAAGACGACGATCTTCCTGGCGGATATCGGGATGTTCAACGCGGTCAACGCCGTGTACGCCCGATTCGTCACCGATCCTGCCCCTGCCCGCTCGACATTCGCCGTCGGCGAGCTGCCCAAGAGCGCGCTCGTCGAGATCGAGGCGATCGCACGTCGGAATGCCTGACCCGGGGCGATTTGCGCCCCATGGTCGAGTCGCCGGGGCCCGCCGTCGATTGACACTCCCGATGGCCCGCCCCTACCCTGAAGGAACCTCTTGATGACGCCTTCAGGATCCGACCCGACCGGACGCCCCGCCGCGATCGTGCTTGCAGCGGGCCTCGGGAAGCGGATGCACTCCCGATTGCCGAAGGTCCTCCACCCGCTCTGCGGGCGGCCGATGCTCGCGTATGTGCTCGACGCGTGGGCCGAGGCCGGTGAGGACGACGACGGGGAACCTGCCAAACCTGATCGTCGTGTATTCCCCCGCCACGGCCGAGCTGCGCGAGGCGGGCCTCCCCGGCGGACCGACATACGCCCTCCAGGACGCGCCGAACGGGACCGCCGATGCCGTGCGCGCGGGGCTGGCCGCCGTCCCCGAGGACGTGACGGAGGTCCTCGTCCTGTCTGGTGACGTCCCGCTCGTGCTCGCACCGCAGCTCCGGGCGCTGCTCGAGCAGCGCCGGATGGACGACGCCGCGATCGCCCTGGCGAGTGTCTTTGCCGCCGAGCCGGGCATGCTCGGACGCGTCGTCCGGAGCGAGTTCGGTTCGGTGGAGCGGATCGTGGAGGCCCGTGACGCTTCACCCGAGGAGCTGGAGAGCGAACGAGGTCAACGCTGGTTGCTATGCCTTCGATGCCGCGTGGCTCCGGCGTCGGATCGGGACCGTCGAGCCGTCCGCGACCACGGGCGAGCTGTACCTGACCGAGCTCGTGCGCCTCGCCCGGGAGGACGGCCGGATCGTGAGCGCGGTGGGTTTCGACGACGATGGCACCTTTGACGGGATCAACGATCGGGCCCAGCTCGCCCAGGCGGAGTGGACCCTGCGCGTCCGCTGCAACGAGGCCCACATGCAGGCCGGCGTGACGATGCGCGATCCGTCAACGGTCTACGTCGACTGGGATGTCGAGCTCGCCCCGGACGTCACCATCGAGCCCAACGTGATCATCCGCGGCGCGTCGACGGTCGCCGCCGGCTCGGTGCTCGGGCCTGGCTCCACGATCGTCGATTCGATCGTCGGCCGCGACTGCATCGTGTGGGCCAGCGTGGTCGAGCGCTCGACGATCGAGGACGGCGCAAGCGTCGGGCCGTTCAGCCATCTTCGTCCCGGAACCGTGGTCGGGGCCGGGGCCGAGGTCGGGAACTTCGCGGAGCTCAAGAACACGCGCCTCGGGGCCCGGGTCAAGCAGCACCACGTCAGCTACCTCGGCGACGCCGAGCTCGGCGAGCGGACCAACGTCGGTGCCGGCACGATCACGGCGAACTGGGACGGCCGGACGAAGAACCGGACGACGATCGGCGCCGGCGCGTTCCTGGGCGTGGACACGATGCTCGTGGCGCCGGTCGAGGTCGGCGACGGGGCGATGACCGGTGCGGGCGCCGTCGTGACGCACGACGTGCCGGCCGGCAAGCTGGCCGTCGGCGTACCGGCGAGGATCCGGGAGCCGCGGCGACCGAAGGCTGATCCGGCCGAAGGCGGCGCCGAGCGATGAATTTGCCGGTCACCGAGATCCTCGTGCTCGTGGGCCTGACGCTGCTCGAGGCCTTCTTCGTGGCCGCCGAGATTGCCCTCGTGTCCGTCCGTCGTTCACGGGTGGATCAGCTCGTGGAGGAGGGGAGTGGTGCGGCGCGCCGCGTTCGCCGCCTCCTCGACGAGCCGGGCCGCTTCCTCGCCGTCTCGCAACTCGGGCTGACCTTCATCGGCTTCTTCGCCTCGGCGTACGCGGCGGTCAGCCTCGCGGCCGGCCTCCAGCGATCTGCTCGAGACGGCCGGCGTCAGCTCGGCGAACGCCGGCAGTTCACCGCGCTGCTCATCGTGACCGTGATCCTCGCCCTGTTCACGATCGTCTTCGCCGAGCTCGTGCCCAAGACCCTGGCGCTCGCCCATCCCGAACGCTTCGCGCTGGCGCTGTCGCGCCCGATCGACTTCCTCGCGCGGGTGCTGGGTCCGATCGTCCGGATCCTGACGGGCACGACCCGGACGATCACGCGGCTGCTCGGCTCGGAGATCTCCTCGCAGGCCGAGATCACCGCCGAGGAGCTCCGCATCATCGTCGAGCGAGGCGGGGAGCAGGGCGTCCTCGAGGCCGAGGAGGAGCAGATGATCAACGCGGTCATCGAGCTCGGAGATCGGCGGGTCCACGAGGTGATGGTCCCGCGTGTCTCGATCACCGGCATCCGCGCGGACGCCGCGTTCGAGGATGCGATCGACGTCGTCATCGCCGAGGGCCACTCGCGGATTCCGGCCTACGAGGATTCGCTCGACGAAGTCGTGGGCATCCTCTATGCCAAGGACCTCCTGCCATACCTCAAGTCCGACGCGGCACCGCGCCCGGCCCTCCGATCGCTGCTGCGGCCGCCCGTGCTGGTCCCGGAGTCGATGACGATCGACGATCTCCTGCACGAGCTCCAGCGCCGGAAGGTCCACATCGCAATCGTCCTCGACGAGTACGGCGGCACGGCCGGCATCGTCACGATCGAGGACCTCCTGGAGGAGATCGTCGGCGAGATCCAGGACGAGTACGACGTCGAGGAGCCGATGGTCGTCCGGCTGTCGGAAGATGAAGCCCGGATCGACGGCCGGGCCGACGTCGACGAGCTCGGCGAGATCTTCGACATGGAGCTCAAGCTCGAGGACGAAGAGGAGTACGACACCGTCGGCGGCCTCCTCTATCACCGCATCGGCGGCGTCCCGAAACCGGGCGACCAGATCGAGGTCGAGGGACTCACCCTGACCGTGGAAACGATCGAAGGCCGGCGCGTCGGGAAGGTGCTCGTCGTGCGTAAGCCGAGGCTCGAGACGCCGCTCGACGACGATGACCGCTGACGGGTCGCGAACCTAGGCGGCGATCACCCGGACGATGATCTCCTCGAGGCGCTGTCGCGCCTCGGGCAGCACGACGCCCGCGGCGTCCAGTGCCTCCAGTGCCCGATCGCGATGGAGGCGGGCCTGGGTTCGCGTATACGTCTCGGCGCCGGCCCGATCGAGGATCGTGACGATCTCGGCCACCAGCTGCGGGGACGGGTTCCGGTGCGCGTAGAGCGTGGCAAGGCGCTCGCGGTCCTCGGGCCCGGCGTGCTCGAAGGCATAGATCACGGGCAGCGTCTTCTTGCGCCGGGCGACGTCGGTCGGCTCCTTGCCGGTTGCCTGCTCCTGGCCCCAGATGCCGAGGAGGTCGTCGTTGAGCTGGAAGGCCAGCCCGAGATCCCAGCCGAACGCCCGATAGCGATCGATCACGTGCTCATCGTCGGTTGCCAGGAGCGCGCCGGCCTCGATCGAGGCCGCGATGAGGGCCGCGGTCTTGCGCCCGATCATGTCGAAGTACAGCGCGACCGACATCAGCTCGTCGGTCTCGCTGGTGGTGATGTCGATGTACTGGCCCTCGCAGAGGGCCACGCAGGTCTCGTCGTAGAGGCGCATCAGGCGCAGGACCTTGTGGTCGCTGAAGCCGAGATCGGTCAGGCGATGGAGCGCGATCCGGCTGAGGCTGAAGAGCATGTCCCCGGTGTTGATGGCCTGGGGCACGCCATACAGGCTCCAGAGCGTGGGCCGATGACGGCGTTCGCGGTCGCCGTCCTCGATGTCGTCATGGACGAGGCTGAAGTTGTGCCCGAGCTCGACCGCAGCCGCGCCGGGCAGTGCCGCGCGGTGGTCGCCGGTGATCGAGGCGTAGGCGAGCAGGCCCAGGAGCGGCCGCATGCGCTTGCCCGAGAGGCCGTTCGAGCCGTCCAGGCCGAGGTGGTAGCGGCACTGTTCGTAGACGCCGACGGTCGAGGGGTCATGGTCGCGCACCAGGAGGAGAATCTCCTCCTCGGTGTCCGCGATCAGCTGGCCGAGATCGAGCTCGTGGGCCGCGGTCGACATCGTCGCCGCAGTGTAGCGGGCCGACGGCAAACATGCGAGGTCCCGGTAGCCTGTTGCGTCGGGAACCGTTTGGTGGGGCCGCCGTCGCCGAGCTCCGCCCGGTGGTACCGTCCGGCTTGATGCCCGCTCCCCGCCGATATACGACCGATGCGATCGTCCTGTCGCGCTTCGACTATGGCGAGGCGGACCGGATCCTGACGCTCCTGACGCCCGGGTCGGGCAAGATCAAGGCGATCGCCAAGGGGATCCGGCGCCCGACGTCCAGGATCGGCGGGAGCCTCGAGCCGTTCGCCGAGCTGCGCCTGGCGCTGGCCCACGGACGCACGTTCGATGTCGTGACCCAGGTCGAGGTCATCCATCCGTGGTTGTCGCTCCGCGACGAGCTGGTGTCGTTCGGGACCGCGTCGTATATGGCCGAGATGGCCGATCGGACCCAGGAGGAACGTCACGCGGCCGAATCGGTCTACGTGCTGCTCAAGCGCGGCTACGGCCTGCTCGACGAGGGCATGGCGCCGGGTCGGGTGGCGCGCTGGTTCGAGATGCACCTGGCCGACGAGCTTGGCGTACGACCCGAGGTGGACCGGTGTGTCGAGTGCGGCCGGCTCCTCGAGGCGGACGAGCGATACCGCTGGATGCCGCCCCTCGGTGGCGTGCTCTGCGACCGTGATCCGGGGCCGCCGCATGGGATCGCCGGGCTGTCGCTCGAGGGGCTCAAGCTGCTCAAGGCCTACCAGCGCATGGATGTCGAGGCGCTGGCCTCGCTCAGGGTGCGACCCGACGTGGAGAGGGAGGTCGAGAACGCGATGCGATCCTTCCTTGCCTACACGCTCGACCGTGCGCCGAGGTCGCTCGCCTTCCTCGATGAGGTTCGGGCCCACGAGCGCGCCGCCACCCTGGAAGCGGCAACTGACCCAGCCCGTGAGCTGACCGAAGCAGGAGCGGAACCGTGATCCTCGATCCAGGCACCGACAAGGGGGCCCACGCCATCGATCGGCTCGGTCAGGCAATGGCGGCCTGGCTCACGACGGTCACGCCCGACGGACAGCCGCAATCGCTGCCGGTCTGGTTCCTCTGGACGGGCGAGGAGATCATCGTCTACGGCGATCACCGGGCCAGGCGCAATCGCAACCTCGAGGCCAATCCACTCGTGTCCTTCCATCTTCCCGACGAGGGCCACGGCGGGGATGTCGTGACGTTCGAGGCGACGGCCCGGATCGATCCGGACTACCCGGCGGCCGGTGATAACCCGGCGTACCACGCGAAGTACGGCCCGGCGATCGCGGCGCTGTCCGGCAGCCCGGCGGCCTTCTCGCAGATCTACTCGATGCCGATCAGGATCACCATCACCCGGGCGGTCGTCTTCCAGGGATAGACGTGGCCCGGGCGTCGGGCGCGGCTCTGCTAGCATCGGACGCCCGAGGTCCCTCGACCCGCGATCGTCCTTGCCGCGGCCGATCGACACCAGGAGCACCCGTGACCGACTCTTCCACCCGCGACGACGACGTCCGGGCCGCCGTGCCTGAGCTCGAGACCATCGTCAGCCTCTCGAAGCGGCGCGGCTTCGTCTTCCCCAGCTCCGAGATCTATGGCGGGATCAATGCCGTCTGGGACTACGGGCCGCTCGGCGTGGAGCTGAAGAACAACGTCAAGCGGGCCTGGTGGAAGTCGATGGTCCAGGCGCGCAGCGACATCGTGGGCCTCGATGCCGGGATCCTCATGCATCCCCAGGTCTGGATCACCTCGGGCCACGTCGGCTCGTTCAGCGATCCCCTCGTCGAGTGTGGCACGTGCCGTCGTCGGTACCGGCTCGACGAGCTCCCGGGCGCCGAAGGGATGACCACGACTGACCTGTCGGACCCGACGGTCATCGAGCGCTTCCATCTCGTCTGCCCCAACGACGGCGGTCCGCTCTCGGCCCCACGGCGCTTCAACCTCATGTTCCAGACGCACATGGGACCGGTCGAGGACGAGGGCTCCATCGTCTACTTCCGGCCCGAGACGGCCCAGGGCAGCTACGTCAACTTCAAGAACGTCCAGCAGAGCTCGCGAAAGAAGATCCCGTTCGGCATTGCCCAGATCGGGAAGAGCTTCCGGAACGAGATCAGCCCCGGCAACTTCGTCTTCCGGATGCGCGAGTTCGAGCAGATGGAGATGCAGTACTTCGTCCGGCCCGGAGAGCCGGCGACGGCCGCCTTCGAGGAGTGGTTGCCGCGGCGCCGTGCCTGGTACGAGCAGTACGGCGTCGCGCCCGAGCGACTGCGCCTCCGCGAGCACGCCCCCGACGAGCTGGCTCACTACGCCAAGAAGGCCGTCGACGTCGAGTATCGCTTTCCGTTCGGCTGGAAGGAGCTCGAGGGCGTCCACAACCGCGGGGACTTCGATCTCTCCCGCCACGCCGAGGCTTCGGGCGAGAACCTGGAGTACTTCGACCCCGCCACGGAGGAGCACTTCATCCCCTGGATCGTCGAGACCGCCGCCGGTGCGGACCGGGCCGCGTTCACCTTCCTCATCGACGCCTATCGCGAGGAGGACGTCCGTGGCGAGACACGGGTCTCGCTCGCGCTGCATCCCGACCTGGCGCCGTACAAGGTGGCGGTCCTGCCGCTGCTCAAGAAGCGGCCCGAGATCGTGGAGCTCTGCCAGCGCATCCTTGTCGACCTGAAGCGGGACCTGATGGCCGTGTACGACGACACGGCCGCCATCGGCAAGCTGTACCGTCGCCAGGACGAGATCGGCACGCCGTGGTGCGTCACCGTTGATGTCGATTCGCTCGAGGACATGGCCGTCACCGTTCGCGATCGAGACTCGATGACCCAGGAACGGATCCCGGTCGAGGGCGTCAAGCGTGCCATCCTCGATCGCATGGAAGCCGCCAGGGGCTGACGAGCCGGGCGACAGATGCGGACATTCGACGCTGTCGTGGTCGGGCTCGGCGCGCACGGCAGCGCGGCTGTCGCCGAGCTGGCCCGTCGCGGGCTCTCCGTCCTCGGCCTGGAGCGCTTCGGGCGAGGAGAGACGCTCGGCTCGTCCGGCGGCAGGACCCGGATGATCCGGCTCGCGTACTTCGAGGACCCCGCCGTACGTGCCCCTCGCTCGCGCGTCCTGGGATGGCTGGCGGGCCCTGGAGGCGGAGACGGGCATCCAGCTGCTGACCGCCACCGGCGGCCTGTATCTCGGTCCTGCGGAGAGTCGACCGGTGACCGGTTCCATCAGGAGCGCGCGCGAGCATGGCCTCCGACACGAGGTTCTCGAGGCCACGGAGATCCACCACCGCTGGCCCGTCTTCACCCCGGCCGAGGGGACGGTGGGCCTCCTCGAGGAGCAGGCGGGCATCATCCGCGCGGACCGCGCCATCGAGGCGCACCTCGTCGTGGCCGAGCGTCAGGAGGCCCACCTCGAGTTCGGGCAGCGGGTCGTCGGATGGCGCCGGGCTCCCGGAGGAGGGTTCGAGGTCGAGACCGCCGACGGACTCGTGGTCGGGACGGGTCACCTCGTGCTCTCGGTTGGGCCATGGACGACGCAGCTGATGCCCGACCTCGACCTGCCGCTCCGCGTCGAACGCCAGAGCGTGTGCTGGTTCCGGCCCGAGGCGGACCCGGGCACCATCGGCACGGATCGGCTTCCGGTCTGGGTCATGGCCGACGGGAAGCACGACTACTACGGCTTCCGGCACGATCCGGAGCTGGGCCTGAAGGTGGCGATCCATCACTCGGGCGAGCACGTCAACCCGGAGGACGTGGAGCGCACGGTTCGAGTCGCGGACGTCGATCGCATCCGCGGCTTCCTGCGAGCCCGGATGCCGGCGGCCGACGGGCCGCTCGCCTCGACGACGGTCTGTCTCTACACGAACGCGCCCGACGAGGACTTCGTGATCGATCGCCACCCGGCCGGACCCGGCGTCGCGTTCGCCTCGGCCTGCTCCGGCCACGGGTTCAAGTTCTCACCACTGATCGGGCAGATCCTCGCCGACCTGGCGACGACGGGCAACACGCGGTGGGCGATCGATCCCTTCCGCCGCGATCGGTTCGGCGACAAGGGGTAGCGCCCGGTCCGCGGGGCCTTGGGCCGGCCTGCCCGGTCACGGCGCCGGCGATCGAAGCTCCGGGGGCTTCAGGCCTTCGAAGCGACGGCGGCGTGCCGAACCGGGGCCGGCGCGGGTGCTTCCGCCGGGGTTGGCGGCCACTCCCCGCGCAGGTAGGCGTCGATCGATCCGGCCGCGCGCTTGCCGTCGCCCATGGCCAGGATCACCGTCGCCGCACCGCGGACGATGTCGCCGCCGGCGAAGACGCCCGGCATCGAGGTCATGCCGTACTCGTCGGTGACGATATAGCCCCACTCGTTGATGGTCAGCTCCGGGGCCGTCGCGGTCAGCAGCGGGTTCGATTTCGTACCGATCGCGACCACCACCATGTCGCAGTCGATGACGAATTCCGAATCCGACACGGGCTGCGGCCGACGGCGACCGGAGGCGTCAGGCTCGCCGAGCACCATCTTCTGGCAACGCAGGCCGGTCACCCAGCGATTCTCGTCGCCGATGACCTCGAGTGGCGCCGTGAGGTAGTCGAACCGGACGCCCTCCTGCTCCGCGTGGTGGACTTCCTCGGCGCGAGCGGGCAGCTCGTCGCGCGAGCGTCGGTAGGCGATCGTGGCCTCGGCCGCGCCGAGCCGGCGCGAGGTCCGGACGGCGTCCATGGCCACGTTGCCGCCACCGACCACGACGACGCGCTGGCCGTGCAGCACCGGCGTGTCCGACTGGTCCTGCCAGGCACCCATGAGGTTCACCCGGGTCAGGTACTCGTTCGCCGAGTAGACACCCTTGAGGTTCTCGCCCGGCACGTTCATGAACACCGGGAGGCCGGCCCCGACGGCGACGAAGATCGCGTCGAACCGCTCGCGGAGCTCGGGCAGCGTGAAGGTCTTGCCGATGATGGCGTTGGCCTCGATCGTCACGCCGGACTCGACCAGCCGGTCGACCTCGGCCTGGACGATGTCCTTCGGCAGGCGGAACTCGGGGATGCCGTAGATGAGCACCCCGCCGGGTGCGTGGAAGGCCTCGAAGATCGTGACGTCGTAGCCGTGCTTGGCCAGCTCGCCGGCGGCGGTGAGGCCTGCCGGCCCGGAACCCACGATCGCGACCGACCGCCCATTGGGTTGCGCGTGCGGCGCTGGCACGGCATCGGGATGTGACTGCGCCCAATCAGCCACGAAGCGCTCGAGGCTGCCGATGCCGACCGACTTGCCGGTCTTGCCGCGGAGGCAGACGCCCTCGCACTGACTCTCCTGGGGGCAGACGCGGCCGGTCACGCAGGGCAGGGCGTTGTCGTCGAGGAGCGATTCGGCTGCGCCCGGGAGGTCGCCGTCCCGCAGCAGCCGGATGAAGCGGGGGATGTTCACCCGGACCGGGCAGCCGTCGACGCAGTAGGGCTTGGGGCACTCGAGGCAGCGCTCGGCCTCCAGCATCGCCAGCTGGTAGGTGAGCCCGAGGTTGACCTCGCGGAAGTTCGTGGCCCGGACCGTGGCCTCCTGCTCGGGCATGGCCACCCGGGAGATTGCCATCCGCTCCTTCTTGGTGAGCGGCGGGCGGGCTTCGGCGCCGGCCGTCTCGGGCGTCGGGGGCGCATCGGGACGCGGTTCGGTCATCGGTTGGCTCCCTGGGCGACGGTTTCCGGGATCGGCTCGCCCGTGCTCTTCGGTTTCGTGCGCAGGCCGATCTCGCAGGCACGTCGCTCGGCCGCCGCCTGCTCGAAGGGCCGGTAGGTGCTCAGTCGGTCGGAAAGTTCACGGAAGTCGACCTGGTGCCCGTCGAACTCCGGGCCGTCGACGCAGGCGTAGCGCGTCTCGCCGGCGACGGTAACGCGGCATCCGCCGCACATCCCCGTGCCGTCGACCATGACCGGGTTCAGGGAAACGGTTGTCCGGACGTCGGCCTCTCGGGTGAGTTCGGAAACGGCGCGCATCATCGGGACGGGCCCGACGGCAAAGACCTCATCGACGCTGCCCGCCGCGAGGACGTCCGCCAGGGCCTCGGTCACGAAGCCGGGCCGGCCGTAGCTGCCGTCGTCGGTGCACGCGATCACGGTGCCGCAGGCCGCCAGCTCGGGCTCCAGGATCACCCACTCGCGAGCGCGGCCGCCGATGATGCTGGTGACCTCGACGCCGCGACGGTGGAGCTCCTGGGCGATGGGCAGGATGACGGCGGTGCCCACGCCGCCGCCGACGCACACCGCGTGCCCGCGCTCCGGCAGCTCCGTGGGCCGGCCGAGCGGCCCGGCAACGTCGGCGATCTCATCGCCCGGCTGGAGCGCGACGAGGTCGGTCGTGCTCTTGCCGATGGCCTGGATCACCAGGCTGATCGTTCCCGCGGCGGCATCGGCGTCGGCGATGGTCAGCGGGATGCGTTCGGCGCCCCGGCCCAGGTGGACGATGACGAACTGCCCGGGCTGGCGAATCTCGGCGATCCGGGGCGCCTCGAGCACGAGCCTGGTCACGTTCGGAGAAAGGCGCTCGTTCCGGAGAATGGGATGCATGCGGGACCGCCACGGTGCGAGTTCGTCTCTTCGATGGTCGTCGATCGTCCGTCTTCCGCTCCAGCGCCGGAGCGCACGGTTGACGGGGGCCGAACGTCACGACGCGAATGGGCCGTTCGCGGTGGTCGTGAGCGAGCTGAGGCCCGCCAGCGGCGCGAAGCCGTCAGCGAACGCACCGTCGGCACGCGCGGGTCCGTCAGCGGGCGAGAAGCGCCGCGTCCTTGCCCTTCGGCCAGTAGAGCTCCTTCTTGACGTGGAACTCCGGGAAGCCGCGGTCCATGAGCACGGATTCCACGTTGAGGATCATCTCGGGGTTGCCGCAGATGTAGACGACCGTCTTGTCCGGCTTCAGTCCGAGGTCCTTGCAGACCGCGGCCACCACGTGCTCGACGCGGCCCGTCCTCCCGGTCCAGCCGGCGTTGCGTGGATCGTTCGGTCGCGAGATCGTCGGAACGTACTGGACGGGGTACGTGCCGTCCCGCTCGAGCTCTTCCAGGTAGTCCCGGTAGCCGAGCTCCTCCTCGAACGAGCATCCGTGCAGGACGACCGTCCGGCGCGGGTCGCCCCGGCGCATGGTGTCGCCGATCATGCTGATGAACGGGGCGATCCCGGTGCCCGTCGAGACGTACAGGTGAGTCCGGTCGTCGTCCGGTTCGAGCAGGAACTTGCCCTTCGGCCCGATCATTCGCATGCGATGGCCGATCGGCAGTCGCCAGAGCGCCGTCGTGAACCGGATGACGGGCACCAGCCGTACATAGAACTCGTAGCCCTCGGAGCCCGCGATCTGGGGCGCCGAAGCCACCGAGTAGGGGCGCTGGAGGAGCTTGCCGTCGACCACGACCCCGGTGGTCATGTACTGGCCCGGTGCGAACGGCGTCACGTCGCCCTCGAAGCGCACCCAGAACCGAGCAAGCTCGTCGGTGTCGTCTTCGCGCCGGACGAGCGTCGCGTTGTAGGCCGGCGCGGCGGGCTCGATGGTCCGGGTGTCCTCGACGTGATGCGTCATCGGGTTGTTCACGCTCCTTCAACTGTGGCCTGATTGTAGGGGTCGCGGCCCGGGGCCGGGCTCGGCAGCCTGCTCGGTCGCCGACGCTACAATTCCCATGAATCCGAATGATCCCGGCGGCTGATCGCCGCCCGCCGTCCGTACCCGAAGGAGCCTGCAACTCATGGCCACCGACTCGACCGATCGTGCCCACCGCGCCGCCAAGCGCTACATCTACGCATGGGGAGGGGGCAAGGCCGAGGGCGACGCGACGATGCGCGACCTGCTCGGGGGCAAGGGCGCGGGGCTCGCCGAGATGACGGCCGCCGGGCTGCCTGTCCCGCCCGGTTTCACGATCACCACAGAGGCCTGCAACGACTACTTCTCGGCCGGCGAGAAGCTCCCGGAAGGGCTCTGGGACGATGTCCTCGAAGCGCTCCGGACCGTCGAGCAGCAGACGGGCAAGGGGTTCGGCGACGCGACGAACCCGCTCCTCGTGTCGGTCCGGTCGGGGGCCAAGTTCTCGATGCCGGGGATGATGGACACGGTCCTCAACCTCGGGCTGAGCGAAGCCACCCTGCCCGGTCTGGTCAAGCTGACCGGCAACGAGCGGTTCGGCTGGGACGCGTATCGGCGTTTCATCCAGATGTTCGGCCGGATCGTGATGGATGTCCCAGGGGAGCGCTTCGACCACGCCCTGGACGCCGAGAAGGCCGCCCGCGGCGCGAAGCAGGACACCGACCTCGACGCGGCAGCACTCCGCAAGGTCGCCGACGACTACAAGGCGATCGTGCGCGAGGTGACCGGGCGCGACTTCCCGGAAGACCCCAACGAGCAGCTCGACCTCGCCACGAAGGCGGTCTTCGCCTCGTGGTTCGGCAAGCGCGCCCACGACTACCGCGAGTACAACAAGATCGCTCACGACCTCGGTACGGCCGTCAACGTCGTGACCATGGTCTTCGGCAACATGGGCGACGATTCCGGCACGGGCGTGGCCTTCACGAGGGACCCCAACACCGGCGAGAAGGCGCTCTACGGCGAGTACCTCACCAACGCCCAGGGCGAGGACGTCGTGGCCGGCATCCGGACCCCGCAGCCGATCGCCCAGATGCGCGACGTCATGCCCGCCGTCTACGACGAGTTCCAGCGCATCGCCGACCGCCTGGAGCGCCATTACCGCGACGTCCAGGATCTCGAGTTCACGATCGAGCGCGGCCACCTCTACATGCTCCAGACGCGGTCCGCCAAGCGGACGGCGGCGGCCGCCGTGAAGATCGCGGTCGACATGGTCGCCGAGGGGATCATCACGAAGGCCGAGGCGATCGGCCGGATCGAGCCCGCCCAGGTGGACCAGCTGCTTCGGGATCAGTTCGACCCGGCGGCGCGGGCCAGCGCGAAACGGATCGTCAAGGGCCTGAATGCCTCGCCGGGCGCCGCGGTCGGCCGCGTCGTGTTCGACGCCGACGACGCCGTGGCGTGGGTCGGCCGGGGCGAGAAGGTCGTCCTCGTCCGCATCGAGACCTCGCCCGACGACTTCCACGGCATGGCCGTCGCGGAGGGCATCATCACCGCCCGCGGCGGCGCGACCTCACATGCCGCGGTTGTCGCCCGGCAGATCGGCAAGCCGTGCGTCGCCGGCTGCGCCGACCTCGTCATCGACTACGACGCCCACAAGGCCCGTTCCACGTCAACGGATATCGAGTTCAAGGAAGGTGACTGGGTCAGCCTCGACGGCACGACCGGCGACCTCTTCCTCGGCGCCCTGCCGACGGTCTCCGCGCGGTTCGAGGACCAGCCAGAGCTCCAGGCTATCCTCGGCTGGGCCGACGAGCTCCGCCGGATGCAGGTCTGGACGAACGCGGACAAGCCCGAGGAGGCCGCGCAGGCCCGCCGCTACGGGGCCCAGGGAATCGGGCTCTGCCGGACCGAGCACATGTTCCGCGAGGGCGAGCGACTCGAGATCGTGCGCGGCGCGATCCTCGTCTCCGCTCGCGCGACCCGGGCCAAGGCCCGCCTGGCTGCCGGCGAGACCTTGAGTGCGGACGACGCCGACGTGGTGGCAACCTTCGACGCCGCGATGGGCAAGCTCGAGAAGCTCCAGGAGGGCGACTTCGAGGGCATCTTCGAGGCGATGGACGGGCTGCCGGTCGTGATCCGGCTGATCGATCCTCCGCTCCACGAGTTCCTGCCGAACCTCGAGGAGCAGCTCGTCAAGGTGACCCGCGCCGAGGATGCCGGGGGCGCATCCGACGAGGACAAGGAGCTCCTCGCCACGATCAAGTCGCTCCACGAGCAGAACCCGATGCTCGGCCTCCGGGGATGCCGCCTGGGCCTGATGATCCCGGACTTCGTGAAGGTCCAGACGCGCGCGATCCTCAATGCCGAGATCGCGCGGGTGAAGGCCGGCGGTCATCCGATCGCCAAGATCATGATCCCGCTCGTCGGGCACGTGAACGAGCTGGCCGCGACCCGGGCCATCCTCGAGGCCGAGGCGAAGGCGGTCGAGGTCAAGGCGGGCGTCCATCCCGAGTACAAGTTCGGGACGATGATCGAGGTGCCGCGTGGTGCCCTGACCGCCGACGAGATCGCCCGCGAGGCCGACTTCTTCAGCTTCGGCACGAACGACCTCACCCAGATGACGTTCGGCTACAGCCGCGACGACGCCGAGGGTGGCTTCCTCCTCAAGTACGTCGAGGACAAGATCCTGCCCTTCAACCCGTTCCAGACGCTCGACGACGCAGTCGCCGGGCTGATGAAGACGGCCGTCGACAAGGGCCGCTCGGCGAAGCCCGGCCTCGAGCTCGGGATCTGCGGCGAGCACGGCGGCGACCCGGCGTCGATCGCCAAGTGCGAGCGCATCGGGCTTGATTACGTCTCCTGCTCGCCGTTCCGCGTCCCGGTCGCCCGGCTCGCCGCGGCGCAGGCCTCGCTCGCGGCCGTGGAGCGCGACAAGTAGGTCCCTCGCTCGCACCGCGCCCGTGAACCGGCCACCGGGTCGGCGTCTCGCCGCAGCCCGCGGCATGGTCATCGACGTCGAACCGCTTAGACGCGACGCGGACTTCCGGCGTCTCTGGACCGGTCAGGCGGTCAACACCATCGGCTCGGTCATCACCCGGGTTGCGTTGCCGTACGTCGTCTTCGTCGGCACCGGATCGCTCACCGCTGTGGCCGCGCTGACCCTCGTCCAGCTCATCCCGCTGCTGCTCTTCTCGCTGGGCGGCGGCGCCATCGCCGACGCGGTGGATCGGCGGCGGGTCCTGATCTTCACGCAGCTCGGCCTGGCCCTCACGAGCGTGGCCCTCACCCTGATCTCGGTCCAGCGCGAGGTGTCGCTGCCGGCCCTCTTCCTGGTTGCGTTCGTCGCGTCTGGCCTGTCCGCGATCGACTGGCCGGCCCGGACCTCCGCGATCCCGCGGCTCGTGCCGGCAACACGCCTCCGTGCCGCGATCGCCCTCGGCCAGCTCACCTTCAACCTCGGGTCGGTGATCGGGCCTATCGTCGCGGGGGTGCTGCTGGGCACGGTGGGAGCCGGCGGAGCATTCGCCGCCGACGTCGCGACGTATCTGTTCTCCCTGTACATGCTGGTCAGGATCCGGCCGATCCCACCCCTCGGCGGTCCGGCACGCGGCGGCCTCGCGGCGATCCGCGAGGGGATCCAGTTCGTGCGCTCCAGGCGCCTGATCCTGTCCACGTTCGCGATCGACCTCGACGCGATGATCTTCGGCATGCCGACGGCCGTCTTCCCGGCGCTCGCCCTCGACGTCTTCCGCGTCGGGCCGGTCGGTTTCGGGCTCCTCACCGCCGCGCCGGCGGCGGGCGCCTTCATCGCCATCAGTCTCTCGGGCGGACTGTCCCGCGTCCGCCGTCTCGGCCGGGGCATCGTCCTCGCGGTCGTCGTCTGGGGGCGCGGCGATCGCCCTGTTCGGCCTATCGACCTTCTTCTTTCCGCTCGCCCTCGTCTTCCTCGCCGCTGCCGGGGCTGCGGACGTCGTCTCGGCCGTCTTCCGCTCGAGCGTCGTCCAGATGGAGACGCCCGACGAGCTGCGCGGCCGGGTCGCGGCAATCCACATCCTCGTCGTGTCGGGAGGGCCTCGGGTCGGCGACATGGAGGCGGCCCTCGTCGCGGCCGCGATCGGGGCGCAGCTCTCGGTGATCAGCGGTGGCCTGCTCTGCCTGCTGGGCGTCGTCGCGGTGCTGCGAGCCTTCCCCGAGCTCGACGCGCACGTCGTGGCTCCCGACGAACCGGGACTCGCCATTGCCCCGGGGGGCGGGTAGGCTCGCGTCCATGATCGCGTCCCGACCCCCTGGCATCCGGCACCGCGTCGTCATCGTCGGCGGCGGGTTCGGCGGCCTGTACGCGGCGCGATCGCTCGGCCGCGACGACCGGGTTGATCTCACCCTGGTCGATCGCCGCAACTTCCACCTCTTCCAGCCGCTGCTGTACCAGGTCGCGACCGGAGCCCTGGCGCCCGGAGAGATCGCCCAGCCACTCCGCTCGATCCTCCGCCGCGACCGCAACACGACCGTCCTCCTGGGCGCGGCCACCGGGATCGATCCGGAGCGCCGGGTCTTGCTGATGTCCGACGGCGGCCCGATCCCGTACGACACGCTGGTCGTGGCATCGGGGGCTCGCCACAGCTACTTCGGCCACGATGCGTGGGCACCCTTCGCGCCGGGCCTGAAATCGGTCGACGACGCGCTCGAGATCCGGCGCCGAATCCTCATCGCCTTCGAGGCGGCCGAGCGCGAGGCGGACCCGGCCCGGCGCGCGGAGTGGATGACCTTCGTGATCGTTGGCGGCGGCCCGACGGGCGTCGAGCTTGCCGGGGCGCTCGGGGAGATCGCCAATGACACGCTCCGCAACGACTTCCGCTCGATCGACCCGCGCCAGACGCGGATTGTCCTCGTGGAGGCGCTCGACCGGATCCTGCCGCCGTATCCACCCGATCGCTCGGCTTCCGCGCGAAAACAGCTGGCGCGGCTCGGCGTCACGGTCCGGACGTCGACCAGGGTCACCGATATCCGCGAAGGCGCCGTGAGCGTCGAGGGACCGGATGGCACGGCCGAAACGATCCCCGTCCGGACCGTGCTGTGGGCCGCGGGCGTCCTGGCCTCATCCTTCAGCCGCTCGGTCGCCCGGACGCTCGGGGCCGAGACGGATCGGGCGGGACGGGTCGTGGTCGGGCCGGACCTGACGGTACCCGGTCATCCCGAGGTGTTCGTCGTCGGCGATGCCGCCGTCCAGCCCTGGAAGGCCGGCCGACCGGTCCCGGGCGTCGCCCAGGGCGGGATCCAGGGCGGCAAGTACGCGGCAGCCGCGATCCGGCATCGACTGTCCGGGGAGCCGGTGCCGCGCTTCCGCTACTCGGACCGGGGCGACGTCGCGGTCATCGGACGCTTGTCAGGCGTCACCAACATCGGCTGGCTGGGTCCCCTGGGTCGGCAGGGCGGCTTCACGGCATGGATGTTGTGGCTCGGCATCCACATCGTCTACCTGATCGGTTTCGCCAATCGGATCGTGGTCGTCACCCGCTGGGCGTGGAGCTTCCTCACGCACGGCCGTGGATCGCGGCTCATCACGGGCCAGCCCCTCCTCCCGGAGATCGAGGTGCCCGAGCCGCCGGCCTGACCGGCGGCGGGGATCAGTCCTCGGCCGCGGCCGACTGCCTTGGAGCGCTTCGTCCGGCCCGCAGGTACGGTGCGTAGGCGGGCCACCACATCGCGGCATCGATGAGCGACGCCACGTCCGTGTTTGCCGGAAGAGCCGAAAGGCCGGAGCGGATGGCCTCGTCGGCGACCCGGATCGCGATCTCGCGGGAGACCGATCGAAGGTCGGCGACGCTCGGGAAGATGGCGCCCGCGGCGAGGCGCTCGTCGGACACGCGCGCGGCGACCGTTTCCGCGGCGGCAAGGAACATCGGGTCGGTCACCTCGGTCGTCTCCGCGGCGATTGCCCCGAGCCCGACCCCGGGGAAGATGAAGACGTTGTTCGCCTGGCCGATCTCGCGGGGCTGCCCGTCGACCATGACCGGCGGGAACGGCGAACCGGTCGCCACGATCGCCCGACCGTCGGTCCAGTCGAGGACATCGACGGGCAGGACCTCGGTGTTCGCGGTGGGGTTGGAGAGGGGCAGGATGATCGGTCGTTGGGCCGATGCGGCCATGGCCCGGATGATCGGTTCCGAAAACGAGCCGGCATGGGCGGTGGTCCCGATCAGGATCGTCGGCTTGAACGCCTGGACGACCTCGAGGAGCGGCGGCCGCGCCGTGCGACCATGGTCGGACAGGACGAGGCCCATCTCGGTCGCGAGGGCTGCTGGATAGGCCACGTCGCGCTTGTCGTCGTCGAGCCCGGCTCGCCCATCGTGGACGAGGCCCTGCGAGTCGACGAGGACGACCGCCGCCCCCGCTTCTGCCTCGGACATCCCGGACCGGACCATCGCCAGTCGCAGGAGCCGGGCAATGCCGGTCCCCGCCGCGCCGGCGCCCGCCAGCACGACGCGCTGTTCCGGCCAGCTCGCGCCGAGGTGGCGCAGCCCCGCCAGGATGCCGCCCAGGACCACCGCCGCGGTTCCCTGGATGTCATCGTTGAAGCACGGGATTCGGTGCCGGTAGCGTTCGAGCAGGCGCAGCGCGTTGTGCTGCTTGAAGTCCTCGAACTGGATCAGGCAGTCCGGCCAGACCTGACGCGCCCCGACGACGAATGCCTCGACGAAGGCATCGTAGGCGGCGCCGCGGAGCCGGGGAGCCCGGTAACCGAGGTAGTACGGATCCTCCTGGAGCGCCACGTTGTCGGTGCCGACGTCGAGGGACACCGGCAGCGTCACGACCGGGTGGATACCGCAGGCGGCGGTGTACAGCGCCAGCTTGCCGATCGGGATGGCCATGCCGCCGGCGCCCTGATCGCCGAGTCCCAGGATCCGCTCGTTGTCGGTCACGACGATCAGCCGGACATCCTCGTACGGGGCCGCGCGGAGCACCTCGGGGATCCGGTCACGATCGGCGGGGGTAAGCCAGATTCCCCGGGTTCGCCGGACGATGTGGCTGAACTCCTGGCAGGCGCGTCCGACCGTGGGCGTATAGACGATCGGGAGGTACTCCTCCATGTGCTCCGCGAGGAGGCGGTAGAAGAGGGTCGCGTTGCGGTCCTGGAGCGCCGCCAGCCCGATGTACTGCTCGAGGGCGTCCTGCTTGCGCTGGAGGTGCTCGTGCTCGAGGGCCAGTTGCTCGTCGATCGACAGGATCCGATCGGGCAGCAGGCCGTGCAGGCCGAAGGCGCCGCGCTCCTCGAGCGGGAAGGCGAGATCCTTGGTCAGGAGCCTGCGGTTCAGGAGCTCGCTGCCGGCGACGTCGATCTCGGCCGGCAGTCCTGCAGCGAGTCGATCGAAGGGAGATGGCAGCGGCCGCACCTGCGGAGCATAGTCCGGCGCCTCTCGAGGCACCCGTGCCCGACGGCCTCGCGAATGGGGGACGATGGGCCCCTCGCCCGCGGGAGCTGTGGCAGGCCTAGGCGGGATCCCGGCCGGCCGTCGGCAGCGGCAGGGCTACCTCGAAGGTGGTGCCGTTCCCAGGGTCGCTCCGGACCGAGATCGAACCCCCATGGGCCGTCACCAGGTCCCTGGCGATGGCCAGTCCGAGGCCCGAGCCCCGGGAGTCAGGACCGCGGGCGAAGCGCTCGAAGACGTGGGGCAGCAGCTCGGCGGCGATGCCGGACCCGGTGTCGGCCACGCGGAACACAACCGATCGGGCTGCCGGGTCGAGCGCCCCCGACGCGACGACTCGACCGTTGTGCGGCGTGTGGCGGATCGCGTTCGCAATGAGGTTCGACAGGACCTCCCGGATTTGGACGGGATCGACGTCGAGCAGGGGCAGGTCGGCGGGCGACTCGACCGCGAGGTCGATGCCGGCCTCGGCCGCGGCCGCCGCGAACGATGCCGCCGTCTCGCCGAGGAGCACGTCGGGGTCCGTGGGTTCCCGATGCAGCGGCAGGGCGCCCGCCTCCGCCAACGAGATCGTCCGGAGGTCGTCGACAAGCCGTTCCAGGACGTGCGTCTCTTCGATGAGCCCGGCGAGGTGGGCCTCGTCGGCTGGATGGACGCCGTCGGCGATGGCCTCGAGGTTGCCGCGGAGGACGGCCAGGGGGGTCCGCAGCTCGTGGCTCACGTCGGCCAGCAGCGAGCGGCGCTGCCGCTGGTCCGCCTCGAGTCGCGAGGCCATCGTGTTGAACGCCCGGGTCAGCTCACGCAGCTCCCGGGGGCCGCCGCGAACTTCCGGGACACGGGTGTCGTAGGCACCTCGCTCAACGCGCCGGGCCGCGTCGACCAGCGATGAGAGGGGCCGGGCGATGCGCCGGAAGCCCCGCGTGAACACGAGCACGGCCGCGAACAGCAGGAGGATCGCGAGGACCGCCGTCGGGCGGCTCGGTGCGAGCACGGGGTCGAAGATCGCCCCGATCACGTGCCACACGATGTTGGCGGCGCCGACCAGGGCGATCACGACGATCCCGGCGACCAGGCACCCGATCGCCGGCCATTTGGCGTACCGGCGGCCGGGCCAGACCGGCCGGCCCCGATCGTCGAGCGGCGGCCACGGCTCGTTCTCCGGCCACCATGGCGGCCGTCGTCGCGGCGGCACGTGCCCCGGGCGCCCCTCAGGCATCCCGCTCATCCGCGAACCGATAGCCGATCCCGTGGACGGTCAGGATGTAGCGGGGTATGCGGGAGTCCGGCTCGATCTTGCGACGCAGGTTCTTGATGTGGGTATCGATGGCGCGCTCGTAGGACTCGAAGGCGACGCCGTGGACGGCGTCGAGGAGCTGGGACCGGGTCCGGATCTGGCCCGGTCTCCGGACGAGGGTCACGAGCAACTGGAACTCGGTCGGCGTGAGCTCCACCGAGCGACCGGCGACCTGGACGTGCATGCGGTCGAGGTCGATTGCGACATCACTTGCCCGCAGCGTGCCCCGGCCCTCCGCCCCTGTCTCGTCGCGGGCCGCCGGGTCGAACGCCGTCGACCGCTCGGCGCGGCGAAGGACTGCCCGGACCCGGGCGACGAGCTCGCGGGGGCTGAACGGCTTGGTCAGGTAGTCATCGGCGCCGAGCTCGAGTCCGAGGAGCTTGTCCAGCTCGTCGTCCCGGGCGGTGAGCATCACGATCGGTAGATCGCCTGCCTGACGGACTCGCCGGGTGACCTCCAGCCCGTCGACGCCGGGCAGCCCGAGATCCAGCACGAGCAGATCCGGCCGCGCGTGCCCCACGAGCTCGATCGCCTCGCGCCCGTTGCCGGCGGTGACCACGGTGAATCCGGCGTGCTCGAGATAGTCGCGGGCGAGCTGCACGATCTTGGGTTCGTCGTCGACAACGAGGATGGTGGTCATCGGGGCTCGCATGGTAGGCCCGCGGCCGGGCGCGGGAAAGCAGGAAGGCCCGGGGCGATCGATGACCGTCCCGGGCCTCGAGAAGGGGGAGGGAATTCAGGCCGGCGCGTCACCCGCCTGGCCGCCGGCCGATGCGGGATCGGTCGGGGCAGGCTGACCCGCCGAGCCGGAAGGACCAGCGGACCCCGCAGACGCTGCCGGGCCGGTGGTTCCCGTCGCGGCGTCCTGGCGTCGATGCCAATCGTCGTGGACCTGGCGCGCCCGATCCTCCCAGGGCCCGAACCGGTCCGGAGCGCGGTGGTCGTCGTACTCGCCCGGCATCCAGCCACGTCGATAGCCGCGTGACCCCGGCCCCCAACCGCGCCCTCGACCGCCGAAGACCAGCCGAAGGAGGCCGAAGAACAGGAAGACGAAGAAGATAAGACCCAGGAGGTGGAAGAGACCACCGCCGAAGCCCCAGCCCCATCCCCAGCCCCAGAGCGGGCCCACGACGGCTGGATTCGCCGCGCCCGCGGTCCCGGCCGCTCCGGCCAGGTAGCCGGTCTGGTAGATGGCCCCGGCGAGCCCGATCGTGACGACGGCGAGGATGATGCCCCCGACGATCCTGAAGAAGCCCATGTGTACGTCCACTCCCTTTCGAGCGTTGCCCGGCTCGTCGCGTCCATCACGACTGCCGTGATCCCAACTATCGAAGAGGGGTGTGGAGATCGTGTGAGGGCGCGGCGAAGGGCTCGTGGCGGAGTCACGAAGACGCCGTGGGCTCCCCTGGGGCACCGGGGCAACGCTACGGACGATCTGCCCTTGTATCCCGTGTCCGCGTCCGGGAGGGTATCGTCCCGGGATGCAGAACCTGGAGCCGCAGCTCGCCGATGAGCCCGCCCACAATCGATTCGAGGCCCGGGTGGCCGGAGAGCTCGCCGGCTTCATCGACTACCGGCGCTCCGGATCGCGCCTGATCCTCGTTCATACGGAGGTCCTGCCGGCCTTCGAGGGCAAGGGGATCGCGAGCGCCCTGGCTCGGTTCGTGCTCGACGGACTCCGCGATCGGGGCGAGCAGGTGAGCATCCGGTGTCCGTACCTTGCGGCCTTCGTCGAGCGACACCCGGAGTACGCGCCGGGCCCCGATCTGCGCATCCCGCCGCCACGGGCGGCCTGAAGCGTCGGAGCCGTCGACCCCTGGATCAGGCGAGGATCAGGCTTCGACCTGCTGCTCGTCGCCATCCTCGGCGGGGGCGCCCGTCGTGCCGGGCCGAACCGGCTCGAGGTCGATGGTTCGCACCCGTCGCGATCGGCCTGCTTCCGTGCGGACCAGGGCCGCGGGAATCACTCCGCCGGCCTCTGACTCGACGGTCGCGATCTCGCCGACGTACAGCCCGCTCAGGATCCGGACCCGGTCCCCGAGCCCGATCGACGATCGACCCTTCACGGCCGAGAGGTTGATCGAGACGGTCCGGCCGGCCGGGTTGCGCGGGTCCGTGGCACCGAGGACCGGCGGGGCGCCCTTCGTGGCGGTCTTGGCGGGTGGGTAGGTGACCTTCCGACGTCGCACGATCAGGACCGCCGTCGGGAGGTGGTTTCTTCCTTCTTCGGCTTGGGCTCATGCCCTGGGCGCGGTGGCCGTGGTGCCGTTCCCGGAGCCATGTCCGGCTGCCGCTCGTACGGCCCGCGTTCGCGAGCGACCTTGACCTGCGCGGCGAACTCGGCGGCGACGGCGGAGGGGAGGCTACCGTGCCAGGCCCGCTCGATCTCCTGGACCCGAACGGTTTCGGCGGCGCGTCGCTGGCGCTCGAAATTTGAATGCTTCGTCATGAATCCTCGATCTGACTGGCGCCCCGGAGGTCGGGCCGTGGGTCCATCGTACGCGCCTTCGCCCGCGCGAGAGCACGGGATACGGCAGACTGGCGCGCATGCCCGCCAAGGTGATCCTCGATGTCGACACCGGCACGGACGACGCGGTCGCGTTGATGGTCGCCGCGCGTTCCCCGGAAATCAAGCTGGTCGGCGTTACCACCGTCAACGGCAACACCGCCGTCCGCAACTGCACCGACAACACCCTGCGCGTGTTCGAGTGGATCAGCCAGCCTGACATGCCGGTCCATGAGGGCATGGCCCGTCCCCTCGTGCGGTCGATGCCCGAGCACAACCCGGCCAGGCGATTCCATGGCGATCATCTGGACCTGCCGCCCGTCGAGATGCTGCTGGAAGTCCTCGGACGGACGTCCTGATGCGAGCGATTTCTCGGCGGCGGTTCATGATCGGCCTCGGCACGGCCGCGGCCGCGCTCGTGGCTGCCTGCGCGCCCTCGGCCTCGGTGCCGCGGGCCTCGGAGACCACGCCCGGTTCGCCGAGCCCGGCGACGCCCGGTCCGACCGGCACCCCGACGCCATCGCCCTCGCCGGCCCCGAGCCCGACCACGGAGCCAACGGCCAGCCCGCCCGGCACGACCCCGCCCGATGGTGCGGCCCTGCTTCGCCAGAAGATCGGCCGGCTCCTGATCGTGGGGTTCCGTGGAACGACCCTCCCCGCCGGCAACCCCATCCGGACCGCGCTCGAGGCCGGCGAGCTCGGTGGGGTCGTCCTGTTCGATCGCGATCACCTGACGAACACGGCCGGTCGCAACATCACGTCACCCGCGCAGCTGGGCGCCCTGACCGATGCCGTCCATGCGGCCGCGATCAAGGGTCCGCTTGGTGGCAACGTGCTTATCGCCGTCGACCAGGAGGGCGGCAAGGTTGCCCGGCTCAACCCGACCGACGGCTATCCGGCCACCGAATCCGAGGCCGCCCTCGGAGCCGCCGGCGACCTGGCGCATACCACCGACGCCGCGACGCTCATGGCGATCACCCTGGTCGGGGCCGGCATTGACCTGAACCTCGCCCCGGTGGTCGATCTGGATATCAACCCGACCAACCCGGCCATCGGCGCCCTTGACCGGAGCTTCTCGGCCGATCCCGCGATCGTTGTGGCCCAGGCGACGGCGGTCATCGGGGCCTACCACAGTGCCGGGGTCAAGTGCGCGATCAAGCACTTCCCGGGTGAAGGCAGCGCGACGGGCAACACCGACAACGGGATCGTGGACGTCACCAAGACGTGGACCGAGACCGAGCTGCAGCCCTTCACCCAGCTCGTGGCGGCCGGCCTCCCGGACATCGTGATGGTCGGCCACATCGTGAACGGCCAGCTCGACACGGATCATCCCGCCTCGCTCTCGAAGGCGACGGTCACGGACGTGCTTCGGACGAAGGTCGGCTGGAAGGGTCCGGTGGTCAGCGACGACATGCAGGCGCCCGCGATCACCCAGGCGTTCGGCTCCGACGAGGCGATCGCCCTGGCCCTCGACGCAGGAGTTGATCTGCTCCTCTTCGCCAACCAGCAGGTCTACGACCCGCAGATCGCGAGGAACCTGGTGGCGACGATCGAGCGACTCGTGACCAGCGGTCGGATCACGGCGGCACGGCTGGACGAATCGGTCCGGCGGATCGGGGCGCTCTTTCCGACGGTCGAGTGACCCAATCCTCCAGGGCGCTGCAGCGACCGCCCGCGCCGGGTAGATTCGCGGCATGCCATTTCGTGCGGACCCTTGGCTCCACGTCATCGCGGGGTGCATGTCGTCCGGCAAGACCGACGAGCTGCTGCGACTCCTCCGCCGAGCCGAGATCGCCCGGCGCAAGATCCTCCTGGTTCGCCCCGCCATCGACAGCCGAACGCCCGGCGAGTACGCCGAGAGCCGCTCGAAGGCGAGGTTTCCCTCGGTCCTCGTCAACCCGGGTGAGCCGTCGAGCATCCTGGCGATGGCGCGGGAACGGGACGCCGACATGGTTGGCATCGAGGAGGCCCAGTTCTTCGACGATCAGCTCGTGGAGATCGTCGTGGCCCTCCGGAACAGCGGCCGCCACGTGATCGCAAGCGGCCTGAGCCTCGACTTCGCCGGCCGGCCCTTCGGCGCGATGCCGCAGCTCCTTGCCCTGGCCGATTCGGTCACGATGCTCACCGCGATCTGCGTGGTCTGCGGCGACACCGCCACGAGAACCCAGCGCCTCGTCGGCGGGCGGCCGGCCGCGATCGACGATCCGCTCGTCATCATCGGCGGCTTCGACACCGTTGCGACCGAGACCTACGAAGCGCGCTGTCATCGCCATCACGAGATCGGGCCGCCGCGCGCGACGAAGCCGGAGGGGTCGAACGTCGCAGGCGCGGCCGGCGCGATCCTGGAATCACCGACGGTCTCGAGGCGCGAATCGTCCTGACGGGGCAGTCGAGCACGGATCAGCGGGCCGGCCAATCGAACCGTACGCGGGTCCGGGTTGCCGCCTCGTCGCGACCGACGTCGAGCCTGCCTCCCGCGGCCATTGCCTCGGCCTCCATGTCGGCCAGGCCGCGATGGCCAGCCCGGCGAGCAAGCCCGACGGCGACGGGATCGAAGCCGGGTCCCGTGTCCGTCACTTCCAGCGCGAGGCGCTCGCCCGACGTCTGAACCCGGATCGAGACCGGCTCGCCGGGCGCGTGCCGGAGCGCGTTGTCGACGGCGAGCATGGCGATCCGGAACGCCGCGCGCTCCACGTCGCGTGGCAGATTGCCCGGCGCCGGATCTCCGGCTCCAGGACCGCCATCCCGGCGCATCGGTCCGCCCGCGGCATGGCCGGCCACCGCCGAACCGCGGGCAACCGGACGCCGGGCAACCGGACCAGTCACGGCCGGCCCGGGCAGGTCGAGCGTGACGGTCGTCCCGGTACGCGCCTCGGTCCGCTCGGCCAGCCACTCGAGCGCGGGAACGAGGCCGAACCGCTCGAGAACCACGGAGTGGCGCGCGGCCATGAGATCCTCGACATCCTCGAGGGCTTCACGCAGCCCAGCCGCGCGTGTGTCGCCGGGCGAGGCCGCGTCGACGGCTCGCCGCAGCTCCGGGACCACGCGGGCATGGAGGTCGGCGGCCAGTCGTTCTCGTTCCGCGGCGGCGGCCTGGCCGGCGCGCGTCGAGAAGCCCGGCACGAACTCGTCCGCCAGTGCCGTCACGAGCCCGCTGGCCACGAGCCGCGGGGCCTCCTTCCCGGCCCCGGCGCCCCCACGGCTCCGATCCCGAGCGCGCCGCGCACGCCGGCCGGCAACGAGGAGCGCGGCGACGGCCACGTCGACGCTCAGGACGATGAGGAAGACCCGATTCGCAACTCGCACCGGCACCAGGGGGTCGCCGCCGGCCCTGTTCGCAGCATGGTCGAACGCCGCCAGGAGGGCCCAGCTCTGCCAGGCCAACACCACCAGCGGACCGACCGTCGCGAGGACGCGGCCGAGCGACCGCGGTCCCCGGTCGACCAGCTCGTCGACAGCGCGCCACGCGAGAAGGGCCGACATGAGCGATCCGGCGATGGCCGTGGCCGCCGCGACCCCGACGAGGGCCGGCCAGTCGGACGGGGAGGCGTTCGGCAGCTGCTCCCGGGCTTCGCCCACGACGGCGACCGACGCCAGCACGGCCGCGGCCCCGGCGGAGAAGAGCGACAGCCACGGCGACCGTCGTCGTGCCAGCGCGGCGACGCAGAGGGCGCCCGCGGCCAGCAAGGTCGGCCCCCAGGCTTCGGCTGTCTGCCCCGCACCCAACTGCAGGTCGGGAAACCCGAGGGGCCCCCGGTCGAGCAACCGCCCGAAGGCAGCGGCGCCGGTGAGGATCGCGCCGACGGCGAGCGCGACGCGGGAGCCGCGCACGTCAGCCGATCTCGGGGAAGATCCAGCCCTCGCTCGTCGCGAGGACGACGAGCTCGGTCCGGGAGACCGCGCCGTACCGGTCGAAGAGCCGGCGAAGGTGACTCTCGACCGTCCGGCCGGAGATGCCGAGGCGGTAACCGATCTCGTCGCTCGTCAGGCCGGTGGCGATCCCGTCGAGGACGGCCCTCTCCCGACCGGACGGCGGCCGCGGTGCGTGACGGACGGCCTCGAGGGCCATGGCGCTGAAGGCGGTCCCGCCCGCGGCCACGGCGCGGACAGCACCAAGCACCTCGGACAGGTCGGCCGCCTTGGGCAGAAAACCCGCCCCACCGACGTCAAAGACGGCCCGCATGAGGGATGCGCGATCGTGCGAGGTGAACGCGATCGTCCGAATTCCGCGGCGCGCCGCGGCGTCGATGACCCCCAGCCCGTCGAGGCCATGCTCGATCTGGAGGTCGCAGAGGAGGATGTCGAGGACCGGGGAACCGCTCCTGTTGATGAGCCCGAGGGCATCGGCCACGGTCCGCGCATGGGCCACCAGCTTGATCGGGCGATCACGGGGGACCGGCTGAACGGCATCCGTCACCTGACCCGGACTCGTCGCCGCCTCGATCGCCACGCCGATCGCGGGATGGTCATCGGCCAGGCCAAGCCTGATCACGTCCGATTCTCTGTCGCTCGACATGCACCCATCATGCCAGCCCAGGATCGTGGCTTCGGCGACCGTCGAGGCCCAGACGCAAGTTCCGGCTTGACAGATCTCGTTGACTGCGCAACCATTTGCGCAACAACGCAAGTGGCTCGGAGGAGCCGACACAGCAGGCGGCCCAGCCCGCCAGTCAGGAATTCGCGTCCAATGCCGGCCGTCACCGTCGACGACATCACCGTCCTTCCCAGGATTTCCGAACCGGATCCGATGCTGGCCCGCCAGCGTCCCGTAACCAGCCTCACGAGCGCGCCGAAGGGCTACGAAGGGGAGGGGTTCCCGGTCCGACGCGCCTTCGCCGGCGTTCCGCTTGGCGACCTCGACCCGTTCATCCACCTCGACCAGATGGGCGAGGTCGAGTACGCACCGGGTGAGCCGAAGGGAACGCCCTGGCATCCGCATCGCGGCTTCGAGACCGTGACCTACATGATCGACGGGACGTTCGAGCACGCCGATTCCAACGGCGGCGGTGGCGTGATCACGAACGGCGACACGCAGTGGATGACGGCCGGCGCCGGGATCCTCCACATCGAGAAGCCGCCGGAGTGGCTCGTTGCCGCCGGTGGCCTGTTCCACGGCTTCCAGCTCTGGGTCAACCTGCCGGCGGCCCAGAAGTTCTCGCCGCCGCGCTACCAGGACATCCGGGCGAGTGAAGTCGCGCTGCTCAGCTCGCCCGATGGCGGCGCCCTCGTCCGGGTCATCGCCGGCGACCTTGGCGGTCATGCCGGCCCGGGATCTACCTATTCGCCGATGACGCTCGTGCACGCGACCCTGAGCCCCGGCGCCCGACTCGCCCTGCCGTGGCGGGCCGATTACAACGCGCTTGTCTATGTCATGGCCGGGCACGGAACGGTCGGGGACGCCGGGGTGGCCCGCGCCGGCGGCAGCGGCGGGACCAGCCATGGGTTCGGGACCGAAGCCGTTCCGGTCCAGACGGGCCAGCTTGCCGTCTACGGCGCGGGGAATGCCATCACGATCTCCGCGCTGCCGCCCGGTCGCCAGGAGTCGCGCAGTCCGAACCTCGACGTCCTCATCCTTGGTGGGCGCCCGATCGGTGAGCCTGTCGCCTGGATGGGGCCGTTCGTGATGAACACGAGGGAAGAGCTCATGCAGGCAGTCGCCGATTACCAGGCCGGCCGCCTCGGGACCGTCCCGGCGATCCACGGCGCACCGACGACGATCCAGGAGCGGTAGCCCGGACGCCCGATCTCGATCGGTCCCGTCGTCACGGCCATCCGGGCGGCTCGGCCCTGCCCCCGGCCCTGCGCCAGGGGGACGATAGCGGTACATAAACCGCACATCAGGTACGCGCCATGAAGGCAGTCGTCGTGTACGAATTGATCTGGGGCAACACCGCCGAAGTGGCGAAGGCCATCGCCGACGGGATCGGGCCCGACGCGCAGGCGTATTCGACGGACGAGATCCGGCCCGAGGTCGCGGCGGAGGCCGATCTCATCGTGGCGGGAGCCCCGATCCAGGGCTTCTCGCTGCCGAACGACCGGATGCGGGCGGGGATCCTGCCGGACAGCGAGCCGCGTCCGAACCTGTCGGGGGCGACCCTTCGTGCCTGGCTCGGGCAGCTTCCCGGGGGCGATCGCCCGTTCGCTGCGTTCGACACCAAGATTCGCTGGTCGCCGGGCAGCGCCGCGAACGTCATCGACGACGAAATGACCAAGGCTGGCTTCAAGATGATCGCCAAGCCCCAGCACTTCGTGGTCTCGGGCAAGTTCGGCCCCGTCAAGGACGGCGAGCTGGAACGTGCCCGCGCCTGGGGCAAGGCCCTTGCCGAGGCGGCCTCTGCCGAGGCGGCTTCCCGCTGACGGCGCTCCGCCAAAATCGCGGTCGCGGCGCCTCGCGCGCGCTCTGTCGCTTCGCGGGCTCGCCTCGCGGCGCCCGTCGACCTCGCGGCCGAATTCAGGCTGTCCCAACGCCGGCGGCGCCTGGCATCTTCCAGCGCCTCCGCCGGCCCCGCGCCCTCCGCGGCAGCGGCCCTCAGTGGCCGTAGCCGCCGTCTTCCAGGCGAACCTTGCCCCGGATCCGCCAGTAGACGAAGGCCGTGTACACGAGCACGATCGGCACGCCGACCACGGCGATCGCGAGCATCACGCTGAGCGAGAGCTCCGAAGACGCCGCATTGGCGATCGTGAGGCTCCGCTCGGGCGTGTCGAGCGCCGGCACGAGGTTCGGGAACAGGCCGATCCCCAGCGTCCCGATCATCCCGGCGATCGCGAGCCCGGACGCGCCGAACGAGAGCAGCTCGCGTCGTGTGCGGAGGAGGAGCGGGAAGGCGATGAGCCCGAGCGCGGCCACGAGCGGGGCGATCCACGCGGCCGGCGTGTCGAAGGCCGCCCATCGGTCGGGCAGGAACGCCCACGCAACCACGGTCGCAACGACCCACAGGAGCGCTTCCGCGGCCCAGGCCACGGCGCCGGCCTTGCGGGCACGCTCGGCGACGGCGCCCTCGGTCCGGAGCACGAGCCATGACGAGCCGTGCACGGCCGCGTACGCGACGACGAGGAGGCCCACGATCAACGGGAACGGGCTGAGGAGGCCGATGAGCCCGCCGCGATAGCCACCGTCGGCATCGAGCGGGATCCCCCGGATGATGTTCCCCACGGCGACCCCCAGCAGGAGTGGCGGCAGGAGCGACCCGAGGAAGAACGCCATGTCCCAGGCCCGGCGCCAGCCGGGACTCGCGACCTGGTCACGAAACTCCAGGGCCACGGCCCGGAAGATGAGCGCGGCGAGGAGCAGGATCAGGGCGAGATAGAACCCGGAGAAGACCGTCGCATAGACGATCGGAAAAGCGGCGAAGAGCGCGCCACCGGCCGTGAGCAGCCAGACCTCGTTGCCGTCCCAGACTGGCCCGACCGAGCGCATGACCAGGCGCCGCTCGTCGTCCGTCCGGGCCACGAACGGATGGAGGATCCCGGCTCCGAGGTCGAAGCCGTCGAGCAGCGCGTAGCCGAGGAGCAGCACCCCGACGAGGACGAACCAGATGTCACCGAGTGCGGGCATGTCAGTGGGCCTCCAATGGACGGGGCGCCTGGGCACGGGGCTCGGCGTCGATGTCGAGGTCCCGGCCGGCGACCGGTTCCTGGACCGGACCCTCGCTGACGGCCCGACGCATCAGGAACAGCCAGAGGCCGCCAAGCAAGAGGTAGATCGCGCCGAAGAGGAGGATCGAGAAGAGGATCTCGGGCGCCGATACGACCGGTGAGGTCGCGTCACTCGTCTTCATGACGCCATAGACGATCCACGGCTGCCGCCCGATCTCGGCCGTCGCCCAGCCGAGCTGGATCGCCAGCGCCGGCAGCAGGAACGACCAGCTCGCGACCGCGAGGAACCGGTGCGACTGCCCGACCCGCCGCTTCCAGACCAGCCAGGCGCCGGCGGCGAGGATGAGGGCCATGAGCGTCCCGAGCACCACCATGTTGTGGTAGGCGAGGAACGAGGCGGCGACCGGCGGCCACTCCGACGGCGGGAACTGGTCGAGTCCCTTGATCGCGGCGGTAAAGCTGCCGAAGGACAGGAACGAGAGCAGGCGCGTGACCACGATCTCGGGGCCCTGCGGCGCCTCGGCCGGGTCCTGCGCCGGCGGGAGCGACCAGATCACGAGGGGAGCGCCCTCGGTTGTCGAGTAGAGCCCCTGCATCGCGGCGAACTTCGCCGGCTGCTGGGCGGCAACCTCGCGCGCGCTCGTGTCGCCCGTGAGCAGGACCGAACCGGTGCCGAGGATCGCGATGACGAGCCCGACGCGCAGGCTCAGCCGCGCGACGTCCCCGTCGCGGCCCTTGCGGATGAGCCATGCGGCGACCGCGAGGACGAGGAAGCCGGCCATCGCCCAGGACGACGCGATCGTGTGGAGGTAGCGCGGCATGGTCGAGGGGTTGAACAGCGCGGCGAACGCGTCGGTGAGGACGGCACGGCCGTCCTGGATCTCGTAGCCCGCGGGCGTCTGCATCCAGCTGTTGGCGATGATGATCCAGAGTCCCGAGAGGGCAGCTCCCGCGGCGACGAGGCAGGCGGCGAGCGCCCGCAACCCGGAGCCGATCCGGTTCCCGCCGAAGAGGAGCAGGCCCAGGAAGGTCGACTCCAGGAAGAAGGCGAGGATTGCCTCGGCGGCCAGGGGAGCCCCGAAGACGTCGCCGACGAAGCTGGAATACCGCGACCAGTTCGTCCCGAATTCGAACTCCATGACGATCCCCGTCGCGACGCCGACGGCGAACGTCAAGGCGAACAGCCGGATCCAGAACCGGGCGGCACGGGCATAGACATCCCGTCGAGTTCGCCAGCGCGCCACCTCGAGGACCGCGACCACCAGCCCGAGGCCAATCGAGATCGACGGGAAGACGAAGTGGAACATGACGGTCAGGGCGAACTGCGCCCGCGCCAGGAGGATCGGATCCATGGCACCTACTCACTGCACACGACGGGCGGCATCGGCGGACGCGTGCCGACCGGGACGGACGCCCTGTGCGCTGGACGCTACGGTTCCGAGACGCCCGCCATCCAGTGCCGGACGGACGCGCCTGACCGGGGCATCCTGCCCATCCCTGCGCGAATCCGCGGGACGGGCCATTTGCCCGGATGGCGTACGATGCCAGCCAAAGACCCCAGTCGAACTGCGCGGGAGAGACCGCCGGGACGCCGGGCGCCGCGGAGCCACCTGCTCCCCGGGGCCGGACGCGACCGGCGGCGCCGACGGAGCAACGGTCCGGAACCTCTCAGGCACCAGGGACCGAGCAGGGATGGGGACGCTGGAGAGCGTTGAGGACGGGAGCGATCCCGCCAGCACGCGCCGACGGAGGAACCCGGAGTCGCAGAAGGCGACCTCGGGAACGCTCTCAGGCACCAGGACAGCGGGGCACCGTGGAGGTGCTGCCGGTGTCCGTCCCAAGAGCCGAACTGGAATTCGCCGATCGACACATCGGGCCGGATCCGGCCGACGTCGCGGCGATGCTCGACGTCATCGGCCACGATTCCCTCGACGACCTGATCGCGGCGACCGTGCCCGCGGCGATCCTCCGCCACGCGGATCTCCACCTCCCCGCGGCTCGCTCGGAGACCCAGGCCCTCGAGGACCTCCGGGCGATGGCCGCGGCCAACAGGCCACTTCGCTCGATGATCGGCATGGGCTACCACGACACCATCACGCCACCCGTGATCCAGCGGAATGTCCTCGAGAACCCCGCCTGGTACACGGCCTACACCCCGTACCAGCCCGAGATCGCCCAGGGCCGCCTCGAAGCGCTCATCAACTTCCAGACGGCGATCTGTGACCTGACCGGGATGGATATCGCCAACGCATCCCTGCTCGACGAGGGCACGGCCGCGGCCGAGGCGATGGCGCTCTGCCACAGCGTCTCGAGCGTCCGCGACGGCAACCTCATCCTCGTCGACGCCGACACGCATCCCCAGACCATCGCCGTCCTCCGGACGCGCGCGGCGCCGCTCGACATCGAGGTCGTGGTCGGGTCGCCGGCAGACCTTCTCGCGCGCGCCGCCGCGCCTGTCGGCGACGAGCGCCCGTACGCCATGCTGCTCTCGAACCCCGGTTCGTCGGGCGCCGTCCGGGACCTCCGCGCCGATATCGAGGCGGCCCACGCGGCCGGCGTGCTCGTCACGGTCGCGACGGATCCGCTCGCCGCCGTCCTCCTCGAGAGCCCCGGCGCGCAGGGCGCCGACGTCGTCGTCGGGAGCAGCCAGCGCTTCGGCGTCCCGATGGGCAACGGCGGGCCGCACGCCGCGTTCATGGCCACCCGCGACGCCTTCAAGCGCGCCCTGCCGGGCCGTCTCGTGGGTGTGAGCGTCGACGCCGACGGCGCGCCCGCCTACCGGCTCACGCTCCAGACCCGCGAACAGCACATCCGCCGCGAGCGCGCGACCTCGAACATCTGCACCGCGCAGGTCCTCCTGGCCGTCATCGCCAGCATGTACGCGGCGTGGCACGGGCCCGAGGGCCTTCGCGCGATCGCGGAACGGGTCCACGCCCGCGCGGCGACGCTGACCGCGGGCCTCGATGGCATCGACGGCCTGGGACTTCGCCACGAAACGTTCTTCGACACGATCGCCCTCGAGACGGGAATGCCGAACCGGGCCGACGTCCTCATGGCCGCCGCCGCGGGCGCGGGCTTCGAGCTACGAAGGCTCGATGCCACCGGCATCGGAATTGCCTGCGACGAGACGACCTCCGAGGCCGATGTCGCGGCCCTCCTCGCCGCGCTCGGTGGCACCCCCCCGAGCCCATCGGGAATCGAGAAGGCGGCGGGCGCCTCCCTCCCGGCGGCGAATCGCCGCTCCGACGCGATCCTGACCCACCCCGTGTTCTCGCTCCATCGGTCCGAGACGGAGATGCTCCGGTACATCTTCCGGCTGGCCGAGAAGGACGTGACCCTGACCCGGTCGATGATCCCCCTCGGCAGCTGCACGATGAAGCTCAATGCCACGACCGAGATGATGGGCATCGGCTTCGAGGGCTTCGCCCGCGTCCATCCGTACTCGGATCCGGCGCGGCTCCCGGGTTACGCCGCGCTCTTCGCCGATCTCGAAACATGGCTCGGCGAGATCACCGGCTTCCCGGCCGTCAGCCTCCAGCCCAACGCTGGCTCGCAGGGCGAGTACTCGGGGCTCCTCGCGATCCGGGGCTGGCACCGCTCGCGCGGCGAAGGCCACCGCAAGGTCTGCCTCATCCCGGCTTCGGCGCACGGCACGAACCCGGCGAGCGCCGTCATGGCCGGCTATCGCGTCGTGGTCGTGGCCACCGATCCCCATGGCAACGTCGATCTCGACGACCTCAAAGCCAGGATCGCGGCCAATGCCGCGGACCTCGGCGCCCTGATGATCACGTACCCCAGCACCCACGGCGTGTTCGAGGAGGCGATCGTCGAGATCTGTCGCCTCGTCCACGAGGCGGGCGGCCAGGTCTACATGGACGGCGCGAACATGAATGCCCAGGTCGGCCTCTCGCGGCCCGGCGACATCGGCGCGGACGTCTGCCACCTCAACCTGCACAAGACCTTTGCCATCCCCCATGGGGGTGGGGGACCGGGCATGGGTCCCATCGGCGTCGCCGCGCACCTCGCCCCGTTCCTGCCCGGCAAGCGGCTCGACGAGCCGGGTCACGTCTCGTCGGCGCCCTACGGCAGCGCGAGCATCCTGCCGATCTCGTGGGCCTACATCGCCATGCTCGGCCCGGACGGCGTCCGCCGCTCGACCGAGATCGCGATCCTCAACGCGAACTACCTCGCGGCGCGGCTCGGCGACGCCTACCCGGTGCTGTATGTCGGCGCGAACGGCACCGTGGCCCACGAGTGCATCCTCGACTGCCGGCCCCTGTCGGCCGCGAGCGGGGTAACCGTCGACGACCTTGCCAAGCGGCTCATGGACTTCGGGTTCCATGCCCCGACGATGAGCTTCCCTGTCGTCGGGACGCTCATGATCGAGCCGACCGAGTCCGAATCGAAGGCCGAGCTGGATCGCTTTGCCGACGCCCTGCTGGCCATCCGGGCCGAGGTCGCCGAGATCGAATCCGGCATGGTTCCCCTCGAGACGTCGGCGCTCCGGAACGCGCCCCACACGGCCGCCGACCTGCTCCGCGCGGATTGGGCGCGACCCTACAGCCGCGAGCAGGGTGCCTTCCCGGCCCCCTGGGTCGAGCACCGCAAGTACTGGCCACCGGTCCGCCGGATCGACAATGTCTACGGCGATCGCAACGTCGTCTGCGAGTGCCTGCCCGTCGCGGCCTACGCGGAAGCGGCCGGCGAGACGCGACTGATCACGCTCGTCGGCTGACGCCGGCGCTCGCGATCCGACGCGGCGGTATGCGGCTCGGTGCCGTATGCCGCTCAGTCATGGGATCGGCAACGAGCGTCCGTGACGATTGGGCTGCGACGACAGAATTGTCGGACGGTCACGCTCACTGAGGCCGCGATTCATGACCCGGCCGCATGCGGGTGGTGAGTGCCTCCAGCGGCCTCGTCAGTTGAGCGTTGGCCCCGCGCCGCCAGTCGTACCGAATCGTCAGTTGAGCGGCGCGGCCGACACGCGGTAGCGCTCGAGCATCAGGTTCGAGACGTCCGGCCCGGCGTTGAGGAGCTCGAGGAACTCGGGCCCGTCGAGGGCCAGGAGCTGGCCGTCCGTCTCGGCGGTCACCGTCGCGCTGCGCGGCGCCTCGCGCATCAGGCCGAGCTCGCCGAAGACCTCGTCCGGACCCATGACCCGGAGGCGACGTGGGAGCTGCGTGCCGGGATCGACCTGGTCCACCGTGAACCGGCCCGAGGCAATGATGTAGAAGCGGTCGGCGGGATCGCCCTCCCGGATGACGACCGTGCCCGCGGTGACCGGCACGGCCTGGAGGCGGGCCAGCGCGACCTCGAGGGCGGACGCCGGAACGCCCGTGAAGAGTGGCAGCTTCGCGACGCGACCGAGGACCTCCGCGGCGGCCTCGGTGGCGGCCGCGCGCTGGAAATGCGAGCCGACGAGCACGAAGGTCCCGATCGCGGAGGCGAAGATCGCGACGCCGCCGACGGTCAGGATCGGCTGGGCGCCGATGTTCGTCATGATCACCGGGACGAGGAACGAGCCCGCCGCATACGTGAGCGTGGAGATCGTCTGCATCGTGCCCAGGGTCCGGCCGCGGATCTCGTCCGGGACGACGCGCTGGAAGACCGTCTCGCTGACGATCTCGGCGAGGAGCGCACCGGAAGCAACGACCGCCATCGCGACCAGCGCGGGCGTGAGGCTCTCGACGAGGCCCAGCACGACGAACCCGGCCGACATGACGAGTGCCCCGCCGAGCATCACCGGGCCGAGGTTCGGGCGAAGCGTGATCGAGCTGCTGGCGATGGCGCCCACGACGCCGCCGACGCCGATGGCGGCCCACAGGAAGCCCGTCGCGTCCTCGCCTGCATGGAGCCGATCGACGGCGAAGATGACGATCGCGACGTTCAACCCGCCCCACAGGAACCCGGAAACGGTGTCGAGGAGCGCGAGGCCGGCCACGGGTCGGAGGATCGCGCGGAACGCCTCGCGAGTCGACGCTGCCATGGCCGCCGATGTCATCGTCGCGGCCCGCGCGGTCGAGGCGCGATCCGGAGCGGGCCCGGCCGCCTCGATGGCTGCCGTTCCGGTTTCGGGCTCCGTCGCGGGTGCCTGCCCTTGCGCGGCTGCGGCGGTCCTGGCCGCCCGCGGGTTGTTTGCCGGCAGCGTCCAGAGCACGACGACCGGGGCCAGGAACGTCAGGGCGTTGAGGACGAACGCCCAGCCCAGATCGGTCGTTGCGATGATCAGCCCGCCGATGGCTGGTCCGATGATGAAGGTGATCTCGCCGAGGGTCGCGAAGATGCTGTTGGCCGGCCCGAGCTCGGACTCGTCCCGTACGAGCGATGGCATGTAGGCGCCCATCGACGGCCGGAAGAAGACCGCGAAACAGGTCGCGAAGATGGCCAGCCCGACGGTGATCAGGATAGGCCCGTTCAGGAACGTGTTCGCGGCCAGCCCGATCATCGAGAGGCCGCGGATGATGTCGGTGACGATCAGGACGAGGCGGCGGTCGTAGCGGTCGACGACGACCCCGGCCGGAACCGAGAGCACGATGTAGGGGATGATCCGGGCGCCGCCGATGAGGCCGAGCAGGACCGGATCGCTGCTCTGGCGATAGACGACCACGAGCAGGGCGACGAGGTAGAGCCAGTCGCCGATTCCCGAGACGAACTCACCGAAGAACAGTCGAACCAGGTGCGAGTTCGCGGAGATCTTGCGGAACGCCGTCAGCATCGGAAACGCGGCTCCCTCTCAACCGTGGCGCTCGACGAGTCGGGTCAGTATAGGGAGCCGAATCACGGCCGGAAGGCCGGACTCGCAGGCCGGACGTGCGCGACGCGGGCCCGGCGGAGGCCGGAAATCAGCCGCCGGTCTGGAAGAGGCGGACGACGAGGATGAGCTGCACGACGCAGGCCACGGCAAGCACGATCACGACCCGGCGCGGGTCCGATCGCGACCGGCCCGCCGCCCAGGCGATCGGCAGGACCGAGAGCGCAAGGGCGCCATAGACGAGGTGCAGGACGTCCTTCGGCGGGTGCGCCGTCACGGCCGTCACGGCGCCGAGGAGGCTCGTCAGGACCAGCAGGCCCACGACCCAGATCAGCCCACCGACGATGGCCGGGCGCATCGGGCGGCGGGACGCCAGCAGCCAGCCGGCCCAGGCTGCCGTGACGAGCACGAGGACGAGCGCGATCCGGGCGAGGAACGCGTGGACCTCCGCCATGCGGCGGTCAGCGGTTGCCGGTCAGGTCGAACAGGCCAGCCTCGGCCTCGGCAGCGATCTCGGGCAGGTCGCAGTCGCGGATGCAATCGAGGATCCGGTGGACCTTGGGCTCGATGATCCGGTAGTAGATGCGTCCGCCGTCGCGGCGGAAGCCGACGACGCCCTCGGCCCGCAGGATCGCGAGGTGCTGGCTGACGAGGGCCTGGTTTGCCTCCGTCGCCGCCACGAGGTCGCTGACGTTGCGCTCGCCAGCCTCGAGGCCCTCGAGGAGCCGGAGCCGGAGGGGGTGCCCCAGGACGCGGATGACTCGCGCCGCGCGCTCGAGGATCTCGGTCCCGATCGCCGGGTTGGCCGGCGCGACGCTCGGACGCCGTCGCCGACGAGCCTGCCCCTTGGGCGCGGCATCGGGGGCGCGCCCGGCCCGGACCTGACGCGCGCGGGCGTCGGGCCCGAAGTCCGGCTGCTCGCTGGTGATCATCTCGACGGCCATGGCGGTTCCTATTCTGTCAATGCGACGCAAGACGTGCCGTGTCGGGGCCGGCTCGGGTGGGCTCCGCGGTCCCGTTGTCAGGCGCACGGTACGCGGCGGGCGTCGGGCGAAGCGGGCGGAGGAGCCACTCCGGGCGACGGAGCCCCCCGGACCGGGGGCCGGTCGGGCCAGCGCGAGCCACTCCCGGTAGATCTCCCGGGAACGACCCGTGTCGACCACGATGTCGCCCTCGCGATCCTCGGCGGACGCGGGTCGGACCCTGACTTTCTGGTGCCAGGCATGGGCGCCCGAAATGGGATCCGGGTGGACGGGGAACGTCAGGTTCTGGTGCACGCCCGCGTCGCGCCACCAGATTCGCGACGAGTCCGGATCCGCGAGGAGAACGAGGCGACGCCGCCGCAGGCGGCGCATCCGCCACTTCCGGCCTTCGTCGGCCGCTGTCGCAACCTCGGTGAGCTGCACCCGCGCGCTGGCCCAGCGATCGGTGCCTGCGTCGTCGCCCAGTCGCCAGCGACCCATGTGATGGGAGCAGGCCACGACCCCGGGCCGGATGCCCTCCGTCACCCAGGCCCGATTCACGTAATGGCCGATGTCCGTCTCGACCCGGATCAGGTCACCGGTGGCGATGTGCAGTCGAGCGGCGTCGTCCGGGTGGATCCAGACTGGGTTGCCGTGGGCGATCTCGGTGAGCCACTTGGCGTTGCCGCTTCGCGTATGGATCAGGACCGGTAGCCGGAACGTCGGGACAAGGGCGAAGTCATTCGGGCCGGTCATCCGTTCGCGAGCGACCTGGGAGGAGGCATAGGCCGGTACCGCGAGCTCGGGCCAGCCCCAACCGGCCAGCGTCGGCGAGTAGAACTCGAGCCGGCCCGACGGCGTGGGGAACCCCCGCCGGCCCTCGCCATCGACCACGACGCCGAGGCGGGTCCGTCCGTCGGCGTCCTTGGCAATGAGGGGTGTCGGCACGATGTTCGAGGCCGGCGCGGGCGCCGGCCCGTAGATCGAGCCGTCGGTGATGACGACGTCGGGGGCCGACGCGTCGACCGGTTCGTCGTGCCGGGCGTAGACGTCCTGCTCGATCTCGAAGGCGCCGTATTTCCGCATGTAGGCAAGCGGCGTGAGGGCCTCGGACGCCGCCGCTTCGGGCAGGCCCGGGACCGAGTGATCGAAGATCCAGCCGTAGTAGTCGTCGACGGTCAGCTTCTCGCCGGGGCGGTCGGGCGCCTCGAACCAGCGGCGAATGCCGAGCGTGCCGTCGGGATCGATCCGCCAGGACAGCTCGATCCAGAACTCGTTCTCCTCCCAGACCTCGCCCGGGTTCGTCTCGCGCGTGTCGGTCACGGTCCGTCCGGCTCGCTCGGCCGCGACCCTCGTCACGGGCTGGCGGAAGCCGATCCACGTCCCGGCCTGGGTCTCGTACGAGTGGAGGTCGTGGCGCTCGCCGCCGAGACCGACCGGCAGGACGTAGTCCGCGTACCAGGCTGTCTCGCTCCAGACCGGCGTCAGCGCGGCGTGCCGCCCGACGAGGTCCTCGCGCCGCAACGCCTCCACCCAAGTGAGCCCGTCGGGATTCGTCCAGACCGGGTTGTAGACCCGGCTGAAGTAGACGTCGAGGCTGCCCCGGCCCTCGAGGAGGAAGTGCGGCAGGAGGAACGACATCTCGAAGAACGCGAGCGGGTACTCCTTCGGCCAGGTCAGGTCGTTCCAGGTGCCGGGGTGGGGCGGCATGTACGGCGGGCGAGGCACGAACTTGTCCCAACCGTTGGGCGACGTGCCACCGGGCGTGCCGATCGAGCCCGTCAGGACGTTGAGGAAGAAGAGGCAGCGGGCGGTCTGCCAGCCGCCGATGACGCCGGCCGAGCTGGCCCGCCAGTTGTGCGCGGCGAGCGCCGTGCCGGCTCCGGCGACGAGCTCGGCAACCGCCTCGAGCTGGGCGGCCGGAATGCCCGTCTCCCGCTCGGCGTACTCGAACGTATAGCCGCCGTAGAGGCGCTCGAGCTCGGCCACGAAGTCGTCGAAGGAGGGCGCCTCGAGGTCCGGGCGGGCAGCTCGCAGGTACTCGGTCCAGTTGGTCCAGCGTTCGACGAACGACCGATCGAATTGGCCCGTCACGATGAGGTGCCGGGCGATCGAGAGGAGGAGCGCCGGTTCGCTGCCCGGCCAGGCTGCCAGCCATTCGTCCGCCTGGGCGGCCGTGTTGGACAGCCGGGGGTCGACGACCACGAGCTTCGCCCCGTTCCGCCGGCCGTCGATGATCCGCTGGGCATGTGGATTGAAGTAGTGGCCGCTCTCGAGATGGGCGCTGATGAGGAAGATGACCTTGGCGTTGGCGTAGTCGGGCGAGGGCCGGTCGAAGCCCATCCAGAAGGCGTAGCCCGCCCTGCCGCCGGCCGAGCAGATGTTCGTGTGGGAGTTGTGGCCGTCCACGCCCCATGCCGCGAGGACCCGCTCGGTGAACCCGTCCTCGCCCGGACGGCCGACGTGGTACATGACCTTGTTCGGCTCGCCGCGGGTCAGCGCCGCCCGAATCCGTGCGGCCAGGTCGTCCAGCGCGTCGTCCCAGGTGCAGCGCTCCCAGCCACCACCACCGCGGGGCCCGACGCGCCGCATCGGGTACAGGATTCGCTCCGGATCCTCGGTCTGGTTGAGCGTCGCCGGACCCTTGGCGCAGTTGCGGCCGCGGCTCCCCGGGTGGGCCGGGTTGCCCTCGAACTTGCGGACCTGGCCGGTCTTCTTGTCGACGTAGGCGAGGAGGCCGCACGCCGATTCGCAGTTGAAGCAGGTCGTCGGGACGATCGTGTAATCGCGCTGCTGCTCGCCATCGGCGGGCCTTGGGTCGCGCTCCGTCCAATGCTCCCACTGGTCACTGGGCGGAAAGGCGTCGAAGCCGGGCTGCATCGCGCCATCGTTGGCGGGATGGTTTGGCTTCTTCCGCGTCGGGCGGTCCCGCTGCTGTGTCATCGGGTCACCTAGCTGATCGGAACGGCCTGGCCGGCCGTGATGAAGCCGAGCTCGTACCAGAGGAGGCCGGCCGCGGCCACGACGCCGGACCCGACGAGGAAGGGCAGGTCCGCGAGCCCGGCCGCGGCAAGGAAGAGCCACATGCCGCCCACGACGGCCGGCACGAACCCGCCGAAGAGGAGACCGCCGACCCAGAAGGCCGCCGCGAACGGCCCCCGGACGAGCAGATGCGCCGCCGCCCGCCCGTTGGCGGTCGGATGGGTCGCGAAGGCCTCCCCGACGAGGAGGGCCCCGATGTTGAGGAGGCTGCCGACGAGCAGCGCGGCGGCGGCGACGTCGGTCAGCGCCTCTGCTCCGCCGAGGACCGCGCCCGCCACGATGACCGACGCCGCACCCAGCACGGTCGCCTGGGCGACGAGGACCACCCCGGTCACCGGCCGCTGCCAGAGGTCACGGGCCTCGCATTGCCGGAACAGGAACATCGTGTAGAGGGCCGTCATGACGGCCAGCCCGAAGGCCGGCCAGCCGAGGATCGTCAGGAGCCGGTCATCGACGCCAAGGATCGTTCCGAGCCACCACAGGCCCAGGAGCCCGCTGTAACCGGTGAGGATGAAGGCCCCGATGGCCAGCCAGCTCCGACGCTGGGGCCGGTACAGGATCGAGAGGAATCGCTCTGGCCGCTTGAGGTCGGCGACCAGGAGGAGAGCCGTCAGGCCGACGCCCGCGAGCGAGATCGTGGCCACGACGACGCGGGTCAACTGATCGACCGGTGCGAGGCCGAGGGTGGCGGCGAGGAAGACGACCCCGAATGCCCCGGCGCCGATGCCCTTGGTCCACAGGTACAGGGCCACCTTCCAGCCCCATGGCCGTGGATGGAAGACGTCGTAGGCGACTCGCGTCCCGGGCCGTGCCGGCGGCGGGTCCGCCAGCTCGATCGCCCGCGCCGGGGCCGGGCTCGCCGTCGGGAGGGCGAGCGCCCGGGCCGGCACGGCGGCCGCCGAACCGGCGCCGATCGCGACCATCGGGCCCGCGATCCCCGGTGAGCCCGCGATCCCCGGCCCGCGCGGTGAACCGAGCGCCGGCGCCATTGCGAGCACCGGCAGCGGCGTCCCCGCGAGCGACGGGCGGGTCTGAACCGCCGGGCCGTGGCCGCCGTCGGCCCGGTCCTTCGTGTAGTCCTTGGCCCCGCCGGTCCGACGGTCGGACCACATGTAACGGACCTCGTGGACCGGGGCCAGCGGATCGAGGGCGACGTCGGAGGCGCCGACGTAGTAGGCCTGTGGTCGCGTGCCCTGCTCCGGGCGACGCACCGTCGTCGGCCGCGAGGCGATGATCTGGGCGGCCCGGCTGGCCGGGTCCTCGATGTCCCCGAAGATCAGGGACTCGGTGGGACAGACCACGACACAGGCCGGCAGGAGCCCCTCGTCGACTCGGTGCGAACAGAAGTTGCACTTCTCGGCGACATGCTGCTCGGGATCGATGTAGATCGCGTCATACGGACAGGCCTGGATGCAGGCCTTGCAGCCGATGCAGCGGCTCGTGTCGAAGTCGACGATCCCGTCCGGGCGCTTGAACATCGCGGTCGTCGGGCAGACCTCGACGCATGGCGGCTCGTCGCAGTGGTTGCAGCGAAGGACGGCGATGTCGCGACGGGACTCCGGAAACGTGCCCCGCTCGACGTACTTGACCCAGGTCCGGTTGACGCCGAGGGGGACGTCGTTCTCCGACTTGCAGGCGGTCGTGCAGGCGTGGCAGCCGATGCACGAGGTCTGGTCGATGACCCAGGCGAAGTTTGTCAAGACCTCGGGGCCTCCTGACGATGACCATCGTTGACATGCCGGATGCTGGGGGAGTATATAGGCACATCGCGATACCGCAAGATGCCCCGGGGGTTCGGTCCCGGGGCCTGGGTGTGGCGGCAAATCGCGCCTAGGAGTACCCCATGGCCGACGCCCCGACCCCTGATCGCACGCTCGACGCCAAGGGCCTCCTGTGCCCCATGCCGATCGTGAAGCTCGCCAAGTTCGTCAAGGAGATGGAGTCGCAGCAGATCGTGCTGCTGGAGGCGACGGACCCCGGGTCCGTGCCGGACGTGACGGCCTGGTCGAAGAACACCGGCAACCCGCTCGTCCACCAGGAGACGGTGGACAAGGTCATGCGCTTCTGGATCCAGAAGGCCTGACCGCAGCCGCTGAAGGGGGCTGACGAGACAACGATGTCGAGCATCCTGTACGTCCACACCGGCGGCGTGAACAACCCCGAACGCAGCGCCACTCCCATCTACCTCGCGACCACCGCCGCCGCGATGGACGTCGAGGTCGGCATCTATTTCACGGTCAACGGCCCGACCCTCCTCAGGAAGGGCGCCGCGGAAGCGCTGATCGTGCCGAAGTTCGACGGGACCGGCGCGCCGCTCATCCGGTTCATCGACCAGGCCCGGGACATGGGCGTCAAGTTCTACGTCTGCCAGCCCTCCCTCGACCTCCACGGCCTGACCAAGGAAGACCTCATCGACGGCGTCGAGATGATCGGCGGGGCGGCCTTCAACGACATGGCCCTCGAAGCCGACCAGGTCATCTGCTTCTGATGGACGTCTGAGCCGTGGTCCTCAAGGCTCGCTACGAAGACGTCCCGATCGAGGAGAAGGAGCGCCTGTTCGGCCAGGTCCAGGCGGACGCCCGCTTCGACAGCTACCTCTACGGCTGCTACGAGTGCGGTATCTGCGTCGCTGCCTGCCCGTCGGCCCGGTTCTACGACTTCTCGCCCCGCAAGATCGCCCAGGCGGCGTCCCGGCAGGACCTGCCGATGTTCTACGAGCAGCTCAACGACGACATCTGGAACTGCTCGCAGTGCTTCTCCTGCACCCGCTGCCCGCGCGGCAACAACCCCGGCGGGCTCATCACGATCATGCGCGAGGTGGCCATCAACAACGGCCTGACGTCGGCCAAGAACGCCCTCGAGGGCTACGGCCGCGTCGTCTACAAGATCATGTCCACCGGGACCCAGGTCTCGCCGGACATGCTCCAGCCCAACGCGTTCCCGGACTGGGGCCCCCACGTCCAGGAGATCTCGGACAACCTCGGCCTGTGGCGGCGGGCACTTCCGCCGGACACGATGCACACGACCTCGACCGCCTGGGAGGTGGACGACCGGACCCTCACGGAGCTGTACCTGATCTGGCACATGACCGGCGTGCTGGACATGATCAAGGGCGTCGACGCCGGCCTCCACATGATCCTCAACGACGTGATGGAAGAACTGCTCGAAGAAGCCGGGTACGAGGCCGGATAGGAGGTCCTCGATGCCGATTCCCCTGACCGTGCTCGATTCCCGGCGCGAGGCTCGCGATGAGCGAGGCCCGACGGCGCCGCCGACCGAGGACGTCCGCGAGCAGGTCTTCGAGCTCGAGGCGAAGGGCGAGTGGCTCGTCCAGCGCGTCCCGGACCCGTGGATCGGCGTCACGACGAAGTACGGCCGGACCAAGAAGATCCCGATCAGCCGGACCTGGCACCACAAGTCATGCGGCCAGTGCGGCCACATCCCCGGCTACTCCACCTCGATCTTCTGGCTGATCCGGAAGCTCGGCCTCGACTACAACGACCCGCGCGACCAGACGTCCTGCACGGCCTGGAACTACTACGCCTCGGCGACCTCGAACCAGGGCGCCCAGGCGGCCGTCGCGATGCGCAACTTCGGCGCGGCCTACGAGTCCGGCTACTTCCCGATGATCCATTGCGGGACGTCGTACGGGCACTACAAGGAGGTCCGCGAGGAGCTTGTCCACTCGGCCCAGCTGCGCGACGAGGTCCGCCGGATCTGCGACAAGCTCGGCAAGCCCTTCGTCATGCCCGAGGAGATCGTCCACTACTCCGAGTGGGTCTACGCGATGCGCGACGAGTTCGCCAAGCGCCAGGTCCTCGATCTCTCGAGCATCGACGTCACCGTCCACCCCGCCTGCCACTACCACAAGCTCGTGGTCGAGGACGCGATCTACGACCCCGATGTCTACGGCGGCCAGCGGACCGCGGTCGTATCCGCCGTGGTCACCGCCCTCGGGGCGAACGTCAAGGACTACAGCACCTGGTTCGACTGCTGCGGCTTCGGCTTCCGCCACATCCTCGTCCAGCGCGACTTCACCCGGTCCTTCGCCACCCTCCGCAAGATCGAGGTCATGCAGGAAGAGGCCAACCCGGACGTCGTCCTGACCCACGACACGGGCTGCGTGACGACGCTCGACCAGAGCCAGTTCGCGGCCCGCGCCCACGACCGGAAGGTCGGCGTGCCGGTCATGTCCGAGGCCCAGTTCGCGGCCCTCGCGATGGGCGCCCACCCGTACCGGGTCGCCCAGCTCCATTGGCACAACACCGAGTACCGGCCGCTGCTCGAGAAGATGGGCATCGACTGGAAGGAGCGCTGGCGCGAGTTCGAGGACGACCTCGAGCGGCTCAAGGGCGACAGCAAGCTGTTCATGACCTGGGAGGACGCAGATGCCTGACGCAGGGGCTCAGACGGTCCTGGTGATCGGCGGGGGGCCCGCCGGCCTGGAAGCGGCCCGGGCCATCGCCTCGATCGGCGGCCGGGCCCTCCTGGTGGAGCGTCGCGACGTCCTCGGCGGCACGCCGGACGAGTCGAACTACGCCGCCCTGACGCCCCGGATGGGCTCCGCCCAGGACGCCCTCGATGTGCTCCGGGCCGGCGTCGAGGACCCCGCGATCGAGGTCCGCCGCTCCACGACCGTCACCGCCTGCAGCGGCTCGGTCGGGGACTTCCAGGTGACCCTGTCGGGACCGGCCGGCGAGACCACCGAGTCGGTCGGGTCGATCGTCGTGGCTACCGGCTTCCAGCACTTCGACCCGGGCCGCGAGACGCAGATGTACGGCTACTACGAGTACCCGGACGTGATCACCCTGCCGGACGCCGAGAAGATGCTCAAGGAGCACCACTTCGTCCGGCCGTCGAACGGCGAGACCCCGCGCAACGTCGCCTTCATCCAGTGCGTGGGCTCGCGCGACCGCCGCCTCGGCAACGAGTACTGCTCCAAGGTCTGCTGCGGCGTCGCCTCGAAGGAGGCCATCGAGATCCGCCGGATGCTGCCCGACACCAAGGTCTACATCTTCTACATCGACATGCGGATGTACGGCTTCTGGGAGAACGAGATCTACTGGCCGGCCCAGGAGGAGCACAACGTCACGTACATCCGGGGGATCGTGACCGAGATCGTGGGCAAGGACGGCCGGCTCCTCATGAAGGGCGAGGACACCACGATGGGCCGCCCGCTCGAGGTCCTCATGGACGTGATCGTCCTGTCCGTGGGCATGGAGCCCAGCCGCGGGACCCGCGATGTCGCCGGGATCCTCGGCGTCGACCAGAACAAGTACGGCTTCATCGCCCTGCCGGGCGAGCCGATGGACGTCGTCTCGACGTCGGTGCCCGGCATCTTCGTCGCCGGTGCGGCGGCCGGGCCCAAGGACCTCGAGGACACGGTCGGGATGGCGGGGGCCGCCGCGCTCCACGCCGTCGGTGCCGTTCGGGGCACGCTCCGCGCGGGGACGGTGGCCGCCCGATGACGTGGGGTCCCGCGGTCTTCGGGGGCGGTGCCTTCGCCGGTGGGGGCATCGCCGACACCGTCGACGCGCCGAGTGCGGTCGAGTTCATGCGCGAGGCCCTCGTCAAGATCAGCGAGGAGGACATCGGGACCGTCGCCGACCTCCTCGCCCACAAGGCCCGCGACCTCGCGCCGTTCCTGTCCGAGGAGGCGTTGACGGCCGCGAACGCCGATGCCGTCCGGCCGATCCTGAACCGCGTCTTCGCCACGCGGCGGCGCTCGGACGAGCTGCTCGTGGCGGTCGGCGCGCCCGTCCTCGCCCGGGCGATCCGGGACCTGGTCCACGGCGGTGGCCGGATCGAGCATCGGTTCACCGCCTTCGACGAAGCCACCGCCGCGATCGACCCCGCGGTCCGCCGCGACTTCGCGGGGGAGTGCCTCCACTTCGCCGATCCCCAGCGCCACTGGCTCTGGAGCCGCTGGATGTGGGACCCCGAAGCCCGGACCGGCGCCCTGCCGCTGGTGATGGTCGAGGAGTTCGACTTCAGCGGGGCCGATGCGGGCGCCGTGTACCTGCGGGTGGGCGCCGCGACGGCCGCGGTCATCGCCACCGCCCGTGACCTCGGCTTCCAGCGGATGGGCGCCAGTCCGTTCGCGGTCGATGTCTACCTGGCCGCGATCTACGGCATCTACCTCTACACGGTGACCCGGCTCCGGATGACCCAGGAGTTCAACAAGGTCATCCCCCAGCTGCCGGACCTCGTCCGCCGGCTGCTCGGCGTGTGGGCCGCGCCAGCAGCGGTCGGGAGCTGACCGCGATGGGCAGGGACCTCCCGGTCATCAAGGTCGACGGGGTCATGGAGCTGGAGCACGCCGTCGTCGAAGGCGTCGACATCTCCGGCCACTGGAACCGGATGTTCACCCAGCGCTCCACGACCGCCCTCCCGACCGAGGCGATGGACTGGATCACCTCGCTCGACGGCGGCGAGTCGCTGCGCGCCTGCTACCAGTGCGGGAAGTGCGTGCCGGTCTGCCCGGTCCAGCACGTCGGCGACTACGGCCCGCGGAAGCTCAACGCCAAGGTGATCCGGGGCAACACCCTCGTCGACGACCCGGATCTGTGGCTGTGCACGACATGCGGCAACTGCTACCGGGTCTGTCCCAAGGAGGTCAACCCCCTCCAGATCATGCCGGCCATCCGCGAGCAGGCGGTCCTCCAGGGCAAGGTCCCGGACGAGCTGTCCGATGTCTTCCGGAACCTCCAGAAGTCCGGCAACCCGATGGGCGAGTCGCCCCGCAAGCGGATCGACTGGATCGCCGAGGCGGGCGTCGACGTCCCGATCATCAGCCAGCTCGGCCGTCCCGTGGACGTCCTCTGGTACGTGTCGGATTACACCAGCTATCACCCCCGTGGCAAGGACGCCGCCCGGGCGATGGCCCGGGTCATGACGGCGCTCGGCGTCGACTTCGCCATCCTCGGCCCGGAGGAGCGAAGCGACGGCGACTCCGCCCGACTTGCCGGGGAGAGCGGCCTCTTCGAGCTCCTCGCCGAGCAGAACATCAAGGCCTTCAACAAGTACGAGTTCAAGCGCCTCGTGGTCATGGATCCCCACGCCTTCAACGCCTTCAGGAACCAGTACCCGCGGCTTGGCTGGGAGGGCGAGGTCCTCCATTACACGCAGTTCCTCGCGCCGCTGGTCGACCGGATCGAGTTCCGCTCGAGCGTCGACCTCGACGTGACGTACCACGACCCCTGCTACCTGGGTCGCAACAACGGCGAGTTCGACGCCCCGCGGAAGCTCCTCGAGGCGATCCCCGGGGTCCGCCTCGCCGAGATGCCGCACAACAAGGCGAACGGCTACTGCTGCGGCGGGGGCGGGGGCGGGATGTGGCTCGACGGCTTCGTCGCCGATCACGTCTCCGAGCGCCTCTCCGAGCGCCGCGTCCGCGAGGCGGTCGCGACCGTGGGGATGGACGGATCCGGCGTCCTGTCGGTCGCCTGTCCGTACGAGCCGTCACGCTTCGAGGACGCCGTCAAGTCGACCGGCAATGACGGCAAGCTCGTCGTCCGCGACATCGTCGAGCTGATCGACCAGGCGATGCAGCCGCCCGTGGCCTGACTCCAGGAGACCGCGACCGATGACCCAGCCGCGATCGGCCCAACCGCAGCACCAGCGACCACAGCGCCACCAGCCGCCTGACAAGCTGTCCGCCCCGCACTAGCCCGAGGAGCCGCATGGACTACGTCGTTCTGCTCAAGCAGGTCCCCGATCTCGCCGAGGAGCTCGAGATCGACAGCGAGGGGACCGGCCTCGACCGGGAATGGATGAGCTACGTCCCCAGCGAATGGGACGAGTACGCGCTCGAGGAGGCGCTCCTGCTGCGCGACAGCAGCCATGGCGGCACCGTTACCTGCCTCGCCCTCGGTGTCGAGGCCGGCGACGTGGACGAGCTCCTCGCGACGTGCCTGGCCCGTGGCGCCGATCGCGCCGTGAAGGTCGGCTCGTTCGAGCGGGCGCCCGACTCGCACACGGCCGCCGCGGCGTTCGCCGGCGCGCTGGCCCACATCCACTACGACCTCATCCTCACCGGCGTCCAGGCCATCGACGATCTCGACGGCCAGGTCGGGCCGCTGGTGGCGACGCACCTGGACCTGCCCCATGTCTCGGTCGTGACCCACATCGCGATCGCCGGGCACGGCAAGACCGTGACGGTCCACCAGGAGTACGCGGGCGGGGTCGTCGCCGAGTTCGAGGCGCAGCTGCCGGTTGTCCTCGGCGTCCAGACGTCGCGCGAGACGCCCCGCTACGCCCCGGTCAGCCGGGTCCGACAGCTCATGAAGACGGCCACCATCGAGGCCCTGGCGGCCGGCACCGGCACGGGAAGCGGCCTCGTCATCGAGGCGATGGCCATCCCCGAAGGCGGCTCGACGGCGGAGATGATCAGCGGCAACCCCCAGGCCATCGCGGAGCGGATCGCGGCGATCCTCGCCGAGCGTGGCATCGGCAGCGGAGCGGCCCGATGAGCGGCGACATCTTCGTCATCGCGGAGCACCGCGACGGCGCGCTCATCGACACCACGTACGAGCTGCTCGGGCGGGCGAAGGCCCTCGCGGCCGCCACCGGCGGCGAAGCCTGTCGCCGTCCTCCTCGGGTCCGGCGTGGCCGGGCTCGCAGGCTCGCTCGGGGCGGCGGCGCGGGTCATCGTCGTCGACGAGCCCGGGCTCGCCTCGTTCAGCCCGTCGGCCTTCCAGGCGGCCCTCGTCCCGCTCGTCCGCGACCGCCAGCCGGCGCTCGTGCTGGTCGCCAACAGCGGGTCCGGCATGGACATCGCGGCCGGCCTCTCGGCGGCCCTCGACCTGCCGCTCGCGGCCTATGCGATCGACCTTACCGTCGACGCCAGCGGGCCGCTCGTCACGTGCCAGCTGTACGCCGGCAAGATCCTCGCCAAGGTCCGCTTCAACGGCGGGCGCGGGATCGTCACCGCCGTCGCGGGCTCGTTCCCCGGCGACGCCGGGACGGGTGCCGGGAGTCCCGCGATCGAGACCGTGGCACCGGCCGCAACGGATGATCCGCATCAGGTTCGTCGACCTCCTCCGGCCGGAGGCGGGCGACGTCGACATCACCCGTGAGTCCGTCCTCGTCTCGGTGGGGCGAGGGATCGGCGAGCTGGAGAACATCGAGCTCGTCGAAGCCCTCGCGACGGCGCTCGGTGGGGCCGTGTCGTCGTCGCGACCGATCGCCGACCTCGGCTGGCTGCCGCGCACTCGGCAGGTCGGCAAGTCGGGGCTCAAGGTGAAGCCGAAGCTCTACCTGGCCCTCGGGATCAGCGGGGCGCCGGAGCACCTGGAGGGGATGCGCAACGCCGAGCTGATCATCGCCGTCAACTCTGACGCCCGCGCTCCGATCTTCTCGGTCGCCCATTACGGGGTGGTCGCCGACCTCCTCGACGTGGTGCCGGCGCTGACCACGCGCCTCGCCGGCTAGCGGCCAGCAGCGTCCCGGGATCGAGATGTTCGGCCGCGACGTCACCCGCCAGGTCTTCGAGGGCATCTCGTCCGGGGGCGAGACGCTCTTCTACATCCTGACGGTGATCGCGACCGTCATCTTCTTCGTCGGCGTCGGGGTCCGCCTCCGGAAGTACGCCCGGGGCCGGAACCAGGATGTCTTCGGGTCACCGACCGGGTTCCTGGGTCGAGCCACGCGGGGTCTCGTCGACACCGCCTTCAACCGGACCGTCGCCAAGCGGGACGCGTACGCCGGCGTCTTCCACGCGGCGATCATGTGGGGCTTCATCGTCCTGTTCATCGGGACGGCGATCCTGACCCTCCAGAACGACATCATCATGCCGCTGGCCCCCCAGCTCAGCTTCTACTGGGGCGCGTTCTACCTGGGCTACTCGCTGATCCTCGACCTGCTGGGCCTGGGGATGCTCGTCGGGATCGGCGCGATGGCCGTCCGCCGGGCCCGACGGCCCCCGCAGCTCGACTATGGGCGCGTGGACATCGCCCCGGCGACGACCGACCGGGGCGGGTTCCGGACCGGCGACTGGATCTTCCTGGGCTGGCTGGCCGTGCTGGGGACGAGCGGCTTCATTCTCGAGGGCGCCCGGATCCTGGCCCACGACTTCCCGAGCTTCGAGGTCTTCTCGCCGGTCGGCTGGGTCGTCGCGGGGACATTCAAGGCATTCGGGATGGGCTCGGCCACCGCCGAATCGGTCCGCTACGCGATGTGGTGGGGGCACGCCGCGGTCGCCCTGTCGTTCGTGGCCTACTTCCCGTTTTCCAAGGCGATCCACACGCTGGCCGACCCGGTCAACCTCGCCCTCCGCTCGCCGCTCGCCGGCCGCCGCCTGCCGGTCCTCAGTGCGACCGGACCGGGCCCGGCCGACGGCCACCTCGGCATCCGCGACCTCGCCGACCTGAGCTGGAAGCAGCTCTTCGATGTCGACGCCTGCACCAAGTGCGGGCGATGCCACGTGGCCTGCCCGGCGGTCGCCTCGGGCGCGCCGCTTTCGCCGCGGGACCTGATCCTCGACATCCGCCAGGAGGCCGACGCCGCCTGGGCGATCCTCGCCCCACTGGGTGAGCATCGCTCGGATCATCCATATGGCGGCGGCCTGGACGGCGCGGCCGCCGCGATTGGCGCGAACGACGGCGGCAGCAGCGTAGCGAACGGCAGCCCGCGCCTCGCCGGCGGCCTCATCAGTGCCGAGACGCTCTGGGCGTGCACCACCTGCATGGCCTGCGTCGAGGCCTGTCCCGTCGGCATCGAGCACGTCCCCACGATCGTGGGCATGCGTCGCTCGCTCGTGGACCAGGCGATCGTGGCGCCGAGCCTCCAGACCGCCTTCACCAGTCTCGCCAAACAGGGCAACTCGTTCGGTCAGTCGGGCCGGACCCGCGGCAAGTGGACGGACGGCCTCGAGACGCCGATCGTCGACGCCCGCAAGCAGGACGTCGACTGGCTGTGGTTCGTCGGCGACTTTGCCTCGTTCGACGTCCGCGTCCAGGAGGCGACGCGCCTCGTGGCCCGCGTCTTCCAGGCCGCGGGCATGGACTTCGGGATCCTCTACGAAGGCGAGCGGAGCGCCGGCAACGACGTCCGCCGCGCCGGCGAGGAAGGCCTCTTCGAGCTGCTCGTGGAGCACAACCTGGGCCAGCTCTCCAAGGCCCGCTTCCGGCGCATCGTGACGACCGACCCGCACACCCTCAACACCCTGAAGTTCGAGTACCCCGACTTCGGCGGCACGTACGAGGTCTGGCATTACACCCAGGTCCTGGCCGCACTCCTCGAATCCGGCGATCTCCAGGTCCGGCGGCCGGTCGGCCGCCGGGTGACGTACCACGACCCGTGCTACCTCGCCCGCTACAGCAAGGTCACCGCCGCCCCGCGCGACGTCCTCGCCGCGATCGGCGCGCAACTCGTGGAGATGCCCCGGAACGGCGCCAACACATTCTGCTGCGGTGCCGGCGGCGGCCGGATCTGGATGGACGACAGCGGCCTCGCCGAGCGGCCGTCGGAGCAGCGGATCCGCGAGGCGGCGGGCCTGAGGGCCGTCACCGACTTCGTCACCGCCTGCCCCAAGGACCTCACGATGTACACGGCAGCGGTCAAGGCAACGGGCCACGAGGACCGGCTCCTCGTGGGCGACCTCATCGAGCTCGTTGCCGCCGCCATCGAGCTCCCGGACGAGGTCGACGAGGTCGAAGGGCCGACGCCGGCCGGCGTCCTGGCACTGGCCGGAGTGGCGCCTGGGCCGCCTGCCGCCGTCGCGTCCGAGGCCGCGCCCGGCAGCACGTCCGAGGGCCTACCTGAAAGCCCGCCCGGATGAGCGCGGCGAGCGACGCCTTCGACGCCGCCCTCACCGCCTGGCTGACCCGGCAGGCAACCGCCGAGGAGCGCCTGACCTCGTTCGCCTTCCGGGAGAACCTGCCGATCGTCGAGGTCCACCCGGCTTCGAGCCAGGTGGCCCTGCGCGGCTGGATCATGGCCACGGTGGCGGACCGCCAGGTCGCGGCATTCCTCGAGCAGGTCGCGGCTGACGGACGCCCGATGGCCGAGCTGGCCGCGGACCGTGCGTTCGGGCTGCAGGCGGGCGATCGGGTGGCCCTCGCGGCACGTGTCGGCGTGCTCGCCGCAAGCGGGCTCGTTGCCCGGGATCTCGAGGGCGACCGCATCACGCTGACCGAGCTCGGGCGCGCGGCCATGGCGTTGGTCGCGGCACCCGCGCCGCCCGAGGCCGAGGACCGACCGCGGTGAACTGCCCGTACTGCCCCGAGGAGGGCACCCGGATGACGATCCACGCCCACCTCTGGGACGGGCACCCGGACCAGGTCCGGACCTTCCGCGACGAGGCGAAGGGCACCCTCAAGTTCGCCCTCGACTGCCCCTTCTGTGACGAGGGCCTCGAGCGAGTCGCGAACCCTCGCGGTCGCGAGGCCGACTTCCTGGCGGAGTTCCGGCGGGAGATCGCGCTCGTCGCGTTCGACCTGCTCCTCTACCATCTGCAGGCGTCCCACGCCGAGCTGGTCGGGCTTCCGCCGATTCCCGAGGAGCCGACCATCGCAGGAGGACCGCCATGACCGATACCAGGGGCTGCAACATCCCGGAGGACCTCTACTACTGGATCGAGAAGCACGCCTGGGCACGGGAAGACGGCTCCGGCGAGCTGACCGTCGGGATCACCGACGTCGCCCAGCACCTCGCCGCGCGCGTCGTCGCGATCACGACGAAGAAGGTCGGCAAGGTCCTCGAGCGGGGCCAGAGCGTGGCGACCGTCGAGAGCGGCAAGTGGGTCGGGCCCGTGCCGACGCCCGTCGACGGCGAGGTCACCGCGGTGAACCCGGATCTCGCCGTCCGATCCGACCCTCGTCAACAGCGATCCCTACGGGGCCGGCTGGATCGTGAGGATCCGGCCCTCGAACTGGGACGGCCAGAAGGGCGAGCTCGCGAGCGGGCCCGCCGGCATCGAGGCCTACGCCGCGTTCCTCGCCGCGGAGGGCATCAGCTGCGGATGATGTTCGAACCGGTCAACGGCGTCGTCCACCGCGGCTGCATGATCCCGCTGGATCGCTGGTACGACGTGCCCCGCGACGTCTGGCTCCGGCCGGAGGGCGACGGCTCGCTCCTGATGGGCATGACCGACGTGGCGCAGACGCGGGCCGGCAAGGTCCTCCATATCCAGTTCAAGAAGGTCGGGCGGAGGATCGAGGCCGGCCAGAGCGCGGCGACGATCGAGACCGCCAAGTGGGCCGGGCCGTTCCCGACGCCCATCGGCGGCACCGTGCTCGAAACGAACGCGGACGCCTTCGCGGCGGACATCCTCGTCGCGAACCGGGATCCCTATGAGCTGGGCTGGCTGGTCCGCCTCGAGCCGGATGCCTGGGATCCCGCGTCGGTCGGCCTCGTCACGGGGCCCGCGGCGGTCTCACGCTACGAGGAGCGGATCGAGGCGCTGGGCGTTTCGTGCATCCGCTGCGCGGACTGAGATGACAGGAGACTCGATGCGCCACCAGGACGCCCGATGACCCGCACCGACGGCCCAATCCGCCTGCTGGATCTCGGCACCGTCGATCCGCTGCGCTCGCAGACGATCTACCACGCCGTGGGCTACGCGCTGACCGCGGACTCGCCCGACACGATCATCCTCGTCTCGCCCGACGCTCCGTACGTCAGCATCGGGCGCCACCAGGACGTCGATCGCGAAGTCGATCGTGGCGTCTGCGCGGACCTCGGCTTCCCGATCGTTCGACGGGAGGTGGGCGGGGGCGCCGTCTACCTGGACGGCAACCAGCTCTTCACCCAGTGGGTTTTCGCCGCCGAGCACCTGCCGGCGACGGTCGAGGACCGCTTCACCCTCTACTGCGACACGCTCGTCCAGGCCTACCGATCTCTCGGGATCGACGCCGTCTACCGGCCGGTCAACGACATCCAGGTGAACGGCCGGAAGATCGGCGGGACCGGCGCCGCCCGGATGGATCGGGCGGAGGTCCTGGTCGGGAGCCTCATGTTCGACTTCGACGCCCTGACGATGTCGCGCGTCCTCAAGGTGCCCTCGGAAAAGTTCCGGGACAAGGTCTTCCAGACGATGAGCGAGTACATGACCACGATGCGCCGCGAGCTCGGCACGCCGCCGCCGCGGTCGGACGTCGTCGATGCCTACGTCGCCGCCTGCTCGTCCGGGCTCGGCCGGGCGATCGAGCCGGGCGAGCTGCGGGCCGATGAGATCGAGCTCGCGGAGCGCCTCGACGAGCGCTTCGCCTCGCTCGACTGGCTCGAGGAGGGCGGTGGCCTGCGCCGGCCCGGGGTCCGGATCCACGAAGGCGTCCGCGTCGCCGATGGTGCCCACAAGGCGCCCGGCGGGCTCATCCGCTGCCTGGCGGTCATCAGCGACGACGTCCTCGAGGATGTCGCGTTCAGCGGCGACTTCACGGCGGAGCCGGCCGACGTCCCGGCACGATTGGGCGAGGTGCTGATGGGTTGTGCGGTGGCGGAGAATGCCCTTCTCGGGCGAGTCTCGGGGTATTACGAACAGGTTCGACCACAAACGCCGGGCGTCACGGCGGGTGACTGGGTGACTGCTGTCCTGCAGGCCACCTCGACGACAGTGCCGGCCTGAAGCCGGCGGAGAACGGAGGACAGCACGATGGTCGACACGGCAGACCTGGCGAGGACCGACTTCGATGCGCTCATCCGCGACCGCGTCGATGCGATGGTCACCGCCCGGGTAGACGAGATCATGGCCCTCAAGGAGGCCGAGAAGCTCAAGAAGCCCAAGAAGATGGCGATCATCGCCACGAAGGGCACGCTCGACTGGGCCTACCCGCCGCTCATCCTCGCCTCGACGGGCGCGACGCTGGGCTGGGACGTCGGCATCTTCTTCACCTTCTACGGCCTCAAGATCCTGCAGAAGGATCGCCACCTCGAGGTCGGCACCACCGGCAACCCGGCGATGCCGATGCCCATCCCCATGCCGCAGCTCCTGACCGCCCTGCCCGGCATGACCCCGATGGCGAGCTGGATGATGAAGCGCCAGTTCAAGGACCATGGCGTCGCCTCGATCGACGAGCTCGTCGACCTGTGCGTCGAGCTGGGCGTCAAGATGATCCCCTGCGGCATGACGATGGACGTCTTCGGCTTCTCGAAGGACGGCTTCATCGACGGCATCGAGCAGGTCTGCGGCGCGACGCACTTCCTCGACTGGGCGGCCGACGCGGACGTCTCACTCTTCATCTAAGGGCGCTTCGCGGGCGGTTGGCCGCCGCCCGCACCGGCCCGGAACCGCCCGCCTACGCGTTCTCGTAGGCCAATTCGCCGTGGAGACCCTGGTCGAGGCCGGTGTCCTCGGTTTCGGGACTGACGTGGACCTGGACGACCCGGTCGATGAGCCACAGCATCCCGTACGTGAAGGCCAGTGACCAGACCGCGGCCAGGGCCACCGCGAAGACCTCGACCCCGAAGAACGAAGCATTGCCGGCGAGCAGGCCGTCGGCCCCGGCCGGGTTCCAGGCCTTGCTGGCGAAGACGCCGAGCAGCACGATCCCGAGCGTCCCGCCTACACCGTGGACGCCCCAGACATCGAGGGCGTCGTCGAGGTGGAAGCGGTTCTTCAGGGCGACCGCGCCGTAGCAGACGACACCCGCCGCGCACCCGATCACGATCGCCGTGGCGGGCGAGACGTAGCCCGCGGCCGGGGTGATCGTGGCCAGGCCGGCGACGGCCCCGGTCAGGAGGCCCAGGAACTTCGGCCGCTTGGCAAGCCGCCAGTCGAGGGCAAGCCAGACGATCGCCGCGAAGGACGCGGCGACATCCGTATTGAGGAACGCGACCGCCGTCACGGAATCGACCCGGAACTCGGAGCCGGCGTTGAAGCCGTACCAGCCGAACCACAGCAGGCCGGTGCCGAGGGCCACGAGCGGGATGGAGTGGGGACCCTTGTCTGGAGTCCGCCGCCGTCCCACGTACAGGACCGACGCCAGGGCGGCCATGCCGGCGATCGCGTGGACGACGATCCCGCCGGCGAAGTCGAGGACCCCCATCTCGGCCAGCAGCCCGCCACCCCAGATCATGTGCACGAAGGGGAAGTAGACCAGGAGCAGCCAGCCCGTCAGGAAGAGCAGGTAGGCCTTGAACGTCACGCGGTTGGTGAAGGCGCCGGTGATGAGGGCCGGGGTGATGATCGCGAACATCATCTGGTAGGCGATGAAGACGATCATCGGGATCGTCTCGTTCGGCGACGGTGTGGCGAGCGTGATCCCCTGGAGGAAGGCCAGGTTCAGGTCACCGATGACGGCGCCCTTGCCGCCCGAGAAGCAGAGCGAGAACCCGATCGTCACCCACAGGATGGTGGTCCAGCCCATCGAGACGAAGCTCTGCATCATGATCGCGAGGACGTTCCGCCGGCCGACCAGCCCGCCGTAGAAGAACGCCAGGCCCGGTGTCATGAGCATCACCAGGCTCGTACACAGCAGCATGAACCCGGTGTTCCCGGTATCGAGACCCGTCATCGTTCCTCTCCAGACGTGGCGAATGCGGGACGCACCGTCGGGGCAGTCGCGCAGCGGCCCCATCGTAGGCCCGTGAGTTCGCCTGTCGACTCACTTCCGGCCCCTTGCCGTGGTCTGAATGGGGTGCCGTCATCGCGACCGGGCCAACGGAGAACCAGCGCCCCGCGCCAGAGGTACCGGACTCGGGTACCAGTACCAGCCCCGCCGGGCGGGACCATCGCCCTATGGCGGTCCCGCCCCCGGCAGGCGACGCTGGGCCCACTTGACCGACCCCGCGGGGATTGGTGCCGATCGCGGTGCGACCGCACATCGAGGAAATGCCCTGTTGGATCTGCCGTCCCTGGTCCTCCCGTCCACGATCGAGCTGCCCCTGACCGCGGTCGCCCTGCTCTTCGTCGGGGCGCTGCTCGGCTCGGCGGGCTTTGCCGCGACCGTGGTTCGTCGCCAGAACCGGCGGATCAGCGAGCTCACGGAGCGCCTTGCGGCCGGCGTCGGCGAGGACGAGCTGTCGGTCGCGCGGCACATCCGTGATCGTCGGCTTCGCGAGGCGTTCGACCAGCTGGCCCGCCGGATCGCCCAGACGTGGACGCTCGCGACCCAGGATCAGCTGACCCAGCTCACCAACCGCCAGGCGCTCCTCACCCGGCTCGAGCTGGAAATCGAACGGGCGACCCGGTACGAGCACCAGCTCTCGATCGTCATGATCGACATCGATCACTTCAAGCGCATCAACGATACGTACGGCCATGCCGCCGGCGACATCGTCCTGAATCGACTTGCCCGCGCCATCGCGCATAGCGTTCGAAACGTCGACATCGTCGGCCGCTACGGCGGTGAGGAATTCATGGTCATCCTCCCGGAGACGGACGTCGCCGCGGCCGCATCCGTGGCCGAGAAGATCCGGCGGCTTGCCGGCCGCGAGGAGATCGAGCTCGTCGACGGGAACGTCGTCACGGCCACGCTGAGTGCCGGGGTTGCCGGCGGCCTGGGTCTCCACGTTCGGCTCGATGCCCTCATTCGCGACGCGGACCACGCCCTGTACTCCGCGAAGTCGCTCGGCCGCGACCAGGTCTACGTCTTCCGCGAGGTCGCCGACGATCGCTCGATTCGCAAGGCGGCGATCGCACCCAGCGCGCGGGGGGCCGCGACGGACCTCGGCCGCGCCGCGATGGTGGCCGCCACGGACTCCCTGGCCGCCGTGCTCGGTGCCCGTCCGGGCTGGGCCGGCGCCCCGTCCCAGATGATCGCCGAGTCATCGACGGCGGTTGCCCAGGCACTCGGCCTGCCCGACGGTGAGGTGGAGCGCATTCGCACGGCGAGCCTCCTGCACGACCTGGGCAAGATCGCGATCCCGGACGAGATCCTGTCGAAACCGTCGGATCTCAATGAGTCGGAGTGGCGCGTCGTGACCGAGCATCCCAAGATCGGCCAGGTGGTCCTCGAGCAGGCCGGGGCACTGCGGGACGCGGCCACGATCGTCCTTCATCACCACGAGTGGTTCGACGGGCGGGGCTATCCACACGGCCTCTCGGGTCTCCAGATCCCGATCGGGGCACGGATCGTGTCGGTCGCGGACGCCTACGAGGCGATGGTCGCCGGGAGGCCGTATCGGAAGGCCATCAGCCACGAGAAAGCTCTCGATGAGCTCCGTCGCCATGCCGGTCTCCAGTTCGATCCGGACGTCGTGACCCTGTTCACAAGCCTCTTCGCCGACGGCATGCCCTGGCCCGTCTCGACGGATCACGTCCATCCACGACGTCGTCGACGACCCGGCGGACGCGGAACAGGATCACGCGGCGATGCATGACGCGCTCCACGCCCGGCGACTCCGCGTTGCCGCCCTCGACGGCGTCGCGATCGACAATCCCGATGACCCAGGCGAGACCGAGGTGTCCTCGGAGACGACGCCGACGGGCTCGGACCGTGCCCCGCGGCCGGAGGCGTCGGTGAGGCAGGCGGGTCATCGCGTTCGGACCGGTACCACCGGATAACCCGGGGAACACCCTCGACGCGTGGGCGATTCCCACCCCACGCCCGGGGAAGCCAAACTCCAACCTCGACCGAAACCGGTGCCGCCGCGCACCGGTTTCTTCGACGGACCGGTCAGCCATCGAGCTCCGGCACGAGCCGGAGTGGGCCCTCCACGCGCCGGCAGATCGGTCGCGGTCGTGATTCTCGCCCGGTGCCCGCAGGCACGGGAGTGCTAGCGTAGCGACATGAGAACGGTCACCACCTTGGACGTCCGGCGCGACTTCGACGAGATCATCAAGTCCGCATCGTCCGGTGAGCGACTCGTCGTCGAGCGCGCGGGCAGGCCGGTCGTCGCGATCGTGCCGCTGGCGGATCTGGAGCTCGTCGACCCGGAGAAGCGACGGATGTCGCGGCTGGGGGCCCTTGGCGAGATCAGGAGGATGGCCGCCGACCGGCCGTTCCCGCCGACGTTCGACGCCGTCGCCGCGCTCCGCAAGCAGCGCCGCGTACGAAACGGCTCGCTGGTGGGCGACACGGATACGCCGTGACGGTCACCGTCGCCCGCGAAACGATTGTCATCGACGCGAGCGTTGCGCTCGCCCTGCTTGCCGGCGACGAGGCCTGGCTCTCGCGCTGGACCGCCTGGGCCCGCGCCGACAGCCTGATCCTCGCACCGGGCCATTTCGCGGCGGAGGTCGCGCAGGCTCTCCTCCGCAAGGCCGACCTCACGGCCGACGATGCGACGGCCCGCCTCGAGCGCCTGTTCGAAGCCGGGATCGAGACCGTCGACGAGGGTCTCGACGGCATCATTCGCGCGACGGACCTGGCGGATCGACATCTCCTCACGACCTACGGCGCGCTCTACCTGACGCTCGCGCTCGATGTCGAGGGCGTCCTCGCGACGCTCGACCAGGACCTCGCGATGGCCGCCGACGCGGAAGGGGTCCGCGTCATCAGCTGACGCTGCGGGTGCGCCGGATCAGCCGGCGTCGTCCTCGCGACCCGCCGATTCACCACCCTCGGCACCGCGTGGCCTCGCCGCGATCACGATGACCACGGCGAGGCCGATCGCGATGAGCGGGCCTGCCCACGGGAACCCCAGACCCGCGTGGACGGCGCCGCCGCCAAGGAGCACGAGACCGGCCGCCGCGAAGGCGAGCCCGAAGAGCAGCGACAGGGGATCGAGGTCGTGGCGGCGCATGGTCAGTTGCCCTCCGAGGTCGAGCGCTGGACGTTGATGGTGCCGAGCCCGGCCCGCAGATCGAGCACGAACAGGGTGCCCGAACCAGCGTCGGTGACGTGGTCCTCGAGCGCCGTCCCTTCCGCCTCGCGCCCGAAGAGGTCCAGGCGACCGCCTTCGACGGTGCCCGCCACCTGGACCGTCGCGTCCTTCGGCACCGTGATCCAGATGCGCCCGACGCCCGCGCTTGCCGCGATCGAGACGGGTGCGGTTCCGGCCGGCAGCGCGGTGAGGTCGAGCCACAGCTCGCCACCGACGAGCCGGTAGTCCGTCTCGAGCTCGGCCATGTTCTGCGGCTGGTAGGCGTGGTAGCCGAACCCGCCCTCGAGCGGGACGGTCAGGAACGCCGACACGAAGCCCGCAGGGGCGAGGACGAGGCCGAGCAGGATCAGGCCGCGGGCGTTGCCCCACCACGACCCGACCACCAATCCGAGACCAAGGACCAGGAAGCCAGCTCCGAAGTACTGGCCGGGCAGGACGGTCACCGGCGTCGCGATGTCGATAGCGCCCAGGATGCCGACGATCAGGAGTACGGCGGCCACGACGTACCAGCCGAGCGGCGATCGTTCGCGAACCCGAGGCGGTCGCCTCGCGTAGGCAGGTGCGGACGGCGGCGCCACGTCCGCCGGATCGCCACCCTGACTCAGCCCCTGCGCCCCCGGTTCAGCCCGTTCGGCACGCGGCAGGAGCAGCACGACGCCAATGAGCGCAATCGCCAGCGCCCAGAAGATCTCCGGCTGGATGTAGAGCCCGCCATAGCCATTCGAGATCAAGGGACTCAGCACGACCACCCCGAGCACCACGAGGAAGAGCGCACCGAGCCGGCCCGTGCGCTGGGCCATGAGGCGCAACGCGTTCTGGGCGATCGAGTCATCGGTGCCCGCATCGGGGATGAGCAGCCAGCCCAGGCCGTACAGCGCGAGGCCTGCGCCGCCGAAGACCATCAGGCCGGCGAATCCGGCACGGATGAGGATCGGATCGACGTCGAGGTAGTCGCCGAGACCGGCCGCCACGCCCCCGAGCACGCGATCGGACGTCCGCCGCCGGAGGCGACGGATGGTGGACGGTCGGGCGCGCGTGTACGGGGCATCGCCCGGCGCTCCGTCGGGCGGGACCGTGGACTCCGCGACGGCTTCCGTGGTTGAGCGCGCCGAGCCGTCGATCGGCTGGTCGATGGGCTGTTCGGTCGTCATGGCTCGATGGTCGAGGCACGCGACTCCGGGCGCCATCGGGATCATCCCGGAGGCGGACCCTGACGCCGCTCACCGACCCTGACCCGGACGCCTGCCGACTCCGGGTCATCCCCGATGCCGCGGCCGGGTACCCCTGTGCGAAGATCGCGGCGATGACCCAGCTCGACCTCCGAACGCCACTCCTGCGCAGCCGCTCGAACCGGATGGTGGCGGGCGTCGCGGGCGGCGTCGCCCAGCACCTCGGGCTCGATCCGTTCGTGGTCCGCGTGGCCTTCATCGTGCTCAGCCTCGCGGCCGGCTTCGGGGTTGTCGTCTACCTGCTGCTCTGGGTCCTGGCGCCGGCCGAGCCCGTCGATGCTGCGAGCCCCGCGGCGCGGAGGCGGATCCAACGCCCGACGGCGAGCGAGCTGTTCGGTGGAGGTCTCCTGGTCGCGGGCGTCCTGATCGTCCTGTGGTTCGGCGGGTTCTGGGGCGGTGAGAGCCTTGTCGTTCCGCTCACCCTTGCCGCCGTGGGCTTCGCGCTCCTGTGGGCTCGCGGCTCCGCCGACGAAGGTCGAGCCCGGCTCGACCTCGCCAGCATCGGGACGCCGCTGGAGGCGCTGATCCGGGCGCCCGAATCGCGGCCGCGACTGATAGCGGGCGGCCTGCTGATCCTCGGCGGCATGGTCGTGTTCCTCGCCGCGACGACGACCATTGCCACGGCCGCCAACGTCATCCTCGCGGTCATCGTCACCGCCGGCGGCCTGGCGCTCCTCGCCGGGCCATGGCTGTGGCGCCTCGCGAACGAGCTCATCGAGGAGCGGACCAGCCGCATCCGGACCGAGGCTCGTGCCGAGATGGCCGCCCATCTCCATGATTCCGTGCTCCAGACCCTGGCCCTCATCCAGCGCTCGAAGGAGCCGCGCGAGATGGTGACCCTCGCGCGTACGCAGGAGCGTGACCTGCGGGCCTGGCTGTACGGCCGCGCGCCGAGCGTCCACGGCGCGCGCCTGCACGACGCGATCGACGCGATGGCCGGGCGACTCGAGCTGGCCCATCGGGTGCGGGTCGAGGCCGTCGTCGTCGGCGACGCCGAGCTCGACGACGACCTCCGGGCCCTCGTCGCCGCCTGCACCGAGGCCGTCCAGAACGCCGCGAAGCACGCCGGGGTCGACGAGGTGTCGGTGTACGTCGAGGTCGAGGACGACCAGGTGAATGCCTTCGTCCGCGATGGCGGCGTCGGCTTCGATCCCACGGCGGTGCCCGCTGATCGGCGGGGGATCGCGGATTCCATCGTCCTGCGGATGGCCCGCCACGGCGGCAGCGTCGACGTCCGGAGCCGGCCCGGCGAGGGTGCGGAGATCCACCTCCGCCTGCCGCGTCACGTGGTGATCCACGACGCCGGAGCCGGGACGGCGACCCCGGCATGAGCGTTCGCGTCTTCATCGTCGACGACCACGCGCTGTTCCGATCCGGGGTGCGCTCCGAGCTCCAGGCCGACCTCGAGATCGCGGGCGACGCCGGGACCGTGCCCGAGGCGATCGCCGGGATCCGCGAGAGCCGGCCGGATGTCGTCCTCGTCGACGTCCACATGCCGAGCGGCGGCGGACTGGCGGTGATCGAGGCGATCCGGGCCGAGCTGCCCGACGTCCGGTTCCTGGCGCTGTCCGTGTCCGATGCCGCGGAGGACGTGATCGGGATCATCCGGGCCGGCGCCCGTGGCTATGTCACGAAGTCGATCTCACCCGAGGATCTCCAGGCCGCGGTTCGTCGCGTTCACGACGGCGACGCCGTGTTCTCGCCGCGGCTGGCCGGGTTCGTGCTCGACGCCTTTGCGACCGAGCAGGCCCAACCGATCGACCCCGAGCTCGACCAGCTCTCACCCCGCGAGCGCGAGGTCCTCCGGTACATCGCCCGCGGCTACACGTACAAGGAAGTCGGCGGCGAGCTCGGGATCTCGGTCAAGACGGTCGAGACGCACGTGTCGGCGGTGCTCCGGAAGCTGCAGCTCTCGAGCCGCTACGAGCTCTCGCGCTGGGCGGCGGACCACAGCATCGTCTGAGTTGGCGTAGCCTCGGTTCGAACCTGCCGGGCTCGTCCCAGCCTGGAGGATGCCGAGGTTGCCAAGATGCTCACTGCGCTCGCTCGCCACTGGTGGCTGATCGCGCTCCGCGGTGTTGCCGCGATCGCTTTCGGGGTCCTGGCCTTCGTCTGGCCGGAGATCACGCTCGTCGTCCTGGTCGCGCTCTTCGCCGCCTACGCGCTCGTCGATGGGGCGTCGATGCTGGTCATGACGCTGCGCGGGCAGCGGAGCTGGGAGATCGGCCTGTTCGGCGTCGCTCGGCATCCTCGCCGGGCTCTTCACGTTCCTCTATCCGACGATGACCGCACTGCTCCTGCTGACCTTCATCGGCGCCTGGGCCGATCCTGACGGGCGTCCTCCAGATCGTGGCCGCCATCCGGCTCCGCCGCGAGATCGCGAACGAGTTCTGGCTCATCCTGGCTGGGGTGATCTCGGTCCTGTTCGGGCTGTACGTGATCCTCTTCCCGGGATCCGGCGCGCTCGCGCTGATCTGGGCGATCGGCGTCTTCGCGATCCTCCAGGGCGCCGTCCTGCTCATGCTGTCCCTCCGGCTGCGCCGCCACCAGCACGCTTGATCGCCCGCCAGCCGCCGGCGCGGTTGTTGGCGATGATCTGGCGGAAGAACGCACGGAGCGCGGCCTCGTTGATCACGGCGCCGCGGCGGAACCCGATCGTCCGGGCGGTTTCGTTGCCGTGGCCGGCGGTGATCAGGCCGTCGGGATCGGGGACGATGCCGCCGTCGTAGACGAAGACGTTGACGTGGTCCCTCGCGGCGAGGAAGGCGCAGATGTTGCCGTCGAGGACGAAGTAGGGCTGGACGGTCCGCTTGATCGTCTCGGTCGACCTCGGGATCGGCCTCGTGGACGAGGTCGCGGACCCGCTCGAGGATCTCGCGCTGCCAGTCGGGCAGGGGAGCGAGCCAGGCGTCGACGCGAGGGTCGCGTTCAGGCGACACGCAGCACCCCGGGAATGCCGTCGAAACCTCGATCGAAGGTCATGATCCGGTCGATGCCGTGATGCCGCATGACGGCGAGATGGAGTGCATCCCGCGCCGACATCGAGCCTGCCCGGACGATATCCGAGGCGCGACGAACGTCGGCAAGCTCGATCGGCAGGACGTCATCGGTGATCCGCAGCAGCGCGTCGACGGCTGCCTCGATCGCGTCGCGACGCCCGAGCGCGACGAACCGGTGGAGGATTTCCTGGACGACCTCGGCATCCGAGACGAGGGCCTCCTGATCGAGAATGGCGCGCTCGAGCAGGGCCTGCGCGCGATCCTTGTTCGGGTGTGGCGCGCCGACGAGATACATCGGGATGTTCGCGTCGATGAGGATCACTCGCCCGGCCCGGACCCGTAGCCGCGTTCGGTCTCGTCGAGCATCTGGTCGATGTCCGCCGTCGGGTACGCGTGGGCGACGGCTTCGCGAAGGGCCCGGAGCTTCGAGTCGATCGTCGGGTATTCGCTCGACTGCTTCGCGGCGCGGAGGGCGTCTCGAACGAAGGCCGCGGTCGTCTGTCGGCGACGCCGGGCGAGGGCCTGGATCTCTGCCAGCTCGTCGTCCTCGAGGAGCACCTGGAGCCGCTTGGTCATGCTGCTGAGTTTGAATGACTCACGTCCATGAGTCAATCGCCGTGGCGCGACGCCGCCTCACAGGTCGAACACGAACCGGAGCGCTGCGTCGAGCCGCGTCGCGGCGGCCGGTGCAAGGCGGCCAACGCGAGGGCCGAGGAGTGTCGTGGGCAGCGTGGTCGGCTGGTCGCACTTGACCCAGCCGTCGCGGGGCAGCCCCGACTCGCGGGCGCCGACCGCGACGAGAAATGGCGGCTCGAAGGCGGCGGCGCGGGCCGAGCTGGTCATCGGGGCGACGACCACCGTGCTGGAGCGGCCAAGGCGATCGGCCTGGATGACGACGGCGGGGTGCGGTCCCCGGATGACGTGGCCACCGACCTCGCCGAAGTCGATGAAGTGGATGTCGCCGCGCCGCGGCCCGCTGGCAGGCGCCGCATGGCCGATCCCTACCACTCGAGTGTTCGACCAGATCCGGGCCGTGGCGTCGGTGAACGCCTCGGCCCAGGCGAGGTTCTCGTCGTTCTGCGCGTCGAGCGCCTGGTCGATCAGGTCCTGATCCGCCCGGCTGATCGTGCTTCGGAGGGCCGCGGCGATGACGCCGCTGACGCTCGTCCCGGATGACCCGGCGGCCTGGCGCACCTGCTCGGCCAGGTCGCTGGGCAGTGTGATCGACAGCTTCACGTGGCCGGCAGCTTGGGGCGCGGCCGAGTACGAGGCGGCTGTCTCCGCCAGCGCATTCGATCCGGGAGTGAGTGACTTCACGGTAGGATCGATGGTAGGACGTGCGGGAGGATCGCGTCAAGCCGAGCTGCGCTCGGGACCGTTGCTCCCCTCAGATCCCCCTCGGGTGCGACCCGGTCAGCGATCGCACGGCACGTTGCAGAAGGTCAGTGACCGGACCTCGGCCGTGAACGGATCCACCCCGGCAATCGCCCAGTGGCGGGGGACGCCGGTCTCGCAGAAGAGATCGATTTCCCAGTTCGGGCCAGGCTTGAAGATGCTGCCGCCCTGGCCGCTCGTCGGGAGGACGTTCAGTTGCTCGCAGGTGCCGGCCGGCTGCGACCGGAGCCACGCCGTGAATTTCGAGTCGGCGAGGAGGCCGTCGACCGCCTGGCCGATCGAGAGCGGGGCTTGTGACCCATGGGCGACCTCGATGGCGCCGTCCATGGCGACCTGGCGGTAGACCGGGAACCAGCTGCCGAGAGGACCGTTGTAGTCCGGCGGATACGACGGCGGCCCGTTCTGCCGATCGAAGCCGGCCGAGGCGACGAATTGGACGGGCCCGGCGAGGGCATCGAGCCCGGGGATGATCTCGGCGGACCAGGTGAACGTGCTGGACACCGTCGCGCCCGGCGCGAGGGTGGCCTCGAAGTTCGGCGGGGGGACTTCTGGACACGGCGAGGCCCGCACGTACTCCGCCAGGGGCGCCGTCGCCGGCACTCCGCCTCCGGCCTGGCCGGACGAGAGCGCCCGGTCCTTGAACCACGCCTCGACGCCCGTCCAGGTCTTGCCCGGCGGATCAAGCGGCAGCGGGACAGTCACCGTCAGGCTGCCGACCTCGCCGCACTGGCCGACCGCGTAGACGAGCGGTGTGGATCGATCATTGCCGAGGGACAGGATGATCGTCACGTTGCCGCCCGCGGCGACGGTCGACGCGGTCGTGGTCACCGTGAGCGTTACGCCGTCCTTCGCGGTAAGCATCGAGGGGCCAGCGGTCGGAGATGGAGTTGGGCCGCTCGGCGACGCCACGGCGCTACCGGAAGGCGATCCCAGTTGCAGGGGTGTCTGCCTCGAACAACCGGCCAGGAGAACCACCGCGGCGACGATGGCGAGCAGCTTCACGATCGAACCTTGTCGCAACCCTGTCGATTTGTCGATCCGGGAAAGTCCTCAATCTGGCTCGACGTCACGTCGTGACACCCGAGCTGTCACACGGGGAGGGGATTG
>CAVWRX010000003.1:0-512208 GCA_963757595.1 uncultured Chloroflexia bacterium | reverse complement strand
GTCAGCGCGGGCGCCCTGGCTGGTGAGACAAGCAGCGGTGAGGCGTCGATCGGCGGCGGCGAGAACGCGGACGACGACGTCGACGACTTCGATGACGACGACGACGACGACGACGAAGACGACGAAGACGACCTCGACCTCGACGACGACGACCAGGACGTCGACGAGGACGACGATCTCGACGAAGAAGAGCTCGGCCGGGAGGGCGCGTCCCTCGATCCCGGACTCGACGTCGGGCCGGACGTACCTCCAAAGCCGCCGACTTCGGCCGGCTGACCCAACCGTTGACGGTTGACGGGTCGGCCGGAGCCGCGCCTCCCCGCCGCCCGCCCCCCGGTCGCGTCTCTCCCGAGGCTCTCGCCCGGGCTCGCGGCGACGCCCGGGAGGGCCTCGAGTGGCTCGGTCGCCCGCCCGAGGTCCGAGCGACGCTCGTCTACCGAGGGGCCAGGCTCCTCGCCCGGCTGATCCTGTTCGGCGTCTTCCGATTCAGGATCCGCGCCGAGGGTCGCGACGATCTTCCGGCGGGCGGCGGCTACATCCTGATGGGTGCCGCCCACCGAGGCTGGATGGACCCATTCCTGGTGCTGCATGCGCTGCCACCGGCGCCCCGGGCCTGGTTCCTGGGGAGCGCCGCCTCCACGTTCTCGTCGCCCTGGCGCGAGCGGCTGGTCCGTCACGTCGGCGGGCTCCTGCCGGTCTGGCGGGGCGGCGTCGGGATCGAGCAGCACGTGCGCTCCGCCCGGGCCGTGCTCGATGCCGGCGGCGTCTTCGTCCAGATGCCCGAGGGAACGGTCTCCGGCCCACCCGGACGCGTCGGCCCGTTCCGGACGGGGGCGGCGCTCATCGCCCTGCGAACCGGAGCCCCGATCGTGCCGTTTGCCATGGCCGGCACGGACGAGCTGTACCTCGGCCGGCGCATGGCCTCGCGCGTCCTGCCGGTGACGTCGATCGCAGAGCTGCTCGGCCCGGCTTGGGACGGAGTGGTGCCCGCCCCGGGGAGCCGGCAGGAGATCGAGGTCGCCCGACGGGCGAGCGACGCGCTGGCAGAGCTCCTCGGGCCCGTGGTCGAGGAGCTGCAGCAGTGGACGGTCGACCCGCCCGGGCAGCCTCGGCGCTTCCGACGCCGCCTGACGTGGCTTCTCCTCGCGCCGGGACGGCTCGACCGCTGAGGCTCGACGGCTGAGGTCGGGTGCGAGCGGGGCGACCCGCGGGCCTCGCCCGCGGGCTATCCTCCCGGCGATGCAGTACGCCGAATCGATCCTCGATCTCGTGGGCGGGACGCCCCTGGTCCGGCTGACCCGGGTGACCCGCGACCTCGGACCTGAGCCGCAGCCCCTCATCCTGGCAAAGCTGGAAACGCTGAATCCGGGCGGGTCCGTGAAGGACCGAATCGGCCTCCCGATGATCGAGGCCGCCGAGCGCGCCGGCCTCCTGAAGCCGGGCGGGACGATCATCGAACCGACGTCGGGGAACACCGGCCACGGGCTCGCGATCGCCGCGGTCCTGAAGGGCTATCGCTGCATCTTCGTCATGGCCGACAAGCAGTCGGCCGAGAAGCAGGCGCTGCTGCGGGCGTACGGCGCGGAGGTCGTCCTGTGCCCGACGAACGTCGAGCCGGAATCACCGGAGTCGTACTACTCCGTGGCGGCGCGACTCGCCCGCGACATCCCGGGCGCCTTCAAGCCGGACCAGTACTGGAACCAGGAGAACCCGGACGCGCACGAGCGGACCACCGGGCCCGAGATCTGGGACCAGACCGATGGCCGGATCACGCACCTCGTGGCGAGTGCCGGGACGGGCGGCACCATCACCGGCGTGGGCCGGTTCCTGAAATCGCGCAACGACGGGATCACGATCGTCGGGGCGGACCCCGAGGGCAGCGTGCTCTCCGGTGATGTCGCCCGCCCGTACCTCACCGAGGGTGTCGGGGAGGATTTCTTTCCGGGCACATACGACGCGTCGGTGGTGGACCGCTGGGTTCGGGTCTCGGACCGCGATGCGTTCGCGATGGCCAGGCGGATCACCCGGGAGGAGGGCATCCTGGCTGGTGAGTCGTGTGGGACGGCGGTCGTCGCCGCGCTCGACGAGGCTCGCCGGATCATGGCCCGCGACGGCGCCGCGGCCGCGGAGGCCGTCATGGTCGTGATCCTGCCCGACGGCGGCCGCTCCTACCTGTCCAAGCTCTACAACGACGAATGGATGCGGGTGAACGGCCTCCTTGCCACGACCGGGGCGGTGGTGCGCGTCGGCGAGCTCCTGGCAGACCGCGCCCGCGATGCGGATCGCCCGGACGTGGTCCTGGCCCGGACGACAGACAGGGTCGGGGTTGCGATCGAGACGCTCCAGCGGTTCGGCATCAGCCAGCTGCCGGTCTCGCAGGAGGCCGAGGGCAGCGAGCTGGACGGGATCGTCGGCTCGGTCAGCGAGCAGGGCCTCCTGGATCGGGCCTATCGCAACCCCGACGTCGTGGACCGGACGGTCGGCGAGGTGATGGATCGCCCACTCCCCGTCATCGACGTGTCGGCCTCGGTCGACGAGGCGTTCCGCCTCCTTGCCGGCGGCAGTCCGGCTGCCCTCGCGGTGCGTGACGGCCGACCCGCCGGCGTCGTCACGAAGCTCGACGTCCTGGAGTTCCTCGCGCACCACCGGACCTGACCTCCCGCGGCGCTCGTCGCGACCGCCGCTGCCTGCGTCTCCGGGGTGCGATGATGCGGCCCATGCGCCGCGACGACCTCGGATCAGATCTCGCCTTCGAGACGCTGGCCGTCCACGCCGGAGCAGAGCCGGACGCGGAAACGGGCGCCGTGGCCCCGCCGATCTACCAGACGAGCACGTACGCGCAGGACGGCGTCAACCGTCCCCGTGGCGGGTACGACTACGCGCGGACCGCGAACCCGACTCGTGACCGCCTGCAACGGGCCGTGGCGGCGCTCGAGGGAGGCGGGGAGGGGATCGCCTTCGCGTCGGGCTCGGCCGCGACGGCGGCCATCGCGGAGCTGGCGGCGCCGGGCAGCGAGATCGTCGTCGGCGACGACGTCTACGGCGGCACGTTCCGCTATCTCGAGCAGGTCCGGCGGCAGAACGGTGTCGATGCCCACTACGCCAACCTCGCGGATGACCCGGACGCGCATGTGGGAGGCCCTGACCGAGAAGACGCGACTCGTGTGGTTCGAGACCCCGACGAATCCGCTCCTGAAGCTGGTCGACATCGCCGCCACGCGGCGCGTACGATCGCGGACCGCTACGGAGCCCGGCCCGACCGTCCGCTGCTCGTCGTCGACAACACCTTTGCCTCGCCGGCACTGCAGCGACCGCTCGACTTCGGCGCCGATATCGTCTTCCACTCCGCGACCAAGTACCTTGCCGGCCACAGCGACACGGTTCTCGGTATCGCCGTCACTCGGGATCCCGCGATCGGCGAGCGACTCCGGTTCCTGCAGAACGCGATGGGCGGTGTGCCGGGCCCATTCGACTGCTTCCTGGTCCTGCGCGGCCTTCGGACCCTTCATCTCCGGGTGGAGCGACACGCACAGAATGCGGCCGCCGTCGCGGCCTTCCTCGCCGGTAGAAGTGACGTTGCATGGGTCGCCTATCCTGGTCTCGCGGCCGGCCAGCACGCCCATCCGCAGGCCGCGCTCGCCGCCACCCAGATGCGAGGCGGGGGTGGCATGATCTCGTTCCGGCCCTCGTCGGGCGGCGTTCACGAACGCTCCTCGACCGAACGCGCCGCCGCGGTCGCCGAGTCGACCCGGATCTTCACCCTGGCCGAATCCCTCGGGGGCGTCGAATCGCTCATCGAAGTCCCGGCCCGGATGACCCACATGTCGGTGGCCGGGTCCGCCCTGGAGGTTCCCGACGACCTCGTCCGGCTGTCGGTCGGAATCGAGGCCGCGGCCGACCTCATCGAGGACCTCCGACGGGCGCTCGACGGCAGCTGATCCGGGCCCGCCTCGCGGCGCTCATTGCGAGAGTCATGGTCCGGCCGTGGCGCGGTACCATCCTTGCCCGCGAGTGAGACGTCCCCGACCGTCTCCCCGGAGGATTGAGCGAGGGTCCTGCCATGTCGAACCAATGGTCGTTGCCAGGATGGGGATCGCGGAGCGCCAAGCCCGAAGACGGCGCCGTGGCGATCGAGGACGTGCCCGTGGCCGCCGATGTCGCTGCCCCCGTCGGTCTCGAGACTCCCGCGACGGACGCTCCCGAGATGAACGATCCCGCGGCGGAAGCTCCCGTGGCGGAGGTTCCCGCGGCGGACGATCCCGTGGCCGCCGCTGCGTCGGCCATCGACGAGCCGGCGGCGGACGCTACGCCGTGGCGGACGCTCCCGTGGCGGATGCTCCCGTGGCCGCTCCTTCGTCGTCCGCCGAGCATGTTGCCCCCGCAGCGGCAGACGCAGGCCGATCCGAGCCCGACGCCGCCTCGGCGCCGCTCATCGGCGCTGCCGAGCCCGAGGCCATCGAGCCCGACGTCCCCGTGACGGGCGGTACGCCCGCTCCCGATCCCGTCTCGACGATGCCCGTGGAAGCCCCTGTGGCCGCGGCCGCCTCGCCCGGAATCGCCGCGCCCCCGGAAGATGGCCCCGCCTTCCTGGCCAAGCTGGCACGGGCGATGCACACGACGGTGACGCGCGAGCGGGCCCGCATCGATGAGGACGTCGAGCGCCGTCGGTCCGCGCACCTGCAGGTCGTACGGGATCGCGCGGCGGCCGACGAGGAACGGATCCGTGCCCTCGCCGCCGACGACATGATGAGCATCGAGGCCTGGGCGGAGGGGGAGATGCGGCGCCTGAAGCTCGAGCGCGAGCAGAAGGAGCGCGAGCTCAACGACGACCTCGAGGTCAGCCTGAAGGATCTTGGCGCCAAGACGGACCGCGAGATTGCCAGCGCCGAGGCGGCGATCGCCGCCTACCGGGCCGAGGCGGAAACCTTCTTCGCCGATCTCGACCGGGAGACGGATCCGGTGCAGATCGCGCGCCAGGCGTCGCGTCACCCCGCGTTTCCGAGCCTCGACGTCATCCCGGACGTCGCCGCCGATGCCGTCACCGCAGACCGATCGGGTGCCATCGGCGTGATGGGCGTGCCGTTGGTCGGCGGTCGCGGCTTGATGGGGGCGATGTCGTTTGGATCGAGGCCGCTCGCCGGCGGAACCCCGGCCGTCGCCGGTGGCGCACCGCACGGCCCGGCCCGCGAGGCAGCGACCGTCGCGGGCCGGGCAGGGAATCAGGCCGGCGGCAGCGAAGACTCGCCGCTCGACTCCCTGCTGAGTCCTCGCACGGAGGGCTGATCCCGGAGGGCCCCGGCGCGCACCCTCGGCTCGGGAGCACCCGCACACGATCCTGCAAGGTCCGCAGCGCGGCTTCCCACGGGTGCTACGATGCCGAATAACTGTTGCGACTGCGGAAGCCGACTCTCGAGGACCCCGCAGGGTCCGCCCGACGCGCGGCCGGTCGAATCGAAGCCCTGACGGGCCGGGTACCCCCGGCCACCGTCCGCGCCGAGGAGACCGCACCATGACGACCGCAACCGCCCCGGGATCGACGCGCAACCTCGCGAGACCCGGTCGGACCAACCTCTCGAGCGCGGAGCTCTACGAGCTCGCCATCCGCGAGAACGAGGGCCTCCTTGCTGCAGACGGTCCCCTCGTCGTGCGGACGGGCCAGCACACCGGTCGCTCGCCGAAGGACAAGTTCATCGTCGTCGAGCCATCGTCCGAATCCAAGATCTGGTGGGGTGACGTCAACCACCGGATCTCCGAGGAGCACTACGACCGGCTCCGGGCCCGCCTGATGACCTACGTCCGGGAGCGGGACCTCTACAGCCAGGACCTCTTCATCGGCGCGCACGAGGCCCACCGCCGCTCGCTTCGGGTCTACACCGAGACGGCCTGGGCCAGCATCTTCGCCCGGAATCTCTTCCGCCGGCCGACGCAGGAACAGCTCGTCGATTTCGCGCCGAACTTCACGATCATCGACGTACCGTCCTTCCAGGCCGATCCCGCGACCGAGGGCACCCGGACCGGGACGGCGATCCTCGTCCACCTCAAGCGGATGGAGGTCATCATCGTCGGGACCATGTACGCCGGCGAGATCAAGAAGTCGGCCTTCACGGTCATGAACTACCTGATGCCGGACGAGGGCGTCCTGCCGATGCACTCGTCGATCAACGTCGGAACGGAAGGCGACTCGGTCGTCTTCTTCGGGCTCTCCGGAACCGGCAAGACCACCCTCTCGGCCGATCCCCTCCGGAGCCTGATCGGCGATGATGAGCACGGTTGGGGGACCGGCTACGTCTTCAACTTCGAGGGCGGCTGCTACGCCAAGACCATTCGCCTCTCGTCGATGTACGAGCCCGACATCTTTGCGACCACCAAGCGCTTCGGGACGATCCTCGAGAACACCGACATCGATCCCATCACCCGCGAGCTCGACCTGGATTCGGAGCGGTTCACGGAGAACACGAGGGCCGCGTATCCGCTCCACTTCATCGGCAACGCCGACCCAACGGGCGTCGCGGGGACGCCGCGCAACGTGATCTTCCTCACGGCCGATGCCTTCGGAGTCCTGCCGCCGATCTCGCGGCTGACGCGCGAGCAGGCTGCGTACCACTTCATCTCGGGCTACACGGCCAAGCTTGCCGGCACCGAGATCGGAATCAAGGAGCCGAGCGCGACGTTCTCGGCCGGCTTTGGGGCGCCGTTCCTGCCCCGGCATCCAGGCGTGTACGCGCACATGCTCATGGACCGCCTCGAGGAATTCGATGTCCCGGTGTGGCTCGTAAACACCGGCTGGACGGGCGGCGGGTACGGCGTCGGCGAGCGGATGAACATCAACCACACGCGGAACATGGTCCGGGCCGCCATCAACGGCGACCTGACCGACGTTCCGATGGTCGAGGATCCGATCTTCCGCGTCGCGGTCCCGACGGCCGTCCCGGGAGTCCCGCCGGACGTGCTCCAGCCACGGTCAACGTGGGCCGACCCGGATGCGTACGACGCCGCGGCGAGGCGCATCGCCCACATGTTCCACGAGAATTTCGCGGCCTACGCCGACGGCGTGAGCGAGGCTGTCCGGGCCGCGGGCCCCGTCGACGCCGCGACCGACGGCCAGTTCAGGGTGTCAGCGCCCGGCGAGGGCTGACGTGCCGGCAATGAGCCTGGCGACGGCCGGGCTCTACCCCTTGCGACGTCCCTCCAGGACCTGGAGGAGGCCGGCAAACGCGACCGCGACGAGGCCGACGACCGTGATCCGGATGTCGCCTGCGGCGAAGAGCCCGAGGACGGCTATGAGCGCGCCCAGGAACGTGAGGACGATGACGGGAGTGCTGGCGGGCAAGAATCACCTCTGCAAGATCAGGGACCAATCGAGGATGGAGACGCCATGAAGCGCAACAAGGTTTCCGTCATCGGGGCCGGCAATGTCGGCGCCACCACCGCCCAGCGGATTGCCGAGGCCGGGCTCGCCGACGTCGTGCTCGTCGACATCGTCGATGGCCTGCCACAGGGCAAGGGACTCGACCTCGCCGAAGCCGCGCCCGTCGTCGGTCACGACGCCCGGGTGATCGGCACGAACGACTACGCGGACACCGCCGGCTCCGACATCGTGGTCGTGACCTCGGGACTCGCCCGGCAGCCGGGCATGAGCCGGGACGACCTCCTCGCCAAGAATGCGGGCATCGTGCGATCCGTGGTGACGGCCGCGGCAGCCCAGTCGCCGAACGCCATCCTCATCATCGTCACCAACCCCCTCGACGCGATGTGCCACGTTGCGCTGGAGGCATCGAGCTTCCCGCGCGAGCGGGTCCTGGGGATGGCCGGCGTGCTGGATTCGGCCCGCTTCCGGGCGTTCATCGCGATGGAGCTCGGGGTATCGGTCGAGGACACCCACGCCTTCGTCCTGGGTGGGCACGGCGACACCATGGTTCCGCTCCCGCGCTACTCGACGGTCGCCGGCATCCCCATCACCGAGCTCATGTCGGAGGAGCGGGTCCAGGCGCTCGTCGAGCGCACCGCGAGTGGCGGGGCAGAGATCGTGGCGCTCCTCAAGACCGGATCCGCCTTCTACGCCCCTGCCGCGGCGACGTTCGAGATGGTGGATGCCATCCTCCGCGACCGGAAGCGCGTCCTGCCGTGTGCCACGCTCCTCGCCGGGGAGTACGGCGTCGACGGCCTGTTCGTCGGGGTGCCGGTGGTGCTCGGTGCGGGCGGCATGGAGCGGGTCATCGAGATCCGCCTGAGCACTCCGGAGCAAGCGGCGTTCGAGCGATCCGCAGCCTCGGTGCGCGAGCTGGTCACCAAGCTGCACGCCTGATCGCGGTCAGGCCCGACCGCGATCCGCGGCGGCTACACTCCGGCCGTGACGGGGTCGTGTCTCCAACGGGCGCCAACGGGAACGTGATGCCCGCCGTCATTACCTTTGCCTTCGATCCGCTGCTGCACATCGGGGACAACACGATCCGGCTGGAAACGGTGGCCCTTGCCGTCGTGATCCTCGTCGGTCTCCTCCTCGCAGTCGCGATCGGCCGCGTGACCCCGATGGAGGGACCCTACGTGCCGGCGCCGACGCTGCGGCCCGGGGACATGCCGTTCCTGATCCTGGGTGTCGTTCCCGGCGCCGTCGTCGGCGGACGGCTCGACTACGTCCTGGTCCACCTCGACTTCTACCTCGCCCACCCGAAAGCCGTGATCGATCCCACCCAGGGCGGCCTGGGTCTCGGCCTGGCGGTCCCGGGCGCGATCCTCGGCGGGGCCCTGATCGCCAGGCTCGTCGATGCCCCGCTCGATCGCTGGCTCCACGCCTCCGTCCTGCCGATGCTCTTCATGCTCGGGGCAGGCAAGCTCGTCGGCGTGCTCTCTGCCTCGGGCCAGGGCTCGCTGTCCGATCTGCCATGGGCCACGGCCTATAGCGGCGACGGACCCTGGGGCAGCCTTGCCGCGTACCTTCCGGCGCACCCCTCGCAGGTCTACGAGGCGATCGGGACCGCCGCGATCCTCGTCTTCCTCGGCCTTGCCATTCGCGCCGGCGCCTTCTCACGCCGGAATGGCACCGCGCTGCTGATCGGCCTGGCGCTCTGGGCGATCGTTCGGGGCGTCGTCGCGGTGACCTGGCGCGACGATGCCGTCCTGGGGCCGCTGCGGGCGGAGCAACTGGTCATGATCGCCGTCGTCATCGGCTCGTTCGTCGGCATGGTTCGCCTCCGCGCCCGCTGACCCGCATGCCGGAGGGCACGGGTGGACCGTCGCGGTATCGTTGCCTGACCACCGACCCGATGCGCCGCCCAGAAGAGGTTCCACGCCATGACCGAGGTCCTCGAGCCCCGAACCGCTCCGCCCACCGCTCCTTCCGAGATCGTCAACCACTGGATCGGCGGCCGTCGTGTGGCCGGCGCGTCTGGACGCCGGGGGCCCGTCTATGACCCGGCGACGGGGGCCACGGCCCGCGAGGTCGACTTCGCCTCGGCCGGGGAGGTCGACGCGGCCGTCGCCGCCGCGAAGGCGGCCTACCCCGCGTGGCGAGCGACCTCGCTCTCGAAGCGGACCGAGATCATGTTCCGGATCCGCAACCTCGTCGAGGCGCACCGCAAGGAGCTCGCGGCGCTTCTGACGTCGGAGCACGGCAAGGTCCCCTCGGATGCGCTCGGCGAGATCGCCCGCGGCATCGAGAACCTCGAGTTCGCGACTGGCATCCCGAACCTGATGAAGGGCGGTTTCTCGGAGCAGGTGTCCACCGGCATCGACGTCTACCAGATCCGCCAACCGCTGGGCGTTGCCGCCGGGATCACGCCCTTCAACTTCCCGGCCATGGTCCCGATGTGGATGTTCGCCAACGCGATTGCCTGCGGCAACACCTTCGTCCTGAAGCCGTCCGAAAAGGACCCGTCGGCGTCGCTGTACATCGCCGAGCTCCTCGCCGAGGCCGGGGTGCCCGACGGGGTGTTCAACGTCGTGAACGGCGACAAGGTGGCCGTCGACCGGATCCTCGAGCACCCGGACGTCGCGGCCGTGAGCTTCGTCGGCTCGACCCCAATCGCCCGGTACATCTATGAGACCGGCACCCGGAACGGCAAGCGCGTGCAGGCCCTCGGCGGGGCCAAGAACCACATGATCGTGCTGCCGGACGCGGACATCGACATGGCGGCCGATGCCGCCGTCTCGGCCGGATACGGCTCCTCTGGTGAGCGCTGCATGGCGATCGCCACGGTCGTCGCGGTCGGTTCCGTGGCGGATCCACTCGTCGATGCCATTGCCGCGCGGCTCCCCAGGGTCAAGGTCGGCCCGGGCTCGGATCCGTCGGCCGAGATGGGCCCTCTCGTCACGAAGCAGCACCGCGACAAGGTGGCGTCCTACCTGGACTCCGCCGCCCACCAGGGCGCGACCGTCGTCGCCGATGGGCGCGAGCATCCCCTGTACCGCGAATCCGAGGGCTTCTTCCTCGGCACCTCCCTCATCGATCACGTCAAGCCCGGCATGGACTGCTATCGGGACGAGATCTTCGGCCCGGTCCTCACGGTCATGCGCGTGGATACGTACGAGGAGGCGCTCCAGCTCGTCAACGACAACCCGTACGGGAACGGTACGGCGATCTTCACGCGCGACGGGGGCGCGGCGCGCCAGTACCAGTTCGATGTCAACGTCGGCATGGTCGGGATCAACGTTCCGGTCCCCGTACCGGTGGCCTTCTACAGCTTCGGCGGCTGGAAGGCGTCGCTGTTCGGCGACCTCCACATGTACGGGCCCGAGGGGATCCAGTTCTACACGCGGGCCAAGATCGTGACCTCGCGCTGGCCCGACCCGGGCACCTCGTCGGTGGATCTCGGCTTCCCGCGGACCCGCTAGCCGCGAGAAACGGCCTCCGGCGGGAGTAGCATCCGCCGATCCGCTGGGTTTGCCTGACCCGGCGGCATGAGGAGGATTCGGGATGTCCAACCGAGTTGCTCTGGCCGCGGCCTTCCTCGTCCCGTGGATCGCCGCATGCGGTTCGGCGACGGTGTCTCCCGCGACGCACGAGACGCCGATACCGTCGACTATCGCGACGACCGGCCCGACATCGATCGCGTCGCCGACGGCCGTTGCCACCGCGTCCGCGGGTGCCTGCCCTGCCGCCGGCGTCATTCCGAAAGGATCGCTGCCGCAGTGCCCCTACACGATCCCGTTCGCCGGCCTCACGGCCAACTTCACGATCGCGGATCCGGGCTGGCTCGGGAAGCGACAGGCCGACGGCCCGGAGCTCTCCAGGCAGGCGCCGTTCGGCATATTCACGCTCACCACCTTCGGCGGCCGCGTCTACACCGATCCCTGCACCGGAATCAAGGCCACGACGATCGATACCTCTCCCAAGTCCCTCATCGACTTCGTCGCCGCGACCAAGCAGCTTGTCGCCGGAAAGCCCGTTGCCGCGACGTTCGCCGGAGTCGATGCACTCCAGCTCGACGTGACCGCGGATGGGATTCCGGCGTGTTCCGACTGGATCGCCCTGTGGGCGGTCGCCGGTGGGGCCGTTTTCGGCCTGACCCCGGGGAATCCGCCCGATTCATCGCCGCCGTGATCGGTAACGAGACAGTCGCCTGGGTTGCCGAATCCTCGACGCCCACGGACCAGGCGGCATTCCTCGCGGCGCTCCAGCCGATTCTCGCTTCGCTCAAGATCGAGTGACTCCCGGAGAGCTCGTCAATCGGGCAGAGCGCCCGTGCGGCCGCGCTTCGGCACGACCGCCGGGTCGAGGCCGTCCGCGCTGAACTCGCGCGCGTTGAACCGGCCGGGCCGGCTGGCCAGGGCCCGGGTCCCGCGATCGTCGGACATGCGTAATGCCTCGCGGTCGTCGGCTGATCAGCCTGCAACGACAGCCGTGGCATGGTTCGAGGGTAGCCTCGGCACCCTCGCAGCCGGGCCCAACGGAGTTGCGCCATGATTTGGACCTTGATCGTGGTCCTGTTCGTCCTTTGGCTGCTCGGGTTCGCCCTGAGCGTCGGGGGCAGCTTGATCCACCTGTTGCTCGTCCTCGCGGTGATCGTCCTCGCCTACCAGTTGCTGACCGGCAGACGCGCCGTCTGAACCGGAGGCTCGCGCCGCCTTCCGCGACGGCTCGCGTTGCCCCACGGGACTCGCGCAGCCCAGCGGGAATGGCGCGAGCGGCCCCATCAGCCCGACCTGGCGCGGGTCCGACCCCGCATCAGCCGCCGGTCAGGCGGCGCTCCAGCACGAGGAGCGTAAGGTCGTCATGCGCCTCCGCGGCGCCACGGAAGCGATGGACGTCATCGACGATCGTTCGCTTGATCTCCTCGGCGGCCATGCCGCAGACCGAGTTCAGCGTCTCGAGGAGGCGATCCTCTCCGTAGAAGCGGCGTTCCGGGTCGCGGGCCTCGGTCAGGCCGTCGGTGTACAGGAGCAGGGCGTCGCCTCGCCGCAAATCGGCCGTTCCCTCCTCGAAGGTTGCGTCGCCGAACGCCCCGAGGATCGGTCCGGGTACCTCCAGGCCCTCGATCCCGCCCCGGAACCGGGCCACGAGGGACGGTTCGTGCCCGGCCGACGCAAACCGGATCGCCCCCGACGCGACGTCGACGACCAGCAGGGCCGCGGTGACGAAGAGCGGCGTCGCGCGCTCCCGGACCAGGATCCCGTTGACGCGTCCGAGCGCGTCGCCCGGTCCGTCTGCGTTGTCCGCTGCGGCATGGAGCAAGGCTCGCACATCGGCCATCAGGAGGGCGGCCGGGATGCCCTTGCCGGTCACGTCGGCGATGAGGAGGCAGACGAGCTCGGGCCGATCGCGGAGATGGAAGACATCGAAAAGGTCGCCACCGACCTCGCGGGCGGGTTCGTACCCGGCGGCAAAGGTCCAGCCCTCGATCTCGGGCAGGAACCGGGGCAGCAGCGACTGCTGGATCCGTCGCCCGATTGCCAGCTCATGGGTAACGCGCGCCCGCTCGGCCTGGTCGCGACCGCTGGCGAGGAGGAGCTCGAGCGCGCGGGCGACCAGCGCCAGCAGCTCCGGGGGCACCCCGTTGGTCCCGATGACCGCGCCGATCGTCTGCTCATCGAGGACGATCGGGTGGGACCGCGGCGGGACCGGCCCGGCGGGCCGCCCGGCGACCACGGCCCCGCCCTGCTCGGCGACCCCGATCGGGGCTCCGCCCGCCGCCGCCGATGCGAGGGCCAGGAGGCCGGCGACCTCCGGATCGTCGGCAAGCGCGTCGAGGTCGTGCGGGGCGTCGGCGCTCACCTCGGGTCAGCCAGCCAGCGCAGCCTCTCGGTCCGGGAAGACCGGTAGGATCCGGTCCAGTCCGGTCCGGGCCAGGTTCGCGGCGATGGGCGGCGTGGGCGCCACGAGATGGACCTGGTCGACGGCGGTTCCGGCGGCGGCATCCGAGCCGACGGCGTGGAACGCCGACCAGCCGGCGTCGAGGTCGGGCAGGGGCTGCCCGCGGAAGACGAGCGCGAGCGAGTGGAGCGCCACGATCCCCGAGCTGGACATGTAGGTGAGCCGGGTCAGGTCGAGGATGAGCCGTCGCGCGCCGCCGCGATAGAGCTCGGCCCCCTCGTCGATCAGGCCCCGAAAGTTCGAGGCGTCCAGCTCGCCGTCCAGCGCGACGATCGCGACCTGGGCCGTCGGCCGCTCCACGGTGATGTTCACGCGCTTCCTCCAGTCGGACGTTCGGTGGCGCTCGCGGTGCGGCCAAGCTCGATCTCGTTGCCACCGCTCGCCGGCACCCGGTACTCGAACCGGTCGCAGAGCTCCCGGATCAGGTGGATGCCCATCTTGCCGAATGGTCGGCGCTCCAGCGGGGCCGACGGGTCGAACGGCGGTGCGGCGCCTGGGTCGAAGGCGGGCGCCTCGTCGCGGACGCGGACGACGATCTCATCTCCCTCGCGATCCACCTCGATCTCGATCGGCCCGGCGACGCCGTGATAGCCGTGCACGATCACGTTGGTCACCCACTCGTCGACGGCCTGCACCAGATCGCCGACCGAGGCGGCGTCGGCGCCGTCAGTCCGGGCGTTCTCGCGAACGAAGCGACGGACCTCCTTCAGGCGGCCGATCTCGGCGGAGATTCGGAGCGTGCTTGCCTGGGTGACCAACGCCGTGCCTAGGTCATCCGGACGTAGTCCGCGGGCGATCGCCGGAGGAAGCGTCCGTAGCCCTTGCGACCCAGAAACTCCCCGTTCCGGACGACGACCGTGCCGCGGCTCATCACGACGTCGCTGGCACCCTGGACAGTCCTGCCCTCGTAGCACGAGTAGTCGACGTCCATGTGGTGGCTGGCCGCGGAGATCGTCCGCTTGCGGTTCGGGTCGTAGATCACGAGGTCGGCGTCGGAGCCGGCCGCAATGGCGCCCTTCCGTGGGTACATCCCGAACATCTTGGCCGGCGCCGTCGAGATGATCTCGACCCAGCGCTCCCTGGAGATCCGGCCGGCGATCACGCCCCCGTCGTGGAGCAGGTCGACTCGATCCTCGACACCAGGCAGGCCGTTCGGGATCTTGCGGAAATCGCCCCGCCCGAGCTCCTTCTGGCCGTGGAAATCGAACGGGCAGTGGTCCGTGGAAACGACCTGGAGGTCGTCCCTGCGGAGTCCCTTCCAGAGCTCCTCCCAGTGTGGGTTCTTGGGCCGCAGGGGAGGAGAGCAGACGAACTTCGACCCCTCGAAGCCGTTGCCGAGGTCGTCGAGCGAGAGGAACAGGTATTGGGGGCACGTTTCGGCAAACGCGGCGGCGCCCCGGTCGCGCGCCTGTCGAACCTCGTCGAGCGCCTCGAGCGCGGAGAGGTGGACGATGTAGACGGGGACGCCCGCTGCCTCCGCCAGCCGGATGACCCGACCCGTGGCCTCGCTCTCGAAGATCGGGAACCGGACGACGCCGTGGTAGTACGGGTCCGTCTTGCCCTCGGCCACGTACTGCGCCGCCACGACATCGATCGCCGGCCCGTTCTCGGCGTGCATCATGATCAGCCCGCCGTTCTTCGCGGTCTGCTGCATCGCCCGGAAGATCGCGCCGTCGTCGCTGAGGAAGACGCCCGGGTAGGCCGTGAACAGCTTGAAGTCCGGGACTCCCTCCGCGACCAGCTGGTCCATCTCCTTGAGCGAGTCGTCGGTGACGTCGCTCATGATCATGTGGAAGCCATAGTCGATCACCGCATTGCCCTCGGCCTTGGCATGCCAGGCGTCGAGGCCTTCACGAAGCGACTGCCCTTTGGACTGGACGGCGAAGTCGACGATGGTGGTCGTCCCGCCGAACGCTGCTGCCCGAGTCCCGGTCTCGAAGGTGTCCTTGGCGAACGTTCCGCCAAACGGCAGCTCCATGTGGGTGTGGACGTCGATGCCGCCCGGGATGACGTACTTGCCCGCCGCGTCGATCGTCTCGTCGACATCGGCGGTTTCGGCAATGCCGGTCCCGACCGCCGAGATCGTCTCCCCGTCGACGAGGACATCGGTCGCGGTCGAGCCGTCGGCGGTGACGACGGTGCCGTTCGTGATCAGGGTTCGCATCGCTCGCTGTCCTCCCGGCCGCTGGAGCCCACAGCCGTCATCGGCCTACCTCGCCGCCTTCTCCTTGGGCTTGTTCTGCTTCGGCTTCTTGGGGTTCTTCGCCTTCTTGTCCACGCCATTCGCCTCCTGGGTTCGATCAGGCCTTGCGGGCCGCCACGTTGCCGAGTGCCGGGATGATCTCCCGGCCGTAGATTTCCAGCTGCTCCTCCTCATTGCCGTTCATCAGGTAGATGTTGAACTGGCTCACCCCGGCGTCCGCCAGTGCCCGCAGGCGCCGGATGTGGTCATCGACGCTGCCGAGGACGCAGAATTGATCCACGATCTCGTCGGTCACGAAGGCCGCGTTCGTGCTGCCTGCCTCCGCGTGATGCAGGTAGTCGTAGCCCTCGCGATCCCGGACGTACTGGGTCAGGTTCGCCGGAAGATCCTCGCGCGGGTACTTGTTGACGAGGTCCACGACGTGATTGGCGACGAGGGCCGGGAACCAGCGGGTCCGGTCGCGGCCGTCGGCGCGATCTCCGACGTGGGCCGGCGCCGCGGCCATGACCTTGACGGCGTTCGGGTCGCGGCCCGCCTCGGATGCCGAATCCCGCACCTGCGAAGCGAACCAGCGAACGAGATCCGGGTCGCCGATCTGGAGCATTGCTCCGTCGGCGATCCGCCCGGTCAGGCGGAGGGCCACCGGGCCGTAGCCCGCGACCCAGACCGGAAGCCGGTAGCCGCTGGTCCACGGCAGGTCGAGGGTCGTGCCCTCGAACTCGATCGACTGACCCTCGACGAGGGCCCGGATGACGTGGACCGCGTCCTCGAGGTCCTTCATCGAGGTCGGGCCCTTTCCGATGACCCGGCGTGCGGAGTCCCCACGCCCGATCCCGAGATCCATCCGTCCGCCCGACAGCTCGTCCAGGACGGCAAGGCTGGACGCGGTCACGGTCGGCTCGCGGGTCGCCGGGTTCGTGACGCACGTCCCGAGGCGGAGCTTCGTGGTCGCGCCGGCCATGAGGGTCAGGAGCGGATACGGGTCTCGCCACAGGACGTGGCTGTCGAACAGCCAGCCGTACTCGAAGCCGGCCGCCTCGGCCTGCTGCGCGAGCGCGACGGTTCGCTCGATCGAGTGCTCCGGCTTGAGGGTGAACCCGAACTGCATCCCCGCTCCCTCCATGCGCCGCCGACTACGGGCGAACCAGGTCCCCGTAGGCCTCGGGCCGGCGGTCCCGGTAGAACTGCCACGTCTGGCGGACCTGCTGGATCACGTCGAGGTCCATGTCCCGGATGATCGTCTCCTCCGCGTACGGGTCGCCGACGGCCCCGATGAACTGGCCGCGGGGATCGCAGAAGTAGCTCTGACCGTAGAAGTCGTCGTCGCCGATCTCGGCCTCGATGCCGACGCGGTTGATCGTCCCGACGAAGTAGCCGTTGGCCACGGCATGGCTGACCTGCTCGATGCGCCACAGGTACTCGGACAGGCCGCGCGACGTGGCGCTCGGGATGAACACCATCTCGGCACCGTTGAGGCCGAGCGCCCGGGCCCCTTCGGGGAAGTGGCGGTCGTAGCAGATGTAGACGCCGACCTTGCCGACCGCGGTCTCGAACACCGGATAGCCGAGGTTCCCCGGGCGGAAGTAGTACTTCTCCCAGAAGCCCTTCACATGCGGGATGTGCGTCTTCCGGTACTTGCCGAGGTATTTCCCGTCGGCGTCGATGACCGCCGCGGTGTTGTAGTAGATGCCGGAGGCCTGCGAGTCTTCCTCGTACATTGGCACGATCAGGACCATGCCGGTCTGCTTCGCGAGGTCCTGGACCCGTTTCGTCGTCGGCCCGTCCGGGATGAGCTCCGTGTAGCCGTAGTACTGGGGATCCTGCACCTGGCAGAAATACGGCCCGTAGAAGAGCTCCTGGAAGAGCATCACCTGGGCGCCCTGCTTCGCCGCGTCGTGGGCCGCGGCCTCGTGCTTCTGGATCATCGATTCCTTGTCGCCGGTCCAGGTGGCCTGGAGCAGTGCGCCTCGGACGATTCTCGGCATCTCACCCCTCGCTCTTCCTGCTTCGTCGATCCCGGATCGAAGACGGTGCCGGACGTCCAGAGCGTACACCGCACCACCTGCGGCGGTTGTCAGCTCTCTGTAGACACGTAGTCCTCGGCGGCTCGGATCGCCGGCAGCGGCGAGAGCGCGACGATGAGGATCGAGATCGCCATCCCGGCCCAGCCGAGCGCGATCCCGCCCCGGACGCCGATCACACCAGCGATGCCGGCGGCGGCGAGGGCACCGATCGGATAGGCGATCCCGTGCGAGAAGACCTCGACCGTGGCATTGACGCGACCGAGGATGCGGTCCGGGCTCAGGCCCTGGATGAGCGAGATCTCGGCGACGCCCTCGATCGTCTGGAGCCCATCGCCGAAGAGCTGCGGAATGAAGACCATCGCCGTCGCGACGATAAGCGGACCCTGGGCGAGGGGCGTCAGGATGCCGACCGCCGAGGCGCCGACCGCCATCCAGATCAGGGTCGGGCCAAGGCCCAGGCGCCTGATCACGCGGGCGGCAAACAGCGAACCGACGAGTGACCCGACGCCACCTGCCGAGACAACCAGCCCAAGGAGGAATGGGCTCAGGTGGAGGTCCTGGATGAGGTAGATCGTGTAGAGGACGCCGTAGAACGATCCGGCGACGTGGGCGATCACCGATCGGAGGACCATCGGGAACAGGACCCGATGGCGCCGCACCATCTGGAGGCCCTCGACGATCTCGCGACGGATCGGGGTGGGCGACGGGCGCGCCGGGCGCGGCGGCTCCGGAGACCGAATGAGGAACAGGGAAATCGCCGAGATCCCGAAGGAGACGGCGTCGACGAGGATCGCGAACGGCGCGCCAATGATCTGAACCAGCGAGCCGGCGATCCCGGGCCCGCCGATCTCCGCGATCGACGAGCTCGTGGCCAGCTTGCTGTTGCCCTCCACGACCCGGTCGACGCCGATCAGCGACGGAACGTACGCGGGATAGGCAGCGTCGAACAACGCGCCGAGGCAGCCCTCCGCGAACGACACGACGTACAGCTGCTCGATGTGGAGCACCCCGGCGAGGTAGGCGATCGGGATGGAGCCCAGGATCAGGACCCGGAGCGCGTCGGCCCCGATAAGGCAACGGCCGCCTCCGGAGGCGATCGACCCACGCCCCGGCGAACAGGCCGACGAGCAGCACCGCGAGGCTCGCCGACACGACGAGCAGCGCCATCTCGAATGGCCCTGCCCCGAGGACGAGCAGGGCCACGAGCGGCACCGCCGTCCGCGTGACCACCGAACCGAGCTCGGACACGGTCTGCCCGGCCCAGAGCTTTCGGAAGTCGGCGTGTCGCCACAGCGATGGGGATGTCATGGTCGCGGCATCCTAGCCGGTCGGCCGGCCCGGAGCGGCGGCTGTTGGCGCCCCGCAGCGGACATTTCGACGCGATCAGCCACCCGCATCTGCCACAATCGCCCGAAACGCCCACCGATCCGAAGACGGGAGCCAACCATGGCCGTCGAGCACGCCGCCAAGATGTCCAGCGCCGAGATCGTCGCCCTGAACCGGGCCCACACCTTCTTCTCCTGGTCGGTCCAGGGCGCCCTCGACCCGATCGCGATCGACCACGCCGAGGGCGTCTACCTGTATACGCCCGAGGGACGGCGGATCCTCGACTTCAACAGCCAGCTCATGTCGGTGAACATCGGTCACGGTGACCGGCGGGTGATCGACGCGATCAACGACCAGGCACTCAAGCTGCAGTACGTCCAGCCGGCGTTCGCCACCGAGATCCGCGGACTGCTGGGCCAGAAGCTGGCCGAGATCCTCCCGGGCGATCTCGACAAGGTCTTCTTCACGCTCGGTGGGGCCGAGGCGATCGAGAACGCCATCAAGTTCGCCCGCCACTACACCGGCCGCCAGAAGATCCTGGCCCGCTACCGCTCGTATCACGGGGCGACCCTCGGGGCGATGACCCTGACCGGCGACCCGCGCCGCTGGGCGAATGAGCCGGGCATCGTCGGTGTCGTCCGCTACCCCGACACCCACCGCTGGGGCGAGGCCGAACCGCGGCCGGTCGCCGAGAGCCTCCAGGGCCTCGAGGATGTGATCCAGTACGAGGGACCGAAAACGATCGCGGCCGTCTTCCTTGAGACGATCGTCGGCACGAACGGCATCCTCATCCCGCCCGACGGCTACATCCAGGGCGTCCGCGAGATCTGCGACCGCAACGGGATCCTCATGGTCGCCGACGAGGTAATGGCCGGCTTCGGGCGGACCGGGAAGTGGTTCGCGATCGACCACTGGGGGGTCACCCCGGACCTCATGACGATGGCCAAGGGCCTGACGAGCTCATACCTGCCGCTGGGCGCCGTGGCGATGAGCAAGGCCATCGCCGATTCCTTCGAGTCGAAGATGTTCTACGGCGGCCTCACCTACAGCTCGCACCCGGTCAGCCTCGCGGCCGCGCTGGCCACGATCCGCGTCTACGAGGAGGACGGCCTCATCGAGAACGCCGCCCGCCTCGACGGCGTCCTTCGCGGCCACCACGAGCGCCTCGCGGCGAAGCACCCGTCCGTGGGGGCCCATCGGAACCTCGGCCTGTTCGGGATCATCGACCTCGTCCGAAGCCGGAACCCGTGGACGCCGATGACCCCGTACAACGGCACCAGCGACGAGATGAAGGCGATCGGCAAGTACCTCCGCGAGAACGGGGTCTACGCGATGCTCGCCAACAACTCGATCCACACGAACCCGCCGCTGTGCATCACCGAGGCCCAGCTCGCCGAGGGCTTCGAGGTCATCGACGCGGCCCTCGTCATCGCCGACCGGGCCGTTACGGGGTAGCCGGCCGGGAGCGTCGCCTCAACGGCCGGTTTCTACGAGGCGGATCGAGGCGACGACCGGCAGGGCGACCGCGAGGGTATGGTCCCACCGCGCGATCGAGCCGCCGACGAGGATCGCGAGCGGTCCATCGGGGAGCTCCAGCAACGCGACTCGCAGGCGCCTCGCCGAGGCGAGCGAGATCGGGCCGGCCGCGATGCGAAGCACCGGGCTGAAGATCGGCGGCTCGCTGCCGCGTGCGGTGGTCGTGTCGATGTCGACGGTCCGGGCGGGGAGGCCGGCGATCGGAGCCGTGTTCGCAACGCCGACATCGAGCGCGGCGTTCGTCCGGAGGATCTCGACGATCGCGGCGGCATGCAGCGACGTGACGTCGACCTCGGCGTTCGACGTGCCGAACACGGCCGTCGGCCGGCAGAGCTGGACGGCGATGACATCGAGCGAGTCGGGCTCCTGCTGGATGTCGAAGAAGCCGGGGACGAACTGCCGCGCGAACCAGGAGCCGACGGCCCCGATCTCGAACGACAGCTCCGGCAGGAAACCCGGCTCGGTGTATCGGCCCGGCGGAAGCGGCTCAGCCGATCGGTGGAGTGCGCCTCGCGACCGTTCCCGTCACGCCACCTCGTCCGACCCGGTGCTTCTCCTGCACCATCCACGTATTGCCGTCCGGGTCACCGAACGTCAGGAAGGTCGCGTAGTTGCGACGCTCGGGGTCCAGCCCCGGCGTCCTGGCCAGCCTCGCCGAAGTGGAACGGCTCGCTGACCTCGACACCGCGCTCGACGAGCTCGGCGCGGGCGGCCACGATGTCCTCGACGCACACCTGGAGGCCGTGGAGCGTGCCCGCCGGCATTGGCTGGTTGCGCATCAGCGCGATCGAGCAGGCTGATCCAGGCGGCGTCAGCTGGACGACCCGGAAGTCCTCGCCCGCCCGATGGTCGACGTCCAGGCCGAAGCCGACCCGGTCCATGTAGAACGACTTCGACCGATCGATGTCGGTCACGGGCACGACGATGAGCTCGAGTGTCCAGTCCACGAGAAACCTCAGTTGCGTTCGCCTGGCTTGGCTGGCGTCGTAGTCGTGGGCGGCGGCGGTTGGTAGTGAAGGCTGAACCTTTCGTCTGTCGGCCCCATGCGCTTGGGTCGAACCTGTGAAGCCGAGCCCGTCAGGTGCTCCAAGCAGCGACCATGGTGCGGTCTTGGTCCTGCCTGTCGCGGACCCGCCAGCCTGACTGGAGCTACGCCGACCGGACCTCCGGTCCGAGCCGCGTCGTCGAACGCTCGGCGCGTCGTGCCGGGCCACTCTCCGTCGCCCCTCCGACGAAGCCACCGATCGTGGTGAGGACCCCGGCGACGAATACGAGGTGCAGCCCCGGACCCAGCCAGACCTGCGACGGGACAGGAGTACCCATTATCCACTGGATGCCCAGCCAGACGGCTTGGGCTCCGACGGTCAGCAAGGCGCAACCGCCGGCGATCGCCGCGCCGCGCCGCCATCCCGCTTGCCCTCTGGAAGGCAGCCGTGCGAGGCCCATCGCGGTCACCAGGATGCCGACCACGCCGATCGCCATGCCCAGCTCGCCCCCCAGACCAGTGAGGTCGTAGGGCTGACCATCGGTGGACTCGAGGCGAACCCAAGGCAGCGCCGTCCCGATCGCCGCGGCGATGCCACCGACCACGGTCAGCGCACCTCCCACAAGGTTCGGGCGCCTGCGCGATCGAAGGGCGACGTGCGGGCCGCTCGGAGCTTCTCCCGTCTCCCCGCGGGTCCGCTCGTCGCGCGTTCGGCGCCCAAGCACGAAGGGCAGCAGGAACCCAGCGAATGCCCCGAGCCCGGCGATCGGGCCGCCGATCCGGGCCAGTTGGAACACCCAGTACAGGCCGAGGATCGGCAGCGACACCATCCCCAACGGGACTCGCTCGAGGCTCCGCCCGATCCGCGCTGACAGATCTGGCGCGAAGCGCTCGATCCAACCGACAACAGACCACAGCAGGATGATCACGGCGGCAGCCGGTGCGCCCGTCCATGCAACGCCGCCGAATGTCAGGCCCACCACGAGCCCGACCTGGACACCCGCTGGCCAGCGCCCCCAACGGTGGATGCCGCGAAGGAACGCGCCGAGCAGTATCGCGCCCAGGACCACGATCGGATTTCCGCTGCGCTTGAGATTGCGCGCTTTCGCCGCCGATGTCGCGTCGAGTCGGAGGGCCTCCGACATCGACTCCTGGGCCATCGAGATCTGGCCCTGCCGGAGCTGCATCAAGCCCAGGTTGTTGTGCAGGTTGCTGGCCTCGGGGCTCTCCGCGAGTGCATCGTGGAGCATCGCCTCGGCCTCCTCGGGCCTGAGCAGCGCCCCCAGTGCCACCGCCCGGGCGTTGAGGGCGCCGATGTCCGTCGGGTCGAGCGCGAGCGCCTCGTCGGCGACCTTGAGGGCGGCCCTCGGGCGGCCCTTGCGATACAGCGCGAAGGCAAGTTCTGCCCTGGCCGAGGCTGACCAAGGCGCCAGGGAGACCAGCGCTCTCGCGGCGTCGAGAGCGCCGCTACGGTCGCCCACGCCGTGAAGGACATCAATCCGTGCTGACAGGACTGCGTGTGATGACGGACCAAGTCGCATCGACTCGTCACTTTCGGCCTTTGCCTCAACGCGGCGGTCGAGGTTGATGAGTGCCCGTGCGAGGTAGGCGTGGTCCTCAGCGCTCAGCGGGCTCCGGGCGAGTCCGGCGCGCAGGTATCGCGCTGCAAGGTCCCAGCGCCGCAGGTCGTGGAAATGGCGACCCTGGATCAGGTCCTGGTCGCCAGGTTCCGTCATCGCAGGTACGGGCGCACCGGGTCGTACAGCCCCGACTCATTCGCGTAGGTCACATAGTTCCGGGCCGTGGCAAACCACTCCCGCGTCGATGGGACGGACTCCTTCGCGGCATGCAGCAGATCTCGGGTCTCGACCGGCTGCAAGGTGCCATCTCGGAGCGACTGCTCCAGCTTGCGCCGCACGGCCTTTTCGACCAGTCCGCGAAGGTCGGCGCCCGAGAACCGTTCGGTCGTCTTGACGACGGCGTCGATATCGATCCGGGCGACAGGTCGGTCGCGGAGCAGGATGCGCACGATCTCCGCGCGGGCGAGCGCGTCGGGCGGGGGCACGAACAGGACGTCGTCGAACCGCCCCGGTCGTCGGAACGCGGGGTCGAGGTGCCACGGCGCGTTCGTGGCCCCCAGCACCAGGATCCCCTCGTTGGTACTCGTGACACCGTCGAGTTCGGCGAGGAACTGGTTGACCACCGAGCGCCCGGTCACCGACCGGAAGTCCGAACGGTTGGCAGCGAGCGCATCGATCTCGTCGAAGAACAGGACGCACGGTGTGTGCTGTCGGGCGGTCTCGAACACCTCGTGCATCCGCCGCTCCGACTCGCCGATGTACATGTTCAGGACGTCAGAGATGCCGATGGCGAGGAAGGCCGCGCCCATCTCACCCGCCGTGGCCCGTGCGAGATGCGTCTTGCCGCAGCCCGGCGGCCCATAGAGCAGCAGCCCACCACCGGACGACTGTCCGTACGCCGCGTAGATCTCCGGATGCAGCGACGGGTAGACGATCTTCAGTCGGATCGCCTCCTTCAGCGACGTCATGCCCCCGACATCGGCAAAGCGGATGGTCGGCCGTTCGAGGTCGGGCTCAGCCTGGGGCGACGCCGCAAGCGGTTCGACGGCTTTGCCGGGTTCTGGGATCGAAGCGGCGGGCCGATCGCCGTCCGGGGGCCCATCGCCATCGATGCTCAGCAGGCGTCCGCGGAGACGCCAAACCTCGGTCGATCCGTGTCCGGAGGCCTCGAGGGTGTCCAGGATCACCTCAGCCGGCTCGCGTCGGCCCGCCCCGACGTAGGCGCCCGCCAGGTCGATTTGCGCCTGCGTGTCGTCGGGCGCAAGGCGGAGGACCGTCCGGCGCGCGGCGATGGCCTCGTCCCACCGATGGGACGCCTCGAGCGCCTCTGCGAGCATGCGCTGCAGGACGCCGTCGGACGGCGCCACTTCGACGGCGGCGCGAAGTCCGGCGATCCGCTGGTCGTGTGCGCTCAAGCCCCCATCCCCATCCATATGTGCTCGAAGGCCTTCGGCAGGACTGTAGTCCGCCCCGGCACTCGTGAGGTATGGCCCGGAGGTACCACGTCGCCGGGCATCGGCGCGTGAGGCCCGATAGGTCTCCGCGTAGCGGGGTGAAGCACCCGTGGCGCACCATGGGTCAATGAAGCGGTCAGACCCAGCGGCCCTGTCCGAATCCGTACCCGCGGATTGGCGGGCGACGCTGGGAGGGGCCGAACTCGCGGCGCGCATCGGTGAGCGAGTCTGTTTCTCGATCAGCAGCGTTCACGTGGGAGTGTCGCGAGATCTCGATTCAGCAGGGGCGCGAAACGATCGGCATTCATTACCAGCGGTCAGGCTCAGGCCGGGTGGCCCGTCCCGAACTGGCGATCCCCGGCGTCACCGAGGCCGGGCATGATGTAGCCCTTCTCGTTGAGCTGGCGGTCGAGGGCCGCCGTGTAGATGTCGACGTCCGGGTGGGCCGTCGAGACCGCCTCGACGCCCTCGGGGGCGGCGATCAGGTTGACGAGCTTGATCCGGACGGCACCCCAGCGCTTGAGGACCTCGATGGCCGCGGTCGCCGATCCACCGGTCGCGAGCATCGGGTCGAGGATCAGGCAGAGGTCGACGTTGGCGGAGTCGGGAAGCTTGTTGTAGTACTCGACGGGCCTGAGGGTCCGCTCGTCGCGGAACAGGCCCAGGTGCCAGACCTGGGCGGTCGGCATCAGCTCCAGCATCGCGTCGACCATGCCGAGGCCGGCCCGGAGGATCGGCACGAGGCCGATCCGGTCGGCGAGCTCGGCGCCCTCCATCGTCTCGATCGGCGTCTTCACCTCGAGGGGCCGGACGCGGGCATCGGCGAGGGCTTCATAGCCGATCAGCCAGGAGAGCTCGCGCACGATCTCCCGGAACTTCTTCGGTTCGGTCGTCTCGTCGCGGAGGATGCCGAGCTTGTGGAGGACGGCGGGGTGCTGCGAGACATGGAGCGTCGGCGTGGTCATCGACGAGCCTCCGGGGCAGGGGAGTCGTGCCGCCGTGCGGGCGGCCGCGTGTGGGCGTCCGGGCCATCGTAGCATCGGCCCGATCGTCCAATTCCGACCCGGATTGACGCCCTCCCGGCCCGTCGGTACCGTTGCCGGAAGCGGCCGCAGCGAACCGCTTGGATGACGCCGACGGTGCCCAGGACACGTCATCCGAGCGGCGAGTTGGCCGCCGCGCTTGGCGCCGGCCGGGGGCTCCGCGCCCAGGCGCCTCGGCGACGCGACGCCATTCCGCGGATCTGGGCAGGAGGTTCATCGAACGTGCCCGCAGGCAAGGCCGGCGACCGGGTCAGGCAACGGCGGACCGCGCCGCCCATCCTCGTGCGCCAGGTCCGCAACGGGGTCGAGGAGAGCGTCCACCGCGGCGACGTCGTGGAGGTCGATGCCAGCGGTCGCGTGCTCCGGGCGCTCGGCGACCCCGATCACGTCGTCAACCTCCGGTCCTGCGTGAAGCCGTTCGGGCTCATCTCACTGATCGAAGCCGGCGGCATCGAGGCGTTCGAGCTCGAACCGGCGGAGCTGGCGATCATGACGAGCAGCCACTCCGGCGAGGATCTCCACGTTCGGACGCTCCAGGCCCTCTACCGCCGGACCGGCGTCGCACAGGGAGCGCTTGCCTGTGGCTCCGAGGGGATGCCGCTCGACGCGCTGACCGCGGCCCGCCTCGCCCGCGACGGGGAGAAGGCCAGCCCCGTGCGCCACATGTGCTCGGGCCAGCACTCCGTCTTCCTCCTCCTCTGCAAGCTGGGTGGCTGGGAGCCGGACGGCTACTGGCTCGACGACCACCCCGCCCAGGTCGCCTACCGCGCGGCCGTCGCCCGCGCGTTCGGCACCACCCCGGCCAAGCTCCGCCTCGGCATCGATGGCTGTGGAATCCCTACCTACGGGTTCCCGCTCCGGGAGGTCGCCCGGGCGTTTGCATTCCTGGCCGATCCGTCGGCCGTGCCGGCCGCGGATCCCCGCACCGCGATCGCCGAGCCGATGACGACCATTCGCGACGCGATGCTGGCCAACCCCGAGCTCGTGGCGGGCACGCGCGATCGCATTGACACCTCGGTCATGAAGGCGCTGCCCGGCCGGGTCATCGCCAAGGGCGGCATGGAGGCCCTTTGCGGGCTGGCCATCCTCCGAGGCTCGAGGGGCAACGGCGCGGAGGCGCCGGCATCGGGCCTGGCCATCAAGATCGAGGATGGCGGTGGATTCGACCGCGCGCCATGGGCCGCGACGATCGAGGCGCTCCGGCAGGCGGGCGTCGCAGACGGGCAGGCCCTCCGGGTCCTCGGCCGGTATCACCGACCGACCGAGTCCGATCCCCACGGGCGCGTCAGCGCGGAGGCCGTGGCCTCGTTCGACCTCGCACCCCTGAACGAGCTGATCCGGTAGGTTGCGCTCCGCCGGTCCGGCTCGTGCCCGCTGGATCGCATTGACGCTCTCTCCGCCACACTGTCCGTGATGACCAGCGATCCCTACGGGGTCCTCGGACTGCGACCCGGCGCCTCCGCGGCGGAGGTGAAGCGCGCCTACCGGACCCTGGCCAAGCTCAACCACCCGGACTCCGCGGGGGAGAAGGCACTGCCGCGCTTCCTCGCGATCCAGGCCGCGTACGAGCAGCTCGTGACGACCAGGCCCCGCCAGGGTGGGCGGACCCGAACCGCATCACGGCCGTCCGAACCGTGGCGGGCTGATCCGGACCGGGCACGAGAGCCGCGCGGTACTGGACGGGGGAGTGGAGCGGACCGAGGGGCCGGACCGGATCGTCGGGCCGGCGGAGCGCGGTCCGGTGCGGGCAGGACCGGTCCGAGCGGACAGGCCGGCACGAGCGCAGACGCAGGCAGGCACGGGTCTGCTTCTGGGGGTTCGGCGCCCGGAACGGCCGGCGGATCCGATAGCTCAGGCGCGCGCCGCGCCTCCTCCGGTGCCGGCCGCGCGTCAGGCTCAGGGTCCGGGTCCCGTCGTCGGAGCACGAAGAAGGCCACCTTCGGCTCCACGACCTACGACGAGGTGCACGAGCCGGTCGATCCGACGTGGAACGGGGCGTCCTGGTACGGGCAATCGAGCGGCGAATACTGGACGGTCAATCCGCGGGAGTACGCCGACCCGCGAAAACACGGCCCCGAGTACCAGGCCCGCGCGGCCGCCCGCGCGGCGCGCGCCGCGCAACGCGAGGCCGCCGCCGCGAACGCCGCATATGCGAATGCTGATGCCTCCGCCCGGGCCGAGGCTGCGGCCCGGGCTGCCGCCGCCGCGCGGGCCGCCTCCGCGGCAAGGGCGGAGGCGGAGCGACTGGAGCGGGAGGCAGCCGCCCGAGCCCGGGCGGAGAACCCGGCGCGGGATGGCCCCTCGCTTCCCGACCTCCCAGGCGGACTCGACCTGCGGCGTTTCGAGGGCCTCCTGTCGCGACGCAGTGTCGTTGCCCTTGGTGCGTGGCCGCCGCTGGGCATCGCCGCCGCATCGCTGATTGGCCAGGCAACCGGCTGCGCTGCGTTCTCGGCGGCCTGCACGACCGACGCGACCTTCTACCCGTGGGTGGCGCAGGCGGCGATCCTGGCGGCCCTCCTCCTCCTGCCTGCGGCCGCGCGGGTCCTCGTCGGGGGGACCATCGCCGTCATCGTCCTCGCGTTCCCGGTCACGGCCGCGCTCTCGGCGGGCGGCGCAGCCTACGACCCGGTCCATGGGCCGCCGTCGCTGATCGCGCTGCTGGCCGTGGCCTGGCTGCTGGGCGTGGTCTTGATGGCCGTCCGGCTGTATCGACCCGGCCACGCAGCCTGAGCCGTATCCTCGTCGGGTGACCAGCACCGCAGCCGCACGCCACCATCCCGACCGGGACCTGTCCACGGCCGCCCAGGAGTACCTGCTCTCGCTCCGGGTGATAACCGGCGACGGCGCGCGCGCCACGTCCGCCCAGGTCGGCCGGAAGCTCGGCGTCAGCCCGCAGGCGGCCAGCGAGATGTTTCGCCGGCTTGTCGCCGACGGGCTCGTCGGCCAGGCGGATGGCCGGGACCTGGTGCTGACGGAGGCGGGGAGAGCGGCCGCCGAGGGCATCTTCCGACGGCACGCGCTGTGTGAGTGGCTCCTCACCGAGATCGTCGGACTCGGCTGGGCCGAATCCGATGCCGAAGCGGAGCGCCTCCAGGCCGCGATCTCGCCCCGCGTCGAGGCTCGCCTCGACGAGCTCCTGGGCCACCCGGAGACATGCCCGCACGGCAACCCCATCGAGGTCGAAGCCGCCCGGCGGCGCCCGCCCGGCATTCGCCTGTCCGAAACCGCGGCCGGCGACCTCGTCACGATCTACCGCATCACCGAGGCTGCCGAAGAGGATCCGGCTCTCCTCTCGTACCTCGAAGCGCGCGGTCTCCGGCCCGGGGCGCACGTCCAGGTGCTCGCGCGGTCCGAGTCGCTCGATTCGCTGACGCTGGACGGGCCGCTGGGCAGGGCGACGCTGGGCCTCCGGCCGGCGGCCTTGATCCGGGTGCTCCCCGGAGCGGCGGACCCCGCCCTGTTCCACCGAGTGCCGCACGCCCAGGTCGCGGGATCTTCCGGGCGAGGATTCGCGTCCGGATGAACGTTTCGCGCCCGCCATTCGTCGGTTGGGTGCATGGGATCGCCGCTCGCACCCAGGACGAGGCGAGGGATGGAGGCAGTCGCGGTGACGAACCGGCCCGCGGATCTCGCCGTCCTCATCGATGCGCGGATCGGTTCCGCCTACCGCCTCGCACGAGCGGTCCTCCTCGACGACGGTGAGGCCGAGGACGCCGTCCAGGAGGCATGTGTCATCGCCTGGCAGAAGCAGTCCTCGTTGCGGGATCCGGGCCGCCTGGTACGTGGAGCTCGCCACCGGCGACCCGGGCCTGAGCCTGGCGTCCAACGAGGTGATCCTGGACGCGATCAGCGGGGCGGTTCTGTCGCCTTCGCCCTGACGGTCATCCGCCGGCCGCGCCGCGAGCCGGTCCGGTCCCGCGCCGGAAGGCGGGTCGGTCCCGGCCCGCGCCCCTAGAATCGGGCCATGTCCGATATCCGTGTCCGGCTCGCGCCGAGCCCCACCGGTCCGCTCCACATCGGGACGGCGCGCACCGGTCTCTTCAATGCCCTGTTCGCGAAGCACACCGGCGGTACGTTCGTGCTGCGCCTCGAGGACACCGACGTGGCTCGGAGCACGGTTGGCTACGAGCAGGACATCCTCGGAGGCCTCCATTGGCTCGGGATCACGTGGGACGAGGGACCCGACGCAGCCGGCGGCGAGGACAGCGGTCCATTCGGGCCGTACCGCCAGATGCAGCGGCTGCCGCGATACGCGGAGGCGACCGCCGACCTCCTGGCCCGCGACCTGGCCTATCCGTGCTTCTGCAGGCCCGAAGAGCTGGATGCGGATCGGAAAGCCCAGGAAGCCGCCCACGAGGCCCCGAAGTACGTCGGGCGCTGTGCGGCGCTGACGCAGGAGGAGCGCGCGGCAAGGGTCGCGGAGGGTCGACCGGCCGCGGTCCGCTTCCGCGTTCCGCCGGGCATCGTCGGGTTCGACGACGCAGTTCGCGGGCGCGTCGAGTTCGACACCGCGAACATCGGCGGCGACTTCGTCATCGTCAGGGGCGACGGCACGCCGCTCTACCACTTCACCGTGGTCGTCGACGACGCGGCCATGAAGATCAGCCACGTCATCCGCGGCGAGGACCACCTCTCCAACACGCCCAAGCACATCCTCCTGTTCCGGGCCCTCGGCTATCCCGAACCGGTCTTCGCCCACCTGCCGCTCATCCTCAACCCCGATCGGACGAAGATGAGCAAGCGGAAGAGCCAGACGGCGATCTCCGACTACATCGCCGAGGGCTTCATCCGGGAGGCGCTCGTCAACTACCTCGCCCTGCTCGGCTGGTCGACTGGGACCGAGGAGGAGATCCTGAGCTTCGACGAGATCGCCGCCCGGTTCGATCTCGAGCACGTCCAGAAGGGCGGCGCCGTCTTCGACCGGGAGCGCCTCGAATGGCTCAACGGCCAGTGGATCCGTCGCCTGGACGACGACGACCTGGTGACCCGCCTCCTGCCCTTCCTCGAGGCAGAGCACGTGGCCGGCAGGATCGACCGCACGCCGAGCGCCGACGAGGTCCGGGTCCTGCTGCCGATGATCCGCGAGCGCCTGCCGATCCTCGGTTCCGTGGGCGATCTCATCGGGTTCCTGTGGATCGACACGCTCGTCGTCGATCCGGCGATGCTGGTCCCGAAGCGATGGGACGCGGCGACCACGCTCGCCGGGCTCCGGGCCGCGCGCGACGCAATCGCCGGCACGGGCTCGGTCAGCTTCGAGGCCGACGAGCTCGAGCCGCCCCTGCGCTCCCTCGCCGAGGCGAGAGCCTGGAAGGCCGGCGATCTCTTCATGGCGATACGCGTGGCGGTCACCGGCCGGACGGCGACGCCGCCGCTGTTCGATACGCTCGTGGCGCTCGGGCGCGACCGCGCCCTGGCACGCATCGACGCCGCGATCGCGACCCTGGAAGGAGCTGCCCGATGACCCGCGACGAGGTCCAGTCCTGGCTTGATCGCTACGTGGCCGCGTGGATGGCCTATGACGCCGCCGCGATCGGGGATCTCTTCACCGAGGATGCGGAGTACCGCTACCACCCCTGGGACGAGCCCGTCCGTGGCCGTGACGCGATCGTCACGGACTGGCTGAATCCGGGCGGTGACCCCGCGAAGCGCGATCGGGCGGGGACCGTCGACAGTCGATATGCGTGCTACGCGGCCGACGGCGACCGGGCGGTGGCCGTCGGCGATACGGTCTACCGCGACGTGGCCGGCGGCCCGGTGACGCGACGCTACGAGAACGCCTGGCTGATCGAGTTTGCCGAGGACGGCCGCTGCCGCAGCTTCGTCGAGTACTTCATGCTGGACAAGCGGTAGGCAGGCAGCCCGCGCGAGCCAGGCGGCCCGCGCCCCGGGCCGGGCGGGCCCGCGATCGGCCGGGGCGAGCCAGGCGGCCCGCGCTCCGCAGGCCTGCGTTCGGCTCTCGACGCCCGCTGGGGCCCGGCATATCCGAATGCCAATGCTCCGTTAACAGCGGGCCGTATGCTCAGAGGCGATGGCCCGCACGATCCTCGTCGTCGAAGACGAGCCGACACTCCGCGAGACGCTGGTCGAGGCGCTCGAAGCGGACGGCTTCCGGGTGACGTCGGCGGCCGACGGCCGCCTCGCGCTCGAGCGATTCCGGGCCGACCACCCCGACCTCATCCTTCTTGACCTGATGCTCCCGGAAGTCTCGGGGATCGACGTCTGCCGGATCATCCGGGCCGAGTCCCCCGTTCCGATCATCATGCTCACGGCGCGCGGCTCCGAAGTCGACAAGGTGGTCGGACTCGAGCTCGGTGCCGACGACTACGTGACGAAGCCATTCTCCCTGCGCGAGCTGTCGGCGCGGATCCGGGCGGTCTTCCGGCGCGGTGATGCGGCAGCGGCCGCGGCCATGCCGTCGATGGTCGACCTCGGCCCCGTGCAGGTCGATCTCGGCGGCCACCGGATCCTTCGGGGCAGCGAGGTCGTCGCGGTCAAGCCCAAAGTCTTCGAGCTGCTCGCGTTCCTCGTCCGCCACCAGGGCCAGGTCGTCACCCGCGACCAGCTCCTCGAGCTCGTCTGGGGTTACGACTACGCGGGCGAGACCCGGACCGTCGACGTCCACGTCCACTGGCTCCGCGCGGCGATCGAGGCGGACCCGTCCCACCCGGCCCTGATCGAAACGGTCCGCGGCGTCGGGTACGTCCTGCGCCGAGCCTAGCCTACCGCCCGGCGCGGCGAGCCCGTCGTGGCAGGCAATCTCGGATCGTGAATGCCCTGCCGTTGACGTCGTGCGAATGGGCCGTTGACCATCCGGCCCGAACCTGTGGTCATGCACGGATCGGCCCCCGCTGACCTCCTCCCGGCTGCTGGAAGGCACGAAACCTGCATGCAACGATCCTCGGCGCTGGATGGGCTCGCGCCGGGATCCGCGGCCGGACCCACCGTGGGGCCTACCGCTTTCCACGAGCCGCCAGCCGAACCCCTGCTCCTCCGGGGTCACGGCGGCGCGCTCGTGGGCAACGACGACGCCGGTTCGGGCTCGGCGGACCGGGACGCCGCCAGGACGTCGGAACCTCCGGGACGGGGCGGGGACCCCGCCTCGCGCATCCGACTCATCGCCGATCAGCTTGCCCCGATCCGGTCGCGCGCGGCGCTGCTTTCGAGCTTCGAACGCGAGGCAAACCCGGGCGACCCGCTCGTGCGGGCGGCGTACGAGCGCGCCTGGGCCGACCTCGTCCTCGAGATGTCGCGCATGACCACACGGCGCGCCCGCATCCGCGCGACGATGCTCCCGTTCCGTGGCAGGCCGGCGCGAGGGCGTGGCTGACCGGGCTCGATAACCGGCCCCGAGGCGGCGCACCTCGATTTGGCGCGTGCCGGGCCATCCGAGTGTCTGCGCACGCTCGGCGGGGCGCGCCCGCTATCCTTCCTGCCATGCGCCTGAGCCAGCTCTTCTTCACGACCCTCCGCGACGATCCATCTGACGTCGAGATGCCGTCCCATCGCCTCCTGCTGCGCGCCGGCTACATCCGCCAGCTGGGATCTGGCATCTACTCGCTGCTGCCGCTCGGGTTCCGCGTCTCGAAACGGGTCGAGCAGGTCATCCGCGAGGAGATGGACCGCATCGGCAGCCAGGAGATGGAGATGCCGGTCGTCCACCCTGCGGAGGTCTGGAAGGAGAGCGGCCGCTACTACAAGATCGGACCGGAGATGGTCCGATTCAAGGATCGCGGCGAGCGGGACATGGTCCTGGCCATGACGCACGAGGAAGTCGTGGCGCTGCTCCTCCGGGACATCGTCCAGAGCTATCGCCAGCTGCCGATGATGGTCTACCACTTCCAGACGAAGTTCCGCGACGAGCCTCGGTCGCGCGGCGGCCTGATCCGCGTCCGCGAGTTCGTCATGAAGGACGCCTACAGCTGCGATCGGGACGAGGCCGGCCTCGATCGAAGCTACCGGCTCCAGTACGCGGCCTACGAGCGGATCTTCCAGCGGCTCGGCCTCGACGCCATCGCCGTCGGTGCGGACGTCGGGATCATGGGTGGCTCCGGGGCCCATGAGTTCATGGTCGTCAACGAGTTCGGCGAGGACACGCTGGTCCTGTGCGACGCGTGCGGGTTCGCCGACAACCAGCAGATCGCCGTCGTCGGCAAGCCCGATCCGGAGGCGGAGGCGGCCCTCCCGATGGAGGACGTCGAGACACCCGACGCGACGACCATCGACGCCCTCGCGAAGTTCCTCGACATCCCCCGCAGCAAGACCGCCAAGGCGGCTTTCTTCGTCACCGGCGACGATCGGTTCGTGGTGGCGATCGTGCGGGGCGACTATGACGTCAACGAGACGAAGCTGGTCAACGTCCTGAAGGCACGAGGCGGTCTCCGCCCGGCGACCGTCGACGAGATCAAGGCCAGGGGCATGGAGGCCGGTTACGGCTCGCCGCTCGGCGCCCGCGATTCGGTGGTCGTCGTCGATGAGCTCGTCGTCCGATCACCGAACCTCGTCGCCGGCGCGAACCGGGTCGGCTGGCACGTCAGGAACGTCAACGTGCCGCGCGATTACACGCCCGACCACGTCGCCGAGATCACCAACGCCCGGGAGGGCGACCCGTGTCCTCGGTGCGGCCAGCCGGTGACGCTCCGGCAGGGGATCGAGGTCGGCAACATCTTCAAGCTCGGGACGGACTTCAGCGTTGCCTTCGGCGCGACGTACCTCGGCGAGGACGGTCAGGCGCATCCGATCGTCATGGGCTCGTACGGGATCGGGCTCGGACGCAACGTCGCCTGCATCGTGGAGGCCCACCACGACGAGAAGGGCATCGTCTGGCCCGACGAGGTCGCGCCCTACGCAGCCCACATGGTCACGATCGGCGCGGCCCGCGACCCGAAGGTCGCCGAGATCGGTGATCGCCTCCACGAGGTCGCGGCCGCGGCCGGGCGGGACATCCTGTACGACGACCGCGACGAGTCGCCCGGTGTCAAGTTCACCGACGCCGAGCTCCTCGGCATGCCCTGGATCGTGACCATCAGTCCTCGCTCCCTGGCCGCCGGGGGCGCGGAAGTGACGCGACGCGCAACCGGCGAGCGCTCGACCGTCCCGATCGAAACGCTCGAGGGCTGGCTCCACGACGGGTTCGCGCCGGTGGCCGCCGCCGGCTGAGGCCCCCGGGGGCCTGGGTCGTCCTCAGTGGTCGGCGGCGAGGAGGGTAGCCTCGTCGAGCGCCGTGCCGTCCAGGGCCTGGATCTCCCCGATGCCCGAAGCCGCAACTTCGGCGGCGAGCGTGGTGCTCGAGACGGCCCCAACCGGCACGACATCGACGTCCGGATCATCCGTCCGGGCGATCGCGAAGGTGACGCTCGGCGGGATCGACGCCCCGATGCCAACCTCGCTGATCCGGTAGGGCGAACCCTTGGCCTTGAGCGCGGCGTTGGCGCGTTCCTGGAGCGCAGTCGCCTTGATGATCACGTCGGCCAGGACACCCGGATCGATCCGGTCGATGGCCGTCGCGAACCCCCGCTTCGCTCGAGAGAACGCCTGCCGTGCCTTCTCGGCCGTGGCCGGATCGTTCAGTACCGCAGACGCCTTCTCCGAGTTCTCGGCCACGGACTGGCGAGCCTGCTCGGCGGCCGCCTTCGCCTGCTCGGCCGCCGACTTGGCCTGGTCCGAGACCTGGACAGCCGCCGCCTTCGCCTGGTCCGCTGCCTGCGAGGCAGCCTGTTTCGCTCGCTCCAGAAAGCTCATGGTCGCCTCTTCGAGCTCCTCGGCTTCAACCGGCGCAGCCGGGCCGCACCAACGATCCGCGCAGCGTACCCCGCGCGCCGTTCCGGCTGCCGCACGATCGCGTGGGCTCCTGTGCGATGCTCCGCCCGTGGAATGGCCCGTCCCTCTGCTCGTCGCCGTCGGGGTCGTCGGCCTCGTACTGGCGATCGGCGCCGCCTTGGCCCGCGGTCGAGAGCTCGGGGCCATTGCTGGCCGGCTCGGGACCGCACCGAACGGCGAGGCGATCCTCGAACGCGTGGCGCTCCTCCAGCGCCGAGTCGAGGCTGCCGAGGTGACGCTCGACCAGCGGCTCCGTGACCTCGCCTACCTGGCCGACCTCATCGGCGTCGGGATCGTGCGGGTCGACGACGATCTTCGCGTCGAGATGGCAAACGCCGCGGCGCACGTGCTTCTCGAGCGGGCACCCGGTTCCATGCTTGGACGGACGGCGATCGAGGCACTCGGCGACCATCGCCTCGAGGACCTGGTGCGCGACGCCGGCGATCGGGGAACCTCCACCATCGAGATCAGCCTCCGGGACCCGGACGGGCCGGCCCTCCTCGCGAGATCTCGACGGTCGCCGGTTCTCGGCACCTGGCTTGTGCTCGAGGATGTCGCGGAGCTCCGCCGCCTCCAGCGGATCCGGGCCGAGTTCGTCGACAACCTGTCGCACGAGCTGCGAACCCCGATCACGACGATCGGTCTGCTCACGGAGACCCTCGCCCGTGACGCCGAGGCGGCCGGCGACAGCGTGCCGGCGAAGATGAAGGAACGGATCGGCAAGCTGGAAGTCGAGACCGGGACGATTGCCCAGATGATCACCGAGCTCCTCGATCTCGCCCGAATCGAGAGCGGTAGCCGGCAATTGCTCCTCGACGACGTGGACCTCGGCAGGGTGGCGGTCGATGCGGTTGAGCGGTTGCGACCGTTCGCGGACCGGCAGCGCATTCGCCTCGAGGTGGAGGCGTCGCGGAGCCTGCCGTTGATCCGCGGCGAGGCCTCGGCCCTTACCCAGGTCTTCACGAATCTTCTCCACAATGCGGTGAAGTTCAGCCCTCCTGATACGACGGTCCGGGTGCGGGTCGAGGGCAGCGGGGACGCCGTCGAGGCGACGGTCGCCGACCAGGGGATCGGCATCGCGGCGGTGGACCTTCCCCGGGTCTTCGAACGGTTCTACAAGGCCGACCGGTCGCGAACCTCGGGTGGTGGCACGGGCCTTGGGCTGGCGATCGCCCGGCATATCGTCGAGGGGCACGGGGGCCGGCTATCGGTTGCGTCCGCGGAAGGCGAGGGGGCCACGTTCACCATGACTTTGCCGGCCTCGGAGTCGGCGCTGCCGCAGGGAGCCTGAAATGCCGCATCTGGACGTGGCCACGATCAACATCCGGAACATCGCCGATCGCTGGCCCGAGCGCCTGCCGCTGCTGCTGTCCGACATGGCGGCACTGCAGCCGGACCTGCTCGGGGTCCAGGAGTGCGTCTTCGCGGTGAACCAGGATCGGCTCCTGGGAGCGGCCGGCGCGGGGCAATACGAGATCCATCGCGGCTGGGCCGGGCGGCCCGAATACGGCAACAGCATCCTGGTGAAGGCACCACTCGCCTCGACCGGCGATCCCGAACGCCTGGACCTGGGCCCGACGCGCTCGGCGCTGCGGGTGCTGGTCTCCCGGTCGGGCATGGATCCGGTGGCCATGGTCGTCAGCCACCTCCACCATGTGCCCGCGGACGAGGCGGAGCGGGAGGCGCAGGCCAGGTCCCTCGTCGCGTGGCTCGCGGATCGTCCGGCGCCGGGCGGAACGATCGTCGTCGGCGATTTCAACGCCGAGCCGGTCGAGCCCGCCTATCGCGTCATGGTGGAGAGCGGGTTTCGCTCGGCGCACGCGGAGGCGAACGGCGCCGAGCCCACGATCACCTGGCCATCCGGGATCCAGGCGCCGGGCATGGACGTCGACGGGGAGCCCGGCTGCCTCGACTACATCTGGCTCAGCGGTCCCTTGCGGGCGACCGCCTGCCGCCTCGCGTTCGACCGACCCGCGGCCGACGATCCGACGCTCTATCCGTCCGACCACCTGGGGCTCACGGCTCGCATCGAGGTCGAGCGGTGAGCATGCGCCCGGCACTCCGCCTGGCCCATCGCGGCGACTGGCGTCACGAGCCGGAGAACTCCCTGGCCGCGATGGAGGCCGCGCTTCGGAACCCGGCCTGTGACGGTCTCGAGTTCGATGTCCGTGCGTCGCGTGACGGCGTCCCGGTCCTCCTTCATGACGAGACGCTCGAGCGCGTCCAGGCACGTCCGTGGCGTTGCGCGGAGCTGACCGCCGCCGAGCTGGCCGACGCCGGCATCCCGACCCTCGAGGCCGTCCTCGCGCTTGCCGGACAGACCCCGTTTCTCGACATCGAGCTCAAGGGCGAGCCCGTGCCGGCCGTGATCGCGGTGCTCGACGGCGCCCGGGGCCCGGACCTGCCGAAGACCGTCGTGTCGTCGTTCGAGCCCGGCACGCTGGCCTGGCTCGGCCGGGAGCGGCCGCGCTGGCGGCGCTGGCTCAACGGCGAGACCTTCGACGATCGGTTCATCGCGATGGCGCTCGGCCTCGGCTGTCAGGGGATTTCCGTGGAATGGCCGACAATCACCGCCGCCCGCGTGGCGCGGGCCCGCGCTTCCGGCCTCGACGTTGCCGCCTGGACCGTCCGGCGGCGCGCGACGGCGACCCGGCTGGAGCGACTTGGGGTGACGGCACTGTGCGTCGAGGCCGCCGCGCTCGACGGTTAGATTCCGCGGTCGGGCAGGGGACCGATCAGCAGCAGGCTCCGCCACCGCAACCGCAACCAGTGCTGTCCATCACGGCAAGGTCCCTCGTCGCTGCGGTGGTCGGTACGGCCGCGGCCAGGCGCTGGCGGTCGACCCCGGCCCAGGCCAGGGGCTTGGTCGCCTGGATGATCGCCGCATGGAGGCCGGCCGCCACCGTGTGGGTGGGCGAGATCGTGATTTCCTCGAGACCGGCCGCCGAGAGGCCGTCGCGGAATTCGCCCATCGAGAGGGCGCCGGCAATGCAGCCCGTGTACGAGCCGTGCGCCGCGCGTTCCTTCGGCGAGAGGCCGTCCTCGGCCACGATGTCGCTGACGCCCATTCGCCCGCCCGGGCGGAGGACCCGCGCGATCTCGGCGAAGACCGCGCCCTTGTCGGCGGCCAGGTTGATGACGCAGTTGCTGATGACCACGTCGATCTCGCCGTCCGCGACTGGCAACGACTCGATGGTTCCCTTCCGGAACTCGACGTTGGTGGCACCGGCTTCTCGCGCGTTCGACTCGGCGAGGTCGAGCATCTCCTCGGTCATGTCGACGCCGATGGCACGCCCGCCATCACCGACGCGGCGAGCGGACAGCAGGACGTCGATCCCGCCACCGGAGCCGAGATCGAGGACGGTCTCGCCTGGCCGGAGCTCTGCCACCGCTGTCGGATTACCGCAACCCAGCGAGGCCAGGAGCGCCGCGTCGGGCAAAGCATCCCGATCGTCGAGGGCGTACAGGAGCGACCCGAAGCTGATCGATCCGTCGTCGCCGCAACAGGACTCGAGCGCCTCGGAGCGCTCCTGCCCGGCCGGCTTCGTCACGGACCGGGCCGCTTCCGCGTACCGCGCCCGCACGGCGGCGTGCACGTCATCGATGAGCTCGGACGGGGGACCGGAGGGCTTCTCGAGCGTCATCGTCGTTCTCCTTGGCCGTGGCTGCCGAAGCCGTCCTCTCGAAGGGCGACCCTCACATATCGAGGATCATCAATATGACGATGGCATCGATACTTGTCAATATCGATGATTCTCGATAGATTGACCGGGATGGCGCGCTCGCTCGACCCCGACATCAAGCTCCTCGCCGCACTCGCCGATCCCACCCGGCTGTCGATCGTCCGCCAGCTCGCGGCCTGCGAGGGCGTCTGCGCCTGCGACTTCACGGAGCTCCGGACCGTCTCGCAGCCCACGATCTCGCAGCCGACGCTCTCGCATCACCTGCGTGTCCTGCGCGAGGCCGGCGTTGTGACAACCGATCGGCGCGGCTCGTCGATCTGGTACCGCCTGGCGCCGGATGCCATCGGGCGGCTCGCCGAGCTGGCGCGCAGCCTGGTGCCGGGGGACTTCGTACCCGTGTCCGATGTCAAGCGAGCGCCCCAGCGAGACGGGAAGGCCTTGCCGATCTGGGTGGGCTAGGCTCGACCCGGCCGGCCGTGCCGCACGCCCCGCGGATCCTCAGCTGTGTGGCGCCAGCGCGTCGGGCGGGATCAACCAGCGCAGCGAAGCCCGCCCGTCGGCCGCGGCGCCCCGGATCTCGAGGCGCGCGAAGGCGCCCTTCCGCATCGACAGCTCGGCGCCCGACAAGACCGTCAGCAGGTCGCTGAAGTCCGGGTCATGTCCGACGAGGATCGGCCGGGTCGGCCGGCCGGAGTCGGCGAGGACCTGGTCGAGGACTGCGAGGTCAAGGGGACCGGCGACGCGTTCATCAATCACCACGTCGATCCCCAGGCGCCCGCCCACGATCTCGGCCGTCCGGCGTGCCCGCGCCAGTGGTGAGGTGATGATCGCGTCCGGCGCAAAGCCGCGATCGGCAAGGAACGTCGCGAGGCGTTCGGCCTGCCGCTCACCCTTGGGGCTCAACGGTCGATCGGCGTCGTCGCCAGCCCACGCGGCCGGATCTCCCGCGTCGGCATGTCGCAGGAGGTGGAGCTCCCACTTGGCCGGGATTCGGGGAGATGTCTTCACCCGGCGTTCTCCCGAAGGAAGCCCGTGATCCGCTCGCGAAGATCCGCGAATGTCACCTGGAACGCCGCCAGGCGTTCCGAATCACTGCCCACGAGGTGGGACGGATCGGGAATGCTCCAGTGCGTCCGGCGCGCCGGCCCGGGAAAGGTCGGGCAAGCCTCGGCCGCGTCGTCGCAAACCGTCAGGACGTGATCAAAGGGTTGGTCGAGGAACTCGGTCATCGACTTGGATCGTGCCCAGGCGTGCGTCAGCCCGGCCTCGTCCAGCGTGCGCAGGGTCAAGGGATTCACGATCCCGGACGGTTGGCTGCCGGCCGAGTGGACCGCCACGCGCTCGCCACCGAGCTCCCGGAACAGGGCCTCGGCCATGATCGAGCGACAGCTGTTGCCGGTGCACAGGACGAGGACACGGATGGGCATGCCAGCCCTCAGCCGGGCGCCGCCGGTGCCGGGGAAGACGACCTCGCCCTGCCGGCGATGAGCATGAACTGCTGGAGGCGCTCGCCGACCTCGGTGAAGATTCGCTCGTAGACGGCCAGGCGTTCCGACTCGGAGCCGGTCGCCCGGGCCGGGTTCGGATAGCCCCAATGGAGCGATTGATCGGCGCCCGCGAAGACCGGACAGATGGTCCGGGCGTCGTCACACAGCGTGATCACGTAGTCGTAGGGCTGGTCCAGGACCTCGTCGATGGACTTGGACCGGAGGCCCGACGGATCGAGCCCCGCTTCCGACAGGACCCGTTCGGTGAGGGGGTCGATCGCGGTCGGGTGGGTTCCGGCTGACTGCGCCTCGAACCGGGACCCGCCAGCTCGCCGCAGGACGGCCTCGGCCAGGATCGAGCGAGCCGCGTTGGACGTCGACACGAAGAGGACCCGGATGGGAGCGTCGCTCACGGGTTGAGGTCCTCGATGTCGCCGCTCGCCAGGAACACGACGTCCTCGGCGATGTTCGTGACGCGATCGCCGATGCGCTCGAGGTAGTGGGCCGCGAACAGGATCCGCGTACCGCGATCGACGTTGTCGGGATTGGCGCGCATGAGGGCAACGGTCTCGTCGAACGTGCGGTGGTAGAGGAGGTCGATCTCGTCGTCGCGGGCAGCGATCGCGCGAGCCCGATCAATGTCGATGTCCACGAGCGCCCGCAGGACGCCGTCGACCAGCGTCGCAGCGAGCTCACCGATCGCGGGCAGGTCAACGTATCGCTGGAGCGGTGGCTCTGGCGCGAGCTTGCGGACCTGCTTCGCCACGGAGGCGGCGTGATCGCCCATCCGCTCCAGCTCGTAGCCGACGTGATCGAGCGAGAGGAGGAAGCGAAGGTCCCTGGCCACTGGCTGCTGGGTGGCGATCGTACGGGTGATGAGCTCGTTGACCTGGCGCTGCATGTCGTTGATGCGTCGATCGCCGACGATGACCTCGGTGGCGGCGGCGGCATCGTGCGCGTTGAGGGCGACGATCGTGTCACGGATCGACTCGCTGACATAGGAACCCATCCGCAGGATCGTGTCCTTGATCTCCTGCATCTCCCGATCGAGCACCTCCCTCGGGAGATGGCCGAAGCTGCCGGCCGGGCTCACGGTCCGAGCCGCGTCGGCAACGATCTGGTCCGCCTCGCGGACGACCTGCTTTGCGGAGAGGCCGCTGTCGTCGGTCATGTCGATTCCTCCAACGCCAATCAGCCGAACCGGCCGGAGACGTAGTCCTCGGTGAGTTGTTCGCGCGGATTCGTGAAGATCTGCAGCGTCTGCCCGATCTCGACGAGGTAGCCGGCCCGATCCTCACCCATCGTGAAGAAGGCCGTCTGATCGCTGACCCGCGATGCCTGTTGCATGTTGTGGGTGACGATGACGATCGTCACGCTGGCCTTGAGGTCGATCATGAGCTGCTCGACCTGGAGGGTGGCCACCGGGTCCAGGGCCGAGCAGGGTTCATCCATCAGGAGGACGTCCGGCTGGAGGGCCAGTGCGCGGGCGATACACAGGCGCTGCTGCTGGCCGCCGGACAGTGACGACCCGCCGTGATGGAGCTTGTCCTTGACCTCGTCCCAGAGCGCCGCCTGCCGCAGGCACCGCTCGACCAGCTCCCGTTCCGCTCCCTTGCCCTTGACGAGCCCGTTGAACCGGGCTGGTGCCGCGACGTTGTCCCCAATCGACATGGTCGGGAACGGGTTCGGCTGCTGGAAGACCATGCCGATGGATCGCCGAACCGCGGCCGGGTCGACCAGCGGATCGTAGATGTCGGTGCCGCGGTACTCGATCGTCCCCGTGACACGCGCCCCCGGAATGATCTCGTGCATCCGGTCGAGGCAGCGGAGCAGCGTCGACTTGCCGCTTCCCGACGGTCCGATGATCGCCGTGATGGCGTTCTTCCGGAAGTCGATCGTGACGTCTCGCACCACTCGTCGCGGGCCGTAGTAGGCATCGAGTCCGGCAACCCGGATCGCGACGGGCACCGGGTCCGCGAGCGGATCACCGGAGACCACGGGTGACGCGGCCGGGGCGCCGACAGCCTCGGCCTCCGCGACCGTGGCCTCCGGGCTGTCGAGGGCGTCGGTATCTTGCACGTCGATCACCTTAGCGGCCGGGGCGGCGCCTGGCGACCAGCCAGCGCCCGAGCAGGTTGAAGATCAGGACGATGGCGACCAGGACCAGGGCCGCGCCCATGGCCCGGTCGCGGGCCGCCGGAAACGCGGAGTTCAGGGCGTTTCGATAGATCAGCAGGGGTAGGCCCTGCATCGGCTCGTTCATGTCGAGGGTGAAGAAGTTGTTCCCCAGTGCGGTGAAGATCAGCGGTGCGGTTTCGCCGATCGCCCGCGATACGGCCAGCAGGACCCCGGTGAAGATCCCGGAGAGCGCGGCGGGCAGGAGGACCGAGAGGTAGGACCGCCACCGGCTCAGCCCGAGCGCCCGGACTCCTTCCGCCACCGGCCGGGGTGTCAGCCGGAGCATCTCCTCCGTCGAGATGACGATGATCGGGAGCATGATCACGGCCAGGGCCGCGGATCCGGCGAGGCCGGAGAAGTGGCCCTGCGCAACGACGACGAACTCATAGACGAAGATCCCCACGACGATCGAGGGCAGTGCCGCGAGAACGTCGAGCACGTAGCGGGTAAGGAGGGCCGGGCGCCCGCCGACCTCCGAATTGAAGACCGCGATGAGGAGGCCCATCGGCAGGGCTATCGCGGTCGCCACGCCGGTCATCTGCAGTGTGCCGACGATGGCGTTCCTGATCCCACCGCCCAGCTGGCTCAGGTCGCCCGGCGGATCCTGCACGAAGAACTCCGGCCGGATCACGCCGATGCCCTGGCTGACGATGTAGGCCCCGATCGCGAGGAGTGGGACCATCGCGAGGGCGAACGCGAGGACCGTAAGCGCGACCACGAGTCGTGCCTTGAACCGCCGGCCCGGGCTGGTGGGCCGGAACAGCAGCTGCGGATCAGCGAGCACGGCCGGCTCCCTGTTCGAACCGGCGTCGGATGAGGAGCCCGATGCCGTTGATGAGCACCGCCATGAAGAGGAGCACCACGCCGAGGGTGATCAGTGCCTCGGGATGGAGCGTCTCGGTCGCCTCGTTGAACTCGTTGGCGATGACGCTCGCCAGGGTGAACCCCGGAGCGAAGATCGATCCGGCGATCTTGGGTGCATTGCCGATGACGAGCGTCACGGCGATCGTCTCGCCGATGGCCCGTCCCAGCCCGAGGATCACCGCCGCGAGTAGCCCGGTCCGGCCGATCGGGATGACGACGTCGCGGATGACGTCCCAGCGGGTGCCGCCGAGCGCGAGGACCGCCTCGCGCTGGAGGCGCGGCGTTGCCGCGAAGACCTCCCGGGTCACCGCGGCGATGATCGGGATGATCATGAACGCGACGATGATGCCGGCCGCGAAATAGCTTGGACCGGGTGTCGGCGGAGCCAGGAACGGGATCACGTGACCGACCGAGCCGGCGATCGCCTTCTCGATCGGACGCAGGAACGGCACCAGGACGAGGAGACCCCAGAGGCCCCAGACGACCGACGGGACCGCGGCCAGGAGGTCAACGATGATTGCGACCGGACCAGCGACGCGGGCGGGAAGGAGCTCGGTCACGAGGAGCGCAATCCCAAGGGCGATCGGCACCGCGATGAGGAGGGCGATGACGCTCGTCAGCAGCGTCCCGTAGATGAATGGGAGCGCGCCGTAGATGGCGAACGATGGCGACCAGCGGGCACCGGTCAGGAAACCAAGGATCCCGAATTGTCGGAACACCGGTTCGGTGGTGACGATGCTGTTGTAGGCCATCGACCCGATGACCAGCATCGCCAGCAGGGCGGCGGCACCACTGACCACCCGGAACGCCGTGTCACCGTCGAACCGGCGCCGGCGGGGAAGGCCCGGACCGTTCGCGTCAGGCGGCGTCGCGGCGTCGGCTCTTCCTGTCATCGCTCCAATTCTCGTCGATAACGACACCTCCCCGGGCACCCGCGGTGCCCGGGGAGGTGAGTACGCATGCGGGTCCGATCAGGGCAGGAGCTGGGTTCCGGCCCAGTTGATCGACTTGACCGCCGCTTCGTCCTGCGCGAGCAGGCCACTGGCGATCGAGCCGTAGAAGAGAGGCCCGGCGTCGTTCTGGCCATCGTGGATGGCCCACCACAGGAAGTCGACGAGCGCGTTGGCGCGGTCCTGGGAACTCAGGACCTTCGAGAGATCCTTGTAGGTGATGATCCAGGTCGTGCCGGCGATCGGGTAGCCCTGTGCCGAGTCCGTGTTGACGAGATTGAACCGCAGGTCGGATGGGTAGCTCGGAAGGTCAGCCGCCGCCTTGACCGAGTCGAGGGTCGGCGTCACGAAGTTGCCGGACTTGTTCTGGACGTCGGCAATCGGAATGTTGTTGGACAGGGCGTAGGCAAGCTCGATGTAGCCGACGCCGCCCTCGGTCTGGTCGATACCCTGGGTCACGCCCTCGTTGCCGCTGGCCCCGAGGCCCGTCGGCCACTCAACCGTCTTGCCGGCGCTCTTGGTCGGGTCCCCTTCGCCGACGGTCGTCACCCAATCCGGGCTCACCGCGGTCAGATAGGTCGTGAAGATGCTCGTCGTGCCGGAGCCGTCGGAGCGATGGACGACGCTGACGTCAGTGTCGGGCAGGGTGACGCCGGGGTTCTCGGCCGCGATTGCGGCGTCGTTCCACTTCGTGATCTTGCCGAGGAAGAGGCTGGCGATGATGTCCGGGGTCATCTTGAGCGGAGCCGCGAGGCCCTTGAGGTTGTAGGCCACGACCACGGCGCCGAACGTTGCCGGGATCTCGACGGGCTCGCCCTTGGCGGCAGCTGCCTGGATCTCGGAATCCTTGAGGAACGCGTCGGATGCGCCGAAATCGACGGTGTTCTCGGTCCAGGCCTTGATCCCGCCGCCCGATCCGATCGACTGGTAGTTGAGCTTGACGCCGCACTTCGCCTCGTAGTCGGCGCCCATCTTGGAGAGCAGGGGGAAGATGAACGTGGAGCCGGCACCATTGAGCTGGCCGTCGCCCTTCGAGCAGCGGTAGGTGATGTCGGTCGCCGTCGTCGGGGCCGTCGTCGGGGTCCCCTCCGTCATGGCGGGCGTCGCCGTCGGGGTGACCGGCGGTGTCGTCGGGGTGCTCAGGGTTCCACCGCCCGAGCAGGCCGCGATCAGGACCGCCGACGAGACGACGATGCCAAGCCGACGAGAGCCTCGTATCACGATAGGTTCCTCCACTCTTCATGCCGCTGCGCGGCATGTCTTTTCGGTCTGCGCCGATCTCATCGTCCGGGAGCCGGGTCAACGCCCTGTGTGTCGTTTGTTAACGGTCGAAGTCGGAGCAGGAACGGCACGGCTGGGAATGACGCGCCGCGCTCGATTCGAGACCGTTGGCGACCCAGGGCCGAGGTTCCGACGGCATCGGCAGCCCGATCGCGCCACGAACAGTCGCGCGGGGGATCGACGAGAATACGGATCGTGCCTCGCCGACCCGGTTCCGCAATCGACCTCGGCTCGACCTCCGTCCATCTCCTCGTCGCTCGCCCGGAGCCCGGCGGCCTCGTGGTCATCGACGATGAATCGACGTTCCTCGGACTCGGGGCGGCCGTCGACGGGCCTGGATTCCTCGGCGCCGGGGGTCGAGCGACCTTGGTCGCGACCGTCGCCGCCTACGTTGACCACGCCCGGGCGGTCGGCGTCGCCGACCCGATCGTCCTCGGCACCGAGCCGCTGCGGCGCCTGGCCGACGCAACCCGGATCGTCGCCGAGGTTTCCGCCCGCACGAGGGTCCCCCTGGCCGTCCTCGAGCACGAGGAAGAGGCGTTCCTGACGCTCATCGGGTTGACCGCGGGCCGTACCGTCCGGGGCAATCTCCTGGTCGTCGACATCGGCGGCGGCTCGAGCGAGATGGTCGAGATCGGCCCGGGGCGGCCCGCCCGGGCAGCCGGGGTGCAGATCGGCGCCGGTCGCCTCACGCGCAAGGTCGTGGATGCCGATCCGCCGACCCCGGAGCACATGCTGCGACTGACCGCGGCCGCCGATGCGGCGTTCTCCTGGGCGCCGACGACGCACCCCGACGACGTCGTGTTCGTCGGCGGCACCGCGACGAATCTCCTGAAGCTCCTGCGCCGAGCCGGTGACCCGGACGCGGATGACGGACTCCACCGCGAGGATCTCGAGATGGTCCGAACGCTCGTCTGCACCTCGCCCGCCGAGATGCTCGCGGCGACCTATGGCCTGCGGGAGGCCCGCATCCGATTGCTGGCGGCCGGAGCGGCGATCATCGAGACCGTCCTGAACCGTGTGGGCGTGGACGAAGGGCGGGTCGTCGACACCGGCATCCGGGAGGGCGCGATCGTTGCCGCGGATCGCGCCGGAGAAGGTTGGCGGGATCGCCTGGACGAGCTCGCCCACGGCTGGCTGCCCTGATCAGAGCTCCGCGAGCGCCCGGCCCAAGCGGCGCCGGAACCACGACCCGTCGATCGCCTTGAAGAGCGGCCCGAGCGATTCCACGAGGCGATCGCGTTCCTGTTCGTTGCGTCCGGCGTAGCGCTCGATCGCCTCCACCTCGGGCTCCGCGAGGGCGTCGCCTCGGTCGGCGAGGAAGCCTCGGGCGAGGGCGGCCGCGACGTCGGCGTCGTGCATCATGCCGAGGTGGTCCTGGAGCGCGGTGACCCGCGCGATGAGCTCGTCGACGTCGGACCCGAGCGCCTCGCGCACGAACTCCATCGAGTAGCGCAGCCACTTGCCCGCAATCCGCAGTTCGTGCAGGGTCGCGATCGAGGCGGTCTGGACGACCGGACCGTAGGCTCGGACGCCCTCGTATGCGGCCAGGATCCTCGATCCCGCCGTGTCCGCGATGCGGTGGGGAGATGCCGGCTCGAACGGCAACGTGTGCTTGTGCTCGGTCTCGACGAACGCCACGTATCGCTCCAGCCACCGACGATGGCCGGCCGAATCGAGTTCGCGGACCAGGCGAACGTGGGCTGCGTCGCGATCCTGCCGCCACGCCGCGAGCAGGGGTTCAATCCCGACCCGGTCTGCCTCGGGCAGCGGTGCCAGGTAGTCGTCGACGCCGGCGATCAGGACATCGAGGTCGCGGACCGCCCCGAGCCGCGCGCCGATCTCACGAAGCCGGGTCCGATGGGCCTTGGTCCGATCCACTCGGTAGGAGCGCCCGAAGATCCGCCACGCCGCGCGCTGGCGCCTCGTGGCCACGCGCATGCCGTGGAGCTCCTCCGGATTGCTTCCGTCGCGGGTTCCGGGTTCGCGGGCCACCATCCGCGCAACGTGAAAGCGGAGCACCTTGCGCCCGGCCTCTGCCACGGTGTCCTCGGCCAGGACCCCGGGTGTCTTCGCGGTCAGGGGCACTGGCGAGCCGGTGGATGCGTCCGACGCCGTTGTGTCAGGGGGCACGAGCGTCACGCCGACCCCAGGGTCGGACGCGGCCTCCGCCGCGGGGTCCGCGGCGCTCGCCGTCTCCGCCTCGAGCTCCGCCGATCCGACATCCGGCGCGAGGTCCTCAGCCGCCCTCGCCGCCACGCCCGCCGCCGCCACGCCCGCCGCCGCCGCCACCCCGGCCTCGGTCCGTCGGACCTCCGCCGAAGCGTCCACGACCGCCTCGCGAGGCGGTCGTGCGCCCGGCGGTCGCATGGCCCTCCGGCTCCGTTGCCGATCGTCGCGGGCCGGCGACCCCAGCGCGTTCGAGATCGAGGCGATTGATCGAGCCAGCTTGGACGTCGTCGCCGGAGCAAGGCCCGGATCGGCGGCAAGGACTGCCTCGATGTCGGCGAGGCCCGCCTCGTCGCCGACGGTCAGCTCCACCTCGAGCTCCACGAACCGCGCGACCACGCGCCCGTCCCAGACGGCGGCGACACGATCCAGGCTCAGCTCGACGATCGTCCCGTCGCGCTCGAGAAGCCGCTTTTCCCTCGCCTGTCGGACGGTGACGACATCGCGAAGCGGTGCGCCGCCGGTCAGCTCGAGGAGCCTGGACCTGGCCGCAGACGGAGGCCACGCATCGGGCGGCGCGGATGGGTGCGCCGGTCCCTCGAGCTCCTCGCGCCGGTGCACCGTGCCGGTCCCCGTAGGTGTGGGTGACGACTTGACCGCCACGATGACGTGCCCACCGGCGCTCCGTAGTCGGGCCGCATAACCCGCGCGGCCGATCGCGGAGTCCCGCGTGTCGAGGTAGCGGTCCTCCATCCTGACCGTCTTCACCGGCCTGGTCGACCGGAATCCGGCGATCTCATCGGCCGTCAGATAGCGCTGGCCGGCGGCCCGATCGAGGACCTGGTACTTGAGCTCGATCTCGATCGGCGAGTCTGTGGCGGGCCCGTGGGTCACCGGACGCCCCCCGACGTCACACCCAGGGCTCGAGCGAACCGGATTCGGCGCTGCTGCGGCTCGCGAACGGCGCCGAGGCCGCGGCCTTGATCGCCCGCTCCCGGAGCGCCACGTGGGTATCCACGGTGCCGGGGCCGGTACCTCCGCCATCGACCCGAGACCAGGTCCCGTCGGATGCCATCGTCCAGGCTCGTCGGTCGTCGGCCAGCATCGTCGTGATGATCGTGTCGAGCTCCGCCTGGAGCGCCGGGTCCAGGACCGGCGCCAGGGCCTCGATTCGCCGGTCGAGATTGCGTTCCATGAGGTCGGCCGAGCCGATGTACCAGCTTGGCTCACCGTCGTTCTCGAACCGCCAGATACGTGAATGCTCGAGGAACTCACCGATGATCGAGCGGACCCGGATGTGGTCCGAGAGGCCGTCGGCCCCGGGGATCAGCGTGCAGCCGCCGCGGACGATGAGGTCGATCGGGACCCCGGCCGCCGAGGCGCGGTAGAGCGCGTCGATGCACTCGCGGTCGACGAGCGCGTTGAGCTTGAGGACGATACCTGCCTGGCGGCCGTGCTCCGCATGCTCGATCTCGCGGTCGATGAATGCCAGGAATCGCTGCCGAAGCGCGATCGGTGCGATCAGGAGGCGCCGGAAGGCACGCTGGCGTGAGAGGCCGGTCAGGATGTTGAAGAGGTCGGTCACGTCCTGCCCGATGTCGGACCGACAGGTGAGCAAGCCGAGGTCGACGTACAGCCGGGCCGTTCGCGAGTTGTAGTTCCCGGTGCCGATGTGGACGTATCGTCGGAGCACGCCCTCCTCGCGGCGGACGATCAGCAGCGTCTTGCTGTGCGTCTTGAGCCCGACGAGGCCGTAGACAACATGGGCACCGGCCTGCTCGAGCTTGCGGGCCCAGGCGATGTTGGCGCGTTCATCGAAGCGTGCCTTGATCTCGACCATCGCCACGACCTGCTTGCCGAGCTCGGCAGCACGGATCAGGTGGCGGACGACCGGCGAATTGCCGGATGTCCGGTACAGGCTCAGCTTGATCGTCAGGACGTCGGGATCCTCGGCGGCCTGGGCGAGGAACTGCTCGACGGTGGTGGCAAAGCTCTCGTACGGGTGGTGGAGGAGAATATCGCCCGCCCGGATGGCCTCGAACATGTCGGGGATCTCGTCGTCCTGGGCCTGCAGGCGCCGCGGGGTCACGGGCATCCAGGGCTCGGCCTTGAGGTCGGGCCGTTCGATGTCGGCGAGCATCGCCAGGCCCGTCAGGTCGAGCATGCCCCGGATCTCGTAGACCTGGTCTGACGTCACGCCGATGCCCGGCAGAAGGACCTCCCGCAGCGATGTCGGCATGGACCGCTCGACCTCGAGCCGGACCGCCTCGCCGAATCGGCGCCTGCGGAGCTCCTCTTCGATCGCCAGGAGGAGGTCGTCTGCCTCGTCCTCCTCGAGGGCGATGTCGGCGTTCCGGGTGACCCGAAAGAGGTGATGCTCCTCGATCGCCATGCCCTGGAACAGGAGGTCAAGGTTGGCCTCGATCACCTGGTCGAGCAGGACGAACCGATGGTGGCCGATAGCCTGGCCGGGCCGTCGCTCGAGCTCCAGGAAGCGGGGCAGGACCGGCGGCACCTTGACCCGCGCGAACCGCCGGACCCCCGATTTGGGATCACGCAACCCGACGGCAATCGAGAGGGTCAGGGTCGAAATGTACGGGAAGCGATGCCCGGGGTCGACCGCCAGCGGCGTCAGGACCGGGTGGATCTCCTCGACGAAGCGCTGCCGGAGGGCCGCGTGGTCATCGGGGACCTCACTGTAGTCGAGCAACTCGATCCCCGCGGCGCGCAGGTCGCGGCGTACGTCCCGATAGATCGAGGAGTGCTCCTCCACGAGCTCCAGCACGCGAGCCCTGATCGCACGGAGCTGGGCCACCGGGCCCGATCCCTCCGAAGGCACGCTGGCCAGGCCGGCCCGAACCTGCTGCCGAAGCCCGGCGACGCGGATCTGGAAGAACTCGTCGAGGTTGTTCGCGACGATCGCCAGGAACTTCACCCGCTCCAGCAGGGGATTCCGGGGATCGCGGGCTTCATACAGGACGCGCGCGTTGAACTCGATCCAGGAGAGCTCGCGATCGAGGTACCGGTTGCGCCGGGCACGCCGCGACTTGCCGGTCGCCGGCTTGGCCGGCGTCACCTCGGTACGTAGTGCCTGCAGCGCTGCCATGAAGCGATCACCCTGTTCGGATCAATGTGCCGTCCCGGCGGTCCTCGCCACCGTGACTGGCCGGCGAGGATACCAGCCGGCTGCTAACGATCTCCTTCCGCGACGTACCGGCGTTCCCCGGTCCGGGGGTCGACGAGGACCCGCATCCGATGTCCCGATGTGGGATCGACGAACTTCTCATCGGTCGGGCGGAAGCGTGGCTCGAGCGGCGAATTGGGCGTCTCGCCGCCGCCGGGTCCCACGGCGGATGCACCATGCTCGGTGGCCTCGGAGCGATATCGAGCGCGCTCGAGGAAGGGGATGACCAGCAGGAACCCGCCGACCGCCATGAGCCACAGCCCGGACGGTGCATCGGCGCTGCCGCCCACGATGATGGCGAACCCGCCCAGGAGCTGGACGAGCCCGACCACGACCAGGATGCCGCGGACGACCGTACCCACCGGTGCTACTCGATCGCCTGTGGTGCGTCGGCGTCCGCCACGACGACCACCGCCGTCCCGTAGGCGACGATCTCGGTCATGGTGTTCGCCATCTCCGAGCTGTCGAATTGCATCGAGATCACGGCATTGGCGCCCATGAGCGCGGCGTTCCGGACGAGGCGGTCGAGCGCCTGGCGACGGGTGTCCTCGAGGAGCTCGGTGTACTCGTGGATCTCGCCGCCGCCCAGCGATCGGAGCCCGGCGATGAGATTGCCCGAGAACCCCCGGCTGCGGACGACGAGACCGAACGTCTGGCCCTTGGTCTCGGTCACGCGGTGACCGGCGATGAAGGGCGCGGTGGAGACGATCATGCGGGAGCCTCCTCGGGTGCGCTGGCGGACGGCGATTCGCGAGCCGCGGTGCACTCGGCGCACGGACAGCGGTCCCGCAGCAGGACATATGGGTAGTACCCGGTGTTGTGGCCGTCGGCCCAGGCCGGCGCGATCGCGTAGGAACCGATGAGGTGGGCGTCCACGAGCCGCGTCTGCTCGGCCGTCAGTGTCGGGGCGGTGTCGAGCCAGCCGGGCATGCCGGCCTCGCCTCGACAGTAGGCGCACGGACAGAGCCAGCGGAGGGTGACGGCATCGAAGCTCGTCCGGTGGCCGTCCGCCCAGTCGATCTCGAGTCGCCCGGAACCGCGATCGGCTCGGATGCTCAGCGGCGCCGCCTGATCGCCGGAGGGCAGGGTTCTCATGCGCCGATTGTGCACCCGGGCGGTCGAGGCTGCCGTTCGTGGCCCATCATGGCCACGTGAATCTCGAGACGGTGTCTGCCGAGGTCGCGGCAACCGGGCACGGCAAGCCGGCCGAGGTCGTCGCGACGGAGCTCAACGTCGACCCTCCATCCGGGCTCACGGAAGCCGAGGCCGTGGCCCGGGCGGCCCTGACCGGCGCCAACGAGCTCGAGGCGCACGATCCGCCCTCCCTGCTGAGGATGCTCGTGGGCTCCGCCTCGGAACCGTTCGTCCTCCTGCTCGCCGCCGCGGGCATCCTCGCGATCACCGTTCACGAGGTGCGGGACGGCATCCTCATCCTCATCGGGCTGCTGCCGATCATCGGCGCCGATGTCGTCACGGAGTACCGCGGCGAACGGGCCCTCGAGGCGCTCCGGGATGCCACCGCGCCGACGGCCCGCGTCAGGCGCTCCGGTCGTCCGGTCGATGTCGCGGCCGCGACGCTCGTGCCGGGCGACGTGGTCCTCCTGCGGACCGGCGACGTGGTCCCGGCGGACCTGCGGATCAGCCGCTCGGATCGCCTCCTCATCGACCGGAGCGTCCTGACCGGCGAATTGGTGCCCGAGATCGCCCGCGTCGAGCCCGACCCGGCTGGTGCGGTCCTCGCCGATCGGCACGCCGTCGCGTTCGCGGGCACCAGCGTGGTCGGTGGGCGTGGGGAAGGGCTGGTCGTCGCGATCGGCTCCTCGACGGAAGTGGGGCGGATCGCAGGCCGCCTCGGCAGCGCCAATGTCCGACGCTCGCCACTGCAGCTGGAGCTCGACCGACTGGTGCGGATCCTGCTCGTCGTGGCGATCGGGCTCATCGCCATCGTCTCGGGCCTCGGCTTCGTCAGGGGGCAGTCCCTGGGCGAGAACGTCCTCGCCGGCATCTCGGCCGCGATCGCCGCGATCCCCGAGGAGCCGCCCGTCCTCCTCGCCGTCATCCTCGGGCTCGGCTCGTACCGGCTCCTGAGGCGGGGCGTGCTCGTCCGACGCCTCAACGCCGAGGAGGTCCTCGGCGCGATCGACCTGATCGTGACCGACAAGACGGGCACGCTGACGCTGAACCGGCTCGAGATCTCGTCGGTTCGTGACGCCGCCGGCGCCGTCGAGGACGGCGCTGCTCGCCGGGACATCCTCCTCACCGCCCTGCGGGCCGAGGCCGACGCCTGGGCGCGCGCGGAGGGCACGACATCCGGTTCGTTCACGCGAGCGCTCGAACGGGCGCTCGAGGCGGAAGGGGTCGACCACGCCCTCGACCCGGCGGACCTCGTCACGGCCGATCCACCGACGGGGACGAGGCCCGTGTCGAGCACGGTGGCACGCCGCGGCGGCGGAACCGAGCTCCTGGCGACCGGCGCTCCCGAGGTGATCCTGGCAATGGCCCTGGATGGCTCGGCAGATTCGGCGGCGCGCGCACCGTGGGGCGCGCAGATCGAGTCCGGTGCGGCCGCCGGCGAGCGGCTCATCGGGGTCGCGAGAGCTGTCGACGGATCGGCACTGCAGATGCTCGCCCTGATCGGTTTTGCGGATCCGATCCGGGCAGGGATCGGAGCCGCCCTCCAGGAGGCCCGGGAGGCCGGGATCCAGACGATCGTCGTGACCGGCGATCATCCCGCCACCGCGGCGGCCATTGCCCACGCCGCCGGCCTCGGGCGCGAGCGCGTCGTCACCGGCGCGGAGCTCGCCATGTGGGATGACCGGCACCTCGCCGAGGAGCTGCCGCGGATCGATGTCGTCGCTCGATCCACGCCCGAGCAGAAGGAGCGGATCGTCCGCGTGGCACGTGGCGCGGGCAGGCTGGTTGCGGTTACGGGGGACGGTGTCAACGACGCCCCGGCGCTCCACAACGCCGACGTCGCGGTTGCCATGGGCAGCGGGACCGCCGTTGCGCGCGAGGCTGCCGACCTGGTCCTGGGCGACGATTCGTTCGTGACCCTGATGTACGGCCTGCGGGAGGGCCGCCGCATCGTCGACAACATCCAGAAGGGCCTCGTGTTCCTCGTCTCGACCCACGTCGCCTTCCTCGGGTTCATCCTCATCGCGACGATCGCCGGCTTCGGACAACCGCTCCTGCCGATCCAGATCCTGTGGATGGAGCTGTTCATCGATTCGGCGACATCGATTGCCTTCGAGCGCGAGCCGGAGGAGCCCGATCTCATGAACCGGCCGCCGCGTCGCGCCGGCGTCCCGCTCCTGACGGTGGGCGTCCTCGCCCGCATCGCGATCGCCGGGACGTTCACCGCCGTGGCAACGCTGTGGCTGATGACCTCGCGCACGGGTGATGCGGAGCACGTCCGCTGGATCGCCTATTCAGCGCTGGTGTGCGCCCAGGTCGTGCGCGCCTACGCCAACCGAAGCCTTCGGATCCCGGTGCTGTCGATCGGTCGGAATGGATTCCTGCTGGCCGGTTCGATCGTGGTCGTGATCGTCCAGTTCGCGATCCCCTTCGTGCCGGTCCTCGCGAGCGCATTCCGGGCGACGCCCCTCGACCCGGAGGAGTGGCTCCTGGTCGGGACGGTCGCCCTGCTGCCGGCGATTGTTGCCGAGACGGTCCGCCGCGGTCGCCTGACCGTCTGGGTCGCCTGACCGTCTGGGTCGCCTGACCGGACCTTCGTCTTACGGGCGAGCCCGGGTATCGGGACTATCCTCCGGCAGATGTCACTCGTGTTCGATCGCCTCCAGAAGCGGTTCGGTGTCGTCCGCGCGCTGGACAACCTGACGCTGGAGATCCCCGAGGGTCACATCTTTGGCCTGCTCGGGGCGAACGGGGCCGGCAAGACGACGGCGATGCGGATCGCGCTCGGCGTCCTCCGGGCCGATGGCGGCACGATCACCTGGGGCAGCCGCGACCATCGCCTGCTGCCGCGCGTCACGTGGGGCTATCTCCCCGAGGAGCGCGGCCTGTATCCGAAGATGACCGTCCTGGCCCAGCTCGTGTTCTTCGGCCGGCTCCAGGGGATGCCGGCCGGGGAGGCTGCCCGGGTGGCCGGCGACTGGCTGACGCGGTTGCGCGTGCCGGACTTCGCGAGCCGCCGTGCCGGCGAGCTGTCCAAGGGCAACCAGCAGAAGGTGCAGTTCCTGGCCGCCGTCGTCCACGACCCCGAGATCCTCCTCCTCGACGAGCCGTTCACCGGCCTCGATCCGGTCAATGTGGTGCTCCTTCGACAGGCCATCCTCGAGCTCCGGGATCGCGGCAAGACGGTCATCCTCTCGACGCACCAGATGGAGACGGTCGAGGCGATGTGCGAGTCGATCGCGATCCTCGACCAGGGCCGGTCGGTCGCCAGCGGCCCGATCCGCGAGGTCAAGCGCTCGACCGGGCGGCAGAGCGTGATCCTCGCGGTCGAGGGCAGTCACCAGCTCGACTGGATCGGCGATGTCGCCGGTACGCGGGTTCTCCGGCCCGGCGTCGATCGCGTGGAGCTGGACCTGGAGCCGGGCACCGACCCTGATGTCGTGCTGGCCGCCGCCGTGGCGCACGGCGTCCGCGTCCGCCACTTCGAGGTCGCCGATCCCACGCTCGAGCAGGTCTTCATCGAGCTCGTGGGGCACCCCGCGGACGACGACGACCGGCTGGCGCCGGTGCCGACTCGCGGGCCGATCGTCGACGACCGTGAGGCACCGGCCGCATGACCGAGCCGGACGCCGACCACCGCGACCCGACGTTCCCGAATACGTCGATCATCGCGAAGCGGGAGTTCCTCGAGCGTGTCAAGAGCCGGCCGTACGCGGCCTCGACCGTGCTGCTCTCGCTCCTCGCGATGTTCGTGGCCTTCCTCCCGATCTTCGTTCGCCTCGTCGATCGCGGCACGACCACGACCATCGCGATCGTTGCCGACGACGCGGAGCTGGCCCAGCGGACCGCCTCGGTCATGAAGGGCGTCCTCGCCTCGTCGTCGGGCGGCACGGCCACCGCATGGGTCTTCCAGATCGAATCGGACAGGAGCGTCGTGGACGCCGAGGTCGGCGACGGCCGCGTGGACGGGGCGCTCGTGGCCAAGCGGGACCCCAGCGGCCGGCTCGACTTCACATTCCTGACCGGCCAGGGCCTCGGCGCGGATCGGACGCAGTTCGTCGCGATCGGCACCTTCGCCGTCGCCTTCCTCGAGTGGACCGACATCGTGAAGCCGGCGAGCGGCGCGCCATTCCTGTCGCCCAGCCTCGATGTCGTCGCCGGGGCCGGGCCTAATCTTGGCGGGGCGCCGCTCGGGGCCGCGCAGATCGCCAGCCGCCAGCTGCTCGGCACGGTGCTCGTCGTGATCCTCTTCCTGACGATGGTGATCTACGGCATGTGGGTCGCCGCCGGGGTCGCGGCCGAGAAGGAGACCCGGGTCATGGAGCTCCTGATCAGCGCCGCGTCGCCCCGTCAGCTCGTCCTGGGGAAGGTTCTTGGCATCGGCCTCGCCGGCCTCCTCCAGTACGCGACGATCCTCGTACCCGCGCTCCTCGCACTCGCCCTCCAGCGACCGATCGGGGCGGCGCTCGGCCTCGGCTCCGGGCTCACGCCGCCCCTCGACGGGATAACCCCGCCGCTGTTCCTGGCGTACGGTGCGTTCTTCGTGCTCGGCTTCACGCTCTACGCCCTGATCTATGCCGCTGCCGGCTCGCTCGTCAGTCGTGTCGAGGATCTCCAGGTCATCGCCCTGCCGATGAGCCTCCTCGGGATCGCGGGCTACATCCAGGCGGTGCTCGCGCTCTCGGGCGGGCTGTCGACCTTCATCCGGGTCTCGTCATTCGTGCCCTTCTGGAGCCCGTTCGTCATGTTCACCCGGCTGACGGTTGGCCGGGTCCAGCCCTGGGAGCTGGCGCTGTCCTACGGACTGCTGGTCCTCGCGATCGCGCTCGTGGCCGGCCTGGCCATCCGCGTCTACGCGGCCGGGGTGCTGCTCTACGGTCAGCGTCCCGGTGCGCGACGCATTCTCCGCGCTGTGCTCTCGCCCAACGGCTAGTCGGCGTCGACCGGGGAATCGAGGCCCAGCGGCAGGCGGCGAATGAGTGCCAGCACCGGCGCCGACCCGGCCACCTCCCGTGCCGTTTCCGGCGCGTTCGAGGGGATGCCGTCGGTTGCGCCGATCTCAGGTGTCACCGGGATGAACCGCCACAGCCGGCTCCGGATGCCCGGAAGGTAGGGACTCATGCGCTCGCGGGCGAGGATCCCCGGCAGGCCCTGTGCCGAGACCGCCGCGAAGAGCGCCCGACCCTCGCCCGGGATGGCCGGGACGACCAGGACCTCGTCGGCCGGCCGGAGGATCCGCCGCATCTCCGCGCGCCGTTTCTCGAGGGCCATGTTCAGGAGCGAGCGACCATCGACGTGGAGGAGGTCGAATGCCAGGAAGGCGATCGGCCGGCCCGGCTCGCCGGAGAGCCGGCGCTCGAGCTCGTCGGGGTCCGCCCGTCCGGCCGCGTCGACGACCACGAGCTCACCGTCGAGGACCGCCGACCGCGCGGCAAGGCGGACGCCCAGGCCGGCGAGCTCCGGCGGGATCACGGTCATCGTGATGCCCTGGGCGTCGACCAGGGCGACCTCGCCCTCGCCCGGGTGCGCTCCCGGGCCGATGACGGCGAGCGTTCGACGGCCACCCCACGACGGCTCGAAGAGGTGGTCCGGAGAATCGAACGGCTCCGGCAGGAGCCGGGCCAGCATCGGTCGAAGGTTCGAGGGCGGGTTCGGCAGCGCCGGATCGAGCCGCAGCGAAAGCTGGTCGGACATCGCCCGGCGATGGTAGTCGCTAGACTCGGGCTCGTCGCCCGCGCCAGCGTGCCACCACTTCCGGAGCCCTGCCAGACGTGACCACCTCGACCCGCCGTTCCGCGCGCCCCGATGACCAGCCGCGCCTTCGTATCCCCACCGACCCACGGCTCGCCCCAGACGGCGACCTTGCGGTGTTCGTGGTCCAGGAGGTAGCCGGCGCCCACGACGCGTACCACTCCGCCCTGTGGTCGGTGCGGCTTGCGGACGGCAGCCGGATCGACGGGGAAGCGCCCCGACGGCTGACCACGGCCGGGCGCCACGAGTCCAGCCCGCGGATCTCGCCCGATGGACGCACGCTCGCCTTCATCAGCAACCGGCGGGTCCACGTCGAGGAGGATCCGACCGCGCCCAAGGATCGCGAGGACGGCGAGCAGGTCTACCTCCTGCCCCTTGACCGCCCGGGAGAGGCGCGGCGACTGACCGACCTGCCCCGTGGCGTTTCCGCCTTCGAGTGGTCGCCGGACGGCACGCGGCTGGCGGTCCTGTCGAGCTCTCGGGCGGCGGATCGTGGCGCGGACGACCGCGCCCGCCGCCGGCTTCCCGCCCCGGCTCCCGGCAAGCCGCTGCCGAGCGACTACTGGTTCTTCGACCACCTCGGCTACGAGCTCAACGGGCCCGGCATCGTCGCCCATCGGATTCCCCAGCTGTGGCTTGTCGACGCCATTTCGGGCGAGGGTCGCCGCCTGACCGACCTGCCCGCGGGCGTCGGGTCGATGGCCTGGTCACCGGACGGGACGAGGGTCGCGGTCTCGACGAGCGCCACGAGGGATCGTGACCTGAAGTCATCGAGTCGCATCCTGTCGGTCGATGTCGCGACGGCCGCGATCACGACGATCGTCGATCGGCCCGGCGGCTTCTACTCCTCCCCGGAATGGCTGGACGATCGATCGATCGTGGCCTTCGGCGGCCAGCTGCCGCACGTCTTCTTCCGCAACGACGTCTGGCGATTCGCGGCCGACGGGTCCGAGGCGCGGGGTGGCGAGAACCTGAGCGGCCGCCACGACGTCATGCCCGGCTCGACGATGAACAGCGACGTCGCGGCCGGCGAGACCGCTCGGCTGCGGGCAATCGAGGACGGCTCGGCGGTCCTGTTCCTCGCGCCCGATCGAGGCTCGATGGAGCTGTGGCGCCTCGGCACCCGCGACGGCAGCCTGCAGCGCCTGACCACCGATCACCACTACCTCTCCGCCTTCGACGTCCGGGATCGCGGATCCGACGGGGTCGACGTCGTCGCGATGTGCTCGACCGACATCCGGACGCCGGACCTCAATGTCGGGCACGTGCCGGCCGGCGGGGCCAGGAAGGGCAACGTGACCTTTGAGCCTGTCACGAGCCTGAACGCGGAACTGCTCGCGGAGATCGAGCTGCGGCCGGCGGTCGAGCGCTCGGTGATGGTCGACGGCCGCGAGATCCAGGGCTGGCTGATCCCCGCCGGTCCCGGGCCGCAGCCGACGGTCGTGGAGATCCACGGCGGGCCGCACACGCTCTACGGCTGGGCACCCTCGTGGGAGTTCCAGGTCATCGCCGGAGCGGGGATGTCGGTTTTCTACTGCAATCCCCGAGGCTCCGAGGGGTACGGCCTCGATTTCAACGAGGGCAACCTCGCCGACTGGGGTGAGGGCCCGACGCGGGACGTCCTGGCCGGCGTCGACGCCCTGGTGGCGGACGGCCTCGCCGATCCCGCCCATCTCGGCGTCACCGGCGGGTCCTACGGCGGCTACCTGACATCCTGGATCGTGGGCCACGACCAGCGGTTCGCCGCGGCGATCACCTGCCGTTCCGTCAACGACCTGACGATGCTGATGCTGACCGGCGACCTGTCAGGGACCGACTGGCCCGAATACGAGTTCGGTGCCTACCCCTGGCAGGACCCCGAGCTGTACCGCCGGATGTCGCCGATCACCTACGCGGCGGAGATCCGGACGCCGCTCCTCATCCAGCATGCCGAGCAGGATCTCCGAACGACCATCGGCCAGGCCGAGGCGCTCTTCGCCGTCCTGCGCCGCCATCGTCGGCCCGTGCGGCTCATGCGGGTGGTCGGGGAGTCCCATGAGCTGACGCGGTCCGGGACGCCCTTCCGGCGGTCCGAGAACCTCGTCCAGGTCCGAGACTGGTTCCGGCACTATCTGGTCGAAGGAATGCGGACGCTGCCCCCGAAGCCGCGGACGCGCCACGGCAACTAGGACGGAAGCCGTCCGCCGCCGGAGCCGACCCGGTCGCCGGCCTCGATGATCGGCGGTATCCTCACCGTCCCATGACCACGGCCCACCGCCAGGACACCCTCAGCCGAGAGCGCGCGAGCGAGCTCGTGCGCGCCTGGGCCGGCGGTCGCCCGGGTCCTCTCGGCTCGGTCCTCGGCCGGCTCACCGCGGTCGACCAGGTCGGCGTCGAGCAGCGCGTCGACGGGCTCCGCAAGCGCTCGATCAAGCGCGCCTCGAAGCTGTGGGCCCTCGACCTCGCGATCCGGATGATCGACCTGACGACGCTCGAGGGGAAGGACACGCCGGGCAAGGTCCGGGCGCTGTGCCAGAAGGGGATGCATCCGCAGCCGGGTGATCCATCGATCCCGTCGGTCGCGGCGATCTGCATCTATCCGGCCTTCATCGCCGAGGCAAAGGAGACCCTCGCGGGATCGAGCGTCAAGGTTGCCAGCGTTGCCACCGCCTTCCCGTCCGGGCAGACGTTCCTCGACATCAAGCTGGCAGAGGTGCGTGCCGCGGCCGCGGCCGGCGCCGACGAGATCGACATGGTCATCGACCGCGGCGCCTTCCTGTCGGGCGAGTACGGCGCGGTCTTCGACGAGATCGTCGAGGTCAAGGACGCGTGTGGCGAGGCGCACCTCAAGGTGATCCTCGAGACCGGGGAGCTCGAGACCTACGACAACGTCCGGCGCGCCTCGATCCTGGCGATGGCCGCCGGTGCGGACTTCATCAAGACCTCCACCGGCAAGGTCACGCCAGCCGCGACCCTTCCGGTGACGCTCGTGATGCTCGAGGCGATTCGCGACTTCGAGAAGGCGACGGGACGGGCCGTCGGGATGAAGCCGGCCGGCGGCATCCGGACGGCGAAGGAGGCGGTCCAGTACCTCGTCGTCCTGTACGAGACGCTGGGTCCACGCTGGATGACCCCGGAGCGCTTCCGGTTCGGCGCCTCGAGCCTTCTCAACGACATCCTCATGCAGATCGAGAAGGAGCGCACCGGCCGCTACCAGGGGCCGGACCACTTCACGATCGATTGACGAAGCGGGCGCGACGCCCGACCGACCTCGGGGAACCGCGATCCTGGATGCCACGTCAGCCGGCCATGCGGCACCTTGCCTGGTCGATCACGACGCTGGTCCTGCTGGCCACGATCCTGGCCGGGTGCTCTGCGCTCGCGACGCCGGACCTCGGTTCGTTTGGCTCCTCCGCCAGCCCGGGGGCCGCACCGACTCCAGGCCCCGCCCGCTCGCTTCCGGACCTCAAGTTCGCCCTGATCGATGCCTACGGTCCGCTCTGGTACTGCGACCCCGACTTCTATCCGATCCAGCGTGTCGACGAGCTTGACAGCGCAAAGTCACGCTGGCCGGAGGTCCAGGCTGAAACGGAGGCGTTCCGGGCCATCGTCCTGCGCCTCGGCCTGGAGGCCGTGACCTCGTTCTCGGACCAGCAGAAGCTTGCCGTATACCAGGCGTGGAAGGTCCTCCAGGCAATCGCCCTGGACTCGACCGGAAACGACACGTACCGCTTCGACTACCTCGCCCAGCCGGCGACCAGTGCCCAGCGCGGCACCCGGACCGCCGGGACCATCACGAACCGCGGCGTCATCACGATCGAGCAGCAGGGGCCGGCCGACGCGCCGATGTGCCCGATCTGCCTGGCGAAGGGGACCCGGATCGAGACGCCATCGGGCGGCGTCGCGGTCGAGGACGTGCGGATCGGAGATCCTGTCTGGACGGTGGATGCAAGTGGGGCGCTGACACCGGCGGTCGTGATCGCGCTCGGCTCGACGGTCGCACCGATCGAGCACCACGTCGTCCGGCTCGTGCTCGCCGACGGGCGCACCGCAACCGCCTCGCCCGGCCACCCGCTCGCGGACGGCCGCCGATTCGGCGATCTGCGACCCGGTGACGCTGTCGAAGGGTCGACGGTCCGATCCGCCGACCTGATCCCGTATCGCGACGGGCGCACCTACGACCTCGTCGTCTCAGGGGCGACGGGGATCTACCTGGTCGACGGAATTGAATTGCGTTCGACGCTCCAACCCTGACGACGGTCCGATGCCATCGGCGATCTGGTCGGACCTGATCCGCGAGGCCGCAGTTCCGACCTAGGCCTTGACCGGCTCGGCCGCTCGACGATCGGGGCCCTCCGAAACGATGCCGATTCCGCCGAATACCGCGGTGCTGCGCACCCGGAGAACCGGGCCCTGTGGATCGACGAGGGACTGATCGCGGCCGTCAGCTGACCCGCCGGCGAAGCCGATGCCGTCGAGCTCGACGCGCCACGCGGCCGGGATGACGAGGCGGAAACCTCCGAAGATCGTTCGAGCCCTGACCGTCGCACCGCCAGGATCGAGCATTGCGCCCAGGAGGTCGATCGTCCCACCGCCGTACATGGTCGTCGCGGTTATGCGCCGAAGCGCCCTCGCGCTGCTGGTGAATTCCTGCGGTTCGAAGATCGTCACGAGGTCGACCTCGTCATCCTCCGGACCGCCGCGAGAGGTCAGGCGGCCCTTCGCGATCACTGCCGCGAGGGCCGACCCGATTGCCGCGAGGAAGCTCATCACCATCAGGAATCGAACAACCGACATCAGTCGCATGGTCCTCCTCCGCTTCGCGGGAAGCCGGCGCATCGTCGACGATGGCGTGCCCGACCACAAGGTCCGACCGGCTCTCCCCGCGTCGCTCAGTCTGGCACGTGGACCCCCGCCACCGTCCGCGCCAGGAAGTCCAGGACCATCCCGGTCTGGTGAATCCGCTCCTCGATCTGGAACGGGGCATGGCCGGTGGGGAAGAGATAGAGCTCGTGGGGGTGGTGCCGCGCCGCCAAGCGGTCCGTGTAGGCCAGGACCTGTCGGATCGGACACCTGGTATCCGCCTCGCCGGCCAGGAACAGGATCGGCGCCCTGACGTTGTCGACGTACGAGATGGGTGATCGCTCCGCCATAAGCTCGGGGACTTCGGCCGGCGTCCCCCCGAGGAGCGCCCGGTCGTAGGCCTGGAGCAGGGGCGACAGATCTTCGTACCCGAGCGCGTAATCGCCGACCGGGACGCCCGCCACGCCGGCTGCGAACCGGTCGGGATGCATGCCGTGCATGAGGAGCGTCAGGTAGCCGCCCCATGACCAGCCCGCGATCGCGAGGCGCGCCGGGTCGGCCAGGCCCTTCGCCAGGAGATCGTCGACGCCGGCCAGGATGTCCTCGACCTCCGGCCAGCCGATGTTCCCGATGAGTGTGTCGCGCCAGGCCGCCCCGAAGCCGATCGACCCACGGTAGTTCACGAGCACGACCTGGAAGCCGGCATCGACGTAGGCCTGCAGGTCGGGCGCCCAGCGATCGAGGTCGATCGAGGTCGGTCCGCCGTGGATGTGGAAGAGGGTCGGGAACGGGGAGTGGCCGGTCGGCTCGATCCTCCAGCCCGAAACGGTCTGCCCGCCCGGGTTCGTGAACGACCACGGGATGAAAGGGCGACCCGCCGGGGCAGGACCCGCGGAGAGGATCGGCTCGGCGACGCCGACCTGCATGAGCACGCCGGGATGCTCGCCGTTCTGGAGGCGATACCAGACGGCTCCGTCTGGGACGGACCCGCGCGCCGGTGATCGATCCGGCCGGCGTGTCGAGCGTCGTGATGCGACCTCCGTCGAGCTCGTACCGATGGAGGCGGTGCTGGCCGCCGTCGAGCTCGACGAGGAGGACGGCCGATCCGTCCGGATACCAGTCGCCGACCTCGGTGAAGTGGCTCCATGGCACGTCCAAATCGACGAGCGCGCCGGTTCTCGGGCTCCAGATCGCGGGGGCCCGCTCGCCGCGACGCTCGTGACCGATGGCGAGGCGATCGTCGCCGGGGAGGGGGGACCAGGCGAACGCCACGACCTCGCGGCCCTCGTCCTGGAGGTCGGCGACGACGGCTCCGGACCGGGCATCCAGCACGCGAAGGGCGCTATGGATGAGGTCGCCGTGCTCACCGTGCTCGACCGCCACGAGCGTCTCGTCGGCGTTCATGGCCGCCAGGTCCGTACCCCCACCGACCATCGAGTTGCTGCCGCCGAGGAGGATCGAGTCCCTGCCGCGGCGAAGCTGGCGGGTCGTCCCGTCGAGCTCCGTCACGTAGATCGCGAAGCCGTCGCGATCGGAAATGCCCGCCACGGTCCGGGTTCGCCCCGCGGCGAGGCCTCCGTCCCAGCCCGCCGGAAGCCCCTCCGCGAACGGCTCGGCCGAACCGCCGACGAACGGTGCCGTCACCCAGGCTCCCGACTCGTCGCCGGTCGTGTCACGGTGCCACAGGACCCATTGTCCATCCGCGCTGATCTCGCCCGAGACGAGCCCGACGGGCTCATGCGTGATCTGCCGCCGCTCGCCGGTCGCGAGATCCCAGGCGTGCAGCTGGTAGATGCCGCTCTCCGACGACGCATAGACGAGGTGATCCGGCGCGTACCGCGACCAGGTGGGAAAGCCGACGATCGGCGCGCGATAGCGGCGTTGCCAGAGCGGCGTCGGGTCAGTCACGGTCTGGGCTCCAGTGGGAACAGGCCGCGGGCGGGTGCCCGTGCCCTGAACGGGGTCTTGCCGGCGCCCCGGCTCGCCGTCAGGCGACGGCAAGCGCGGCGGCCACCAGCAGCAGTTGGCCGACATGGTAGAAGACGATGATCGTGAGCCGCCGGGCGCGTCCCGCCTGGGTTGAGGCGGGCGGAGGTGTTGCGAACCGATCCCAGCCCAGGACGGCGTCGGAGATGACGAAGAGCCAGGCGCCCAGCGCGGCCAAGGCCAGGCCGCTGGCCGTCGCCGCCATGGCCATCGCCACGATGACCGCCAGGTACGCGGCGACCTTGGCACCGATGCCCGCCTCGATGGCCCCGCGGAGAATCGCGCGCCCGACGGTCGCGACCATCAGCACTCCCAGCGCCAGGCCCAGGACACCGAGACCCGCGTGCAGTGGCCCGATCGTCACGAAGAGGGCGAGATACGCGAGATGGGCGCCGAAGAACGCCAGGAGGCCATCCGCAAATCGCTCCGGGGACAGCAGGAAGAGATCGCCCATCAGCGACGCGACGAGCGCCGCGGCGAGCAGCAGGCTCCGGGTCGAGGCGCTTGGGTCCGAGAGCAGGACCGTGGCGATGAGGGCCGCCATCACGGCCGGCTTCGCGACGCGCTCGATTCGCCGGTCGGCCCGGCCGACCGCGACCCAGTCGACGACGGCAATCACGCCGGCGACCGCAAGGCCCGCGGTCGCGACGGCGGTCATCTCGGCCGGGCCATGTCAGTGGCGGTCGCGTCAGAGCCAGGGGTGGCGGCGGATTCGTCGGGCATCCCGGGTATGATGCCGTGCGTGACCAGCGACGCAACGAAGATGCGGCCCTGGGGCGGGGATCGCGCCCCGGCCGGCTGGGGCCTCGGCGACGGCCAGGCGATCCCCTGGGAGTACGCGGCCGCGCCCGAATCGCGCGAGATCGTCGTGCTCAAGGAGCGCTTCGGGCTTTTCATCAACGGCCGTGAGGTCGAGGCGTCCGACAAGGGCGTCTTCCAGACCGTCAATCCCGCGACCGAGGAGAAGCTCGCCGACGTCTCGCGAGCCACGCCTGCGGACATCGATCGGGCGATCCGTGCCGCGCGACGTGCCCAGCGGAAGAGCTGGGGCTCGCTGCCTGGGCCGCGAGCGGGCGAAGTACCTCTTCCGGATCGCGCGAATCCTCCAGGAGCGGTCCCGTGAGTTCGCCGTCCTCGAGACGCTCGATTCCGGAAAGCCGATCAAGGAGAGTCGCGACGTCGACATCCCCCTGGCGGCCGCGCACTTCTGGTACTACGCCGGCTGGGCGGACAAGCTCGAGTACGCCTTTCCGGGCCGCAATGCCCGGCCGCTCGGGGTCGCGGCCCAGGTCATCCCGTGGAACTTCCCGCTGCTGATGCTCAGCTGGAAGATCGCGCCCGCCCTCGCTGCGGGCAACACGGTCGTCCTCAAGCCCGCCTCGACGACACCGCTCACCGCGCTCCTCTTCGCCGACGTCTGCCGCCAGGCGGACCTGCCGCCGGGCGTGGTCAATATCGTCCCGGGGCCGGCCGAGATCGGTATGCACCTGGTCAGCAGCCCCGGCGTGGACAAGGTCGCCTTCACCGGGTCGACCGGCGTGGGCAAGCTCATCCAGCGGGCCGTCGCCGGGACGGACAAGGCGCTCACCCTCGAGCTCGGCGGCAAGGCCGCGAACATCGTCTTCGAGGACGCGGCGCTCGACCAGGCGGTCGAGGGCATCGTCAACGGGATCTACTTCAACCAGGGCGAGGTCTGCTGCGCGGGGTCGCGGCTGCTCGTCCAGGAGTCGATCGAGGGTCCGCTCATCGAGAAGCTGAAGGACCGCCTGTCGACCATCCGTGTCGGCGACCCGATGGACAAGAACACCGATGTCGGGGCGATCAACTCCCGCCAGCAGCTCGAGAAGATCACCGAGCTGGTGGCGTCCGGCGTCGCCGAAGGCGCGGACCTGTACCAGCCGCCCTGCGAGCTCCCCGACCGGGGCTGGTTCTTCCGGCCGACGCTCTTCACGAATGTCGCCCAGAGCCACCGCATCGCGAAGGAGGAGATATTCGGGCCCGTCCTCTCCGTGCTCACCTTCCGGACGCCCGACGAGGCGGTCGAGAAGGCGAACAACACGCCGTATGGCCTGTCGGCCGGGATCTGGACCGAGAAGGGGAGCCGGATCCTCTCCATGGCCCACAAGATGCGGGCCGGAGTGGTGTGGGCCAATACCTTCAATCGCTTCGACCCGACGTCGCCGTTCGGCGGATACAAGGAGTCGGGTTTCGGTCGCGAGGGCGGCATGCAGGGGCTTCATGCGTACGTCCGCCTGGAGGATCGCTAGGTGGCAACCGTGCCCGCCCGGCGAGCGAAGGGTTCCGCGGCCGCCCGCGCCCTCGCCGAAGGGGCGCCCCGGATCGAGGTTCGCAAGACCTACAAGCTCTACATCGGTGGCGCGTTCCCGCGCACCGAGAGCGGTCGTTCGTACCTCGTATCGGCCTCGGATGGGACGCCGGTCGCGAATGCCTGCCGCGGCTCCCGGAAAGACCTCCGCGACGCGGTCCGGGTCGCCCGCAAGGCGTTTCCCGGTTGGGCCGACCGCACCGCAATGAACCGCGGCCAGGTGCTGTATCGCGTGGCCGAGCTCATGGAGGGCCGGCGCGACCAGTTCGTGGCCGAGGTCGCCCAGGCCGAGGGTCTCCGGCCGGAGCGGGCACGGCTGGTGGTCGACCGGGCGATCGACCGCTGGGTCTGGTACGCCGGTTGGGCCGACAAGATCGCCCAGGTGCTCGGGTCGACGAACCCAGTCGCGTCGGACTACTTCAACTTCACGATCCCCGAGGCGACCGGCGTGGTCGGGATCGTCGCCCCGGAGACCTCGTCACTCCTCGGTCTCGTCTCGCGGCTCGCCCCACCGCTCGTGGCGGGCAACGCGGTCGTTGTCCTGACGTCGGAGAGCCGGCCGCTGCCCGCGATCACGCTGACCGAAGTGCTGGCAACGTCCGATGTCCCGGCGGGGGTCGTGAACGTCATCACCGGCTTCAAGCGGGAGCTCGTGCCGGTCCTGGCAGGGCATGAGGACGTCGACACGATCGACGTCTGGGGCGTGGCGGACGAGGCCCGGCGCGACGTCGAACTGGCCGCTACCGAGAACATCAAGCGCATCGTCCGGCGGCCGGCGGGCATCTCGGATGCCCGGTTCGACTGGCTCGACGACCGCGCCGCCGAGCGGCCCGAGTGGATCGCCGCCTACCTCGAGATGAAGACGGTCTGGCATCCCATCGGCGTTTGATCCGGGCGCCGTCGCCACGGGGTCATGAACCCTGGCCCAGACCCTGGCCCGGACCGTGGCCCAAGCCGGCGGTTCGAGCGACAAGGAGTGCGAATGCCCCCGATCATCCAGACCGAGCGCCTCACGAAGGCCTACGGCGTCCATCGCGGCATCACCGAGGTCGATCTCGAGGTTGGCCAGGGCGAAGTGTTCGGCTTCCTTGGACCGAACGGTGCGGGCAAGACGACCACGATCCGGATCCTGCTGGACCTGATCCGGCCGACGTCAGGTTCGGCGCGCGTCTTCGACATCGTGTCGTCGCAGGATCCCGTGGCCATCCACGCCCGGATCGGGTATCTCCCGGGCGAATTCACGCTCTATGACCGTCTCACCGGGGCGGAGACGATCGAGTACTTCGCGAACCTGCGGGGCGGCTTCGACCGGGCCTACAGCGGTCAGCTCGTCGAGCGCCTGGGACTGGACACCTCGCGTCGGTTCCGGGAGTACTCCCGCGGCAACAAGCAGAAGGTCGGCCTGATCTGCGCCCTCCAGCACCGGCCCGAACTCCTCATCCTCGACGAGCCGACCGCCGGCCTCGATCCGCTCGTGCAGCAGACGTTCAACGAGTTGCTCTTCGAGGCCAAGGCCGAGGGTCGGACCGTGTTCCTCTCCTCGCACATCATCAGCGAGGTCGAACGCACCTGTGACCGCGTCGCGATCATCCGCGACGGCCGGATCGTCCGGCTCGATACGGTCGAATCGCTGCGCGAGCTGGCAGCCCACGAGGTGGAGCTCCGGTTCGCCGAGCCGGTCGATCCGGCCCCATATGCGGCGGTGCCCGGCGTGAGCAACCTCGCGGTCGAGGGGCGCACCATCCGGCTGCTCGTCAGCGGACCCGTCGCACCGGTCGTGCGGTTGGCCGCGCAGGCGGCCCTGGTCGACTTCGTCAGCCGCGAACCCTCGCTCGAGGAGGTCTTCCTCGCGGAGTACGGAACCAGCGCCGGCCGGCCCGTCCAGTGAGCGTGCCCGCCGCTCCGGCCGCTCCCGCGGCGGCCATCCCCATCCTGGAGCGGCCGTCGATCGGCAAACGCCTCTTTGGTCTGGGCTCGGTCTTCGGGAAGTCGGTCCGCGACGGGCGGGTCCTGGCCATCGCGCTCGGGCTGCTCTTCGCGGCGATCATCCTCGCCACAACGAGCCAGATCGCCGCCCAGTTCGATACCGTCGCCGCGCGCGAGCTGATGGCCGCGCAGCTGACGGCGCTCCCGCCGATCTTCCAGGGGATGCTCGGCGCCCCGGTCGGGATCGATCACCTTGGCGGCTTCATTTCCTGGCGAGCGCTCAACTTCATCCCGGTCATGTACGGGATCTGGGCGATCGTCGCCCTCGCCGGCACGCTTGCCGGCGAGCTCGCCGGCGGAAGCCTGGATGTCGTCGCGTCCACGCCCCTCGCTCGCCGGCGTCTCGCAACCGAGAAGGTGCTGGCGTACCTCGCCCTGCTCGCCGTCAGCGTCTTGCTCATCGGCCTCGCCACGTACGTCGCCACGAACGCCTTTGCCACGCTTCCCGGTGATGCCGTTCCCGCTGGACCGGTCGCCGCGAGCATGCTCCTGACGTTTCTCATGATCCTTGCGCCCGGCGCAGTCGCGTTCGCCGTGGCGCCCTTCCTCGGGCGGGGAGGGGCGCTCGGGACAGGGGCCGGAGTCCTCTTCGCGAGCTTCATCGTGGCCTCGTACGCCGACACCGTCCCGGCCTTCGACGCCGTCCGGTGGGCTTCCTACTTCGACCTGACGAAGGGCCACCGACCCCTTGCGGGAACATGGGATTGGCCCGCGGTGGGGATCCTGGCGGCAGCCGTCGCGGTGCTGCTCGTCGCGGGCGTCGAGGCGTTCGCGCGGCGCGATCTCCTGGTCCCGTCGGGGGGCCGGATACCCGTGCCACGAGTCCGCTTGTGGATCAGGGGGCCGTTGACGAGGGGCCTCGGCGAGCGATTTCCAGGGGCGCTGGTCTGGGGCGCCCTGCTGGGCCTGTTCGGGATCATCCTGGCCTCGTCGGCGAACGTCTTCGTGGAGCAGCTGTCGAAGATCCCGCAGATTACCCGGATGATCACCCAGCTCTTCCCGGACGCCGACATCCTGTCGACCGCGGGTTTCCTGCAGCTCGCCTTCTTCGAGGACGGGATCATCGTGATGGGTCTCGCAGCGGCGTTCTTCGTGGGCGGCTGGGCCTCTGATGAGACCGAGCGCCGCCTCGAGGTCGTCCTCGCGGCACCAATCGGGCGATTCGCCTGGGCGATCCGGAGCGCGGCCTCGGTCCTTGGAGCCCTCGTCGTGACGACGGGCGTCCTCGTCATCGCCGTCGCGCTCGGCACGGCCGCCCAGGGGGACGATCCGATCCGGCCGGCCATCGGCGTCTCGATCGTCGGGCTATACGGCATGGCCCTGGCCGGCATAGGCCTCGCCGTCGGCGGGCTGGTACGCCCGTCCCTGGCCGGCCCGGTGACGCTGGTGCTCGGCCTGGCGTTCTTCCTCTACGATCTCGTCGGGTCGATCCTCGAATGGCCGAGCCAGATCATGGACCTCGCGCTGAACCGTCATCTCGGTCGTCCGATGGTCGGTCAGATCGACGGGTTCGGCGTCGTCCTGTGCGTGGTCCTCGCACTGGGCGGCGTCCTCCTCTGTGCCCTGGGCATGCGCCGGCGCGACATCGGCCGCTAGGAAATGCCGCCACTCGCGGTCGTCCTGGTCCTCACCGCCGCCGTCCTGCACGCCGGCTGGAACGTCCTGCTCAAGACGTCCGGGGATCCGCTCCGGACGGCGGTCCGGCTCCAGGCCATCGGTTCGGCGGTGCTCGTCCCCGTGGGGCTCGGCGCCTGGCTGGCACTCGGTCGGCCCTCGATCGAGCCGGCGGGCATCGGCCTGGCCCTGCTATCCGGCGTCCTCGAGGCGGCCTATTTCATCTTCCTCTCCGCGGCGTATGCCCGAGGCGACCTGTCGCTCGTCTATCCGATCGCCCGCGGCACTGCGCCGCTCCTCGCGATCGTCGTCGGCGTCGGGATCCTCGGCGAGCGACTGTCCGTGCCGGCCGCACTTGGCGTCGCGGCGCTCATCTCGGGAATCCTGCTGGTTGCGCGGCCGTGGCGGGCGCTGCGGGCCGCCGGTGCCGAGCATCGCGGTGCCATCGGCTTTGCCCTCGCGACGGGCGTCACCATTGCGGCTTACTCCGCGGTCGACCGGGTGGGGGTCCGGATCCTGGCGCCCTGGACGTACGGGGCGATCCTTGCCGTCTTCGCCACCACGATCCTGTGGGCCAGCGTGGTCGTCGGACGCCGGCTCCGGGTGCTCGCCCCGGCCCGTGTCGTCGCACACGGTCCTGCCTGGCGCGACGGCGCGGCCGGAATCCTGTCCCTCGGCGCCTACCTGCTGATCCTGTTTGCCTACTCGATCGCGCCGCTCGCGGCCGTCGCGCCTCTCCGTGAGTCGGGGATCGTCCTCGCGGCGCTGTGGGGCGCGCTCCGGCTCGGTGAATCCGCCGGGGCCTACCAGGCGGCCTCGAGGGTCCTCGCCGCGGCCCTCGTGGTCGTGGGCGCCGTGCTCCTGGCGCTCGCCCCGCACTGATCCGACTCGCCGGCCCGCGATCGACCCACCGGCCTGCGGTCGCCGTCCGATCGACCATCACCCGGCCCGCTACGATGGCCGCTCGCACGGAGGACGAGATGCAGCGCTGGGGCGGGCGGTTCAAGGGCGGCACGGACGAGCGCGTCGTCGAGTTCACGCGCTCGGTGGACATCGACGTCTACCTGGCCGCAGACGACATCGCCGGATCGATCGCGCACGTCCACGGGCTCGGACGGGCCGGAATCCTGGCCTCCGACGAGGTCGACGCGCTCGTCGCGGGTCTCGGAGGCCTGGCGGACGACCTTGATGCCGGCACGCTTGAATGGGACGACGCGCTCGAGGATGTCCATATGAACCTCGAGGCCGCCCTGGAGGCCCGCATTGGTCCCGTGGCCCGGAAGCTGCACACCGGCCGCTCGCGAAACGACCAGGTCGCCACCGATCTCCGGCTCTGGACCCGGCGCGCGGTCGATGACCTCGACGACGCCCTGGTCCAGATGGAGCGCGCCCTCGTGGTCCTCGGCGAGCGCGAGATCGAGACGATCCTGCCCGGCACCACACACGTCCAGCCGGCCCAGCCGGTTCTCCTTGCCCACCACCTGCTCGCCTATGTCGAGATGCTCGAACGCGACCGCGGGCGGTTCGCGGATGCCCGTCGTCGGCTCAACGTCTCGCCTCTCGGCTCAGGGGCCCTTGCGGGCGCGGGCTATCCGCTCGATCGCGAGACGACCGCAGCCGAGCTCGGGTTCGAGGGCGTGACCGCGAACTCCATCGATGCCGTGTCGGACCGTGACTTCGTCGTCGAGGTCCTGGCCGTGGCCGCCCTGACGATGGTCCACCTCTCCCGGCTGGCCGAGGAGATCGTGTGGTGGTCGAACCCGGCCTTCGGCTTCGTGCGCGTCGCCGATGCCTTCTCGACCGGCAGCTCGATGATGCCGAACAAGCGGAACCCCGACCCCGCCGAGCTTGTCCGGGCACGAGCCGCCCGGGCGATCGGTGCCCTGACCGCGATGCTGACGATCCTCAAGGGCCTGCCGCTGGCCTACCAGCGCGACCTCCAGGATGACAAGCCGCCCCTCTTCGGGGCCGTCGAGACGCTCGAGAAGTCGCTCGGCGTCATGACCGGCCTCATCGAGACGCTGTCGGTCGATGCCGCCCGGATGCGCGCGGCCGCCGACGACGGCTTCACGACCGCCACAGCGGTCGCCGATGCCCTCGTCCGGCGCGGCCTGCCGTTCCGGAGCGCCCACCACGTCGTCGGGGCGCTCGTCGCCGCAGCCGAGGACCGGGGCGCCCGGCTGTCGGCCGTGACCGACGCCGAGATTCGGGCCGCCCTGGCCCTCGTGGATGACCCGGAGGCGGCCGTGCTCGCCGCAGATGCCTCGAGCGGTGATGCCGTTCGCGCCGCGGCCTCGGTCGAGGGCGCGCTTGCCGCCGCCGACCTGATCGGCGGGACCGCCCCGTGCGCGTGCAGGCCGCCCTCGGCGCAGCCCGTAAACGCCTGGGCCCGGCCTGACCGAGGTCTGGCGTCGGGCCGATGTAGGGCGCTGGATGCGCGGCCTATCGGACGAACGACCGATGACTGATCATCGGGTGGCTGCGGGGCCTAGAGCTCCAGCGTCGAAGCGATCGCGACGTCCCGTACAAGGTGCGGATCCGGTGCCCAGGCCGTGGCCAGGATGACCCGGAACGTGGCATCAGCGCGCCCGTGCGAGAGCTCGATCGACGGCAGAGCCACCGTCGGGAGCGTGCCGGACAGCTCGAACTCGCTGTCTCCAGAGAGGTCGGTGGCCGCGATGCCACCGGACCAGGCGACGATGTCCTGTTCGAGGCCCTGTGAAACTGTCGCCTTGACGTGGACGCGGAGCTCAGCCCGGATCTCCTGCAGCTTCCTCGGCGTGCCGGAGTGGAGCGTCACCTTCGCGGTGAACGGGGCGCCGGCGCACAGGGGGAGGGGAGCGATGCGGATCGTGCCGGTTACGCCGTCGCCGACGACGTCCGCCGCGTCATACAGTGCGAACTCGCCCATCGTGACGGCGCCAGATCGCAGGAGGGCCACGGGCTGAACTACCCGTACGGGCACCTCGATGCTGGGATCCATGCCGCCCGGCACGTCGATGCTGGCGACCGCCACCCAGTCGAGCCCTGCGACATCGGCTTCGAGCGTCGCAGGGCCGAGCGGTGGCACCGGCAGCTGGACGTCCCAGGAGCGCGCCTCGCCCGGCCCCAGGTGCAGCTCCCCGCTGACGGCGACAGGCTCGTGAACCAGGTCCTTGCGCTCGGTCGCCACGCGCGTCGACGTGTGGCCCTGGGCGTCCGTCGTGGTGACGTTGTGCTTCCAGTGCTCCGTCGCCCGGAGCGCCACCTGCAGTCCGCGGGCGTCGAGACCGCGCTCGGCCGTGACGGTCACCTTGCCACCGACCAGCCTGCCGGGCAGCAGGGCGTCACCCTCGAGCTCGAGGCGCCACGAAACACCGTGACTCGAAGCCGTCCAGACCATGCTCACCGATGCATCGTAGCGCGCTACCATCGGTCAAAGGTCCCCGGAGGAACCAGCCGGTGCTCACCCTCGAGACGATCCATCGTGCTCCCAAGGCGCTGCTGCACGATCACCTGGACGGGGGCCTGCGGCCCGCGACGATCATCGACCTGGCGGCCGAGTACGGCTACGACGGCCTGCCCTCGACGGACCCGGACGAGCTGGCGGCATGGATCCGGCGGGGAGCTGACCGGAAGTCGCTCGAGCTCTACCTTGAAACGTTCGCCCACACGGTCGGGGTTCTCCAGGAACGCGACGCCATCGTTCGCGTCGCCGCGGAGTGTGCCGAGGACCTGGCCGCGGACGGCGTCGTCTATGCCGAGGTTCGCTACGCGCCGGAGCTGTCGACCGAGCTCGGGCTGACCCTCGACGAGGTCATCGAGGCAAACCTGGAGGGCTTCCGAGTCGGCACGGCCCGGGCCGCAGCAACGGGTCGTCCGATCTCGATGAAGGTCCTCGTGACGGCGATGCGCCAGGCTGCCCGCTCGGTCGAGGTAGCCGACGCGGCGCTCCGCTGGCGCGATGCCGGTGTCGTTGGGTTCGACGTCGCGGGGCCCGAGAAGGGCTATCCGCCGACGCGCTACCTGGACGCCTTCGATCACATCCGGCGCGAGAACTTCCACATCACGATCCATGCCGGGGAATCGTTCGGCCTGCCCTCGATCTGGGAGGCACTCCAGTTCGCCGGCGCCGAGCGCCTCGGCCATGGCGTCCGGATCGTCGATGACATCGAGGTTCGCGACGACGGCTCGGTGCACCTCGGGCGCCTCGCCGCATTCGTCCGCGACCGGCGGGTGCCGCTCGAGCTGTGTCCCACCTCGAATGTCCATACCGGGGCGGTGGCCTCGATCGCGGACCATCCGATCGACCTCCTGAGGCGGCTGCGGTTCCGGGTGACCGTGAACACCGACAACCGACTCATGTCCGACGTGACCCTGAGCTCGGAGTTCGCCGCCCTCGACGCCGCCTTCGGCATCGGGCTGGGCGAGATGGAATGGCTGACCATCAATGCGCTGAAGTCGGCGTTCGCGCCGTTCGACGAGCGCCTCGCGCTGATCAACGAGGTCGTCAAGCCGGGCTACGCACGATTGCGAGCCGATGACATCCATGTCTCGCTGCATTGATAGGACTTAGGCAGGTCGCACGACTCCCATGAGCAGTTACGTCCTGCGACAGCACTAGAACGGTATCCTCGGGTGCTGTCGCCCTTCGGATACCGCGTTTGAAGGCTCGAAGTTAGGCATGACGCTGAACTTCGCGCGAATTGCAACCATTTCGCGACCTTCGCCGTGATCCATTCCCGGTAGCCTGACGGCGTCTCCTGTCGTCCCGAGCCGAGGAGTGAGGATCGCTTGACCAACTTGCTGCTTCCTCTTGCGGTGCTCCTCATCGCAGCCGAGATCGGCGCGGCCCTGGCTCACGCCTTGCGATTGCCACGAGTCGTCGGCCAGATCGGGGCGGGCCTCGTCCTCGGACCCAGCCTGCTCAACGTCGTGGGCGACGGTCCCGAGGTGAGCCTCCTGGCCGGCGTCGGTGCCTTGGCGATCCTCGCCACCGCCGGCCTCGAGACCAATCTCGCGGCGATGCGCCGTGTCGGACGGGCGGCCTTCCTCGCCGCGGTCGGCGGCGTCGTCCTGCCGATGGTCGCCGGCACCGCCCTCGCCCTCGGGTTCGGCCTGGGGGCGCGGGCGAGTGTCTTCTGCGGTGCGATCCTGACCGCGACCAGCGTCGGGATCACCGCGGCCGCGCTCCAGTCCATGGGCATGTTGACCGGTCGTGCCGGGATGACGATCCTGGCCGCCGCGGTCATCGACGACGTGCTGGGCCTGGTCGTCCTTGCGCTCGTGGTCGCCGAGACGACGTCGGGGGCTTCGCTCCTCGGGCTGTTCGTGCCGATGGCCGTCACCCTCATCGTGGCCGCACTTGGCCTCCGACACCTCCCCGGACACCTGCACCGGATCGTGGATCACCTCCACGTCCGCGGTGGCGGGCTCGCGGCGATGGTGGGATTCGTGCTGCTGGTGGCCTGGGCCTTCGAGCGTCTTGGCGGCCTCGCCGGGATCACCGGGGCCTATGTCGCTGGCCTGGCCCTCGCGGAATCGCCCCTGGCGGACCGCCTGAAGGACGGCCTGATCCGCGCCGGCGAGGCCCTCTGCGTGCCGGTCTTCTTCGCCTCCATTGGCCTTGCCGCCGACCTCCGGACCATCCCGCCCGTGCTCCCGTTCGCCCTCGCTCTCGTTGCGGTCGCCTGCCTTGGCAAGCTCGTCGGCAGCGGGCTGGGGGCCCGAATTGGCGGCCTTGACCGGGCGGATTCCACGCTCGTCGGCATCGGGATGATCGGCCGCGGCGAGGTCGCCCTGGTCGCGGCGACATTGGGCCTGAACAGCGGAGCCATCGACACGGGCGTCTACGCGGCGGTCGTCCTCATGGCGGTGGCCACGACGGTGATCGCGCCGATCGGGATTGCCCTCTGGGGACGTGGGCTCCATCTGCCGGCTTCGGCGTTCGCCGTCCCGACACACATTCCGGTGCGCGTCACCGCCGCCGGGAGCGACGAGTGAACGCGAGCATGAAGGCGGTCATCCGGGCGCTCGGCCACGAGGAATGGACCACGGGCCGTGATCTGCTGGAGGCCGAGCTCCGAACCAACCCGGCGTGGGCAGACGGCTGGGCGCTGCTCAGCGGCGCGCACCTCGCGCTGGCCGAAGTCGACGCCGCGCGGGCGGCGTGCTCCAGGGCGCTCGAGCTCGGGCCCGGCCGGTTCCTGCCGAACATGAAGGCCGGCGAGCTCGCGATGCGGCTCGGAGACCTCGAGGCGGCGGAGGTTCACCTGCTCGCTGCCGTCCGCGCCACCGATCCCGACACCGCCGACGCCGTCGCCGCGAGCCGGGCGCTCCTGATCGCGCGGCGCGGGACGCGATCCGGGATCTCGCACCGGGCGAGCCTCCCGGGAAGACCGGATCTTTCGCGGCTCGCGTCGGCCCTGGTCGTCCGGGCACGCCGGGTTCGGCCGGTACGCGAGGCGACCTGAGTCGGTCGGGTCCCCGTCCACGCCAATCACTGATCTAGCGGAGGAAGGATCGATGCACGCCATGCTCGAGGAGCCCGTCATCCCGACGGTCCAGATCCAGCCGGCGACGGCGCGGATTCGGAGCGACGCTTCGCCGGCTGATCCTCATCGCGGGGCTGGTCGGAGCCGTGGGGCTCCTGGCCGGCTGTGCGGCACCAACGGTGCCCGTCACCGGGCGACCCATCCGGCTTGACCACGGGCAGCGGGGCGAACCTCGATGGTCTGTCTCCGGGCAGCCTCCAATCGGGTGACTATGAGGCCGCCCAGGCGACCGAGCCGTACGCCGCGAAGCTGGCCGATCTCGTCGACCAGAATTGCCTCGGGATCAACTTCACCTGGCTCCTGGTTACTGGCTTCCTCGTCATGTTCATGCAGGCCGGCTTCGCCCTCGTCGAGACCGGCTTCACCCGGGCCAAGAACGCGATGCACACGATCAGCATGAACTTCATGATCTACGCGATCGGCATCGTCGGGTTCTTCTTCGTCGGGTTCGGGATCGCCTTCGGCGGGCTCGGCAATGTCGGGGTCGGGAACCTCGGTGGCCTCAAGCCACTCGACAGCATGTTGAGCATCCACGTCGGTGACACCGACTGGGGCCTGCTCGGCACTACCGGGTTCGCCTTGTCCGGCGGCACCTACGACGTCGGCGTCATTGCCTTCTTCCTCTTCCAGCTCGTCTTCATGGACACGGCCGCCACGATCCCCACCGGTTCGATGGCCGAGCGCTTCCGATGGAAGCCGTTCGTGGTGTACGGCCTCTTCATCTCCGCGATCCTGTACCCCGTCTACGCGGCCTGGACGTGGGGCGGGGGCTGGCTGAGCCAGCTCGGGACGCTTGGACTCGGTGCGGGTTACGCGGACTTTGCCGGTTCCGGGGTCGTCCACTCCGTCGGCGGTTGGTGCGCCCTCGCCGGCGCGATCGTCCTCGGACCCCGGCTCGGCAAGTACAACAAGGACGGTTCGAGCAACACGATCCTCGGCCACAACCAGGTCCTGGCGGTGGTCGGAACGTTCATCCTCGCCTTCGGCTGGTTCGGGTTCAACCCCGGCAGCACGTTCGGGGCCGCCGGCAACGGTGCCCTCAGGATCGGCATCGTCGCGGTCGTCACGATGCTCGCCTCGGGCTTCGGCGCCGTCTCGGCGATGCTCTACACGTGGTGGACCGAGGGCAAGCCGAACCCCGGCATGATGGTCAACGGCATGCTCGCCGGGCTCGTCGCGATCACGGCGCCATCCGGTTTCGTCGGACCGCTGGCCGGCGCGTTCATCGGCCTGGTCGCCGGCGTCCTCGTCTGCCTCGCGGTCGCCTTCATCGACAAGCGGCTCAAGGTCGACGATCCGGTCGGCGCGATCGCCGTCCACGGTGTCAACGGCCTGTGGGGCGTACTTGCCCTCGGGATCTTCGCCGACGGCACGGCCAACTACGGTGGCTGGCAGGTGACCGGGCTGCTATACGGCGGCGTCGGCCAGTTCGTTGCCCAGGTCATCGGCGCAGCCGTCGCATTCATCTGGGCATTCGGCGCGTCGTGGATCTTCTTCAAGGTCCTCGATCGGTTCATCAAGCTCCGGGTCAGTCCCGAGGATGAGCTTGCCGGGCTCGATATCCCCGAGATGGGCCTGGCCGGCTACGTGCCGGACGAGCTGCCCGCGATGGCCATGTAGCCCTCGGCTCGAAGGGAGCCCCGCCCAACCTCGTGCCCGGTGCGTCCCCGCGGCCACCGGGCACGACGCTGTTCCGAAGTCTGCCGCCGGCGGCTAGGATGAAGCCCCCGGCGCCGCACGACAGGCCGCCGGCCGAAGTCGGGGAGATCGATCATGGATGACCTCTTGAAAGAGCTCACCGGGCGGGCCGAAGGCGCTGGCTCTGGAGCCGCCGCCGCGCCTTCCGGAAATCCGCTCGGCGCCCTTGAATCCGTCCTCGGCAAGGGCGGTCTTGGGTCGGTCCTCGGGGCCGCCCTCGGGGGCTCGGGCGCCAACACCGCGGGCTCCGCCAACAACCTCGCGGCGATCCTGCCGGCGATCCTCGGCCTGCTCGGCCGGAAGTCCGCCACCGGCACGACAGGGCTCCATCAGATCCTCGAAACGATGCAGGCGAACGGCCTCGGCAACATCGCGAGCTCGTGGGTGGGCACCGGACCGAACCAGTCGATCACCCCCGCCCAGGTCGAGCAGGCGCTCGGCGCCGATCACCTCCAGCAGCTCAGCACGGAGACCGGGGTCCCGGCCGAGCAGTTGCGCACCGGGCTGGCGACGATCCTTCCGGCCCTCGTCAACCACGCGACGCCGAACGGCGGCGTTCCCGACGCTGCGGGCGTCCAGCAAGCGATCGGCCAGCTCGAGACCCTGTTCGGAGCGAAGCAGTAGCGTTCTGGACACTGCGCGGCGCGGGGAGCGGACCGACCTTCCGCCGGAAGGGTCAGGGAGTCGCGGAAAACGTATCGCAGGACCTCAGCGCGCCCTGTTGGTAGCCGGTCGTGAACCAGTGCTGGCGCTGGGCCGACGATCCATGCGTCCAGCTCTCGGGGTTGACCTGGCCCTGGAACTCCTGCTGGATGCGATCGTCGCCGACGGCCGACGCGGCGTCGAGGGCGTCGGCGATGTCGGTCGAGGTGAGCGGTTGCAGGAACCCCGTCTCGGCGGCGTGGTTGGACCAGACGCCGGCCAGGCAATCGGCCTGCAGCTCGATCCGGACTGACGCGCTGTCCGCTCCCGTCCCGCCGTCCTGCCGGGCGAGGATGCCCGTCAAGTCCTGGACGTGATGTCCGTACTCGTGGGCGACCACGTACGCCTCCGCGAACGGACCACCCTTGGCGCCGTATTGCGACTGGAGCTGGTCGAAGAACCCGAGATCGAGGTAGACGTTCCCGTCATTCGGGCAGTAGAACGGCCCGACGGACGTGCTGGCAGTGCCGCATCCGGTTGCGAGCGTGTCCGTGTACAGCACCGTGGTGGCATCGGTGTACGTCACGCCGGTAGCCGGGAGTGCCGCGGACCAGTAGGCCTGGACGCTGTTGACATACCCGACGATCCGGCAGTCGGCGCGGGCATTCGCGTCGGCGCCGGTCTTGCAGGCGGCTGCGAGCGTCGAGTCACCAGGCCCGATCGCCTGCCCGTTCAGGTCGATCGAGCTGAGGTCCGCCGGATTGCCCCCGAGCAGGACGTAGACGATGGCCAGGACGATGCCCAGGCCGCCACCCCCCACCGCGAGACCGGTACCCCGGCGGCTGCGGACATCGGTGACCTGGCCTGGGTCGAGGTCTGCGCCGGGATTGAATGACATGCCGCCATCCTAGCGAGTCGGACGGGCCTGACCGTCCCGAGCTCCGGCTTCTTCCCGGCGCGGGTCAGCCGGCGGTCGCCGCGCCCTCGGGGTCTTCGATCGTGGTCGGGAGGTCCGCCAGGAGTGGCGGCGTCCACGCCCACGCGGCGCCGTGGTGCTTGCCGACCGCGCCGTGGCGCGCCGCCTCGACGCGCAGCGGCAACCCGAAGATCTCGATGAACCCGACCGCCGAGGCATGGTCGAAGGCGTCGCCTTCGTCGTACGTCGCGAGGTTCTTGTCATACAGCGAGAGTGGCGAACGCCGCCCGGCGAGGATCGCAGAGCCGTGGTCGAGCCGCATCCGGACGTCACCGGAGACCACCCGTTGCGACGACGCCACATAGCCCCGCAGGTCCCGATGAAGGGCCGAGAACCACAGCCCGTCGTAGGTGAGCTGGGCGTGCTCGTCCGCGACGAGGCGGTTGAACCGCAGGGTGTCCTTCGAGAGCGTCAGGCCCTCGAGTGCCCGGTGCGCCGCATGCAGGATGGTCGCGGCGGGCGCCTCGTAGATCTCGCGGCTCTTGATGCCGACCAGGCGGTCCTCGACGTGGTCGACGCGCCCGACGCCGTGCGCTCCGCCGAGGGCGTGGAGCCGATCGATGATCTCGACCGGTGGCAGGAAGCCGCCGTCGAGCGAGACGGGAATGCCACCCTCGAATCCGATGGTCACCTCGACGGGATCCGGCGCCGCCGATGGCGCCACGGTCCACTCGTAGGCGTCTGCCGGTGGCGAGACCCAGGGGTCTTCGAGGACGCCGGTCTCGCACGACCGGCCCCAGAGATTGACGTCAATCGAATACGGGGACGACTTCGTGATCGGGATCTCGATCCCGCGTTCGGCCGCGTAGTCGATCTCCTGGTCCCGCGTGAGGCCCATCCCAACGCGCATCGGTGCGACGACCTCGAGGCCCGGATCCAGGGCGTGCACGGCGACATCGAACCGGACCTGGTCGTTGCCCTTGCCCGTGCAGCCATGGGCAACTGCGTCCGCACCCTCCTTCTGCGCGACCTCCACGAGGAGCTGCGCGATCAGCGGTCGGGCGAGGGCCGTCGCCAGCGGATAGGCCCCCTGGTAGAGCGCATTCGCCTGGAGATGCGGCCAGACGAAGTCCGTCACGAAACGCTCGCGAGCGTCGACGACGTAGGCGCGCGAGGCGCCGGCCGACATCGCTCGCCGTTCGACGCCCTGGCGAAGCGAGCCGCCACCGAGGTCGACCGTCAGGGTGACGACCTCGACGTCGTACTCCTCCTTCAGCCAGGCGACGGCGACGGATGTGTCCAGCCCACCCGAGTAGGCGAGCACGACCTTCTTCATCGGGAGACCTCCGTTCCGGCGCCCTGGGCGACCGTCGATTGCAGGGTGGTGAAGCGATGGAGCCAGCGCGCGAGGGCCGGCTCGTCGGCGAAGAGCACGATGAGCGTGTTGTCGCCGGCAACCGTGCCGACCTGATCATGGAGCGTCGACTCGTCGATCGCCTGGGCGATGACGTTTGCCGTGCCCGGTCCGCCCGTCAGCACGAGGATGAGGCCGCTCCGGGCCACCCCGACCGGGATGTCGGTCAGGATGCGGCGGAGCCGCTCGTCCGAGCCGGTGCGCGGCCGGGTGGGAGCGTCCTCGAGGACGTAGACGTGATGGTCTCGTCGCCAGGCCTTGGCCAGGCCGAGCTCGGCGATGTCGCGGGAAACGGTCGCCTGGGTGACCGCGAAACCACGACCGGCGAGCCGGTCGGCGAGATCCTGCTGGCTGGCGATCGCCTCGGAGGCGACGATCTCCCGGATCGCCCGCTGGCGGTCCGGCTTGGCCGTCTGGGCGCTCGAACCATTCGATGCCAGCGAGGCACGACCCCCGCTCACGCGGCGCTGACCCGGGCGGAGCGCGAGGTGGTGAGCCGCGTCCCGAACGTCGGATCCTCCAGGGCCCGGCTGAGGGCGTTCGGGGCGCCCGCGTCGGCGATGATCGCCTCGGTGCCTTCCCACGCCAGCGCGCCGAGCGCGGCCCGGATCTTCGGCACCATGCCACCCGCGATGACGCCCGCCTCGATCAGGGTCTCCGCCTCGGCGGCCGTCAGGGAATCGAGCTTCCGCCCGCTGGCGTCATGGACGCCGTCGACATCGGTCATGAGCACGAGTTGCCGGGCACCGATCCCCGCCGCGATCCCCGCCGCGACGTCGTCGGCATTGACGTTGCAGACGATCCCCAGCTCGTCGCGAGCCAGCGGCGCCACCACGGGCACCTGACCGGCGACCATGAGGGCGTCCAGGAGATCCCGTCGGAGGCCGACGACGCGGGCCACGAACCCGAGATCCTCGACCCGTTCCGCGATGAGGAGTCCGCCATCGACGCCGGACAGCCCGACCGCATCCACGCCGAGCGCCCGCAGGCCTGCCACGAGCTCGCTGTTGATCACGCCGCGCAGGACGGCCGCGGCGACTTCGAGCGACGCCGCGTCCGTGACGCGCAGACCTCCCCGGAACTGCGAGACCACCCCCATCCGGTCGAGCCACTCGGTGAGACGCTTCCCGCCGCCGTGAACGAGGATCACGGGCCGGCGGCGGGCCAGCGCGGCGACCTCGGCGAGGACCTGGGCCTGCTCGGCGATGGTCGTCCCGCCAAGCTTGATGACGACGCTCTCGCTCACTGGTCGCCTCCCTGCCGGCCGGGGCCTGCGTTGCCGCCTGCGCGCGCTCGCTCGCGCACGTTCGAGTGCGCTCGCTCGCGTGCTCGGCGGTGCCTTGGCCGCGGCTCGGCATAGAGGCGAGGCGTTGTCCGAGGGGCGTTCACGTTGTGTACTCCGAGTTCTCGCGAACGTAGGCTTCCGTGAGGTCGCAGCCGAAGGCTTCGCCCGAACCGCGACCGAGGCCGAGGTCGAGCCGGATGAGGATTTCCGGGCCAGACATCGCGGCGCGGGCCGCCGCGCGGTCGAATCCCTGCGGTCCCCCGGCGGACCCGTCGAAGACCAGGTGGCCGGCCATGGCGATCCGCAGCCGGCCGGGATCAAGGGTCGCCGGACTGCCACCCCGGGTGACTGCCTCGTCCCGCGACAGGCCCGACGCTTCGAGGACCGCCGCGCCGGCAAGGCGCGCGTTTCCTGCCGCCCCGGCGACGCGACCCCAGTTCGGGTCCTTGCCGTGCGCCGCCGCCTTCACCAGGCTGCTCGAGATCACGGCCCGGGCAACGGCTCGCGCATCGGCGTCGTCGGTCGCCCCCGTGACCTGGCAGGTGAGCAGGCACGTCGCGCCCTCGCCGTCTGCCGCCTGTTGCCGGGCGAGGTCCCGCGCGACGGCCTCGATGGCCGCGGCCAGGATCGCGGCGGACGGGCTGCCGGCATCCACGGTCGCTGCACCGGCCGCGCCGGACGCGAGCACGAAGACGGTGTCGTTCGTGCTCGTGTCGCCGTCGACCGACAATTGGTCCCATGTTCGCGCCGCCGCCACTCGCAACATCGAGGCGAGGAGCGCCGGCGCGACAGCCGCGTCCGTCAGGATCACCGAGAGCATCGTCGCCATCATCGGGTGGATCATCCCGACGCCCTTGGCGATCCCGGAGACGCGGACATCTCGCGGCAGGCCCGACGAATCGTCAAGACGAACGGTCACGCTGGCCACCTTGGTGGTCGAATCGGTCGTTCGAAGGGCCGTCGCCGCCGCCTCGAGCCCTGCGTCGGAGGCGGCGAGCTGCGGACGGATCGCGTCGAGCCCGGCCTCGACCTTGTCGAGCGGCAGCCGCGTTCCGATGATCCCGGTCGAGAGATGGAGGACCTCGGTTTCCTCGAGATCCAGCGCCGCCGCGACGAGCCGGCCGATACGTGCCTGATCGGCATCACCCGCGGCGCCGGTGGCGGCGTTCGCGCTCCCGCTCGTCGAGACGACGGCCCGCGCCCAGCCCGCCGATGCCTTCAGGTTGGCACGGGATCGGCGCACGGGCGCGGCGGCGAACGTGTTCGGCGTGAAGACGGCGGCTGCCGCGGCCGGCCCGCCGGTGGCCACGATGAGCGCGAGGTCGGGACGCCCGCTGGCCTTGATCCCGATCGCCCGACCGGCGGCCGCAAATCCACCCGGGAGCCGGGCGGCTCGCTCGACGTCCGGCAGGCCGGTAGGGACGGGAGTCAGGACATCGGTCCGAGCAGCCAGCGTCATGGCGCGATCGGCAGGGCTTCGAGACCGACCGTCTCGGGCAGGCCGAACACCAGGTTGAGGGCCTGGACACCCTGGCCCGCGGCCCCCTTCACCAGGTTGTCGATCGCGCCGAGCGCCAGGACGCGGCCGGTCCGATCGTCGGCCCGGACGAAGACCCGGGCGTGATTGCTGCCGAGGACGTGGCCCGTCGACGGCGGCGTCGCCGACGACCGTCACGAACGGCTCGGTGCCGTACGCGGCCGCGTACAGCTCGTCCAGCTCGGCCTGCGTCACGGGCCGGGTCGGCCGGACGTGGCAGGCGGACAGGATCCCGCGTGTCATCGGGATCAGGTGCGGCAGGAAGTCGACCGCGCGGACCGCCTCCGCCGCCGCAGTCCCCGCGGCGAGGGCACCGAGCTCCTGCTCCATCTCGGCGGCATGGCGGTGGCCGGTGACGCCGTAGGCCTTGACGCTCTCGTTGACCTCGGCATAGAGCATCTCGGCCTTGGCCTCGCGACCCGCGCCGCTCACGCCACTCTTGGCATCCACGACGAGATCGGCGATGAGGCCGGCCCGGGCGAGCGGCGCGAGCGCCAGCAGGGTCGCCGTCGGGTAGCAACCCGGCGAGCCGACGAGCGCCGCGGGTGCCAGCGCGCAGGGCGGCGCCGGAGGCCATGAGCGCCGTGCGGTGCAGCTCGGGCAGGCCATAGACGGCGCGGTCGAGGAGCTCCGGGTGCGGATGCTCGAAGCCGTACCAGCGCGGATAGTCGGCGGGAGCGCGAAGCCGGAAGTCCGGCCCCTGGTCGATGACCGTGATGCCCCTCGTCAGGAGGTCCGGGACGAGCCGAGCGGCCGTCCCGTGGGGCAAGGCGAGGAAGACGGCGTCAACGTCGACGGCGAGCTCACTCTCGAGGAAAAGGTCGGTCGTCGCGAGGTGGGGGTGGACGCCGCCCACGGGATCACCACGCCGCTCGCGACCGGTGAGCCCGACGAGCTCGACATGTGGATGCGCGGCAAGCAGCCGGATCAGCTCCCCGCCGACGTAGCCGGTCGCCCCGACGATCCCGACGCGGATCGGCGTTTGGCGGGCGCCCCCGCCGGCGGGTGGGTCAACGGTCGGATCGAGGTCGGTCGAGTCTTGCCATTGGACGCATGACTATACACAAGTCGCTGCATAGTCATGCACGTCACGCCGAGCGGCGATGCCGCGGCGCGGGTCAGGGGACGATATCGGGGCGCCTGAAGGGTCCCGTGATCACGACCTCGCCCTCGGCCGAGAACGGCGCCGGGCCGTTGTTCTCGACCACGTACCGGTGATGGACCTCGGTCGCCCCCGACGACAGCATCGCGTTGACGGGGCAGTACTTGGTGGCCGACAGCTCGATGCAGCGCCGGATGGCCGCCTCGTCGACCGTCGGGCCGACGACCTCGTGGGTGACGTCGACGCGTGTAAGGACTTGCGGGTATTCGTCGCGCTGTTCGCCCCGGACGTGGATCGCATAACGGTCGATTCCCTGCCGCTTCTTGAGCGCGATCGAGATGACGTCCATGGCGCTGCAGGCGGCCAGGGCTATCGTGACCGTCTCCACCGGGCTCAGCTCGCCCTTGTCGGAGTCGTCGCCCCACACGAACGTCCGCCCGGTCTCGGTGGACGTGGTGAAGCGATTGTCGCCCTCGTGGACGAGCGTGGCACTACGGATGGTCGTCATCGGGATCGGGCTCCGTCGGGGGGAGGGGGTGGGCGGATCTGGCGGGACCATTCCGATGCTACTCCGCGGCCTCCGGGACGTCCCGATGCGGACTCCTGCGTGTTTCTTCCCGGTCTGACCGCGCCGCGCTAGGATCGGCGCGATGCGTGCGCTCGTCCTCGATCACCCCGGTCCGATCGAATCCGCACCGATGCGGGAACGGGAGCGTGGCCGACCCGGTTGGCGGCCCGGACGACCTCGTCGTCCGCGTCTCGGCCTGCGCCGTCTGTCGGACCGATCTCCAGATCGTCACGGGTGACCTCGCCGCGCGTCGCCTGCCGGTCATTCCGGGCCATCAGGCGGTGGGCATCGTCGAGGCGATCGGCGCCGCGGTCGAAGGTTGGCACGTGGGGGACCGCGCCGGTGTGACCTGGCTCGCCGGCTTCGACGGCACCTGCAGGTTCTGCCGAACCGGGCGCGAGAACCTCTGTCGGGTGGCGACGTTCAGCGGCTGGGATCGGGACGGGGGCTTCGCGGAGCGACTCGCCGTGCGGGCCGACGTCGCCGTCCAGTTGCCGGCCGGCATGGACGACATGGCAGCCGCGCCGCTGCTGTGCGGTGGCGTGATCGGGTACCGCGCCCTGCGCCTGAGTGGCATCCAGCCGGGCGGGCGGCTGGGCCTCTTCGGGTTCGGGGCGTCGGCGCTCCAGGCGATCCAGGTCGCCCGGCACTGGGGCTGCGAGGTCCATGTCGCGTCGCGCTCACGGGCCGACCTCGATCGCGCGATCGAATTCGGGGCCGCCTCGGTTGGTGGCCACGACGAGCCGCCACCCGTGCCGCTCGACGCTGCGATCACGTTCGCGCCGGTCGGTTCCGTGGTGATCGCCGCCCTGCGCGCCCTCGATCGCGGCGGGACCGTCGTCGTCAACGCGATCCACCTGGACGGCATCCCCGCCTTCGACTACGGCGACCTCTGGTGGGAGCGCTCAATCCGGAGCGTCGCCAACGTGACACGGCGCGACGCCACCGAGTACCTCGAGCTGGCCGTGACGATCCCCGTCCGGACCGAGGTCGAGGTCCACCCGCTGTCCGCCGGCAACCTCGCCCTCGGCCGCATCGAGCGGGGCGAGATCGCGGGCGCCGCGGTGCTGGTGATGGATCGCTAGCCGGGCACGTGGTCCGGGGCGCCGCTCCCGGCGACCGTGCCCTCCATATGCGGAGAGCCCGCCGCGTCGGCCGGCGGGCCCTCGAATTGCTCGTGGTACAGGCGGGCGTACAACCCGTCCGCGGCGATGAGCTCGGCGTGGGTCCCGCGTTCGACGATCCGGCCGCCGCGATAGACGAGGATGCGGTCGGCGCGAAGGATCGTGGACAGGCGATGGGCGATGGCGATCGTGGTTCGTCCCCGTTCCAGGCGCTCGAGCGCCGCCTGGATGAGCCGCTCGCTGACCGTGTCGAGGGCGGAGGTCGCCTCGTCGAGGATGAGGATCCTGGGGTCCTTGAGGAGGACCCGGGCGATCGCGATCCGCTGCTTCTCGCCGCCGGACAGCTTGTAGCCGCGCTCGCCGACGATCGTGTCGTAGCCCTGCGGCAGCTCCATGACCCGATCGTGGATTGCCGCCGCCCGGGCCGCCGTCTCCATCTCCTCGACGCTGGCCTCCGGCTTGGCGTACATCAGGTTGTCCCGGATGCTGGCGTGGAAGAGGTATGTCTCCTGGGTCACGAAACCGATGACGGATCCGAGCGAGGCCAGGGTCAGCCTCCTGATGTCGGTTCCGTCGATCTCGATCGCCCCGCGGTCGACGTCGTAGAGCCGGGGCAGCAGGTAGGTGGTCGTCGTCTTGCCCGACCCTGACGGCCCGACGAGCGCGACCAGCTCGCCCGGCGCGGCCTGGAAGTCGATGTCCTCGATCCCGAACGCCATGTGCGCCTCGTTCGGGGCCGTCCTGGCCCTGGGGGCAGGGTCGTTCGCTCCAGCACCGGGGGCGTCGTCGCGCCTCGCCCTCCGTCGGTTCGAGGACCGCGGCGACGGCGGCGGCCGGGTAGCGGAAGGCCACATCGCGGAAGCGGATCTCGCCCCTGACGGTCGCCGGATCGAGGGCCACGGCGTCCGGGGCGTCGACGATCTCCGGATCCATCTCGAGGTACTCGAAGATGCGGTCGAAGAGGGCCAGCGCCCCCTGCATCTCGACCTGGATGTTGAGCAGCTGTCCGAGCGGGAAGAAGAGGCGTGACTGGAGCGTCGTGAAGGCCACGATGTCGCCGATCGTCGGCGCGCTCGGGGCACCGTTGATCGCCAGCCAGCCGGCGAGCCAGTAGACGAGCGCCGGGGTGATCGAGAAGACCGTCCCGACGATCATGAAGAACCAGCGGCCGACCATCGCCTGGCGGATCTGGAGCACGGCCAGGCGGCGGTTGAGGCCGACGAATCGGTTCACCGCCGCGCCCTGCTGGCCAAACGTCTTGGACAGCAGGATCCCGGACACGGAGAGCGTTTCCTCGGTGACGGCTGAGAGCTCGGCCAGCGACCGCTGCGTCTCGCCGCTGACCTCGCGCCGGATCTTCCCGACCCGGAAGGTCAGGTACATGAAGAACGGCAGGATCCCGAGCGACAGGGCGGTGAGCCGCCAGTCGATGATCAACATGGCGATGACGGTGCTGATGGCGACGGCCAGGTTCGAGGTGAGCGAGGCCGCGGTGTCGGTGACCACGCCCTGGATGCCGCCGACGTCGTTGGCGAGGCGGCTCTGGATCTCGCCGGTCTTCGTCTCCGTGAAGAAGCGCAGCGGCATCCGCTGAAGGTGCGCATACAGCGCCCCGCGGAGGTCCTGCATGACGCTCTGGCCGATGAGGTTGTTGAGGTAGCTCTGGCCCAGGCCGATCAAGCCCGAGACGATCGGCACGACGATCATCAGCCCCACGTAGAGGTTCAGCCGGCTGAAGTCGAGATGGGGGATCGCGTCGTCGATGAGCAGCTTGAGGAGGATCGGGTTGATGAGCCCCAGGCCGCTGGTGATCAGGATCGCCGTCGTGACGACCGCGATCTTCGTTCGATAGGGTCGGAAGAAGACGAGGATCCGCCGGAGAGTCCGCGCCCGGCGCTCGGGCGGGATCGCTTCGTACGGCTGGTTCGAGCCGCTACCGAACCGGCTGCCGCCACCCCCGCCGCGGCCCATTCCTCGGCCGCCGCCGAGGCCGATGGTTGCGCCGATGCCCCGGGTCGAGCCGCCGCGCGGAAGGCTCAAGCGGGCACCGCGGCGCGCGGCGTCGAGGGGCAGGGCCTACCGCCGCGGCGGCCTCCGGGATCCGAGAACACCCACGGAAACTATCACGACTGCCCGAAGGTCCCCGGCGGCAAGGGCTGATGTCCGTCCGGCGTGTTGAGATAGCCGCTCGCCGAGCCATGTCGATCGGTATGCCCGAACTGCCAGACGATCCGTCCCGTAGCGGGGTCGAAGACGACGACCCGATGCCGGAAGTCGTCGTTGACCGAGACCAGGCCGTTCGCGAGCGGCGTCGCGAGGCTCGGATGGTTCAACGCTCCGAGTCCCGAGCGCGGCCCGTAGGTCCAGAGGACCTTTCCGGTCGGGTCGACGCTGACGACCTTGCCGTGGGTGCTGTAGTCGACGACCACGACGTTGCCCTGGGCGTCGAGCTGGGCATCGGACGGATAGGCCACCGGGACGTGGATGTCGAAGACCACGTGGCCGTCGGCGGCAAGCCGCACGACCCGCGAGCCGGTGATCTCGGTGATCAGGATGCCTCCGTCGGGCAGCGGGGTATCGCCATTCGGTCGACCGAAGGTCACGCCGGAGCGATGGTGGCAGTTGCCGGTCGTGCCCCACTGGCGGGCGATCGACTTGTCGGGCGCAATCTCGAGGATCCGGCAGTTCTCGATGTCGGCCACGACGATGTCCCCGTTCGCCAGGGGATACGCATCGTCGGGCGTATGGAGCTGCCCGGGACCGCTGCCGGCCCGGCCGTAGCGCCCGTACTGCCACACGATCTTGCCGGTCGCAATGTCGATCCGGTCGATCATCTCGTGGAATTCGTCGTTCGCGACGATCGTCCGGCCGTCCGGAGCGAGGAACGCGTCATCGGCCGTGAATGCCTGGCCTGCCGGGAGGGCGGCCGCGCTCGACGGGAACTGCCACATGACCGTGCCGGCATCACTGATCGCCAGGATTCGTCCATTCGCCCGATCGGCGACGAGGACGCCGCCCGGGAACGGCGAGCCCGCCGCCGGCGCCGCCGTGGCGGTTGGCCCTGGGCTGACGGTCGCGTCGGGGACATCCGACGGCGTCGCGGTCGCCGCCAGGGTTTGCGTCGGGCTCGGCGCGGGGCTGGAGAGCGCGGCGGTGTCGCCCTGTCCGCCGGGCCTCGTGATGAAGAAGGCTATGCCGCCGACGAGAAGCGCCAGGGCGGCGAGGACGACCAGGCGCTTCGACGAAGGCCGGACACGCTGGCGATGAGCATGCGGTTCGTGGTCCATCGCGCGAGGCTACGTGCCGTGGAGCCCGGCGTGGGCCTCTCTTGCGGAACCTTTACGGCATCTTCACCGTCGACCCGCGGGTCCCGGATCACCACGCGCCAAGGGTGTTCGCCTCGGTGATTCCCTGGGCCTCGAGCCAGCGTTCCGCGTCGATCGCCGCCCGACAGCCGTCGCCTGCAGCGGTGATTGCCTGGCGATAGCGATGATCGTGGACATCACCGGCGATGAACACGCCGTCGATCTTCGAATTCGTCTGGTCCCGGACCACGAGGTAGCCCTTCGCATCGACCTCGAGCCAATCCCGGAACGCCTCGGTGTTGGGGCGATGGCCGATGGCGATGAAGAGACCGTCGATCGGCATGGTCCGAGTTGTGCCGTTCGCGGTGTCGCGCAGGTTCAGGCCCTCGACCTTGGCATCGCCGACGACTTCGTCGATCCCGGTGTTGGTGTGAATCTCGATCTTCGGGTTCTCGCGGGCACGCTCGACCATGATCCGGCTCGCCCGGAACTCGTCCCGTCGATGGAGGAGGTGCACCTTGGAGGCGAACCGCGTGAGGTACGTCGCCTCCTCGAACGCGGTATCGCCCCCACCGACCACCGCGATCTCGCGATCCTTGAAGAAGAAGCCGTCGCAGGTGGCACAGGCGGAGACACCGCGTCCCCGGAGCCGCGTCTCGCTCTCGAGGCCCAGCCACATGGCCGACGCGCCGGTGGCCACGATCAGGGCCTGGGCACGGTATTCGGTGCCTCGCGCCCACAAGCGGAATGGTCGGGACGAGAGGTCAACCCGATCGACGTCGACGTCCGCGAACTGCGTCCCGAATCGCTCCGCCTGGGCCCGGAACGCCGCCATCAGCTCCGGCCCCTGGATGCCGTCCGGAAATCCGGGGTAGTTCTCGACATCGCTCGTCAGCATCAGCTGGCCACCCGGCGCCGATCCCGCGATGACGATCGGCTCGAGATTGGCCCGGGCCGCGTAGATCGCCGCGGTAAGCCCGGCCGGGCCCGAACCCACGATCACGACCTTGGCCTCGGTGCGTTCAGGTCGATCCGCGATCGAGACGGGGCCGCCGACCGAGGGCGTGGCCGCCTCGGGCGCGAAGGAGATGGAGAAGCCGCCGAACGGGGCGGGGGTATCTGGTTCACTCACGGGCGCATCGTAGCATGGGATGGATACCCCTGGGGGGTATTCGGCAATCGGTCCGGAGGCGGCCTTCAGAGGTCGAGGCTGCTGAGCACGCCCTCGCGTGGCGGGTCGGGAACGCGGGACTTCAGGCCCCCGATTCCCTGGCCGAGCTCGTCGCGCAGACGGCGCAGTTCGCCGGCCGTCGCGTCGGCGACGAGGATGCGGGGCACCACGGCCCCGAGGTCCGGGCCGAACTCCCGCTCGAATCGCTCGGGCCAACGGCGCCGGAATGCCTCGAGATCATCGATCAGCGACGTGCGGCCGGGCGCCCCGATGACGAGGAACTCGTCGCCGCCGTCACGTACCGCCAGCGACGCACCGATCTCGGACAGCGCGGTCGCAAAGGTGCGCAGGACGCGGTCGCCCATCTGCTGGCCATGGGCAGTGTTGAACTCGCGGAAGCCGGCCAGGTCACAGAAGGCGACGGAGAGGGACGCACTGGAGAGGCTCGGCAGGGTTTCGAAGACGCGGGCGAGCCGATCAAAGGCCGCATATCCGGGAATGCCCGTCTTCCGGTCCAGATCCACGCGCTGGTATGCGGGCCAGCGATAGCGTTCGGCGAATGGCCGCGAGGCACCCTCGAGCCACTCGGTGACGGCTGCCGTCAGCCACGGGACCTCGGGGTCGAGCGCCCGCCACCAGCCCTCACGCTCCTGGGCCGCCGCGAACCAGGCCATCGTCGGCGAGGGGTCGAAGGCCGGGTCGAGGGTTGCCAGGAGGTCTGCGGCCGCGAGGGTCGTGAGGACGTCCGCGCCCTGTCCCTCGTCGCCGAACCCGCCGTCGGGGGTCCGCCGGCTGGCAACGAACCGGACGATTCCCGGCAGGAGCGACGGTCGGTAGTCCAGGAGCCAGAGGGCGTTCCCGAGATGCGCATTGGCGGAGACGAGGGGCACCGCCTCGAACGGGTAGCGGACCCCGCAGACGAGGCCGGCGAGCCGATTTGCGAGGGTTCCGTAGCGCGTCGTCACGGCGAAGGCGATCGGGTGGAGGAGGGCGAGGGCGTGCGGCCGACGAGAGAGGAGCCAGATGGCGAAGGTGTCGCGCCATGGATCGCCCCCGTGGATGGCGATCGCCAGATCAGCCTCCATGCGCGGCTGGAGCTCGGTGACGATCTCCTCCGCCGCACGGCGAGTGGACGCGTCGGCGCTCAGACCCGGGTTCGCGAGAAAGTCGACATTCTCGGCCAGCGCGATCGGCGCCAGCAGGCGGCGCCCGTAGGCCGTCGGATCGCGCTCGAGCCAATCTCGCTCGCGTGGTCGCCAGAGCGCACCGATCCCGTCGCTCGGATCGTAGGCAGCCGAATTCGGAGCAGCATCGAAGCCGAGCGTCCAGGGAAGATCGCCGTCGAGCGTCTCCGACGTATGCATGCGGGTCCGCCACGCGCTGAGGAGCGACGACGGCTGGATCTCGTGACCATGATCGCGCGCGAACCGGAGCGCTGCCGGGAGCATCGGGTCCCGAAGGTCGAGGTTCGGGATGGCTTCGATCAGCGCCTGGCGGGCACGCGCGATCGCCTGATCTGGCGTCCGTCGCTCGTGCTGCGCCCGGACGCTTGGCGGCCGACGGGTCCGGGTCGGGAGGTCGGGCTCGATGGGGGAGTGCGAGGCGCCGTCCGGCGTCATGCCCTGCCAGCCGTCCCAGGCCAGGGGCGTGCCGCCGGACCAGTTCGACTTCAGCGACATTGCTGTTCCACGCGGCCGCGACTTCGGTCCAACTGCCACCTCGAGCGTGGGAGCGGCCATGGGCTCCCTGCATGGATGGTCCGGTGTCGGAGGTCCGGTGTCGAGTAGGAAGGACGTACCAATCGCGATGGCAGATCCGCGGCAATCGGGTCGTTCGCACGACCCAACAGGCGGCCCGAACGTGGCTCAGGCGGAGCGAAGGTCGCTGAGCAGCGTCCGGCCAAGGAGCTCGAGCTTGTCGGTCTGCCAGACGTCGCGGACGCCGAAGAGCACCGCCTGCGCCCCCGCGTCACCGAGCTCCGCGAACCGATCCGTGACCTGGGCAGGCGTCTCGGCACCGTCGGCCCCCGCGGCGTCAACATGGACCGACTGGAGTGTCGACCGTTCGATCTCGTCGTACGGCCGACCGATCGCCTCGCAGTGGCCCCGCAGAACCGCGTACTTGTGATGGATCTTCTCCGGTCCCCCGAAGACGTTCGTGGCGTCGGCGTATTGGGCGACCAGGCGCAAGGTCTTCTGCTCGCCGCCGCCACCGATCATGATCGGGATGCGAGGCCGGCTCAGCGCCTGGGGCGAATTCAGGAGTCGCGTGGCGTGGACGTGGCGGCCCTCGAGCGCCTCCTCGGACCCGCGCTCACCAGACCACATCCCGTGGGCCATCCGGAGGGTGTCCTCGAGCATCTCGAAGCGCGTCCCGAGCGGCGGAAAGGCGAAGCCGAGACCCTCGGATTCCTCCTGGTTCCATGCGGCACCGATCCCGAACCAGGCGCGGCCCCCGGACAGGACGTCGAGGGTCGTGGTGGCCTTGATCCAGAGGGCCGGTTGTCGGTAGTGGATCCCGCCCACCATGAGCCCGAGCCGGGCGCGCTCCGAGTTCGCGGCCATCCAGCCAAGCGCGGTCATGCCCTCGAGCATCGGCTCTTCGGGTCGGCCGACGCCCCGAATCTGGAAGAAATGGTCCATCACCCAGATGGAATCGAACCCGACCGCATCAGCGGTGCGAACGATCCGGGCGAGGGTCGGTGCGAGCTGTGCGGCTCCGCCCGGCCACGTGAAGCTGCTGATCTGGAGACCAAATTTCATCGAGGACCCTCAGGCTATGGCGAGCGAACAGCGTACTGCGCGATCATCGATCCGAGCCGTCAGCGGAACAGGTCGAACGACGCCGGCATGATCGCGTCGGCAATCGCTCCCTCGCCCCGGGTGAACGCGGCGCCGCGCACGAGTGCCGCCGGCCGGCCGGCGACCTTGCCGAGAGCCAGCTCCGCGGCAGATGCCAGCTCGTCGGCCACCGCCCGGATCGTCGACTTCATCACCCGGCCGTCGGCATCCGGCGAGCCGCGAAGGTCCTCGATCGGCAGCAGGCCGGAGACCCCGATGGCCACGTCCACGATGCCCCAGCGCCACGGCCGCCCGAACGAGTCCGAGATCACGACGGGAACATCGATGCCGTGCCGTTCCCGGATCGCCGCCCGAATTGCGGCCGCCGACGCGTCGGGGTCGACCGGGAGCAGCGTCACGATGCTGCCCGACGCCGGCCCGACGTTGCTCGCGTCGACCCCGCCGTTCGCGCAGATGAAGCCGTGCCTGGTCTCGGTGATCAGGACGCCGTGCTCCATGCGCACGACGCGGCGTGCCTCGCGAAGGACGACCTCGAGCTGCCGCGGGTCACGATCCCACGCCGTCGCGAATGCGGTGGCTTCCGGGCGTGGCTCAATGCCCGCGAGATCCACGATGGCCCCCTCGGCCTTGGAGATGACCTTCTGAGTCACCACGAGGACATCGTCGGGGCCGAGGGGCAAGACGCCCGGCGTCGCCTCCAGCGCCGCGAGGACGAGGGTCGGCATGTCGGCGCCGGGTGTGACCTCGGGAATGCCGAGGAGCGCCAGGACGCTGACGCCGGGGCCAGGTTGCGTCGGAGGCACGGGCCGAGGGTCAGGCGGCATCGCGACCACCCCCACCGGCGACGGCCGGCCGCGACCCCGCCCGGAGATCGGCCGTTTCGGCGGCGATGAGGTCGGCACCGGTGTCGACGTCCCTGCTGAGCGGTCCATCCAGCGCGACCCATCGTGCTCCGGCCGCGGCCGCTGCCTCCCGATGGGCCGCGAAGCTCCGTTCCCCGAACGCCGGCTCGACCGCGTCCGGAGGGGCAACCAGGAGCGCGTTCGTGCCGGATCCGTGGTGGTCTGGCACGGCCGCGACGACGGTGCGGCCAGCCGGGCCGGACGCGGTCGCCGCCCGGTCGATGACGTCGTCGATCGCCCGGGCGTCGATGGCCGGGAGGTCGATCGGGAGCACCAGGATCGCCGTCGCGCCGGCTTCGACGGCCAGGGCGCGCGCCTCACGGATCGCGGCGTTGAGCCCGGGCAGGCGCTGGACGAGAGTCATGGCGCCGAACGCCTCTGCAAGTCGAGCCGCGGCGGGATCCGCGGTCACCAGCACGGCTCCGCGCAGACGAGCAGCGTCTCGCGCGGCAGCGAGCGTGCGGGATGCCATCGCCACGACGAGGTCCAGGCGCTCCTCGGCGTCGAGCTCCGCACCGAGGCGCGTCTTCGCGTCCTCGAGCCCTCGCAGCGGGATGATCGCCCAGGTGCGGCTCAGGTTGATGGCCATCCTCGGATGCTAGCGCCGGCGGGCGGCGACGGCCTCCAGCACGAACCCGGCAACCCGTCCCCTCGCTTCATCCGAATCCATCATCGTGTCGATCACGAGGACGTCGAGGCCCAGGGCACGAACCGCCGGCTCGAGGGCCGCGTCCACCGCGTCGAGGACGAAGAGGTCAACGAGGTCGGCGTGGATCCGGGCGACCCCGACCGCCGTTGCCTCGTGCCCGAGCGAGGCCAGCATCCGATCCGCGGGTCCCTTGACGGCCCGGCCGCCAATGATCCCGGAGATCGCGGCGACCGGGACGCCCCGGGCCCGGGCGGCGTCGATCCCGGGGCGCACACCCGCCACGCCGAGGATCGGCGCCAACGAGACGAACGGGTTGGACGGCGCCACGATGATCGCCTCGGCCGCGGCGAAGGCGCCCTCGACCTCCGGCGTGACCCGGGCGCCAGCCATTCCCTGGAAGCGGAGCTCACGCACGTCGGGCGCCTGGTGGAGGCCGACGAACCAGGTCTGGAAGTCGAGCCAGCCGTCGTCCGTGCGGACCTGGGTCCGGACCGGGCTGTCGGCCATCGGCAGGATCGCGGCCGGAACGCCGAGCAAATCTCGAAAGTGGCGGGTGACCTCGGTGAGGCGCTTGCCGTCGCCGAGCCACCGCGTTCGGACGATGTGCGTTGCGAGGTCCCGGTCACCGAGCCGGAACCACGTTTCCTCGCCGTACCGGGCCAGCATCTCCGCCGCCGCAAAGGTCTCTCGTTCAAGACCCCAGCCCCATTCGCGGTTGTCGATGCCCGCGAGCGTGTACAGGACCGTATCGAGGTCCGGGCAGACGAGGAGCCCGTGGAGTTCGAGGTCGTCGCCGGTGTTGACGATGACGGTCAGGCTGTCGCCGAGATGGGCCTGGAGGCCATGCGCGAGCCGCGCCCCGCCGACGCCCCCGGCCAGCTCCACGACCAGCGGCGCGCGTCCCTCAGCCACGGTCGAGGTGCTCGCCGACCTCGTGCATCCGCGAAATCGTCTCGCGGTCGTGGGGCGCCGGCAGCCGGACGATGATCGTCCGGAACCCGAGTGCCACGAACGGCCGCAGCGCGTCCGCCACCTCGGCCGGCGGGCCGATCAGGTGGGGAAGATTGCCCGCATTGACGCTCCCGCTCGCGATCATCAGGTCAGCCCAGGCCGCCTCGGCATCAACGTGGTGGTCGCGGAGGAGGATCGGGAAGCTGACGCTCAGCTCGATCGTCGAGATGTCTCGGCCGACAGCGAGGCAGTGGTCGCCGAGGATCGCGAGCTTGCCGCGGACCTCATCCAGGTCACCCGCCGTGTTCCAGGCATCAGCGCGCAAGGCAACGGTTCGTAGCGTCTTCCGCGGACCCGAGCCGCCGACGAGGATCGGGAGATGTGGCTGGATGGGACGTGGCTCGCAGATCGCGTCGTGGAACGTGTAGAACTGCCCCTCGTGCGAGAACCGCTCGCCGTCGAGGAGGCGGCGCATGAGCATCACCGCCTCGTCGAGGCGATCGAGCCGCTCGCCGACGCTTGCCCCGAACGGGATCCCGTAGGCGTCGTGTTCCCGCTCGAACCAGGCGCCGCCGATTCCGAGCACGGATCGCCCCCCGGAGACGTGGTCGAGCGTCGTCGCCAGCTTCGCGGTCAGGCCGGGATTGCGGAACGTGTTCGCGCCGACCATGAGCCCCAGGCGAACGCGGTTGGTCAATGGGCCAAGGGCAGACAGCGTCGTCCAGCCCTCGAGGATCCCGAGCTCCGACGGTCCGAAGATCGCCAGCAGGTGGTCCCAGGTCCAGACCGAATCCCAGCCGCTCGCCTCCGCGGCAAGGGCAGCGTCGCGGAAGTCCGGCCAGCTCGTCGCCTTCGACCAGAGCTGCGCCCCGAACCGGATCGGCGACGCGTTCGCGCCAGCCGGACGACCGGCATCGACGCCCGGCCGGGCCGACATCAGTCGCCTCCGAGGTGGTCGTGGATCCCCGTGATCCGGATCCGGAAGGAGATTCGCGGCTGGGTCCGGAAGTCGGCGAGCCGGTCCGGCGCCGCGTCGTCGTAGCGAACCGCCAGCGCGCAGATGTCGTCGCGGGCAGTGTCGAGATTCTCGATCACCGTTTCCACGACACCGGTCAGTCCGACCCATCGCATCGGGTCCGCCCCGTCCTGGATCGCGAGCGCCACGCGCGGGTCGCGCCGGAGATCGGCCGGCCAGCGCCGCGGGTACCGGCTGTTCAGCAGGACGCGGTTGTCGGGGTCGAGGCGGAACCAGACGACCGCCTGGTGCGGAGCGCCGTCGGCTCCGCTCGTGCCGATCGTGGCGACATTCGGAGCCCTCAGGAAGTCCCGGACTCGATCGGGTATCGGCAGGTCAACGTCGGTGATGTCTGGCACGGATCGATGGTAGAGCCTTCAGTCGGTGTGGCGCCGGTAACGGATCTCCTCGACGGATCGCGGTCACGCATTTCCATGAGCATCAGGGCAACCGCTCGCCGGCCTCCACGGCGATGTCGAGGCGATTTTCGGGCGGCGCGAGCGGGCACGACCAGCGAGGGTCGAAGGCACAGGACGGGTGGTAGGCAAAGTTGAAGTCCAGGATCAGCGACCCTGCCTCCGCGTTCCCGCCGAGATCCGCGCCTTTGGCCGAGTCGAGGAGATACCGGCCCGCTCCGTACGTCGTCGTCCCGTTCGTGGCGTCACGGAACGGCAGGAAGAGTCCGCCGGAATAGCCCGACATCCAGTAGATCGTGAGCGACCGCTCGGCGGCCGGGAGCGGGAGCACGATGTCGCCGAGCCGGGTGAAGGCGAGGGCGTCTCCGGTGCTGACGGGGAGCAGCAGCATGCTACCGACCCCGGGTGTCTCGGGCGCGGGGGACGTGCCGGCACGAACCTTCACCTCGAAACGCCAGGCCGGGCGATACGGCCAGTACGCGCCATGGAACGACGAACGCGACGCGGCCGGCACGGGTGACTGAGGGTGCTCCCGGTAGAGATGCTCGCGCGCCGAGCGCCACCTGACCCACGCACGCTCTGGATCGCTCGCCGCGGTGTCCCGGACGGCCGAATACAGGTCGGCGATGCGACGTCGCCAATCCGCCAGTTCGAGTGACCCATGGGCCGGATCGGAATCGGGCACGTCCTGCGGTATGGTCAACGCCGCCGCGCGAGCCCCCGCACCACGATCAGGCCGCCGAACAGGATGAGGATCGCCGGCCAGAGATCAGCCCAGGCAAGGTCGGGTAGCGCGACCCGCAGCGTTATGGCGGCGAACAGCCACAGCCCGACCGCCAGCAGGATGAGGCCCCACAGCCGCGACGCGGTGTCGGCCGCATCCTGGACACCCGGCCTCGCCGCGAGCCGGTTGGCCGCGGCCTCGGCCTCGCGACCAAGGGACTGTGCCTTCTCGTCGATCCGGCGAGCCGCGGTCTCGATCCTGGAGCCTTCATCCGGTGTCGTCATCGTCTCCTCCTCGGCGGGCGCCCGGCCATCGTAGACCAGTCCACGTCGAGCGCGCGACTACAATCGGACCGCCTCTGGGGTCCGAATGGCGCAGGTCGCGCCGGACCGAAAGCGAGAGTGCGGAGGGTCGCGTGACCGAACTGGCTGAGATCGGCGTGTTTGGCGGGTCGGGCTTCTATTCACTGCTCGACGATGTCCGCGAGATCAAGGTCGACACTCCATACGGCGCACCCTCGGACAGTTTCTTTCTGGCAGCCGTCGCGGGTCGCCGGGTCGCGTTCCTGCCCCGCCACGGCCGGCGCCACACGATCCCCCCGCACAGGATCAACTACCGCGCGAACGTCTGGGCGATGCGCTCCCTGGGCGTGAAGGCCGTGATCTCGCCGTGCGCCGCCGGGTCCCTCGCCTTGTCCGTCAAACCAGGTGACTTCGTGGTCTGCGACCAGTTCGTTGATCGCACGTCCGGACGCCCGCATACGTTCTACGACGGGCCGATCGTGACCCACCTCTCCTCGGCCGAGACGTACGATCCGGTCCTCCGGCGGCTCGCGATCGAGACCGTCCGCGATCACGGCATCGAGGTCCACGAACGTGGCACGGTGGTCGTGATCGAGGGCCCCCGCTTCTCGACCAAGTCCGAGTCGAAGTGGTTCTCGGATGCGGGCTGGGAGGTCATCAACATGACGCAGTACCCCGAGGCGTGGCTGTGCCGCGAGCTCGGAATGGCGGTCGTCAACATCTCCCTCATCACCGACTACGACGCGGGTGTCCACGAAGGGACCGAAGCTGTCGACGCGATGAGCGTCCTGGAGGTATTCGCCCAGAACGCGGAACGTATCCAGAAGGTGGTCCTCGACCTCATCGGCCGGTTTCCCGCCGACCTCGACGCGCTCGGCGGCCTGGCGGCCCTCGGGCCGACGCGAGGGGACGGCCACGCGATGAGCCCCGAGGACATCCGCCTGTTCGAGACGGGGTTGTAGCGTCGCGTGGAGATGCCACGCATCGGCCCGAGCATCGGCGTCGCGATCGGTTCTATCGGCGCCACGCCCAGCTGGTGGCTAGAAAGTGCGCGCCGACTCGACGTGGCCGGCTATCCCTCGGTCTGGTCCTGGGACCACTTCGTGGGCAAGGGCGACCGGACAGTTCCGGACGTCGAGCAGTGGACGATCCTCGCCGCCACGGCCGCCTCCACCGCCGGAATCGGGCTGGGGACATTCGTCACGAACGTCATGAACCGCCACCCGTCGTTGCTGGCGCGGATGGCTGGCACGGTCCAGGAGCTGAGCGGCGGACGCCTCACCGTGGGGATCGGGATCGGCGGCGGAAAGCGGGAGCACGAAGCCTACGGAATGGAGTTTCCCGAGGCGGCCGAGCGCGCCCGGCGACTCGAGGAGGCGATCGCCGTCCTCCGCGCGCTGTGGACAGGAGGGCCGGTGACCTACGAGGGCGAGTTCTACCAGCTGCGCGACGCGGTGGCCCACCCGGTTCCAAGTCCGGCGCCCCGAATCCTGGTGGGCGCGGAGTCGCCGGCCGGCGTCCGTCTCGCAGCCCGGATCGGGGACGGCTGGGCGCCCGAGGATTCGGTCTACGAGGCACTCCGTGAGGGCTACCTGGAGGCGCTCGCGGCAGCGGGTCGAGACCGCGGTGACGTCCGGATCGTGGTTGGCATGGGCAGCGGCCGGAGCTACCAGGACAACCTGGTCGGCGGTCCGTGGGTCACCGACCCCCGTGTGGAGTGGGAACGCTGGCAGGCGGCGGACGCCGACGCGGTCATCCTCACCGCCCGGACGACCGCCGACATCGACGCCCTCGTCGACGCTCGAAGCCGCTGGTGAATCGACCGCCAGGGCCTGTATCCCGGATCGCCGCCGATCGTGGCACCATCGGGACGGCATGACCACCCCGACCACCCTTTCCGCAGCGCCCGAGCCCACGCACGGCTGCCTTCGCTGCGGCCGCCAGATCCCGATCCACGAGTCCCTCTGCGAGTTCTGCAACCCGCTCGGCCTCAAGCAGCCCGCGGCCACGCAGGTCCACGCGATCGCCGCAGGCGGGATCTTGCTGTTCGTCGTGATCCTTGCCGTGCTGGCTCGCAGCGCCCTCCAGGGCGTCGGCCCGTTCAGCGGCGAGGTCGTGTCGGTGTTCCGGGGGACGACCGCCGCAGCCACCGGCGGGCTCGAGGTGACGGTCGCGGTGACCAACAAGGGCACCAGCCCGTCGGCCACCACCTGCCGTGTGGTCGCCGCGGACCGGGAGGCCGGCGGACCCGCACAGCTGCTCCAGACACCCAACGTTCCGGCCGGCCAGACCATCACGTTCACCGCGGCGGTGTCCGTGTTCGGCGACCAGCCGGTCGAGCTCGCCGTCGACTGCCAGTCCCCGTGAGCGTCGTCCGACAGGACCGGTACCTCAAGGAGCTGGACGTCGCCCTCGACCTCGCGGATCGTGCAGGCCGGCTGCAGATGGCTCGCTACGAGCGGGTCGAGCATGTCGACCACAAGTCTGCGCACGACGTCGTGACGGAGGTGGACCACCTCTCCGAGGCCCTGATCCTCGACGGCATACGGGCCGCGTTTCCCGGTGACGCACTGCTGGCCGAGGAGACCGGCGAGCACGATGCGGCCGCCGGCGAATCCGCGTCCTCGGGCGTCGGGCGCGTCTGGGTCGTCGACCCGCTCGACGGGACGATCAACTACGCCAACGGGATCCCGATGTTCTGCGTCTCGATCGCCCTCGTGGTCGACGGCATTCCGGTCGTCGGCGTGGTCCGCGACCCCGCCAGGGCGGAGTCCTTCGCCGCGACCGTCGACGGCGCCGCGACCCTCAACGGGCGCCCGGTTGCCGCGTCGGCCAAGGACAAGTTGAGCGACTTCGTCATCTCGATGTCGCTGTCGGGACGGGCTGCTGCCACCCGCGCTCGGGGCATCCGGAAGGCGATCCGCGTGTCGCGATCGATGGGCTCCGCGGCGTTGGCCCTCGTCTACGTCTCGAACGGCCGTTTCGACGCCTTCGTCCAGCAGGGTGGCCTGTCGACATGGGACATCGCCGCGGCCGGCCTGATCGCGGAGCGAGCAGGCGCGTCCGTGACGAACCTGGAGGGCGGTCCGTGGTTCGAGGTCGCCGCGAAGTCGAGGTCGATCGGGGTCGTCGCGGCTCCCGCCGGCCATCACCCGGAACTCCTGCTGCGGATCGCAGGCCGCTGACCGTCGGCGTCGCGCAGACCAGACCTTGACTCAAGCCAGGCGACTGGCATCCTTGGCGCACATCGAGGCAGGGGACACCGGGCATGGGCGGGACGAGTCGCTTCGGACTGATTGCGGGCGCGGCAATCGCGGTCGGCGCGGTCGCGCTTCTCGGCGCGTACGTCATCGGCCACATCCCGGTGACGGTTCCAGCCAGCGCAGGCACGACGCTCGTCGCGCGGACGACGCTCGCCGGCGTCCCCGGACCTGACCCATCCGAAGGTGTCGATCCGAGTGGCCTCGCCCCGTCGCCGGCCGCGCAGGTCTGCCTGTCACGGATCGAGCGGCCGGAGGGTTGGCTCGACCTGTGCTGGGAGGCATTCCGGGAGATGGGCGACGGGTCGCCGACACAGGACTACTACGGCCTGCGCGTCTACGGCACCTTCTCCGGCGAAGGCGGGAGCGGTGCACGGTGGACGGCCGTCCGCGCCAGGCTGCTCGGCGAACCCTCCCAGAACGCCATGAGCGCGTGGCCGAACGGCACCTATGACGGACCGTGCCAGGAGCAGCCGGTAGACCTGCAACTCTCACGAATTGCCACCGAAATGGTGTGCGGGTTGACGACGGGCGTCCTGCGGGCATCGGACTGGAGCGTCATCGTCACCTGGTCGTGCGCCGGTTGCGTGTGGCCCGACCACTCGCCGCGGAACCTCGCCCTCTATGAGTTCGTGGCTGTCCCGGAGGGCACGGTCCCGAACTGGGAGATCTTCGCCGACGTCGGAACCTAGGTCGGCTAGGTCCAGCGGTGCGGCCGCGTCCTCAGCCGATCGAGGCCCCAGCGGTCGCAGAACGCCTGCCAGCGCTCCCGCGGGGCTCCGGCCCAGCGCAGCTCATCGGGATCCGCCTGGGGAATGACGACGCCATCGGCCGTCGTCCGGAGGCGAGCCAGGGATCGATACAGGAGCGCGTCTTTCCACTGTGCCCGCAGCGTGGCGGCGAGGCCAACGGCACCGCGAAGGCTCCGGACGTCCCATCGCGACGCCTTCTCGGGGATGTCCTCGAGATGGTCGTAGCGGAGCAGGACCGCCGCTGCTGACTTGGCCCCCCATCCGGGAAGTCCCGGGAATCCGTCGGACGCGTCGCCGACCAGTGCCAGCCAGTCGGGGATGGACGGCGGATGAACGCCCCACTTGGCCAGCACGCCCGCATCGTCGTAGACGATCCCGCGCCGCCGGTCGAAGAGGACGATGCGCTCGTCCTCGACGAGTTGGGCCATGTCCTTGTCCGGCGTGCAGACGAAGATCCGCTCCACCCGCGGATCGCCGGCGAACCGCCCGCACGCTGCGGCGATCGCGTCGTCGGCCTCGAACTCGACCATCGGCCAGAGGGCGATCCCGAGCGCCTCGATGGCGGCCTCGGCGATCGGGAACTGGGCGAGCAGCTCGGGCGGCATCCCCGTCGACGACTTGTAGCCTGGATAGAGGTCGTTACGGAAGGATTCGATCACCCGGTCGGTCGCGCAGCCGACGTGCGTCGCGCCCTCCTCGCGGAGCAGGTAGAGCAGCTGGTCCACGAGCCCCGAAACGCCGGACAGGTTGACGCCTTCGTGTCCAAGAACCGGCGGGCGCGGCGCGTAGTGCGCCCGGAACAGCTCGTAGGTCGCATCGACGAGGTGGAGAAGCATGACCTCAACCGGCCTCGACCAGGCTCGCGAGACGTTCCAGATCCCGCTGAAAGATCGGGCGGAAGACCATCGAAAGGACGATCCCCCCGAGGAGCGGGAAGAGCGGAGCGATGAGCGTTTCGTCCCACGTCACCGTCGTCTCGCCATCCGCGGTCTCGGTCAGTCGGATATCGCCGCCGCCCGTCACGAGGCCCTCGTGCCGGATCGCGAAGTGGGAGGGAGCCTCGAACGCCGTGACCTCGACGGGGTCCTCGACGCCGATCCCGAAGGCCTGGACACGACCGATGCCGCGCGTTCCGACACCGATGGGCCCGGGCGTCGTCAGGCGGACGCTCTTCAGGTCGTGCATCCACTCCGGCTGTCGCTCGATGTCGGCGAGGATCGCCCAGACCCGCTCGATCGGCGCGGCGACCGTGACGACCGTCCGGAGTCCGACGTCGGCTCGCCCGACGCTGAGCCGGCGCTCGACGACCCATGCCGCAATCGTCCCAAGGATCGCGAAGCGAGCGAGCCGGGCAACGAGCCTTCCCGGGTTCATTCGGGATCCGATCCGGCTGCGAGCTCGAGCGCAACCCCGGCGGCTCCAAGCGCCTCCAGCGCTCGCTCACCGTCGCCTGGCGCGAGGTTGACGGCGGCGATCCCGTCCTGGATGACCGTCGTCACGTAGCCCAGCCGCACGGCGTCGAGTGCCGTCGCCTTCACGCAGTAGTCGGTCGCGAGCCCGCACACCACTGCGCGTCGGATGTTCCGGACGCGGAGGAGGGCGTCAAGGTCGGTCGGAATCTCTGCCCCGGTCGTGGGATCCCGCATCGTGAAACCGGAGTAGCCGTCCTCCCCGTTGCTGCCCTTGTGAATCGCCGGTCCGACGACCTCGAGATCCGGGTGGAATGCAGCACCCCACGTTCCGCCGACGCAGTGGACCGGCCAGATGCCCCCGTCCTGCGCAAAGTGCGGGGTATGCGCCGGGTGCCAGTCCTGGGTGTACACGACGAACCCGCCCGCCCGGATTGCTTCCCACGCGGCCCGGTTCACGACGGGGATCGCGTCGGCGCCGCCCGAGACGCTCAGCGAGCCCGCGGGGTCGGCGAAATCGTTCTGCATGTCGACGACGATGAGCGCCGTCCGTGGGTCGAATTGCTGCACGGACCGACGCTAGCACAGGACCCTCGTCGTCCGGCCCGATCGAGCGGATCGAGCTGCGCCGCGTCGCAACCTCTTCGTGACCGATGCGCAGCGTCGCGCTTCGCGGCCTCATGGGCTACCCTTCGGCGCGATGTACGTCGACGAATTCAAGCAGCAACTTCCCGATATCGACCAGGGCGAAACCAGCGAATGGATCGACTCCCTCGACCAGGTTGTCGAGGACGAAGGCGAGACACGTGCCCGGTTCCTCCTCTTCAAGCTCCTCAAGCGGGCGCGCCAGTTGCAGGTTGGCCTTCCGCCGCTGACCAATACCCGCTACATCAACACCATCAGCCCCGAGCAGGAGCCCTTCTTCCCCGGCGACGAGGAGATGGAGCGCCGGATTCGACGACTGATCCGCTGGAATGCGGTGGCGATGGTCCTGCGGGCCAATACGAGCTACCCCGGCATCGGCGGCCACCTCGCGACGTACGCCTCCGCGGCGACCCTTTACGAGGTCGGCTTCAACCACTTCTTCCGTGGCAAGGACGGGGACGGTCTCGGCGATCAGGTCTTCTACCAGGGCCACGCCGCGCCCGGAATTTATGCCAGGGCGTTCCTCGAGGGTCGGCTCAACGAGGACCAGCTCGATCACTTCCGACGCGAGACGCCGCCCCAGGACGGCCTCTCGTCATACCCGCATCCACGGCTCATGCCCGACTTCTGGGAGTTCCCGACGGTCTCCATGGGCCTCGGTCCGGTCAGCGCCATCTACCAGGCGCGGTTCAACCGGTACCTCGAGAACCGGGGTCTCCTCGACACGTCGAAGTCGCGGGTCTGGGCGTTCCTCGGCGACGGCGAAACCGATGAGCCCGAGGCACTCGGCGCGCTGCACGTCGCGGCCCGCGAGGGTCTGGACAACCTGACCTTCGTCGTCAACTGCAATCTGCAGCGCCTCGACGGGCCGGTTCGCGGCAACGGCAAGATCATCCAGGAGCTCGAGGCCGTGTTCCGCGGCTCCGGCTGGAACGTGATCAAGGTCGTCTGGGGCAGGGAATGGGACGAGCTCCTGGCCCGTGACGTCGATGGCGTCCTCGTCGAGAAGATGAACACCACCGTCGATGGCGAGTTCCAGAAGTTCTCGGTCGCGGGTGGCGCCTACATCCGGGAGCATTTCTTCGGGCCCGATCCGCGACTGCGACGTCTCGTGGAGCACCTCACCGACGACGATCTCGCCAAGCTTCGCCGCGGCGGCCACGACTACCGCAAGGTCTATGCCGCGTACAAGAGCGCAACCGAGTTCCGCGGCGCCCCCACCGTCGTCCTGGCCAAGACGGTCAAGGGATGGACACTTGGTCCGGGCGTGGAGGCCCGCAACATCACCCACCAGGCAAAGAAGCTCTCGGAGAGTGAGCTGAGGATCTTCCGCGATCGCCTCGAGCTGCCGATCCCGGACAGCGCTCTCAAGGATGCGCCGTACTACCACCCGGGCCCCAAGTCCGAGGAGGTCGAGTACCTCAACGAGCGACGCAAGGCGCTGGGCGGTCCGCTCCCGAAGCGGGTCGTGCGCCGATCGCCACTGCCCGCGCCGAAGCCGTCCTTCGACGCCGAGTTCGACGCGGGCAGCCCGACGGCGGTCTCGACGACGATGGCGTTCACGCGACTCCTGCGGAACCTCGTCCGCGATCCCGATCTCGGGCCGCGGATTGTCCCGATCATTCCGGACGAGGCCCGGACCTTCGGCATGGACCCGCTCTTCAACGAGGTCGGTATCTACGCCAGTGGTGGCCAGCGCTACGACCCGGTCGATTCTGAGCTCGTGATGAAGTACCGGGAGGCCAAGGACGGCCAGGTCCTCGAGGAGGGGATCACCGAGGCCGGGTCCATGGCCAGCTTCACGGCAGCCGCGACCTCCTACGCGACGCTCGGCCACCCGATGATTCCCTTCTACATCTTCTACTCGATGTTCGGCTTCCAGCGGACGGGGGATCAGATCTGGGCCGCGGGCGACTCGAGGGCGCGGGGCTTCCTCCTCGGGGCTACGGCCGGCCGCACCACGCTCGCCGGCGAGGGCCTCCAGCACGACGACGGCCACAGCCACATCCTGGCCTCCACGATCCCGAACATCCGCGCCTATGACCCGGCGTTTGCCTACGAGCTTGCGGCAGTCGTCCGCGACGGGATCGACCGGATGTATGCCCAGGGCGAGGATGTCTTCTACTACGTGACCCTTTACAACGAGAACTACGCCCAGGCGCCGAAACCCGCCGGCGTCGACGAGGCGCTCCTCCGGGGCATCTACCGGTTCTCGAAGGCGCCGAAGCTCCCGAAGGGGGCGCCTCGCGTTCGGCTCGTCGGGTCGGGCGCCATCCTGCAGCAATCCATCGCGGCCCAGGCCATCCTGGCCGAGAAGCTCGGCGTGGCCGCCGAGGTCTACTCCGCCCCGTCGCTTTCGCTGCTGCGGCGCGACGGACTCCAGGTCGATCGCTGGAACCGGCTTCATCCCGCCGAGAAGCCACGCCAGGCGCACGTGACCGGCGTGCTCGGCACGGCGGGCGGCCCCGTTATCGCAGCCACGGATTGGATGGCGGCGCTGCCGCAGGGGATCGCCCCGTGGGTGCCGGCCCGGTTCGTGGCCCTCGGCACGGACGGCTTCGGTCGCAGCGATACCCGTGAATCCCTGCGGGCGTACTTCGAGATCGACGCGGCGAGCATCGCCGCGGCCGCGATGAGCGCGCTCGCCGCCGACGGAACGATCACGGCCGCCGCCGCCGCCGCCGCAATCACGGAGCTGGGCGTGGACCCGGAGAAGGCCAGTCCCCAGTACGAGTAAGGGCGCCTGTCGTCCATCGACAAGGGCGCTTGCGCAATCCCGAGTGCGTGACTAGGATTTCCCCTGCGCGAGCCGGACGCCCCATGATCGGTGCGGCGCGATTGCCAGGGGAGCATCGACACCATGGACTTTGGCGCGTTCACCAGCGGCGCCCTGATCGGCCTCCGGGAAGGCGTCGAAGCCGCCCTGATCGTGGCCATCGTCCTCGCCTACCTCACGCGCTCGGGGAACGGCCGTCATGCCGGCAAGGTCTGGCTCGGTACCATCGGCGCGGTCGTGCTCAGCGTCGTCCTGGGTGTCGGCCTATTCGTGTCGGTCGGCGAATTCAGGGAGCCCTACGAACAGCTCTTCGAGGGGACCACGCTCCTCGTTGCGGCGGCGGTCGTCACGTGGATGCTCTTCTGGATGCGGCGACAGTCCGCGGCGATGAAGGGCGATCTCCAGGCCGCCGTGGACCGGGCCCTCGGGGACGGCACCGCCTGGGGTCTGGCAGGCCTTGCGTTCGCGTCCGTCATTCGCGAGGGTGTCGAGACCGCGCTCTTCCTCTCCGCCCAGGCCACATCGGTCAGCGCGTCGGCAGGGAGCGTCGCGACCGGCGCCGTCGCCGGGCTGGGGGTCGCGAGCGTCATCGGCTACGGCTTCTACCGGGGCAGCCGCGCCGTCGACCTCCGGAAGTTCTTCCGTTGGACGGGCATCGCCCTGATCTTCATCGCCGCCGGGCTCCTGTCGAAGGCGTTCCACGAGTACTTCGAGGTGGCAGGTCTCGCCGGCCTGCATCTGCTCGGGATGCAGTCCGCGTACGACATCAGCGGCGTCTTGTCGGACGAGACGGGAATCGGAGCCTTCCTGCGGGCAATCCTCGGCTACAGCTCGTCGCCGGAGGTAGCCACGCTCGCGGCCCACGTCGCCTACGTCGTGGCAGTCCTGTGGCTGTACCTCCGTCCGACCCGACCCGCCGATCGGGCGAGGCGCCCGACCGTCGCCGGGGCCTGACCGCCGCCGCCAGACCAACCGCCGTCTGACCGCCGCCGCCTGACCAACCGACGGCCGGGCCGCGCGAGACCCTACGATGGCCTTGTCGAATCAGATGCCGATGGATCGGGAGGCGTTGATGGAAGCGTTCGATCTGGCGCAGCTTCGTGCCGATCGTGAGGCGGCGGGCCGCCTGTATCACGAGTTCATCCGGACCCACGACCTGTCGGTCGGCCTCTATGAGCTCGCGGCCGGAGCGATCGACCCGCAGGGTCCACACACGGAGGACGAGGTCTATTACGTGGTCGCCGGTCGGGCGTGGGTGCGGGTCGATGAGGACGACGCACCGGTGGGCCCGGGATCGGTGATCTTAGTGGCGGCCGATACCGTCCATCGGTTTCACGACGTCAGCGAGGACCTGTCGATCCTGGTCTTCTTCGGGCCGGCCGAGTACACCCATCGCGCCGACCACAACGAGCACCGTGCCCACGGGGCCGCGGCGTCCTGATCAGGAGCTGGCGGCGGCGTCCATCCCGAGGGCCCGGTCGCCGAGGGCCCGGGCGAGATCGGCCGCGAGCTCCGTCGCGCGGCCCGTCGAATTGTGGCGGAAGAAGACGAGCGCCGGGTGGCCGGCATCGAGGAATGGTTCGAGCCGGCGCGCCCAGGCCTCGATCTCGACCGGCGTGTAGTCGTGCCGGCGGAGTCGGAGGTACAGCCCCGTCCCCGTGACCCGGATATCCGGCGGAGACGCGTCCTCGGGTGCCTCGGTCGCACAGAGGACCCCGCCGGAATCACGGAGTGCCGCGAACGTCTCGTCGACATGCCAGGAGGCGTGCTGGAACTCCAGGACGAGCGGCACGTTGCGTGGCCAGGCGCCGCAGAGCCGGCGGAGCGCCTCGTCCGAGCTTCCGTCGTCCTTCCGATGGACGTTCGCGGGCACGCGATAGAGGACGGCGCCGAGGCGCTCTCCGAAGCCACCGAGGCGCTCCGTCAGCCAGGCCACGCTCTCGGCGGCGTCGACGCCCAGGGCCCGCATCGACGCTCCGCGCTGGGCTTTCACGACGAACCGGAATCCCGGCGGGACCGCAGCGATCCAGGCGGCGATCCGCTCCGCCGTGGGGCGCTGGTAGAAGGTGTTGTTCAGCTCGACGGCCGGCAGGCGCGAGGCGTACCAGGCAAGCCGCCCGGAGTCGGCGACGGCTGGGGGATAGAAGCGCGGCGTCCAGTCGGGGTACGCGAAGCCGGAGGTGCCGGCCAGGAGGCGCCCGGCCGGGGCGCCGAGGCCGCGGATCAGGTTCGTGCGGGGGTCTCCGCCTCGGGTGATGCCGTCTCGCGGCTCCCCGGAACGGCATCGACGGCGTGGTCGCAGGTACCCGCGCAGGCGCCGATGCGTTCCGAGACCGCGTCCATCGCCCGTTCGACGACCGGCACGTCAGCGACTTCGATCGCGGCATAGAAGTGGTCGCGGATGCCGGCGAGGTGCGTGGGGGCCGCGGCGCGCAGGCGGGCCAGCCCGGTCCCGGTGAGCGATGCCTCGGCGCCGCGGGCATCGCTCGAGCAGCTCGTGCGTTCCACGAGCCCATCATCGACGAGCCGGTCCACCAGGCGCGTCACGCCGCTCTTGGACAGCAGCAGGGAATCCGCGAGGCGTCCCATGCGGAGCCGCCGGTCGGGCGCCTCCGCGAGGTGGAGCAGCGTCTCGTACTCCTGGAGGGAGAGGGCGTGCCGGCTGCGGAGATCTTCGTCAAGGCGCCGGGCGACCCGCGAATGCGCGCGGAGGAACGCGCGCCAAGGCCCCAGGTCGAGGTCTCGCGGGTGCGTCCCGAGGTTTCCGGCTTCGCTCATGCCTCACATCCTACTCGACGCTGGTTGCGCGGCCAACAATCGTGCCGCGCGCGTCAGGCCCTCGACCGCTAGCATCGACGGCATGACCAACCTCGATGTCGACGCCCTGCGCGCACGATTTCCGGCTCTTTCGCTCCAGCACGCCGGCCGGCCCTTCGTCTACTTCGATGGTCCCGGAGGCACGCAGGTCCCGGAGACCGTGATCGACGCGGTCGCCACGTACTACCGGACCTCGAACGCGAATCACGAAGGCGCGTTCGCGACCTCACGCCTATCCGACGCGGTCGTCGACGAGGCGCACGCTGGCCTGGCCGATTTCCTGGGCGTCGACCCGGACGAGATCATCGTCGGGGCCAACATGACGACGCTGACCTTCCATGTCAGCCGGTCCATTACGGCGACCTTCGCCCCGGGTGACGAGATCGTCCTCACCGGCCTGGATCACGCTGCGAACGTGGACCCGTGGATCGCGGCGGCCGGTGATCGTGGTCTGGTCGTCCGCTGGTGGGAGCCGCGACTCGACGACTGCACCCTGGACCTGGACGACCTGCGCGCCCTGCTCTCGCCGCGCACGCGACTCGTGGCCGCAGGCTGGGCGTCCAACGCGGTGGGAACGATCAACCCGGTCGCCGAGATCGTTCGCCTCACTCACTCCGTCGGCGCCTGGGCCTACATCGATGCCGTGCATGCCGCGCCGCACGTGTCCATCGACGCCCGTGCCGTCGACGCCGACTTCGTGGCCTGCTCGACGTACAAGTTCTTCGGCCCGCATCTCGGCGTCGTGTACGGCCGGCGGGCAACCCTCGAGGGCCTGCCGGCCTACAAGGTTCGACCGGCCGACTCCCGTTTCGAGACCGGAACCGGCAATTTCGAAGGCCAGGCCGGGGCGCTCGCGGCGGTCCGATACCTCGAAGACGTCGGGGTCATGGCGGGCGCTTCGGACGCCGCCGGCCGCCGCGAGAAGCTCGTCGCCGCGATGACGGCGATCCGGGAGTCCGAGATGGCGGTCTACCGGCACCTCCACGACGGCCTGGCGGCGCTCGACGGGGTCCGGCTCTTCGGCATCACGGATCCGGCCGAGTTCCAGCGGCGGACGCCCACCGCAGCCCTCACCGTCAAGGGCGCGACGCCGCGGGCGGTCGCGCAAGCGCTCGGCGACGAGGGGATCGCGGTCTGGGACGGCGATTTCTACGCCACGGGCCTCATCGAGCGCCTCGGCCTGGCCGCGTCGGGCGGGGTGGTCCGGATCGGCCTGACCCACTACAACACCGTCGAGGAAGTGGATCGCCTGCTCGTGGCGCTTGCGCGGATTGCGGCCGGCGGACGCGTGGCGGCCGGAATCGGCCCCGGCTGAGCGTAACGAGGGTGGCACCCGTCGAGGTTCGGGCCTACGGCGCCCAGAGCATGACGGCCCCGCTCGGGGAGGCCCTCGTCAAGCGGCCGGGAGCGGCGTTCGGGGCGGCATTCGCCAACCCGGCGCACGCCTTCCTCCACTCGGTCGACCTCGCCCTCGCCCAGGCGGAACACGACCGGTTCGTCGAGGTGCTCGGCTCACTCGGGCCGCGCGTCCACGAGCTCGGGGTCGAGACGGACGATCCGGACCTCGTCTACACCTTCGACCCGCTGCTCGTGGCGGACACCGGTGCGATCCCGCTTCGGCCGGGCAAGCCGAACCGTCGTGGCGAGCCGGGGGTCCTCGAGACCTGGACCCGCGCCACGGGCATTCCGACCGCAGGTCGGATCGAGCCGCCGGGCACGATCGAAGGCGGCGATACGTTCTGGCTGCGGCCCGATCTGCTGTGCATCGGCCGCACCCTCCGGACCAACGCGGAAGGCGTCCGCCAGCTGGCGGAGATCGTGGGCGGGGACGTCCGGGTCTTCGACGTGCCCTACTGGCGCGGCGGCCAGGATCTCATCCACCTGCTGTCCCTCATCTCGCCGGTCGCCGACGACCTCGCGGTCGTCTTCCTGCCGCTCCTCCCGGTCGGGCTTTGGGAGCTGCTCGCGGATCTCGGGATCCGAACGATCGCAGTCCCGGAGGAGGAGTTCGGCACCCTGGGCTGCAACGTCCTCGCGGTCAGGCCGGGGGTCGTGATCCTGGCCGAGGGCAATCCGGCCACCGCCGCGGCCCTGGCCGGGGCCGGCTGCGAAGTCCATACGTACCCCGCCACGGAGATCGGGATCAACGGCTCAGGCGGGCCGACGTGCATGACGAGGCCGATCCTTCGTGGCTGATCCGAGGGGGGCCTGGGACCTCTCCGACGTCGCGCGGCGAGCGGCGGATGCCGTCGACCCGGTTCGGGCCGTCGACGACCTGATTCGCATGGTCCGGACGCCAAGCGTGACCGGCGACGAGCGAGCCGTCCAGGACCTCGTCGCCGAGCTGCTCCGGGATGCCGGCTGTCGGGTGGAGCGGGTCGAGACCGACCCGGCCCAGTTCGCCGCGACCGACCCCGACTGGCCGGGTGAGGAGATGCCGCGGACCGAGCTGCCCGTCGTCGTCGGCCGGCTCGGCCGACCCGGTGGGCGGCGCGTCGTGCTCGTCGGTCACACCGACGTCGTCCCCATCGGTGATTCCGCGACATGGACGGTCGATCCGTGGGGAGCCGAGATCCGGGACGGCTGGCTGTGGGGTCGCGGTGCCGTCGACATGAAGGGCGGCTGCGCCTCGATCCTCGCCGCGGTCCGCGCCATCGCCGAATTGGACGTGGCCGAGGCTCTCGACGGAGAGCTGCTGGTCGCGTTCGTGCCCTCCGAAGAGGACGGCGGTCAAGGGATGCTCTCGGCCATCCGGTCTGGCGTGACCGGCGACATGGCGATCATCACCGAGCCGACCGACCTCGATCTCGTCATCGCCCATGCGGGCGCCGTCACGTTCCGGCTGACGGTCCCGGGAAAGGCGGCCCACGCCTCGATGCGCCGGGGTGGCGTGTCCGCCCTGGATGAGCTCATGGTCCTCGCCCGCGCACTGGAGCGCGACGAGGCCGAGCGGAACGCCGCCGAAACGGATCCGCTCATGACCGCGCTCGGGCTGCCGTACCCCACGATCCTGGGCAAGGTCCAGGGTGGGGATTGGGCCTCGATGGTCATGGACAGGGTCGAGGCCGACGGTCGCTACGGGGTGGCCCTCGGCGAGACGTGGCGTGATGCCGAGGCGCGCCTTCGACGCGTGATTGACGCGGCCGCCGAGGCCGACCCGTTCATGCGGGAGCACCCGCCGGTTGTCGAGATCGTCGGCGGTCGCTTCTCATCGGCGCGGGTGGCGCCCGACCACCCGCTCCCGATCTCCTTGGCGCGTGCCGCCGAGGGGATTCTCGGGCGTCGGCCCGCAATGATCGGTGAGCCCTATGGGGCGGACATGCGCCTGCTCGTCAACGAGGGCCGGACGCCGACCGTCATCTTCGGGCCCGGCCACATCAACCGGGCCCATGTCGCCGACGAAGCCATCCCGCTCGATGACGTGGTCGCCTGCGCCCGCGTCCTCGCGGCCTGGGTCGTCACGGAGCTCGGCCCGCGGGGCTGATGCGGCAACCCGGACGGGTGTTCCGGCCGGGGATGGTGGCGTCGTCAGAGACCGAACTCGAGCACCTCCACGACCGCCCCGGTGGGACCCCGGTCGGCGCCCGACGATGGTGCTCCCGGGCCAGGTGGCCCAGACGGGCCACCCTGGGCAGCCAGCTCCACATACCGGCAGAGCGCGTTTGCCAGTCGCATCTGGTCAGGGGTGCGGGCACGAACTCGCAACAGGTCGGGCGACGCGGCAACGATCGTGATGCAGCGGGCACGCGAGGTGGCGACGTTGAGCCGATTCCGCGAATACAGGAAATCCATGCCGCGCGGCGCGAGCTCCGAGCTGGATGTTGTGAGGGAGTAGATGCTGACCGGTGCCTCCTGCCCCTGGAACTTGTCGACCGTCCCGACCCTCGCCTGCGGGGGGAGGAGCCGCTTGATGGCGCCGACCTGGGCGTTGTATGGCGCGACGATCAGCACCTCGTCCCACGTGACGGGCTGCAGGTCACCGGCCTCGTCGATCCAGGTGGCGCCCGCCTCGACCAGGGACCGCGCAACCCGGGCGACCTCGCCGGCTTCGAACGGCGACTCGTTGTCTGCGCCCGTCGTGGCGACTGCGAGGAGCCGCTGGCCCACTCCGTCTGCCACGGCCGCCCCCGGAGCGACGAGGCGCTGGACGACGAGATGCGGCTCAGGCTCGAGGCGATCTTCGTAGAAGACCTCCGAGGTGAAGTCGCACAGGGCCGGGTGGAGCCGCCAGGTCGTCTCGAGGAAGAGGCCGCGATCGGGCGGCATCGTCGCGCGTCCGGCAAGGACGTGGGCCAGGGCGGACCGATCGGCACCGGGTGGATGCGACCCCCGCATGGGCTGGTCCAACTGCTGTGGGTCGCCGAGGAGCACGAGACTGCCCGTCGCACGGGAGATTGCGACCACGTTCGCCAGCGAGATCTGCCCGGCCTCGTCGACGAACAGGACATCGACCGCCGCGGACATCTTCGACGATGCCCAGAGCCAGGGGGTGCCCGCCGCGACGTTCGCCCGGCCATCCCGGAGCCGCGCCCGGACGTCGTCGGCGTCCTTGCCACGAGCGACCCGCGGGTCGTCGAGGACCTGCTCGACGGTCCCGCGCTGGACGATCCGGACGTCGACCAACCCCGACTCCGCCGGATCCTCGGTGGCTTTCAGCACGGCCCGAAGCATGTTGCCGATGACCCGGTGGCTGGTTCCGGTGATCCCGACACGCCGGCCCTCGGCGAGAAGGGTGAGGATCATGCGGGCCCCGGTGTACGTCTTGCCCGAGCCTGGCGGGCCCTGGATCGGAAGCGTCGTCTGATCGAGCTCCAGCACGACGCGCCGTGCGCAGTCCAGGGCCGACTCTCCGGCGCGGCGGACCGGGTCGCCGGATCCCTGACCGACCCGCGGCCGCCGGCCGATGAGGAGATCACGGGCGGCGCGATACGGGCCGTCGGCGTCGATGCCGTTGGCTGCCACCCACTCGGCGATGTCGACGAGGGACCCCTGCAGATCGGTGGTCCGGACCCAGTCGAGGGGGACGATCGCGCGCGGATGCGGGTCCTCGATTGCACGCCGGAGATCTACTGTCCCGACGGCGGCGTCCGCGACGGCTTCGTCACCGACGTTCCAGCTGAACGGGCTGCCGCCCGGATCCGACTGTTTCTTCGCCGGATCCGAGACACTCCCTCGCCCGATGTCGAAGTCCTGGGGCGGGAACGCGTACCGCCACACTTGCTTCCCGTTCCTGGCATCGCCCTGGGGGCCGACGGGTTCGAGCAGGCCGATCGGTGCGTGCTCGTCGACGAGCTGCTCCGGTGTCAGGTCCATGAGCCGATGGAAGTCCCACCACATTGCCTTGTCCTCGCGCCGGTGCCACCCGAGGAGCTGGCCGAGGAGCCAGCGGGCCTGCTGCTCGTCGGTCCTGTCGACAGGATCGACGGGTACTTCCGGCCCGGCGAGTTCAGCGACAAGGCGCTGGACGGTCTCCTGTGCCTCGGTCAGATCGGGCGGCAACGCATCGACGCGCAGCGCCGGCCGCGGCACTTCCTGGCCGGTGAGCCTTTCGAGGTCATGGCGTCGCTCCTCGAGCCAGTCGCGCAGGCGAAGGTTGCTGACGACGTCGTCACGGTTGTACCGCTCGATGCGCTCAAGGTGGGTAGCCGCGGGCCGCTCGCCCTCGCCCAGCTCGAGCCATTGTTCGAAGGCGACGATGCTCGACCCCGCGTCCCGGAGGTCGATCTCCCGGACGAACCCGTAGAACTGCTCCATCTTCTTGATGGAGTAGCTCTCGACGGAGGCGCGCAGTGACTGGCGGACGGCGCGCAGCAGGTCGACCATGACACCCCCCCGCAGGAGTCCGTCGACCTCGTCCTCGCGCGTGCCGTAGCGGCCCATGAGCCGCTTCAGCGCGGTCGGTTCGTACGGCGCGTAGTGGTAGATGTGCATGGTCGGGTCCGCGGCACGCCGGGCGCCGAAGAAGTCCATGAGCGCTTCGAAGGCGCGTTGCTCGGCCGCAAGCGAGAAGTCGCCGTTGGGCTCGCGGGACCAGAAGGCGTGGAACGTACCGTTGGACTCGAGGACGCCGAAGAGGTAGTCGAGGCCGTCATCGAAGGCGTAGGGATCCCCTTCGATATCGAAGAAGAGGTCGTTCGGCGAGGGCGGCGGGAGGCTCGCGAGACCGCGTTCGGGATCGATCGCGGCACCAGGACCGGGGAGAAGGAGCTCGTACCTCGGCTCCCCGGCGAGGCGACCCTCGAGCTGGATCCGCGCCTGCTCCCGGACCCTCGCGAGGGCGCCGGCACTCGTGGCCTCGAGGGGCGGGTGGAGCGGCAGCTCGAGACGGCCGAGATCTGCCAACGTCGTCGTTCCGCGTTCGACCAGGGCCCGACGCTGACGTGCCGAGATCCCGGCCACGAGGCTCAGGTGGTCGTCGGCCCGCCGCCGAGCGACGCACTCCGCCGCCCACCGACAGACGTCGCAATGCTCGACCGGGTCCGGGTACGTGTCTTCGGGCGGATACACGACGGGGGCTTCGGCGGTCATCGCCCGGAGGAATCCGTTCCGGGCAGCCCGGTAGTAGGCCATGAAGTCGTCGACCCGCAGGCGCTCCACGAGCCGGGTGCTGCCGCCCAGCGCCACGTGCATCCATCGCGGTCGCACGCCCTGGACGGCTTCGAGGAGATCCACGTAGGTGCAGATCTGGAGGACGGCGCTCGCCTTGACGTGGCGGGCGAGCTTCGTATCGGCGACCTCGTAGTGGTACGGCCCGAACCGTGAGGGGCGGGCCGGATCGTCGACCCTCAGGAGGAAATCGGCGTGGCCGCGCCACGTGCCGTCGAAGAACGTCGCCTGGTAGATGATGTCGGCTCCGGCTGCCATCGCGGACCGTGTCTCGGCAGCCGCAGCCCGCAGCTGGTCGCCGCGATCCTCGATCGAACCGTCCAGCTCGATGGTCACCGCGGTCCGGCCCGCCGCCTGCAGCTCGGCAAGATAGCGGTGCTCGTGCTCGAACCCGCGCTTCCGGATGATGTCGAGCTCCGGGTCGTCGCGCATCGGCCGCTTCACCAAGCCGGCGAGAGCCGAGCGCTCCAGCGCCGTCAGGTGCTCGCAGGCGAGATACGCGACCAGATCCGTGGCCGCATAGACCGGGCGGCCGTCGATCGTCTGCACCAGTGGACTCTAGCGGCCGGCCGTGCCATCTCGCCTGGCACGTCCGAGGGCGATCACCCGAACAGTGATGAAACCGCGGCCTCGAAGGCCTCGGTGTGGCGATCGACGTCGGCCTCGGTCGTCGCCGGCGACATCAGGGCCATGTTGTGGAAGGGCGTCATCAGGATGCCGCGGTTCATCACCCACAAGTGCAGGAACCGCTCGAGCTCGGGGTCACCGTGGTCCCACTGCTCCCGGCCCGTGCGCGGCCGCGTCGGCATGAAGTGGTACTCGGCGCGGGCGCCGAGACGGGTGACGTGCCACGGGACATCGTGGCTGGCGATGACGTGGGCCACGCCGGCCTCCCAGCGCTCGGCGAGTGGGATCATCCGGGCGAAGGCGCCGTCGGTCAGGACCTCGCCGAGGGTCGCCCGGATCGCGGCCAGCGACAGGGCGTAGCCCGCGAGGGTCCCGCCGATGCCACCGACATCGGAGTCCTCGTAGTCGATCGAGCCGCTGACGCGCTCCGCGATGTCCGCGGTCATGCCGTACGTGGCCGCCGGGATGCCGCCGCCGATCGTCTTGCCGATGACCAGCATGTCCGGCTCATAGCCGCCGGCGGCCGTGATGCCGCCGGGTCCGGCGCAGATCGTGTGCGTCTCGTCGTGGATCAGGATCGTTCCGGTGCGTCTGGTGATCTCGCGGACGCCGTCGAGGTAGCCGGGCTCGGGCAGGACGATGCCGACGTTCGTAAGGGCCGGTTCGATGAGGAGCGCGGCGACCTGCTCGTCGGCCAGTGTCCGCTCAAGCGAGTCGAGGTCGTTGAAGGGCACGACCCGGGTGGTCAGCGCGGGGTTCACCTGCGGGCCCAGGTTCCCGCGCCGCGCCTCGACGCGGCCGTCGTCCCCGAGCCAGGCAAAGGTCTCGTCGACCGAGCCGTGGTAGTTCCGATCGTGGACGGCGATGAGCGGCCGGCCGCTGATGTGGCGGGCAAGGCGCAGCGAGAACCGGTTGGCATCGGTCGCGGTGAGGGCGAACTGCCAGAACGGCAGGCCGAACCGGCGCGTCAGCTCCTCGCCGGCCCAGATTGCGTCCTCGGTCGGCAGCATGTGGGTGATCCCGCGGCGCATCTGCCGCTCGACTGCGGCAATCGTGGGGCCGGCGCCGTGGCCGGCCATGGCGCCCGTGTCCCCGAGGCAGAAGTCGATGTAGTCGTGGCCATCGACGTCCGTGAAGTGGGCTCCCGAAGCGGCTTCCACGTACAGGGGAAAGGCGCCCGCCCACTTGATCATCCAGTTCATCGGGACGCCGTCGACGAGCGAGCGGCGAGCCCGTTCGTGGAGGGCCGCGGCCCGTGGATGGCGGGCGGTGAAGTCGGCCATCTCGCTCGCCATGAGGCCCGCGAGGCGGCCGCGATCGAGGGTCGGCACGGAGATCACCGATGCGGCGGCTTGATCAGCCGATGATAGGGTGACCCCGGCTCGAACGGGAGTCGGCCGAGTGCGGGCGGCCATCGGCCGCCGGCATCAGTTCAGGCGGCGGCGGTACCCGCAGATCGGGCAGGTGGCCAGTTGGCCGTTGGCGTCGACTTCGAGGAAGCTGGCGCAGCCGTTTGTCGAGCAGAACAGCCGGCTCGTGCTCGACTGGCGGCGACGAAGGCGGCGCATGGACGCGGAGCGTCCGACGGTGGATGTGTGGAGTGTTCGCGAAAGCATGGTGCTCTGTGGTTCCTTCGGCCGAGGCCGGATGTGACAGGTCCGCCTGACGGCTACGAGATGCAGTCGGTCGCGTGATGGGCGACTGACGGCGATGGGCGGGATCCAGGCGGCGATCGCGGGAGCGAGTCGATGCGGTTCCTTGAACTCGATCGATGCTCTGACCTGCGTCCGTCTCGCGGATCCGGTTGTCCGAACCAGCATGGGGCCCACCGCCGAGGCTGTCAAACGGTCCATTCGTCACGAATCGGACAGGACTCGGCCGCGCCCTCGGTCCAAACGGCATTGGTTGCGGTCTCGCAACCGACCCTTCATCGAGCGGTGGTTGCGTTCCGGCCTCACACTTGTCAGATTCGAGAGGCACGCGCCCGGGAGGGACGACCGCAGGCGGTCGTGGGGCGCGCCCGGCGCAGTGCGACCAATGGGGCCACGCCGGCAGGTGCCCATGACACGGATCGTACGTTGGAGGAGATCGTGGCGAGCATGACGATGAAACGACAGTTGACCGGCGCGAGCGGCGCCCAGCCGGGGGCGACCCGGCGAGGCTTCCCCGCCGGCCTCCGCCGGACCATCGTCCTCCTCGCGGCCACGGGGATCGCCGCGACGGCGCTTGCGCCGGCAGCTCTCGCCGGACCCGCGCTCCTGGTGACGACCCCCTACCCGGCAGTCACGGTGGCGCCCGGGGCCCATGTGAGCTTCGACGTCACGATCACGACCAATTCCCCGGAGCGGGTCAGCGTCGCCCTCACCGGTGCGCCGGCCACATGGAACGCCGAGATCCACGGCGGTGGGTTCGTCGTGGACGAGGTCCAGACGACCGTTCCGTCCAGCACGACCGCCGGCACCGTCGCCGTACCGACTGCCAGCGCCCGCGTCGACGTGGACGTCCCGGCCGACGCGACCGGCACGACGAGCATGAACCTCCGCGCCAGCTACGGGAGCACGGTCAGCGACCTCCCCCTGACGATTCGCGTTGATGCCGGGGCGACCGGCGATGTCACCCTCAAGACCGACTTTCCGAGCCTCAAGGGTCCCTCGACGCAGACGTTCAACTTCAACCTCACGCTGTCGAACGGGACCGCAGAGGACCTCACCTTCTCCGTCAACGCGCAGGGACCGACCGGCTGGACGATCCAGGCGAACCTGACCGGCCAGTCACAGGCGGCAAGCGCCGTCGTGAAGGCGGGTTCAACCTCCGGCGTGACCGTCTCGGCCACGCCGCCGTCGGGGGTCGCAGCGGGCTCGTACGACCTCCAGGTCGTCGCCGTTGCCGGATCGAGGACGATCCAGGGAACGCTGACGGTGGAGGTCACCGGCACCTACACCCTCGCGATCTCGACGCCCGGCGGCCTGCTCAACGGCCACGGACCGGCAGGAAGCACGACCCCCCTCGCGGTGACCCTGACCAACAACGGCACCGCGGACATCACCAACGTCAAGCTCACCGGCACCGGCCCCGGCGGCTGGGACATCACCTTCGACACGCCGACCGTGGCCACGATCGCCGCCGGCCAGTCGCAGACCGTGAACGCCCAGATCAAGCCGTCGGGTGACGCCATCGCGGGCGACTACAACCTGACGATCTCCGCGTCGGGCGATCCCTCCGCGACCGACTCGATGCAGATCCGGTACACCGTCGAGACCTCGATCCTGTGGGGTGTCGTTGGGGTGGCCCTCATCGTCGCGGTGATCGGCGGCGTGTGGTGGGTCTTCCAGCGCTACGGCCGGCGCTGATCCCGTGACTGACGTCGCACCGCCGCGGCCCAGCCGCCGGCGCCGATCGACCCGTGGCGCCGGATCGCCGCGTGTTCCCGAGGTCATGACTCCCGGCGCGCCGATCCGGACGCGCGCCCTGACGAAGAAGTACGGGGACTTCGTCGCGGTCGACGCGCTGGACCTCGAGGTCCGGCCGGGCGAGATATTCGGCCTCCTCGGCCAGAACGGGGCCGGCAAGACCACGACGATCCTGATGCTCCTCGGCCTCACCGAGCCGAGCGGTGGGTCGGCCCGGGTGGTCGGTCGCGACCCCGCTCGTCGTCCGCTCGAGGTCAAGCGACAGGTTGGATACCTGCCGGACGCCGTCGGCTTCTACGGGGACCTGACCGGGCGGGAGAACCTTCGCTACACGGCCCGCCTCAACGGCCTGGACAGGGAGGAGACGGAGGGCCGGATCGAGCATGTCCTCGAGCAGGTCGGGCTGGTGGGCCGGGCCGACACCCGGACCGACACGTACTCCAGGGGCATGCTCCAGCGCCTCGGGATCGCGGATGCCCTCCTCAAGAATCCCGACGTCCTCATCCTCGACGAGCCCACGACCTCGATCGATCCGATCGGCGTGGTCGAGGTCCTCGACCTGCTCCGATCGCTCGTACGCGATCGGGGCATGACCATCCTGCTGTCCAGCCACCTGCTCGGCCAGGTGCAGTCCGTCTGCGACCGGGTCGGCATCTTCGCCTCCGGCAAGCTCATCGGGGTCGGCACCGTGGCCGAGCTCGCCGAGCGCTTCGGCGACGGCGCGGCCCACGTCGAGGTCACCTTCGCAGCGGGTGAGCCGGACACCCCGACGCCGGATCCGGTCGGCGTGCTCCGCGGCCTCGCCAACGTGGACGACGTCATCTGGGACGACGTGGCCCGCGCGTGGCGACTGGCGGTGCGCCCGGTCGAGGCGTCCGGAGCCGTTCGCGAGGCGATCCTGCGGGCCGCGGTGGATCACGCCCTGCGGCTCACCTCGATGCGCGTTCTCGAACCTTCGCTCGACGACATCTACCGGACCGCGGTCGCCTCGATGACGCAGGCCGGCATGGCAACGGAGGTTGGAGGATGACCGCCGAAGCAGCCCCGGTCTCCCGGCTCAAGGGCCGATCCGCCGGCTGGCGGATCGTGGCTCGCAAGGAGTTCGCCGACCACGTATCGAGCGCGCGATTCTTCGTCCTGCTGATCGTCCTCGGCGCGGCCGCGATCGTGCCGCTGTACTTCGCCTCGGACACCATCAAGTCGGTTGCCTCGCAGGTCACGGATACGCGGGACGCGTTCCTCGCGCTCTTCCTGGTGACCTCATCGGGCACGCCGATCCCGAACGTGTACAACTTCGTCGGGATCGTGGCGCCCCTGCTCGGCGTGGCCTTCGCCTTCGACGCGATCAACAGCGAGCGGACGGATGGGACACTGCCCAGGTTGCTGTCCCAGCCGATCTACCGCGACGACGTGGTCAACGGCAAGTTCGCGGCCGGCCTCGCGGCGATCACCTTGGTCATGATCGCCGTGGTCGGCATCATCGCCGGCTTCGGGATCTTCCGGCTCGGGATCGTGCCGGGGGCCGACGAGGTGGTCCGACTCCTGGCCTGGGTGATCCTCACCGTGCTCTGGGTCAGCCTCTGGCTGGCCTTCGGCCTCCTCCTGTCGGTCGTCATCCGGCGGGCGGCGACGGCGGCGCTCGTCGGCTTCGGCGTCTGGCTCCTGGTCGCGATCTTCGGCCAGCTCATCGTCAGCCTCATCGCCAACGTGGTGGCCCCGGTCGCGAGTGCCGGCTCCCTGCAGGACGCCCTGTCACTCACGGCGCTGTCGACCACGATCGAGCGGCTCCTGCCGCTGACCCTGTACCAGGAGGCCTCGGGAGTCCTCCTGAACCCGACCGTGACGACCGTCTCGACCCCGACCACGGTCGGCCAGTGGCAGCAATGGCAGCAGCAGTCACAGGGACAGCTGATGACCTTCGACCAGAGCGCCCTGCTCGTCTGGCCGCACGTCGTCGCGCTCGTGGCGATGACCGCGATCTGCTTCGCGGCTGCCTACATCTGGTTCATGCGCCAGGAGGTCCGGGCCTAGCCTGGTCCACGCCTCGCGAGTTCGGCGCCGGCCGCGGGTCGGCACGGCCGCGCATTTCGGCTACTGTCCGCGCATGCCCGAGCCGTGCTGCGCCGGCTGCTACGACCTGACCTTCGACGTCCGCAAGGCCCAAGCCGAGCTGCGCCGATACCGGCGAAGGGGCGCGACCCGCCAGACCCTCGCGCTGGCTGAAGCGCTGGGACGAACGGGCCTGACGGGCCGGACGGTGCTGGACATCGGCGCGGGGATCGGGGCGTTGTATCAGCTGCTCCTCGAGCGCGGCGCCGCGGCCGCCACGGATGTCGATGCCTCCGGGCCGTATCTCGCTGCCTCGAAGGCGGAAGCCGCCCGTCGCGGTCTCGGTGACCGAGTGTCCTACCTCCACGGCGACGTCGTGTCCCTCGCGGCCGAGGTGCCGGCCGCAGATCTCGTGGCGCTCGACCGGGTCGTCTGCTGCTATCGGGACATCGACGCGCTCGTGACGCTCGCTGCGGAACGTGCGCGGGGGCGGCTCGGGATCGTCCTGCCACCGGACGGCTTCGCAGCGAGGCTCGTCATCGGGGCCTCGAACGCCTGGTATCGCCTGATCAGGTCGCCATACCGCGCCTACGCTCACCCCCACGACCGGGTCGCGGCGGCGGCGCGCGCCGGGGGCCTCGAGCCGGCCGGGTCCGCAAGTGTCGGGATCTGGCACCTGCTCGTCTTCGAGCGGCCGATCCTCACCGCGGATAGCCGGTGATGCGCCGGATCTCGCGATAGAGCGGCCGCAAGCGGTCGTACATGGGCAGGTAGACGGACCGGTAGAGGTCCTCGTAGATCCGGTTCGCCCCGCGATCCGGCTCGAAGCGCTCTCCGACTCTCACCATCTCGGCCACGGCCGTCGCGGGATCCGGGTGCAGTCCCAGGCCCAGCGCGGCATCGATCGCCGCGCCGAGGCCGGCGGCTTCCGGCGTGTGCGGACGGCTGGCCGAGATCCCGAAGACGTCGGCGAAGAGCTGCACCGCGGCCCGGGACTGCGAGCCACCGCCCGAGATCCGGAGCTCCCGGATCGGGACGTGGCTGCGAGCAACGGTCTGCTCCGCGCCTTCCCGGAGGCCGTAGGCGAGGCCCTCCAGGATCGCCCGGTACACGTGGGCACGACCATGGACGTCCCCGAAGCCCACGATCGCGCCCTTGGCCTCCGGCCCGGGATAGCGAACGCCGGGCATCCAGTAGGGCTGGAGGATCAGGCCCATCGCGCCGGGCGGTGACCCTGTGAGGAGATCCTCGAAGAGCGCCTCCGGCGGGACGTCGAGCGCGGCGCCACGGCTGATCTCCGAGGCGCCGAACTCGCGCTTGAACCACTCGACCATCCAGAATCCCCGGAGGACCTGCAGCTCCACGAACCAGGCCCCCGGGATCGCGGCGGGGTAGGGGGGAAGGAGCGGGATTGCCTCGAGATATCGTCGATGCGTCGTGCCCAGTGATGCGGTGGTCCCGAACGAGAGCGCGGCGACGTCCGGCGTCACGGCGCCGGCCCCGAGCGCCTCTGCCTGCTTGTCACCCGCCGACGCGATGAGGGGTGTCCCGGCGGCGATCCCGAGATGCCCGGCGGCGTCCGCCGTGAGGTCGCCGAGCCGACCGGTTGGCGCGACCAGCTCGGGGAGCCAGGCGCGATCGAAGTTCGCGACCTGCCACTTCCAGTCGAGCCGGCCCGCCCAGCGCGATCGCTTGAAGTCGAAGGGCAGGTACCCGACCTGGGCTGCCGACGAATCGACCCACTGCCCGACAAGCCGAGCCGTCAGCCACGACGACAGGACCCCGTAACGGCGGATCCGGCGCCAGACCGACGGCTCGAAGCGCTCGATCCAGTTCGCCTCGCAGTCCGCCTGGAACCGGGCCACCGTTTCCCGCACCCGGGCCGCCCGGAACGCCAGGCCCCAGGCACCGCCGATCGGCGGAAGATCGTCGGTCTGCCGCTGGTCGAGCCAGACGATCGCGGGTCGCAATGGCCGGCCATCCTCGTCGGAGGCGACGATCGTGACCCGCTGCGTCGTGAGCGCGACACCGGCGACGGCGTCCGGCCGCGCGGCCGGGTCGGACCAGAGCAGGCGGCAGGCATCCCCGATGGCGGTCCACCAGACCTCCGGATCCTGCTCGGCCCAGCCAGGCCGCGGCGACAGGTACGGCTCGATCGGCACCCGGCCGGAGGCAACCGGCGCGCCGCGGGGGTCGAAAAGGAGGGCGCGAACGCTCTGCGTCCCGACGTCGATGGCCAGCAGCTGATCGCCCGAGCTCATGGCATCCTCCTCGCTGCGTATCGTGCCCGATCGACCGCGCCCATCTTCGGGATGCGGCGGCGGGAAGGGGTGTCGCGGGCGGCGGTCAGTACGCGGGCCAGGGCACCGCAGGCCAGTTGGGGTTCGGCCTTGGGAAGCGGTCGTAGCGCAGCAGCGAGGCGACCCGGCGCTTCGTGGCCGTGACCTCCTCGGGCGCGATGATCGCTCGAAGCTCGGCCGCCAATGTGCCGGCCAGCGCGGCCCGGACCCGTTCGAGTCCGTCGCGCTCATCATCCCGGAACTGGGTTCCCATCCAGCCCCAGAGGACCGTTCGCAGCTTCGGCTGCGTGGAGAACGTCACGCCATGGTCGACGCCGTAGACGTGGCCGTCGGTGAGCGGCAGGAGGTGGCCCACCTTGCGATCGGTGTTGTTGACGACGGCATCGAAGACGGCCATCCGACGGAGGCGTGGATCATCGCCGACGACGAGTTCGACCCGATCGATCGAATCGTCGGCATGGATCCATTGCTGGACCATGCCCTCGCCGAACGGTCCGTCCCGCAGGACCGTCGGGGGCACGATCGCCCAACCCATGGCCTCGGAGACGAGGAACGCCGCGACTTCCCGGCGGGCGAGCGTGCCGATCGGGAAGTCGAAGAGCGGTCGTTCTGCGACCGTGGCCTTGTAGACGGCGTGGAAGGGGTCCGGCAGGTCCGGATGGTGAACCAGCACGACGAGGGCCTGGTTCGTGGATCCGGGGAGGCGGCCCAGCACTTCCAGCGTCCCGTCGTGGAGGGCCGCCAGGGTTCGCCCGTCGGCCGACCGCGCCACGGGCGGAGCGGCCGCCGGGGATTCGTTCAAGCCGACGTTCGAGGCTGCGACCGGGGTTGCCTCGTCAGTTGACGTAGTGACCGTTTCGACGCGGGCAGATGTGGCCCTGCGGATCGAGAGGGTTGCCGCACAGGGGGCACGGCGGCCGGCCCGATCGAACCACGCGGAGGGCTCGTTCCACGAATCCTCGGGCCACCTGGGCGGTCAGCTGCACGCGCAGGACGTCCGGCGCGTCGGGATCGTCATCGTCGGCGAGAAGGTGCTCGAGGTCGGTTTCCGTGCCGCCCTCATCCGCTTCGTCCTCCTCACCCTGGGCCCTCGCTTCGATGAGGACGCGCTCCCGCGTGCCGTCCCATCCGAGGGTCAGCGTGCCGGCCCGAAAGGCCTCGGTCAGCGGTTCGTCCAGGGGCGCCACGTCCTGGATCGGCCGGTCCTCTTGGAGCTTCACGAGCCCGCGCTCGTCGAGCTCGAGCAGCAGGTGGCCGAGACGCTCAGCCAGCGCCGCTACCTGGACCTTCTCCAGCGAGACACTCACGATCCGGGTCCCTTCGCGGGCCTGGAGGAAGAAGGTCCGGTTGCCCGGCCGGCCGACGGTTCCCGCGATGAAGCGGTCCGGTGGATCGAAGGAGTACGTTCGTCTTGGCACGCGCCGACTCTACCGGATTCGCGCCGCTGGCCCCCGCGCGGCGGGAAGGCGGCCTCGTCTCAGCGAACGGCGAAGGTGATGTGATGCCAGCCGCGCGCGCCGTCGGGGTCCGGCCGGGTCGGCGTCTCGGTCTGGGTCGTGCCCGTCTTGTCGGTCGCCCGCACCTGCACGGTGTGCGTGCCGGGCGTCGTCGTCCACGAGTATTCCCACTGGACCCACGTCGTGGTCGAGATCGGCACCGAGAGCGTCGTCTCCTGCCAGTCACCGCCATCGATCTGGACCTCGACCTTCGAGATGCCGCGGTCGGGAGCCCATGCCACGCCGGCGATCATCGTCGTCCCGCCGCCGACGCTCGAGCCGTTGGAGGGGACATCGATCCTGGACTGGGTCAGGATCGGGGCCTCCTTGGCCCAGCCGAGCGGCACCCAGTAGGCGTCGAACGCCTCGAGCGTCGTGAACTCGAGCTCGGTGACCCACTTCGTGGCCGACACGTAGCCGTAGAGGCCCGGCACGATGACGCGCGCCGGGAATCCATGCTCGGGCGGTAACGGTGTGCCGTTCATGCCGATCGCGATCATCGGTTCCCGCTCCGGGTCCATGACCCAGGCGGTCGGCGTGCCGGCAGTCCAGCCGTCCGCCGAGCGGCCGACCATCTGCGTCGCGCCGGACTGGACGCCGGCCATGTCCAGCACGTCACGAAGCCGCACGCCCGTCCAGCGGGCGTTTCCGACGAGGTCGCCCCCGACCTCGTTGCTGACGCATGCGATCGTCACGTACTGGTCGATGATCGGCAGCTGGATCAGGTCCGCGTAGGTCAGGCTCACCTCGTGGTCGACCATGCCGTGGATCCGGAGCTTCCAGGTATCGCGGTCGACGTTCGGCGTCAGGAGGGCCGTGTCGATCCGGTAGAAGTCGGCATTCGGGACGACGATCGGGGTCAGGCCGTTGATCGCGAGGTCGGCCCCGGATGGGAGCGTCGCCGGGACATCCGCCGTCGGAAGACCGCCGGTCGTGGGCGCGCGCCGGCCGGTGAGGATGCTCCGCCCGATGGCCCCGACGACGAGCGAACCGATGGCGATGGCGCCGCCCTGGAGCAGGAGCGTCCGCCGCGACCAGTCCGGCATCGACGCGGTCTTGCCGCTCGAGCGAAACGATCGCCGGCCGACGAGACCGAGCAGGCGATCGAGCACGAATGCGCCGACGGCGAGCTCACCCAGGCCAGCGCCGACGGCGAGGACGGGCGACGTCGCCGGATCTCGCAGGCCGGCAATGACACCCACGACCACGAAGCCACCCAGGACCGACATGGCCGCGGTCGGCCGGGTTCGGCCGAGGATCCCGAGGCCCGCGCCGACGGCAAGCGCCACCAGCAGCACCAGCACCTGGAGGGCGAGCTTGTCGTTCGTCCCGAACAGCGAGACAACGACGTCCTTGGCGCCGGATGGCTGGTAGTCGATGAGCATCTTGCCGACCGCCAGGATGGGCGACGGCGCGCCGGGGAGCAGCCCGGCCGCCAGCTCGCCCGCCGCCATGGCGGCAGCGGTCGCGACGACCCCTGCAAACGCAGCCCCCAGGTGCCCGGACCCAAGGCCGTTGGCGCGGGCGTTCCGTTGGGGTTGGCCGTTGGCGTTCACGCTCATGCCCAAAACCTACCGCACAGCCGTGACGGTTCGGTGACAACTCGGCGGGCGCGCCGACCGCGCCGTCCGCGGCAGCCCCGCCGGCAGCTCCACTCGGACTTCATGCGCCGGCCTCATCCGCGAGATGGTCCCACGCGTCGGGCGTGTTGGCGCGAAGCCGCTGCGCACCGGCAGCGAGCCACGCCCGGTGTTCGGTGGCCGCCGCGCGGGCGGACTCGGCGTCGATGAGCTCGAACTCGATCGGACCGCCCGGTCGAACCCGGCCGAGTCGCCACAGGTCGGCCGCGATGACCACCCCGGCGACCGGGTAGCCACCGGTCGTCCCGCCATCGCGGAGGAGCACCAGTGGCTGGCCCGATGGCGTGACCTGGATGGTGCCCGGCAGGACACCTTGGCTCGCGGCCGATGCGTCCCCGCTTCCGGGCAGCGGCGGCCCGTCGAGACGCAGGCCGCGACGATCGGACGCGGCGGCGACTCGCCACGCGGTCGTTACCAGCGCCGCCAGTCCGGCGTCCACGTCTCGATCCTGCCCCGGCCTTTCGAACCTGCCTGCCGGTCCCGGTCGGACCCTGACGCGAGCGTCGATCGGCCGCGGAGTCTGTGGCCCGGGCCAGCGCGCGTCGGGCGGACCGGGGGCGCCCGACGAGCCGCCCGCGCCGTCCGCGCCGATTGCGCCGATCGCGCCGATGGCGTCGCCCGCCCGGAGGAGCCGCCCCTCGAGGCCGCCGAACGCGCCCACGAGCGACGTGGATCGTGAGCCGAGCACCTCGGGGACGTCGACTCCGCCGGGGAGGGCCAGGTAGGTGCGGCAGCCGTCATCAAGCGGCCCGCGCCCGAAGGCGAGTCGCTCGCCCGCGGCGAGGCGGTGCGATCGGCCGGGCTCCAGGTGCCGCCCTCCCGGCTCAGCGGTGATCCCGAGGTCGGCACCGCCGATCCCGACCACGAGGTCCCGCCGGACCACGAGCTCGGGGCCGATGATGGTGCACTCGATCGCCGCGGCGCCGGCCGGGTTGCCGATGACGAGGTTGGCGATCGCGAGGCCGACCTCGTCGCACGCGCCCGCGACGGGGACGCCTTCGTCCTGATGCCCGAACCGACCGAGATCCTGGACCGTCGTCAGGAATCCGCCGTCGTCGACGTCGAGGACCGACGTGCCGACCGTCGACATCAGTCGCGCTCGGACACGAAGCGAACACGGGCGCCGGGGCGGATTGCGGCGGCCGGGTCGCGGCCCGGGTCCCACGGCCGGAAGGACGTTCGTCCGATGATCCACCAACCGCCGGGCGAGTGCGCCGGATAGATTGCCGTCTGCGGTCCGGCGATGGCCACGGAGCCCGCGGGCACGTGCTCGCGGGGGACGTCGCGGCGGGCGACGATGAGTCGGGGATCGAGCGGTCCCAGGTAGGCGAAGCCCGGGGAGAACCCCAGGAAGAGGGCCGCGTAGGTCCGGCCGGTGTGGGCCGCGACGATGGCATCCACGGACAGCCCAACCGTCGCGGCGATGGCGTCCAGGTCCGGGCCCTCGAGGCCGCCGTAGCGGACGGGAATCTCGATCGGGTCCTCGGCGGTCGGGTGCGGTCCCGGATCGGGAGCGTCACCGATGCCCATCGCGAAGATGGCGCGGAGGCGCGCGGCACCCGCAGCCGAACCCGGCTCCACCGGATCCACGGGCACGAGAACGGACGTGGCCGCCGGAATGGGGCGGCCCCATCCAGGCTGGGTGCTCGTTGTCGCCGAGATGCGCCGGGTCGCCCCAAGGACCCGCCGGCTCGTCTCGGGACCGGGCTCACCCCCGAGCTCCACCAGGACGCCCGAGTCCCCGAACTCCACGACGATGGGTTCCGTGGTCACCCCTCGGGTCATGCCGGGCTCAAGCGGCGCGGCCCGGGTTCGACCGTTCAGTCGCCAAGGGCCCGGACCTCGATGCCCGCCTCCGCGAGCGCGCGCCGGAGTGCGGCGGCCCGCTCGGGCGCCCCCAGGGCGTCGCCGTGCAGGCAGATCGTATCGGGCGCCACCTGCAGGACAGACCCGTCGACGGCGACGACGGTCCCGTCCCGAACCATGCCGACGGCCCGATCGGCCGCGATCGCCGGGTCGAGGATCATGGCGTCCGCCAGCCGGCGCGATCGCAGGGATCCGTCCGTTTCGTAGGCGCGGTCGGGAAAACCTTCGGCGGCCCACGGCGCGCCCGCCGCCGCGGCGGCCGAGGCGAGAGCCGATCCGCCCGGCCCGACGACGGTCAGCTCGCGTGACATGCGCTGGGTGGCACGGACCACGACCTCGGCGATGTCGGGATCGCGGGCCGCCTGGTTATAGAGGGCGCCGTGCGCCTTGACGTGGCGAAGGTCTTGCCCGGCGGCCCGCGCGAACGCTGCGACAGCGCCGACCTGGTAGATGATCGATGCCTCGAGGTCATCGGCCGCCATCGCCAGCTCGCGCCGGCCGAACCCCACGAGATCGGGATAGCCAGGATGCGCGCCGATCGCGGCGCCCGAGGCAATGGCAAGCGCAACCGTCCGTTCGATCGTCCGTGGATCGCCGGCATGAAGCCCGCAGGCGATGTTGACCGAGGTGACGAGCGGGATCAGGCGCTCGTCCTCGCCCATGGGCCAAGGCCCCAGCGACTCCCCGACGTCGGCGTTGAGATCGATCCGCATCCCGACGATGGTACGGCGAAGGACCGACCCTGGGCCGGAACCCTCGGACGGAAACGGGTGAGTCGCGTGGCTATGATGGCCGCGTGTTAACAATCGCCGCGGCCCGATGAATCCCGACCTGGCCGCACAGCTCGACCTCGGCCTGCGCATCCTCGTGGCGGCGGCCCTGGGCGCCGCCGTCGGCGCCGAGCGCGAGATCCACGGGCATCCCGCCGGCATCAGGACGCACATGCTCGTGTCGCTCGGCTCGGCCCTGTTCACGGTCCTGTCGATCCATGGATTCACGGTCGACGGCCGGGCGACCGGCGCCATCGACCCGACCAGGATCGCCGCCCAGATCGTGTCCGGCATCGGCTTCCTCGGCGCCGGCGCGATCCTGAAGGATGGCATCGTCGTCCGGGGCCTCACGACGGCGGCGAGCCTGTGGGCCACTGCTGCGGTGGGCATGGCCGCCGGGGCGGGGGAGTACGTGGTCGGCGTGATCGGTGCGGCGATCATCCTCACCAGCCTGTGGCCCATCAATGCCCTGACTGAGCGTCTTCGCGGGTCGGCGTCGCCAGAGGTCCAGGTGCGCCTCCAGCTCAAGCGCATCGAGGCGATCGGTGAGATCTCTGCGGCGCTGAGCGAGCACAGGATCGAGATCGCGGCGCTCCAGACACAGCGGCTTGGCAAGGAGAACTACCGGGCCGATCTCTCGATCCGTGGCCGCTCGAGCGCAGCGATCGCCGCGGCGCTCCAGCAGATCGACCGGATCGCGGGGGTCGAGATCATCACGACCACCAATAGCGACTAGGCTCTGCCGATGACGACGGCAATCCCGACCCCGCGCCCACGCGCCCGTGATCTCGGGGTCGTGATCGGGCAGCTGACCACGGGGCCGCACAACGCCATCACCGATGTGCCCGGCGTGCGCGTCGGGCACGCGACGATCGTCGACGGGGCCGGTCCGCTCGTGGTTGGCCGCGGGCCGATTCGCACCGGTGTCACCGTGATCCTGCCCCACGACGGCAACGTCTGGACCGAGCCGGTCTTCGCGGCGCCGCACGTCCTCAACGGCAACGGCGAGATGACCGGTCTCGAGTGGATCCGCGAATCGGGCCTCCTCGGGGGAGCCATCGCGATCACCAATACGTACTCGGTCGGCGCGGTCCGAGACGCCCTGGTCGCGGAGGGGATGAGATCCGAAGACCCGGGTGGGTTCTTCTGGTCGCTACCCGTCGTCGGCGAGACGTGGGACGGCCTGCTGAACGACATCGGCGGGTTCCACGTTCGTGGTGAGCACGTCGCGGCCGCGCTGGCCGACGCCCGCGGCGGTCCGGTCGCGGAGGGCAACGTCGGCGGCGGGACCGGCATGGTCTGTCACGAATTCAAGGGCGGCATCGGGACGGCTTCGCGGCGCCTGTCGACGAGCGCCGGCGGCTGGACGGTCGGGGTCCTCGTCCAGGCGAACTACGGCCGGCGCGGCCTCCTGCGCGTCGACGGTGCGCCGGTCGGCGAGGCGATCGGGCTCGGGGAGGTGCCGTCCCCGTACGGTGCACACGGGAAGGGCGGGCCGGACGATGAACCGTTCGCTGGCCCGGGACCGAAAACGTCATCGCACCCGCTGGGGACCAGCCGCGAAGGGTCGATCATCGTCATCGTCGCGACCGACGCCCCGGTCCTGCCGAGCCAGTGCCGTCGCCTCGCGCAACGCGCGGGCCTCGGACTCGCAAGGGCGGGAGGCCTCGGGGCGACGACCTCCGGCGACATCTTCCTCTGCTTCGCGACGGGCAACCGCGGCCTCCAGCCGCCGGAAACGACACCGGCCGGGCGCCGGCCTGGTTTCGCTGCGGATGCTCGCCGATCAGGCCCTCGACCCGCTGTTCGAGGCGACCGTGGAGACGACCGAGGAGGCGATCGTGAACGCGCTCGTGGCGGCCGACACGATGACGGGCCGGGACGGCATCACGGCCCACGCCCTCCCGCACGATCGGCTGCGCGAGGTAATGGCGCGCTCGGGCCGCCTTCGTCTCTGAGCCCTTGCCCGACGTGGTCGGGCCCGAGCGAGCCGCTACGCCTCGTCGAGCTCGAGGTGCCGGCGCTTCGTGCCCGGCTGGAGCGCATCGGGGTCCGTGGAGGCTCGGGAGGCACGGCGGGGCTTGTTCGCCCCGTTGCCTTCCTCGGCGGTCGCGCCCGCTCCGGCCCACATCGCAGCAGGCGCAGGCCTCCCGAGGAGGTACCCCTGGCCAAATCGGACCCCAAGATGGCGGAGCGTGGCGAGTTCCCCGTCGGTCTCGACTCCCTCGGCAATCGATTGGCTGCCGGACTGGGCGCCGAACTTCTCGAGGCCCATCACCAGGGCCTGCCGGGTCAGGTCGTCGTCGATCCCGCGGATCAGGCCGATGTCGAGCTTCAGGAACGCTGGCTTGAGCTCCACGATGTGGTGGAAATTCGCGACGCCGGAACCGGCGTCATCGACCGCCACTCGAACCTTCGGCCGAATGCGGCCGATCGCGGCAGTGAGGCTTCGCGTAGTCGGCGACCGCCACATGCTCGGTGATCTCGAGTACCACATCACGATCCGTGCGGCGGAGGAGTTCCGGGAGCCGCTTGTCCGCCGCGATCAACCCCGGCGACACGTTCAGGCTCAGCCAGCTGTCCTTCGGCAGGGCACTTGCCGCCTCGATCGCGGCCGTGAGCGTCGCGATCTCCAGATCGTGCTCCATGCCGGCATCGCCGCGCTTCCGCGAAGACGACGTCCGGAGCCGTGCCGGTGGTGAATCTCGTGAGCGCCTCGAACCCGACCTGTTCCCCGGAGCCGAGGTCGACGATCGGCTGGAAGACCGGCTCGAATGCCTTCGACAGGACGATGAAGCCGGTCCGCGCTCGATCCCGGCCGGCGTCGGTCATGTCCTTGATCGTCGGGCCGATGATGGCGCCGGCGATCCCAGCGAACTCGAGCAGCGCCGGCAGCGATTCGGTGAGGCGGGCGACACCGTCTTCTCCTGTCGCTGTGGCGTTGATCATGCCGACCAGCTGTGCGCCGACCCGCACGGGCAGGTGGGCTACCGACGTGACGCCGAGTTCAGAGAAGACCTTCTCGTATGGGTGCCAGGGCCGACGGACCCACTGCTCGACCCACGGCCCCGAGTTCGTCTGATCCTGCAGCGTGCGACTGCGCTGGAACGGGATGCGCCGGAGCTCGACTGGCCCGGCGTCTGCCCGGGCGAACCCGAGGGACACGAGTTGGCCACTTGGGCTGAAGTAGCCGAGATCGGCAGTCACGACGCTGTCAAGGCTCACGACCTGTTGGCAGATCAGCTCGGCCGTCGTCTCGGGATTTGGGTCGGGCGCCAGCTGGGCGATGGTCTCGGCGATCAGGGACCGCTCCCTCGCCAGGCGCGCCTGCGCGGCTTCGGAAGCGCGCTGTCTGGTGACATCACGCTTCACCGCGACGTAACTCGTGATCTTCCCCGACTCATCGTGGATCGGCGAGACCACGCTCTCTTCCTGGAACAGCGTGCCGTCCTTTCGCCGGTTCGTGATGTCGGAGACGAACGGTTTGCCGCTCGTGAGCGTCGCCCACATGGCTGCGTAGAAGGCCGCGTCCTGGACGCCGCTTTTCAGGATGCGGGGGTTCCTCCCCTGGACCTCTGCGCGCGAGTAGCCGCTGGCTCGCTCGAAGGCCGGGTTCACATACTCGATCGCGCCCGTCGTATCCGTGATGACGACTGAGGCGAACGACTGCTCGATTGCCGTGGCAAGCCGCTGGCGCTCCAGCTCGGCGTCGTGTGTCGTCGTCACATCCCGGATCGACAGCACGATGCCATCGCCGAGCTTGGCGGCGCGCTGCTCGGCCCACTGGTCGATGGGGCCCCCCTGGGCATCGGGATCAACGAAGCGGAAATCGCCGGACTCGTACGGGATGCCCGTTTCGACAACGCTTGCGTAGGCTTCGAACAGACCGTTGGTCCTGTGGCCCGGAAGCAAGCGCAGGAGGCTGTGGCCCAACTGGTCGCGAACCGGGATCCGGGCGAGCTCGGCGACCGCCTGGTTCACGTATTCGATGCGAAAGTCCTCGATCCGACCGTCGCCATCCCGAACGGCAGCCAGGATGCTGACACCATCGAGCATTGCGTCCATCGCCGTTCGGAGACGCAGCTCGGATTCCAGGAGCGCCGCCTGTGCTTCGGAGCGTTCCGAGAAGTCGGCACCGATCCCGGCGAGCCCGATTGTCGCCCCCGCAGGGTCATGCAGCACCGCGTTGGACCACTCGATGTCGCGCACCCGCCCGTCGCGCAGGACGATCTTCCCGTGACGTTTCGGATCGGGCCGACCTCCCTCGATCAGCCGGTGGAAGTCGGCCCTGGAGCGCTCACGATCGGATTCCGAATGAAACAGGTCATACCAGTTCCTGCCGATCACCTCGGGCGCGGTCCAGCCACTGAGTTCAAGCAGGTGCCGGTTCGCAAACGTGATGGTTCCCGCCGTGTCGATCATGACGGCAACAAGGGACACGTGGTCCAGGGCGTTTCGGAACATTCGCTCCGATTCTCCGACCGCATCCAGGAGCTGGACGGCTTGCCGGCGCAGCGCCGTATCGGCCGCCTCGACCCGCATGAGGTGGCCGACGGTCCAGCCGCCGACCGCCACGAAGAGGACGAGGTCGATGACGACCGTGATGGCGGTCCCGGCGTGCGCGGCGACGATGCCGCCGCCGGCGAGGGCGAGCCCCAGGGCTCCGGCGAAGGGGGCGCCCACCACGACGAAGACGACCATTCGTCGAGCGATCCGGCCGGCGAGGCCTCGATCCCGCAGGACGGTCGCCAGGGCGTACCGGGAATCGAGCCCGAGGAGAGCGGAGCAGAGGACGAGGAACCCGACGGCAGCCGGGAGCTCGACCTGGGTATTCGATCCCAGCGAGGTGAGCTCGCTTGCGCCATACCAGTAGCCCAGGATCCCCAACGCCCCCACAACGCCGGTCACGATGCCCAGGCCCTCGCCCACGTACAGGCCGCGCCAGCTCCGACCTCGGGTCAAGATGGCGCCGGCTGCGGCGCTGAACCCGATCATCGAACCCAAGGCCAAGCGACCCGCGTCTGGCGCCCCACGCTCGACGTCGCCCGGCCCCAGGAGATGGTCGATCCCGAAGTCGATTCGGAACAGGAATTCGGCGGCCGTTACGGCGACGAACGCCAAGACGGCCAGGCTGATCGCACGCTCCACGATCGGCAGCCTGTTCCTCGCTCCAAGCACGACGGCCGATCCGACCAGCACCAGCAGCAGCGCCGAGTTGGCAGTCATGGGCGGCGTGTCCGGCAGGAAGGTCCGCAGGACCTCGACGTTGAACGCCCATCCGGCAAGGACGGTCAGTCCGACCAACGCAGTGACGGCTCCAAGGATCGGAACGCCCGGCTCCGCGCCATGTTCGACCGGTGACCGGGGTCGACGACTTCCGGGCATGCGTCCGCTGCTCAGTCCCTTCACCCCGCGACTTTCATGGGCACGATCGCGTCGCTCGCGCGGAGCAACAAGCGCGAAAGGGCCCCGCTCCTTTCGAAGCGGGAGGATGCGCGTCCCGATCCGGAGATGTCAATAAAGAGTCGATGAACATGTGCACCATCCGAGCGCCAGCGTCCTCGGCCGAGACTCGTGGTGCTCTCCCCCGATGACCGTATTTCCGGTGGCCCGGCAAGTCATGATGCTCAGTCATTGACAGTCGAGATGACGGGTCGTCATCTCGACGGCCGCCGAGGGACCGAGAATCGGCGACAGGATCAGGGAGCCCGCGCCGACATGCGCGCACAGCACCGCGGAGGACGGTCCTTCTGCGGGTGCCGGCGTGGGATCTCTCGCAAGAAGGTTCGATGTGGTTGATCCGGAGCGGCGCCTCGGGGTGCGCCCGAGGCAGACGAACAGGCCGGCGCACGCCGCGGACGACAGGCACGCGCGACCAGTCGCGCCCGGGGTGCTCCTCATCGGCGTGGAGGAGCTGGCGCGTGTCGCGCTCAACTCGATCGGCGACGGCGTGGGATGCACGGACCTGGACGGCAACATCACCTTCCTCAACGACGTCGCCGAGAACCTGACCGGGTGGAGGCGCGAGGAGGCGCGGGGTCGTCCGATGTCGGAGGTCATCCGGATCGTCGATGCCACGACGCGCCTGCCGATCCCCGACCTGACGAATCGCGTCCTGCGGTCCGGAAGGATCGTCCACCTGCCCGCCGACAGCCTGCTCCTGAGCCGGGACGGCCGCGAGTCCTCCGTCGAGGACTCGACCGCCCCACTGCGGGATGCCGAAGGCGTCGTCTCGGGCGCAGTGATCGTGTTCCGGGACGTCAGCGCCTCCCGTGCCATGTCTGCCCAAACGCTCTACGCCGCGCAGCACGACTACCTCACCGGCCTGCCGAATTGGCTGCTCTTCGATGACCGGCTAGGTCGGGCGATCCGGACTGCGCGTCGAACCAACGCCGGGTTCGCCGTCCTGTTCCTCGACCTCGACGACTTCAAGCGGGTCAACGACAACCTCGGCCACGAGGCGGGTGACCGCCTGCTGCAGCTGGTCGCCATACGTCTCGGGGAATGCGTTCGAGAGGTGGACACCGTGAGCCGCCAGGGCGGTGACGAGTTCATCGTGCTGCTGTCCGAACCCGCTGATGGCGTTGACCCTGCGACCGTCGCGACGCGTGTTCTCGCCACGATCGCCGGTATCGGGGAGGTCAACGGGCACAGGCTTCACGTCACCGCCAGCGTCGGGATTGCCCGATACCCCGAGCATGGAGGAGACGCGCAGACACTCGTCAGGAACGCGGACAAGGCCATGTATGCCGCCAAGGAGGCCGGTCGCTCGCGGTGCCTGGTTTTCGACGCGCTCGTGCCCGACGGCAGGAACGCCCGTCGACGCGCACCACGGGCCAGGACGAGGCCCGTGACGCCGATTCGCTCGAAAGCGTGACATCGCAAAGATCGAGCTGAGGGGCGAACGGCTGACCCACCGCCACGGTCGCGCCTGCGCCTGGTCGTTCGCTGTTCGGCGAGTGCACGGCGCATCGGGCCAGTCATCGGGGCGTCATCCGGTCTCATCAGAGTGGCCATCGATAGACCCGCCACTGGAGACTGGAATGGCCTTTCGACCTCCCGTTGCCCCACGCGCCCTCGTCCTCCCGGCCGTGCTCGGCCTCGCCGGGATCCTCGGTGCCTGCACGGCGCCGGCCGCTTCGCCCGCGCCGTCACCGACCGACGCCATGATGGATCACAGCGCCGCCCCGACCGACGCCATGATGGAGGAGAGCCCGTCACCGACCGACGCCATGATGGATCACAGCGCCGCCCCGACCGACGCCATGATGGAGGAGAGCCCGTCTCCCTCGGACGCCATGATGGAGGCGAGCCCGTCTCCCTCGGACGCCATGATGGAGGCGAGCCCGACCCCATGACCGATCCCCTGGAAGGGGCCGCGCCATGATCGCCGTCGCCGGTTTCGCCTTCATCGCCGGCCTGCTTTCGATCCTCGCGCCCTGCACCCTGCCGGTCGTGCCGCTCCTCCTCGGCGGCGCGTCCGGCCAGGGGCGCAGGCGCCTCGCCGGGATCTTCATCGGATTCGCGGGTAGCTTCCTCGCTGCCACCGTCCTGATCGCGTCGTTGCTCGCCGTCAGCGGCTTGACGACATCGGTCCTGCGGCTCGGCGCAGCCGCCTTCATCGGCGTCGTCGGGTTGACGCTGGCAGTTCCGGGGCTCGGCGCCTTCGTCGAACGCCTGCTCCGGCGTCGTTCGCGGCCGTTTGCCCTGAACCTCGCTGACCCGTCGATCGCGGAGGACGGCGTCGCAACGGTCGCCGATGGCGAACCCCGACTGGGCGGCCTGGTCGGAGGACTCGTCGTCGGCGCCGCCATCGGGCTCATCTGGGCGCCCTGTGTCGGGCCGATCATGGCCGCTGTCATCGCGGCAGCCGTGGTCGGCGGTCCCTCGGCAGCGACCCTCGCAATCGCCGTTGCCTACGTCGCCGGGGCGATCGTGCCGCTGGCGGTCATCGCGGCCTTTGGTCGCAGGGCGACCAGGGCTGTCAATCCTCGCCGGGCCGAGCAGGTGCGACGCGTCTTCGGTGGCGCCATGGCCCTGACCGCGGCGCTCGTCCTGACGGGTCTCGACGTGCCGTTACAGGCAGGGCTGACGCGGACGCTGCCCGCCGACTTCAGCACGGCGCTGGTCTCGATCGAGGATCAGCCGACCATCCGGGAGGGTCTCGAGATGCTCCACCCATCGGACACGTCCGGCGCACCGTCCGCGCCCGCGGATCCAGGCGGGACTGACAAGCCGGCCGTGGCGCTCGAGGACCTCGGTCAGGCTCCCGAGCTGAGCGGCATCACGGCCTGGATCAACAGCGACCCGACGACGCTGGCGTCGCTCCGGGGCAAGGTGGTCCTCGTCCACTTCTGGACGTTCGCGTGCATCAACTGCATCCACGTCCAGCCCTACGTCAAGGCCTGGTACGACAAGTACGCCGCCGACGGGTTCGTCGTCATCGGCGTCCATACGCCCGAGCTCTCGTTCGAGCGTGACCTCGGGAACGTCCGCGACGCGGTCGCGAAAGACGGCGTGACCTTTCCCGTCGCCTTCGATCCGAACTTCGCGACCTGGAATGCCTACTCGAATGTCTATTGGCCGGCCTTCTACTTCATCGACAAGCAGGGCGTCATCCGGCACGAGCACTTCGGCGAGGGCGACTACGACGGTTCGGAGGCCGTGATCCGGGAGTTGCTCGCCGAGGGCTAGCCACTGGCAGCGGGGTGGGCGGTCGGTCCGGCAGCACCGCCGAGTGAGCCGGGGGTGACGCGACCCCCTCGCTGCCCGCAGAATGCCTCCTGGATGAGGTCCTACGCGTCCCCAGACTCGGTCCTTCGATGGAGCTGCTGACCGCCGTCCTTGCGACGCTGGTGGTCGTGGCGTTCCTGTTCGAGGTCGCCCGGCGAATCGGTGTGCCCTACCCGACATTGCTCGTGCTTGGTGGCCTCGCCCTCGCCTTCGTGCCCGGGCTCCCGCGGCTTCGCCTGGATCCCGACCTCGTCCTGCTCGTCTTCCTCCCGCCACTCCTGTTCCAGGCCGCAACGGAAACGCCGATTCGTGATCTCCGGGCGACGATCGTGCCGCTCCTTCGCCTGTCGGTCGGCCTGGTCCTCTTCTCGATCCTCGTCGTCGCCGTGATTGCCCACGCGGTCATCCCGGCGCTCGGCTGGCCCGGCGCCTTCGTGCTGGGCGCGATCGTTGCCCCGACGGACGCCCTTGCCGCGACCGCGGTGTTCCGGCGGCTCGGGGCGCCGCGCGTCGTGGTGACCCTGATCGAGGGCGAGGCGCTCTTCAACGATGCGACCGCCCTCGTCGCCTACAAGACCGCCCTGCTCGCGGTATCCGGCACTGCCTTCGTGCTGTCCACGGCGGCGACCGGGTTCGTCGTCGCCGCGGTCGGCGGCGTGGCGATCGGCCTCGTCGTCGCGGTCGCAGCAGGCGCGATCCTCCGTCGCCTCGACAGCCCGCCGGTCGAGGTCGCGATCTCACTCGTGATCCCATACCTGGCCTACCTGCCGGCGGATCAGCTCGGCCTGTCGGGCGTCCTCGCAGCGGTCGCCACCGGGCTCTTCATCGGCACCCGTCAGGGCACGATCCTCACCCCGAACAGCCGGGTGATGTGGCACAGCACCTGGAAGATGATCGGGTTCATCCTCAACGGATTCGTCTTCCTCCTGATCGGCCTCGAGCTGCCGACCGTCGTCGAGGGGCTCGTCGCCCGGCCCCTGACGCAGATCGTCGGGCTCATCGTCCTGATCTGCGGCGCAGTCATCCTGGCCCGGATCGTCTGGGTCTTCGCGAGCAGCCTCCTGCCCGGCTCACCGAGGCGGATCATGGCCAGGCGAGACCCGCGGCTCGCCACCCGGATGACGTTCGTGGTCAGCTGGGCCGGGCTTCGCGGCGCGGTGTCGCTCGCGGCCGCGCTCGCCCTGCGGATCGACTTTCCCGAGCGGAACCTTGTGCTGCTCCTGACGTTTGCCGTCATCCTCGTCACGCTCGTCGGGCAGGGGCTCACCCTGCCGGCGATCCTTCGGCGTGCCGCCTGGGATGGGGTCGAGCCCGACGGCGACGAGGCAACGCTCGCAAGATCAACGGCCTTCCAGGCGGGTCTTGACGAGATCGCCCGTGCGCGACCGATCTGGCCCGGGCACAAGCCCCTCCTGGATCGGCTCGAAGCCGGCCTGCAAGACCGCAGGAGCCACCTCGCGACCGAGGACGCCACCGAGACCGCCGAGCGACGCCAGGAGATGCTCGAGCACCAGGAGATCCTCCGCGGTGTCATCGGTGTCCAGCGCCTCGCGCTCAGCGACCTTCGCGCCCGCGGCGCGATCAACGACCAGACGCGCAGGACGATCGAACGCGAGCTCGACCTCGAGGAGCTGCGGATGGAAGCCTGAGGCGGTGAAGTCCGCCTGGGGATCCGGCTGGTCGAGGGAGCTGTCAGCTCCGGACCGGCGGTGGTGTCAGCGTCCGGGCGCGCGCACCCGGATCTCCTGGACCAGCCAGCCGTTGCCGTCAGGGTCGCTGAATGTGACGAAGCTGTTGTAGTCGGCGTGTCCTGGGTCGATCCCGGGACTTGCCCCCTCCGGTCCGAAATGGAAGGGCTCGCTCACGGCGACGCCACGCTCCACCAGCTGGGCTCGAACCCCCTCGAGGTCCGGCGTGACCAGGTACAACCCCTGGGCGCTGCCCGGAGCCGCCTCCGTGATCCCCAGGCCGATCTGGATGGAGCATGCGGAGCCTGGTGGCGTCAGTTGAACGATGCGGTAGCTCGGCGCACCGCGATACCGGAAGCCCAGCCCGCCCGCATACGTCTCCGAGCTGTGGTCGACGTCCATCCGAAACCCGAGCGCCTCGACATAGAACCGTTTCGCGCGGTCCACGTCGGAGACCGGGACGACGACGACTTCCAGCTTGAGCTCCATCCGTGTGCCTCCTCCAGTATCCGGGCGGTCCGGCGTCCCGGGCGTCCCGGACGATCACGGTCACCCCGTGGAGGCCGGCGCGATCATTGATCCGAGGCCGGTCTCGCTATTCTTCGTCGCGATGTCAATGTCGTGAGAGGTGAGGGCATGAACATCGATCGCATCAACGCGATCACCGCGCTGCTGGGAGAAACGGGCGCGGCTCATGGAGTCTACGAAGAGACGGTCCTGCGCGGCGTGTACCACAAGGAATGGGCGGGCTGGTACGCCGCCTATGCCGTCGACCATGGCATCGGCCAGCTCATCGGGCACGCCGTCACGGCAGACCATCTGGCACGGTTCCTGGCCAGCACCAATGTCGACTTCGAGCAGACGAAGCCGAAGCCGACCGACACGTGGGCCGTCTACACCGCTCGACGGGTCGCCACGGAACTCTAGCGGGCGGGAGCCGGCGCCCCTCGCGCTGCACCTCGCCACGGCAGAGGCGCCCGCTTCCCGATTGCATCGAGTGGACCATGACCCGTGGGGAGTTGGCTGGCGAGGAAGGATTCGAACCTTCAATCCCCTGATCCAGAATCAGGTGCCTTACCGTTTGGCCACTCGCCAGCGTGCCGCGGCCGTGGATGGGCCGGACGGACGTAGCCTAGACGACGGGCTCGAAGAGGGTCTGCTGCCCATAGCCGGTTGCGCCCTCGATCTCGAGCAGGCGTCGTTTCGTCGCCAGGCCGCCCGGGGCGGAGAAGCCGGTGAGGGCGCCGTTCGCTGCCACCACCCGGTGGCACGGAACGATGATCGGGAACGGGTTCCGGCTGAGCGCCGCGCCGACCTCGCGTGCTCCGTCCGGCCGGCCGACGGCTCGGGCAACCTCGCCGTAACTACGCGTCGTGCCTGCGGCGATCTCCCGAGTGGCCGCATGGACGGCGCGCCGGAAGCCGTCAATGCCGCGCTCGTCGAGGACGACACCCCGCAGGTCCCAGTGGGCTCCGGCGAGGACGGCGACGATCCCCTCGATCGCGCGATGGACCGACCTCGGCAGGTGCGTCGTGCCGGCGTCCAACGTCGGCCCGGGCAGGGGTGGGCGCTGGGGCAGGAGAACGCGGCTGATGCCCGCTTCGGTCCATCGGACAGCGCAGCGTCCGAGGGCGGTCTCGAAGGTCACGATCGAGGTCATTGGTCCCATGCCAAGGAGAACACGCCCGGTGCCGCCGCGGTTGCACGGTACGCCGCGCGCACGGCCGTCCCGCTCAACCGCCCTTCGACTGAACCTTCGCCCAGGTGTCCCGGAGGGTGAGGGTCCTGTTGAATACCAGGGCATCGGGCCGCGAATCCGGATCCGCGACGAAGTAGCCGAGCCGCTCGAACTGGACCGTTTCGCCGACACGCGCCTCGGCCAGCGCCGGCTCGACCACCGCGCCATGAACGATTGTCTCCGACGCGGGGTTGAGATCGTCGAACAGCTCCCTTTCGCCGCCATCGGGAATTGGCGAGGAAAAGAGGTGGTCGTAGAGCCGGACTTCGGCGCGCAGCGCCTTTGCAGCCGAGACCCAGTGGAGCGTCGCCTTCGGGCGCCGGCCGTCCGGGGCGTCGCCGCCACGCGTCGCCGGGTCGTAGGTGCAGCGCAGCTCGACGACGGCCCCGGACGCGTCCCTGACGACCTCGTCACAGGTCACGAAGAACGCGTTCCGTAGCCGGACTTCCCGACCCGGTGCGAGCCTGAAGAACTTCGGCGGAGGCTCCTCCATGAAGTCCTCGCGCTCGATCCAGAGCTCGCGCCCGAAGGCGACCGGGCGCGTGCCCGCCGCGGGATCCTCGGGGTTGTTGACGACCGCCATCGTCTCGACCCGGTCCTCGGGCCAGTTCGTGATCACGACCTTCAGCGGATCGAGGACGGCGAACCGCCGCGGAGCCATACGGTTGAGCACGGTGCGGACGGCGAACTCGAGCTGGCCGACCTCGATGACCGAATCGGCCTTGGCGACGCCGATCATCGCGGCGAAGTCGCGAATGCCCTCGGCCGGGAAGCCTCGCCGCCGGAGGCCGGAGAGGGTGGGCATCCGCGGGTCGTCCCAGCCGCGGACGCGGCCCTCCTGGACGAGCCGGAGGAGGATCCGTTTCGAGAGCACCGTGTGGGTCAGGTTGAGCCGGGCGAACTCGTATTGGTGGGGGACGTGGGGGACCGGCAGGTGCTCGAGCAGCCAGTCATAGAGCGGCCGGTGGTTCTCGAACTCGAGGGTGCAGATGGAATGGGTCACGCCCTCGATGGCGTCGGACTGGCCGTGGGCGAAGTCGTAGGTGGGGTAGATGCACCACGCGTCGCCGGTCCGCGGGTGGCTGGCGTGGACGATCCGGTACAGGATCGGATCGCGGAGGTTGAGGTTGGGGCTGGCCATGTCGATCTTCGCCCGGAGGACGCGCGCCCCGTTCGGGAACTCGCCGGCCCTCATCCGGGCGAGCAGGTCGAGGTTGTCGGCGACAGGCCGGTTCCGGCAGGCCGACTCGCGGCCCGGCTCGGTCAGCGTCCCGCGTGCCTCGCGGATCTCATCCGCGGACGCGTCGTCGACGTAGGCCAGGCCGTGCTCAACGAGGTGGACGGCCCAGCCGTACAGCTGCTCGAAGTAGTCGGACGCGTGGTATCGGTGACCGCCCCAGTCGAAGCCGAGCCAGCGAACGTCCTCGATGATCGCGTCGATGTACTCCTGCTCCTCCTTGACCGGGTTCGTGTCGTCGAACCGGAGATTGCAGCGGCCGCCGAAGTCCTCGGCGACCCCGAAGTTCAGGCAGATGGACTTCGCGTGCCCGATGTGGAGGTAGCCGTTGGGCTCGGGCGGGAACCGGGTGACGGGTGTCGCGACCCGACCGGCGGCCAGATCCGCGGCGACGATCTCGCGGATGAAGTCGCGCCGCTCAGGTGCCTCCACGGTCTCCTCGGGGGTGATCGCGGACCCGCCGTGTCGGCGTTGATCGGCGGGCTGGTCGGTCACGGTGGCGGCTCCTGCAATGGGGCGGAGAGGAGTCGCCGCGTCGCGCACGACGGACGCGCCACACTCGCTCGGGAGTTGGCTGGCGCGCCAGGATTCGAACCTGGAACCCCCTGATCCAGAGTCAGGTGCTCTACCGTTGAGCCACGCGCCAGCGATGCGCCATCGCGGCGCGGGCGCATGATATCGCACGAAGCATGCCGTTCCCAACGGACGAGCCTCGGAGCGATCAGATGCGAGCCCTCCCCGCCGCCTTCCGCGCCTACGTCGTCGACCGTCAGGGTGACCAGTTCCAGCGCGGACTTCGGACGCTCGTCCCGGCCGATCTGCCCGAGGGCGAGGTCGACATCCGGGTGACGTGGTCGTCGGTGAACTTCAAGGACGGCCTTGCGGCGAAACCGGACGGCAAGGTGGCCCGCACCTACCCCCTGGTGCCCGGGATCGACCTTGCCGGTGTCGTGGCACGGTCGAGCCACCCGTCATTCGTTCCGGGCACCGACGTGATCGCGCACGGGTACGACCTGGGGACGAGCCGCCACGGTGGCTACGCCGAGTACGCGCGCGTCCCGGCCGACTGGGTCGTGCGACTCCCGGCCGGGCTTTCGGCCAGGGACGCCATGGCTCTCGGGACCGCCGGCTTCACCGCGGCCCAGGCGGTCATCGAGCTCGAGGCGCGCGGCCTCGAGCCATCCGGTCGGCCGGTGCTCGTCACCGGGGCGACGGGCGGTGTCGGGAGCACGGCGATCGGGATCCTGGCGGAGCTCGGGTACGAGGTCTGGGCGGTGACCGGCAAGGCGGACGAGGAATCGTGGTTGAGGTCGCTCGGTGCCGTGGGCTTCCTGACGCGCGAAGAAGCAGCGGCCGAAGGCAAGCCGCTCGAATCGGAGCGCTGGGCGGCCGCCGTCGATTCCGTGGGAGCCGCCACGTTGCCGTACATCCTCCGGACGCTTCGCCGCGGCGGAGCCGTCGCTTCCTGCGGCAATGCCTCGGGGTCCGTCCTCGCCACGACCGTCTTCCCGTTCATCCTCCGCGGTGCGGCGATCCTGGGCATCGACTCGGCCTACATGCCGATTGCGAAGCGGCGCCGGGTCTGGGAGCGGCTGGCCGACGACCTCCGGCCGCGAGGTCTCGGCGAACGGGTCACCGAGGTGACGCTCGATACGCTGGAAACGGCCCTTGACGCCATCATCGATGGCCAGGCGCGCGGCCGCTGGATCGTCCGGATCGGCGCCGACGCCACCTAGTCCGGGCTTCCTGGAACACCCTCGTCGAGCTCGCCGCGGAGCTGCGCCAGGGCTCGATCGAGCGGCTGGACCGCGAGATCCCAGGTGTAGGGCATGGCAGCGAGAGCCTCGGCCCGGCTGATGGCTTCGCCACGCACTCGCTCCGCGAGGTCGGCGACGGCCTGGAATTCGGCGAGCTGGTGCCGGACGAACTCGAGGCCGGCCACGGAGCCATGTCCCGGCACCACCGCACCGGTGGAGTAGGGGAGCAGCCTGGCCACGGTTGCCGGCCAGTCCATCGGGTAGCCGTCGCCGAACCAAGGAGTCGCGTCGTTCTCCAGGAGATCGCCGGCGAAGAGGACACTCGCGTCGGGCACGACCACGACGATGTCGGCGTCCGTGTGGCCCCGGCCCAGGTAGAGCAGATCCGCGCTGCGGCCGCCCACGTCGACCGTCGCCGACTCGGTGAACGTCCGATCCGGCGGATCGACGACGACCGACGCGAACTCCTCGACGAGGAAGGGCATCGAGCGCGCGACCGACGCCCGCATCTCCTCGGCCCGCGCGATCAGGCCGGACCGGCATCGCTCGTGGCCCCAGATGGCGGCCGGCCGGAACTCGTGGTTGCCGAATGCGTGGTCCCAATGCCAGTGGGTGTTCACGACCTGGCGAATCGGGTGGGCGGTGACGCGCCGGACATCCGCGATCAGCTCCCGCGCGTGCGGCCCGGTCGATCGGCTGTCGATGACCAGGCATTCCCCGTCCCCGATCACGAGCCCGATCTGCTGGTCGAGGAACTCGTAGCGTCGGGAGAAGACGCGGTCGCCGACCTCGAGCCAATCCTCGGCGGTGAACATGGCGTGATGGTACGGGTGCCGTCGTCGGGTCGCCGGCCTCGCCACCGAGCGAGGCGGAGAGTAGGCTCGCACCATGACCTCGACGACCGACACGGCGACCACCCGCGACGGGATCCGCATCCTGACCCGTCACTGGGCCGCCGAGACTCCCAGAGCGGCCCTCCTCCTCGTCCACGGTCTCGGCGAGCACAGCGGTCGATACGAGGACGTCGGTGACCAGTTCGCCGCCGCGGGCTTCGAAGGGTTTGCCTGGGATCATCGCGGCTTCGGGGCATCGGGCGGGGAGCGTGCGTGGGTCGATTCCTGGAGCCGGTTCCACGACGACGTCGAGGACCGCCTCGCCGCCGTCCGGGCTGCGATGCCGGGTCGGCCCGTCGTCCTGTATGGCCACTCGATGGGCGGGCTGATCGCCCTCGGCTACGCGACCTCCGGGCGGCCACTTCCCGACCTGCTGGTCCTCTCGGCGCCCGGCATCGATGACAGCCTCGCGGGCTGGAAGCACGCCCTGGGCCCGATCCTCGGACGGATCGCCCCGCACCTCCGGGTCAGCAATGGCATCGCACCGGAGATGCTCTCGGGCTCATCCGATCGCCAGCGCCAGGCACGCGAGGATCCGCTGATGCTGGACACCTCGACCACGAGGTTCGGGGCGCTCGCGTTCGCCGAGCAGGCACGGGTGAGGGCGGCGGCCCATCGGCTTTCAACGCCGACGTTGGTGATCCACGGCGAGGCGGATCCGATCGTTCCGGTCTCAGCCAGCGGGCCGCTGGCTGAGATCTCCGGGGTTACGCGCCGGACCTACGCCGACGTCCGCCATGAGCTCCACAACGAGCTCGAAGGGCCTGCGATCGTCGCCGATGTCATCGCCTGGTTGAACGCGCAGCTCGAGCTCGCGGTCGCAGGCCGACCAGCGACCGAGGTGTACTATCCCGGGCACAACTGAAGATCGCCTCCGGGGAGCGCGGTAGCGCTGAGAGTGCGGCCCAAGGCCGCAGACCCGCCGAACCTGATCCGGCTCATACCGGCGAAGGAAGCAGGCCGTTCGAACAGGCCGTTCGAGCTCGATGACGCCGTCCCTTTCGGGGGCGGCGTTCCCGTCTTCTGGAGGCCTGCAATCCCGTGACAGCCACCATTCCAACGCCTACGTCCATCGGCGATGCCGCCCAGGCGGCAACGCGCTGGCGCACCCGCGACATCCTCGTGACGGCGATCATCGGCGTCGTCTTCGGTGTGGTCTTCTGGGCATGGGGTCTCGCCTGGTCGGCGTTCGCGCCGCTGAATTCGGCCTTCCCGGTGGCCCGCGACCTCCTCTACGCAGTCTGGCTCGTGCCGGCCGTCCTCGCTCCGCTCATCGTTCGCAAGCGAGGTGCCGCGCTCTTCGCCGAGATGGTCGCGGCCGGGGTCTCCGCATTCTTCGGAAGTGCCTGGGGTGCCGACGCGCTGCTCTCGGGGTTCGTCCAGGGCGCGGCAGCCGAGCTCATCTTTGGCTTCACCCTCTACCGGAACTGGTCCCTGCCGGTGATAGCGGTGGCCGCCGTCGCCAGCGCCGCGGCCGCCTGGATCCACGACTGGGCGCTCTACTACGCGGACGTCTCGACGGATCTCCAGATCGCGCGCGGAATTGCGATGGCGATCTCGGCGATCGTGATCGTGGCGTTCGGGTCGATCGCCCTGGTCGCGTCGCTGCGGCGGGCCGGGGTCCTCGAAGGGTTCCCGGACTGATCGCCCGCCAGGGCCAGCCGGGACCTCTGCCGCTCGTCGCCGAGGCGGTCAGGTTCCGATACGCGGGGTCCGCGCGACCGGCGCTCGGCCCCATCGACTTCGCGCTCGACGCGGGCGCCGTGCTCCTCGTCACGGGGCCGTCAGGCTCGGGCAAGAGCACGCTCGCGCGGGCGATCGCGGGGCTCATCCCGAGGGACGTTCCGGGCGAATGGTCCGGCTCGCTTCGGGTCGGGGATCTCGAGGTCTCGACCGCGTCGCCTGCGTCCGTCGCGGCCCGCCTGGGCATCCTCTTCCAGGACCCGGGGAGTCAGCTTGTCATGGACCGCGCCGAGGACGACGTCGCCTTCGGGCTCGAGAACCGGGGCTGGACGCTGCCCGCGATGCGCCAGCGCGTGCCGGAGTCGCTCGCAGCGGCGGGGCTCGGCGGCTTCGGGCGACGTCGAAGCACGCGCCTGTCTGGCGGCGAGCAACAGCGGCTCGCGCTTGCCGGCGTCGAGGCGCCGCGACCGTCCCTGCTCGTGCTCGACGAGCCGACGGCCAACCTGGATCCCGCCGGCGCGCGTGCCCTGTTCGAACGTTTGGCGGACCTGAAGGCCCGTGCGACGACGACGATCGTCATCGTCGAGCACCGCGCCGACCTGGCCTGGCCCCTGGCGGATGTCGTCCTCGCGCTCGACGCTGACGGGTCGCCGCTCGGCCTCGGAGATCCCGATGCGTTGCTTGCCGGCCCGGGCCCATCGCTCGCGGCGGCCGGGATCTGGCTGCCAGGTGACCTCGCAGTCGCGCCGCGCCGATCGCGTTCGGATGTCGTGGACCCCGGTCGTGACGCCCGCGGAGGCGTCGGGCGAGACATCGTGGCGGTCCGTGACACAACGTTCTCCTACGGGCGGGGAGACCCCGTCGTGCACGGCATCGACCTTCGGCTCGATGCCGGCGAGCGGGTGGCCCTTGTCGGGCCGAACGGCAGCGGCAAGTCGACGCTCCTCCGGCTCGTTGCCGGCCTCCTGCGCGCCGATGCCGGATCAGTGTCGCTGGGCGGCGTGGATCCGTACCGCCTCGCCCCGGCAGCTCTCGCGGCTGCCGCGGGGTACGTCTTCCAGGACCCGGAGCTGGGTTTCCTCGCCGACACGGTCGGGGAGGAGATCCGGGTCGGGCTTGATGCGGTCGCGGCCGGACGCGTCGTGGCGCTCATGGAGCGCCTGGGCCTGCCGCTCGGCGCATTCGAAGGGCGAAGTCCGTACCGGCTGTCCGGCGGCGAGCAGCGGCGCCTGTCCCTCGCAACGGCGCTCGTGCGACGGCCGTCGGTCCTCGTCCTCGACGAGCCGACCTTCGGCCAGGACCGGCACGGCTGGGAGTCCCTGGCCGCGATCCTCGATGAGCAGGTCGCCGAAGGCACCGCGGTCCTGGCCGCGACCCACGACGATCGCTTTGCCGCCCGCGTCGCCGATCGAAGGGTGGCATTGGTGGACGGACGGATCGTGAGCGACGACGGGATCGACCCCGGGGCGCCCTCACGGGTCGTGGCGCGTCCGGCGCAGTCGGGCCTCGTCGACCCTCGGACCATCTGATGCTTGCGCTCGACATCAGCCGGGACCAGGCGGAAAGCGTCCTTGGGCGATCGAGCCCGGTCGTCAAGCTCGTGCTGGCACTGGCCTGGCTTATCGGGCTCGCCGCGACCCTGCGCCCGGGGCCTCCACTGGCGCTGACCTGCGTGGCGCTCCTGTCCGGCGTGGTCTTCGGGCGCATCGCGCCCACCCGCCTCGCCCGATCGCTCGCCCCGCTCGTGATCGCGGCGATCTCCATTGCCCTCGCCAACCTCATCTTCTCGGGTTCGAACGGGGACCCGGCTGCTCACGAGATTGCCCGGCTCGGGCCGCTCCGGTTCACGAGCGAGGCTGTCGCGGCCGCCGCTGCACTCGGGCTCCGAGTCCTGGCGATCGTCTCGGTCGGCGTCGTCTTCGCCCAGACCACCGACCCGACCCACCTCGTCGACGCGCTGGTTCAGCAAGCCCGCGTTCCGGCCAGGTTCGCGTACGGCGCGCTGGCCGCCTACCAGGCCGTGCCCCGGTTGAGCGAGGACCTCGCCACGATCCGGCAGGCCCGCCGGATCCGGGGCCTGCGGGGTTCGTGGCACCCGCGGATCCTCGTCGGTCTCCTGGTCCGTGCGATCCGCCACGCCGACCAGCTCGCGCTGGCGATGGACGCGAGGGCCTTCGACAGCGGCCCCCGATCGACGTACCGGCCGGTCCGATGGAGCCCGCTTGACGCGGGCGTCGCGGTCCTCGGTGTGCTGATCCTTCTGCTCGCGCTCCTCTCCTGAGGTCACGCGAGCGCGGTACGCGCAGACGCGGGCCCGGAGGGTCGGGCCTGCGCGACTTCCGGTGGTCCTGGGTGGAACCAGCCGACGCCGCTGGCGCACAATGCAGGGAGCCACGTCGAGCCCGATGCAGCGGGCCTGTTCGACCTTGGCGCGTGCCCGCAATCCGGCCCGGAGGAACGATCGTGACCGACGTGAAGGACAAGGCCAGGACGCACAAGCAGTTCATCAACGGGGATTGGGTGGAGAGCGCGAGCGGCAAGACCCTCGCCGTCGAGAACCCGGCCAACGGCCGGGTCATCGCACAGGTGCCGGCTTCGGAAGCCGAGGACGTGGACCGCGCGGCCAATGCCGCGGCGAAGGCGTTCGAGAGCTGGCAGCACTCAACGCCGCAGGACCGGAGTCTGCTGATCCTGAAGCTCGCCGACGCCCTCGAGGCGCGCGCCGACGAGATCGGCCGCCTCGAGAGCCGCAACACCGGAAAGCCCGTCGGGGCCGCCATCGACGAGGTCCCGGTGGTCGTCGACAACCTGCGCTTCTTCGCGGGGGCCGGCCGGGTCATGGAGGGCAAGGCGGCCAACGAGTACGTCGCCGGTCGGACCAGCCTCATCCGGCGAGAGCCCGTCGGCGTCGTCGCCTCGATCGCGCCCTGGAATTATCCGATCATGATGGCCGGCTGGAAGATCGGGCCCGCGCTCATGGCCGGCAACACCGTCATCCTCAAGCCGTCCGCGCGGACGCCGTTGACCGCCCTCATCCTTGCCGAGATCGCCGCGGACATCCTCCCGCCCGGCGTCCTCAATGTCATCACCGGGACCGGCGCGGCGATCGGCGACGCGCTCGTGGGGCATCCCAAGGTGGGCATGATCTCCGTGACGGGCGACACCGACACCGGCAAGCACATCGCCAGGGTGGCAGCAGAGCGGGTCAAGCGGCTTCACCTGGAGCTCGGCGGCAAGGCGCCGGTCGTGGTCTTCGACGACGCCGACCTCGCTGCGGTCGTCGAGAACCTCAAGGTCTTCTCATACTGGAACGCCGGCCAGGACTGCACGGCGCCGTGCCGCGTCATCACCGGTCCAAAGGTCTACGACAACGTCGTCGCCGACCTCGCCGCAGCCGTCGAGACGATCTCCTGGGGAGATCCGGCCGACGGCGACGAGATCGATATGGGGTCACTCATCGCCAAGGCCCAGGCTGACAAGGTCGAGGGCATGGTCGATCGTGCCCGCGAGTCCGCCGAGGTCGTCACCGGCGGCCATCGGCCCGACCGGCCGGGTGCGTACTACGAGCCGACGGTGATCGCCGGTCCGGGCCAGCGTACCGAGATCGTCCAGGACGAGGTTTTCGGGCCGGTCGTCACGGTCCAGCAGTTCAAGAACGAGGAGCAGGCGATCGCCTGGGCGAACGACGTCCGATTCGGGCTCGCCGCCTCGGTCTGGACTGCGGACATCGGCCGGGCGATGCGCGTCGCGAAGGCGATCCAGTTCGGCACGGTCTGGGTGAACGACCACTTCACCCTCGTCTCCGAGATGCCACACGGCGGGTTCAAGGAGTCGGGCTACGGCAAGGACCAGTCGATGTACGCGATCGAGGACTACACGGTCGTCAAGCACGTGATGCTCAAGGTCTGACCTCGCGGCAAGATCTCCCGGCCGGCCGCGCCGGCCGGATCAATCCTGGTCGGCCACCTCGGTCCAGCGGCCGTCGCGCGCGCTGGTGAGCACTGCCTCGACGAGCGCGACGCCGCGCGCGCCGTCATCGAGCGTCGGGTAGGGTGCGGTCCCTCGCGGCGGCGGCGCCTCCCCGCCGGCGATCGCGGCGTAGAACGGGCGCAGCACGTCCCGAAGCGCCTCGGCCCAGCCCTCGGGGTGGCCCGCGGGGAGTGACGGAACGCCCCGTCCGTCCGCGGCCATCGCGTCCGGGAGGCCGCGCGTGAGGAGCCGTGATTCGTCGCGATCGCGGACCCAGAGGTGCTCGGGGTCCTCCTGGGCCCAGTCGAGGCTGGACCGGGTGCCGTCGAGCTCGAGCGTGAACGCGTTCTTGCGGCCCGGGCTGACCTGGCTGACCACGAAGGCGCCCCGCGTCCCGCCTCGGAACCGGACCAGGACCGTTGCCGCGTCCTCGGAATGGATGTCGACGGGATCGGTCGGCCCGGAACCGGCCCCGAACGCGACGCCGGCCCCGCGGGGACGATGCCGGATCGGGATGAACGTGGCGAGGTCCGCCATCACCGACTCGACCCGAAGCCCCGAGATGAACTCGGCAGTGTCGAACCAGTGCGACCCGATGTCCGCGACCGCCCGCGACTCCCCGGACACGAGAGGATCGACGCGCCAGTTGTAGTCGGTCGGCTCGGAGAGCCAGTCCTGGATGTACGCGCCGCGCACGAGGCGGATGTCACCGAGCTCACCGCCGGCCACGAGCGCCCGGGCCCGTCGCACCATCGGGTAGCCGCGGTACGTATAGGCGACCGCGCCGTGCCGCCCGTGATGTCGAGCGAGGGCCGCGACCGAGGCCGCGGAGGCCGAATCGAGACCGGCCGGCTTCTCGACGACCACGTGCTTGCCGGCCTCGATAGCCGCCGTGGCAATCTCGACGTGGGTTCGATTCGGGGTGCAGACATGGACGACGTCGATGTCTGGATCGACGAGCATCGCCGCGACGTCGGTCGACCAGTGCTCGACGCCGAGCGCGGCGGCGCTCGCCGACGTCCGTCCCGGATCGGATCCGACGATCGTCGCGACGTCGGCATACCCGCCGCGCCGGATGGCATCGACGTGGAAGGGCCCGACGAACCCGGTCCCGACGACGGCCGCCCGGAGGCGCCGAGTCGGGCCGCTCATCCGAGCAACGCCCTGACCTCGCCGATGCGGCGCATCGTCTCGAGATCGAACGGCGAACGGAGGGTGCACAGGACCTCGTCGATCCCGAGCGCCTGGTACGGACGGAGGACGGCGGCGACCGCGTCCGGCGGGCCCCCGACGTCGAGCCCCCGGTCCGATCCGTCGGACCCGACGCGGCCCTGAAGCCCATGCCGCGCCTCGACCTCGTCGAAGACCGCCCGCGCCTCGGCCTCCGAGTCGCGGATGACGATTTCGCTCGTCACGGTCCGCCGGATGGCCTCGAACGGCCGGCCGACCTCCGCGCAGCGCTCCCTGAGGACCTCTGAGGTGGCCGCAATCCGCTCCGCGGTGCCGTAGCCGTTCCACCGATCGGCGTACTTCGCGGTCGTGCGGAGGGTCTTCTTCGGCCCGGAGCCGCCGATGAGGATCGGCAACGGCCGCCGGATCGGCTGCGGTTCGCAAAGGGCGTCGTGGAACGTGTAGAACGGGCCCTCGTGCGAGAACCGCTCGCCGTCGACGAGGCGACGAATGAGCATCACGGCCTCGTCCAGGCGATCGAGGCGCTCGCCGAAGCCGGACCCGAAGTCGATCCCGAAGGCGTCGTGCTCCCGCTCGAACCAGCCGCCGCCCATGCCCAGGACCACCCGGCCGCCGGACAGGTGATCGAGGGTGATTGCCAGCTTCGCGGTCAGGCCGGGGTTTCGGAAGGTGTTGGCCGAGACCATGAGCCCCAGCTCCGGTCGCGTCGTCAACGACGCGAGGGCCGCGAGAGTTGCCCAGCCCTCGAGCTTCGGCGCCGTCCAGTCGCCCTCGTCCGAGAGGAGGTGATCGTCGAGCCAGATCGCGTCGAAACCCGCGGTCTCGGCCGCGAGGCAGGCATCGCGGAGGCTCGGCCAGTCGGTGCGCTGGATCCAGAACGCGGCGCCGATTCGCATGCCCGGTATCGTACGGCGGTGCCCCCTGTCGCCGTATCGCCTGAGCTCCGGGACGCGATCCTCCGCTGGTACGCGGCCAGCGGCCGAAGCCTCGCCTTCCGGGCGACTTCGGATCCATACGCGATCCTCGTGTCCGAGGCGATGGCGCAGCAGACCCAGGCGGCTCGCGCGGCCGGCTACTGGACGCGATTCCTCGCCGAGTTTCCGACCGTTGAGGCACTCGCGGCGGCCACGCCGGCGGCGGTCCTCCGCGCCTGGCGCGGGCTCGGGTACAACCGCCGGGCCCTCGCGCTCCGGGCGGCCGCGATCAGCATCGTCCGCGACCATGGCGGCCAGGTCCCCGACGACATGGAGTCGCTCCGCCGCCTCCCCGGGGTCGGCCCGTACACCGCCCGGGCCGTCGCCGCGCTCGCGTTCGGGCAGCGGGTCGGTGCCGTGGACGTGAACGTCCGGCGGGTCCTGTCGAGGACCGTCGGGGGTCAGCTCGGGGCGTTTCGAGCGTCCGAGCTCCAGGTCCTGGCCGACGCCAGCGTTCCGGTTCGGGCGCCGGGCACATGGACGCACGCCCTGATGGACATCGGGGCGACGTTCTGCGGCCCGCGCACGCCCCGTTGCGAGCCGTGCCCGGCGCGCCCGTTCTGCCTTTACGCTCGGTCGCTCGCCTCAGTCGCGCCCGACGCGGGGTCAGGCTCCGTGACCGCGTCTCGGGTCGCTCGCGAACGTCGAACCCCGTTCGAGACCACGAGCCGATGGCTGCGAGGTCGCCTCGTCGACCTTCTGCGCGATGCGCCGGACCCGGGTTGGGCGCAGATTCCGGCCGAGATCGGGCCGCACCATGCCGATTCGATCGCCGACGCCCTCGATGGGCTTGCCCGGGACGGCCTCGCCGAGCGCCATCCGCTCGATCCGAACCTGGCGCGACTGCCGATCGCCTGACGCTCGGCTACCCTTCACCTGCCGTGAAGCCCCCGACCGCCCCACCGATCCGCGACGAGACCCCGCTCCCGGCCGACGATCCCGCCCTCTTCACGCTCGACCTTCGAGGTCTCCGCCAGCGCTGGGCGGAGAGCGCGGCCCGCGGCCCGATCGGTGCCGAGGCGATGGCTGGTGCGGATCTTCGGGCCCAGGCCTTCGGCGTTCCCGGCGTCCGCCTGATGGAGCACGCCGGGACGGCAGTTGCCGCCGCGACGAGGGCTCTGGCCGACGACACGGGTCGCATCGGGCGCGGTCCCGTCCTCGTGCTCTGCGGGCCCGGGAACAACGGCGGCGACGGGTTCGTGGCGGCCAGGCGGCTCGCCCAGGCGGGCCTCGACGTGATCGCCGCGCTGGTTTCCTCGAATCCACGGCCGGCGACGCCCGATGCGGCCCGCAACTGGGACCGCCTCGCGTCCGAGACTCGCGTGACCAGGGTCCACGCGGCCGCGGCGCGCGAGCTCGTGATCCTCGGGGCGGACGTCGATCGAGCGTCGGTGGTGGTCGATGCGCTCCTCGGGACGGGCGTGACTGGCGTCCTGCGCGAGCCGATCCGCGGGGCCGTCGAGCTCATCGCCAAGGCCCGGGCCCATGGCGTTCCCGTGGTCGCGGTCGATACGCCGACCGCGGTGGACGTGTCGTCCGGCGATCCGTCGGATCCGGTCGTCCAGGCCGACCTCACCGTGACCTTCCATCGACCGAAGACGGGCTTCCAGACCCGCCGTGGGGCGGCGCTCGCCGGCAAGGTGCTGGTCGCGCCGATCGGGATCCCGCCGGAAGCCGACCGTGGCTGAGCAACCGCAGCCCGGTCTCCGCGAGGTGCTCCTCGTTGCCGCCGCCGCGGTGGTCGTGGTACTCGGCGCGGCGGTCGTCACCGGCCTCCTGCCGGCCGAGGCGCAGCGGGTCTTCTTCCACCTTCCAATCACGATCATCGTCCTGGTCGTCGGGACGGCGTATGTCCTGTGGCGGATCGCGTCCCGCCGGTCGCCCGAGGGCTGAGGTGGCCGCTGGCTCGACCTCGGAACCGATGACCGCCATCAGCCGGCGCCGGGACACGCTGGCGGCACTGGCCTCCGAGACGTTCGACGTCCTCATCGTCGGTGGCGGCGTCGTCGGCTCCGGAGCCCTGCTCGACGCGGTGAGCCGCGGCCTGCGGGCTGCGCTCATCGAGCAGACCGATATCGCCGCCGGGACCTCCGGTCGCAGCTCGCGCCTCATCCACGGCGGGCTGCGCTACCTCGAACAGCTGCACTTCGCGCTCGTCGCCGAGGCCCTGGAGGAGCGAGCCCGCCTCATTCGCCTGGCCCCGCATCTCGTTCGCCTCGAACCGTTCCTGTTCCCGATCTACGGCTGGCCCCTGGTCCAGCAGGGCTTCTACGGCGCGGGCATCTTCCTGTACGACCTCCTGGGCTCCCGGCAAGGTGGGGGATTTGCCCGTCACATGCGTGCCGGCGCGGCCCTCGAGTTCGCCCCGCAGCTCCGGCCCGAGGGCCTCCAGGCTGGCATCGAGTACCACGACGGCGTCGAAGACGACGCGCGATTCACCCTCGCCGTGGCTCGCACCGCGATCGCGATGGGTGCTCGCGTGGCGACCGGCGTTCGGGCCGAGGCACCGCTGCTCCAGGGCGGGAGGGCCGTCGGCGTGATGGCCCGGGACGTCGCGAGCGGTGACGCCTTCGAGATCAGGGCAAACCGCGTGGTCGACGCCACGGGCGCCTGGGCGGGCCACCCGGAGGATCGCTTTGCGCCGGTTCCGGGGGCCGCGCGGGTGGTACCGAGCCGCGGTGCCCACATCGTGATCCGGAAGGATCGGCTGGAGGCGCAGGGCGGCATGACGCTGCGCATCCCGGGCCGCGTCGTCTTCATCATCCCGTGGCCGAACCACTGGATCATCGGCACCACGGACCACGCGGACGAGCGGCCGCCCGAGCGCCTGACCGCCCTTGACGAGGACATCGACGAGCTGCTCGGGGTCGTCAACCGCCGGATGACGCTCGATCTATCGAGAGCCGACATCCTGGGCACCTACGCCGGCCTGCGCCCGCTCGTGGGCGACGTCGGCGGCTCGACCGTCAAGGCATCTCGCGAGCACAAGGTCACGACGGACCCGACCGGCATCGTCCGGATCGGCGGCGGCAAGTACACGACGTACCGGGTCATGGCCCGGGACACGATCGACGCCGTGCTGGGTGCCGCCGCGAAGGGTCGTCCGTCCGGGACCGCCGAGCTGCCGCTCGTCGGCGCGGCCCCGCTTGCCGACCTCGCGCTGCTGGCGGGAAACATCGGGCGCGAGACGGGGCTGTCGGCGATGGCGGCGAAGCGGCTCGTGTCGCGCCACGGCACGGAGGCCGAGGCGGTCGTGGCCGCGGGCAGGGCAGGCGATCTGCTCGCCGCGCTGCCCGGCACGGAGCACCTGGAGGCAGAGGTTGCGTGGGCGGCCACTGCCGAGCTGGCCGCCACGCTCGACGACGTCCTCAGCCGTCGCATGCGTCTCGCCCAGGAGCTGCCGGATCGGGGCGCCTCGATCGCCCCACGCGTCGCCACGATCCTCGGATCGGAGCTCGGCTGGGATCCTGCGCGCCAGGCCGCCGAAGTCGAGACGTACCTCGCCGGCGCGACCGTGGAATTCGGCATTCCCGGTCGCTGAGGGCAGGTCGCCATGGCCGACGCTCGACTGATCCTGGCCCTCGACCAGGGCACGACCTCGTCGCGGGCGATTGCCTTCGGGCAGGACGGGATACCGGTCGCGAGCGCCCAGCGAGCCTTCGAGCAGCGCTACCCCCGACCCGGCCACGTGACGCACGACCCGGAGGCGATCTGGGACAGCCAGCTCGTGGTCGCTCGGGAGGTCGTCACCGCCGTCGGCGGTCCCGACCGCATCGCCGCGATCGGGATCGCGAACCAGCGGGAGACCACCGTCGTCTGGGACCGGGCGACCGGCTTGCCGGTTGCCGACGCCATCGTCTGGCAGAGCCGGATCACGGCGCCCGCGTGCGAGGCCCTCCGCTCGCGGGGCCTCGAAACGACGTTCAGGGAGCGGACGGGCCTGCCCATCGATGCCTATTTCTCCGGCCCAAAGATCGCCCACATCCTCGATGCAGAGGACGGCCTTCGATCGCGGGCCGAGCGGGGCGAGCTGGCGTTCGGCACGATCGACACGTTCCTGGCCTGGCGGCTGACCGGTGGCCGGGTCCATGCCACGGACGTCTCCAATGCCAGCCGCACGCTGCTCTTCGACATCCACACCCTGCGCTGGGACCCGGACCTGCTGGATGCAGTCGGCGTCCCGGCGGCTCTCCTGCCCACCGTCGGCCCAACCTCCGGGGTCCTCGCGGAGAGCGACCCCTCGCTGTTCGGTCGCTCGATCCCGATCGCGGCCCTGGCCGGCGACCAGCAGGCGGCCACGTTCGGGCAGGCGTGCCTGGAACGGGGTTCCGCCAAGACGACGTACGGGACCGGCGCCTTCCTCATCCTGAACACTGGTCCCGTCGCGGTCGAGTCGAGTCACCGGCTGATCACGACGATCGGCTGGCAGCTCCAGGCCGGTGGACCAATCACGTACGCCCTCGAGGGATCGGTGTTCGTGGCCGGGGCGGCGATCCAATGGCTGCGCGACGGCCTCCGCGCGGGCGCCACGTCGGAGGACGTCGCCCGGCTTGCGAACGGCGTCGCCGACAGTGCCGGGGTCGTCGTCGTCCCGGCCTTCACGGGCCTCGGTGCGCCGTACTGGGATCCGGACGCCCGCGGCGCGATCCTGGGCATCACTCGCGGAACGCAGCTCGGACACATTGCCCGGGCGACCCTCGAGGCCATTGCCCACCAGGTCGCGGACGTCGTGGAGGCGATGGAGGCGGACACGGGGCGCCCATTGCGATCGCTGCGTGTCGACGGCGGCGCGGCTCGCAATGACGCCCTCATGCAATTGCAGGCGGACCTCCTGGGCTCGCCCATCGAGCGGCCCATGGACCCGGAGACGACCGCGCTCGGGGCCGCGTACCTGGCCGGGCTCGCCGTCGGATACTGGTCCGGGACGGGCGACATCGCGTCGAACTGGACCCTCGAGCGACGCTTCGAGCCGGGCCTCGCGGCCGCCGATCGCGACGCCCGGCGCCGCACCTGGGCCCGGGCGGTCGATCGCGTCCGCGGGTGGGCTGCCGAACCCTGAGGAAACGTGTTCGAAATCGGGGCTAGGCAGCGTATTGCATAGACTGTATGCTCCGGTCGCCCAATGTCACGGCACGGTCCGTGACTGCATACGCGTAGACGACCACGAACCGGACTCCTCTCACGGCTGACGCGAGAACCCGAGCGCGGGATCGACGTCGTGCTACCGAGAGGAGTTCTTTCTTTGTACAGCGACAAGAATCTGACATGCGCGGATTGCGGACAGGAGTTCGTCTTCACCGCGTCTGAGCAGGACTTTTACGCGCAGCGTGGCTTTACCGAGCCACGCCGCTGCCCGTCCTGTCGAGCCAGCCGCAAGGCTGCTCGCGGATCGAGTGGCGCGGGCTACGGCTCGGGCAGCGACAGCTACGGCTCGTCGTCCGGTGGGGGTTACTCCGCCGGCGGCAGCTACAGCGCCGGCGGCTACGGCGGCGGCAACGGTGGCTACGGCGCCGGTCGCGATCGTGGCACCCGCGAGATGTTTACCGCGACTTGCTCGAACTGCGGCAACGAGGCGCGAGTCCCGTTCCGCCCGACGAGCGGCAAGCCGGTTTACTGCTCCGATTGTTTCCGGACGATGCGGGGCTAATACTCCTCTCGGCACGCGGGCTCACAGGGAGCTCGCGCGGTAGGTGAGTCCAGTGACGACCCGGGCGGTCAGCCAGCCCGGGTCGTTCGATTCCCGGAGGTCGCGCGCCGGATCCGACTCGATGTCCGAGGCAGCGATTCCGGTGTAGGCAGGCGACGCCGGGGATGTTACGGTCGGCAGATGAGACCAATCCTCGCCGACGCATTCGACCATCACGTCTGGGCCACCCTCGCCCTCATCGACGCCTGCCTCGCGCTCAAGCCGGAGCAGCTGTCGAGCGGTGTCCCGGGAACGTATGGATCGATCCTCGACACGATGCGCCATACCGTCGGAGGCGATGCTTCGCTATCTGTTCGCGCTCACCGCTGGTCGGTGGCCGCTCATCGAGGAGGACTCGATGGACCTGGCCGCGCTCCGACGGGAAATGGAACAGCATGGCCCCGCCTGGTCCGAGTTCCTGGCCGCAGATCTCGATCCCGACGCGATCGTGGTTCGGCATCGCGAGGATGGCTCCGAGAGTCACGCGCCGCTGGGTATCCGGCTCGCCCAGGTCGTCCACCACGGAACCGATCATCGGAGCCAGATCTGCACGGCGCTGACGAACCTCGGCATGGAGCCCCCGGCCATCGACGTCTGGGATTTCGCGTGGCAGCAGGGTCGGCTCACCGAGACCGGCCCGACTTCCTGACCTGGCGCCCGGTTTCGAGCAGGAGACGCCACGCCATGCCGGATCCAAGCAGCGCTGAGGCCTATCTTGCCGGTCTTCCCGAGGCGACCAGGGTCGTCCTCGAGGACCTGCGCCGCCAGATCCGGGCCGCGGCGCCGGGCGCCGAGGAAACGATCGCCTACGAGATGCCGGCGTTCCGCCTGAACGGCCGGTTCCTCGTCTCGTTCGCCGCGTACAAGCACCACTGCAGCCTCTTCCCGGCAAGCGCCGACGTCCAGGAGGCCTGCGGAGCGGAGCTCGTTCCGTATCTCCATGGCCGGGCGACGATCCGGTTCCGGCCGGCGCAGCCGCTGCCCGACGACCTCGTGCGCCGGATCATCGAGGCCCGAGTCCGCGAGATCGAGAGGGGCTCGGGTACGGCCTAGGCCCCTCCGCCGCGACGGCCGACGAGCATGGCGAGATCGAACTTGCGTTCCTGGCCATGCAGGAGCCGGTCGATGTTGTCGGCGTGCGCGAGCCAGATGAGAGCCGGACCGACCACGGCCCAGACGAGGTAGGCAGGTGGCACGGCACCCGACGCGACGGCCCAGATGATGAGCATCGCCGGGAACATCGACGCGGAGCCGAGCAGCGAGCCCAGCGACACGTACCGAGTGATGAGGATCGCCAGGAAGAAGACCGGCGCCGAGATGATCACGGCGACCGGCTGGATGATGAGCATCGTCCCTACGCCGGTCCCGACGCCTCGCCCACCCCCGAAACCCAGGAAGATCGACCTCGAGCTGCCGAGGACCGCCGCGAAGGCGCATGCAACCTCGGCGACCGGGTCGCCGCCGGTCACGAGACGCGCCAGGAGGACCGGCAAGGCGCCCTTGGCGAGGTCGCCCGTGACCACGACCGTGGCCCACTTGCGACCGAGGGCACGGAGGGCATTGGTGCCGCCCGTCCGTCCGGAACCGATCGTCCGCGGGTCGGGGCCGCCGGTCTTGCGGGCCACGAGGACGCTCACGGGGATCGAACCGGCAAGGTACGCGATGAGCACCAGCAGCACACGCAGGACGATCGCGTCCACGGCTTCCCTTCACGCCCAGGCGGAACCCCGATGAGCCCCGAGACGGCCCGGCCAAACCGAGTCTAGCACCGGCTCGAAGGCTCCCGGTTGCGCCCTCCGGGATGGCCCGCGTACCATCCGGCACGATGACCCACCTGCCCCGTCGCACCATTTGCGTGCGCATCGACGCCGCCGGCACGGGGCTCGCCGACCCCCTGAGCGAGAGCGCCTGAGCATGGCTGTCGGCTCCTCCAACGACTTCGATCTCGTCGTACTCGGCGCGGGCACCGGGGGCTACACCGCAGCGTTCCGGGCCGCGCAGCTCGGCCTGAAGGTGGCCCTCGTCGACGAGGGCAAGATCGGCGGGACCTGCCTCCACATCGGCTGCATCCCGACCAAGGCCCTGCTCGAGTCCGCCGCATTCGCCGAACGAATCCGACACGCGAAGGACTTCGGCCTCGACTTGCCGGGTGATGCCGTTCTCGACTACGCGCGTGTCGCGGCCCGGCGCGACCAGGTCGTCAAGCGCATGTGGACGGGCCTCAAGACGCTCGTCGACAAGAACAAGGTGACCTGGATCCAGGGCCGGGGACGCCTGGACGGCCCGCGGACGGTCAAGGTCCAGATGCACGGCGAGGACGGCACGCCGGGAGCCGGCGGCGAGCGCGTCCTCCAGGCGACGGACGTCATCCTGGCGACGGGATCCCGGGTCAAGTCGCTGCCCGGGCTGACCCCGGATGGCAAGCAGATCGTGACCTCCGACGACGTCCTCCGAATGAAGACCCTGCCGAAGGACATCATCGTGATCGGCGCCGGCGCGGTCGGCGTCGAGTTCGCCTCGATGTACCACGATTTCGGGGTAGCGGTCACCCTGCTCGAGTACCTGCCGGCCGTCGTTCCGGCAGAGGACCGCGAGGTCAGCCAGCTCCTCGAGCGGAGCTTCACCCGGCGCGGCATCAAGGTCATGACGAACGCCCGGTTCGACGTCGCGTCGGTCAAGACGACCAGGGACGGCGTGAAGCTCACCGTGGGCCCGGAGGGCAAGGACGCCACCGAGATCGGCGCGGAGCTGCTCCTCGTAGCGACGGGCCGCGCGCCGAATGTCGAGGATCTCGGGCTCGAGACCACGAAGGCCGAGCTGGAGCGCGGCTTCGTCAAGGTCGACGGCCGGATGCGGACGAAGGAGCCCCATCTCTACGCCATCGGCGACCTCGTCGGCGGGCTGCTGCTCGCGCACACGGCCGGTCACGAGGGCATCGTCGCCGCCCAAGTCATCGCCGGCGAGGCCGATGTCCACCCGATCGACTACGTGAAGCAGCCCCGGGCGACGTATTGCCGGCCGGAGATCGCCTCGATCGGGCTCACCGAGCAGCAATGCGAAGAGCGGGGGATCCCGTACAAGGTCGGAAAGGTGCCCTTCCAGGCCATCGCCAAGGCCATCATCGGCGGCGAGTACGAGGGCTTCGCCAAGATCATCGGCCACAAGGAGACGAACGACACGCTGGGGGTCCACCTCGTAGGCCCGCATGCCACCGATCTCGTGGCCGAAGCGTCGCTTGCCTTCCAGCTCGACGCAACACCGTGGGAGATCGGCGGCACGACGCATCCCCACCCGACGCTCTCGGAGATCGTCGGCGAGGCCGCCCTGGCCGTCGACGGTCGCTCCATCAACTTCTGAGACGGGAGGCGCGGAGCTCATGGCCGTGACCCGCACCGGCGACTCCGAACTGGCCACCTCGGTCGGCCTGACCGACGCCGACCTCGTCGCCATGTACCACAAGGTCGCCCTGGCCCGGGCCGTCGACGAGCGGATGTGGATCCTGAACCGGGCCGGCCGGATTCCGTTCGTGATCAGCGGTCAGGGTCACGAGGGCGCCCAGGTCGGCATCGCCTGGCCGCTGGAGCGGAAGAAGGACTGGATCGCCCCGTTCTATCGGTCGATCGCGACCTGCCTCGCCTTCGGCATGACGGCCCAGGACATCCTGATGGCGCAGTACGCCAAGGCCACCGACCCGTCATCCGGTGGGCGGCAGATGCCCGGCCACTACGGCAACGCCGAGAACAACCTCGTTTCGCTCTCGTCGCCGGTGGCCACCCAGATGCTCCACGCCGTCGGCATCGCGCTGGCGGCGAAGATCCGGAAGACGGGTCAGGTCGCGATGACGTCGATGGGCGAGGGTAGCTCGAACCAGGGCGACGTCCACGAGGGGCTCAACTTCGCGGCGATCCACAAGCTGCCCTTCATCCTCGTGATCGAGAACAACGGGTATGCCATCAGCGTCCCGGCGGCCATGGAGCTGGCGACGAACGATGTCGCCGATCGGGCCTCGGGCTATGGGATCCCCGGCGTCGTCGTCGACGGCTCGGACGTCCTCGCCTGCTATCGCGCCTCGAAGGAGGCCGTCGATCGGGCGCGGAGGGGCGAGGGGCCGACACTCATCGAGGCCAAGGTGATCCGCCTGACAGCCCATTCCTCGGACGATCAGCAGACGAAGTACCGGCCCGAGGAGGAGCTGGCCGACCTGCGCAGCCACGATGCCCTGCCGCGGTTCCGGGACGAGCTGCGCGCGGCGGGCGTGCTCACCGGGGAGCTGGAAGCGCGGATCGGGGCGGAGATCAAGGCCGAGGTCGACGCGGCGACCGAATACGCAGAGGCGGAGCCGGACCCGGACCCGTCGACGGCGATGCGCTGGGTGTTCGCCGAAGATTGGCCGTCCGAGACGCCGCCTCCCTGGGGGCTCGGTGGTCATGACGCCGCCGCGCAGGGCGAGGACGCGGCCGGCTGATGGCCCTCAAGACATTCATCGAGGCGATCCGCGAGACGCTGGCGGAGGAGATGCGGCGGGACCCGTCGGTCATCGTCCTGGGCGAGGACGTCGGGCTCAAGGGCGGGGTGTTCCTGGCGACGGACGGCCTGTGGAAGGAGTTCGGCGAGGACCGCGTGATCGACACGCCGCTGACGGAATCGCTGATCGTCGGCGCCTCGATCGGGGCCGCCATGAACGGCATCCGGCCGGTCGCCGAGATCCAGTTCGCCGACTTCATCTTCCCCGCCTTCAACCAGATCCTGTCCGAGGCCGCCCGGATGCGGTACCGCTCGAACAACGGCTTCGGCGTCCCGATGACGATCCGCGCGCCCGTACGGCGGCGGCGTGCACGGCGCGCTCTACCACTCGCAGTCCGTCGAGGCGTTCTTCACCCACATCCCCGGATTGAAGGTCGTCGTGCCGTCCACGCCCTATGACGCCAAGGGACTCCTGCGATCGGCGATCCGGGACGACGATCCGGTGCTCTTCTTCGAGCACAAGAAGATGTACCGATCGGTTCGTGGTGATGTCCCGGATACCGAGTACACGGTTCCCCTTGGCCGTGCCGCCGTGACGCACGCCGGGAGCCAGATGACGCTCGTGGCCTATGGCCTCATGGCGCACTACGCGCTCGAGGCGGCCGACGTGGTCGCGGAGGAGGGGATCAGCGTCGAGGTCGTCGACCTCCGGACGCTCCGTCCGATCGACAAGGAGACGCTCCTGACCTCGGTCCGCAAGACCGGCAAGTGCCTGATCGTCTACGAGGACAACCGCTTCGGCGGCTACGGCGCGGAGGTCGCCGCGATCGTTGCCGAGGAGGCGTTCGACTACCTCGACGGCCCTGTGACCCGGGTCGCCGGGCCGGACGTGCCGGGGGTGCCCTACAACCACGTCCTCGAGGACTGGTTCATGGTCAACCCCGAGAAGATCGCCGACGGGATTCGGAAGCTCGCGGCGTACTGATGGCCGACCGGGCTGAGGGCGCCGGCCCAGCTGCCGCGCCGGGCCCAGCTGCCGCGCCGGGCCCAGCTGCCGCGCCGGGCCCGAATCCGCGCCGGGCCGGAACGCCGCAGCCATGCGCTCCGTCACGTTGGCGGCCCTCGAAGCCCGACTGCAAGGCGTCCTCGATCCGTACCGCGACCGCCTCGAACCGTTCGAGATCTACGGCATGCCCATGCTTCGCCGGCCTGGTGCCCGGGCGCATGACTGGTTCGCCGGGGTCCGCGCGGGCTTTGGCGCAGTCAAGTTCTCGCTGCTCCCGATGCACGCCCGCCCGGAGGTCCTCGCCGGAGCCTCGCCGAGGCTCCTGAAACGGCGGACCGGAGCATCAGTCTTCATGTTCAGAGACGGCGACGACGACCTCGTTCCCGAGCTCGAACGTGTCGTGGCGCGCGCATTCGACCTGTACATGGGAGGTGCCGGAGATGGCTGACCTTGCGGCGGTTCACCATCGGCTGCGAGGAATCCTCGTCCCGTACTTCGGGTCGCTGTCCGTGACGCGCGACGCACCGGACGGGGTCGCCGTCGAGTTCCGCGGGCTCGAGGGCAAGCCATGGGGCTACGTTGCTGGTACCCGCGTTGGCCGGGCTTACGTGAGCTTCTATCTGATGGGCATCTATGCGATGCCGGAGCTCACTACCTCGATGTCACCCGAACTGCGGCGGCGGAAGCAGGGCAAGTCCTGCTTCAACTTCACGAAGATCGACGAGCCGCTCATGGCGGAGCTCGAGACCCTGACCCGGGCCGCGATGGCCCAAAACGGGGAGTTGCTTGCCAGGGCGAAGGCGGCCGACGCCAAGCCCCGCTGAGGCAAACCTGGAGCTCCTGGGCTCTGCACCACCGCCGGGCCAATCCGGCGCCCGCCCCGTGCACGCTCGCCTCGTGCCGCTCGGCAACCCTTGACGCTCCCGGGCGCCGTACCGGCGCCGTGTGCGCCGTTGCGCACCCCGCCGACGAACGCAGGGTGATCGCCAGCCAACCGATCAACGCCAGCATCGAGTCCGTGGACGCCATCCGACTCGGCCGAACCATCCGCGCGCTCCGGATCCGGCAGGCTCTTCGTCAGGAGGATCTTGGCCGAGCCGCCGGGGTCAGTCAGGACCTCGTCTCCCTCATCGAGCGCGGTCATGTGGACGGGACACCCCTTCGTCTGCTGGAGGATCTCGTCCGGAGACTCGGCGGGGACCTGCGGGTCACCGTTCGATGGCGAGGCGGGGACATCGACCGACTGCTGGATGAGGGCCACGCAGCGCTCATGGGCCGCGCTGCGGTGATGCTCGAGGCCGATGGTTGGGAGGTCCGACCCGAAGTCACGTTCGCGCACTACGCGGATCGCGGTTCGATCGATCTGCTTGCCTGGCGACCCGGGACGTCGGTGGTGCTGGTGATCGAGATCAAGACCGAGCTGACGTCGGTCGAGGAAACCCTGCGAACGCATGACATGAAGGCCCGAATGGCGCTCAAGGTCGCGCGGGACCGCCTCGGCTGGGAGGGACGCGTCGCCGCGCGCCTGCTCGTCCTGCCCGATTCCTCCACGGCACGTCGACGGGCAGCCCGACATTCACCCGTGCTGCGGCGCGCATATCCGCTCGGCGGTGCGGCCGCCCGTACCTGGCTTCGCGCGCCTTCCGGCGAGGTCGGGCTCCTCATGTTTCTTCCGTTTACGACCACCACTCGTGGTAGGTGCGGTCCGGTCACTCGACGGCGGGTCCGCGTGGCCGGTACGAAGTCGCCCGAGCACGGATTGTCGGCCAAGAGCGCTCCCGGACCGCCCCATGGGCCTGATTTCCGCGCCTAGCACGAGCCGGGCTCGTGGATGCGCTTGATCCGCGGGTTAGCCGTCGATACCACGAACCCAGCTCGTATCCGACCGCACCGTGCGGCTCAGGTCAGACATCGCGGCCGCACCGAGGCCGCGTACGGCGGCCAGCGCCTCGGCCACCAGCGCCGCGTCCGAGTGCCTGCGGCCACGTCGGCGCCTCGGCCACCAGCGCCGCGTCCGAGTGCCTGCGGCCACGTCGGCGCCTCGGCCACCAGCGCCGCGTCCGAGTGCCTGCGGCCACGTCGGCGCCTCGGCCACGCCAGCGCCGCGTCCGCGTCCCTGGATCCACGCCGGGCCCCGGCCCCCGTGGCCCCGCGAACACGCGGGGCGACGCCGCGGGCCACCGACCGGGCATCCCGACCGATAGCGGCGCACTTCCGCGTCGGATGCGCGACACTACCTGTACTACCGGCGTGGTCGCGATCGCGCCGCGTCTCACGGAGGGACCAACCGAGTGGCGAAGGTGACGATGCCCCAACTGGGCGAGAGCGTGGCCGAGGGCACGATCGGCAAGTGGCTGAAGCAGCCCGGCGATCATGTCGACAAGTACGAGGCGCTCCTCGAGGTCATCACCGACAAGGTCAACGCCGAGGTCCCATCGCCATTCGAAGGCATCCTGAAGGAGATCCTCGTCCAGGAAGGCGAGACGGTTCCGAACAACGCCGAGATCGCGATCATCGACGAGGTCGGCGGTGCAGCTACGGCGACCGCCGCGGCGACGTCATCGGCGGCGGCTCAGGGCACGGCAACCGAGGTCGCTCCCAGTCCCGCGGCTCAGGCCACGCCCGCCCCCGCCCCCGCCACGCCCGCCCCCGCCCCGGCGCTGTCCGCTCCGACACCTGCGGATGCCGCGACCGCGCACGGGCCGGCGGGCTCGGACGAGCGCGCTCCGCACGAGCTCCCGGGCAGCGCCGACGCGCGCATGACTCCGGCTGTGCGACGCCTCCTGCGCGAGCACGGCCTGCAGGCGGCGATGATCGTCGGGACGGGCGGCGGCAGCCGGATCACCCGCGAGGACGTCACCGACTACGTCGAATCGCAGCGCACCGGCAAGCGCGTCGGTTCGCAGGATGCGGCGTCGGGCCCGGCGGGCGTTGCTGCCGTTTCCACTGCGCCGAGCGCTGCAGCGTCACCGGCGACGATGCCCGCCACGACGCCTGCCCCCACGCGCCCGGCACCGGCCCCTGCGGCGTCGGCCGGCCCGGGAATCGAGTTCCCGGCCGGCGCGGACGAAGTCCTCGTCTCGATGACCCAGATGCGGAAGGGCATCGCAGCCCAGATGACGCGAGCCCTCCAGGTCCCGCATGCCTACGTCCAGATGGAGGTCGACCTCACGAGCCTCGTCCGGCTCCGGGACCAGACCAAAGGCGCCTACCAGGCTCGAGAAGGGCTCCCGCTGAGCTTCGTGCCCTTCGTGGTCAAGGCCTCGTCCGAGGCCCTCAAGCGAAACCCGACGTTCAACGCGCACTGGACCGAAGCGGGACTTCTCGCCAAGCGACGGGTCAACATCGGCATCGCCGTGGCCGTAGCCGGCGGCCTCATCGTGCCGGTCATACGGGACGTCGACCAGCTCTCGATCAGCGGCATCAACAAGGCGATCGCGGAGGTTTCCGAGCGGGCTCGCAACAATCGCCTCAAGGTCGATGACTTTGGCGGCGGAACATTCACCGTCGACAACACCGGCTGGCTCGGGACAAACATGGTGATGCCGATCATCAACGTCCCGGAGGTCGGGATCGTCACGATGGACCGCATTACCAAGCGGCCCGTGGTCGTCGAGACATCCGAGGGCGACGTGATCGCGATCCGCTCGATCATGAACATGGTCCTGGGCGTCGACCATCGGGCCAACGACGGTGCTGGCGGAGCGGCGCTCCTCCGCGACATCAAGGCCTGGCTGGAAGGCGTCGGCCCGGAAACCGCGATCTACTAGCCGAGGACAGCCGCAATGTCGCGAGAGTTGCCGATCTTCCAGCCTCCGGGCGGCGGGCACGGGCACGCACCGGCCGAGCCGATCTCCATCGCCATGGGCGGCGGCGGGCTGATCGGTCTGCCGGCGGCGGACGGGTCCCAGGCGATGCGTCGCCACCCCGACTGGATCAAGGCCCGGATGCCGATGGGCGACAACTACCACGACCTCAAGCGCTTGCTGGGTGACCTCAACCTCAACACCGTCTGCGAGGAGGCTCACTGCCCGAACATCGGGGAGTGCTGGGACCAGCGAACCGCGACGATCATGATCCTCGGCGACACCTGCACCCGGGCCTGCGGCTTCTGCAACATCAAGACCGGCAAGCCCACCTGGTTCGACGACGACGAGCCGCGCCGGGTCGCCGACGCGCTCCAGGACCTCGGTCTCGAACACGTCGTCGTCACTTCTGTCGCGCGGGACGACCTGCCCGACGGGGGGGCGAGTGTCTTTGCCGAGACGATCCGCCAGCTCCGATCGCGGATCCCCGGCATGGGCGTCGAGGTCCTGATCCCGGACTTCAACGGCGAGGAAGCGCCCCTCAGGACCGTCATGCACGCGGGTCCCGACATCCTCAACCACAACCTCGAGACCGTGAAGCGTCTCCAGAAGCCGGTGCGCAAGCGAGCCCGCTGGGATCGCACGCTCGGCGTGCTCGAGCGAGCCAAGGTCTACGCAGCCGAGTACGGCAACCCGGTCCACACGAAGAGCTCGCTGATGGTCGGCCTCGGCGAGACCCGCGAGGAGATGACCGCGGCCTTCGAGGCTCTCCGCGAGGTCGATTGCGACATCCTCACGATCGGCCAGTACCTCAGGCCGTCGATGCGGCACCTGCCCCTCGAGCGCTATTACCACCCCGACGAGTTCGCCGATATGAAGGCCGAGGCCCTCACCCTCGGGTTCCGGCACGTCGAATCCGGGCCGCTCGTCCGTTCCAGCTACCACGCCCGGGATCAGGTCCCCGGCGCCGAGCTGAAGGCGATGCAGCGTCGCCGCGCCACGCTCGACGCGGAGGGCCGGGTCGTACCGCTCGCCGGCTGAGGCGCGCGGAAGGGTCGGCGGACGGCCCCGGCGGCCTAGAGGATCTTGGAGAGAAACGCCTTCGTTCGAGCGTGGGCCGGGTTGTCGAAGCACTGCACGGGCGTGCCCTCCTCCACGATCAAGCCATCGTCCATGAAGATGACCCGGTCCGCGACCTCCCGGGCGAATCCCATCTCGTGGGTCACGACGATCATCGTCATGCCTTCCCGGGCGAGCTCCTTCATGACGTCGAGGACCTCGCCGATCATCTCCGGGTCGAGCGCCGACGTCGGCTCGTCGAACAGCATGAGTGCCGGTTTCATGGCGAGGGCCCGGGCGATGGCGACGCGCTGCTGCTGGCCGCCGGACAGCTGTGACGGGTAGGAATTCGCCTTGGCCGCCAGTCCGACACGCTCCAGGAGCGCCTTTCCCATCGAGACCGCCTCGTCCTTGTCAATGCCTCGGACGTGTGTCGGCGCCTCGATCACGTTCTCGAGCGCTGTCTTGTGGGGGAACAGGTTGAAGCGCTGGAAGACCATGCCGATCTCCTGACGCTGTCGGGCGATGTTGCGCTCACGATCCTCGATGAGCTTGCCGTTGACCTCCCGATAGCCGATGAGGTGGCCGTTCACGAAGATCCGGCCCTGCTGGATCTTCTCGAGGTGGTTGATGCAGCGGATGAACGTGGTCTTGCCGGAACCGGACGCGCCGATGACCACCACGGCCTCCTGCCGCCGGACCTGCATCGAAATGCCCTTCAGGACATGCAGCGACCCGAAGTACTTCTGAACGTCGGTGGCCTCGACGACGACGTCCGTCTCCGGCACCGGTACACCGCCGATCGCGGCAAGCAGCTCGTTCGACCCATCGGTCATCAGCGCCCTCCGCTGATATTCGGAATCTCATCCGGCTTTGGGGCGCGCAGCCCGAAGAGTCGCTCGCGGAGGCTCGGGGCTCCGCCTGCGTAACCCGCGCCGAGCCTGCGTTCGACCTCGGCCTGGATGATCGCCCAGATGCTCGTCAGCAGGAGGTACCAGACCGCCGCCGCGAGGAACAGCTCGAACGGGGCGAACAGCCTCGCGTTCTTGAGCGAGAACGTCACGTACAGCTCCTGGACGCCGATGACGACCAGGAGCGACGTCGTCTTGAGCATGTTGTTGAACTCGTTCCCGAGCGGCGGGACGATGACGCGCGCCGCCTGCGGCAGGATGATCCGGCGCATCGCCAGCCCGAACGGCATGCCGAGCGACTTCGCCGCTTCCATCTGGCCGGAGTCGATCGAGAGGATGCCGGCGCGGACGATCTCTGACATGTAGGCGCCCTCGTTGACCCCGAGGGCCACGATGCCGGCCTGCACGGCTCCGGTCCCGAAGACACCGAGCGGCTCAAGATCGGGCCACTTGTAGATCTGGGTCACGCCAAGTCCGAAGAAGATCAGCGCGATCTGGACCAGGAGCGGCGTCCCTCGGAAGATCCAGACGTAGACGCCCGCAATGTACCGGGGCAGGCGCGACTGGGCCATCTTTCCGACCGCGCCGAGGACGCCGAGCACGACGCCGATGGTCTGGGCGATGACGGAGATGAAGAGCGTCAGCGCGACACCCCGGAGGATCAAGCCATCCGGCTGGAAGATCGATGTGACGAAGTAATCCCAGTGGTACTGGTAGCCGGTCTTGCCGGAGCAGCCGGCAATCACGAGCGGGAGGAGGACGGCCGCGAGGATCGATTCCTCGGCGGCCGCCTCGCGTCCGGGCCAGTCGCGCAACTGCGCGCGACGTCGCCGGCATCGCCATCAGGGTTGATTCATCACGACTTGCGCCGGCGTGATCGCGCCCGCGTCGACGCTGTACTTCTTGAGGATCGTGAGGTAGGAACCGTCATTCATCATCGCCACGAGGGCCGCCTTGACCGCCGTCCGCAACGGCTGTGTGGCCCTTCGGGATGCTGATCCCGGCCTTGATCGGGTCGAGCGGCGTGATCGGGGACTGCTCGAACTGGGCGGGTTGGGACTGGACGTAGTAGGCCACGACTGGCAGGTCGGCGAAGTACGCGTCGACCTGGCCGGCCGTCAGGGCCAGGAAGGCATCCGAATCCTTCTCGAACGTGACCGCATTGGGAGCGGCCTTGCCGGCATCGGTGCACTTCTTCTTCAGCCCGCCGGTGGCCTTGTAGAGATCGGTTCCCTCGAGGTACTGGATCTCGGTCGTCGACGTCTCCGCGCCGACCTTCTTGCCACAGACATCGAGCTCGGTGTTGATGCCCTCCGGGTTGCCCTTCGTGACGACGAACGCCTGGCCGGCCTGGAAGTACGGCAGCATGTCGACCTGGGCGATCCGGTCCGTCGTGAGGTTCTGGTCGCTGATGATGATGTCGCACTTGTCGCCGTTGACAGCCGCGATGATGTAGTCGAAGACGGTGTTGACGACCTCGAGCTTGAGCCCGAGTCGATCGGCGATGCCCGCCGCGATCTCCATGTCGGAGCCGATCGGATTGCCCTGGTCATCCAGGTACTCGAGCGGCGGATACGGGATGTCGCTGCAGACGTTCAGCTTGCCCGGGACGATCAGGCTATCGCTCGGGATCGTCGCGACGTTCGTCGGGGCCGGCGTCGGAGTCGGGGTCGGCTCGGCGCTCATCGCCTCCGTCGGTGCTGGTGTGGCCGTCGGCGCGGTGGTCGGCGCGGTGCTCGCTCCGCCGCCGCAGGCGCTCACGATGAAGATGGCGGCGCCGAGAACGGCGCCAAGTCGATGTCGCTGCGTACTCACGATCTCCTCCAAGACTGCTCGTGTTGCAAGCGTTTGCGATGTCCTCCGCGCCGAGGATACCTCCTGACGCGATATCCTCGTCGTGATGGTTCGCCAACTCTCGAGATCCGTGCCCCTCGCCGAGCTCCACTGTCACCTTGGCGCGGCGGTCACGCCGTCGATCATGTGGGGCATCGCCCACTCCCAGGGCATCAAGCTCCCGACCAAGGACTACTGGGAGTTCCGGGAGCTCATCACGGTCAATCCCGCGCGGCACGAAATCGTTCGACGGGTACCTCCAGCTCTTCCACTGGACCGAGCTCATCCAGAGCTCGCCGCTGGCCGTCGAGCGGAGCGTCTACGAGGTGGTCGGCGGCGCCTACCGCAAGAACAACGTCACGACCATGGAGCTCCGCTTCAACCCCATGAAGCGAAACCGGGGCGGCGAGCAGGACCTCGACCACATCATTGCGGCCGCGGTCCGGGGCATGGACCGGGCGACCCTCGAGTACCCGATCAGGCCCGGGCTTCTCTTCTGCCTCGATCGGGCCTTTCCCTACGAGCTGAACGAGATCATCGTCGAGAAGGCCATCCTGTGGCGGGATCGCGGAGTCGTCGGCATCGACATTGCGGGGCCGGAATCCTCGACATTCAGGGTTGCGGACTACCGGAAGCTGTTTCGGCGGGCCCGACAGTACGGACTGGGGATCACGATCCACACCGGTGAAGCCGGACCCGTTGACGAGGTAGCCCGCGTCGTCGAGCTCCTGGAGCCCGACCGCATCGGCCATGGCGTGAAGGCCGCCTACGACCCGCGGGCGATGGCGATGATCCGCGAGCGGGGCATCGTCCTCGAGATCTGCCCGACGTCGAACATCAACACGAAGGTCGTTTCCGGCTGGGACGAGCTCCGCTGGATCTTCGACACCTTCAGTCGGAACGATGTCCGATTCGCGATCTCGACCGACGGCCCCGAGATGCTCAAGACCTACATCCGCGACGAGCTCGCGACGCTCGGGCGTCTCGGGATCATGAGCGTCGAGGAGCAGGAGCAGGCGGCCGCGACGTCGATGGCCGCATCCTTCGTCCGGAACGTCTCGGATGTTCCGGCGCCGGCGCGACAGCCCGCGTCGCGGGTCACCGTCGAGCGCGAGGAAGCCTGAGCGTTCCGGCGCCGGAACGGGCTCGGTGTGCAGGCCCGCGAGCTCGCCCGTCAGCGTTGGGCCGGCCGGGGCTCCATGCGGTACGTACACGACCGGTCACCCGCGGCGATGTGCGACTCGCGGACCACGTCGACCCCGAGGACCTCGGCAAAAAGGGCCTGCTCGGCCGCGCAGCAGGCGCCGACATCCTGGGCGACGTGGAAGATCGCGCAGTTGTGCTCCCGCAGCCGGACTGTGCCGTCGGGGCTCACGATCGCCTCGGCCAGGTACCCACCCGCATCCTGCAGGATCGCGAGCTCCCGGACACGATCGGCGAGCGGGTCCTCCGGCGCGAAGCGGTCGTTGATCCGGTCGCGGAGACGCGCCCCCAGCTGGCGTCGGCGGGCCGCAAGCACCTCGTCGAGGAGCGCGTCGCCGCCAACCTCGGCGATCGCGTCCACGAGGCTGAGCGCAAGCCCGTCGTAGTCGGCAGGGAAGAGGTCCTGGGCATCGGCGGTCACGTCGTATCGATGCCGCGGTCGACCTACCCCGTGCTTCTCGACCTGGTGGGCCACGAGGCCCGCGTCCTCGAGCGCATGGAGCTGCTGGAGAACGCCGGTCCGGCTGGCGCCGAGATGGGTCGCCAGGCCGTCCGGTGACATCGGGCCGCGCTGTCGGAGGTTCACCAGGATCGCGCGGCGGAGCGACGACGGACTGCTGATCCCCGACCCGGATCCGTTCGACGGCGGAATCGCGAACGCCGAGACCGCCACGGTCTCGGGCAGCTCGGGCTGGGCCGGCGGCGCGGGCTCCGACATGCCCAAGAGGCTAGCGGAAACCGCCGGATCACGTTCCGCCGCGCTCGGCGATCGCGGCCGGTCCCGGGTGCTAACCTCGCCCCATGGACCTCGACCTATCCCCCGAGCACGAGCTGCTGCGCTCGACGATCCGAGATTTCCTTGCCCGGGAGGTCGCCCCGGTCGTCGAGGACCATGAGCGCCGGCATGCGTTCCCCGTCGAGATCGTGCGGCGGCTGGGCGAGATGGGCTGGCTCGGCATCCCGATCCCGGACGACGAGGGCGGCGCCGGCCTGGACACGCTCGCCTACGCCATCGCCGTCGAGGAGATCGGACGCGTCTGGGGATCGCTCGGCCTCATCGTTGCCGCCCACACGTCGCTCGGCTGCGGACCGTTGCACCTGGCGGGGACCCCGGACCAGCAGCAGCGATTCCTCGTCCCGATGGCGTCGGGCAAGGTCATCGGAGGCTACGGGCTGACCGAGCCCGGTGCCGGCTCCGATGCCGGCGGCACCCGGACGACCGCGAGACACGAGGACGGACCGGATGGCGGGACCTGGGTGATCGACGGCGGCAAGCGTTTCATCACCAACGCCGGCCAGGCCGGGACGTACATCGTGACCGCCCGGACCGGCTCCAAGGCCGACGGGTCCGCGGAGATCACGGCCTTCATCGTGCCGGCCGACACCCCGGGGTTCCGAGTCGGTCGCATCGAGGACAAGCTCGGCCTTCACGCATCCGCCACCGGGGAGCTGTTCTTCGATGGCTGTCGAGTTCCCGCATCGAACCTGCTCGGAGCCCAGGGCGAGGGCTTCCGGATGTTCCTCAAGGTCCTCGATGGCGGCCGGATCAGCGTCGGGGCACTGGCCGTTGGCCTTGCCCAGGCGGCGCTCGACGCCGCGATCCCGTATGCCCAGACGCGGGAGCAGTTCGGGCGTCCGATCGGGTCGTTCCAGGGCGTGGCCTTCATGATCGCGGACATGGCCACGGAGATCGAGGCCGCCCGTGCCCTCGTCTGGAAGGCCGCCTGGCTCAAGGACCAGGGACGTGAATTCGGCCTGTTGGCCGCCCAGGCGAAGCTTTTCGCGTCGGAGGTCTCGAGCCGGGTGACGAACGCGGCGATCCAGGTCCACGGCGGTTACGGCTACGTCACCGACTACCCGGTGGAGCGGTTCTTCCGGGATGCGAAGCTCACCGAGATCGGGGAAGGCACGAGTCAGGTCCAGCGACTCGTGATCGCCCGCCGGATCCTGGGGCTCAGGATCGTCTAGCCGGGCGGCCCGACCCGGCCCGAGCTGCAGCGATCAGTTGATCGCGACGAGCCTGACGAGGAGCCGGTACTGGCTCGTCGACCCGACGCAGGTCTGGAGCGTCATCGAGGCGACCGGCTGGGCCGCGATCGCCCATGCCGTCTGGTCCGGGGTTACGACCTTGATCGCCGTCACCTTGTACGTCCGGACCCGTCCGCTGCCGTCGGCGAAGTAGGCGAGCATGCCGGTATGGAGGCGTTTCGCCACGTACGCGTCGTGGAGGGGCTTGAACGTGCTCCAGGCGTGGCCGAACAGGTAGGTGTTGTTCTTGCCGGCACAACCCCAGCGATAGACGCCCGCCCCGGGTGGCGTCGATCGCGTGCAGGAAAACGCGGCCACGGCGTGCGAGATCCCGAGGGACGGGATCCAGAGGTGGTTGGTCCCCGAGTAGCTCCTGGCTGTCGAAGCAGCCTTGACCGCGGGCGTCTTCTGGGCGACGGGCGTCGACGAAGGCGGCTCGACCGGCATTGCCGGGCTTGCCACCACCGGCGCGGCGACGGGCCCAGCGGCCATGCGGGATTCGGCCACCTGGATTTGGGCGAACGCGTCGTGCGCGATCTGCGTGACCCAAGCCTGGCGATCCAAGGCCGTCGCGGCCGGCATCGCCGCCACCGGTTCGGCCCGCCCGGCCGTGGCCGACGATGGTCCCGAGGCTCCGGCCCCGATCGGCATCGCGACGGAGAGTGCCCCGGCGAGGCCGAGCGTGAGGAGCAGGCGGAGCGAGCGGACACGCGTTGTTGGCATGTCCCGAGACTCGTCCCGTAGGCCCGGTTTCTCTGTGCCCCCTTGGTACGCCGCCGGTCAGGGTGGGTGGTCTCAGGGCAGGACCGGACCAAGGACCCAGCGAACGGACCTTGACCCACCCGAACCGACCCCGACCGGTCGTGGCGTCGTGGTGCGCCCGCGCAACCGTCCGGTACTTCGGGACTATCCGCCGTTGCCGGCTGCCGTCGTCAGGGCAGCTCGCATGGCGGCCTTGAACGCCTCCGGCCAGGGCCCCTGGCCAGCCACGACGAACGGACTCGCATCCACGAACTCGACCGTGGCTGGATCTGTCGCCCATTTGGCCACGCAGGTGTCGACGTCCGGGCGCCGCCGGTCGAACGCCGCGCCATCGTTGAAGATATAGACGCGCAGGTGCGTCGGCGTCGTGAGGCCGGGTCCCGTGGCGTCGAATCCGATGGCCGTCGCCGCGAGACTGCTGTCGTGGCAGCCGTCGTCACCCGCTGTCGGATGACCGATGAGGATCCCCTGCGTCGCAAGCTCGCCGGCGATTCCCGGGAAGTCCATCGGCGTCGGGGCGGGCGATGCCTGGAGGATCCGGTCGCAGCCGGCGACCACGACCATGACCGCGAGGGCGGCAAGGATCGGGAGCAGCCGCCTGAGGGTCGTGACGCGCACATCGGGAGGCTACCGGAACCTTGGATTCGGCGCCCGCCGCCGGCACCGATAGCCTGCTAGCATCGGCTCGTGCCCGCCTCCGAGCCGTTCTGGCCGATCTTCGGCCGTGACGTGACCGACGCCGCCTGGCGCCCCGGCCCTGCGGAGCTACGCGACTCCCGGATGGCCCGGTTCCTGCGGTCGACCGGCCTGCCCGATCTCGAGTCGCTCCAGGCTCGCGCCGTGGTCGAGCCTGCCTGGTTCTGGTCTGCCGCGGCGGACGACCTCGCCCTGCCTTGGCAGCGCCGGCCCCGGTCGACGCTGGACCTGAGCCGAGGGCCCGAGTGGGCGCGCTGGTGGGTCGGCGGGGCGTTCAACCACGCGGCGGCGGCGATCGACCCTCGAGCCGAGCGCGAGCCTGAGGCCGAGGCGCTCGTCTGGGAAGGCGAGGACGGCGATGTCCGCCGGTTCACCGCGCGACAGCTCCGCGACGCGGTGGAGCGGGCCGCCGCGATGTTCGCGGCCGAGGGCATCAAGCCCGGTGATCGGGTCGGCGTGCTGCTCCCGATGATCCCCGAGACCGCCGTGACCGTCCTGGCCCTCGGACTCCTCCGGGCCGTCTTCACCCCGATCTTCTCCGGCTACGGGGCGGCCGCCGTGGCCTCGCGGCTCAACGATTGCGGGGCATCCGTGCTCGTCACGGCAGACGGGTTCCTGCGCCGTGGCAGCGTCGTGCCGCTCAAGGAGACCGCCGACGAGGCCGTCGCCATGGCCCCGACGGTCCGTCGGGTGGTCGTCGTCCGCCGCCTCGGCGAACGCCGGGCGGACCTGCCCTGGGACTCGGTGCGAGACCGCTGGTGGCACGAGCTCGAGGGCGAAGCTTGGGCACGCTCGAAGCCCGGTGAGCGTGCCTGGCCGCATCGCCCGGAGACCGATCCCGAGACCCCCTACATGATCATCTACACGTCGGGGACCACGGGCCGGCCGAAGGGCGCCGTCCACGTCCACGGCGGCTTCCCGATCAAGGCCGCGCAGGACCTCGCCCATTGCTTCGACCTCGGGCCCGGGGACAGCCTCTTCTGGTTCACCGATCTGGGCTGGATGATGGGACCGTGGGCGATCTCGGGATCGCTCATCCTCGGCGCCCGCCTCGTGCTCTACGAGGGCACCCCCGATCACCCGGGCCCCGATCGGCTGTGGTCCATCGTTGCCCGTCACCGGGTCACCCACCTCGGCCTGAGCCCGACCGTGATCCGGGCGCTCAGCCCGCACGGAACCGAACCGGTCCGGGCCTACGACCGGTCGTCGCTGCGCGTCCTCGGTTCGACGGGTGAGCCCTGGAACCCCGAGCCGTGGTGGTGGTACTTCCGCGAGGTGGGGGAGTCCCGCTGCCCGGTGATCAACTACTCCGGCGGAACCGAGGTGTCGGGTGGCATCGTCGCGGGCAACCTCCTGACGCCGATCCGGCCGACGTCGTTCTCCGGCCCGAACATCGGCGTGGCCGCCGACGTCGTGGACGCGGACGGGCGCCCCCTCCGTGGGAACGTCGGGGAGCTGGTCATCCGCCAACCCCTGCCGGGCATGACTCGCGGCTTCTGGAACGACGCCGAGCGCTACATCGAGGCGTACTGGTCGCGTCTGCCGGGAGTCTGGGTCCACGGCGACTGGGCGCTCATCGATGCCGACGGCTACTGGTACATCCAGGGCCGCTCCGACGACACGCTCAAGGTCGCCGGCAAGCGTGTCGGGCCGGCCGAGGTCGAGAGCGCCGCGGTCGGCCACCCGGCGGTCGTCGAGGCCGCCGCCGTCGGGCTCCCGCACGCGGTCAAGGGCGAGTCGATCGCGGTCTTCTGCGTCCTCCGCCCCGGGATCACGGACAGTCCCGAGGTCAGGGCGGAGATCCGGGCAGCCGTCGCGAAGGAGCTCGGAAAGGCGCTCAAGCCCGATCTGGTCCTCGCCGTGCCGGGACTGCCGAAGACGCGTTCGGGGAAGGTCATGCGCCGCGTCGTACGTGCCGCCTTCCTCGGAATCGACGCCGGTGACCTCTCTGCCCTCGACGACCCCGCGCCGGTGGCGGCGATCAGGTCGCTCGGGGCCGCGCTGCCCTGACCTTGGCCGGCGGCGAGCCAGGTGGCCGGCGCGGACCCCTCGGGGATCAGCCTCCGCGTGCCCGCCGCTTTGCTTCCCGGAGCCTGGCCATGGTGTCGGTGTCCGCGGCCGGTCGGCCGGGATCGGGACCTGCGACAGCACGCTCTTCCGCGGCCGTGACTGGCGCTGGTGATGCGCCGCTGCCGCCGTCACCCCGCGGCTCGACGCTCGAAGGTCCGATCGTCCGCGCTGGCTCGTCGTCGGCGGCGCCTGTCGATGAGTCGCCCTGGGTGGGCGGGCGGAGCAGGGCGGCCCTTGCCGCAGCGCCGGCAGCCCGATCCCGGGCGGCCAGCATCCCCGTGGCGGCCATTGACCGCGGGGCCGGAGCCCCGCGCCGGCGCCAGGTGCGACCGAGCCAAGCCCTCGCGTCCGCCAATTCGCGACGGCCGAGCGAGACTCGGCGAAGGGCGATGTCGAACGGCCATAGCAGCAGTGCCAAGATCAGGAGCCACGGCCAGAGCTCGGTGAACGAGGACGTCAGCCGCAGGTCGTGACGCCACGGCTGGAGTGGCGTCGTGATCTCCTGTCCGTTCGTCGCCGCGCGAAGGGTCGCGAGCAGCGGCTGATTCACGCCGAGGAGCCGGTATTCCGCGGCGATCGGAGCTACCAGCCCGACCGTCCTGCCCAAGGCTGCCGTACCCGGGCCGGATCTGGGTGATCCGGACCGCATAGGCGCCGGACGCGATCGCTCCGAGGTCCTTCTCGTAGACGCCCGGCGCTACCTGGTCCAGCTCTGCCTCAACCGGCTCGAGGTCCGGCCCCACCAGAACCGCCGACGTGGTGTAGAAGTCGCGCGGCGAGCCGTCCGGCTGGACGGACTGGACGTGGAGTGTCGTCCGGCCGTCCTTGACCTCGAATGAGGCCTCGATACCGCCGGCCTCCTCGCCTGGGAACGTCCAGCCCACCACCTGGCTGAAGAACTTCGCGAACCCGGGCCAGGCGATCCAGTTCGTCGCCCAGCGCCCGGTCGAGTCCGACGTCCAGGCCACGCTGCGCCCGAGGCCGTACTGCCACTGCGCCAGGAGCGGGTCGTCGCGGGCCGTGACGAGGACCGTCTGGGCCGCCGACTTCGCGGTCGTGCCGTTGTAGCCGAGGAGCTGCGGGAAGCCCTGGTCGAGGCCGCGAAGGATCGGCGACGAGCTGGTCTGGATCGGGAAGAACGGTTCCTCGATGATCTGCTGGCCGGCGACCTGCTCGGTCTCCTTGAGGAAGATGTCGGGGATCGAGGCCGGGTTCGCGGCCGCGTAGTAGCGACCGCCGCCCTGGGCGGCGAGCTGCGCGAGGAACGGGTTCGCCCCGCCGCCGGCACCGACGGTCGAGAGGGTGATCCCGTCGGCCTTCATCTTGGCCAGGATCTGGTCGTACTGGCCGGACCGCGACCAGCCGTCGGTGAGCAGGATGATGTGGCGCCGGGTCGCGGTCGTCTTCTCGAGGGACTGCACGGCCTGGTCGAGTCCTGAGTAGATGTTCGTCGTGCCGTTCGGGTTGATGCCGCCCAGGAGGCCCTGCAGGTCGTTGATCTGGCCGACGGGCTCCGTCTGGACGACCCAGTGAGCGGAATCATCGAAGGCGACGACGCCGAGCTCGTCGCGCTGCGGTCAGCGCGGCGGCCGCCCGAAGGATCGCTTCCTTGCCGATGTCGACCTTGCGAACCCCCTGGAGCTGGCTGCCGCCCTGCCCGCCCTGGAAGGAGTTGCAGTGGCAGGCGTCCATCGAACCCGACTTGTCGATGACCACGACCAGCGCGATGTCCGGCTCCTGCTGGCGGTTACGGACGCCCATGTCGACGGGGAGTGTCTCTTCCAGCGCGGTCTTCGCGTATCCCCCGGCGCCGTAGCTGTCGGGTCCTCCGACCATGACGAGGCCGCGTCCGAGGTCGCGCACGTAGACCTGGAGTGCGCCGAGCTGGCGATCGCTGAGCCGGATCCGGGGGACATCGACGAGGACGACGCTGTCGTAGGTGGCGAGACCCGCCAGATCCGTGGGCAGAGCCTCCGGGACGATCGAATCGACTTGCTGGCCCTCGGTCGTGAGCGCGTCGACGAGCTGGGTCGCCACGTCCGCGTTGCCGGCCAGGACGAGGATCCGTGGCTCGCCCTTGATGATCGTGTTCGAGTCTGCCCGGTTGTTCTGGCTGAAGGTGTCGCGGGCAGCCTCGACGACGATCCGGAAGGTGTGGAACCCGGCTTCGGCGAGCTTGACATCGAAGGTGAACTGGTTCTCGCCTTCGGCGAGGTCGACACCCTTGCTGGCGACCTCCTGGCCGTCCGCATACAGGCGGAGGGTTGCCGGCTGGGCGACGCTGGACGCGATCGACGCGATCGCCTGGATCGTCTCGCCGAGGCGAGCGACCGACGGCGTCTGCAGCCGCTCGACGATGACCTCGTCTCGGTTCTCCAGCCCGACGACCCGCGTCTCGACCTGGATGCCTCGTGATGCCGCCAGGGCGGCCTCCTGCTGCCCGCTGCCGGTCGTGTCGTTGCCGTCGGAGATCAGGACGATTCGCTTCTGCATCGCGTCGGGGAAGAGTGCGGACGCCAGGCGGAGGGCCCCGCCGATGTCGGTCGCCGCGGTCACGGGCGTCGATCGCAGCCGGTCGATCTGCCGAACTTCCTCGGGCAGCCGCTCGACGAGGGCATCCCCGCCGAACGCCACGACCCCGGCCGCGTCTCCGGCCGGCATGTCGGCCAGGCTTTCCCGGAGGAAGGCCAGGGCCGACTCGTGGCCCGCGCTGCCGACCGAGTCCGAGAGGTCCACGACGAACACGGTCGCCAGCCGGTCGACGGGCAGGACGAGCTGGAATCCGGCGATGGCGAAGACGAGTGCGCCGAGGAGGGCGGTCCGTACGGCGAGTGCCAGACGGTGCCGGCGTATGCCGGTCCGCCGGCGGGCGGCGAGATGCGGTACGACGGTGACGATGAGCGCCGGCACGAGCAGGAGCAGCCACAGCGGGCTCTCGAAGCGGACGCCCATCTACGTTCCCCCGCCCGCCGCGACGCGCTTCCTGAACCCGCGCCACAGCCGGAGCACGGCATCGCGTTCGTAGACCAGCCCCTCGATCAGCAGGATCGACAGGACGAGCAGGACGATCGGGACCCATAGCTCGTCCCGGGCAGGCGGTCGCTCGTCGGCGGCGGATCCGGCGCCGTTCGTGGATCCCGTGGATGCCGGTTCACTCGAACCGGGCGTCGCCGACGACGGCGCCGTGCCGGACGGTGCCCCGCTCGCCGTGCCGTCGCCCGCCGTGCCATCACCAAGCGCCTCGATGGCGGCCGGTGACCCGGGCGCGATGTTGGACTCTGCGGCATCGAACAGGTCGACGGCGAATTTCGCGGGAGCGTTGGGGTCGGCGGGCGGGGCCGTGGGCACAGGAGTCGGCGACGCGTCGGGCGGCTCGGTCGGCGGGAGCGTCGGCGCTTCCGAGGTGGTGGCCACAGGTCCGGTCTGGGCCCCGGTGGGCGCTCCACCCGGGAACGTCGCCGTCGCCGTGTAGACACCAAGCTGGTCCGTCTGGCTGAAGCTGACGCTCGCGGCAGAACCCGGGTCCGCGACGAGCTCGACCTTCGAACCGTCTGGCTTCGTCACGGCCAGGCCCGTTGCGCCCGAGGGGACCGGGAGCGACACGGGACTGCCGGGCGCCACGGCCTCCGTCGGCGCGGCGGAGCCGCCCAGGAGCTCGCCCGTCAGGTTCGAGATCAGGATCGGGAAGGCAACCTGCAGGGGCAGGTCGGACAGGCGCGGCTGGAACGCGAGCACCGCGACGTGACGGCCCCCGAGCTCGCCGGCATAGAGGAGCGGAGCTCCCGCCGGCCCGGGGATGATCGAGCGCGCCCAGGACGGCAGGACCAGCTTCGTCGCGGTCCCGACGTGGGTGGTCGACAGGTCGACGTAGCGGAGCACGGGCTCCTCCGGATCCAGCGACCCGATCGCCGGGTCCTTGAGCGTCCCCGCCACCTCGCCGAGCAGGCTGGACGCGGTTGGCGCGATCGCGAGGACCGCGCCAGCGGGGAGCTCGGCCGGCAGGGTGCCCTCGAGGATGACGAGATCGAACAGCTCGGGATGCGTGGACGGGCCGTAGTCGGCCGCCTTCACGCCGTAGAGCTCGGTGTTGGGGAGGTACGTGAGCGCCGTCTCAAGGTACGGATCGCCGTCCGAGACGAGGAGGATCCGCCGGAGATGCTCGGGCGGGATCACTGCCCATGCCTGATCGTCGAGCGCGAGGTCGTCGGCGCCGCTCGACCGGTCGAGGCGCACCTCCACGACCCGGACCGCGGCCGGGATGTCGTCGATGATCGCGTCGGCCCGAGTCTGTGGATCGAGCGCCAGGTCGCGCGCCTCGAGCAGCACCCCATCGCCGTAGACCTGCAGTCGGCGCTGCGCCGGCTGGATGTCCAGGTTCGCGACGCTGACGAAGACCGATCGCGTCACGCCCGAGGCGGCCTGGCGGACGGCGAGGGCGACGATCGCCTGGTTCCGTCGGCCTCGCCCGACCGACAGGACCTTGACCTTGTGCTCGAGCCGGGACGTCGGCGCGACGGCGAGCGCCGCGTCCGTGGCGACGAGGATCTCGGCGTCGTCCGATCGCGCGGCAAGAGCGTCGGCGAGGTTCAGGGCGTCGCCGAGGTCGCCGCTCGCGGCCTCGACGGACAATCCCTCGACCGCCGCCCGGACACGGCCGAGGTCGGCCGTGGCGTTCACGGCCACGCGCGCCGTCCGGCCGGCCGCCACGACGCTCACCTGGCCGCCGGCGGGCAGCTCCCGGAGCGCGTCGAGAGCGGCGGCCTTGGCAACGGTCAGTCGGTCAGGGGTGACGTCGGTCGCCCCCATGCTGGCGGACGTGTCGATGACCAGGACCAGGTCCCGGGCCAGTCCGGCCGGTCGTTCCAGGAAGGGCCGCGCGGCGAGGGCCGCGAGCAACAGGACCAGGAGCAGCTGGAGGAGGAGCAGCAAGCTCCGACGCAGGCGCTGCCAGGGAGCGTTGGCCTCGACGTCGGCGACGAGCCGGCTCCACAGCAGGGTGGATGGGACGACCGCGTGATTCCGACGGAGCTTGAGCAGGTACATCGCGACGACGGCCGGCAGGAACAGGAGCCCGAGCAGGGCCAGGGGCGAGATGAAGCTCATCGTCAGCCGACGACCTGGCGGCGCCGCAGCTCGGCGAACATGAGGTCGCTCAGGGGGACGTTGCTCGAGAGCGGCACGTAGGTCGCCCGGCGTCGCGCGGCGAGGTCCGCGAAGCCGTCACGCCAGGCCGCCAGGCGCGCCTTGTATCCGTCGAGCGTGGCAAGGTCGATCGTGACGTCGATGCCCTCGCCGGTTTCGACGTCCACGAGACGCAGGTCGCCTTCGAGCGCGGGGTCGAGCTCCTGGGGGGACAGGACGTGGAGGATGATCAGCTCGGAGCCGGTCGCGGCGAGCTCGCGGATCACACGATCGGCGTTCGGGTCGAGGAGGTCCGAGAGCAGGACGATGACGCCGCGCCCCGAAAGCTGGGCGGCGGCATGCCGCGCGGCGGCAACCAGGTCGGTCGGGCCGTCGGCCGCCACGATCCCGGAGAGGGCCGCGAGCAACCGGAAGACGCGGCCAGAGCCGCGCAACGACACCTGGCGTCGGGCTACCCGCCCACCGAGCGACGAGATCGCGACACGGTCCTCGGACGCCAGGCCGATGTAGGCAAGCGCGGCCGCGGCGCGCTGGGCGAAGAGCAGCTTCGAGGGCGCGCCGGAGGCCATGGATGCCGACGCGTCGACGAGGAAGTGGATCGTGACGTCCTCCTCCTCGACATAGAGCTTGATGAAGAGCTTCTCGAGCCTGGCGAGGACGTTCCAGTCGAGCTGCCGAAGATCGTCGCCCAGGGCGTAATCCCGGAAGTCCGCGAACTCGACGGATTGCCCTCGCTTCACCGAGCGCCGGCCACCCTTGAGCCCGCCGCGTACCGGGGCCCGCATCATCACCTTGAGGCGTTCCAGCTGGCGCAGGAATCCCTCGTCGAAGACGGTCGGATCGAGGCTGGACGGCAGGAATGCCGGTCGTTCGCGGCGTGCCCCGGAGGCGGACAGCGACCTTCCAGGCGGATCCGTCGCGAGATCCATTGGCGGCGTCGGCTCGCCTCGTTCTTCCATCTCGGCCTGCGGCACGAGTCCGCGTCGCTACTCGACCGAAGGGGCGGGGACGGCGTCGAGGATGGTCCGCACGATGGCCTCGGTGGTGATCCCCTCGGCCTCGCCCTCGAAATTGAGGATGATCCGATGTCGCAGGGCCGGCATCGCCACGGCCCGGACGTCCTCGATCGCCACGTTGAACCGGCCGTCGAGGAGTGCGTAGATCTTGCCGGCAGTCACGAGGGCCTGCGCCCCGCGCGGGGAGCCGCCATAGCGCACGTACTCGCGCACGAGTTGGGGTGCCCGAGGCTGGTCGGGGTGGGTCGCGGCGAGGATGCTGACCGCATACGCCGTCACGTGCGGAGCGATCGGCACCGCCCGGGCGAGGCGCTGCATCTCGACGATTTCGGCGGCGGTGCAGATCTTGTCGGCCGTCACCGCGTCTGCGCCGGTTGTCCGATCCATGATGGTGATGAGGTCTTCCTCGGACGGAAAGGGGACCATGACCTTGAAGAGGAACCGGTCCAGCTGCGCCTCCGGCAGGGGATAGGTCCCCTCCATCTCGAGCGGGTTCTGGGTCGCGAGGACGAAGAACGGGGCTTCGAGCGGGTAGCGCTGCCGGGCCACGGTGACCTGATGTTCCTGCATTGCCTCGAGGAGCGAGGACTGCGTCTTCGGAGTGGCGCGATTGATCTCGTCGGCCAGGACCAGGTTCGCGAAGATGGGGCCGGGCTGGAAGCGGAAGATCCGGCGGCCGTCCTCCTCGACGAGGATGTTCGTGCCGGTGATGTCCGCCGGCATGAGGTCCGGCGTGAACTGGATCCTGTTGAACGCGCAGTCGATCACGTCGGCAATCGTCCGGACGAGCATCGTCTTGCCGAGCCCGGGAACCCCCTCGAGCAGGACGTGGCTGTTGGCCAGCAGGGCTGTCACGGTCTGGCGCACGAGTTCGCGCTGTCCGACGATGACGCGGCCGACCTCCGCGCTCGATCCGGGTCGCCTGCTCGGCGAAGTTCTCCGGGGTCAGGGCGGGGGCATTCGATGCGCCGATTGTCGAGTCCATCGGAACCTCCGGGCCGGCGTCGGGCAGTCCCGAACCGGCGTGCTACTGGGTCGGGTTGAGCGTCCCGAAGTAATCACGAACGTAGTCCTTGACCGACAGGGGCACATAGCCTCGATCGAGGGACGTGAGTGCGTACTGGTAGAACTGATCGAAGACCTGCGAGTACGGAACGTAGGACCCAGGATCGGTCCCCGGTCCCTGCTGGTTGCCTTGCGACGTCTGGCCGGACCCACCGGTCCCCGAGATGTACGAGGGATCCCCGGGCTGTCCGAGTCTGTTGAACGGAGCGAAGATGCTGCTCAGGTCGGAGCCAAGCACCGAGGGACGATTCGGATTGACCGGCCCACCGACGTTCGACGTGCCACCCGCGCCGGATCCGAGATAGTTGGCGTTGGAGCCGCCTCCGCCGATCGAACCGCCCTGACCCTGACCCTGACCCTGACCTTGACCCTGACCCTGACCTTGACCTTGACCTTGACCCTGACCTTGGCCCTGCCCCTGGCCTTGGCCTTGGCCTTGACCGGATGACCCCGCCCCGCCGGATGACCCCGCCCCGCCGGATGACCCCGCCCCGCCGGACGACCCCGCCCCGCCGGATGACCCCGGCTGCCCGGATGACCCCGGCTGCCCGGATGAGCCAGGCTGACCGGATGAGCCAGGCTGACCGGATGACCCCGGCTGACCTGAGGATCCAGGCTGCCCGGATGACCCCGGCTGCCCGTTCTGTCCGTCCTGCGAGGACTGACCGCTCTGACCCGAGCCAGGCGACTGCCCCGCGTCGGCCAGGTCACGTCGGCTGGCCTGGAGCTGGTTCGCGGCACTGGTCAGGTCGCGGTTCTGGGCAACACTGTTCTGCGCGTCGGTAAGCGACTGTGCCAGTTGCTCGAGTGCCGACTTCGCGCCGGCGTCATCGCCCTGCGCGAGGCTCTGGGCTGCGTCCTTCAAGGCCTGCGCGGAAGCTCCCCCGGCCTGGCTGGCGAGGCCCTGGAGCTCCGTCAGCTTCTGGGCGAGCTGCTGCTTCTCGTTGGTCGACTTCGAATCCAGGCCGTTCGCCAGGTTCCTGAGATCCTGGGCGGCCTCCTTGGGATCCCCATCGGGATTGGCCGACTCCTGGCCCGTCGCGGCACGCGAGAGACCGCGGCTGAGGGACGCCAGGCCGGCGGCACGCTGCTCGTTGGCCGGGTTGAGCTCCGACCTGAGCGCCGCTTCCGTCGCACCGAGCTTCGCGAGGTTCGTGTTGAGGTCGCTCGGGTTCGCCCGCAGCTGCTTCGCGAGATCCTTGAGCTCCTTAGCGAGGCGGGTTCGCGGATCGTCGGGATTGGTTCCTGTGGCGGCGAGCTTGTCGGCGAGCTTCTCGAGCTTGACTGCCTGGGCGACGGCCTGCTCGCGAACGGCCTGGTTACGTGCGATGACGAGGTCCTGGGGGTTCGGGAGCACCAATGTGGCGGCGAGGGCGAGCGCCATCAGCACGGATGCTCCCGCCGGGCGGCGCGACAGGCGAGGGCGGAACATTCCCGGTGGCAGGCGCCGGAGCGAGGCCAGGGCGTCCCGTCGCTGGCGGCGGACGAACCGTCGCTCCTCGGCTTCGCGGTCGTCGATCGCCTCGCTGCTCTCGTGATCAGGGTCGCCTTCCGGTACAGGCCCGGCGGCCGCCGGCATCGCAGCTGCAAGCGCAAGGGCGGAGCTCACCCTGTCCCCCAGCCGGCCTTCCCGGTCCACCGCGAGTGCCGTCTCGCCGAGCGACGGCCGCGACCGGATCACGGCCACGAAGAGGCCGAAGAGGGCCGTCAGCAGGGTCGCGACGGCCAGCAACCGGGCGCTCTCGATCGGTGTTGCGCGCGCCATCACGGCGAGGACCAGCTCGGCACCGACCAGGACCACGGCCGCGATCCAGGCGCGCCGGACGATCCGTCGCAGCCAGAGCCGGCGCCGATGGCCGCGCAATCCCGACCGAATTCGCTCGAGGTCCGGATCGAGCGGACCCTCGATCAGCAGGCGTGGATCCGCGGGGATGTGGATCGGCTGGGCGCGAGCACTCGACCGACGTCGCCTATTCAGCCACGCAAGGCCCGGGATCGACCTGCGGCCGGGGGCCATCAGGGGCTCTCCCCGGATCGCCGGCGCCACGCGAGCGAGGGCCGAGTTGGTCGCCAGCGTCGCGTCGGCGTGACGAGCTGGACGGCGGCCGCGGCGAACGCGAATGCCACGAGCAGCATGGCGATCGCCGACCTCGGCCAGAAGCGATCACGTTCGCCATTGAGGCCCTGCGCCACATCGTTCACGATGATGTTGCCGCCACCGACTACGACGCCGCCCTTGCCGATCGGAGCTGGCGCGGGGACCGCAACCGCCCCGCCAAGCGCCGCCCCGCCGCCCTGGTTTATCACCGACGGGTCACCCGTGATCTCGGCGATGATCTGGCACCAGCTCCCGGTCCCGCCCTCGGCGCCGCAGGCGACATCGGCCTGGGCCACGAACGGGTTCAGGTAGAGGAGCGCTTCGCTCGGACGCTTCGCCGCCAGGGCCGTCGCGTCCAGGTTGTTCGCTTCCGTGGCCCGGAAGAAGACCCAAACGAACGTCAGGCCGACCGTCGCGACCAGCACCGCGACGAATGTGAGGCCGGTCGCGGCGCCACTCCGGCGCACGAGCGCGGAGAAGAACATCCCGACGGCGCCAAAGGTGATGGCCGTCACGAAGAGCATGAGGTACCCCCGGAGGAGATCGTCTGGCGCAACGCCGCCATACACGAAGACCAGCGCCGCCACGGGGATCGAAGCCGTGATCAGGACGAAGACCCAGGTGAGGGAGCTCAGGAGCTTGCCGACGACGATCGCGACGGACGAGATCGGGGTCACCGCGAGCAGGTCCAGGGTCTGGCGCTCGCGCTCGCCGCTGATCGTCCCGGCGGTCGAGGCCGGGGCGAGAATCGAGATCATCAGGGTCTGGAGGATCATCAGCGCGTCGAAGATGCCGCGCCCGATCGATGCCGACTGGAACTGCGGATTGAAGGCGAACTGCTGCAGGGCGCTGTCCTCGAGGATCCGCCCGACCATCCAGGCGAAACCGGCGACGATCAGGACATAGATCGTCACGGAGACGAAAGCCCGGCGGCCGCGCATCCGGCCGCGCAGCTCCTTGACGCCGATCGCCGCGATCCCCGGCATCGCGATCCGCGGCAGTCGCACCCTGCCCTGGATGCTCATGCGGATACCTCCTGGGTGACCGGTTCGTCCTGGCCGGTGACCTGGAGGAACAGCTCCTCGAGGTCGCTCGCAGCACGGGAGAAGCTCGAGATCACGAGTCCGCCGGCTACGGCCGATGCGAGCAGTGCGGCCGTCTGGAGCTCGTCACCCCGGAAACCCAGCTCCACGGTCTGGTCCGGCAGGATGGCCGCCGACGCGACGTCGGGCTGGCCCGCGAACCAGGCCCGTGCCGCCTCGAGGCCCTCGCCCTCCGCCAGGACCCTGGCGCGGAGCACGGAGCCGACACGGAGACGCGCCTCGATGTCGGCGATCCGACCCGACGCCAGCACGCGTCCCCGGTCGACGATCGCCACCGACGTGCAAAGCTCCTCCAGCTCGGGAAGGATGTGGCTGCTGATGAGGATCGTCTTGCCGAGGGTCCGAAGCTCGCGCAGCAGCTCCCGGAGCTCCACGCGGGCACGCGGGTCCAGGCCTGACGCCGGCTCGTCGAGGAGCAGGACCTTCGGATCGTGCACGAGGGCATGCGCGAGGCAGAGCCGTTGCTGCATCCCACGAGACAGGCCCTGGACGTAGGTATCGCGCTTGTCCGCGAGGTCCACGAGGTCAAGGAGATCCCCGATGATCCGCTTTCGGGCCGCGGCCGAGAGGCCGTAGCATCGAGCGAAGAAATCGAGGTACTCCCAGACTCGCATGTCGTCGTAGACCCCGAAGACGTCCGGCATGAAGCCGAGAACGCGGCGCGCGTCGTTCGGGTTTCGGGAAACCGACCAGCCGGCGATCTCCGCTTCGCCGGCAGTGGGTTCCAGGAGTGTGGCCAGGATCCGAAGGGTCGTCGTCTTGCCGGCACCGTTGGGCCCGACCAGGCCAAAGATCTCCCCCTCGGCGATGTCGAGGTCGACGCCGGCGATCGCGAGCGTCCGGTCGTATCGCTTCACGAGGCCTTCGGTCCTGACGATGGTCGTCACGAGATCACCCCGCTTATGGCCACCTGGAACTGGATGCCGATTCCCTGGTCTGCCGAACCGTTCACGAACCGGAACAGGACCTCACCGGTCGAGGCGTCGACGTAGCGCGTCGGGTCCTTCAACGAGTAGGTGGCACTCTGTCCGAGGTGGGGCAGTCGCATCCAGGTCGCGGCGCTGATGTCGAACACATCCATCTCCGGGATTCCGTCGAGGCGCGGCGGGACACATCCCGCCGGGGTCGTGTTGGCCGCGTCCTTGCACGTATCCGTCGGGTTCGTCAGGGGCTCGATCTCGACTGGCCCAAGGGCCGGCACGGTCCCGCCGTTGAGCGAGAACTGCACGCCGGTCGCGGCGATGGCCCCCGAGAAGGCGATCGGCTGGTACGCGATCGTGGCCGAGCCGGCGCCCATGTTGAGCGAAAACGGGTCCTTGCTGAAGAAGGAGGCATCGGACGACACCACGGTCGCCGTGATCAGGTCCGACGTAAACGTGGTTGCACCGCTCACGTCGATCCCGACCGGCAGGTAGTAGAGGACGTTGGCGCTGTGCTGGGCGCTCTCGCCCGCGACCTGGACATCGAGGACCTCGTCCCTGCCCCAGGCGAGGATGACCGGGCCGCCGGTCGAGAGGGGTCCGGCCGACCCGAACTGGGGGTTGAAGGTGAGCTGGTCCACGACGGTGTGCCGGACGCGTTGCCGCAGGCCGTCGTCCGTGAGCGACGAGGAGTCACCGAAGAAGACCTGGCCGAAGATCTGGTCCGAGAGGGATTGAAAGAAGAGGTTGCCGGCCGGGCGGAGGGTGACCTGCTTCTGTGACCCGGCCGGCATGTCACCAATGACCTCGACGGAGCTGCCGATCACGACCGCCACTCTCTCGAGCGTCACCTCGGACGCGTTCGTGATCGTCCCACTCACGAGGCCGTCGTTGAACGAGAGCTGGGTGTTGACGAGGGGCACGCTGGCGGGAGCATCGGCCCGCACGGTCCGTTGCGACGAGAAACCGACATCGAGATTGCGTACGAGGGCCGGATCGGACTGCACCAGGTCGAGGGCACCGGCGTCGCCCGTTCCGGTGAAGTCGGAGATCGGTCCGGCAAGGAGCGCGGACCCCGGAAACCGGAGCTCGTACGTCGTTCGGGTGGGGGAGTAGAGGCCGACGTAGACCTGCGCTTCGCCGTCCGTTACACCAGGCGCCCCGCGGACGACCGCGACCTCGTTGACGATCACGTTCGTCCCGCGGAGCGCCGTTCCGAATCCGTACGCGACGACCGCGAAGATCACGATCAGGGCAGGCATGGTCACCCAGGCGAGCTCGCGGCGGTCGAGGCGGCGCAGGACGAGGTAATTCAGCGGGCCGATCAGCAGGATGTAGCCACCGAGGATCGCGATCAGCCCGGTGATGGGTGGGAGAGCCAGCGACGCAAGCTGGCTCACGGCGCTGACGATCTGGCTGTCGTCCGAGGTCACGACCGGCCCACCACTCGTCCGCTGTGGCAGGAATTGATGCCACAGGGTTTCCACGTCGTGACTGGCTGCAAGCCAGGATGTCGTAGGGTCGAAGCCGATGACCGTCACGCTGCCGGATCCATGCTCCAGGTCGGCGGCGATCACCTGGCCCGCGGATGTCGCCAGGGCCTGGCCACTCCCGAGCGTGCCAGAGAACGACGGGACATCCGCCGCCCCGACCGGCGCCACGCCCACGAGCGACGCGATGGAGGCCGGCGCGACGTCGACTGTTGCTGCAGGCCGAAACGGAAGGAGATCGTCGGGAAATCCCGAAAGTGTGCCGATGCCTGCCGTCCCCCCGACGACGACGAGGCGCCCGCCGCCGGCGATCCAGCCGCGGAGCGCCGAGAGCTGCCCGGGCGTGAGCGAATTGCTGTCGACGTCCTGCCAGATGAGACGATCGAGCGTCCCCCAGGCCTCGAGGCGATCGGGTAGGTCGGCGACCCCCAGGGACACGATCGCGGGGGCCAGCCCGCTCGAGCCCGGATCGAGGTTGAGCTCGCGGATGATGCCCTCTGGCCGTTCGGCGACGATCCCGACCACGAGCTGGGCCGCGTCGTGAACGAGATAGCCGACGTCGGCGCTCGCGATCGAGGATCCGCCCGAAACGAGATCCACCTTGACCGATCGGCCGAACGCCGGCGGTTGCGCGTGCAGGAGGTAGGCCTGTCGTGCCGTCGTCGGCAGGTCCACCGGCACGGAGAACCTGGTGTGGCCGCTCGCGCCGCCGGTCAGCTGGAGCTCGCCCTTGACGGCCGGTCCGCTGTTGGAAAGGTCGATCTGGATGGCCATCCAGGAACCGACCCGCGCGTGGCCCTGAAGGAGCACCTTCGCGTTCATCGTGATCGGGCTCGCCGCGAGCGTCTGGCGCGCGGGTGGTCCCGCGAGGACGCCGATCGCGAGCAGGGAGGCGAGGATGACCCGGGCAGGCCGGAGCATCGTCAGCCGGAATTCGCGCGCGAAGGGCACAGCCACTCCTGCTGCCAACGGGCGATGGTCGATGCAACGACGCTGGACCACGGGAAAAAGTTGCGCGACACCCGCGTCCAGAGGCGCGACCGCGATCCGGCCGGGCCTATCGTACGATCACGGTACCAGCGCCCGATGCAGTCCTCGGAGATCCGTGGCACGGCGGGCGATGCCCCGGCCGGCGAGCCGGGCCGCTTCGAGGTCCACGTGCCCATCGTCCGACCCTTCCGCGCGCTCCGCTACGCCCCCGACGTTGCCGGTGACATCGGTCGGCTGGTCGCGCCGCCGTACGACGTGATCGGTGAGGAGGAGCGTCGGGTTCTCCTGGCTCGCAATCCGCGGAACGTGGTCCGCCTCGACTTCCCGACGCTCGAGCCCGGCGACCCGGATTCCGACGAGCGCTATCGCCGCGCCTCCCGGCTGCTGAGCGGGTGGCGCGGCGAGGGTGCGATCCGGCAGGACCCTCGACCCGCGGTCTATCTCTACGAGCAGGAATTCCGGGCCCCCGGGAGCCAGGTCCCCTTGCTCCGGCGGGGCTTCTTCGCCCGGGTGGGCCTGGAGCCGTTCGGCTCGGGCATCCGGGCCCACGAACGAACCCTGCCAGGCCCGCGCGAGGATCGCTATCGACTGCTCCGCGCCACGAACGTGAACACCAGCCCGGTCGTGGCGATGTACGAGGACGACTCCGGTCACGTGGCCGAGATCATCGAGGCCGTCGCCGGCGAATGCCCGTCGACCGAGGCCGTGGACATCGTCGGGGATCGGCATCGGCTCTGGATGCTGACCGTCGACACGGACGGTCGAGCGGAGCGACTCGCCGCGGCCGCCGCAACGGTGCCGCTTACGATCGCGGACGGCCACCACCGATACGAGACGGCGCTGCGCTACCGCGTGGAGCAGCGTGTCGGCAACCCGGAGGTCGAGTCTTCCGAACGAGGCTCGGATTTCGTCCTGATGCTCCTGCTCGAGCCCGGCGCGGGGCCGCTCCTGGTCCTGCCGACGCACCGGGTGGTGCATCGCCTCGGCCAGCCGGGCCTCTCGGAATTGCGGACCGGGCTGCGCGAGCTCTTCGAGGTCCACGACGGCGTGACCCGGACGGCGATGCTCGACACGTTCGGCCCGGAAGCGGCATCGCCCGGTGGCACCGGGCGAATCGGCCTCTGGACCCGTGACGGCGGATCGATCCTCGTGGTGCGCCGGCCGGCCATCGAGCCGCTGCTTCCCGAAGGCGGTGCGGCGCTGCGAGGGCTCGACGTCTCCGTCCTGGGTTCGGCGCTCGCGGCGACCGTGGGCCTGGACGCGGCCGCGGTTGCTTCCGGCGACCGATTGACGTATACGAAGGACGCTGCGGAGGCGATGTCCATCGTCGACGCGGGCGGGGATGCGGCGGACGTGGCGTTCCTCCTCGACCCGACGCCGGCGAGCGAGATCATTGCGGTCGCCTCCCAGGGCGACGTCATGCCCCAGAAGAGCACCTACATCTACCCAAAGGCCATCACCGGCCTCGTCATCAACCCCCTGGAAGGCTGAGCATGCCCGACTCGACCCCCGACGACCTCCTGGCCCATTCCCAGGTCGCCTCGATCAGCAGTCGCCCGATTCGCAAGGACGAGATCGAGATCGCCGACCGTGGGATCTACGTCGAGTCCTGGCTCCCGGAACGGCGGTCGCGCCGAAAGCCGCTCCTGTTCGTCCATGGCGAGCTCGGAGGATCGTGGATCTGGGAGCGCTACCTCGGATACTTCGCCGGGCGCGGCTGGGAGGGCCATGCCCTGAACCTGCGCAACCACCACTGGAGCCAGACCGCCGATCCTGCCGATCTCTCCTTCGAGCTCTACGTCGAAGACGTCGAGGCGGCAATGGAGCGGCTGGGATCGGGCGTGGTAGTGGTCGGTCATGGGATGGGCGGCCTCCTGGCACTGAAGGCTGCGGAGCGACGTCCGCTCGCCGGCCTGGTCCTCGTGGCGTCCGAGGTTCCCGGCGAGCTGCGATTGCCCGCCCACCAGCACGAGCTGCGGGAGATCCCGGAACTGTTCGGCAAGTCCCTCATCGGCTGGGAAACGCTGCCGGAACGGCTGCAGCGCGACCACCGCGACCTGACGATCGCGGACATCCTCCGGATCCAGCACCTGATGGGCCAGAAGCCGCACGAGTCTGGCCGTGCCCGCCGGGCGATGCGGCGTGGCATCCGCGTCGACAGGAGCGCGTTCGAGGGGGTTCCGCGGATCGTGATCGGGGCAGGACTGGATCGACAGGTCCCGATCGAATCTGTCGAGCGGCTGGCCGAGTGGCTCCACGCGCCGTTCGAGCCCTTTGGCGCGCACTCCCATTACGGCCTCGTCCTGGGCGAGGAGAGCTACCAGCAGGTCGCCGACGCCATCCGCGCCTTTCTCGAAGCGAACCGACTGTAGGCGGGCCCAGATCAACGCCGTTTGGTATCATCCGCCGTCTCGCACGTCCTCTCGCGCGGACCATGCCGCATTCGTCTAGAGGCCCAGGACACCGCCCTCTCAAGGCGGAGATCATCGGTTCGAATCCGATATGCGGTACCAATCTCGACGCGCTGCGCCCGCGGATGACCGGGGGCGTTTGTCGTTCCCGTACACTCGCTGTCCATGAGCGACCGCCGCATCCGCCGCCTCCTCATCCTTACCGAGGGCCAGTTCAAGGCCCACAACGCCAAGACCGCGATGGGCGTGATCCGGTACGGCACCGATCGGGTGGTGGCGCTCCTGGACTCGACGATCGCGGGTAGGAACGTCAGCGAGTGGCTCCCGGGCCACGACATTCCCGCCGTGGGCGCGCTCGCGGCCGCAATGGCCCTGCCTGCCCCGCCGGACACGCTCCTCATCGGCATCGCGCCGACCGGCGGGCGGCTTCCGGACGACTGGCGAGCGACCATCGTCGAGGCGATTCGAGCCGGGCTGGATGTCCATTCCGGTCTCCACACGTTCCTTGGCGACGATCCCGAGTTCGCCGCCGAGGCTGCGCGTGCCAAGGTCGCGATCGTCGACTATCGACGGCCGCCCGAGCGGAAGGAGACGGCGGTCGGCCGGCGGCACGCGCCCGGCTCGCGCGTGATTCTGACGGTCGGGACCGACTGCGCGATCGGCAAGATGTCGGTGGCGCTCGACCTGCGGAGGGCGGCGCTGAAGGCAGGCGACGAGGCTGTCTTCGTCCCGACCGGGCAGACCGGGATGATGATCGACGGCTGGGGGGTCGCGGTCGATCGGGTCATCAGCGACTTCGTTCAGGGCACCGTCGAATGGCTGGTTGGCGAGGCCGAGGAGCGAGGTCGCTGGATCATCGTCGAGGGCCAGGGTTCGCTCGACCATCCCGCGTACTCCTCGGTGACGCTGGGACTCGTCCATGGGGCGACGCCACAGGCGATGGTCATGGTCCACAAGCCCGGCCTCGCGGCGCACGACTTCGACCACCTCCCGGACGCGTCGTTCCCGATCGCACGCCTGAATCCCTTCATTGCCCTCCACGAGACCGTCGCCGGTCTCATCGCGCCGTCGAAGGTCGTGGCGATGGCCTTGAACACATCGCTCTATCCGGATGACGTGGAGGCTCGGCGCCTGATCGACGAGATCGCGGCCGAGACGGGACTGCCGACAGCCGACCCGGTCCGCTTCGGCGGCGATGCGCTCTGGGCGGCCATCCACCAGGCGGTCGACGGACTCCCATGGGTGGCCGAGAACGACGCCCGGGGTGCTTCGTGACACTGCGGCTCCGGCACGAGACGCTGCACCTGGCCCTTCGTGACCCGTTCCGGATCGCCCGATCCGAGCATGGCGCTGGTCAGTCGGTCACCACCGTCGTCGTCGAGATCGAGGACGACCGGTTTCCGGGCGTCGTCGGCATCGGGGAGGGCTATCCGGATCGCTACTACGGCGAGACGCCGGAGACGATGAATGCCATCTTCCCGGTCCTGATCGAGGCGATGGGGGAGCCGGACCCATCGGCGGCGGGACTCGTGGCCGCGGGGGACGCGATGCGAGACGCGATCCGCTGGAACGGCGGCGCAAAGTGCGCGCTGGACACCGCGCTCCATGACCTCGTCGGCAAGGTCACCGGGCGGCCGGTCTGGGACCTGCTCGGCCTGTCGCCGCAGATCGCGCCGACCGATTTCACCCTCGGCCTCGACGACCCGGCGATCGTCGCCGAACGAGCCAGGCGTGCCGCCGCGTTTCCGGCCCTGAAGATCAAGTGCGGCGGTCCGGCCGACCTCGAAACGCTGCGCGCGGTGCGCTCGGTGTACGCCGGCCCGATCCGGGTCGACGCGAATACCGGCTGGACGCCGGAGGACGCGGTCGACCTGCTGCCGGCGCTGATGGAACTGGGCGTGGAGCTGATCGAGCAGCCGTTCCCCGCCCGACGCCTGGACTGGCTCGCGGACCTCCAGGACCGCTCGGATCTGCCGATCGTGGCCGATGAATCGTGCGTGACGGACGAGGACCTTGACGCCCTGGTTGGGATCGTCGCGGGCGTCAACGTGAAGCTCGCCAAGGTCGGCGGACCCGGCCCTGCTGCCAGGATGCTGACTCGCGCCCGGGAGCTCGGGTTCCGGACCTTCCTCGGCTGCATGGAGGAGACGTCGGTGGTCATCGCCGCCTCCGCGGCGTGCGCATCCCTCGTCGACTGGGCGGACCTCGACGGCTGCCTCCTCCTCGCCGACGACCCGTTCGAGGGGCTCGAGCTTGGACCGGACCATCGCTGGACGCTGGGTCAACGGCCCGGCCTCGGGGTGTCGCGTCGGGCTTCCTGACAGGCTTTCGACCGCCCCGCGGAGGGCGTGTGGATAACTTGGTGGACGAAAAGGTGGAGAAGGCCCTTACCGCGGAAGGGCCCCCGGACGTACCATTCGGGAGTCGGCCGCGAGCCACCTGCGTGGGTCCGCCGGCAGCCAGAATCTCCCGGACGCGGGTGCGGTCCATCACGCCGTGCCTGGCGCCCTCTTCCACATGCCCAACGCCCAGGAGGTCAGGGATCGATGGTCGCGCGCCCAGCGCCTGCCCTTGCGCTCTCGACGGATGCCGTCGAGTTCGTCCGCTTCTGCTACGACCGACGGAAGGTTGGCTGGCCGGAGCTGTATGACGAGATGTGCGGGGTTGCCGGCCGAGGCCTGTTCCGGGGCTGGGGAGCGGACGACCTCGCCGCGCACGGAATCGGCTTCGCGCTCGACGCCATGCCGGCACTGGCTGCGCTCGTGACGGAGATCGTGACCGAAGATCGGGCGAAGAAGCGGATCCGGGTCGCCGCCGCTCCGGCCTGACGCCGGAGTTGGGCCGCGCCTTTCCGACTTGGAGAAGGGCCGACCTGAACGGGTCGCCGGGACCCGCCAATCGGTCTGGTCAGGCGCGAATCCGGCGCCTCGCCATCTCGCCCTCGATCTGCCGCTCCGCCTCGACGTATCGGTCGATCTGCTCGCGGAGCTGGTTCGCCTCGGGGGTGTAGAGGTGGACCTGCTGCTGGAGGATGTAGCTGAGCCGCCGGCTGGTCATCCGCACGTGGTCCAGGTTCTTCATGAGGACCAGCGGATCCATCGACGCGAGATCCGACGGGTGGTACATCTGCTGCATGGCCGCATTCTAGCGAGGCCAGCCCTTCCGACGGGCGGCCCGGCTGATGCTAGAGCGCGCGAAGACGCGGCGGCCAGGTCCACTCGATGGGGAGCGTGGCCGCCGATTGGGCGCGCCGCCGGCCGATGTCGGTCGCGCCCAGGACGAGGATCCGGTCCAGCTGTGTCGCCCGTCCGGCCTCGTCGCCCCAGAGCTTGGTCATCTTTCGGCCGGCATGGACCTCGTCCAGGGCGACGCCGGCCAGCCTGTACCCCTCCGGGGCAGCCGACTCGGCCCAGACCTGCTCGGCCAGCCCGATCCCGTCGTGGATCCGACGGCCCCGATCGGTGGCGACATCGCCGACGACCATGACGATGATGGCGTCGTCGGTCAGGGCGCGCCGGAGGCCATGCAGGACCTCTCGCAGGAATACCAGGTAAGGGGCCCGGTGGTGGGCGTCGTCGAGGGCCGCGTCGATGGCCCGGGCGTCGAAGCCGAGGAACCAGGTCCGGAGCCAGTTGTAGTAGCCGTACTTGACGACGCGAAGGTACGGCGGTGAGGTGACCACGAGTCGTGCGCGATCCGGCATTCCGTGAGCACGCAATGCGGTCGACGCGCGGGCCCCCGCGTCGCGGGCATCACCGAGGAGGGCGATTCCCGGCGAGCTCGGGAGCGGCGCCCGAAAGAGCCGATCGAGCTTCGCTCCGAGGCAGGCGAAGACGTCGCGCTCCGGTGATCTGAAGGCGGTTCGCGCGGCGAAGTCGCGGACGTAGCGTGGAGCCATGCTGAACGTGTTCGGCATCAGCTCCGACAGGTACGAGGCGCTCCGGCCGTGGAGGATTCCGGTCGTCGCAGCAGCCAGGAAACGATCCACGTGATCCTCGAGATCGAGCGCTTCGCGGAGGTAGAGCAGCTGTGCGAACGTCGTCGGATGGAAGGCGAGGGCGACCTCGACGGGCACCGGCTGCGGCCCGCCCGTCGCGGGATCGGCCTGGATCGCCGCACCCTGGGCCAGCCACGCGGGCGCGGCCGCCGGCCAGGCCAGGCGGAGCCGGGCCAGGCGCGTCCGGGCTTCGGCCGGCGTGGCCGGCTGGACCTTGGCCGCGGTCAGGAGGTGGGCGAAGGGGTTGAGGTCGTTGCCGACACCGATCCGACCCTCGGCGCCTGCCTGGAGGGGAACCGTGCCCCGGCCGGCGAATGGATCCAGCACGACGTCGCCGGGCCGGCTGTAGCGGGCAATGAAGGCGTGGGCGAGGGCGGCCGGGAAGCTCGCCAGGTAGGAGCACATCGGGTGAAACGGGTGGCCCCACAGCCGCTGCTGCGCCTTCCATTCGGGTTCGATCCCGAGGCGCGGCAGATCGGTCGTCAGCTCGAGATCGAGCTGACCGGTTGCGAGGCTCGCGGCCCCGCTCGCAGGTGACATGGGTCGGCTTGGGCTCCGTCGACCCGCTGCGCTTCACGGTTGCACGCATCGGGGTCGGTGACGATAGGCGCCTCGACCCCCCGCCTGTCAATAGGTCGAACGGTGCAGTTCCGCCCGAATCGCGCAGGAGCTTGGCCGCTACCCCCGCGTCGGTCTGCTGCCGAGCTCGCCGAGGACGTCGTCGAGAACCTCGATGGCCCGGTCGACATCCGACGCCTCGATCACCAATGGTGGCTTGATCTTGAGGACATCGTGATACGGGCCGTCAGCGCTGAGGAGAATTCCTCGGGCCTTCGCGCCCTCGACGACGGCGTCCGCGACATCGGTGGCCGGGCCGAGCGTCAGCGGATCTGCAACCAGCGCGACGCCAATGAACAGGCCGATGCCCCTGACATCGCCGATGACATCGTGTCGCGTCGCCAGGTCGCGAAGGCCGGCGAGGAATCGCGCCCCGTTCGCGGCCGCCCGCTCGCGGAGGCGCTCCTCGACGATCACGTCGAGGACCGCCAGTCCGATCGCAGCCGAGACAGGATTGCCCCCGAAGGTGTTGAAGTACTCCATCCCGTTGTCGAAGGCCTCGGCGATCGCCCTGGTGGTCGCCACGGCGGCGAGTGGGTGGCCGTTGCCCAGTGGCTTGCCCATGGTCACGATGTCGGGCTCGGCTGCGTCGGCCTCGAATCCCCACCACCAGTTCCCGACGCGCCCAAGACCGACCTGGACCTCGTCAGCGATTGTGATGGCCCCGGCCGCGCGGGCCCGGGCAAAGGCCCCTCGAAGGTAGCCGGGAGGCGGCACGACCTGCCCGGCCGAGCCGGGCATCGCCTCGGCGAGAAACGCCGCGACCGATCGGCCGTCGGCGGCCGCCGCATCCAGCACCGTGCCCAGATCCGCCAGGTAGGCCGCGGCGGACTCCGCGGCCGGACCGCGGTGGCGGCCCCGGAACGGATCGGGGAGTGGGGCGACGTGGGTCGTGGCCGGCCGACCGGCACCACCGGGCCCGTCGAACTTGTACGGGCTGACGTCGACGAGGCCGGACGTGTTGCCGTGATAGCCACCCTCGAGGACGGCCACGTCGCGCCGACCAGTCGCGGCCCGGGCCATGCGCAGCGCCAGCTCGTTGGCCTCGCTCCCGGAGTTCACGAGATGAATGACCTCGAGGCCCGTCGGCAGCGTCGCGGCCAGCCGGTCGGCGTACTCGAGGATCGCCGGGTGGAGGTAGCGAGTGTTGGTCTCGAGGAGCGCCATCTGGCGAGCGGCGGCCTCGACGACCCGAGGATGCGCATGGCCAACCTGGGCCACGTTGTTCACCAGGTCGAGGTACGCCCGGCCGTCCGCGTCGTACAGGTAGGCGCCGGACCCGCGGACGATGGTGAGCGGCTTGCGGTAGCTGAGCGACAGGCTCCTCCCGAGCCTGGTCCGCCGCCGGGCGAGGAGGTCCTCGCTCACCTGCCGGCGGCCTCGTGCACGGCCAGTCGCACGGCGGAAGCAGGCTCCGCCATGAGCCATTCGATGACCCGCCAGGCCGGCTCCTCGGAGACGCGCAGGTAGGGATCCGGTACGAGGCGCGCCTGCACGGCGGAGATCGCCACGCTCGCCCCAAGCCTGGAGAGGACGAGGGATGGCAGGGCATCGAGCTCGTCGGCGGTCAGCGGGCACGCAGCGTCGAAGCCGCGCGTGACGGCCCGCAGGGCCAGCGCCGGATCCCTGGCGCCGAACATCGCGTAGGCAGCGGCCACGGCTGCTTCGTGGGCGGTCACCGTGAGGACCATGTCGCCGAAGTCGAGCAGGCCTGATACCCGAGAACCGGTGGCGTCGACGAGCACGTTGTGGTCATTCGCATCGTTGTGGATCACGCTCCTGCGCAGGCTGGGCAACCTTGGCACGAGGTCCTTCCGCAGCCGACCCGCGACCGCCGCCAGGAGGGCCGCCCGCTTCTGGTCCGCAACCGCGTCGATGCCGCCCGAGATCACCGAGCCGGCCCTCAGGACATCCCACTGGAAATTCCGCCGCGCCGCAGGATGGTCGAAGGTGGCCAGCGCCGCGGCGGTCCGGCCCATCGTCGAACCCAGATCGACCCAGAGTGTTGCGCCCGGTTGCTCGACCGAGGCCATGGTTCGCCCAGGGAGCCAGGTCATGACGCGGGCCCAGGGCGGGCCGGGATCCCCGAGTCCGACGATCGTCGCCCCATCGAGTGACAACCAGAAACGCGGGACAGGGACATCCGCAGCCGCGACGCTGGCCATCGCCCGCTCCTGGCAGTCGAGGAACGAGCGGTCCTCGTCCAGGTTCGCGATCTTGAGGATCGCGGACGGCTCCCCGTCAGCGTCGCGGAGCAGGAAGTTCTGGTCGCGTTCGCTCGGCAGGTCCTCGATCTCGCCGGCGAGGCCCCACCAGCGCTCGAGGGCGGCGGCCGCCTGGCCGCGAGGAACCGCGGGCCTTGTCGCGATCTGCGTCAGGGGGCGAGCCATGCGCCCTAGGGTAGAGTGAGCGGACCGTCCCCGTAGCTCAGCGGACAGAGCAACCGCCTTCTAAGCGGAAGGTCGCAGGTTCGAATCCTGCCGGGGGCGCCACCCGCCAATCCTTCTCCATCGATCCAGCGCGAGGGGCACATGGTCAGGTCGGAACAAGCTGCGAACGCCCCCGCCGGGCCGCTCTCGGCCGAGGATCTGCGGCTCATCAACGCTTACTGGCGTGCCGCGAACTACCTCTCGGTCGGCCAGATCTACCTCCTGGACAACCCGCTCCTTCGAGAGCCGCTGCGTCCCGAGCACGTCAAGCCGCGCCTGCTCGGGCACTGGGGCACGACCCCGGGCCTCAACCTCATCTACGCCCACATGAACCGGGTGATCCGGAGCTGGGACCTCAACGCGATCTACATCATCGGGCCGGGTCATGGGGGACCGGCGATCGTCGCCAACGCCTACCTCGAAGGCACGTACAGCGAGGTCTACCCGAGCATCAGCCGCGACGAGGACGGCCTCCGGAAGCTCTTCCGGCAGTTCTCGTTTCCCGGCGGCATTCCCAGCCACGTGGCTCCCGAGACGCCTGGTTCGATCCACGAGGGCGGCGAGCTCGGGTACGCGCTCTCGCACGCCTACGGCGCGGCATTCGACAACCCGGACCTGGTGGTTTGCGCCGTGGTCGGCGACGGCGAGGCCGAGACCGGACCCCTCGCCACGAGCTGGCACTCCAACAAGTTCCTGAACCCCGCCACCGACGGCGCGGTGCTCCCGATCCTGCACCTGAATGGCTACAAGATCGCCAACCCGACAGTCCTCGCACGAATACCCCGGGACGAGCTCGAATCGCTCATGACCGGCTACGGCCACAAGGCTTACTTCGTCGAGGGCGACGACCCTGCGCAGGTTCACCAGGACCTGGCGGCGACGATGGACGCCGTCGTCGCAGAGATCCAGGCGATCCAGAAGGCCGCCCGGGAAGATGGCGTCACCGAGCGGCCCCGCTGGCCGATGATCGTGCTCCGGACGCCGAAGGGCTGGACCGGTCCTGCGGTCGTCGACGGCGTCCAGGTCGAGGGCACGTGGCGTGCCCACCAGGTCCCCATGGCCGAGGTCAGGACCAACGCCGGGCACCGCGAGCTGCTCGAGCAGTGGCTGCGCACCTACCGACCGGAGGAGCTCTTCGACGCGAACGGCGCGCTCGTTCCCGAGCTCGCCGCGCTGCCACCCCGAAGCTACCGCCGGATGAGTGCAAACCCGGTGGCCAACGGCGGCGAGCTCCTCCGGAGCCTCGACATGCCCGACTTCCGGGATTACGCCGTCGATGTCCCGAAGCCCGGCGCGACCCACAGCGAGGCGACGCGGGTCCTCGGGACGTTCCTGCGCGATGTCATGGACCGAAATCGCGCGAACTTCCGGCTGTTCGGGCCCGACGAGACCGCCTCCAACCGGCTCAGCGCGGTATTCGAAGCGGTCGATCGGACCTGGGTCGCGGAGACCCTTCCCGGAGATGACCACCTCGCCCTCGACGGACGGGTCATGGAGGTCCTGTCCGAGCACCAATGCGAGGGCTGGCTCGAGGGGTACCTCCTGACCGGCCGACACGGGATGTTCAACTGCTACGAAGCCTTCATCCACATCATCGACTCGATGTTCAACCAGCACGCGAAGTGGCTGAAGGTGACGCGCGACCTGCCGTGGCGCCGGCCGATCGCGTCGCTCAACTATCTTCTCAGCTCCCTCGTCTGGCGCCAGGACCACAACGGGTTCTCGCACCAGGACCCGGGCTTCATCGATCACGTCGTCAACAAGAAGGCCGACGTCATCCGGGTCTACCTGCCCCCGGACACGAACACCCTGCTGTCGGTCGCGGACCATTGCCTGCGCAGTCGCAACTACGTCAACGTCATCGTGGCCGGCAAGCAGGACGCGCCGAACTGGCTCTCGATGGACGAGGCAATCCTCCACTGCACGCGCGGCATCGGGACCTGGGACTGGGCGAGCAACGACGAGGGCGGCGAGCCGGACGTCGTCATGGCCTGTGCCGGCGACATCCCCACGCTCGAGGCCCTGGCCGCGGTGGACCTGATCCGTCAGCACCTGCCGGACGTCAAGGTCCGATTCGTGAACGTCGTGGACCTGATGCGCCTGCAGCCGGCCTCGGAGCATCCTCATGGCCTGCCCGACGCAGTCTTCGACTCGCTCTTCACGACCGACAAGCCGATCATCTTTGCCTACCACGGCTACCCGTGGCTGATCCACCGACTGACGTATCGCCGGACGAACCACGACAACATGCACGTCCGGGGCTACAAGGAGGAGGGCACGACCTCGACGCCCTTTGACATGGTCATGCTCAACGACGTCGACCGGTTCCACCTGGTCATCGACGTGATCGATCGCGTACCGGGTCTCGGACCGCGGGCCGGCCACGTCCGCCAGCGCATGGTCGATCGACGCGTCGAGGCGCGCGCGTTCACGCGACTCGAGGGCGAGGACGACCCGGAGATCGCGAACTGGTCCTGGCCGTCCTAGGCGAGCTCGCAGTGCCGGACCGGATCCTCGTCGTCAACGCGGGCTCGAGCAGCCTCAAGTTGCGTGTCCTCGATCGCGACGACCGGATCGTGGCGTCCGAGGATCTGCCCGCGCCGCGCGGTGGAGCGGACGGCGACGCGGTCACGGCCGCCGTGGCGCGGCTCGGTCCGGTGCAGGCGGTCGGCCACCGGATCGTGCACGGTGGCACGGTCTACGTCGAGCCGGTGCTGATTGATCCCGCGGTCGTCGGCCGGCTCGAGGCCCTCACCGACCTCGCCCCGCTGCACCAGCCGAAGTCGCTCGCCGCGCTCGCCGCCGTCAGCGAGGCCCTCCCCGACGTTCCTGCGGTCGCCTGTTTCGACACGGCGTTCCACGCGACGATGCCGCCTGCCGCCTCGACCTATGCGCTGCCCGTCGAATGGCGAACGCGCTGGGACCTGCGTCGATACGGGTTCCACGGGCTCTCACACGCCTATGCGTCCAGGCGCGCGGCTGAGCTGCTCGGAAGCCCGGGGCCGGTGCGACGCCTCGTGACCTGTCACCTCGGTGCCGGGGCGTCGCTCGCGGCCGTCCTCGACGGTCGATCGGTCGACACCACGATGGGGTTCACGCCGCTCGAGGGCCTGGTCATGGCGACGCGCTCGGGCACGGTGGACCCGGGGCTCGTGCTCTGGCTGGCCGAGCACGCCCGGATGCCCCCGGCCGAGCTGGCGGCCACGCTCGAGCATCGTTCCGGCCTGCTCGGCCTCGCCGGCACCGCCGACATGCGAGAGATCATCGAGGCAGTGGCTGCCGGCCGCGAGCCGGCCGTCCTCGCCCTCGACGTCTACCTCCACCGCCTCACGTCCGGCATCGCCGCCATGGCGGCATCGCTCGGCGGCATCGATGCGATCGTCTTCACGGGCGGCGTCGGGGAGCATGCCCCGGAAGTCCGGGCCCGAGCGGCCGCGGGCCTCGACTTTCTTGGCATCCGCCTGGACGGGGCTCGCAACGCCGCGGGGCCGCTCGACCGCCGGATCAGCGCCGACGGCGCTCCGGTCGAGGCACTCGTCATCGAGGCTCGCGAGGACCTCCAGATCGCCAACGAGGTCCGGACCGTCCTCGCGGGCTGATCGACGGACCGGCGCAGCCCGTACGCCGGCGGACGAGCGCTGGGAGCCCCGGCGTGCCGGCCGGCTCTCAGCCCCCGGGTACGCGCCTCGGCACGAGCGTCCAGGCCATGATCGTGCCAAGGACCGCAGCGACGACACCCAGCATGATCGCGGCCTCGATCGAGAAGCTCGCCAACCAGCCGGCGATCGCCGCACCGATCGGGAAGCCGGCGAAGTTGAAGGCCATCGAGATCGCGAACGCTCGCCCCATCCAGGCGGGATCCGTTCGCCGCTGACGCAGCGTGAAGAGGGCGACATCCAGGGGGCCGTTGAGCACTCCCATGATCGCCATCGAAAGGACGATCGGCCCGACGCCCGGGATCAGGAGGATGGCGAGCGCCGGGCCGTATCCGGTCATCGGCCCGGCGAACATGGGCACCTCGCGGTCGCGGGTGTCGACCCGGCCGGCAATGAGCCCGGCGGCGACGCCGAAGACACCCTGGACGGCAAAGACGAGCCCGACTGCCGCTTCCCCGAGATGCAGCCGATCCAGGACCAGCAGGGGCACGACGATCGAGACCACGCCGCCGCTGATGTTCAGGGTCGTGATCGACAGGCCCATGCCCCGCAGCGTGCGATTTCGCCACGTGTAGAGCAGGCCGCGCCATGCATCGTTCAGCAGTCGGCCGCTCGACTCGACCTCGGCCGCCGGCTCGGGGACCGGCAACAGCACCACGACGGCGACGGCCAGGAGGCCGGCGATGACCAGGAGCGCGGCCGGCCCGCCGAATGCGCCGACCATCACCGCCGCGAGCGGTGGGCCGATGATCGTGGCGACGACGTAGCCGTTCGAGTCGACGGCGTTGACCCGCTCCCACAGGTGAGGGGGTGCCATCAGCGGGAAGAGCGTGCGCATCCCGGTCGCGCCGAGCGGTCCCGTCAGTGAGGAGATCGCGGCGATCAGGACCAGCAAGCCCGCGGGCAGGGCGTCGGCCTGGGCCAGGGCCGCAATGAGGCTCAGCGAGATGACGGCGATGATCAGGTCAAGGCGGATGAGCCTCGTCCGGCCGTGGCGGTCGAGGAGTGCCCCACCGATCGGGCTGATCAGGAGCCCCGGCGCGAGGCTTGCGAACGTGACGAGGCCGGCCAGCGACGGCGAGCCGTAGTGAGTCAGGCTGAACAGCACCAGGGCCACGCCGACCATCGACTGGGCGACGCGAACGAGCTGCATGCCGCCCAGGGCGCGGCCGAGGTAGGGCACCCGGAAGAGCGCGACGTAGGAGGTCTGCGAAGCGGGGGTCATGTGGAGGCAGTTCCAGGGAGTGGCACCGCGGGATGCTATCGAATTGATGGGAACGGCGAAGGGTACTGCTCGCCGCTGGAACCGAAGTACGGCTTCCCGCAACCGCCACGGACCCGTACGTTCTTATCGGCAACGAGCCGAACCGCACCGGTCGATACCGGACGTGCCCGGTCGGTCAGATTGCCGTAGAGAATATCGAAAGGCACCTGATGGCAATGGCCACGATGGCTGTCAACGAAATCGGTCCGATGCTCACTGCCACCGAAGTCGCGGAGCTGCTTCATCTCCACGTCAACACGGTCAAGCGGCTGGGCGATCGCGGTGAGCTCCCGTTCTATCGGGTCTGCAAGCGCGGCGATCGACGGTTCCGGCTCGACGACGTGCTCCGCTTCCTTCACCAGAACCGATAGCCCGATCGCGGCCGCGCCGCGAGCGATTCCGGATGCGTCTCGCGGACGGTCAGACCGTCCGGAGCGCCTCGCCGAAGACCTCGAGTGCCTCGGCGATTTCGGCGCCGCTGACATCGAGCGGTGGAATCCAGCGCACGACCTGGTGCGCCGGCCCGCACGAAAGCACGAGGAGGCCCAGGTCTGCCGACCTGGCCACGAGCCGATCAACCAGCGCCCCGTCGGGCGATTTCGTGATTCTGTCGGTTACGAACTCGACGCCGACCATGAGTCCGGGCCCGCGGACATCGCCGATGCGCTCATCCTCGGCCATGAGTCGTCCAAGCCCAGCCGTCAGCTCTGTCCCACGAGCTGCAGCGTTCGCGACGAGTCCATCGCGCTCGATCGTGTCCAGCACGGCCAAGCCGGCGGCGCAGGCGACCGGGTTCCCGCCGTACGTCGTCCCGTGGGCGCTCCGGCCCCACCTCTCCTGGAGCTCGCGGCTGGTGGCAATCGCGGACAGCGGGAGCCCGTTTGCGATGGCCTTGGCGATGCAGACGACGTCGGGCGTGATGCCGGCGTGCTCGAATGCCCACATCCGGCCGGTCCGGCCGTAGCCGCTCTGAACTTCGTCGGCGATGAGGAGGATGCCGTGCTCGTCACAGCGCTCCCGAAGGCCGCGCAGGAATGAGGGCGCGGCCGGGTTGTACCCACCCTCACCGCGGACCGGCTCGATCACGATCGAGGCGACCATCGACGGCGCGATGACCGCGGCCAGGAGCGAATCGAGGACCTCCAGCGCGGACGCCGACGCTCGCTCCTCGTCGCCATCGAAGTCCGGGTACGCGGCCGGATACGGGGCGAAGTGGACGCCCGGCAGCATCGGTTCATAGCCGGTCCGGTACGTCAGGCCCGAGGTCGTGACAGACGTCGCCCCGAAGGTCCGACCGTGGAAGCCGCCGCGGAAGGCGATGATGCCCGGCCGGCCCGTGACCCGTCGCGCCAACTTCAGCGCCCCATCGATCGCCTCCGATCCTGAGTTCAGGAAGAAGATCGAGTCGATCGGATCGGGCAGGGTTGCCGCGAGCCGGTCCGCCAATCGGGCCACGGGTTCGGCGTATCCCATCGCGCCCGTCGGCCCGATCAGCCGGTCGACCTGGGCGTGGATGGCCGCCGTCACGGCGGGATGGGTGTGCCCGAGGGCGGTCACCGCGATCCCGTTCGCAAAGTCCAGGTAGCCCTTGCCGCTCGTGTCGTAGAGGCGATGCCCGACGCCGTGACTCCAGGACCGCTCGAAGTAGCGGCCGAGAACCGGCGTGAGGTGCCCGTGCGCGAGCGCGGCAAGGTCGGCGCCGGTGGTCAAGGGGTCCATGCCCGGAGTATAGAGAGGCGCAGACGCCGGTTCCGGCCACCGTCGCGGCGGTACGATTGCGGTCCGTCGCGCCGGCAGAGGGCGTGGCGCAGCCCGGAACGCCCGTTACGCTCGAGGGCCGCGATCTTGATCGACCTTTCCCTGACCGATGAGCAGCGCCTCGTCCGCGAATCTGCCCGCGCCTTCGTCGACGCCGAGATCAGGCCGTACATCCGCGACTGGGACGCCGACGGCGACGTCCATCCGGAGCTGTTCGCGAAGATGGGCGAGCTCGGATTCCTCGGTGCGCCGATCCCCGAGCGATACGGCGGCATGGGCATGGACTACATCGCGTTCGCGTTGCTATGCGAGGAGCTGGAGCGCGGCGACACGGCGTTCCGGGTGGTTCAGAGCGTTCACGTCGGGCTCAACTCCCTGACCCTCCAGCAGTGGGGGACCGAAGAGCAGAAACAGCGCTGGCTGGTGCCCCAGGCTCGAGGGGAGAAGCTCGCGACGTTTGCGCTGACGGAGCCCGGCGTCGGGACCGACGCGGCGAACCTCTCGACGACGGCCCGCCGCGACGGCGATTCGTATGTCCTCAACGGATCGAAGATTTGGATCAGCCTGGCCGACCTGGCCGACAACTTCCTGGTCTTCGCATCGATCGATCGTTCTCGGAAGCATCGGGGCATCACCGCCTTCGTGCTCGAGCGCGGAATGGCGGGCCTCACGACCGGAACGCTCCACGGCAAGCTCGGTATCCGGGCCGGCAACACGGGAACCCTGAGCTTCGAAGACGTCCGCGTCCCGGTCGAGAACCGGATCGGCGAGGAGGGCGAGGGGTTCCTCATCGCGATGTCGGCGATCGACCAGGGTCGCTACACCGTTGCCGCCGGTGCCGTCGGGCTCGCCCAGGCGTGTCTCGACGCGTCGATCCGGTATGCCCACGAGCGGGAGACATTTGGCGAGGAGATCGGTCGTCATCAGCTGGTCAAGCAGATGATCGCCCGGATGGCGGTCGGGATCGAGGCCGGGCGGCTGCTGGTCTGGCGAGCCGGCCATCTCAAGAACCACGGGCTGCGGAACACCCGCGAAACGTCGATGGCCAAGTGGTACGCGACCGACCACGCCGTCCAGTCGGCGCTCGACGCGATCCAGGTCCACGGCGCCAACGGCTATTCGAACGAGTTCCCGGTCGAGCGGTACCTCCGGAACTCCAAGGCGGCCGTGATCTACGAGGGAACGAGCCAGCTACATACGCTCATCCAGGCCGATTACGCCCTCGGGTATCGCGAGGACCGGCCGCTTCGCTGCGAGCCGCTCCCGGCCCAGGGATTCGAGCGCGGTCCGGCGTCGTCGGCGGCCGACCCCGGACGGGCCTGACATCGCGCGACGTACGCGGTGGTGCCGGCGATGAACCGCTCCGGCGCTGACGCTGCCGCGGGACGCTTCAGCGTGGCGGAGATCCGGACGCTCGCCTCGCTCGCGATGACGCTCGTCCCGGGAGCGGACCCATCGCAGGTTGCCGATCTCGCCGGTCAGGCCCTCGTCCGAGCGGCCGACCCGGCGCAGGTGCGACAGCTGCGCCTCGTCCTGCGACTCCTGGAGGTCCCGGTCGCCAATCTCGTGACCGCGGGAAGGATGCAGGCGTTCTCGGGCATGCCAGTCGCCGACCGGGAACGCCTCCTCCTTCGCTGGGCCCACTCGCCGATCGCCCTGAAGCGCTCGGGGTTCCAGGCATTCCGCAAGCTCATCAGCTTCCTGGCCTACGCGGCCCCGGGCGCGGACGGCCCGAACTCGCTCCTGGTGCAGATCGGCTACCACCCGGACGCACCGCCGACGACGCCGGACCTGACACCGGTGCGTGCCACGCCAATCGATCGCCGGGCGGGCGCCGATCCGGTGGTCCTGGACGCCGACGTCGTCGTGGTCGGCGCGGGCGCCGGCGGAGGCGTCGTCGCCGCAGAGCTCGCGTCGGCGGGCCGGTCCGTGATCGTGCTCGAGGCAGGCCCCGCGATCGACGAGACGTCGATGCCCCGGACCGAGCTGGATGCGTTCTCGCGCCTGTACCTGAACCACGGCCTTCTCGCGACCTGGGACGGCGCGATCAGCATGCTCGCCGGCTCGGGGGTGGGGGGTGGGACCCTCATCAACTGGATGACCTGCATCGACGCCCCGCTGTCCGTGCGGGCCGCCTGGGCAGCGGACCATGGGCTCGAGGGGATCGATGGACCGGAGTGGGACCGGGACCGGGCGATCGTCGAGGCCGAGCTCGGGGTCACCGCCTCGCAGGGCATCCCGCCCAAGGACGCCGCGATCCTTCGGGGTGCCGCGGCCCTCGGCTGGGAGGCCGCGCCCATCCATCGAAATGCCCGCTCCTGCACGGACTGCGGGTCGTGCGCGTTCGGGTGCCCGCGCGGCACGAAGATGGGCGGCCTGCGGGTCCACCTGCCGAAGGCGATCGAGGGCGGCGCTCGGATCGTCGACCGGGTGCGGGTGACGGGACTCCTCCTGGAGGGCGGAAGGATCGCCGGCGTCAGGGGCAACCTCCTGGTCGAGGACCCGGCGACGGGAATGCCCATGCTGTCCGCCGGGCCGGGTTCGGTGGGCGCGATTCGCAGCCTCGTCGTCCGCGCGCCCCAGGTGGTCCTCGCCGCCGGCGCCCTCCGGAGCCCGGCGATCCTGCAGTCCGGCGGGCGGGTCCATCGGGCGGTGGGCCGGCACCTTCGGCTGCACCCGGTCCCCGTCGTTGCCGGGCGCATGGTCGAGCCCGTGGAGATCTGGCGGGGCACGATGCAGGCGGCGCGCTCCGTCCAGTTCGCCGAGGCGGGCCAGGGACGCGAGGGCTATGTCATCGAATCGGCACCCGGGCATCCCTGGCCTCCTGGCCCTCGCCGTCCCGTGGGACGACGCCGCCGACCACGCCCGATGGCTGGCGGCGAGCCGGTACCTGTCGCCGCTGGTCGCCGTCACCCGCGACGGCGGCGAGGGCCGCGTCTCGTTGACCGGCTCGGGTCGGGTCCGCGTCGACTACCGGCTCGATGACGTCGGCGTCCGTACGCTCCGCCATGCCGTGGGCTCGATGGCCCGCCTGATCCGGGCCGCGGGCGCGGTCGAGATCCTCGCGGCGGCCACGCCGATCCTTCGCCATGGAGTCGAGGGGCCCGACGAGGAGCGCCGCTTCGGTGCCTACCTTGCGAGGCTCGCGACGATGGACTTCGGACCGAACCGGGGAACGATCTTCTCGGCACACCAGATGGGCACGATCCGGATGGGAGCCGGCCAGCGGGACCACGCCGCGGATCCGCAGGGTCGCGTCCGCGGCGCGGACGGCCGGGTGATTCCCGGGCTCTACGTGGCGGACACGTCGGCGTTTCCGACCGGGCTCGGGGTCAATCCCATGCTGACCGTCATGACGCTCGCCCGGCGCGTCGCCCGGACCGTGAGGGCCGAAGGTCGGCCCGCGGGCTGAATCCCACGGCGACGGCAGGCGAGCCGGCATCCGCCGGCGCCCGGGCCTCGGCCAGCGCCCCGGCATCCGCTGGCGGGGGCTCCTCGACGGCCGGCGCGTCCGGCCCGGCCAGCTGGGTCGCCGGGGATGACGCCGCACCCGAACCGAGGCCGAGTGCCTCCTCGGGATCCACGGCCATGGCCTCCCGCCCTGCGCGCCCCGCCCGGCCCCGAAACGTCACGATCATCGCCACTGCCGCCACGATGACCGCCGAGGCGAGGAGGGTCCGGGGCGTGATCGGTTCCGACAGGAAGATGGCTCCCAGACCCACCGCCACCACCGGGTTCACGTAGGCGTACGTGCCCACGAGCGAGAGCGGCGCGTTGCGCAGGAGCCACGCATACGCGTTGAATGCGAGGAGGCTCCCGATCACGGTCAGGTAGCCGAGCGCGATGACGGAGCTCACGGAGATCGCGCCCGGGTGGAACTGTCCGAGCTCGCCGGTGACCACGCTCTCCGCCAGGAGCGCCATCGAGCCGGCGAGCATCTGGACCCCGGTGCTCGTCAGTGGTCGTCGCGGCAGGTCGGCCGCATGTGCCGAGAAGAGCGACCCATGGGCCCAGCCGACCGGAGAGAGGATGAGGGCGCCGATCCCGGCGAGCTCGAACGCCGTGCTCCCGGCGGGCCAGACCAGGACCGCGACGCCGACGAGACCGAGGACGATGGCCGCGACCACGATGACCGGGAGTCGCTCCCGGAAGTAGACCCAGCCGAGGAAGGCGAGCCAGACCGGCATCAGGGCGATGAGGACGGCGGCGATCCCGGACGCGATCGTCAGCTCGCCGAAGGCCACGAACCCGTTGCCGATGCCCAGGAGCAGGGCGCCGACGATGGCGGCGTCGCGGACCTGGCGACGCGTGGGGCGGGCTTGGAGGCCGCCGCGGGCGATCTCCCAGGCGAGCAGGACGGTGCCCGCGATGGCGAACCGGAACGTCAGCATGAGGAAGGGCGGGATCGTCTCGATCGCGATCGCGATGCCCAGGTACGTGGATCCCCAGACGATGTAAAGGGTCCCGAGGGCAGCCCAGAGGCGGAGTCCGGTGGATCGCTTTGGCATAGCTGACTGGTCCAAGATTTCGGCAGTGTAGCCGTCCCGCGGCGGCACCGCCAGACCCAATCTTCGGGCCGCCGTCAGGCGGCGAGCATCGCCCCGGACGCTGGGCGGCAGTCCCGGCAGGCTCGGAATCCAGCAGCCAGGGCGGCCGACAGCGACCGGAACGGTCGCTGATGCCGGGCCGTGATCCGCCGCGCGTGGTGGCACGTCGGCAGGCAGACGATCTTCGTCGTCGCGGAGCCGAGGAAGCGGTGGCCGGACCGGGCCGATTCCTCGAGCGCGTCCGGATCGAGTCCCTCCGCGGCCAGGATGGTCCGCTTGGCCTCCGGGCCACCGAGGGAGTACTGCCCGATGGACCCATCGCTTCGGACCACGCGATGGCACGGCACCACCAGCGGGATCGGGTTGTGGGCGAGGGCGGTCCCGACGGCGCGGACGGCCTTCGGCCGGCCGATCTCCGCGGCCACCCAGCCATAGGGCCGGACCTCGCCGCGGGGGATCTCGAGCGCCTTCATCCAGACCGCGATTTCGAACTCGGTCCGGCCCCGCAGGTCGAGCGGGATCGTGACGCGCCGGTCACCGGCGAGACGCCCGGCTACGCGGCGGGCGAGGTTGTCGGGCATGGCCGGCACCCGACGGAGCGGACGACCGACACGTGCCGCGAACCGCTCCGCGAAGGCATCGGGGTCGTCGGCCCGGTCGATCCAGGAGATGCCGCGATCGTTCCAGGCCACGGCGATCGGCCCGAGCGGGGACGGCAGTGGTGCCCATTCATCGGCCAGCCCCACCCGGGTCAACGTCCGCGCGACCAGCGCGTCCGGAGCCGGCAGGGCGAGCGAGGCGAGCGATCGGACGAGCTCGGCCTCGGCGGCTTCAGGATCGAGAGCGTCCGTGACGCCCCGGTCGTGGGTGCTGTTCATGCGGTCAGTTCCTTCACGGAGGTGGGGTGTTCGAGGTGTTCGGTCGTCAGGAAGTGGCGGAGCTCGGCCAGGCCGCGATGGACCTGGGCCTTGATCGTGCCCTCGGGGCGGCCGAGGGCGGCGGCGGTTTCGGCCACCGACAGCCCGTCGAGGTGGCGCAGGACGATGGCTTCGCGTACGCCGGGGCGAAGGCGGAGCAGGGCGGCAGCAAGCTGTCGCCGTTCGTCCCGACGCTCGGCAATCTCGACGGGTCCGGCCCGCGCCGCCAGGCGCGGCTCGTGCCCGGCTCCGACCAGCGGATCGAGGGCCGTCGCCGGTCGTCGGTCCGAGCTTCGCCGGCGGCGATTCCGGGCGAGGTTGACGGTGATCGTCGCCAGCCATGCCCGGAGCCTGAGCCCCCGGATTCGGTCCGGGTCGTAGCCGGCCATTGCCGCGTGCGCCCGCACGAACGCGTCCTGGGTCACCTCCTCGGCGTCACTCGGCACTCCAAGGCAGCGATGGGCGATCGTGTAGAGCCGTCCGGCGTGCGCCCCAACGAGATCCGGAAACGCCCCGTCGAGGTCTTTCGCGAGACGGGCGAGCAGTGCGTCGTCGGTGTCCATCGATCTCCACAACACGGTCGCACCTGGATCGGTTGCAGTGTGCCGGACCGGCTACGCGGAGGCGAGGACCTCGATGTCGCCCGTGGGCTGGACGAGGAAGATCCAGACATCCCAGGCCACGTGGCTGACGATCAAGGCACCGAGGGGAACGCCTGCGGCATAGAGCGCGCACCAGTGCGCCCCGGCGACCCCCGCCGCGCCCATGAGGGTGAAGTTGCCCGACGTCACGTGGACGCCGCCGTAGGCGCCGGCCGCGAGCGCGGCACCGCGCCAGCGGCCGAACCGGCGCGTGAGGGCCGCCTGGACGAATCCACGCCAGAAGAGCTCTTCCGCAGGCCCGATGACGCCCGCCAGGCGACCGGCGATCTCCTGCCGGGGACGGAGCGTGCGGAGGGCGTAAATGTCGCGGATGTCCGCGTCCCCGGTCGGCACGTATCGACGGGCGAAGCGATCACCGATCTGGAAGGTCACGTACAGAACGGCCGCGGAGGCGAGTCCGAGCGGAACGTGCCACCAGCGAACCCGTGCCCGGCGGGCTCGGCCGGACGTGGCAAGGGCGAGTCCCCCCAGGCTGATCCCGGTCCAGGTCATCCGTGTCCAGAACCGGTCGCGTGGCCCCCGGAAGGTGGCCGTGAATGCCGTTGCGGCGGCCGCCAGGCCGACGACCAGCGCGAGCGTGCCCGGCCCGGCATCGCTCACTTGATGCTTGTCAGCCACGCATCACCCCGGAAAGGAGGACGCCGGCGACGAGAAGCCCGCCGAAGGCAAGGTGCAGCCGCGCGGTCTGGAGATCGATCATGGCGATGGCGCGAGCCTGGCCGGTGGCTCCCAGCTCGGCGGACCGCACGACCTGGGCGAGGAAGGGCAGGGACAGGATCGCGACGAGGGTCGCGGGCGGCAGCAGCGCGAACGCGACCGCGAGCCCCAGCGTGATGTAGGCGCCGAGGACGAGGGCGACATATCCGTAGTGCGCCCACTCCTTGCCGAGCCTCGTGGAGAGGGTCACGATCCCTGCCCGCGTGTCCTCGCTGATGTCGCGCCACTCGTTGCCATGGAGGATCGCCGCGACCAGGAGTCCGACCGGCACGGACAGGACCAGGGCAACCGCGCTCCACACGCCCGTCACCGCGAAGTAGCTGCCGACCACCATCAAGGGGCCCATCAGGACAAAGACGAGCGGGACGCCGAGGGCGCGGTATTTGTACTGGAGCGGCGGCGCCGTATAGCCCCAGCCACCGACGAGGCCGAGGATGCCGAGCACCACGATGGCCGGACCGCGAAGAGCCAGCAGGTACGCCCCGACCGCGACGGCGATGGCGAAGGCCGCCGCGGCGAGGATGAACGCCCCCCGTTCGCTCATTCGGCCCTTCACGATCGCGTGGCTGGCCCGCGGCGACACGATCGTGTCGATGCCCTGCCGGACGTCGTAGATCTCGTTGATGATGTTCGTGCCCGAGTGGAGCAGGACACCCCCGGCCAGGGCGGCCAGGAACGGCAGCAGGGTGAACCGCCCATCGACCGCCGCCAGGGCGCCGCCGGCCGCCACCGGGATGACCGATGCCGTGTAGGCGAACGGCCGGAGGATCTCCCATCCCGCGCCAGCCCGACGCCGGAGGCGTTCGAGCGCACCGAGGCGCCGGTCGTCCGCGAGCGCGTCGCCCGGGACGCCCTGGGGAGCGTCCGCATCAGTTCCGGATCCGTCGGCGTTCGCGAGGCCGACCCCCACGGGCATGTCCGCGACCGCCGCGCTGTCCGCCGGAATCGCGGCGTAGATCGCCGCCGCCGCCACGAGCTCGTCGATCTGGCGCTCCTCCTGGAGGACCGGCTGCAGCAGCGGGAGCTGGAGTCCTGCCCGGCGATGGAAGGCCATCGCCTTCTCGGCGACGTCCTCGCGCGTGCCGCAGAGCATGAACGCGTCGAGAAGCTCGTCGGGGATCAGGTTCGCTGCCGTGGTGTAGTCCTCGGCGCGCCACGCGGTCGAGATTCCATCCCGCAGGGCGCTCTCGAACCCGGCCCGGGCCAGGGAGATGTCCGAGAGGACCGACATCATGTAGATGACGAACGGCTCGCGCTTCGCCCGGTTGAGCGCCTCCCGCCGGGTCTTGTCCACGAGGGACAGGAGGTAGCCAGCCGACTCGACCGCGGCCGGTTCGCGGCCGGCCTCGGTCGCGGCCGACCGGAGGCGCTCCAGGATGCCCGTCAACGAGGGGATCGATTCGGCGGGCCGGGCGAGATACCCGTCCGCCTTCTGGCCGGCCAGCGCGACGAATTCCTTCCGATACGCGGCGATCACGAGCGGGATGCGATGGGCTGGCGCGAACATCGGCTGGATGGGCGGCAGCCCGGGAGTCGCGGACGGGAGCCGCTCGCCTGCCCACAGGGACCGGACCTGGTCCATCGCCGTGGAGACGCGATCGACCGCGGTCGCCGGATCGTAGGGGATCCCCATCTGCTTGAGGCGGAGCGGGAGCCCGGTTCCCAGGCCCATGACGATCCGCCCGGGCAGGATCTCGTCGAGCGCCGAGCCGGTCATGGCGAGCACCACCGGATGCCGCGTATACGGGTTCACGGCCCCAAGGGCGACCCGGAAGCCCGTCCCGTCCTCATCGTCGGCGATGCCCTTGGCGACCACGCTGACGAAGCTGATGGCGTCCCGCTCGAAGTACGAATCGTGGATCCAGACCGACTCGAGGCCCGCGTCCCGGGCGCTGCGAGCCCAGTCGAGGACCTCGCGTGGCTCTCCCCGCGCGGCGAGGCCGAGACCGATCCGGCGGGCGAGTGTGCGCATCTCAGGTGCTCCGTCGCGATCCGGGCGAACGTGGGACCCGGCACCGTTTCGGCCACATGCTACCACGGCGTAGCCGGTTATTGGAGCGGCGGGCCGTGCGACAATCGCGGCCCATGCGGCACCCTCCGGCGTGATCCCGAGCATCCTGCCCCCGGTCACGATCGACGGCGAACTCGGTCGGCGCCTGGCCATCCACGAGGCCGCGGTGCATGCCCGCGGCGGCCGCGAGCTGCGCGATCTCGGGGACGCCGTCCTGCTCCATGACCCGAACGATCCAGAGCCGTTCTGGAACCGGCTCGTCGCACCGACGTGGCCGGAGGACGCGCACGATTTCGAACGCCGCCTCGACGAGGTCACGATGCTCTTCGCGTCGCTTGGGCGACTTCCGCACGTCCGCACCCTCCCGCTGGCCGGCCGGCCAGCGGATCTCGAACGCCGCCTTCTCGATGAGGGCTTTCGCCCGGTCGGCCGCGAGCGGGCCATGGTCCTGACCGACACGGGGCCGGTCTTCGCCCTGGCCCGCACCCTTGGCACGCGCCGAGGCCTCCGGGTCGAGGCAATCGGGTCCGGCGCCGCGAGTCGGGCGATGGACGCTGCCCGCGTCCTGGTCGAGGCGTTCAACGTCGAATCGGACCGGATACCGGCACTCGCCGCCGAGGCCCTCGCGGCCGCTCGCCGGCCAGGCGGAGCTTCACTCCTCCTGTTCCGGGACGACCAGCCGGTGGCCGCTGCCCGTCGCGTCACCCATGACGGTGCCACCTACCTTTCGTCGATCGGAACGATCCCGTCGGCGCGTGGACGCGGGTATGCATCGCTCCTCACGGCCGAGGCAGTGCGACAGGCGATCGAGGAGGGGACGACGCTCGTTCATCTCCTCGCCGACGCCGAGATCGACAACGCAGCCCGGCTCTACACGCGCCTGGGTTTCGAACCGGTCGGCGGCCCGATAGCCGATCTGATGACGCGTTGACGCCGCCGCCCCGACCGGCCGTGGGGGTGAGGCGGTACCATGCCCGACCATGATTGACCTTCCGGGCACCGCCTTGCGGGCGGCGGCCCCTGCCGACGCTACCCGCATCGCCCAGCTCTTTACGGACGAGGGATACCCCGCCACGCCCTCCGCGGTGGAGGCACGGCTCGGCCGGTTCGGGGGCGACCAATCCCGGGTGATCGTGGCGGATGCCGATGGAGCCGTGATCGGATTTGTGGCCCTCCACGTGCTGCCGCGGTTCGAGCACGACGACGTCGTGGTCCGCATCATGGCCCTCGTCGTGGATGGGGGCGCTCGCGAACGTGGCCTTGGCCGAAGGTTGCTTGCCGAGGTCGAGCGCGTTGCCCGTGAGGTCGGAGCCGCCTTCGTCGAAGTGACCGCCGGCCATCACCGTCCCGAGGCGCGCCACCTCTACGAGTCGGTGGGCTACGACGGCTCCCTGACTGCCTACCTCCGCAAGCGGCTCTGACGGCGCGATGCGATGACGGAGCAGGCCGCGATCCGCGTTCGAGAGCTACGCAAGACGTACGCCGATACGAAGGCCGTCGACGGCATCTCATTCGAGGTCGAAGCCGGCGAGGTCTTCGGCCTCCTGGGACCGAATGGGGCCGGCAAGACGACGACCGTCGAGATCCTCGAGGGGCTTCGGCCGGCCGACTCCGGCGAAGCCGTGGTGCTCGGCATCGACGCAAGCCGACATCCCGACGACCTCAAACCGCGGATCGGCGTCGCCCTCCAGACGGCGTCGCTCTACCCGAAGCTGACCGTCGAGGAGGTGCTCAACCTCTTTCGCAGCTTCTACGGGTCTCGCGGTCGCAGCGTCCCCGAACTGATCGAGCGGTTCGATCTCGGGGAGAAGCGGCGGTCCCAGACCCGCGAGCTATCGGGTGGCCAGCGCCAGCGCCTCGCCGTGGCGCTGGCGCTCGTGAACGATCCCGAGCTCGTCTTCCTCGACGAACCGACGACCGGCCTCGACCCGGCCGCTCGTCGGGCGCTCTGGGAGCTGGTGCTGGATCTGAAGCGACAGGGCCGGACCATCCTCCTCACGACCCACTACCTCGAGGAGGCGGAGATCCTGTGCGACCGTCTCGCGATCATGGACCACGGCCGAATCCTCGAAGCCGGCACCACGACGGAGCTCGTCAATCGACACTTCAAGGAGCGATCCGTGCGTTTCGACGCGATCGACACGCTGGGCGACGAGCGGTTGCGCGCGATCGAGGGCGTCGCATCGATGGCCCACGAGGACCGTGAGGTCGTGCTGTACACGCGAGACGTCCCGGCAACCATCGGCGGCGTTCTTGCCGCGGCCGATTCCGTCGGGGTCGAGCCCGAGAACCTGACTATCCGCCGCCCGACGCTTGAGGACGTGTTCCTCGCGCTGACCGGGCGCGCTCTCCGCGACTGAGGACGTATCCGTGCATGCCCTGATGCAGCTGACGATCGCGAACATCCGGAGCTTCGTCCGGGATCGTGCCGCGCTCTTCTGGACGCTCGCCTTCCCCCTGATCTTCATCCTGATGTTCGGGGCGATCTTCACCGGGGGTGGCGACGCCACGCAGACCTATGCATGGTCGGACCTTGACGGCTCGGCGGCGTCGGGCCAGCTCCGCGGAGCGTTCGCGGCGGTCCCGAACGTCGAGCTCAAGGACGAGACCGAATCGGCCGGAGTCACGGAGATGCGGGACGGCAACGTCCGAGGGGTGTTCGTCATCCCGGCCGGGTACGGGGCGGCGCTTGCGGCGGCCTCGCAGGCCTCCGGGCCGCCCGTCGCGATCACCGTCTACACGGATCCGACGCAGCAGTCGGCCTCGGCGCAGACCGTCGGGTTGGTGCAGGCGATCCTCGGCCAGGTGAATCTTGCGGCGACGGGTCGCGGACCGGCGGTCGTGACGGAGACGAAGGCCGTCCAGACGGAGTCGCTGTCGTACATCAGCTATCTCGTGCCCAGCATCCTCGGGATGGCCTTGATGCAGCTCGGGATCTTCTCCGCGATCCCGCTCGTGGCGGACCGCGAGAAGCTGATCCTCAAGCGCCTCTCGGCGACGCCGCTCAAGCGCTGGCAGCTCGTCGGCAGCAACGTCCTCATGCGCCTCATCGTCGCGATCGTGCAGACGGTGATCATCGTCGCGGTCGGGTCCGCGGTGTTCCACGTCCAGGTGTCGGGCAGCTATCTGCTGCTCGGCGCGCTCGTGATCCTCGGCTCGATGTCGTTCATCGCCCTCGGCTACGTGATCGCATCGTTCGCGCGGACCGAGGACGCGGCGAACGGCATGACCAGCGTCATCCAGTTCCCGATGATGTTCCTCTCGGGCACGTTCTTCCCGATCGACGGCATGCCGGCGTTCCTCAAGGTATTTGCCCACGTCCTGCCACTGACCTACCTGTCCGATGCCCTGCGCCAGGTCATGGTCGGCGGGACGCCGATCTCGTCGCTGGCGACGTGCTTCGGGGTGCTGGCCCTGTTCCTGGTCGGCTGCTTCGCGATCTCCGCCCGGTTCTTCCGCTGGACCTGAGCCCCGGACGAGCTACCAGCGTTCGCGGTGCACGATCTCGTCGAGCGGGCGTCGACCACCGGACTTGAGGGGCCTCGTCAGCACCGCAGTATCAGCCGGGTACCCGAATGACAGCAGGTACTCGCAGGCCAGGTCGGCGGGATAGCCGAGGAGCCGGCGCGCCAGGTCATGGTCGTAGACCGTTGCCGGGCAGCTCCCGACCCCGAGTGACCACGCGGCCAGGATCATGTTCTGCGAGGCGAGGCCCAGGTCCCACACCACGGAGAGCGGCTGACCGGGACCGCTCGGATCGGGAGTGACGAGTGCGACGGCGGCCGCGGCGCCGGCGACGTGCCCTGCGAATGGGCCCACCGCGGCCAGCTCCGCGAGGTGCTCCCGCTCGGTAACGACGATGAATGCCCGACGCTGGCTGTTCTTGGAACTCGACGCCCGACGGCCGGCGTTCAGGATGGCATCGAGATGTTCGGGCTCGAGCGGGCGGTCCTGGAACTGTCGAACGACCCGAAGGCCGGCGATCGCGGTGGCGACGTCCATGGTCAGGTCCTCGATGCGATGGCCGGCTCGGGGCCGATCTCGGTGCTTGCCGTGACCGCCTTCTCCGACGCGCCCGGCGAGATGGCCGAGAACGCGTGGTCGGGCTCGGACGGGCGGCGGGCGTCGACGGCTTCGGCGACCCGAGCCGCCTCGCCCGGCGTCAGCGGTCCGGCCAGCGATTCGGCCAGGAAGCGTCCGATGGCCGATCGATAGCCCGGGTACTCGTAGAGCCAGCTGTGCTGTCCGCCGGAGATGACGAGCTCCTCGACAGGGGCGGCACCGGCGTCGGCCGCGCGGGCGGCACGAACTGCCTTCAGGAGACGGTCAAGGTGTCCGAACGGAACCACGCGGTCGTCGGTGCCGTGAATTGCGAGGACCGGGCCATGGTACCGGCGGATTGCCGTCGACGCCGAGACCTCATCGACCGAGTGCCCTCGCGGCTCGAGGTAGACCTTCGTCGTGATCCACGCAAGGGGATAGGCGATGGGATCGGGGATCGGAAGGTGCGCCAGCCGGAATGTCTGGCGCGTGAGGCGATACGGGTCAGCGGGCGTCGCCGTCAGCACGACGGCCGCGACCCTCGGCTCGGCGGCAGCGGCAAGGATCGCGCCGATCGAGCCCATCGAGTGGCCGAGGATCGCAACCTGCGTGACCCGGGGATCGGCGAGCGCCGCCTCGACCGCGGCAAGGGCGTCGGATCCGAACTCGCCCGCGCTGACCGGTCGCGTCTCGGCCGGATTGTCGCCGTGCCCGCGGACATCCAGGGTGAGCACGTGGTAGCCGAGGGCGTGCAGGAACTGGGCGTTCGGCAGGGTGCGATGCCGGGCTGATTCCCACCCATGGACCAGGACCACGGCCGGGGCGGGACCGGGGCCGGGAGCCGCGATCCACCAGGCAGGCAGGTCCAGGCCATCTGCCGTGCGAACCGTCTTTGTCTCGAACGGCAGGCCGAAGTCGGACGGGTCACTCGTTGGCGCGATGGGCTTCGGGTAGCCCGCCCTCGAACGGTAGACGTGGGCGAAGCGCCAGGCGAGAGCGAAAGGCGCGGCGACGAGGGCTGCGATCGCGCCGGCCCGTCGCACGTTCCGGGGAGATGTCATCGCCTACAGGGGACGGCACATCGCCGGTCCCTGTCAAACGACCTGCCAATCGCGGTGTTCAGCGCCAGCCGAAGGTGCCGGGCGGCAGCTCCACTACGTCCCCCGTCGCGACGTTGACAAGGCGCGCATCCGGGATCGGCTGGGTTGAATCGGCGACGCCCCAGGGGTCCACGAGGACCCAGGCGTCGGGCAGCACGATCGGATCGAGCCCGAGCCAGGCTTGGTCGCCACTCGCAGCCTGGTCGCCATTCTGGAACGGACCGGCCACGATCCTGCGGGCACCGGACACAATGTCGATCGTCAGGATCGACGTGGCGCTCCAGTCGGGGTTCCGCCGAGCAGCGACGGCGAGCTCGCGCCCGGCCTCGGTGACGATACGGGCCGGCATGACCTGGGACTCGTCCCCGAGCGAATGTGTCGACCCGTCGCGTCGGTCGATTGCGCGCATCGGGAATGGCGCCTCCCCGTAGTCGGCGTAGCAGACATAGTCATCCGAGACGACGATCCAGCGCTCCGAGACGGCAAGTCCGTCGCAGACGATCGGCGTCGATGCCGCGAGTGTCCGCGGTCCCGGTGCTGTCTTCGTCTCCGGTTCGATCTCCCACAGGCGACACCCGTCGGCGCTCGCGCAGGCGAGGACCACGAGCGTGCCCGAGGGGTCGAGGCCGTACGTGAACCGTTCGGTGGGGATCCCGTCCGGGGTGAATCGCGCGTCGAGCGAGAGCACCGTCGTGCTCGTCGCTCCGTCGAACGATGCACGACGGATGTCGGCACCGCCGCCCGGCAGCCTGACCGCAAAGTAGATCAACGAGCGGGCGACGTCGACCTGTGCCGGCGTGCTGTCCAAGCCATACCCGAGGACGAAGCCCGAGACATCGAACTGGCCGACCTTCACGCCGTCCGAGGCCCGCCAGATCTCGAACCTTCCGCCGTTGTCGGTCCGGAAGAGGTTGACCGCAAGCCCGCCCGTCGCGAAGTTCGACGGATATCCGGCGATCGTGGCCCGCGTTTCGACGAACGACGCGGATGCCCCGAGCCGGCCGCCGGCGAGCCCTGCCTGCTCGGCCGCGTCGTTGCCGCCGCTCACCTTGGAGACGCTCGACCATGCGAACCCGTCGAGGCCGTCGGGCAGTTCGATGGCCGTCGGCAACGGGGTTGGCATCGGGGTCGGCTCGGGCATGGCCGAATCAGTCGGAGCCGGCGGTGGCGGTGTCGTCGCCGGCACCGATACGGCCACCGACGGCGAGGACGTCGGCTCATCGCCGGATGGCGCCACGCTCCCGGCTCCACAGCCGCACAGGAAGATCGCCAGAACGAAGCCAGTTGCACGACGGGCCATGGCTGGTGCATCTCCGGGCTGTGTGGGTCGGCCCTGTGACGCGGTCACGCCCGCGCCTGTGTCGGCATGATGTGCCGTCCGTCGGAAGAGTCCTGCCGCGTACACTCGCGTGATGGCAAAACGCGACCCACATGACGTTCTCGGGGTCGAGAAGGGGGCCTCGCAGGCCACCATCAAGGCCGCCTGGCGCAAGCTCGCCCGCGTCCATCACCCGGATGTGGCCGGCGCCGATACGACTGCCGCCCGTGCCGCGACGCGGAAGATGGCCGAGATCAACCGGGCCTACGAGCAGTTGCAGGTCGGCGCTCCTGGTCGCGGTGACGGCGATGGAGCCGCTGCTTCACCGCGTCGGACGACTTGGCCGCCAAAGCCCCGCCCGTCCCGGCCCGTGACCGGCCGCCTCGACACGACGCAAACGGTCCGGCCGCGCAACCAGACGATGGGGCCGGCGGCATTCCCGCGTGGCCAGGAGCCGCTCCGGGCCGAGCGGATCGACCCGGAGCCGCCCCGGGCCTCGCAGCCGACCGGCCCCCTGGACCGTGGTCGCCTCCGTGGATTTCGTCGGGCTCCACTGCCCTCGGTCGAGGCGGCGTCGACGCACATCATCGAGTTCGGCAAATTCCATGGGCACACGCTCGGCCAGATCGCCGCCTTCGAGCCGAGCTACATCGACTGGGTAGCGAAGACGATCTCGCATGATCCGGAGCTCGTGGCGGCGGCCCGATCGATCCAGGCGGACCTCGATCGCCGCGGCGTCGTGCGGCGCCCCCGGCCGGCGGCGGTCCGGTAGGTTCGGCAAGGGCCCGGCGAGGGGGAAATGGACGATCGCCCCTCGCACGCTGCGGGAGGCGATCGATGACGGCTGGATCGGATGATTCCCGCCGATACGCGTGCCGGCTCGAGGCCGAATGACATGCCTTGGTTACTCGGTTCGTAATCAACTTCCGAGATCTCTCGACCCGACCGTCCTCGGTTCGAGCGTCCGTTCGAAGATCCGTGACCGACGCCCCGAGAGCCCCCGGAGTCATCGCGTTTCGGCGTGATCGAACCGTACGGCACGGTGACGGGACGGGGCAATGACGACGTCGTCCGGTCCTGCCGGGCTCTAAGGTCGATGGCGTCGGTGCACCGGCCCCGGGACCTCCGTACCGTTGCCGCCGGTGCTCCCGGCTTCGGCCCATGCCGCACGGCGCTTCGAGGCGTCCGGCGCTACGCTGGCGGGATGATCCCCCGGTCTCGATCGTCCGTTTCGTCGCGGTTGCCGGTTGGGCGCCTGGCCGCGGTGCTCGCGCTCGCGGCGCTCGCGACTGCCGCCTGCGGCAGCGCGTCCACGTCCTTCGATCCGACGAGTACGTGCGGCCCCGACGGAAAGTTCGCGGGGGCCTACCCGAGCCTCGAGGCGTTGCTCCCGACCTCGTTCGAGGGCAAGGCCCCGACAGCCGTCGACTCCGGCCGCAACTGCTCGGACGCTGCCATCGGGTCGCTGATCGTGCACGGCGCCGCCGGCGTCGAGTTCGCCGGCGCGACCTGGGATCTCGGCAGCGAGTCGGGCGGCACGAGCGTGGTCTTCGCCCTGCCGGGCCACGATCTGCCGGCGGCCTGGATCGCGGAGTTCTACGAGATCGGGGCGCAGACCGCCAAGAAGACCGACAACATCACCACGAGCACCCCGGCCTTCGACGGAACAGGACCGGCGTTTCGGCTCGACACGCTCAACGACCTGTCCCTGCAGTCTGTCGTCACCTGGCAGGACGGCTCATACGTGCGCGTCGTGCTCGTCGCGACCTCGGTCTCGCCGGGTGCCTCACGAGCTGCGCACGACGATCTCGTGACGAAGCTCGTGGCGGCAACGGTGGGGGTCATGGGCGGCACGTGAGCCCGTGCTAGAGTCGGGTTCGAGATGAGCAGCCCCTCAGATCGCTGGGCCGTTCGACGGGCCGCCTGGCGAGTCGAGCGCCTCGATCCCGCGCTCGAACGAGCCCCTGAACGGCGACGCCCCTTCGTGACGCTCGGCGATCTCTCGCTCGATGCGGTCTACGGCCCGTGGTCTCTCGCGGCCGACAGTGCGGGCGCGCCCCGCGGAGGGGGCGGGCCCACCGCCGTCGATCACCACGGCGATCCTCTGATCCAGGGGCGCTGGGACGACGTCGACGAGGTTCGCGACGTCGGCCTGCCGGGCGATCCGCCGTTCACCCGGGGCATCCATCCGACCGGCTACCGCTCGCGTCTCTGGACGATGCGGATGTTTGCGGGCTTCGGCGCGGCCGAGGACACGAACGCCCGGTTCCGCTCGTTGCTCGCGGCGGGTCAGACGGGCCTCTCGATCGCTTACGACATGCCGACCCTGTACGGCTACGACACCGACGACCCCGAGGCCGAGGGCGAGTTCGGGACCTGCGGCGTCGCGGTCAGCTCCCTCGCGGACATGGAGGTCCTGCTGTCGGGCCTGCCACTCGATCGTGTTTCGACCTCGATGACGATCAACTCGCCGGCCGCGCCGATCTGGGCGATGTACATCGTGGCCGCCGAGAAGGCCGGGGTGCCCCGGGCGGTCCTCGAGGGGACGACCCAGAACGACATCCTCAAGGAGTTCGTGGCCCAGAAGGAGTTCCTGTTCCCACCTGCGCCGTCCATGCGCCTCGTTACCGACACCATCGAGTTCGGCACCCGCGAGATGCCCCGCTGGAACACGGTCTCGATCTCGGGCTACCACATCCGGGAAGCCGGTTCGACGGCCGTCCAGGAGCTCGCCTTTACCATCGCCGACGGCATGGCCTATGTCGAAGCGGCCCTGGCGCGCGGCCTGCGCGTCGACGACTTCGCGCCGCGGCTCAGCTTCTTCTTCAACTCCCACAGTGATTTCTTCGAGGAGATCGCGAAGTTCCGGGCAAGCCGCCGGATCTGGTGGAAGCTCATGACGGAGCGCTATCGCGCCGAGAACGAGCGCTCGACCTGGATGCGCTTCCACACCCAGACGGCCGGCGTGTCGCTCACCCCGCAACAGCCCCTCAACAACCTCACCCGGGTGGCGACGCAGGCGCTCGCCGCGGTCCTCGGCGGCACCCAGTCCCTCCATACCGACGCCTACGACGAGGCGCTTGCCGTGCCGACTGCGGCAGCGGCGCTCCTGGCCCTCCGCCAGCAGCAGGTGATCGCCGAGGAAACCGGGGTCGCCTCGGTCGTCGACCCGCTCGGGGGCTCGTGGTTCGTCGAGTCGTTGACGAACGAGGTCGAACGCGAGGTCTGGCGCTACCTCGACGAGATCGACCGTCGAGGCGGCATGGTGGCCGCGATCGGCGAGGGCTACCCGCAGCGCGAGATCGCCGATTCCGCCTATCGCTTCCAGCGTGAGTTCGACGCGGGCGAGCGGCGGATCGTGGGGGTCAACGCGTACGTCGACGAGAGCGAAGTGACGCGGGTCCCGGTTCTGTCGGTGCCGGCCGGCTCTCGCGAGCGGCACATGGAACGGCTCGCCCGAACCCGACGGGAACGCGACGCCGGGGCGGTGGAGCGGGCGCTCGCCGGACTCCGTGACGCCGCGGGGCGTCCGGAATCGAGCGCGACCAATCTCATGCCGCACTTCATCCGCTGTGCCGAGGCGTACGCGACGCTCGGCGAGCAGTGCTCGGTGCTCCGCGGCGTCTTCGGAGAGTACCGCGAGCCCGTGGCCGTCTGAGATGGCCGAAGACATCGCCACCGCCGCCCTTCCGTGGCACGACTTCTTCGTGGCCGCGGCAAGCGCCTCGGCCGTCCTGCTCGGCCTCGTCTTCGTCGCCATCTCGCTGCACTACGACCCGCGCCACCTCGACCGATACCTCGTCGGGATGACGACCGAGGCGGCCGTGCCGTTCTTCTACGCGACCCTCGTCTCGCTCGTCATGCTCGTCCCCGTCTGGTCGCCCTGGTTCCCGTCCGCGGCGCTGCTCGTCGTCGGCGCGCTGGCGGCCATGAACTCGGCGATCCCGCTGTTCGGTCGGTGGTTCCGGCCGTCGACATCCGGGGAGTCCGGGCGGACGACGGGCCAGCGGATCAAGCTTGCCCTTCCTTGGATCGCGGCGCTCGCGCTCCTGCCGGCGGCCATCGGCCTCCTCCTCGCCCCGGCCGGGACGCTGTACCTCGTCGGCGGCCTGGTCCTGGCGTTCGTCGCCTTCGGCATGCAGAACGCGTGGGACGCGATCCTTCGGCGTGACCTGCGCGCCAGCGGGGGCGGCGCATCACCGTCGGACGCGTCGCCCGCGTCGCCCGCATCGCCCGAATCGGGCTCGACGCCGATCGCTTCCGACGGCTAGCCTGTCGCCATGTACCTCAACGCCCTGGAGTTTCTCGAGGAAGAGCGCGACGCGTGGCGGCCGTACGAGGCGCTGGCCGACGTGCCCGACGAGCGGATGTCGACCCCGGTCGACGGGGCCCGTGGCTGGACCGCCCGCGACCTCATCGCGCACGTCATCGCCTGGCAGGAGTGGGCCCTCGCAACGGCGCGCGACCTTGCAATCGGCGAGCACAGCGCGACGAAGGATCGCCTCGATGCCGAATGGGAGCGCCGCGGCGACGAGATGAACGCCGACATCCTTGCGGAGTGGCAGGCGCTGCCGCTTGACGAGGTACGACGCCGGCTCCACGAGACGCCCGGAGAGCTCCGCGGCTACCTGACGGTGGTGCCGGAATCACGCTGGATCAAGCACGCCGACAACCTGCGGTACTTCATCGACGAGACCATCGACCACTACGCCGAGCATGCCGCTGATCTCGCGGCGGTGCTCGAGGCGACGAGCTCGGAGTGAATCCCGCCGCCCTCGCCGGGCTGGCGGCCGAACTGGCCGCGGCCGCGGGCGATGTCGAGGCGAACCGCGACGGAGCCGGCACGATCTGGTCGGTCGGCGGCACGGCATTCGCCGCGCTGACGGGCGGCGCGCTCGAGTACCGCCTCGATCCGGTCGTCGGAGCCGCGGCCCGCCGAACACCGGACACGTCGCCCTCCGAACGCGGGCCCGACTGGGTGCGCTTCGAGCCCGCGACTCTCGATCAATACGCGGAGGACCGGGCGCAGGCCTGGTTCATGTCCGCGCATCGTCGGGCGGTGGGCTGAGCTCCGAGGCCAGGTGGTACCCCGGTGCGGCGAGGGCCGCTGAGATTCGGGTCCACCCGGAAACCGTGACGACCCCGGCGTACCGGGGTCGTCGTGGTGGGAGATCGGCTCTGCGGCCGGCTATTCGTCCCCGAGGTCAGGCCTCGGCGACTGGTGCCGGCGCGGCCGCCTGGGCGAAGGCCTCGAGCCCGAACTGGGCCTCGAGCTGCTCGAGCGGCCGGAAGCCCACGACGCCCATGGGCTGCTTGCCCGGGGAGAAGAAGGCGATCGTAGGCAGGCTCATGATGTTGAATGCCCGCTGGATCTGCGGGTTGGCGTCGACATCGACCTTGACGACATCGACGGCGCCCTCGTACTTGGCAGCCAGTCGCTCCATTTCCGGGGCGACCATCCGACACGGTCCGCACCAGGCGGCCCAGAAGTCGACGACGACCGGCTTGTCGGACTTGAGAACGAGCTCCTCGAACGTGGCGTCCGTGGCGTGCTTCAGCGCCATCGGTGTTCCTTTCTCCCGCGCGGCGGGTACGTTGTTCCCCCGCTCAGCGGGCGATCGATCTGGATAAGACGAAAGGCCTCGAGGACCCGCGGGTCCGCGAGGCGGTAGTAGACGGTGTTGCCGTCCCGGCGGGTGCTGACCAGCCCGGCCGACCGGAGGACGGCGAGGTGCTGGCTCATGTTGGGGACCTGGCAGCCGACCCGGGACGACAGGTCGCTGACTGAAACCTCTCCCTCGGCGAGGGACTCGAGCACGCACAGGCGCTTCGGGTCCGCCAGCGCCCGTCCGATGACGGCACTCCGCTGGTAGTCCTCGTCGCGGCTGGTGTCGAGTTCGATGACCATGCGAAGACCAGTATTGCAGCGTTTGCGCAATCACGCAAGTTGCTGCCCGCGCCTGCGCGGGGGCCTCTTCGCAACGAACGGTCCGCGCCTCGGGAGGCCTGTACCATCGCCCCATGAGCACCTCGGACATCGTAACGCTCGGCGAGGTCGAAGTTGCCCGTGAGATCGTCGCCGGGCGCGTCCATCGAACTCCGCTGCTCAGCTCCGCCGCCGCAGCTCGGCACATCGCCGAGACCTGGGGCGTCCGCATCGCGGCAGATCGGCTCTTCCTCAAGGCCGAGCATCTCCAGAAGACCGGATCGTTCAAGCCACGGGGCATGACCGCCCGGGTGGCCGCGCTGTCCGCGGACGAGCGAACGCGCGGGATCATCACGGTCTCGGCCGGCAATGCCGCGCAGGGCTATGCCTGGGCTGGTGCCGCGCTCGGCGTCCCCGTGACGGTGGTCATGCCGGCGGCGGCGAACCGTTCCAAGGCCCAGGCGGCGGCCGGCTACGGCGCTCGTGTCGTGCTCGAGGGTGACCGCATGGAGGAGACCTTCGCCGCGGTCGATCGGATTCGTGACGAAGAGGGCCTCGTCTTCTGTCATCCGTTCGATGACCGCCACGTCGTTGCGGGTCATGGTTCGGCGGGCCTGGAGCTGGTCGAGGACCTGCCCGAGGTGGACGTCGTGGTGGTGGGGATCGGCGGCGGCGGACTCATCTCCGGGATCGCGGCCGCCGTCCGGGGACGCCTGCCGCAGGCCCGGATCATCGGGGTCGAGCCCGAGACGAGCAACGCCTTGAGCCAGGCCATCGAGGCCGGGAAGTCGGTCCCGATCGAGCCGCGATCCGTCGCCGACGGCCTGAACGCCCCGTTCGCCGGCGCGCTCACGCTGGCGATGGTCAAGGAGCTCGTGGAGGCGGTCGTCCTGATCGACGACGCGACGATCCTGGGCGGCGTCCGGTTCGCGGCCGAGCGCCTCAAGCAGGTCCTCGAGCCGGCTGGTGCCGCCGCGTTGGCCGCGACCCTGTCCGGTCGCGTCCGGCTCCGCGATGGCGAGACCGTCGCGGTCCTGCTCTCCGGCGGGAACGTCGACATCGCGACGCTCGGCGATCTGATCGCCGGGGCCGGCCCACTCGCCTGAGTCGTCGGACCGCGCGACCCTTGCCTGGGCCGAGTTCTCGCCGGCAGGCTGCGGGCTGTCAGCCGACCCCCAATTCCTCCAGTCGGTCGTCGTCGATGCCGAGGTGATGGGCGAGCTCGTGGATCACGGTGATCCGGACCTCCTCGGCGAGGTCCGCGGCGTCCGGGAAATCCTCCTGGAGCGGCATCCGGAAAAGGGTGATCCGGTTCGGGACCATGAGCCAGTCGGCGTTGAACTCGGTCCGTGGCACGCCTTCGTAGAGGCCGTACAAGTCGTCGTCGAGGGACAGGCCGTTGTCGAGGAGCTGGTCGTCGGTCGGCCAGTCGTCGATGACGATGGCGACCTCGGTCAGGGCATCGCTGAAGGGTTCCGGGATCGACCCGACGGCGTGCTGCACGAGGCGGGCGAAACCATCGGGCGTGGGCCCATGCGACCGCCGCGATCCGCGTTCTCGTTTGGCCATGCGCGCATCCTAATCCGCCTCGATGCGCCGGCGGTCGCTCGCCGGGTGACCGGGTAGGATGCGAGGCCCATGAAGGTCGTCTACACGCCCAGGCACCGCTCGCACGCCGTCACCCACGAGACGTACCTCGGCCAGGCCATCCCGGCGAACGAGGTCCCCGACCGCGCCGAGCGCATTCGCGCGGCCCTCGGAGAAGACGGCGCGTTCGAATTCGTCGAGCCCGCGGAGCACGGGCTCGATCCGATCCACGCCGTCCATGACCGGGGCCTGGTGCGGTTTGTCGAGGAGGCCTGGCCGCAGGCCGCAGCGCGAGTCGATCGACCGCACGTTCCTGGTGGCGGACACGTATCCGTCGCGGGCCATGTTCGAGGGCTTTGGCGAGGCAGCGCTGTCCCGCCTGCGGGAGCCGCGCGCCGTCGGGGGCCGGACGGGCTGGTGGGGCCTCGATTCGAGCAATCCCCTCGTCGCCGGCACGTACGATGCGGCCCGCTGGGCGGTCGACGTCGCCCTCACGACCGCCGACCTCGTGCTCGGAGGCGGGGAGGAGATGGCCTACGGGCTCTGCCGTCCCCCGGGTCACCATGCCGCCCGGTCGATGGCGGGGGGCTACTGTTTCTTCAACAATGCGGCGATCGCCGCCGATTCCATCGCCCGGCGAACGGGCGAGGGCGTCGCGATCCTCGACGTCGACGTCCATCACGGGAACGGCACGCAACAGATCTTCTGGCGTCGCGGCGATGTCTTCTATGCCTCGATCCATGCCGATCCGATGGACCTGTACCCGTTCTTTCTCGGCCACGCGGACGAGGTCGGCGAGGGCCCGGGGGCCGGCGCCAACTTCAATCAGGCCCTGCCGGCCGGTACGGGCGACATGCCCTACCTTGCCGCGGTCGACCGGGCCCTTCATGCAATTGCCGGCACGTCGGGTTCGGTCGTGGTGGTGTCGCTGGGCTTCGATACCTTTCGCCTCGACCCGATCGGGACCTTCAAGCTGACCACCGATGCCTACCACGAGATCGGCCGCCGCGTCGCGTCGCTCGGTCGGCGCCTCGTCATCCTCCAGGAAGGCGGCTATCACCGGCCGTCGCTGGGTGAGAATGCCCGGACGTGGCTTCGGGGAGCCGCGGGCATGGATCTCGAGACAGGGCCGTCCAGCGTGCCGGCCGGAGGGACCGCATGAGCGACCAACTGCCCGAGCACGTTCGCAAGCTCGTCGCCGAGATCGAGACGGAGATCGGCGAATCGGACGACGCGGTCCTCGCCGCGCCCATCGAGGGCAGCGCCGTGCGCGGTGCCAACGGCCATCGAAACGGACGGGTGGAGGATGCCGTCCGCGACATCCTCCTCGAGATCGGTGAAGACCCCACTCGGGAGGGCCTCCTTGGCACGCCGGACCGCGTGCACCGGATGTATGCCGAGCTCACCGCGGGCTATCACGTCGATCCGGATCGGCTCGTCAACCGGGCGATCTACGACGTCGCGTACTCGGAGATGGTGGTCGTCAAGGACATCCCCTTCTACTCGCTCTGCGAGCACCACCTCCTGCCGTTCTTCGGAACCGCGTCGGTCGCGTACATCCCACGGGGGCGGGTGATCGGGCTCTCGAAGATCCCGCGAATCGTGGAGACGTATGCCCGGCGGCTGCAGATTCAGGAACGAATGACGCAGCAGATCGCCGAGTTCCTCGACGAGCGGCTAAACCCGCAGGGCGTCGGGGTCGTGGTCGAGGCGACCCACCTCTGCGCGATCATGCGGGGCATCCGGAAGCCCGGGACGATCATGACCACGTCGTCGGTCCTCGGGCTCTTCCGTACGAAGGACCGCACGCGCGCCGAGTTCTTCAGTCACCTCGATCGGCGGCCACCGGGCGCTTGAGGTGGCGCCGCGGGTCGCCGCCGCGCCTACAATCCGGCCATGACCGACCGACCGATCAAGGTGCTCATCGCCAAGCCGGGCCTCGACGGGCACGACCGAGGGGCCAAGGTCCTCGCCCGCGGGCTGCGCGACGAGGGCTTCGAGGTTGTCTACACCGGCCTCCGCCAGACCCCCGAGATGGTCGCGACCGCAGCGCTCCAGGAGGACGTCGATGTTGTCGGCCTCTCCATCCTCTCGGGCGCCCACATGACGCTCGTGCCGCGAATCTGCGCGCTCCTGCGCGACGCGGGCCTCGATGACGTGCTCGTGGTCGTCGGCGGCATCATCCCCGACGACGACGCCGGTGAGCTCAGGACGGCGGGCGTGTCCGGAATCTTCGGACCCGGCACCACGATCGCCGAGGTCGCCGAGTACCTCCGCGCCAACGCCCGCCCGCGCGCCTGACATGGGCGCCACGGGCGTCCCGGCGCCGGATCCCGCGGAGCGTGCCCGCGAGCTCACCGATGCCGCGACGCACGGCGATCGACGGGCGCTCGCTCGCCTCCTGACCGCGGTGGAGAACCGATCTGCGGTCGCCGAGGCTGCCCTGCGGCTGCTCTATCCGATGGCCGGCAAGGCGCATCTTGTCGGCATCACGGGCGCACCCGGTGCCGGCAAGTCGACGCTCGTGGCGGCACTCATCGCCGAGGCCCGCAAGGCCGGGCGGGCTGTCGGCGTCGTCGCGGTGGATCCCTCGAGTCCGATCACCGGCGGCGCGCTGCTCGGCGATCGTGTCCGGATGCAGTCGTATGCATCCGATCGTGACGTGTTCATCCGGTCGATGGCCTCGCGGGGGCACGCCGGCGGCCTGGCCTCGACCTCGGCCGCCGCCGCATCGGTTCTCGACGCATGCGGGTTCGATCTCGTCCTCCTCGAGACGGTCGGGACGGGCCAGAGCGAGGTCGAGGTCGCGGCAGCCGCCGATACGACGGTCGTCCTCGAGGCACCCGAGATGGGGGACGAGGTGCAGGCGATCAAGGCCGGCCTCCTCGAGGTCGCCGACATCGTCGTCGTGAACAAGGGCGACCGCCCGGGTGCCCAGCGAACGGCGTCGCAGCTTCGGGCGATGCTCGTGGCCGTGGCGCGCGTCGGGGCCGCCGACCGAGCACACCATGGCGATCCTGCCTCGGAGCTGGCTGATACCTCGCCTCCGAGCGGTCCTTCCGCGCCTGATCGACCGCGACCGAAGCAACCCGAGGTGCTGGTCACCACCGCCACGACCGGGGAGGGGATCCCCGAGCTCCTCGCCTCGCTCGACCGGCATCGCGGGGCCGGCCGGACCGACTCGGTCGCCAAGTCTCGGCTCGCCCGCGCCGAGGCGCAGGTCTGGGCCATCCTCGACGACCGGATCCGGGCCGAGCTGGCGGAGCCGGGCATCAGACCAGACACCGAGGCCACCCTCCGGGCCGTCGCAGACCATGAGCTCGACCCGTTCTCGGCGGTCGACCGGCTCATGGCGCGCCTCAGGGACGTCCGGGAGTGATCGGCCGCGGCGCGGCGCGCTAGGCTTTCGGCATGCACATCGATCGTGTATTCGTCGCCGGGGCCGGGCTGATGGGCCACGGGATCGGCCAGGTCCACGCCGCCATCGGCAAACGGGTCACGCTCTATGAGCCTGAGCTTGGTCGGGCCGAGGCCGGCCGGGCTCGGATCGCGGGCAACCTCGACCGGGCCGTGGCCAAGGGAAAGCTGGACCAGGCGACCCGGGACGCCACCCTGGCCCGAGTGACCGCGACGGACGACCTCGGGGCCGTGCGAGACGCCGACCTCGTGGTCGAGGCCGTCTTCGAGGACGTCGGGGTGAAGCAGGCCCTCTGGCGCGAGCTCGATGCGCGCGCGCCATCCGCCACGATCTTCGCCTCGAACACGAGCTCGATCTCCATCGACACCCTCGCGTCCGCCGTCGGTGCCGAGCGGCGGAAGCGCTTCGTTGGCATGCACTTCTTCAGCCCGGTCCCGGTCATGCCACTCGTGGAGCTGATCCGCGGTGCGGCCACGACGGACGCCACCGAGGCCACGATCCGGGAGCTCACGGATGCGCTCGGCAAGAAGCTCATCGTGTCGGCCGATCGACCCGGCTTCATCGTCAACCGGATCCTCATGCCGCTCCTCGCCGAGGCGATGCACGCCCTCGAGGACGGCACGGGTACGGCCGACGACATCGATACCGGCGCGAAGGTCGGGCTGAACCACCCGATGGGCCCCCTCGAGCTCGCGGACTTCATCGGCCTCGATGTCTGCCTGAACGTCATGGAGGTCCTCTACGAGGGCTTTGGACAGGAGCACTTCAAGCCGCCGACGGTGCTCGTCGAGCTCGTCGCGGCCGGGCACCTCGGCCAGAAGACGGGCCGCGGCTTCCACACCTACCCGCGGTCCTGACGCCCGTGGCCGCGTCCCTCGAGGCGCCCGGCACCGGTGGGCTGACCGCCGAGGAGCGGCTGCTCCGAGACACGGCCCGGGAATTTGCCGCGCGAGAGGTCACCCCGACCGCGATCGAGCGCGACGAATCCGAGCGTTTCGACCGCGCCATCTTCCGGGGGATGGGGGAGCTGGGCTTGACCGGCGCGCCGCTGCCCGAGAGCGTCGGCGGCGCCGGCTTCAGCTACCTCGGCTGGACCCTGGTGATGGAGGAGCTCGGCGCGGCGGACATGGCCTCGGCGGTCACGCTCTCGGTGCACATCCTGAGCCAGTACCCGGTCGTGACGTACGGCACCGCGGCCCAGCACGAGGACTGGCTCGCGCCGATGGTCAGCGGCGAGGCACTCGGTGCCTTCTGCCTCACGGAGCCCTCCGGCGGCAGCGACGCCGCGGCGCTCCGGACCCTTGCGATGCGCCTCGGTGCGGACGCTGGGGAGCTCCCGACCGGTGCCCCTGCGGACGATGTCGCCGCGTACCGACTCCACGGCACCAAGATCTGGATCTCGAACGCTCCGGAGGCGGACCGCTACCTCGTCTTCGCCACGGTCGATCCGGCCAGGGGCCCGAAGGGCATCACGGCGTTTCTGGTAGAGAAGGGGATTCCCGGGTTCACCTTCGGTGCGCACGAGAAGAAGATGGGCATCCGGGCCTGTCCGGCCGCCGAGCTCATCTTCGACGGCGCGGTCATCCCGGCGTCGCGCCGGCTCGGCGACGAGGGCCAGGGCTACCGGATCGCGCTGTCGGCACTGGCCGAGGGTCGCATCTCGATCGCCGCTGCCTGCGTGGGGATCGCTCGTTCCGCGCTGGAGCAGGCCGCCGCCTACATGCACCAGCGGAAGGCCTTCGGCGCGCCGCTGTCCGAGCTCCAGGGGCTCCGGTTCACGATCGCCGAGATGGCTCGCGAGGTGGCCGCCGCCCGGGCCCTTACCCACGAGGCCGCCCGGGCCAAGGACCGCGGCGAGCCGATCGGGGAGCTGTCGTCCTTGGCCAAATGGACTGCCTCGGACGCTGCGATGAAGGTCGCCACCGAGGCCGTCCAACTGTTCGGGGGCAGCGGCTACTCGCGCGAGGCGGGAATCGAGCGGCTCATGCGCGACGCGAAAGGCGCCCAGATCTACGAGGGTACGAACCAGGTCCACCGCGAGATCGTGGCGGGCGAGGTCCTGCGTCGAGCCCGAGCCTGAACGACCGACCCGATTCGCGTTCCTGACTCGACCAACTCCAAACCACGGCCGCGAGCCATAACCGCGGGAGTCATTCGAAGGCAATCGCCGGCACGGCGACGGGGGACCTGACGCGCCCGAAGGTTCGGACGCGGCGAGGTTGCGGTGTAGATTCGATCCGTGACTTCCGAGACCTCGATCGCCCCCGGCCCGAACGGCCACGTCTACATCATCAGTGCCGCGCGCACGCCCATCGGCAAGTTCGCCGGAGCCCTGTCGACCGTCCCGGCCGTGGAGCTCGGTGGCGTCGCGATCCGGGCCGCGGTCGAGCGCGCGGGCTTGCCCGATGGGACCCCGATCGACGAGGTCCTCATGGGCCAGGTCCTGCAGGCTGGTGTCGGGCAGGCGCCCGCCCGGCAGGCGGCACTGCGCGGCGGCCTTGCCGAGACAACCTCCGCGACCACGATCAACCGGGTCTGCGGGTCGGGCCTGAAGGCGATCATGCTTGCCGCCGCCGAGATCCGCGCGGGCGATGCCGAGATCGCCGTGGCGGGCGGTATGGAATCCATGAACCTGGCCCCATACCTGCTGCCTGGAGCGCGGTTCGGGCTGCGGCTCGGCAACTCGACCCTGGTCGACGCCACCGTCCACGACGGGCTCTGGTGCTCGGTCGAGGATTGCCACATGGGCACGCACGCCGAGCGTGTCGCGATCAAGGACCACGTGAGCCGGGAGGATCAGGACGCCTTCGCCCTCGAGAGCCACCGCCGGGCCGTCGCGGCCATCGACGCCGGACGCTTCGTCGAGGAAATGGCGCCCGTCACGGTCCGCGACGCCAGGGGACGCGAGACGATCGTGGATACCGACGAGGGGCCTCGGCGCGACTCCACGCCGGAGGCTCTTGCCCGCCTGAAGCCGGCCTTCGCCCTGCCGGACGGCGTGGATCGTGGTGATGCCGAGACCGGTACGGTCACCGCCGGCAACGCCCCGGGAATCACGGACGGGGCCGCGGCGACGGTCGTCGCCAGCGAGCGGGCCGTCGAGCGGCTTGGACTCACGCCCCGGGCCCGGATCGTCGGCTATGCCCAGGCCGAGGTCGCCCCGAAGTGGCTGTTCCTCGCACCGGTCGAGGGCGTTCGCAAGCTGCTGGACCGGACGGGCATGGCGATCGGCGACTTCGACCTGATCGAGATCAACGAGGCCTTCGCGGCACAGGCGCTCGCGGACGGCCGCGAGCTCGGCTTCGACTGGTCGCGGGTCAACGTGAACGGTGGAGCGATCGCCCTCGGACACCCGATCGGCGCATCGGGGGCACGCATCGTGGCCACGCTGCTGCACGAGCTGCGCCGGCGCAACGGCCGCTACGGTCTCGCGACCCTCTGCCTCGGTGGCGGCGGCTCGGTCGCGATGGCCTTCGAGCGGGTTTCCTGAGGCTCCCGAGAGCACCGCACGTCCTCGAAGCGGTGCGCGGACCCGTTGCTCGCGGTACAGGCTCGTGGTCGATGCACACGAGCGACGAAGGTCCGTTGAGCGTGGTCCCCGACCCCGGCGTTTGACGACATCTCGCCCGAACCGACAAGGTCGGTCAGTCGAACCGGGACCTTTGGCGTGTGGAACTGGTCGTCTCCGCACCGTAGGGTGCGCTAGGTGAGCGCCATTACGTTGAGTTCGAGTCGCCAGGCGCTTCATTTCGGCATGCGCCCGCGCACGCCGAAACCCTTCCTGATGATGATCGTCGTCGGGCTGTTCCTGGTCATCGTCGGCGTGACCGTGACGGCGCAGACAGTGCTCGTGTCGAGCCAGGTGGCGAGCTCGACCGTCCTCGCTACCGTCTCCAGCGACGCGGCCACCGTTCGGACATTCGTCAATGGTCTCGTCGAGCCGGCTGACCTGGCGGGGGGCGGGAGCGCCGCCCATATCGCCGACGTCAACGCGGCCCTCGGGCTGCTGGCGCACCGCGGCGAGATCCTCCGGATCGCGATCATCGACCCGGCCGGGAAGGTCCGCATGTCGGACTCGCCCGGCGTGATCGGTACCGATGCGACGCTCACGCCCCTGCTCCGCGCCGCGGTCGGCGGAACCGTCCAGGCGGCAATCACGTCCCACGACGATGCCTTGCAGAGGGTTGGGCCGCCACTGGCGGCCGCCGACCTCGTCGTCGAATACTTCCCGCTCAAGACCAGCGACGGCGTGACCGCTGGTGTCGTCGCGCTCTGGCGCGATGCTGCACCCATCCTCGCGGCCGTGAACGAGGCTCGGACGAACGTCGTCGTCGTCACCCTCAGCGCCGCCTTCATCGTCGCCTTCCTCCTGGTCCTGATCTTCTACGCCGCCCAACGCCGAATCACCCGCCAGACGCAGCAGCTCCTCGATTCGTCACGCCAGGACGCCCTGACCGGATTGCTGAATCACGGAACCGTGGTGGGCGAGCTTGCCCTCGCGATCGAGGACGCCCGTCACGCCGGTCAATCCATCGGCGTGGCGCTCGTGGACCTGGACAACTTCCGTGGCGTCAACGACACGTACGGGCACGGCGCCGGCGACACAGCCCTTCGCCAGCTGGCCTCGATCGTTGTCGAGCGCCTGCCGCCGGGAGCCATCGTCGGCCGATACGGTCCGGACGAGTGCCTGATCGTGGCGCCAGGGGTTGGACGGGCAGGACTCGAGGCGATGGTCGGGGAAACGCGGCTGGACCTGGCTCGCGTGAATCTCGCCATCGACGCCGAGGAGCGCCTGCCGATCACGGTCAGCGCCGGCATCGCCACCTACCCGGATCATGCGGCATCGATGACCGAGCTCCTGTCGCAGGTCGCGCTGGCCCTGGTGGAAGCCAAGGCGAGTGGTGGAGACGCGACCCGCACCGCCAATGCCGATGTGGAGACGACCGCCGAGACGCGAAGTTTCGATGTCCTCCAGGGCCTGATCTTCGCCGTCGATACGAAGGACCGATACACGAAGCGTCACTCCGAGGATGTCGCGCGCTACGGCGTCTTCCTCGCCAGGCAACTCGGCGTCGACGAGGAAACGATCGAGGGAATTCGATCCGCAGGTCTCCTCCACGACGTCGGCAAGGTCGGCATTCCCGACGCGATCCTGCGCAAGCCCGGCAAGCTGACCGACGAGGAATACGAAATCGTCAAGCAACACGTAGCGCTCGGCGACGCGATCGTCCGGAACGTCGACCGAATCGACATCGTGCGGGCGGGGGTCCGACACCACCACGAGCGCTGGGATGGACGCGGCTATCTCGACGCGTTGGCCGGCGAGGACATCCCGTTCGTGGCCCGGGTGCTCGCCGTCGCGGACGCCTTCTCCGCGATGACCACGACTCGGCCGTATCGCAAGGGACTGTCCGTCAAGGAGGCCCTGACCCGGCTTGGCGACGCCGCCGGCACGCAGCTCGAGGAGCGCCTCGTCGTCGCCTTCATCAACGGGATCGAGACCGTTGCGGACGCACCGATGCCTGGCGTCGAGCACCCGACGGCGCTCTGGGTGCCTCGCGCGGTCACGGCATAGCGCATGCGAAGCCGCGGTCGGGGCCTCTCGGGCAGGCACCGGGTGCTCGCAGGGGCCGGAGCCCTCGTCGTGGCCCTCGCCCTTCCGGGAACCGCGATGGCCGCAATTCCATGGCAGGTCACGCGAACGCCCGCGTCCGTGAACGCCGGCCAGGCGACTGAGGTCTCGGTAACCGCGACGCTCCAGAGCCTCCTTGCCCTGAACCAGATCGGGTGTCTGACGGTGGCCGTGGACGGGGCGTTCAGTGTCCAGTCCGAGCGGGTCATCACGACGCCGTCGGGAAAGCAGTGGGAGTACGTGCCTCCCGTGTCGGCGGGCGTCGTGAGCTTCGCGGCCGTGTCCGGTGGCGACCGACTCGGGGACCTCCTCAGCTACGAATCCGTGACGCTGGGGATCACGGTCTCCGGGTCCACGAGCGGAACCTATGGCTGGACGGTGTCTGCCTACTCCAACACGACCTGCTCGTCCAAGTTGGACGCGAAGACCATCACGGTCTCGATCGTCGGTTCCGTGCCTACCCCGTCACCCACAACGGTCCCGACCCCGACCCCGACGCCGGCCCCGACGAAGACGCCGACCCCCACCCCGACACCGACCGCGGTCCCGACCCCGACGCGGAGTCCGCTCCCGACAAACACACCAGGGTCAACGCCAGGTCCGACGCCGATCCGGTCCGGGCCACCCACGGCGTCTCCCGGGCCTGGGACCACGCCGTCCCCGACCCCCACTCGGTACCCGGGCTCGGGCTCGTCGTCCGGGCCAGGGGCCACTCCATCCTCGACCGCCGGCGCCGGCTCGAGCCCGTCGCCCGATGGATCGGCGTCCCCGAGTCCAGGTGATCCGGTGGTGCCGGCCATCCTCGGCGGCACGACGCCCGGTGGTACGGGTACCACCGGCGATCCCGCGCCCGGTCCGCCTGGGCCGCTGCCCACCCTCGTCTTCCAGGTTGCTTCTGGAGCATCCACGGATATTGACGCGGCCAGCACCCAACTCGCCGCCGCAGTGCTCGGCAGCCTCGGCGTGTTCAGGTGGGCCGTGCCCGGCGTGCTCGCGTCAATGCCCGGGATCCTGATCGTCCTGCTCACCATCCTCGCCCAGACCGGTGGCGGGCTCGCCTGGTTGCCGATCGTTCGGCGCAAGATCGGATCGCTCCGCCCCTCGGCGGAGCGCGCCGTCGCGTCACCGCGATAGGAGCGGCCCAGCGCGTCGGCGCTGGTGATTGCACCGGAACGCGTTCCGCTCGCGGGACCCTCGACTATTCTTTCGGCCATGACTGCCAACCTCGAGCCGGCTTCGACGATCGACGTCGGGCCCGCTAGCAACCGCCACTTCATTGCCGGTGCATGGGTGGACGGCGTGACCGGGGCGACGTTCGAGAGCCTCAACCCCGCCGATCGGCGCGACATCGTGGGCCGTTTCCAGGCCGGGACCGCGGCGGACACGGCGATGGCGATCAAGGCCGCTGAGATGGCCTTTCCCGCCTGGCGAGCGACGCCGGCGCCGAAGCGCGGCGAGATCCTCTATCGCTTCGCAGGGCTCGTGGCCGCTCACAAGGAGCGCCTGGCCCGGGCCATGACGCGCGAGATGGGCAAGGTCATCGCAGAAGCCCGGGGGGACGTCCAGGAGGGCATCGACATCGCCTACCTGATGGCCGGCGAGGGCCGTCGGATGTTCGGTGACACCGTCCCTTCCGAACTCCCCGACAAGTGGGCGATGAGCATCCGCCAGCCGATCGGCGTGGCCGGGATCATCACCCCCTGGAATTTCCCGATCGCGATCCCGTGCTGGAAGATGATGCCGGCGCTGGTCAGCGGCAACACGGTCGTGTTCAAGCCGTCGAGCGACACGCCGTACTGCGCCACGCTCCTCGTCGAGCTCATGGCGGAGGCCGGGTTCCCGGCCGGCACCGTGAACCTGGTCACCGGGTCAGGCGCCGAGGTCGGGGATGCCATCGTCGCTTCGCCGGACGTCCCGGTGATCTCGTTCACCGGTTCCTCCGCCACGGGCAAGCACATCGCCGAGCTTGCCGGACGTCGCCTCAAGCGCCTGTCGCTCGAGCTGGGTGGCAAGAACGGCGTCGTCGTCCTGCGCGACGCCGACCTCGACCTGGCGGCCGACGGCATCCTGTGGTCCGCGTTCGGAACCACCGGCCAGCGCTGTACCGCCTGCTCGCGCGTGATCGTCGAACGTTCCGTCGCCAAGGCGCTGCTGGCACGCCTCGAGCAGCGAACAAGGACCTTGCGACTCGGCTACGGGCTCGATGACAACGTGGACGTGGGACCGCTCATCAACCCGGCGGCCGTCGAGAAGGTCGGTCGATACGCGGACATCGGACGCGTCGAAGGCGAGCTCGTGGTCGGGGGTGCATCGGCCACCGGCGGATCGCTGGCTTTCGGCAACTTCTTCGAGCCGACGATCTTCGCGGGGGTGAGTCCGATGGATCGAATAGGCCAGGAGGAGATCTTCGGGCCCGTGCTCGCGGTGATCCCGGTCGATGACGCCGATGCGGCGTTCACGGCGCTCAACCAGACCCGCTACGGCCTGTCGGCCTCGATCTTCACGCGCGACGTCAACGCCGCCTTTCGTGCGATGCGCGACCTCGAGGCCGGCATCGTGTACGTGAATGCCGGCACCACGGGCGCCGAGACGCACCTGCCGTTCGGCGGCTGGAAGGAGACGGGGAACGGCCACCGCGAGGCCGGGCATGCCGCGCTCGACACGTACACGGAGTGGAAGTCGATCTATGTCGACTTCTCCGGAAGGCTCCAGCGCGCCCAGATCGACAACCAGCCCGACTGAGGTCGGCGGCCGTCGTGCCCCGTGATTGGCCGCGTTGCCGCCGGGTGCGGTATCCTGCCCGACCTCGGGCCCGTAGCTCAATGGCAGAGCAGCTGACTCTTAATCAGCGGGTTGAAGGTTCAAGTCCTTCCGGGCTCACCAGCTGAAACCACTCGACCCCCGGCAGATGCCGGGGGTCGATCGAATTCTTCTCGCCGGGTCTCGCGATCAGCCCCCGGTCAGGCCCTGGCCGACCAGTGACATCACGTTCGTGATGATCGATTTGATCGGGACTTCGACGAACGAGCTCGGCGCGGCCGCGGAAACGCTGCCGTCGGGGCTGCCGATCTTCACCGTGAGGTCCGCGCTCTGGGTCGAATCGGCGGTCGAGACGGCGTGACCGTCGAACTCGACGAGGCGGTTCGAGGCCTTGTCGACCCACACATCACCGCTGAGCGTGGCCGCCTTCAGAGCCGTCGAAACCTGATCCTTCTGGGTACTGTCGATGGAGTCGAAGGCACTGCTGGCCAGGAGCTTCGATGAGTCGATCGCGATCGTGACGTGGTAGGCGTCGGCGCCGTTGTGCTGTTCCGTCCCCTCGAGCTTGAGGCTGATGCCGGCGTTCTCCAGGGCCGTCTTCAGGGCTGGAGCGTCACCGGCCGATGGGATCGCGAAGGAGGGAAGGTCGCCCGAGCCGGTTGCCGTGCCCGCGATTCCGGCGAAGTCGGCGGCCGTGCCGAGCTGCAGCCAGCCCGTGAGGTCGCCGGACGGCAGGTCGCCACTCGGCTGGAGGAGCATCGTGAGCAACGTGGCGAAGATCGGGCTGCGGCCGTACAGGGCTTTGCCGTCGTAGACGAGGTCGAAGTCGATGGACGAACCCGTGACCCCGAACTGGGAGAGCAGGCTTGCGTCCGAACCGAGGGCCGAGGTCGGGATCGAGACGTGCACGGCGCCTGTTCCGCCGGCCTTGTCGACCACGAAGGCCAACGCGGACGGATCGATCGTGACGGTGGTGGTGCCGTCCTTGGCCTGGAAGCCGATGTTGACCTGGACTGGATCGAGCGTCGAGCCCATCGAGCTCGAAAGGACCTGGTAGGGATCCGAGATCGTCGTGCCGCCACCGCATGCCGCGAGGGCGGCCGTGAGGGCAAGGATCAGAGCCAGGACTGGGGCAAGGCGTTGGCGCACGGTGGGAACCTCAATTTCTGAGCGGCGGCTCGGGCTGGTCGCCATGACGGACCGCGTCCACAGTACCGTGGCGGTCCAAAATTGACATGGGTGAATGGTCCTGAATTTGGCCCCATGCTAGGCTTGGCATGCCCTTGGCGGCCGGTCCTGTGAGGCCGGCGAACCGGTCCTGTGAGGCCGGGAAGGAGACCGGAATGACCACGCCGACCGCCGGGACCACCAGCCGGTGAGCAGCGCAGCGCCAGCTCGCAGACTGCCCCCGGCACCCCGCCCGAGCGCGATCGTCGATCCGCGAATCGGCGACCTGGGCCCGGCGCTCCTGGCGCTCGAGGACGGGTCGATCTTCCCTGGCGTCGCGTTCGGGGCCCCGGTCGCGTCGGGGGGCGATCTCGTCGTCAACACCAGCCAGACCGGCTACCAGGAAGTCTGCACCGACCCCTCGTACGCCGGCCAGGTCGTGGTCATGACATACCCGTTGATCGGCAACTACGGTCGGCTCGTAGCCGACGACCAGTCGCTGCAGCCGTGGCTCCGCGGCCTTGTCGTTGCCAATGCCACCGCCGCGGTCCTCGATGACGCGCGGCAGCTTGCGACGCTCTTGCGTCGTGCCGGAATCCCGGCGATCGCCGGTGTCGACACGCGCGGCCTGGCTCGGCATCTTCGGGCGAACGGCAGCCTCCGCGGCATCATCATGTCCCCCGGAGCCTTGGACGAAACCGCTGCCGTCACCGCCGCACGCGCCGTTCCGCGCTGGGAGGACCAGGATTTCGTCGGGCAGGTGTCCCCGGCGGCGATCACCGAGCTCGGCAACGCCGACGCGGAAGGGCCACTCGTCGCCGTCGTCGACTTCGGCCTCAAGGCCAACATCATCAGGAACCTCGTGTATCGGGGGCTTCGTGTTCGGGTGCTGCCGCACACGAGCAGTCCCGCCGAGGTGCTCGATGCGGACATCGCGGGCGTCGTCCTCTCGCCCGGCCCGGGAGACCCGGCTCGCCTCGCGGGTCCGATCGCCCTTGCCCGAGCGATCATCGATGATGGCCGTCCACTTCTCGGCATCTGCCTGGGCCACCAGATCGTGGGCCGCGCCGCCGGTGCCGAAACGCAACGCCTTCGCTTCGGCCATCACGGCGCCAACCACCCAGTCCGGGATATCGATCTGGGGCTCGTCCAGGTCACCGCGCAGAACCACGAGGTCCAGGTCGTCGCGGACACGGTTCCGGCGAGGTCGGGCTTCCACGTGAGCCAGCTGAACCTGAACGACGACTCCGTCGAGGGCCTTCGCCACCGCGACCTGCCCATCGAGACCGTCCAGTACCACCCCGAAGGATCACCGGGACCGCTCGACGCCCTGGCCGTCTTCGACCGTTTCGCCGAGGCGGCGCGCCGGCACTGACGCGCTCATCGCCCTCGACACGTCGCCGCGGCATGCCATACTCGGCCGCAAGTTCGACGAGGGAGGCTGGGACCGGGTGGAGCGCGCGACCCGCAGGCGGTCCGGCATGCGCCGGGGGGCCTTGGCCTGCCTTTCCGTGGCGGTCCTGTTGTGGCCGTCGCAGGCGTCTGCGGCGACGGCGATCTCGGTGCGCCGCCCGGCAACGCCCCCCGCCATCGTCGCGGACGCGTCCTCGGTGCACGGCGACGCCGGGCCTGCGGCCCAGCCACTCGATGCCGGAACGGTCGACATCGACCTTCAGGACGAGCCGGCCCAGGCAGCGGCCTCCGTCGCTGCACTCGTCGGATCGGATCAGGCGGACGATGTGCCTCCCGCGGACCCCGGTCCCGGGCACCAGCATCCCGTTCCGAACGGGGCCGTCAAGTTCCGGCCCGCGTCCGCAGCCGAACAGCACGCCACGGGCCTGGTCGCGGCACCGGGGTTGTGCGACGGTGGGTTCCTGTCCGAGCCGGGGACGCTGCAGGGCCCTGCACGGGCCGCGGCAGTCGGCGGCATCGCCTGCACCCATGGCGGCGACTACGTCGGTGCTACGCCGCCGGAGGTCGCGCCGGCGCTCTATCCGGGCTATTCATCACCCGGGATCCCGTGCTACTCGACCGGTCCGTACGTGCATGTCTTCTACGGCTATCGCGCCGGGAGCTCGAACCGGATCGCGACCGTTGGCCCGCGGATCCTCGAGACCGTCTCCAGGATCGATGACATCTTCGCGACTGCGGCGGCCAAGGACGGCGCGATCCGCCATGTCCGGTGGCTGATGTCGTCATGCAAGCTCGTGATCAGCGCCGTGGCGCTGCCCGCATCGGTCATCGATCAGGAGAATCCCGGCCCGATTCGCTCGTACCTGATCAGCCAGGGGCTCATGTCGACGGCCCAGAAGGCGCTGATGTTCACCGACGACGGTGAGACCGGGTGCTCCGGCATCGCCGGGATCGCCGAGTGGAACAACGACGAGCGCACGACCTCCAGCAATCGGAACAACCAGGGGGCGATGCTGGCCCGCGTCTTCGGCTGGTGCTGGTCCCCGGTCGGCTACATCGACGTGGCCTCGGAGGTCGGGGCGCACGAGCTGAGCCATACGCTCGGTGCCGTGGGCAACACGGCCCCGAACTCCAGCTACCGCACGGGCGGCCAGAGCCACTGCACCGACGGCGTCGATCTCATGTGCTACGACGACGGCGGGGGAGAGCCTCGGGCCGTCTGCCCGGACGCCTATCCACCGACGCTCGATTGCAACCAGGACGACTACTTCAACCCGAGCCCGCCGGCGGGTTCGTACCTCGCCTCGCATTGGAACATCGCCCAGAACCAGTTCCTGGCCACGGCGTCGCCGGGCTCCTTCCAGGTCCCGCCGAGACCGAAGGCGACCCTGACGTCGCCCAGCAGCTCCGTCGTGGCGGGCGTCGTGAACGCCTCCGCTACCGCCGTGGCGGCGTCCGACGGGGCGGCGGTCGTCCAGGTCGAGTTCTGGCTTGGAAACGACATCGTCGGAACGGACAGCGGACCGCCCTACGCCAGTCAGTTCGACACGATGCTCGACGGCCTGAACGGCTATCCGAACGGTGCCGTCCTGAAGCTCGTGGCCGTCGCCGTCGACGCCCAAGGGCGAACAGGCCCGTCCGCGCCCGTAACGGTCACGATCGGGAACCCCAAGGTCCGCCTCACCGCACCCGTCGCGTGGGCTCGCCAGGCCGGCACGACGGTCAGCTGGAGCGCGTCCGCCTCGGCCTACACCGGGCGCTCGGTGAGCAACGTGCAGTTGCTCGAGGGAGGTTCGGTTCTGGCTACCGATACGACCGCACCGTATGGCGGATCCGTTGCCCTGTCACCGGGCACCCACGCTCTCCAGGCGCGTGTGACAGACAGCGGCGGGGTGAGCCGCGATTCGGTCGCGCGGGCCGTGTTCATCGGCCCGACCGGGCCGGCGGTCACGCTCGTCGCGCCGGCGCCTTACGAGTACTTCTCGGCGGCGACCAACCGGGTCCAGCATCTTGCGGCCACGGCGGTTGCGAGGCCCGGACGGACGATCTCGTCCGTGACCTTCACGGCTAACGGGATCCAGGTCGGGAATCCGGATACCGCTGCCCCCTACGAGGTCTCATGGACGCCGACGATTGCAGGTCCCTACGAGATCGTGGCGCACGCCACGGACTCCGCGTCGGGCACGGGCGACTCGGATCCAGCGACGATCGATGTCGTCGAGGCCCCCGTGGAGGAGACGGTGGCAATCACCAGCCCGGCCAATGACGCGCACGTTTCCGCGACCGTCGACGTGAACGTCTCGGTGTCGCTTCCATCGAACTGGGTCATCAACTCGCTCGATATCGAAATCGACGGCTCCGTCGTCGGCAGTGCGAGCGGGTCGGGGACGGTCCCGATCGACCTGACCGGCTACCTCGGGCAGCACGTGCTCCGGGCCGTGCTCGATGCGTACGACCAGGGGACGTTCGAGGAGGTGACCCTCGGTAGTGCCGGCACCACTATCGTCCTGCCGGGCGCGATCGCGATCACGGCGCCGGCCGCGGGGGCGACCCTGACCGGGACCGTGACGGTCACGGGCGCCGTCACCGGCGTGAGCCCCTCGTACGCCGCTCCATTGAGCGGTTTCCTTGCCGGCGAGTTCTACGTTGCGTATCTCGATGAACCCGGGTTCTCGAGCACCTTCGACAGCACGGAGTTCGAGGACGGCTCGACGACGCTCACGGTGGAAAGTGTGAGTGTCTATGGGCTGAGCTCGCCTGCCATTTCCGTGACCCTCAAGAACGCCGGGGCGAGCATGACCGCGCCCACATCCGGAGCCACGATCAGCGGCAGGACGACGATCTCCGTGAAGGCGACCGCGGACGGCGGGGTACCTGTCGAGCAGGTGCGCTTCTTCGTCGACGGCGTGGACAAGGGCGGTGACTGGACGGCGCCGTACCAGTTCTCGTGGAATCCCGCCGGGCTCGCGGACGGCAGCCACACGCTCCGAGCCGACGCCATCCTGGGCGACGGCCGGACACTTAGCACCGGGAACCGGGCCGTGACGCTGAAGACCGTGACGCCGCCAACCGGGACCGTGACCCGCCTTGCCGGGTCCGATCGCTACGCCACCGCGGTCGCGATCACGCAAGGGCTCGTTCCCAACCCCCGGCGTACCGGTGGTCTACATCGCCAGCGGGGCCGACTTCCCCGACGCGCTCGCCGGTGCACCGGTGGCCGGCCGTGACGCCGCTCCGCTCCTGCTGGTAGCGCCGACGTCGATCCCCGCCGTCGTGAAGACGGAGCTGACCCGGCTCAAGCCCGGCCGGATCGTCGTCCTCGGCGGCACCGGGGCTGTCAGCGACACGGTCAAGTCCGCCCTGACGAAGTACACCACCGGGACCGTGACCCGCCTTGCCGGGTCCGATCGCTACGCCACCGCGGTCGCGATCACGCAAGGGCTCGTTCCCAACCCCCGGCGTACCGGTGGTCTACATCGCCAGCGGGGCCGACTTCCCCGACGCGCTCGCCGGTGCACCGGTGGCCGGCCGTGACGCCGCTCCGCTCCTGCTGGTAGCGCCGACGTCGATCCCCGCCGTCGTGAAGACGGAGCTGACCCGGCTCAAGCCCGGCCGGATCGTCGTCCTCGGCGGCACCGGGGCTGTCAGCGACACGGTCAAGTCCGCCCTGACGAAGTACACCACCGGGACCGTGACCCGCCTTGCCGGGTCCGATCGCTACGCCACCGCGGTCGCGATCACGCAAGGGCTCGTTCCCAACCCCCGGCGTACCGGTGGTCTACATCGCCAGCGGGGCCGACTTCCCCGACGCGCTCGCCGGTGCACCGGTGGCCGGCCGTGACGCCGCTCCGCTCCTGCTGGTAGCGCCGACGTCGATCCCCGCCGTCGTGAAGACGGAGCTGACCCGGCTCAAGCCCGGCCGGATCGTCGTCCTCGGCGGCACCGGGGCTGTCAGCGACACGGTCAAGTCCGCCCTGACGAAGTACACCACCGGCTTCTGACACAGCAGGGTCGCCGGCAAGCGGGCATCGTCCGCCTCGTGCCGGTGCCTCCTCCCGGCGGTCAGGTCGCTGGGGATGGTAGGCTGGCGGAACTGCCTTGGAACCCGGTCCAGAGAGCCCGGGCTCCGGTCCAGAGAGGCCGACAAGGAGGGTCGATTGCCCGTGCCCGCCGCCCGCCCCGCCGACGCCGGGCCAGCGGAATCTCCATCAAACGGCCGACCTGCCTCCGTCCTCATCATCGGATCCGGTCCGGTCGTGATCGGTCAGGCTGCCGAATTCGACTACGCCGGGACGCAGGCTTGCCGGGCGCTCCGGGCCGAGGGCGTCCGAACGATCCTCGTGAACTCGAACCCGGCCACGATCATGACCGACCCGAACGTGGCCGACGCGGTCTATCTGGAGCCGCTCACGGTCGAGGCGATCGAGGCGGTCATCGCCATCGAGCGGCCGGAGGGTCTGCTCGCCGGCCTCGGCGGACAGACGGGCCTGAACCTGGCGATGGAGCTGGCAAAGGCCGGCGTGCTGGAGCGCCACGGGGTCCGGCTTCTGGGCACCCCACTGCGGGCCATCGAGATGGCCGAGGATCGCGAGGCGTTCCGCGATCTCCTCGACCGGATCGGCCAGCCCTATGCGCCGTCGCATATCGTCGAGGGCGTCACTGCGGAGGAACGTGCGGTATCGGCCGACGCCGCCCTGGCGGATATCGGGCTGCCGGCGATCGTCCGCCCGGCCTTCACCCTCGGCGGCACCGGCGGCGGCATCGTGGAGACGGAGATCCAGTACCGGGAGCGGGTCCGGTCCGGCCTCCGTGCCAGCCCGATCGGCCAGGTCATGGTCGAGCAGTGCCTCGTCGGCTGGCAGGAGATCGAGTACGAGGTGATGCGGGATGCCGACGACACCTGCATCGCGGTCTGCTCGATGGAGAACGTCGATCCCCTCGGGGTCCATACGGGCGACTCGATCGTCGTGGCGCCCGTCCAGACGCTGCCCGACCAGGTGCACCAGCGGCTCAGGAGCGCGGCCCTCGCGATCATCCGGGCCCTCGGCGTCGAGGGTGGCTGCAACGTCCAGTTCGCCCTCTCGCCGGACTCGACCGACTATGCGGTGATCGAGGTCAACCCGCGTGTCTCTCGTTCGTCGGCGCTCGCGTCCAAGGCGACCGGGTATCCGATCGCCCGGGTCGCGGCACAGATCGCCATCGGGCGGCGGCTCGCCGAGATCCCGAACATCGTGACCGGCACGACCGTTGCCGCGTTCGAGCCCGCGCTCGACTACGTCGTCGTCAAGCTGCCGCGCTTCCCGTTCGACAAGTTCCCGACCGCGGATCGCTCCCTCGGCAGCCAGATGAAGGCAACCGGCGAGGTGATGGCGATCGACCGGACCTTCGGCAGCGCGCTCAACAAGGCCCTCCGGGGCCTCGAGCAGGCCGGAGCCGGCCCGCTCGCGGAAGATCCCGCGTGGGCCGGCAACGTGGCGTATCTCGCGGCGGTCCTCGGCTCCGACCCGGAGGCGGCGGCCTTCGACGGAGCGGCGACGATCCGCTGGATCGACGAGCAGGGCCAGGCCTGTGAATCCACCCGCCTTGCCCAGCGGACCGCCGCGCCGATCGTCCTGCGACGGTTCCTGCGGCCCTCGGATGACCGGTTGTGGCGGATCCTGGCACTCCTCCGACGCGGGGTCCCCGAGGAAGCCGTGGCGCTCGCGACCGGCATCAACCCGTGGTTCCTCGCCGAGCTGGGGCGGAACGTCGCGCTCGAGGCCAGTGTCGCCGCGACCGGTCCCAGCCTCGCGGATCCGGCCGACGCCGACGCGGCCGAGCTCCTCGCGACCGCGAAGCGGGCCGGCTTCGGGGACCGCGAGCTGGCCGGGCTCGCGGGGACGTCCGAGGCATCGATCCGGGCTGCGCGCCTCGAGCTGGGACTGGTTCCCGGCTTTGCGATGGTTGACACGTGCGCGGCCGAGTTCGCGGCGGATACCCCGTACTTCTACTCGACCTACGCGGCGGCGGGCTCCGCGCCCGAGGCGCCACCCGTGCCGCGCCCTGCGGCGCTCGTCATCGGCAGCGGCCCCGTGCGGATCGGGCAGGGGATCGAGTTCGACTACTGCGCCGTTCAGGCCGCCGACACGCTCCGGCGCTCGGGCTGGTCGGCGGTGATGATCAATTCCAATCCCGAAACCGTCTCGACGGACTTCGACGCGTCGACACGCCTCTACTTCGAGCCGCTCGACGCCGAAAGCGTCCGGAGCGTCATCGACGCCGAGACCGGCGGCGAGGAATCCCTGCTCCCGGCCCTCGTCGCCTTCGGCGGGCAGACGCCGCTGAACCTGGCGGCGCCGCTCGCCGCCGGTGGTGTCGAGCTCCTCGGTTCGGATCTCGAGGCCATCGACCAGGCTGAGGAGCGAACGCGGTTCTCGGCGCTCCTCGATCGCCTCGGGATCCCGCAACCCGAGGGGGGCATGGCCCACTCCGTCGAGGAAGCACTGACCCTCGCCGAACGGATCGGCTACCCCGTGATCGTCCGGCCGAGCTTCGTGATCGGCGGCCTTGCCATCGACTTCTGCTACTCCCCGGAGGATCTGGAGCGGCAGCTCGCGCTGGCGACGGTCGTCGACCCGGACCGGCCCGTCCGGATCGACCGCTACCTGGAGGGCATCGAGGTGGACGTCGATGCAGTTTCCGACGGCGTCGCGGTCCTGATCCCCGGGCTCCTGGAGCACGTCGAGCGCGCCGGTGTTCACTCGGGCGACTCGGTCGGCCTCTTCCCGCCACAGACGGTGAGCGAGGGCGATCAGGGTTTGATCGTGGCGACCATGGAACGGATCGTGCTCGCACTCGGCGTTCGCGGACTCGTCAACGCCCAGTTCATCGTGCGCGAGGACGGGGTCTACCTCATCGAGGTCAACCCACGCGCCTCGCGAACGGTCCCGTTCCTGTCCAAGGTCACCGGGGTGCCGATGGTCGAGCTCGCGGTCCGGATCTCGCTGGGCGCGACCCTTGCCGAGCTGGGTTGGCCGGGGGGCCTCCTGTCGCCGCCGGCCCTCGTCGCAGTCAAGGCACCGGCTTTCTCTACGGCGAAGCTGCGCGGGGTCGATCCATCGGTCGGGCCGTTCATGCAGTCGACGGGCGAGGTGATCGGCATCCACGAGGATCCGCGTGTGGCCCTCGCCAAGGCGCTCCGCGGCGCGTCCCTCGTGCCGCCCCGGGCGGGCGTCGGCGCGGGCGCTGTCGCTCCGGTGGCGCTGCTGTCGATCGCCGACCGGGACAAGGAACACCTGCCGCGACTGGCTGCCGCGCTGGTCACGGCGGGCTACGCGCTGGCCGCGACGCCCGGCACGGCGGCGGCCCTCGAGGGCCATGGCTTCTCGTCAGAGGCCGTCGCCAAGCTCGGGGACGACGCACCTGCGGCGGATATTCCCGGGATCCTCGACATCATCCGGTCCGGCCGCGTCCGTCTCGTCGTCAACACGCCGACGCCGCGTTCCGGTGCCGTTCGCGACGCCGCGGAAATCCGTCATGCCGCGGTGGCCGAGGGGATCCTCTGCCTCACCGCGCTCGAGACCGCGATCGCTGCCGCCGAGGCGCTGGACCCGGCGATCGCGATGCGCCTCGCCGATGTCAGGTCGCTTGCGTCGTGGATGCCCTCCGCGGTCCGCGGCCATGACGCGGCCGTTCCCGAGCCTCAGCCGGTCGGGACGAAGAGGGCCTGACCGAGCGACCAGAGCGTCAGCGTGGTCAGGGCCACCATCACGATGGCGAGCGGTACCTGCCGCATCCGGATCTCGCGGATCGCCGACGCTGCGGACGTCCGCAGCGTCCCGGCGGCCACGACGTGCCCGGCCCACGCCCCGATCATGTGGCCACCGACCACCGACCCGAGCTGGAGGGTCCAGACGAACCCCGGCGGGAGCCACGAGGACGACGGCTGGAAGAACGCGGTCCCGAACAGGTCCTTTCCCTGCTGGAGGGGATCGGAGATGGCGATGACGATTCGCTGGCCGTCCACCACGAGGTAGGTGAAGTAGTGGGCGAGGAGATACCCGACGGCGATCGGCAGGAGGCCGGCACCTGTCGCCGAGACGCCGACGAGGCGTGACACGATGACCGCCGCGCCGACGATGATCGCGAGGAAGCCGGCGAGGATCATGGTCTCGGGCAGGGTGGCGGGCACGCCGAAGACGTTCACCCAGGGCTGCGTCTGGGACAGTCCGTCGAATAGGATGGAGCCGGTGCCAAGGCCGACGAGGACGACGTCGGAGAACGCCCAGCCGCCTTCCAGGAGGCCTCCCGCGAAGGGGCGACGACGGAGTTCACCGTCGGCACCATCTGGCACGAGTGCGAACGGCGCGAGCCGACCGAGCAGCCGGAACCATACGCAGAAGGTCTCGCCCCGCCGGTTCCATGTCTCCTGCCCGAACTGGGCCATCATCGCCAGGCTGTAGATCGTGTAGACGGCGATGACGAGGCCCAGGGTTCGCGAGCTTGCCCCGAAGGCGACCAGCTCCAGCCAGACGACCGCGGCGAAGCCGATGACCGCCGGCCAGCGCTTGAGCACCTCGGGATAGGGGGCGGGTTCGAGGCCCTCGACCCCGATGGCCCGTAGGATCCGGGCACCGATCGCGTGCAGCGTCGTAAACGGGCTGAGCCACGTCCAGATCGGGAAGATGAACGCCGACACGAGGGCCACGCCGACCCAGCCGTAGACCCAGGCGAAGAGGTGCGAGACCTCCGCGTCGGAGTCTCCACCGACGATCGCCTGGGCCATGATCCAGGCCCAACCGACAAGGCCGATCCCGCGCAGCAGGAATTGGATCGGGCCGGGAATGGTCCGGCGCCGGCCGTCGTCGCGTGGCGGATTCGCGCGCACGTTCCGCACGAGGACGAAGAGAAAGGAGAGCGCTACCGCACCGGCGGCCCCGGCGAGATAGACCGCCAGCGGGAGCCTGCTCTCGAACGTCGCGGACAGCTGGTGGGCGGACACCTCCACCGGGGCAGCGAGCCCGACGAGGACCGTCAGCCCGACGGCCAGCGCGCTTCGGCCGCGATTCATGGGCTGGTGCGACGGTGCAGGAACCACGCCAGCCCGGCGATGACGAGCACGGCGGCGGCGAGGATCGGGATCAGCACGTCGCCGGTTCCAGCGGTTCCCGCGTCGGCCGCCGAGGACGGCCCGGGCGTGGCTGCCGGGAGCGTCGGGGTCACCGACGGACCATCGCCGCCGGCGCTCGGCGCGGCCGTTACCAGCGCCACGGTGAACTGGAACGAATCCCGTTCGAGGAAGCCGTCGTCGGCCGAGATGGCCGTCCACCGAACGTCGTACGTGCCATCGGCGAGGGCCGGCATCGGCGCCGTCAGGGACTTCGAGTCGGTGGGATCGAGGGAACCCGTCGCGACCGTCAGCCCCGCCGAGTCCAGGACGACGAACGTCGACTTGCTCGTCAGGACGTCATCGAACGTCAGGAGGATGGCACTCGGGAGGGTCGAGAGCTTCGCGCCCTGGGCCGGCGTGGAGCTGAGAAGCGTGGCGTGCGCCAGAACCAGGGACGGCAGCGTCGCCGCAAGGAGCAGCGACAGCATCGTTGCTCGCCGGAGGATCCGCATCGAGGCGAGTGTACGTATGGACCGGTATCCGCGCAGCGCGCCTGGCCCAGTCCGGCGCCCGTTGCTGCCGCGGACGGACAATGAGGCCATGCTCCACGATCACGCCGAACCCGTCGAGGCATATCGGCCCGGTGTCTGCAACATCGGGCCGGCCGAGGTCGAGCGCCGGCGACGGTCCGCAATTGCGGCGACGGTCATGACCGGGATCGTCGCGGTCCTGATCCTCGCGCTCGGCCTGCCGTCCGGCGCTCGCCTTGCACTCCTGCCGTTCGCGACCGCGACGGCCATCACGTGGCTCCAGGTGACTCGCCAATTCTGCGTCGCCTTCGGTGCTGTCGGCTTGCGGAACTTCGGCGCCCTCGGCGGCGAGACGGCCGTCGCGGACCGGGCGGCCCGGACGGCGGATCGGAGGATGACGCTCCGGATGATCCTCGAGGGTCTCCTCTACGGGGCGCTCATCACGCTCGCGTTCTGGCTCGTCGCGAACTGGCTGCTGCCGTCCTAGTCGCTCGACGCGACTGAACTCCTGCCGGTCGCAGGATCGGTCAGGCCGCCATCCGAGGCGCGGGACGGGTCGCTGACGAGCCGGCCGAGCCCTGCCCGCCACCGACGCGCTGGCCTGCCCGGATGAGGAACAGCCCGACGCTCCGTCGGACGCTGCCATTGGTGCCGCCTCGCGACCGAGCGGCGGCGGCGAGCCGATCACCTGCTGCCTCCGCCTCGCGCTCGGCGATCCGCGCCTGGATGACCAGGTTCGTGATCTCGATGTATCCCTGCATGGTTCGGGTTCCTTCCGGTCGTGGCATCTGGTCGATGGTCGTATGTCGTGTGTTAGTCATTCGTCTAACCTTCCGGGGTGAAGAAGGGCCGCGGTCGCCCACGGCCCGATGGGACGGCGTTCAGCCGATGAGGAAGCGCTTCAGGTCGACCGTCGCGTCGTCGAGTCGGGCCTTCCGGAGGCTGTAGTAGACGACTGCTCCGGACTCGATGATCGTGAGCAGTCCCGCAGCCCGGAGCTGGGCGAGATGGTGCTTGATCGTGGGCTTGGACAGCTCCAGCTGCTGGGCGATCTCCGTCAGGTACAGGTCGCGCTCCGCCAGGAGCTTGAGGATACGAAGCCGGGTCCCGTCGCCCAGGGCGCGATGGAGGCGCAGCACCTGGAGCGGCGGAGCGAGCGGGTCGCTGACGTCCAGGGCGTTGTCCGCGACCGGATAGCCGAAGAAGCGCCAATCCGAGCCCGCCAGCAGGAAGTTGTACGGCCGCGAGAAGTACGAGGGAGCAAGGATCACGCGGCGGATACCCGGTTCCGGAAGCCAGCGGACGCCGCCGGTCGTGCGCTCGATGAGGTCTGGGCCGGTCAGCGTGGACCTGTCGTCTGCCCGCAGATCGAAGTCCCGGGCGAGGATGTCGCGAACTCGCCCCTCGATCGGATTGAAGGACGCTGCCCAGCTGCGGAGAAGACCCACGATGTCCCGGTGCGTCGCGATCGGATCGGCGAGCAGGGCCAGGCGTTCGGTTCGGTGCCATTGGGGGAGTCCCGTCTCGAGCTCCTTGACCGCGGTGGCGTCGCCGCTGAATGCCCGCTCGAGGATTGGGCCGATCGCGGCCTTCGAGGCGCTCGCCTCGGAGAAGACGCTCCGAAGCAGCGGAACGGGTCCGGCCGCCTCGAGCGCGGAGACGAGGGCGTCGGCAGTGTCGATTGCGCGATGCTCGACGGCGAAGGCGGCGAGGTGGATCGCGACCTCCGTTTCGGACATTCGCTGGTAGATCCGGGCATCCGATGCCGAAAGCGCGTGTCGCGCGGATTCGACCCATCGCCGGTCGTCGGCCGGGAGGTCGTCGGTAGAGCCGGCTTCGCTCGTGAGGGAGAACAGGAAGTCATAGACCGGCCGGACGTCCCACTCGATAACATGGCCGACGGCTCCACCGGTGAAGTCGCGCACGGCCGGCCGGCGCGACTTGTCCGTTGTGGATGCCGCTGGTGCTCTTCGGGTAGTGGGCCTGGCTGCCATGGCTGGGGTTCTCCGGGTTCCATCGGGTGACTGGACCGGCGACCGCCTCGCCCGGGGTCCTAGATGTTAGATGAAAGCCTAACACGTGGACGATGGTTGTCAAGCATTCGCTGTGCTGTCGCCTGCGGTAACCTTCGCCCGGACCGTCTTCTCTGGAGCGCAATTGCCATGGCCCTGCCGACCGTAGCGTTTACCGACCATCGCCTCGCCAACGGCCTCCGCGTCATCGTGGCCGAGGATCACCTCGCGCCCGTCGCCGCCGTGAATATCTGGTACGCCGTGGGCTCGAAGCACGAGGTGCCCGGCAAGACCGGCTTCGCCCACCTCTTCGAGCACGTCATGTTCCAGGGCTCGGCTCATGTCGGCAAGGCGGAGCACATCGGCCTCGTCCAGTCGGTCGGCGGGACGATGAACGGCACCACCTCGCTCGACCGAACGAACTACTTCGAGACGGTCCCGTCGCACCAGCTCGAGATCGCCCTCTGGCTGGAGGCGGACCGGATGGGCACGCTCCTCGACGCGCTCAGCCAGGAAAACCTCGACAACCAGCGCGACGTGGTCAAGAACGAGAAGCGATCGTCGTATGACAATCGGCCCTACGGATCCTTCTACGAACGGACGATCGCCGGGCTCTTCCCGCCCGAGCATCCGTATCACCACATCCCGATCGGCTCGATGGCGGACCTCGACGCCGCCTCGCTCGAAGACGTGCGGGGCTTCTTCCGGACGCACTACGCGCCGAACAACGCTGTCCTCTCGATGGTCGGAGATGTCGACACGAGCGTCGTCCTGGCCTGGGTGGAGCGCTACTTCGGCGGCATTCCCGCGAACCCGGCATTGCCGATCGACCTTGGCGATCTGTCGCTGCCCTTGACCCTGGGCGGCGAACGCCGCGAGATCGTCATGGATCGCGTCCCCCTGCCGCGGATCTACTTCGGCTTTCGGGCCCCCGTCTACGGTGATCGACGGCTCGACGCGCTCGATCTCGCGGGGCAGATCCTTGCCGGTGGCAAGGGCAGCCGGCTGCATCGACGGCTCGTCCGTGATGAGCGGCTGGCCCAGGATGTCGCGCTCTTCTCGCTTGGGCTCGTGGGCGGCGCGTCCGTGACCGCGGGCTGGGCGACCGCTCGCCCGGGCGTCGATCTCGAGCGTCTCGAGACGGCCTATCTGGAGGAGCTCGACCGGCTCGCCTCCGAGGCGCCGTCCGCCGACGAGCTCGCTCGGGCTCGAGCCCTGACCGAGGCCGACGAGCTGGACGCCTTCCAGGGCGTTGGTGAGCGGGCCGACCGGCTCTCGATGTATGCCACGCTCTTCGACGCTCCGAACCTCATCAACGAGATGCTGCCGAGATATCTCGCGGTCACGGCAGAGCAGATCCGCGACGCGGCGGGCGCCGTGTTCCGTGCCGACAACCGCATCGTCCTGACGTACCTTCCCGCGACGCAGATACCGGGTGACTCGGACGTGGCCGCGTGAGCGCCCGGCGAAGCGTCGTCGTCGCCGAACGACCGAAGCCGGGTGCGCCGAGGCCGTATGCCTTTCCCGCGTTCAACCGGACCAGGCTGGACAACGGCCTCAGCATCATTGCCGTCGACCTGCCCGGACGGTCGCTCATCGATGCTTCCCTGATCATCCCGAGCGGGGCATCTGACGAACCGGACGCGCTCGCCGGTGCGACCATCCTCATGGCCCGGGCGCTCACCGAAGGCACGGAGCGGCACTCGGCGGTGGATCTGATCGAGGCGAGTGAGCGGATCGGAGCCTCGCTCCACGCAGAGGCCGGCTGGGACGCGACCACGATTTCGATCGACGTGCCCTCGGAGCACCTTGCGCAGGCGCTCGACCTCATGGCCGAGGTCGCCTCGACGCCCACGTTTCCAGTCGATGAGGTGGAGCGGCTCCGTGCCGAACGCCTGAACGACCTCCTCCAGGCACGGGCCGACCCCGGTCGCCGCGCGGAGGAGGCCTTCATCGGGGCCATCTACGCGGACACCTCGCCGTATCGCCGGTCCGCCGCGGGGACCCGGGCAACGGTCGAGCGTCTTGGCGCGGAGATCGTTCGCGCGGAGCTGGATCGGCGCTTTGATCCGGGTCGGATGACGCTCATCGTGGCCGGCGACCTCTCGGCTATCGACGTCGTCGCCCTCACGGCGGAGCGATTCGCGCACTGGCGTGCGGGCCACGTCGGTGACATTGGTCGCCCCGCCGACGCCGCGGCCGCCTCGACGGAGCGACGGGTTCGCGTCGTCCACCGACCCGGCTCGGTGCAGACGGAGATCCGTATCGGCCATCCAGGGGTTCGGAGGCTGACCCCGGACTTCCATGCCGTCGCGGTCATGAGCGCGATCCTGGGCGGCCTGTTCAACTCCCGGCTGAACCGGAACCTCCGGGAGGACAAGGGCTACACGTACGGGGCCCACGCCGGGTTCGACTTCCGCCGTTCGGCAGGACCCTTCGCCGCTCGCGCGGCCGTCGCCACGGACGTCACGGTGCCGGCAGTGCGCGAAACGCTGCTCGAGCTCGAGCGGTTGCGGGCGGAGGTCGTCACGGACGACGAGCTGGAAGCGGCACGTGACTACCTGGTCGGCGTGTTCCCGCTCCGGTTCGAGACATCCTCGGCGGTCGCGGGGGCGATCGGGGGCCTGGTCGTGCAGGGCCTGCCCGACGACGAGCTGACCCGCTACCGGAGCACGATCGCCGACGTCACCGCAAACGCGGTGCTGGCGGCCGCCCGGGATCACGTCCGACCCGACGAGGCGGCGATCGTCCTCGTCGGGGACGCGGACGCCTTCCTGCCCGCGCTCGAGGGCGAGGGCTTCGGGCCGATCACCGTCGACCACGACGACGATGCGGCCGGCGGGCCGCCGGGGGACGCGACCGGCTGACGTGCGCGGCCGCTGCCGAGGCGGCACGCTGAAACCTTTCGAGCGGTCCCTGCCTCAATCAGCACGAGCGACCGGCCACTTACCGGCCACCGGGAAGAGGAGTACGGCTGGTGCGGGAGCCGCTTGGGAATCGCCTGGCTCGCTCCGGGCGAGCGCAGCCCTTCGACGACCGCGGCGGATCGGCCGGCGAATCCGTTGACAACAGAAGGAGCTCGGCCGGCACGGATGCCGCCCGAGCCTCTTCAGACCAGATTTGATCCGACGTGACGAATGGCTCCACGTGGCCGCCGGGAAATCACGTCAACATGGACCCGTACTCGTCCGCAAGCGTGTCGGACGATCGGAACCGTGGAGCGGGACCATCGATACAACGGCCACGAACAGCCAGACGGAGATCACCAGCGATGATGCGACCGTGGTTCGCGCCGTCCTCGCCGGTGACCGCGACGCCTTCAGGCTCCTCGTCGATCGAGAATCCGCGGCCGTCATCCGGGCCTGTCACCGCGTCCTCGGCGATCTCGGCGAAGCCGAAGACATCGCCCAGGAGGCGTTCGTGATCGCCTACCGGTCGCTCGCGACCTGGCGCGCCGATGGCCCGTTCGGGGCCTGGCTGTCCCGGATCGCGGTCAGGCTCGCGATTCGACAAGCGGGGCGCCGCCGGAAGGTCGCCTGGGCATCGCCGGATTCGAGCGTCGACGGCGGCGAGGACCCGATGGCTCGCCTGCGGTCGGATTGGACCGTGGACCCGGAGGGCCTCGCGCTGCGGGGAGAGCGACACCAGAACGTCCGACGCGCGCTCGCCAGGCTCGACGAGCCCTACCGTGAGGTCGTGGCGCTCCGGTTCTTCGCGGAACGTTCGCTGGACGAGATCGCCGTCCTCACCGGGCGTCCGCTCGGGACCGTGAAGACCCACCTGCATCGCGGCCTCCTGCGTCTCCGCGGCGCGATGGGCGACGACGCGCGATGAGCACCAACCAGGGATCATTCCGGCCGGACGAGCTCGCGGGCAGCGATGCAGACATCCCGGACGCTGAGCGAGCCGAGGCCTACGCGGCCGCCCGGGAGCTCGAGCAGGCACTGTCCACGGCCGGGGTGCACACCCCGACCGGGTTCACCGATCGGGTCATGGCCGCAGTCGCCCAGGAGCCGGCCCCCCGGCCGACGGGGTTCCTCGCTCCACTTCGCGCGCGACATGGTCTCGCCGGCCTCTTCGCCAGCGTGCGCGCCGCATGGTCGGTTGCGGCCGGCGGTGGGCGACCGGCTGCGGCGCGAGGCCTGGCGATGGCGTATGTCCTCGCGATCGTCGTCATCGGGGCCTCGCTGACCGGGGCCGCGGCCGTCGGCGCGGCCGGCGCGATCGGGATCCTGACACCCGACCACTCCCCGCAGCCGTCGGTCGTCCTTCAGGAACCGACGTCCACACCCGAGCCGACCTCCGAGTCCTCGGAGCCCGCCGATTCGAGTAAGCCGAGCGCCTCGGCCGAGCCCTCGGAGTCGCCCGACGCGTCGGAATCGAGCGAACCAAGGGATTCGAGCCATCCGGAACCCAGTGCCCGACCCGAGGCCACCGCGTCATCGCGGGCGAGCGATGACCACGGTGACGGCGGGTCGCCCTCGCCGGAGCCCTCGCACGACCATTGGGGCCACCCGTGGCCCAGCCCGGGCCCAACCGACGACTGGGGTGGTTCCGGGTCGAACCAGTCGCCGAGACCGTCCGAATCGCCGAGACCGTCATATTCGCCGATGCCGTCCGAGTGACGCGGTTCGGAGCTGTGCGCCCGAGCCGACTCCGTTGATCTCGCGCTCACCTGCGCACGCGACACCGGTGCTCTCCGATACCCTTCGCGGGTGATCGTCGTCTGTGGGCCAGTCGAGCGTCCGGCCAGCCGTGAGGGCTTGGCGGTCGCGATCGGCGGGAGCGCGGCGGCGCGGGAGGCTTCCGTCCAGATGATCGGGATCGTCCCCGACGGCCCGGACGGCGACCGCGGCCTGCTCGACCTGGCCACGCGGGGAATTGGGCATGCGGCCGTGCTGCGGACGCACCCACGGCCACTGGACGCGGCCGATATCGAGCTCGCGCTTCGCTACCTGCCGGACGTGCGGGTGGTCGTCGCGGTGGATGGAGATCCTGTTCTGGACGCTGCGCTCGTCGATGGCGCCGGTTACTCGGCCGCGACACTGATCCTCGTCGTCGGCAACGCGCAGCGCGGAGAACGCGCTGACCTTCCGGCATCGGCCGTCGTCCTGGCTGCGCCCGACCAGGATCCCGACGGCACGTTCGCGGGATTCGTCGGTGCGTTCGCAGCGCGCGTCGACGCCGGAGCCTCCTCGGCTGACGCCTGGCGATCGACCGTCCGGGACCTCGCCGTCGACCCGGTTATCGCAACCCCAGGTCGTGGGCGTCCGGCGGCGTCCTGAACGAGGAAAGGTCGACCGGATCGATCAACGCGGGACCATCGTTCCGCACGTCATTGACGGCGCGGCTGACCGGATAGAGCTCCAGGTCGCTCTCCGGAGCGGGCACGAGCAGCCCGTGCAGCTCGGCAGGGTCCGGGAGGGCCGGGTCGAGCCAGCGGCCCCAGGCCTCCGGTGACACCACGACCGGCATGCGATTGTGGATCGGGCGCATCAGCTCGTTCGGCGTGGTCGTGACGATCGTGAAGGTGCGCCGGACCTCGTCGGTCCCGGGATCGCGCCAGCCCGCCCAGAGGCCGGCAAGGGCGAGCGGCCGTCCATCGGCACGGACGATCCGGAACGGCTGGCGGACCTTGCCGTCACGGCGCCATTCGTAGAACGAATCGACCGGGACCAGGCAGCGGCGCTTCCGAAAGGCATCCCGGAAGACGGGCGAGGTCGCGAGCGTCTCGGCCCGGGCGTTGAACATCCGGTTGCCCACGCGGGCATCGTCGGCCCAATGGGGGATCAGGCCCCAGCGATATGCCTTGATCGCCCGCCGGTCTTCTCGCTGGACGACGACGACGGCGTCGTCCGTGGGCGCCACGTTGAACCGTCCCCCGGGACCGTCGGCGAGATCCTCGGCTTCGAAGATCTCGGCGAGGTCAGAGGTAGGCCGTTCCTGGGTGAAGCGTCCACACATGCACATCTAGTATCGTCCCGGGGATGGCCGACCACCCGCAATCCCCGACGAACGCCGCGCTGCGCGCCGCCGTGGCCTCCGAGGGCCCGCTCGATCGAGCCACAGCGCTCGCCCTGCTCGACCGCGGAGCCGAACTCCTCGGGGAAGGGGAGTACCTCCAGGCCGCCCAGGCGTATCAGCGCGTCTCGGGGTTCGACGATGCGGCCGTCACGGCTGCGGCCTGGCTCGGCCTCGGCGAGGCGCTCTATCGCCTGGACCGTGAGACCGAGGCGATCGGCGCATGGGAATTGGTGCTCCGGTTGCCGGAGACCCCGTCGACGTACACGGCTTGGCGCAACGTCGCCGCGGCGCGCGTTCGGGCCGGCGATCTGCGCGAGGCTGCGGCTGCCTATCACGAGGCCGATCGGCGTGCCCCGATCGAAGACAAGGCCGAGATCGCCTCACGGCTCGGCTGGTTGGCCAAGGAAACCGGTGACACCGGAGCAGCGCGCCGGTACTTCGCCCGCAGCCGCGGCGACGGACCCGCCGTCCCGCTCGCGTATCTCGTGCTCGGGCTCACGATCATCGTGTCCCTCTACGCGCTCTCGACGGACGGGGGTTCGCTGGCCCTCGCCCTCGAGCTCGACAAGGCGGCGGTCGCGAAGGGCGACCTCTATCGCCTCTTCAGCGTCACCCTCGTCCACGCGAACTTGCTCCACCTCGCCGTCAACATGTACGCCCTCTACCTCCTCGGCCCGCTCGTCGAGGGGATATGGGGCTCCGCCAGCTTTGGCCTGTTCTACCTCCTGACGGCTGCGGCGGCGTCGACCGTCAGCTTCATCGCGAGCCCGATCCCGAGCGTCGGGGCGTCCGGCGCGATCTTCGGGCTCGTGGGCGTCGCGATCGCGGGAACGCGCGTCCACAACCCGGTCCTCGACCGACGGGCGCGCGCGATCGTGCCGCAGCTCGGGATGATCGTGGTCATCAACCTTGTGTTCGGCCTCGTCGCGGGCGGCGGCATCGACAACGCAGCGCACCTGGGCGGCCTCGCGGCGGGCCTCTGGCTGGGGCTATTCGTGCCACCGAGCCGGGCGCGGGGCCTGCGGGACTTCTGGCAGACGAGTGGCGGGACCGGTTCGGTCGCGCGCACCGCCGTCATGCCCGTGCTCGGCATCCTCGGCCTCGTGGTCGCCGTCATCATCGGCCTGCTCGTCGGTGGCTACGCCCCGTGACGGGGCGCTGAGCCCTCGATGTTCGCGACACTCCTGGGGGGCCTGCCGCGGCCACTCGACGAGGGCGGCTCGGTGGTCGGCGATGACGACAGGGCCGTGGAGATCGTCCTCGCGGCGCAGGTCCAGGCCGGGCTCGAGCCACTGACCGATGGTCGCCTGCGCGCGCCCGCTTTCGGTGCGCCGATTGCCCGGCTGGCGGGCGTCACCATGAGTCCGGACGGTCCGCGGCTCGCCGCGACCCCGACCTGGGTCCGGCCGCTGACAGTCGAGGGCTGGCGGTTCGCCGCCGGCCACGCGCCCGGCTTGGTGAAAGCGGCCCTGCCGGGGCCGTACTCGTTGAGTCGCCGCCTGGAGTCTGTTGATCACACGAGGCCCGCGGACCGAGATGCGCTCGCGGCGGCGCTCGCCACGGCGATCCGGCAGGAGATCGAGGCCCTCGGCGAAGCCGGTTGCGCGTTCGTGGAGATCGAGGAGCCGGACGCCCGTTTCATTGGATCGGACTCGGCCGAGCGGCGGCGATTCGCCGACGCTCACCACGCCCTTCTCGACGGCGTCACAGGAATCCACGTGTCCCTCGCGATAACCGGCGGCAGCGCGGACGCGGCCGGTCCGGGCACGTTGCTTGCGCCGCCGTACCGCAGCTTCGCCTTCGACCTGATCGACGGGCCGGACAACTGGCGTCTCATCCGGGACGTGCCAGGAGATCGCGGCGTCATCTGCGGCGCGATGCCGGCGGAGCGGGGCGACGAGGGACCCGAGGTCCTGCTCTGGGCGTCCGCCTATGCTGCCTCGTCCCACGCTCGCGGCCGCGACCGGGTCGGCCTGGCGACGAGCGGCGGCCTCGGCAGGCTGACCTGGCCGGAGGCCGTGGAGAAGATGCAGCGGCTCGGCGAGGCGTCGCGCCTCGCGGCCGGACCCAGGGTCGAGGCCATGTCGCGCATCGACCCAAGGGCGGTCGACCTGCGAAGCGCCGCGCTCGGCCGATACCTCGGGCCTGCCGAGCGACCCCGGCGACGACGGAAGGAGTCGCCATCGTGACGTCCCGGCTCGGGCACGGCCTTGACGCCATGCATTTCCTCGCCGACCACGAGATCGGGGGCGGATTCGGCACCGCGTTCGTCGAGGCTGCGGCCGCGATCTGACCGCCTCCGGCCTCCGGCGGAGGCGCCGGCCGCATCGCCGCCGGGTGGCCCAGCGAAGGCTTGCTCCGCGTCGCCGGCGGGTGCATCATCGACGCCTTCCCGGCGTCGCTGCAGGAGGTCCCACCCGTGGCACTACACGTTTCGCTCAACGTCAACGGGGTGCCACGGGAGGTCGATGTCGAGCCGAGACGTCTGCTGGTCCAGCTCCTCCGCGAGGACCTGGACCTGACCGGGACGCACATCGCCTGCGACACCTCGCAATGCGGCGCCTGCACCGTGACGGTCGACGGCAAGGCCATCAAATCCTGCACGATGCTTGCCGTCCAGGCGGACGGCGCCACGGTCACGACGATCGAAGGCATGGCTGCGGCCGATGGGCTCCATCCGCTCCAGGCCGCATTCTGGGAGCACCACGGACTCCAATGCGGGTTCTGTACCCCGGGGATGATCATGGCCGCTGCCGACCTCCTGGGGCGGACCACGGATCCCACCGACGACGAGATCCGTCACGCCATCGAAGGCAATTTCTGCCGCTGCACCGGCTACCAGAACATCGTCACCGCGATCCGCGCCGCGGCGACCGTGATGCGTACCGGCGTGCCGGCCCCGAGCACCGCGATCCAGGGGGGCATGTGATGGCCATCGATATGCTCGGCAAGCGCGCCAAGCGCGTCGAGGACCGACGACTGATCACCGGCGAGGGCCGGTATGTCGATGACATCAAGCTCCAGTCGATGGCCTACTGCGCCATCCTCCGGAGCCCCTACGCACACGCGCTGATCCGGTCGATCGACACGAACGCGGCGAAGGTCATGCCGGGCGTCCTGGATGTCATGACCGGGGCCGACATCCCGTACAACCCGCTGCCGATGGCCTGGCCCGCCGGCGGCTCGGCGGGACTCCAGAACAACGTCAACACGCCGCGGGCCCTGGCCACGGACAGCGTGAAGTGGACGGGCGAGGGCGTCGCGGCCGTCATCGCCGAGACGCCCGAGCAGGCGCTCGACGCGCTCGAGCATATCGTGGTCGACTGGGAGCCGCTGCCGGCCGTCGTCGACGCGGAGAAGGCGACCCAGCCGGGTGCGCCGCAGCTCCACGAGAACGCGCCGAACAACGTCGTCTTCGAGTGGTCGGTCGGCGACAAGGCGGGGACCGCGTCGGCCGTCGACGGTGCCGAGGTCGTCGTCCGACAGCGGCTCGTGAACCAGCGCCTCATCCCCAACCCGATGGAGACGCGCGGCGATATCGGCCTCTACAACCCCGGTACGGACGAGTACACGATCTGGATGTCGAGCCAGACGCCGCACATCCAGCGGCTCCTCCTGGCGGCCTTCGTGATGGGCGTGCCGGAGCACAAGATTCGCTGCATCAGCCCCGATGTCGGGGGTGCCTTCGGGACCAAGATCTTCACCTACGCCGACTACCCGATTGTGCTCCTCGCCTCGAAGCGGCTCGGCGGCCGGGCCGTCAAGTGGATCGAGGGTCGCCGGGAGAACTACCAGGCGACCATCCACGGCCGCGACCACATCACCTACGTCGAGATCGCCGGAAAGCGCGACGGCGAGGTGACCGGCCTCCGGGTCAAGACATTCGCGAATCTCGGCGGCCGCCTCTCGACGATCGGGCCCGGCATCCCGACCACGCTCTATGCCCGCGTCCTGTCCGGCTGCTACCGGATCCCGAACGTCTACGCCGAGGTCGTCGGCGTCTACACGAACACGGTCTTCGTCGATGCCTATCGAGGCGCGGGCCGGCCCGAGGCTACCTACGTCATCGAGCGGGCCATGGACCTCTTCGCGGCCGAGATCGGGATGGACCGGGCGGAGGTCCGCCGCCGGAACTTCATCCAGCCGGATCAGTTCCCGTACGAGAACCCGTCCGGGCTCGGGACCGCCAGCGGCGGGGCCAAGATCTACATCGATTCCGGCAACTACGAGCCGGCGATGGACAAGGCGCTGGCGCTTGCCGGATACGACGGCATCGAGAAGGCAAAGGCGGAAGCGCGGGCGCGGGGCAAGTACCTGGGCGTCGGCCTTTCCAGCTACCTCGAGGTCTGCGGCGTCGCCCCGTCGAAGTGGATCGGCGCGGTCGGCGAGGGCTGGGGCGCGGCGATGTGGGAATCGGCCAACATCAAGGTCCACCTCACCGGGAAGGTGGTCGTCACGATGGGCACCCAGCCGCAGGGCCAGGGTCACGAGACGACCTACGCCCAGATCGTCGGCCATGAGCTCGGGATCCCGATGGAGGACATCGTCGTCCAGCACTCGGACACCCAGGGCACGCCGTTCGGCTACGGCTCCTACGGCAGCCGGACCTCGTCGGTCGGGAGCACGGCTGCGATCAAGGCGGCGGCGAAGATTCGCGAGAAGGCTCGCCGCTACGCCGCGCACATGCTCGAGGCGTCCGTCGAGGACATCGAGGTCGATGGGGCGGAGTACCGGGTGAAAGGCTCGCCCGACAAGAAGAAGACATTCCAGGAGATCGCCTTCGCCCTCGACCTCGCGTTCGACGCACCGGAGGGCATGGAGCCGTACCTCGACGAAACCGCCTACTACGACACGCCGAACTGCACCTGGCCGTTCGGGACGCACGTCGCGATCGTCGAGATCGACGAGGGCACCGGCCATGTCGATCTCGTCCGGTACGTGGCGGTCGATGACGTCGGCAACAAGATCAACCCGATGATCGTCGACGGGCAGCTGCACGGCGGGATCGTCCAGGGCGTCGGCCAGGCGCTCTGGGAAGGCGCCGTCTACGGCGACGACGGGCAGCTCCTGTCGGGCTCGATGCTCGACTACGCATTGCCGCGGGCCAGCTGGCTCCCGAACCTCGAGCTCGACGAAACCGTCACGCCGAGCCCGGTGAACCCCCTCGGGGTCAAGGGCGTCGGCGAGGCCGGGGCCATCGCCAGCACCGCAGCCGTCGCGAACGCCGTCAACGACGCGCTGGCGCCGTTCGGGATCAGACACCTTGACATGCCCCTCACGCCGCAGACGGTGTGGAAGGCGATGCAGTCCGCGAAGGGAGCGCAGGCATGATCCCCGCCGCCTTCGACTACGTCCTCGCGTCCTCGCTCGATGACGCCCTGGCATGGCTCGCTCGCGGCGGCGGATCCGCCAAGGCGATCGCCGGTGGCCAGAGCCTCCTGCCGCTCATGAAGCTCCGGTTGGCCAGGCCGGAGACGCTCGTGGACATCGGCCGCCTCGCCGAGCTGAAGGGCGTCCGCCGCCTCCCGGACGGACGCATCGCGGTCGGAGCGCTCACGACGTACGACGAGATGCTCCGTGACCCGATCCTCCGTCACTACGGGCTGCTGGCCGACGCGCTGCCGCACATCGGCGACGTCCAGGTCCGCAACCGCGGGACGATCGGCGGAGCCATCGCCCACGCCGATCCGGCATCGGATATGCCGGCCATCCTGCTGGCTCTCGACGCCGAGGTCATCGCCCGATCCTCTCGAGACGAGAAGGCGATCGCGATCACCTCGTTCTTCGACGGCGCGTTCAGCAGCGTTCTCAAGCCCGATGAGCTCATCACCGAGGTCCGGCTGCCGGGCGGCCGGGACGACGTGGGGTCGGCGTATCAGGCGATGGAGCAGCCGGCAAGCGGCTACTCGCTGGCGGGGGTCGCGGCCGTGATCGGCGCCCGCGACGGGGCGAAGTGGGGATTCTGCACCGTCGGCGTGACCGGGGTCGGCGAGCACCCGTACCGCGCGACCGCGGTCGAGGCCGCCATCCTGGCGGGTGAATTGCTTGCCCAGGCCGCGGCCCACGCGACGGACGGCGTGACGGTCGGCTCCGACATCCACGCCGATCGCGAATACCGGACCCACCTGGCCTCGGTCCAGGTGCTGCGGGCGCTGGAGGCGGCGATCGCCCGGCTCGAGTGAAGGTCGCCCGGATTCGGCTCGGAACGGCGCCGCCCGCCGAGGTCGTCGGTGGGGTACTCACCCGCGATCTCAGCGTGTCGGGCGAACGCTGGGCCAAGGGCCGCCGCCTGTCACCGGGCGACCTTGCGCAAGTCGAGGCGGCGGCCGCCGAGGTTGGGTCGCGGCCCATATCGGTCCTGTTGCCGGAACCCGGGGATGTGCTCGAGGACGACGCGGCACGCAGGCTCGCCACCGCGGTCGGGGGAGGTGGGCTCGTCGCGGGCGAGCCGGTCCAGAGCCGCATTGACCTCCGGGCGACCGGCCCCGGGGTGGTCCACGTGGAGACCCATCTCGTCGATCGCCTGAATGCCATCGATCCGATCGAGGTCTTCACGATCCTCGACGGCCGGGTTGTCGAGGCGGGCGCACTCGTGGCGAGCGTCAAGGTCGCGCCACACCTCGTGCCCGAAGGCATCGTCGCGCAGGCCGAGGCCGTCGCCGGACGCGGAGGCGCTCGACGCGTCGTCTTCGTGGCGCCGTTCCGGCCGCGCCGGATCGCGGCGGTCGTCAAGGAATTGATCCGGGGCGTCGCGAGGGAACGGTTCGAAGCCAGCCTCAGGGCCAAGATCGAGGGGCTCGGTTCCCGCCTCGTCGGGATCGACTACGTCGAGGACGCCGACGGCCCGGTCACCTTCGCGCTGTGGGCACGGGTTCAGGGTCGCGGCCCGGGCCGCGCCGACGTCGTACTGACGGCCGGGTCGTCGAGCACCGATCCCGACGACCCGTTCTTCGTGGCGCTCGCCGCCCTCGGCGGCCAGGTCGTTCGCCATGGAGTGCCGGCCCATCCTGGCTCGATGCTCTGGCTGGGGCGGATCGGGCCGGTGGCCGTCGTCGGCCTGCCGTCGTGCGGGGCCTACTCGAAGGCCACGGCGGCGGACCTGCTCCTTCCGCGCCTCCTGTCCGGTGAGCCACCTACGACCCGGACGGTCGCCCGGCTGGGGCACGGCGGGATCCTCACCCGAGACCAGCGTTTCCGATTTCCGGGCTACGCGCGGGAGCTGGATGCTCCCGAGGGTTGAGCGAGGGAAGACCGGGCTGGTCGTTACGCGCGAGCGCCGGGCAGGCCGGGCAGGCCTGCTAGCATCGCGGGAATGAACCTACCGCTCGACTCCACGGACGCGATCCAGGAGGCCTTTCGGGAGCGCGGCTACATCGCCGATCGCTCGATCGCCACGGCCGTCTTCCTCGGCCTCCAGCTCGGTCGGCCGCTCCTCCTCGAGGGCGAGGCCGGAGTCGGGAAGACGGAGCTCGCCAAGGTCCTCGCGGCGTCACTCGGCACGCGGCTCATCCGGCTCCAGTGCTACGAGGGACTGGACGTCAACACTGCTGTCTACGAGTGGAACTACCCGCGCCAGATGCTCGAGATCCGGCTTCTCGAGGCCCGCGGTCAGGCCGAGCATGCGACCGCCCACGACATCTTCGGACCGGACTTCCTGATTCGCCGGCCACTCCTCCAGGCGCTCGAAGCGGGCGCCGATGGCGACGCGCCGGTCCTCCTCATCGACGAGATTGACCGAGCCGACGAGGAGTTCGAGGCCTACCTCCTCGAGATCCTGTCGGACTTCCAGGTCACCGTTCCCGAGATCGGCACGATCAAGGCCGAAAAGCCGCCCCGGGTCATCCTCACCTCCAATCGGACCCGCGAGGTGCACGACGCGCTCAAACGGCGCTGCCTCTATCACTGGATCGACTATCCCTCGGCGGCCAAGGAGTTCGAGATCGTCCAGGCCCGTGTCCCCGACGCGCCGGAGACGCTCGCCCGAGCCGTCGTCGGGTTCGTCCATCGCCTCCGCGAGGCCGACCTCACGAAGGTGCCCGGGATCGCCGAGACGCTCGACTGGGCGGCCGCCCTCATGGCCCTCGGCGCGGCCGAGCTGACACCGGCGCTCGTCGACGAGACGCTCGGCGTCGTCCTCAAGTACGAGGAAGACATCCGACAGGTCCGCGGCGACACCGTCAAGACCTACCTCTCCGAGGTCGCCGCGGGGGGCTGATCCGGGCATGAGTCTCGATCCGGCGATCGTCCAGAGCGGGTCCCGGGAGGCCATCGACGGCCACCGGCTGCTCGCCCGCGCGGTCGGTTTCGGGCGGGAGCTGCGACGGGCCGGCCTGGCCGTGGACGTCGGCTCGGAGATCGACTTCTCGAGGGCGCTCGGGCTGATCGACATCGGCGATCGCGAGCTCGTCCGCGCCGCCGGCGCCGCGGTCTTCACCCGTCGCCGCGACGATCGCCCGGTCTACGACCGCGTCTTCGACCGGTACTGGCGTCGGCGCTCGCTCCAACCGAACCTCGAGGCGCCGGGAACGGAGCAGCGGTCCGAGGCGGTGCCGGACGAGGAAGGCGCGGCCCCGGACGCGGCTATGCCCGGTGACGAGCGCAGCGACCTGGGCGACGACCGGGACGGGATGCCGATCCCCACCGACGGGGACGTAGAGGGCGACGAGGCCGCGCCGGATGTGATCACGATCTCTCCCGACGCGTACAGTCGGTCCGAGACCATTCGGCATCGCGATTTCGACCGGATGACGGCGCAGGAGCTCCGCGACGCCGAGCGTCTCGTGGATCTTCTCGAACCGAAGCTCGAGCAACGCCGCACGCGGCGCTACGAACACCACCGGCACGGCCGGCGGCTCGCCCCCAGGGCGATGTTCCGGCGCAATCTCGGGACCGGCGGCGAGGTCCTCGAGTGGGTCTGGCGAAGGCCGGTGAAGCGCCCGCGGCCGCTCGTCGTCCTGTGCGACATCTCGGGTTCGATGGAGCGGCACTCGCGCCTGCTCCTCCGGTTCATCCAGGCCCTTTCGGCGTCCTCGACGGTCCGGACCGAGTCCTTCGTCTTCGGGACCCGCCTGACCCGGGTCACGCGCTTGTTGAAGGACCGGAACCGGGACCGGGCCCTGACGAAGGTCGCGGATGCGGTCACGGACTGGGCGGGCGGGACCCGGATCGGCGAATCGTTCCGCGACTTCAACCACACCTGGGCACGCCGGACCCTCCGGACGAGCGGCGTGGTCATCGTCGTCTCGGACGGCTGGGACCGGGGCGACCCGCGAATCGTCGAGGTCGAGACGGCGCGCCTCCGCCGCAACTGCCACCGGCTGGTCTGGCTCAACCCCCTGGCGGGGACGCCCGGCTACCAGCCGCTCGCCGCCGGCATGCGCGCGGCCTATCCCTACATCGACGACTTCCTCGCGGCCGGGACGGTGGCCAGCCTCGAGCGCCTCGGCGAGATCCTGGCCGGGGCGCGAGGGTCCGATACGCGCCGCGGCGGCGACGCCGCGGCGCACGCGACGCCGGGCCTCGACCCGCGGCGGACGTTCGAGCCGCCACCGAAGGTCGTTCGCCAGCCCGCGGACCCGGGCACGGCACAGCCGTTGACGTAGGCGGCCAGGCCGCGTCCTGCCGCCGCTCACTTCGGGCCGCTTCCGGGTATTCGGCTGGTTCATGAACTCGTGGTGGTGCGCTCGACGCTCCCGCTGAATCGGCCGATCCCGATCAGGGTCACGCACGCAGCGATCGGTTCCTATGAACCAGCCGGATATTGCGGCTGGGTGCGGGGGCGCGCGCCGCTGACCGTCGGCGCGCCGTCCTGCGCCGTCAGTACGTCAGGATGCGGACCGGCGTCAGGGCGAAGTCGCGTACGTTCCGGGTCAGGACCGCGGCATTCACGGCATCGGCCGTCGCGGCGATGAGGGCGTCAGGGAGCGAAAGCGTTCGTCCTCGGTCCCGCGCCGCCCGACGCCAGCTTCCAGCCAGGAGGGCCCAATCAGGTCCGGGCTGAACGAACTCCACAGGTTCCAGAAGGCGCCGCAGAACCGGCTCCTCGAAGGGGAACAGTCCGGCCCGTACCTCCGTGACCACGACGTCGTTCACGAATGGCTCGTCTCCAGCCTCGAACAGCGCGTTCAGGCGGGCAATCGCGACGCGATCACCACGCAGGTGATCGATCAGGAAGGTCGAGTCAAGCACCAGCCGCATCGGCCGCCTCGTCCTCGGATTCGGGAGGCGTGGTCTCCTCGGCGCGGAGGGCGCGGACCCAGGCGACGACGTCCTCTGACGTCGCCCACTCCGGATGGAGTCTCATGTCGAGGGCGCCGGCCGATTCCCGGATCGCCACGGCCAGGCGTTCGCGTTTCAGCTTGGCCTCCAGGGCTTCGGCGACGAAGCGGCTCCGGCCGCGGGGTCCGGCGAACTTGTCGACCTCGCGGACGAGGGCATCGGGCAGCAGCAGGTTCGTGCGCACATTCATGCGCACGAGTATACACACGGTGCTTGGGCGTGCCCGGCGTCCGGGTCTTCGTTGGAGTCCGCGCGGGCCGCGGAGCGTCCGGATCGTGGCTGGCGGCCCACGCGCGACCTCCGCCGTACGATGACGTCATGCGAGACCTCCTCGAGACCCTCGACGCCTGGCAGGCTGAGGGCGTCGGCGCTGGCCGGGCCGTCGTCGTCCGGACGTTCGGCTCGGCCCCGCGGCCCGAGGGCGCCGTGCTCCTTGTGGCCGACGACGGACGCCTTATCGGCTCGGTGAGCGGCGGGTGCGTGGAAGGCGCCGCGGCGGAGGAGATCGGGACCGCGCGCCGGACCGGTAATGCCCGCGTGATCCGCTACGGGATCAGCGACGAGGAAGCCTGGGACGTGGGCCTCGCCTGTGGCGGAACGATCGACGTCCTCGTCCAGCCCGTAATGCCTGCGACCGTGGCTGCCGCGGCGACTGATTCGGTCGGTCCACGCGGACGGTCCCTTGCCGTCGTCACGCCACTCCCGCCCGACGCGCCGTCCGCTGAATTCGGGCCGCATCAACCCGGGCACGGCGCGCCACCCGCGGAGCCGATCGTGGTCGGGGCTGCGGGTGAGATTCTCGAGGGCACGACTGGCGATGCCGGTATCGACGCCGAGCTCGCTGGAGCTGCGGCGCGCATCCTCTACGACGGCCTCTCGCGCACGGTAGAGGTCGCCGGTCGCAGCTTCTTCGTCGAAGCCTTCCCCGTTCGACCGCGGCTCGTGATCGTCGGGGCGGTCGAGGTCGCCCGGTCGCTGGTGCGCTACGCCCGCGAGCTCGGGTACGAGACGGTCATCGTCGACGGCCGGGCGGCCTTCGCGACGCCCGAGCGCTTTCCCGATGTCGATCGCATCGAGGTTGCCTGGCCGGACGACGCGTTCGAGACGCTCGACGTCGGCCCGAACGACGCCGTCGCGATCCTGTCCCACGATCCGAAGTTCGATGAGCCGGCGATCGTCGAGGGCGTACGGCGGGGCTGTCGGTATGTCGGTGCGGTCGGGTCACGCAAGACGCAGGGCGATCGACGCGTCCGACTGGCCCAGGCCGGTCTGACCGAGGCGCAGATCGATTCGGTCCGCGGCCCGATCGGCCTCGATCTCGGCGGGAAGGACCCGGCCGAGACCGCGCTGGCGATCATCTCGGAGATCGTGGCCGCACGGCGCGGCGGCTCGGGCATGCCGATGCGCGATCGGCTGGCGGCGGCGAATCGGACCGGCGACGGGGCCGCGGCTGCGGCATCGGGACCGGGGTGAGGTCCGCGGCGATCGTCCTCGCCGCCGGCGCCGGGAGTCGATTCGGCGGAGCCAAGTTGCTGGCGAGCCTCGAGGGACGGCCGATCCTGCAGCACGTCCTCGATTCGCTCGCCCAGGCGGGCATCGACGACCCCGTCGTGGTCATCGGCCCGGGGGCCGCGGACCTCGAATCCGCGATGGAATGGCGAGGCGCGCGTCGGGTCACCAATCCGGAACCGGCACGGGGCCTCGCGAGCTCGCTGCGGATCGGATGGGATGCGGCCATGGGCGACGCGCCGGGCCCGGCCTGCGCACTCATCCTCCTCGGCGACCAGCCCCTCGTCGATCCGGCGGTCATTCGCCAGCTCATCGACGCGCCACTGGACTCCGCCAGGCCGATCCTCGTCGCGAGGCACATCGACGGGTCGCGCAACCCGGTCCGGGTCGAGCGCCAGGCCGCCCCGCTCGTCGCCGAGGCAACCGGAGACCGCGGTCTCGGGCCTCTCATGGATTCGAGGCCTGAGCTTGTCCGGACGATCGAGGTGGGCGGCACGAACCCGGACGTGGACGAGCGCCGTGACCTGGTGAAGTTGCTCGAGGTGGGCTGGGCGGATCGGGTCCGCGGCAACGCCGAGCAGGTCGAACGAATCCGCGAAGCGCCGGACGGGCACGATTTCTACGCGACCGTGAGCCGGACCTTCGTGGCGGACCCGACACGCGCGGACGACCCCGTCCTCGAGCGACTCGTGGCGCTCGCGTTGCCCACCGACACATGGCTCGATGTCGGCGCCGGGGCCGGCCGATACGCGCTGCCGCTCGCGCGCAAGGTCCACGAGGTGATCGCGGTCGATCCCTCGGCGTCGATGCTTGGTGCGCTCCAGGCGGGGATGGAGTCGCACGGCATCCCGAACATCCGGATCCTCGAGGGTCGCTGGCCGGCCGACCCGGCGCTGCGAGCCTCGCTCGGCGAGGATCCCGTCGCGGATGTCGCGATGATCGCCCACGTCAGCTACGACATCGCGGCGATCCTGCCGTTCCTCGACGCGCTCGAGGCCGCGGCTCGCCGGCTCGTCGTGGCCGTCCTGATGCAGGCCAGTCCGGCATCCATCGCCGCGCCGTTCTGGCGGGTCGTGCACGGCGAGGCGAGGGTCGGGCTGCCCGCACTCCCCGAGTTCGTGGAGCTGCTCGAGGCTCGCGGCATCGGACCCGCGGTGACACGCGTGGAAGGCGAACGTCGGCGATGGTCCGATCGCAACGAGCTCCTGGCGTTCCTTCGTCGCCAGCTCTGGGCACAGGCCGGGAGTGCGACGGACGCACGCCTGCTTGCGGCGATGGATGCCCTGGTCGTGACGGCCGCCGACGGCTCGGTCGGCATCCGCGATACGCAGCCCCTCGACATCGGCATCGTCAGCTGGGTTCCGGGCAGCGGGATCCGTTGACGGTAGCCGGAGGCCAGGGACCGAGCCTGCGCCCTGCGATCCACGATGCGGCCGCGTTCGTCCCGGCCTCGCTATCATCGGAACCCGCATCCCCCGAGGCGTGAACCGCGCCATCGTGGTCCCGCCCGCACTCACCGGAGGCCGTTGATGGAGTTCTCGGGCACCGTCGAAATCCCTGCCAGCCGCGCCAAGGTCTTTGCCTTCGTCACCGACCCGGACAAGGTTGGCGCCTGCGGACCGGGAGTCGAGTCCATCGAGGTCGTCGACCCGACGCACTTCAAGGCGAAGGCCAAGGTCGGGGTCGGCTTCATCACGGCCAGGTTCGTCGTCGACCTGGAGATCGCCGAGCAGCAGCCGCCCGACATGGCCGTGATCAAGGCCCATGGACAGGCTCCCGGCAGCGCGGTCGACGCGGTCGGCCGGATGACTCTCGCCGACGGCGCCGAGCCCAACACGACGACGATGCAATGGTCGGCCGACGTGAACCTCAGCGGCATGCTGGCGAGTGTCGGCGCGCGCATGGTCGAAGGAACCGCCAACAAGATGATCGGCCAGACCTTCGACTGCATTCGCGCCAAGATCGTCGCCGAGGGCTGATTGGAGCGCGTCACCAGTGTCGTCGGGCCCGTCCGCACCAACGTCCACCTGATCGCCGACGAACGTACCCACGAAGCGATCGCGATCGACACGGCGATCCCGTCGCTGGCCTGGATCACCGACCAGCTCGCGGAGCGGGAATGGACGCTCAAGCTGATCGTCACGACCCACGGGCACTGGGACCACTTCGGGGAGAACGCCGCGGTCGCGGAGCACACCGGGGCGCCGATCGCCATCCATCCGCTCGATGCGTACCGGCTGACCGATCCGCAGCCGCTCTGGGCACCGTTCGAGATCCCGCCGTGCATGCCGGCCGTCGACCTTGCGGAAGGCGGCGAGATCCGCTTCGGCGACATCCGCCTGACGGTCCTCCACACACCCGGTCACACCGAGGGATCGGTATGCCTGTGGTCCGCCGAGGACGGGATCCTCTTCAGCGGCGACACGCTGTTCGCGAGCGGGTGGGGGAGGGTAGACCTCCCGGGCGCATCGTCGGAGCAGATGGTCGAATCGCTGGCCCGGCTTGCGACGTTCGATGACCCGCTCGCGGGTCCTGCCCGGCCACGGGCCCGAGACGACGATTGGCCGCGAGCGGCCATGGCTGGAGATGGTGGCCCGCGAGCACCGCCTGCCGATCTAGCCTCGCGCTACCGCGCGATCGCCTTCCGATAGTTGGCCGCGGTCCGGACGCGCCGGAATCCGAGCGCCTCGTAGACCCGCACGGCGCCGCTCAGATTCTCGGTATCCACGCCGAGGGCCGCTTCGGCCAGGCCCAGGTCCCGCAGCCGTTGCATCGACCGCGACATGAGGGCCGACGCGAGGCCCCGCCGGCGCCACGGCCGGCGGACCGACACGTGTTCCAGCCAGCCTCTCTTGACGCCGAGCCTCGCGTTCTCGTCGGGGAAGACGAACGTCAGCACCGATCCGGCGACCTCGTCGCCATCCCAGGCGACTTCCCAGAGGGTCGTGTCCAGGTCGGGCTGCGAGAACCAGCCGACGAAATCCTCCTCGGTCCGCTGAGCGGGGTCGCGGTGGTCCAGGAATGCCTCGACGTCGGCATCCCAGATCGCCCGATGGTCAGCCGGCGACACCTGGCGCGTCTCGAGGCCGGCCGGCAGGGCCAGGACCTCGACCGGATCCGCGAGCGAACGGGTCATGAGCGCGCCATAGCCTTCGACGTGATAGCCGGCCGCCTCGGCGAATGCCTCGGTGCCCGGGACCTCGAGCTCGGCCCAGCCGGCGAGCAGGTGGGGTCGATCGACCGGGCCCATCGAGCCGTCGGCGATTCCCACCGCAACCCGATCTTCGGCCCAGCGGAGCAGCGCATTGCCCAGGCCGCGACGGCGCCGGCCTGGATGCACCCAGACGCTGACGTGGTGGAAGACCCGATCGCCGCGCAGGCGCCATTCGACCTGGCCCGTACCGACGAAAGCCCCGTCGGCCTCGGCGACGACGACGTCGCGGGTCGGATCCAGCGCCGTTGTGTGCTCGAGGTCGTTCCGCAGGGTGGCCTCGGTCGGCACGTAGTCGACCCCATCGTGGACGTTGACCTCGGCGATGAGCGCCGCAAGCGCGCCGACCTCGCGTTCGAGGTCCGGGTGCCGGAAAATGATCCCCGGGATACGGACCCGCGCATCGAGCGGCTCGGTTTGAGGGGCCGTCGTCGGATCGGTCATCGTTCTCGCCCATATTTCGCATCCATGCGCTCGCCCACCCCGCGGGTCATGGCCGTCCACTTCCGCCGCTCGGCCTTGCGCGCGACCGCGTTCGTCGACAGCTCTGCGCGCCGGGCCTCGCGCTCCAGCTTGCGGAACGCGGCGAATCGCGCGACATCGAGGACGCCGGACGCCAGCGCCTGACCGACGGCGCAGCCAGGCTCGCTTTCGTGGCGGCAATCGTTGAACCGGCAGCTCATCGCAATGGTCTCGATGTCGTCGAACGCGCTGGCCAGGCCATCACCGTCGAGGAGACCCAGCTCGCGCATTCCCGGGGTGTCGATCACGAGGCCTTCCGCCAGCGGGACAAGCTGGCGCCGGGTCGTCGTGTGGTGCCCGCGCCCGTCATCCTCCCTGATCCCCGAAGTGGCCAGCAGCTCGTGCCCGGCGAGCGCGTTCACGAGGGTTGACTTGCCGACGCCGGAGGATCCGATGAAGGCCACCGTACGCCCCGGTCCGAGGTGAGCGCGGACACCGTCGATGCCCGTGCCGCTCACCGCCGACGTCGAGATCACCTCGACCCCGATGGCCACCGACTCCACCGCGGTCCGATGCCCCGGGATGTCGGCATCCAGGTCCGACTTCGAGAGGACCACGACGGGCGTGGCCCCGGATTCCCAGGCGACGGCGAGATATCGCTCCAGCCGCCGGAGGTTGAGCTCGGCGTTGAGCGAGGTCACGATGAAGACGACGTCGACGTTGGCGGCGATCGTTTGCGGCCCCCGTCGCGTGGTCCGCGGGAGCGCGCCGAATAACTGCAGACCTGCGAGGCAGCAGGGCGTGGATCGTGGCGCCGCCGTCTCGTCGCCCGCCGGCGCGATCGCGACCCAGTCCCCGACGGCCGGAAAGGCGAGCGGATCGCTGTCCGCGTCGTAACGAAATCTCCCGGAGACCGCGGCCGGCACGATCACCGACCCGTCGTGGACGAGGAACTGGCCGCGTTCCTCGGACGACCACCCGAGCCGGCACACGGCCCGCGGGCGCGTAAACCTCGAACGCCGCCGCGAAGTGCGGATGCCAGCCAATTGACGCTAGCGCCGGATCATCGTGCCCGAAGGCGCCGATCCCGTTCGCCGTCATCGAACGGCTCCCGCGTCGAGCCACGGGACCTCGCCAGGCCCGAATGGCCCCCACTCGTATTCGAACGTCTCCGAGACGATCCGGAAGCCGAGGCTCTCGTAGAGGACAAGCGCATGGTTCGGATTCTGCGTGTCGACGCCGAGGCCGGCAGAGGTCGCCCCCGCATCGCGGACCGCCCGGAGGCTCTCGGCGAGGAGCGCCCGCGCGAGCCCGCGACGCCGATACTCGGGCTGGACCGAGATCGCCTCGGTCCAGCCGATCCGGGTGCCGTCGGGTTCCGGGTCATCCATGTAATTGAGGATCTGCCCGGCGATGACGTCGCCGTCGAAGGCGACGCGCCAAAGCGTCGGGTCGAATGTCGGCTGGCCGAGGAACTCGTCGAATGCCGCCTCGGTCGGTGCTTCCTGGCCGTAGGAATCGGCGAATGCCCGGGCGTCCGCGTCGAAGACGCGGCGATGGATCGCCCTGTCCCTGGGATCGATCGGGCGGACCTCCAGCGGGGCAGGGATCGGCAGGTCCGGGATCGCGTCGAAGTCGGGGCGGATGAGCTGTGCGCCACGACGGACGCGCTTCAGGCCACGGGCCTCGAGCACGCGGGTGAGGGCCGCGTCGCGACCCGTCACGTAGAAGATGGCGCGGGTGGTTCCGTCGAGCCCGGGGCCGCCGACGATCTCGGCGGCGCGACGCATGGCGTGGCCGACGAGGAGCTCCTCGACGTGGCGATCACGGGCGACCGGATCGATGTTCAGGATGCAGTCGACACGTCCCTCGCCGTTCGCGAGCGGCGCCCACGATGCCCGACCATAGGCGACCACATGCCCGTCATCCTCGACAAGTGCGCAGTCGCGGGGAAGCTCGGCCTGGTCGAGGTGGCCGTAGTGGTTGTCCATGTCGGCCACGGTGCCGAGCTCCGCATCGCGGTTGAAGATGCGTACCGCGGCGGCGACCCGGGTCATGGCGGGATGGTCCTCCGGGCCACGATAGGCCCGGAGGACGAGGGATGGACTGGCGGCCACGTGACCCATCTCAACCCACCCGCTTGAGCTTGCCGTTTCGCTTCGCGTACCGCTCGGCGCGACCGAAGGCCCACAGGCCGGTCGGGATGAGGACGATGCCCATCACGATCAGCGGCCAGATGTCGCCGACCAGCTGGCTCGCCGGCAGGCCGTCGATGAGGCCCCTCCGGACCCCGTCGATCGCGTACGTCGCTGGAGAGAGGTGCGAGATCACCTGCATCCAGCCCGGCAGGACGGTGACCGGGTAGTAGACGCCGCTGATCAGCAGCAGCACCGACTGCAGGACAAACGTCATCTGCGCGCCGCGCTCGACGTACAGGAGGGGCAGGATGGCGGCCACGATCGCGATGCCGACGAAGCTGAACGACCCGAGGACCATGAAGAGGACGACCGTGAGGGCATTCGCGCTCGCCACGGACAGGTCCGGGAAGAACAGCACCATCGCCACGAGGATCGCGGCGGTATGGATCAGGCCGTAGACCATCGCGTAGGCCACCGATCCCAGGAGGTGGGTCGAGCGATGGACGGGAGCCATCATGGTGTACTCGAGCGTGCCCTCCCAGCGCTCGACGGCGATGGTCTCGGCGATCCAGCTGAACACCACGGAGAGGTAGTTCCAGAAGATCGCCCCGACCATCAGCGTCAGGAGCAGTCTCGGATCGCCGGCCTGCTGGCCGATGAGCGAGATCGAGAGCGCCCCTGCGGCCGAGTAGACCAGGAAGGCGACCTCCCAGCCCCAGTAGCGGCGCGTCAGGAAGAAGTTCCGCTCGACGAAGGCATACGAGGCCTTCAGCTCGTGCGTTATCAGTGCCAACGGAGTCACCTTTCGGGTGGGCCCGCCCGGCCCTCAGCGGGACCGGGCAGGCGTGAGGTTCGGCTCCGCCGCGAGCCGCTCGCCGAGCTGGATGAGCCGGCGGGAGGCGTGCTGGCGGAGCGAAAGACGGTGGCGACGCCGTGCCTCGTGGGCAAGGCGGCCTTGCGCGGCCTGGCGGTGCAGACGATCGATGCGATCGTTTGCGAGCCTCAGCCGCTGGTCGGCGATGGCGAACATTCGGGAGTCCTTTCTTGCGGCCCTTCGGCCGCCATTGCTGGTCATGGACGATTCACTCGTCATCGGCTTCGGCCTCGTCGAAGTCCTCGTCGAGGCTCCGGCCGGTGTAGGTCATGAACACGTTGTGGAGCGTCGGCTCCTGGCCGTGGCGCTCGGCAACGAGGCGCTTCAGGCCATCTGGCGTGTCCTCGGCAACGACGCGACCGTCGTTGAGGACCTGGATCCAGTCACAGAGACGGTCCGCCTCCTCGAGGTCGTGGGTCGTCAGGACGATCGATGCGTCGTGGTCGGTCCGGACATCCTCGATGAAGCTCTGAACCTCCAGCTTCGACCGAGGGTCGAGGCCGGTGGTCGGCTCGTCGAGGAGCAGGAGGGCCGGGCTCGTCAGCAGGGCTCGCGCGATGGCGACCTTCTGCTGCATCCCTCGGCTCATCTGCTCGACCGGCCGGTCGACCCGCTTCCTCGCGATTCCCAACCGCTCGAGAATTGCGATCGCATCCTCGCGAGCCCGTCCTGCGTCCAGGCCGTACAGCCGGGCCGCAAAGAGCAGGTTCTCCATCGGGCTGAGCTTCTTGAAGAAGGCGGCGTCCACGCTCACGCGGTTGATGAGCCGCTTCACGGCCATCTCCTCGCGCTCGATGTCGTGACCGAAGACCTCCACGCGACCCTCGTCGAGGGTAAGGAGGCCGGACACGAGCCGGATGAGCGTCGACTTGCCCGAGCCGTTGGCCCCCAGGATCCCGACGACGCCGCCCCGCTCGAGGCGGAGGGAGACGTTCGAGATCGCCAGGACCGGTCGCCTGGCCCGCCCGACCTTGAACCGTTTGGTCACCCCCTCGACGAGGAGGGCCGGCACGGTCACGTCGATCGGGCGAGCCTCGGCCGGAACGGCCTGCTGGTCCGGAGCAATCGTCTTCGGTTGTCGGATCACGGTGGCTGTCACGGTTGGTTCCTCGGTGGTGTCTCGGCGGCTGTTGCCGCCCCGGCACCGCATTCGTGGTGGCTGGATGACGATGGTTCGGTGCAGGCGCGTGGTCCCGGTCCCGACATGGAACGAGCCGCGAACCCTGCTCCGGCGCTTCTGCGTCGTGGTGGGCTCACGGCTCGGGTGATGCGCTCGGATGTCTCGAGAGCATCAAAAAAGCCGGGGCCCATCTGGCCCACGGCTCGTGGATCGTGGCTGGAGCGGTCCTACCGCCCTGCAACTACCTCGAACGGGGCACAGATCTCCCGCGATCAGCGGCGCCGACGGGCGCGATCGTGGGCATGAAGCGGAGCCTGTTGCTCAACATTCGTGCCGCCTCCGTTAGGTGGTTGACTGGCGCGGAACCCGCACCGGTGGCGGAGTGTAGAGGGCTCGCCTCGATGGTGTCAACCGCCAACGCGAACTGAGACTCCGTCCCGGTCGGAAGCCTGGACCGTGAGCTCGCCGCTGCGATCAGGTCGGTGGTCGGCCAGGCGCCGGGCCAGTGACGACCGGCTCACCGGCCGTCACCCAGTCGCTATAGGAGCCCGGGTACAGGATCGGGTCCGGCAAGCCTGCGATCCGCATGGCCAGTGCCTCGTGGCACGCGGAGACCCCGCTGCCGCAGGACACCACGACGTCGGCATCTCGATCGGGCGCGCGCACGAAGCCCTCGACCGCTGCCGCGTCGCGGAGTCCCTCGATCCGCTCGGCCAGATCGGCCGGCGAGGCAAACCGGCCGTCGGGGCCCAGGTTGCCGTCGGTCGGCGCGTTCACCGCGGTCGGGATATGGCCGGGCAGGGGGTCGATCGGCTCCACCTCGCCCCGGTATCTCGGGGCACCGCGTACGTCGATGAGCAGCACCGAACCGAGCCGCTTCCGGAGGTCGGTCCGATCGATGACCCGCCGCCACGCGGTCGCGAGGTGGAGCGAACCAGTCGCCGGCATCGGCACCCTTGACGTCGTCGGCAAGCCCGCCGCGGTCCATGCGGGCAGCCCACCGTCGAGGACCACGGCCTTGCCACGGCCATGTGTGCCGAACCCGAGGTCCTCGAGCATCCACCACAGCCGCGCTGCGACCCAGCCGCCGACGTCGTCGTAGGCGACCACGAGGTCGTCGTCTCCGATCCCGGCCGCGGACATGCTCGACGCGAAGACGCGAGGATCGGGGAGGGGGTGCCGGCCCGGCCCGCTTCCAGCTGTCAGGTCGCCGTCGACATCCAGGTGGACCGCTCCTGGCAGGTGCCCGGCTTCATATGCGGCGCGCCCGGCACCCGCGGGCTGGCCCAGGTACCAGCGGACATCGACGATCCGCAGGTCCGGACGTGCGTCACGGACCCACGACGCGAGCACTTCGGGGGCGACGATGGGCGACTGCACCGGCCGAGTATGCCAGCGACTTGTGGCCCCGGTCCTCTGCTATCCTTCGCCCGGCGCGGGACCCGGTCCGGGTCCTCGCCCGGTGGTCGCCCCGGCGACCCCACTCGCTCCGGCGTAGCTCAGTTGGTAGAGCGGGCGGCTGTTAACCGCCATGTCGTAGGTTCGAGTCCTACCGCCGGAGCCACTCTTGTCGTTGACTTCCTAAGTATAATCTAGGATGTGAACGACAAGACTACTACTCGGCCCGACCACGAGGCGCTCTTCGAGACGGCCAGCGGGCAGGCCGGGTACTTCACCACGGACCAGGCCGTCGGTCACGGCTTCAGCTCGGCGCTGCTGACCCATCACACGAAGACCGGCCGTTTCCTGCGCGTCGCTCGCGGTCTGTACCGCCTGCGGGACTACCCCTCGGAACCGGGCGAGGAGATCGTCGCGGCGTGGCTGCGGCAGGGGCCGGGTGCGGTCGTCTCGCACGAGTCGGCCCTCGAGCTCCTCGGCCTGTCCGACGTCATCGCCGACCACGTCCACCTCACGGTCCCGTCGCGAGCGTCGCCGGCTGGTGCCGCAGCCGGGCGTGAAGATCCATACCACGACGCACGACCTTGCCGACGCCGATGTCATCAGCCGCCACGGCGTTCGGCTCACTGCGCCTGCCCGGACGATCGCCGACGTCGCGGCGGCGGGCATGGCGCCCGACCAGGTCGCGGCAGCCGTCAGCCAGGCGCTGACGACGAGGGCTCACCACGCCGGCGCTTCTCCGCCAGGCGGCTCGCTCTCGCGGTCATCGGGTCCAGCGGCTGGTCGAGGCCGCGCTCTCTGGAGCCGGCGGATGAGGTACGCCTCCGCCGGCGCCTTCCGTCGAGCCCTCGAGACGCGTCTTGCCACGCACGCGCGCGACACCGGCCGCTCGGTGGTCCGACTGCGCAAGGAGGTCGCCTTCGATCGGCTGCTGGCTCGCCTGTTCGCGGTGGCCCCGGAGCGGTGGGTCCTGAAGGGCGCCCTGGCCCTCGACTACCGCTTCGGCGACCGCGCCCGGACGACGAAGGACATCGATCTCGCCACCGCCGGCGACGAGGCCTCGGCGACAGCCGACCTCCTGGCGGCGCAGGCGATCGACCTCGGTGACTTCTTCGGCTTCGCCATCGAGCGCACGACCGCCCTCGATCGCCTGGCGGAGGGCGCCGCGGTGCGCTATCACGTGCGGGCCGAGCTGGCCGGTCGCGTGTTCGACGAGTTCCTCCTCGATGTCGGCTTCGACCCACCAACCGGCGTCGAGCTCGACCGGCTGCGCGGGCCCGACCTCCTGGCCTTCGCCGAGATCGCGCCGGTCGAGGTCCCAGCCGTCCCGATCGAGGTCCACGTCGCCGAGAAGCTCCATGCCTACAGTCGCGTCTATGGCGTTGGGTTCCCTCGGGAGCACCCGCGTCAAGGACCTCGTCGACCTGGCCCTGATCGCATCCGAAGCCACTCTGGACGCAGCGAAGACTCCGGGCGGCCATCGAGACCACCTTCGGGCGAGTGCGAGCCACGAGCTGCCCGCGAGGCTGCCTCGACCGCCGACCGACTGGCGCGTTCCGTATGGCCGGATGGCGCGCACCGTCGGCCTCGATCCTGACCTTGACGCCGGGTTCGACTCGGCGGCGCGGATGCTAGATCCGATTCTCGGGCGGGCAGCCCACAATGGGGTTTGGGATTTTGTGAGTCAGACATGGGCCTGATCGCGACGGGCGGGCCGGTCGTTCAGCCTGACCGTCATCGCTGAGATCGTCGCGATTCCACTGGTTTTACATGGGTGGTGCAGCGCCTCCCCGCGGCTGTTGACGACACCACAGACCGTGCCCCGCTATCCGCACCTGCGTCATTCGGAGGACCTGAACGTGCCAGTCACGGTGTTCGGCGATCTCGCCGCCGAGGCCCCCATTCCGGCCCGGGGCATTCTCAGCCAGACCCTCTCAGACGAGGACGGGATCGAGCTCGTCTTGTTCGCCTTCGCCCCGGGCGAGCAGCTCTCCGAGCACACGTCAGCCCGTCCCGCGATCATCCACATCCTGTCGGGCGCGGGCGATCTCACCGTAGGCCCCGATGCGCATCGCGCCGTCGCTGGAACCTGGGTGCGAATGCCGGCCGAGGTGAAGCACAGCGTGGTCGCGCGCACGGCCCTGGTGATGGCCCTGTATCTCCTGCCGCGCGACGTCGTCGCAAGGTCCTGAACTGCGAGCTGGCTCATGAGCGCATCGACCGGCGCATGCCCGCGGGATGGCCCTACCCCGCATTGCGCGAACCGATCACCCCGAAGCGCGTGTACCTATGTTTCGCGGAAACCCCAATGGAGCTCTCTGGTGAGTGCACCTACGGACAAGCAGGTGGTGATCGATCAGGTTTGTCCGGCATAGCGCGCCGCGACCGCTGGTAGGCGGCCTTCGGTTCGGTCCGCCCGTCTGGCCAGCTGCGAACCAGCGCGAAGGAGGCCGTGTCGAGGTCGTTGACCGGGTCGGCGCTCGACGGGTAGCTGGGCGCGATGTAGGTGTACACGAATGCGCCATCGGCGCCGCTCGCATCGATGAGCTCGAGTAGCGCCTCGAGCTCGCGCGCCTGACCGTCCTCGTCGCGCACGATGCCCTCGCGCAGTCTGCGGGGCGTGGCGCTCCGGTCCACCGCGGTCCAGGCGAGCCCACCCGCATCGGCCGCCCCGGTGTACGTCGCGCACCCAGTCTCGGTGACACGACCGGCTTTCCATGCTGCGAGAGGCCACGCAAGCGGGAGGCGTACCCGTCGCGTGCACCCCCGTCGCGATAGGCGTCCACGCCGACGATATCGAAGCGTGTCCAGTCCACCTCTTCCCACATTCCGGCCGCATAGGCCACCTGACCGCGGAAGACGGACCGGACGGTGTCAACGGCCTGGCGGAGGAACCCGTCGAAGGTCGCCTGAGGATCGATCCCGGCGGCCTCACCTCCGACCAGGCGAGCCGGGTCGGAGAGCAGGGTCAGCCGATCGCCGTGCGTCGCGCCGGGCAGGATGCCGGCCATGAACACCGAAAGTTCACAGCCGACGACGACGACGACTGCGTGCCCGTTACGGCGCAGTTCCTCGGCGACCTGCGCCGTCTCCGCGACACGCGCCAGGGTTGTCGAGGCGTCGGCGTTGGGGATCATCGGCGAGAGCCAGACCTCGAGGCCCCGTCGCGCCGCGATCTCGCCCGCGGACGCGAGGCGGCCGACCTCCCCGCCGGTGATCCGGATGGCACTGGCTCGCAGACCCCCTGCGATGTCGTCGATGTCGCGCTCGATCTCCGCGTCGGTGAGGGTCGGGCGAGTCAGCGAACCGTCGAGGGTCTCGGTTCCGACGTCATAGTGGATGCCTCGCAGGTGCACGGTTTGTCTCCCACTCCATGCAGGTTCTGATGGGAGCATGCACCCTTCATGCACGGAGCAGTTGGATGCGCCCGCCGGCACACACTGGGCTGTGTCGTTGGTTCGCGACGAGGAAAGGAGGCAGCATGGGTCGAATCCTCGTGATGAACAGCGTGACGCTTGACGGCGTCATGCAGGGGCCCGGCCGCCCCGACGAGGACCCGCGCGATGGGTTCACGCATGGTGGCTGGGCGATCCCATTCGCCGATGAGGCGATGGCCGCCAAGATGGGCGAACGGATGGGCGAGGACCGTGCCTTCCTGTTCGGTCGCCGCACTTACGAAGAGGTGTTGGCATCCTGGGACGCGCAGGGCGGCCCGTTCAAGGACGCGCTGAGCGGCGCACGCAAGTACGTCGCTTCGAGCAACCCCGCGGCAACGCTCGGATGGCCGAACTCGACGCTGCTGCATGGCGACGTTCCGGCCGCTGTCGCGAACCTACGACGCAGCTCGGGCACGAACCTCGTGATCATGGGAGCGGCGTGCTGATCCGATCACTGATGGTCGCCGACCTGATCGACGAGTACCTGCTGATGATCCACCCGCTGGTGCTGGGCAGCGGACGGCGATTGTTCACCGACGGCGCCGCGGCATCGCTCCGCCTGGTCGAGAGCAGCACCACGAGCAAGGATGTGCTGATGGCCATCTATCGGCCCACAAGGGCCTGAGGGGTCGCGTCGGCGGCGGGCTGCCTCGACACCCAGCCTCCGAGACTTTGCTCGCGCTCAGCGACCGATCTCGTTGGCTCCGGGCCGGCGCCCTCGATCTCGCCAGGCCACGACTGGCCAGTGGAGCGGCCGGGGCCGGGCCCACCGCGTCATTCCGAGTTGCGCGCCGCCGCTAGGGCAGTCCAGGCGAGCGCCCAGAACATGAAGCCGAACAGCGCGAACCTGCCGAGCGCGAGTATGGAGAGGTCGGCCGACAGGGTGGCGAGCGCCCCAAGCCCGAACAGGAGAGCGGCCAGTACCCCAAGCGCCATCGCCGCGCGTCCTAGCCGCCTCCGATCCATCGAACGTCCCTCCTCAGGGTTTCTGGGTAGAGGGCGACCAGCATACGCGGACCCGGGCAGCGAGCCCCCCCGTTCTCCGAAGCGGCGTCAGCTACGCCTGGTGCTTCGCCACGCCGGCGCGAACGATGGCCTCGACCGCCGCCGTATCGAACGCGTCGCCCTCATACCAGTCGATGCCGCGCCGCCGGCTGCTGTCGGGGTACGCGTTGAAGAGGTGGTGCGGGTCGGGCAGCAGCGCGCCGTCACTCATCGTGAGGCGGACACGCTCCTTGAGGACATTGACGTGGCACACGATGCCGTCGTGTTCGAAGCAGGGCGTCCCCGGGAGCTTCGCCGAGACCCACTTCCACGTCTCGACGATTTCAGGATCTGCGGCATGGATCGCCGCACGGAGCCGAGCCACGATCTCGCCCTTCCAGCCAGGGTTCGAGGCGATGAACTCGTCCAGCCGCGCGTTTCGTTTCGTCTCCATTCCTCGGACTATGTCACAGCAGCGGGACGAGCCCGTCCGGCGCGGATCGGGCCAGCGCGCCGTCTTGGCATCAAGGGTCGCGCCGCTCGTGTCCAGCGGGGCGCGTTCCAGGATCCCCTCGAACTGCGCACGGTCTCGTCGACCAGCGTCCAACTGGCGAAGGCGTAGCAGGGCACACGCGACGAGATGGTCTCGGTGATGGCCAGGGTCGCGATGATCACCCAGCCGTTGCCGCTGGTCTCCGGTCCCTGATCGTCAGAGCCAGCCGCGGCCCGTATCCGCCGCATCGTTAGTCGGGTCCGGCCACCAGCCTGCGAGCCGCGACTCGGACCGCCTCGCTCCGCCGTTTCAGCATCGGAGCAGCCGTCGCTCGATACGAAGCAAGGACGTGTGATGGTGCGGGGTTCGGTGAACCGGCGGCGAAGGGCGGTTCGGGTGCGTATTCGAGACTCAGCTGGATTTGCTGCGCCGCCTCCCCTCCCGCGAGGAGGCCGGCGAGGTACAGGCCGAAGTCAATGCCGGCGGTGACGCCGCCGCCAGTGATCAGGTTGCCGTCGATGCAGACCCGTTCGTCGGCCGGTATCGCGCCGAAGGAGGAGAGAAAGGCCACTGAGGCCCAATGGGTTGCTGCATGTCGTCCCTGCAGCAAGCCGGCGGCTCCCAGGATCAGGGCGCCCGAACAAATGGAGGTGACGTACCTCGCCTCACCTGCCTGGCGCCGAACGAACCCGAGTAGCCCCTCGTCAAGAGTGGCGTCGTTGACGCCGTGGCCACCCGGGACGCAGAGGACGTCAACCTGAGGGCAGTCCTCGAAGGTCGTCGTCAGGACAATCGAGAGCCCGCTGTCGCTCCGTACGGGATAGGTCGTCTGGGCGACCACGTGCACGTTGACGCCGGGGACCCGGGAGAGGACTTCAAACGGCCCCGTCAGGTCGAGTTGCGTCAGCTGATCGAACAGGATCACTCCGATTTGTATCGCGGCGCTTTCGGTCATCAGTCGGATCTGTTCTTCGTCGCGCTTCGCGAGCCTCGCAGGGACAGGGAAACCGCTCCGTTTGTGACCACCTTCGGGCTCAGTGGGCGGCCGCTGATGCGCCGGCAAAGAGCGTGCCTACGGGTGCGAACAGCGAAGTCGTCAAGCTGTGCCCATGATCGACCCGGAGCCCAGCTCAGCGACCTCCAGCGCCAGTTCGCCCACGACTCGGTTGCTCGCGCAGGTGGTTCATCACCGAGTTCGGGTTCCGGGCGCTCCGTGGCGAGATCTCGGAGTCGCATGCAGGGCGTTGCGTCCACAGGGCCTCGTACCGGGCGACCCACGGGCTGAACGCTGCCGTGAGCCCATCCTGGTCGATCCGGTAGCGCTGGTGCCTGCCCTCCTTCTGGGCCACGACCAGCCCGGCGGCACGGAGGTTCATGAGGTGCTTGGAGATGCCTGAAGGCACGAGGTCGGGGAATTCGGCGGCGAGCTCGCCGACGGTGAGGCTGCCTCGCTCCAGGAGGAGATCGAGCATGCGGCGACGCGTCGGATCCGCGAGCGCTTGGAACGGATCCGATTCGTCAGCCACGCTCGAGCACCACGTCCGACAGACGCTGCAGGATTTGATGGCGGTCGGCGCCGCGCTCGTAGGCGTCGCGCGTTGCCTTCCAGCCCGGGGTTCCAATGCCGGCGAAGCCATCGTGCGTCAGCGTTACCTCCGTCCCGTCGCCCTCCGCGCGAAGCGCGAGCACCAATCGACCGGGATGCCGCCACGCGGTACCGTCTTCCATCCACGACAGCACCAGGCGACCTTCGGGGACGAGCTCCAGCACGACGCCGCTGATCGACGTGGGGCCATCGGCACCGGGGATGCGATAGTCGCCGCCTTCCTGGAGGTCGATGCTGATCGTCGGCGCCAGCCACCGGCGCAACGCGCGTTCCGACGCGAACTGCTTCCAGACGACGCTCGGTGAGCGGGGGACGTGGATCGTGCGGGTGACCTGCGGCATGTCGGCACTCCTAACGCATTACCAGTTGGTAAGACATTACCGTAGGGTAATGCATCACAGGCGTCAAGCGACGATCAAGACCGTCGAATTCGCCGTTGAGCGCCGGTTCGAGAGCGGCGCGATCACCATGCCGGCCGCGCTCCGCTCCTGGGCCTCAAGCATCGAACTTCACCTGCGATCGGCACCGGTCGCTCGAGGTCACCGAGTGTCGGGTGCCCGACGGGGCGCTCGGTCCGCGTGGCCGGCGATCAGCAAGCCGACCATGTAGGAGGCGTTCCGGCTGACGCCGACCTCCGAACGCGTGCCCGGGCCCACTGAGCCAGCAGCCTGACGCTGCCGGGCGCTTCGCGGTTCAGGCCGGCTCCGCCAGGGATGGTATCGGCGTGGATCGGCAGGCCGCTCCGCAGGGACGGCTGGATCGCAAACCATTGCGGGCTGATCGTTGTGAGTCCTGGCGCCCTTTGTTCGATGAGGATCGAAGCGACGTTGCGCATCCCTCCTGCGGCCTGGAGCCGAAGATGTGAGGATGGCGGATAAAGTGGGCCGGAGCAGGCTGCGATCCGGCGACCCTGGCCGTTCGGCCAGAACCGCCTGGCAGGTGCCCCCTCCACAGCGGATGCAACCGTTGACCCCGTGTTGTCCAGCTCGATCATCGAATTGCGAAGAAGAGCCCGAGTCGGAGGTGGCGACGCGACCCCGGGGCCTAATTCAAACGATCAACTCATGGTGGAGGATCTGTTGCGTGCTTCGCGTAACGGAGACAGCGCTGCGATCAGGGCCGCTGCCGCGAAAGCGACGATCACCCCGACGAGAGTGAGGCGATCACCGACCAGTCCGACGACGAGGCCCGCGATGAGAGCTCCGAATGCACCCATCGTCCGATTGACCGAGCGTCTGGTCGCGTTCACTCGGCCAAGAAGCTCGTCCGGCGTGAGCGCCTGCCAGTAGCCCATTTCGTTCGCGTTCTCGATGCCGGCCGCGAGGCCCTGGAGGAACAGCGCAACGAACAGGAAGCCGTCGCCGACGGCGGTCGCCGGAGCGATGGCCACGAGAAGCCAGACGACCGGATACGCCATGCGCGCGAGGATGATCACCCGGCTCGACCCGAGCTGGACAGCCGCCCACGTCGCGATCGACGCGCCGATCAACCCGGCGATCCCGAAGGCTGCCAACAGCAGGCCGAACGCAACGGCCGTGAAGCCAAGGGACCGCAGGGCGAGAAGGGAAAGCACCGTCATCCCCGCACCGTTGGCGAGGAACCAGACGTGGGTCGACGCCGCCAATGGACCCAGCGTGCGATGGCGATACGTCCACTGCAGGCCCTCGCGAACCTCCGCCCGAAAATTGCGAGGGCGGGGATCAGGTCGAGGCTCGTCGACCCGGATGCTCGCGTTGAGTGCAGCGTCGACGAGGTAGCTGATCGCGTCGACGGCAATCGCGACCGGGGCTCCCAGGAGCCCGACGAGCCCGCCGCCGAGCGCTGGTCCGAGAGTCTGGGCGGCGGCGTCTGTTTGATCGAGCCGGGCGTTGGCCGGAACGAGTCGTGCTCGGGGCACCAGGCGAGGAAGCAGCGACTGGGTCGCGGCAAAGCCGAACACGGAACACGCGCCGAACAACAGCAGCATGACGACAAGTGTCCAGACCTGGAGGGCCCCGATCATCCACAGGATCGGGACTGCGCCCAGAGAGAGCGCACGTCCGACACTCGCCCAGACGAGGATCGGTTGGCGACGCCACCGATCGGTGTAGACGCCGGCGATGAGCCCGAGGAGGGCATATGGCAGGAACTGGGCGGCGTTCACAACCCCGACTTCGAAGGGTGTCGCGCCGAGCAACTGGACCACCAGCACGGGCATCGCAACTGCCGTCACCGCCGATCCAAAGGAGCTGATCGCAGCGGCCGTCCAATAACGAGCAAATGAAGAGCCGGCCGTTCGAGTGAGAGCCTCTCCCATCAAACAACAGCCGTCATTCCGCACCGCGCCGGTCGCGTCGAGGCGAAGGTCGCCGGGCGACTCTTCACGGGTGCCAACACGCCATCAGATCGCCACGTGCGTCCAACGACAACCGCTACCGGACCGGCTCGTAGTGGAGGAGGATCTCCTTGTTCTTGCCCGGCTTCGTCTCGACCAGGCTGAGCGTGGTCTGACCGTCCATCCGGCCCCAGTACCGAGGACCCTTCCCGTAGACGACGGGCATGATGAAGAACCAGTAGTCGTCGGCGAGATTGCGGCGCAGGCACTCCCGGACCACCGCCGGCCCGCCCTCAAGGATGATGTTCCCGCCCGCCTCGCCGCTTCAGCTTCTCCAGGATCTCGGCGAGATCCCCGCTCAGGATCCTCGAGTTCTCCCAGTCGGTGGACGTGAGCCGGTGCGAGAGGCAGACCTTGTCGACGCGGTCGAGGTACCGTCGGTAGTCGAGCAGCCAAGCCGCCTCGCCCGGCTCGAGCGCCTGTTCGCTCCACGTCCGCTGATGCCCGAGAAAGGATCGCCGGCCCATCACGACCGTCGTGACGTCCTCGAACCGGTCGTACCACAGGTTTCGAAAGAGCGGGTTGGGCTCAGTCGAAGGCGGACCCGACGTCGGATACTCCGGAAAGGCACCGCGGCCGTCCAGGGTCATGTACACGTTTGCGGTGATCTTCCGCATCGTCTCGTCCTCCGTGCCTTCGGATCATGGCGTGACGTCCCCGTTGCGACGCATGGGAGCATACGGAACACCTCCCGGATGCACGGTCGGCCGGTGCCGCGATCGACGATACTCTCGCGTTCGTCGCACGAGCAGCGCTGTGTCACTCGTGCCCGGTGCCACGCTAGCTGTTGCCGTCGAGAGATCGGTTCGTCTACCGTCGAACCATGAGCGATGGTCCAGATATCGCATTCATCGCTGCACTGACCGGCGACCAATCTCGGGCCGACATCCTGACGGCCCTGCTGGCTGACCGGGCTCCCACAGCCACTCGCGAAGGCGATCATCCGAGAGGGCGTGTGGGAGCGGGGAAGCCCCGGACGCTACGGCCGATCGCCGGCCACGCGGACCGAGCGCCCCGTCTGGCACGCGACACCAGGTAACCTCGAGCGACCGGTGCCGATCGCAGGTGAAGGTCGATGCTTGGGGCCCAGGAGCGGAGCGCGGGCGGCGTGGTGATCGGGCCGCTCTCAACCCGCGGATTCGACGGTCTTGATCGTCGTTGACGCATCGACATCGGCTATCCGACCGAGGGCAACCGACACGGGACGTGGCTCACTCGCCTGTGGATGGCAACCGGCGACCTGGTCCGCGACATGGATGCCTTGTTCCGGTCGTGCGGGCTGACCGTCGTCCACGACGAGATCGGGGCCTGGGGCAGCATGCACCGCTGGGTCGCCACCCGGGCAGTCACGAACGATGGCTGACCGCGGGGCGATCCGCTGTTACTACGACCGGATCGGGCGCGGACAGGACACGCAGCGCGAGGCCCCCGCAACCCTCCCTGCTACTCGAGCTCGGCCGCTTCGACAGCGCCCTGGCGGTCGGGAAATCATGCCAATTGCCCGGTGCCGCGCTGCGACGCTCTGCCTCGGGCGACGGCGTTCCGGCTTCGACTGCTCTTGAGCAATGCCCGGCATTCTGGGCAGTGCCGTTGCACAGGAGACCGGCGCTCGACGACCCGGTGGCAACGGCGGCACTCGAGCAGGGCGACCTTCAGCCACTCGCGAGAGCGGCTGGGGTGGGGGAGCGAGATCTCGCTCGAGGTCTCGCCTAGCGAACGCAGTAAGTGGCCGGCTCCCGCCCGCCGGAGCCACTCCACCCGATCGCGCTAGAACGGCAGGTCGACGCCCGGATTGGTGGTCAGCTCGAAGGACGGGCCGGACGCCAGATTCCAGCCGAAAGCGATGCTCGCCACGACGACCGCCGCAAGGACGACCAGGGCTACGACGGCGATCCGTACGATTCCGATCACGTAGGCATGACGGGTCATCGGGTCCAGAAGTGGGGTCATATCGGACCTCCTCGGGACGCCAGAACGCCATTTGACCGGGCCGGAACAGCACACCGTCGCCGGTGGCCGGGCTCGATCGCGGCGACCACCCTTCCTGATTCGGAGTCTTGTCGTGCCCCGACCCAGGTACCAGTGCTGACGGTAGGCAATTCGGTGGCGGATCGGCCCCACTGGCCAGGTGCCGCGCTGGCACCGGCAGGCGCCCTATCTCAGCGTGATTTCAGGCTCCAGTTGTTGGATCACCCCGATCGGGCGCCGTACTGCGGCGCCCGACGCCAACGTCGCGCCCCGGGGCCAGCACGTCGCAACGCGTGACGATGCTTCTCAGGCACCTCTCATCCGTTACCCGGACCATCTCATCATGACCGCCGCCACCTACCGCAAGAGCCCGACGACGGTCCGCACCGTCCCGCTGCCCCGGATCTGGCCGATCACCGGCCGCGACATGATCGCGATCCTGGTCGGGAACGGCATCTTCATCCTGGCCATGTGGGCCCGACATGGGGGGATTGCCGAGCTCGGGACACCCGGCGGGGCATTGATCGCGATCGGCCAGGTGGCCGGCCTCGTCGGCACCTACCTGGCCCTGATCCAGCTCGTCCTCATGGCCCGCATCCCGTGGCTCGACCAGGCCTTCGGGATGGACAGACTCGCCGGGGCGCATCGGTGGATCGGCTTCGCGACCGTCTGGATCATTGCCGCCCATGGCTTCTTCATCACTGCCGGATACGCGGGGAGCGACGGCAGCTCCTTCCTTGGCGAGGCCTGGACGATCTTCACGACCTTCGACTTCGTCATCCTCGCAACGATCGGCTTCGGGATCTTCGTCACCGTCGGGATCACCTCGATGCGCGCCGCGCGACGCGCCATTCCCTACGAGAACTGGTTCCTGCTGCACCTGCTGGCCTACCTGGCAATTGCCTTCGGCTTCCTGCATCAGCTGCTCCTCGGCGCGGACTTCATCCATGACCCGCTGGCCCGGATCTACTGGTCGGCCCTGTACGTGATCGTCTTCGGGCTTGTGCTCGGCTTCCGCGTGGCCGGGCCGATCCGCCTGAACCTTCGCCATCGCTTCTCCGTGGCAAGCGTCGTGGAGGAGGGCCCCGGCGTCGTCTCGATCTACGTCACTGGCCGGCACCTCGAGCGCCTGCCCCTGCGCTCGGGCCAGTACTTCATCTGGCGTTTCCTGGACGGCTCGAAGTGGTGGAGCGGGCATCCCTTCTCGATCTCGTCCGCGCCGAACGGCGCGTGGATCCGCACGACCGTCAAGGCCCTCGGCGACGACACGCGTCGCTACCAGCGCCTCAAGGTGGGGACGCCGGTCATCCTCGAAGGCCCCTATGGAGTCCTTACCGGGATGCGGCGCTCGCGCCGCAAGGTGACGCTGATCGCCGGTGGGATCGGGGTGACCCCGCTCCGGGCGTTGCTCGAGGCGCTGCCCGGCAAGCCCGGCGATCTGACGCTCCTCTATCGGGCGCGCCAGCCCAAGCACGTGATCTTCCGCAAGGAGCTCGACACCCTCGCCGAGCGGCGGGGCGCACGAATCCACTACCTCGTCGGTCGGCGGGGGAGCATCGACATGCCGGGCGATCCGCTGGACGCCGACGGCATCGAGCGCCTCGTGCCCGACATCTACGCCCACGACGTCTACGTTTGCGGCCCCGACGAGATGATGGATCGCGTCACCGAAACACTGCTTGACCTTGGCGTCCCGGAAGGCCGGATCCACGCCGAACGCTTCGCGTACTGAGCCGGAGAGAAACGACATGCGAGAACGCGTTGCCGCCACGGCCGCCGCACTGACGCTCGCCGCCGCACTCCTGATCGGATTCAAGGCGCCGGATGACAAGGTCCTCGCAACGTCGATCAAGACGGGGACCGGCGGCACGACGACCGGCGCCGGGACCACGAACGGTGGCTCGACGGGGACGTCGAGCGGGTCGACGAACGGCTCGAACGGGACGTCGACCACCGGGACGTCGAATGGCGGATCGAACACCGGCGGAAACGCGAACGGCGGATCCGCGAGCGGTACCAACACCAACGCATCCGGGACCTTCACGGGCCCCGTGGCGGCAAATCCCTACGGCGATGTCCAGGTCCAGATCACCGTGAAGAGCGGCAAGATCACCGACGTGCAGGCGCTGGCCATGCCGACCGGCGGACACTCCGGGCGGATCTCGAACTACGTCGCGCCGATCCTTCGGTCGCAGGCCCTCAGCGCCCAGTCGGCGAACATCAACGGCGTGTCCGGGGCGTCGTACACGAGCCAGGCGTACGCGGAATCCCTCCAGGGAGCGCTGGACGCGGCGGGGATTTGACGCCTCCGCCTTCGCCACACGAGGTCCCCACCGGAACGGGCGGCCTCGATCCCGAGCGGATGGTCCATGTGGAGCCTGTCATGGGCACCGTCGTGAGCTTCGACATTCGGCGGCCGTTCGCCTCGCCGGAAGCGATCCGGGCGAGCTGCGACGTCCTTCATGACATCGACCGTCGATTCAGCCTCTATCGGCCGGATAGCGAGCTCGGCCGCCTCGCGGCCGGGGAGCTGACCGAGGCCGACCTGAGCGCCGACGTGCGCTGGGTCCTCGGTGCCTGCGATGAACTGGCCCGCACATCCGACGGTGCATTCGATGCCCGGCGCCACCGGCCGGACGGCATCGTCGATCCATCCGGGTTCGTCAAGGGCTGGGCGGTCGAGGAGGCGGTGCGCCACCTCGACGCGGACGGAGCGATGAACTATCTCGTCGGGGCCGGGGGCGATCTCGTGGCCCGCGGCGCACCTGCGCCAGGCCAATCCTGGCGGATCGGGATCCGGCATCCCGAGATCGCGGACAAGGTGGCGGCGGTCGTCGCGCTGAATCGTGGTGCCGTCGCGACCTCGGGCCTGTACGAGCGCGGCGACCACATCCTCGACCCTCGCGATGGGCAGTCGCCGCGGTCCCTCCTGAGCTTCACGGTGATCGGTCCCGATCTCGCCTGGGCGGACGCCTATGCCACCGCCGGGTTCGTCATGGGTCTCGACGGTCTCGGCTGGGTCGAGGCGCACCCGGGATATGGGGCGATGGCCATCACGGCCGACCAGCGCGTGGTCTGGGCCCCGCTTGCCGATACCCGGCGGGTGGATCCGGAGTAGCCCGATCGCTTCTCAGGTACTTCTCACCTCCGCGCGGTTTCATCGTGGGGCCGGCGGCTGCCCAGTCCGCCCTCACGAGAGGCTCATCGCGTCATGACCACCGAACCCTTCGAGCCGGTTGCGCCCGAACCGGATTCGCTCCCCGAGCCCGTCGCGGCTCCGACCCCGACCCAGGCTGCCCAGCCGGCGAGATCGTCGCGCCTGCTCGTGAATGCCGTCATGGCCGTCGCGTTCGCCGTCCTCGTCGGTAGCCTCGGTTTCGTGGCTGGGCGCGCAACGGCACCGGTCGCCGGCGCGCCGAATCCACGCTCCAACCCGAGTCTCCAGGGTGGGAACGGCGTTCCGGGCGGCAATGACCCGGGCGCCCAGGATGGCACCGGACGGTTTCCAGGCGGCTTCGGGGGCGACGACGGCGTCGGCCGCCGAGGCGCGCTCGGCGGCTCCGTCGAGGGGACCGTCGTTTCGATGTCCTCGACGGCGCTCACGATCCAGCTGGCCGGCGGACAGACCGTCGATATCGCGGTCGATTCGGGCACCGGCTACCATCGGCAGGCCGGCGCGACCGCCGCGGACGTCACCACGGGATCGACGGTCATCGTGACCCTCGGCGGCATTGCCTCGACCGGACAGGGGTCCGGTCCGACGGCGAGCAGCATCACGGTCGTTCCGTAGCGAGGGAGCCGCGAAACCGATGCACCTCCTGCTGATCGAAGATGACGAGCGCCTCGGGCGCGTCCTCAAGCGCCTGCTCGAAGAGGATCGTCACGTCGTCGACGTGGCGACAGACGGCCAGTCGGGCCTCGATTTCGCCGAATCCGACGGTATCGAGATCATCATCCTCGATGTCGGCCTGCCCGACATCAACGGGCTCGAGGTCGCGCGGCGGATCCGCAAGCGCGGCTCGGACATGGCGATCCTGATGCTCACCGCGCGCGACACGGTCAACGATCGGGTCGCGGGACTGGATGCCGGCGCCGACGACTACCTCATCAAGCCGTTCGCCTACGAGGAGCTCGCGGCACGCGTGCGGGCCCTCGCTCGCCGAGCCGAACCGGGACCGCGCCGAGCCGAGCCGCGGATTCAGGTGGGGCCCATCGTGCTCGACGAGACGGGTCGGCGGGTGACCGTCGACGGTCGGGCCATCGACCTGAGCCCGCGCGAGTTCTCGCTGCTCGAGTGCCTGATCCGTCACCCCGGGCAGACGCTCACGCGGGATCAGCTCCTCGACCAGGCCTGGCCGTACAGCGTGGCCGTGACCCCCAATGCCGTCGACGCCTACGTGCACTACCTTCGGACCAAGCTCGGCGAAGCTGGCAATCGCGTGGAGACGATCCGCGGCGTCGGCTACCGGCTCAGCGATGCCTGACGGTACGGATCTCGGTACGGTCGATTCCGCCGAGGCGGAAGCGGTCGTCGCGGACGGACGCCTCGTCACGGGCGTCGGCCGCCGGCTGGTGCTGTGGGCGGCGGGTACGACCCTCCTCGTGCTGGTCGGTCTTGGCATCGCCCTGTACGTCGCCGTTTCGCAGAGCCTGGCGAGCACCGGAACCGATCAGCTCAATCACGCGGCGACCGATCTCCGGCACCGGATCGAGGGCCTGACCGGTAGTCCGCCGGACGGAGACGACATCACGACCGGGGGGATCTTCGGCGGGCCCACGTCCGGAACATACGTGCTGATCCTGGATCCGACCGGGGTCGTGATCGCGCCGCGGACCGTGCCTGCGTTATCGGGCTTGCCGGACGGTGGATCACTCGCGGCCGCGAAGGGCAGCGGTCGGGACGTTCGGTTGGCGACCCTGAACGCCGGGACCGCCAACGCCACGCCGGTACGGGTCCTGACGACGTCAGTCCAGGGCACCCAGGTGGGCACGGTCTACGTCCAGGTCTTCCAGGACCGGACCGCCGAGCAGCGAACGTTGGACGTCCTGCTCGTCGTGCTGCTGGTGGGCGGCGTGGTCGTGCTGATCGTCGCCGCCGGCGTCGGGACCATCTACTCGCGCCGCGCCCTCGTTCCGATCCGCCAGTCGCTTACCGCGCAACGGCGCGCCCTCCAGCGCCAGCGTGAGTTTGCCGCCGACGCCAGCCACGAGCTGCGCACGCCGTTGACCGTGGTCCGGGCCTCGATCGAATACCTCCGACGGCACGGGGACAAGCCCGTCGCCCAGGTCACCGACGCGCTCGACGACATCGATGCCGAGGTCGATCACCTGACCCGACTCGTGGAGGAGCTGCTGCTCCTGGCTCGGTCCGATTCCGGCGCCGTCAGCATCGAGCGGACGCCGGTCGATCTCGGCGATATCGCGGCAGATGCCGCTTCGTCGCTCGAGAAGCCCGCATCCGATCGTGGCGTCTCCATCAGCATCGATCCCGAACCCGCCGCGATCCTCGGCGACGCCCAGCGGCTTCGGCAGCTCGTGATGATCCTCGTCGACAACGCCATCGCCCACAGCCCGCGGGGCGGCACGGTCGCCGTGACGGTGCGGCAGGCTGATGGCCGGTCGACGCTCGTGGTGGACGACGATGGTACCGGCCTTCCCGACGAGGACCTGCCGCGGGTCTTCGAACGCTTCTGGCGCGGCGCCGGGTCGCCGCCCGGCGGAGCAGGCCTGGGCCTCGCGATTGCCCACTGGATCGTGACCGCGCATGGCGGCACCATCGCGGCGACGAACCGCGAGCCGACGGGCGCCCGCTTCACCGTTGAGCTGCCTGCCGGGGGCTGAGCGCCGGGCCGGCGTCGCAGACGCCTGGACTCGCCGGCCGCGCTCCCGGTGTTGCGGTCGGTCAGCCGATCTGGTCTCCGTCGTTCCAGAGCCCGATGACCGGCGTCTCGCGCTCCCAGTCGAGGATCGAGATTGTGGCGGTCCCCAGGGCCAGACGTTCGCCGTCGATCGGCTCAAGCCCGATCCAGCGAGCGGCCAGCACACGGAGCAGGTGGCCGTGGGCAAAGCACAGTGAGTCGCCGTCCGAGGCGCGGACGCGGGAGATGACGCGGTCCGCCCTGAGCGCCATGGCGTCGATCGACTCCCCGCCGCGGACTCCGTCTCGCCAGATCGACCAGTCCGGGCGGTCGCGCCGGATTTCTGCGCTCGTGAGCCCCTCGTCGGCGCCGTAGTCCCACTCATGGAGGTCGTCGTCGACGATGACCTGGTTCCCGAACCCGGCGAGTCGGGCGGTCTCGAACGCGCGCGAGAGGGGGCTGCTCAGGACGAGGCCGAATGACCGGCCGGCGAGCCGGTCCTTGAGCGCGATGGCCTGACGCACTCCGGCAGCCGTCAGCGGCACATCGGTCAGGCCCGTGTGTCGCCCGAGCCGCGCCCACTCGGTCTCGCCGTGCCGGACGAGCCAAAGCCGGCCGCGCGGGTCCGAGCCTGCCATGGTGGCCGTCGTGTCACGCATCCCCCTGAGTCTACGGCCCGGACCCGGCGCCCCGGCCTCGGGGTTCGGGACAAACGGCACTCCGCGTTGCCAGCGAAGGCGGTAATACTCCAGCGGAGGCGGCGATATTTCCCGGCGACGAGGTCCCGGCACAGGTTTGGAGGGGTGGCAATGTCATTCAGCCCGGCCGATGCGTCGCCACCGGAGATCACCGAGCACTCCATGACGTCCGCGCAGGCGGGACCCGAGTTCGACGCTGAGCCGCGGCCCGCCGCTCGCACGGAAGACCCTCCGGTCCTGCGGTGCACCGGCCTGCGTAAGCGATTCGGCGGCCGCCAGGCCGTCGACGGGGTCGGTTTCGAGATTGCCCGCGGCGAAACGTACGGCCTCCTCGGACCGAACGGCGCCGGCAAGACCACGACCATCTCGATGGTCTGCGGGATCCTCGCCCGCGACGACGGGACCGTCGTGGTCGACGGACAGACGATCGACATCGGCACCACCGCGGCCAAGGGCGCCATCGGGTACGTACCCCAGGACCTCGCCATCTACCCGGACCTCGGGGCTCGCGAGAACCTCATGTTCTTCGGCCGGCTCTACGGCCTCGGTGGACAGGCGCTTGCCAGGCGCGCCGACGAGGTCCTCGAGATCGTTGACCTCAAGGATCGGGCGAAGGAGCGGACCGAGCATTTCTCGGGCGGCATGAAGCGGCGCCTGAACATCGGGATCGGGCTGCTCCACGAGCCGAAGTTGCTGATCCTCGACGAGCCCACGGTCGGGGTCGACCCCCAGAGCCGCAACGCGATCCTGTCGAGCGTCGCCAACCTCAGCGCCGAGGGCATGGGCATCCTTTATACGACCCACTACATGGAGGAGGCCGAGCGGCTCTGTGACCGGATCGGGATCATCGACGAGGGTCGAATCATCGCCGAGGGGACGCGCCGCGAGCTCGTCGCCCTGGTCGGCGGCCTCGACAAGGTGACGCTCCTTGCCAGCGGGGATATCCGGGGCGCCACGGCGGAGATCGAGCGGATCGAGGGCGTCCGCCAGGCCACGGCCCACGATGGTGGCATGGACGTCCTCGTCCAGGACGCGCGCGGCATCCTCCCCAGGCTCCTGGAGGCCATCACCCGCGATGGCGTATCGATCCGGTCGGTCGAGGTCATCGAGCCCGACCTGGAGTCGGTCTTCCTGCACCTGACCGGCAAGGCCCTGCGGGACTGAGGTCGAGGACTCCGAATGCGCGCCGCGCTGGTGATTGCCGCCCGGGTCCTGCGTCAGCGACTCCGGGATCGCTCGGCGATCATCTTCGCGGTGCTGACGCCGCTCGGGCTTGCCCTCGCGTTCTCGGTCCTGATCCCGAACGAGTTCTCCAGCTTCCGGACGCGCTTCGTCGTCGTCGATCATGATCGCGGCCCGGCGGCATCGGTTCTCGTCCATGACGTCATCGGTGGGCTCGTCCAGTCGGGGGTCGTCGACGTGTCGATGCTCACGAACGACGCCTCCGCGACGACGGAGGTCCGCGACGGGTCGGCAGGCGCGGCGATCATCATCCCGGCCGGCCTGAGCGAAGCCGTCGCGGCGGGACGCCCCACCGAGATCCGGATCCTCGGTGGTGAGTACGCGATCTCGGTCGAGGTTGCCCGGTCGGCGGTGAGCAGGTTCGCCAGCCACGTCGGGGCGACCCAGCTCATGATCGCCACCGCGTCTGCCGTCGGCGGAGTTCCTGACGCCACGACCATCGAGGCAGCCCAGGCGGCGATGAACGAACCCGACCCGATCGCCGTCATGGCGACCGCGGTGACCCGGCAGCAGGCCAACCTCGCGACGTTCTACGGGGCGGCCATGGCGATCATGTTCGTGTTCTTCGCTACCCAGTACGGCGCACTCGCGCTCCTGGGCGAGCGCCAGGTCGGGACGTTGAACCGGCTCCTGGCCGCGCCGATCTCCGCAGCTTCGATCCTGCTGGGCGTCTCGCTCGCCGGGTTCGTTCTGGGCCTCGTCTCGATGACGGTTCTGATCGTCGCGACTACGGTCCTCCAGGGGGCCAATTGGGGCTCGCCGCCGCTGTTGATCCCGCTCGTCCTCGCGGCGGTCGTCTCGGCCATGGGCATCTCGACGCTGGTCGCGTCCATCGCCCGGACGCAGCAGCAAGCCGGCGGCCTCAACGCGATCGTCGCCCTCTCCCTCGCCGCTATCGGCGGCGTCTTCATCCCGGTCAGCCAGGCTCCCGAGGCCCTGGCCCGCATCTCCCAGGTCACGCCCCACTTCTGGTTCCTGCGTGGCATCGACACGCTCTCGAGCCCTGCGGCATCGCTCGGGGACATCCTCCCGTCGCTGGCAGTGCTCGTGGCGATCGGGGCCCTGACCGGCGCCATCGGGCTCGTCAGAGCGCGCGGTGCGCTGGTGGCGTCATGAGCAGGATCCTCGAGATCGCCAGGGTCAACATGGTCCGGACGCTCCGGGATCGGCTCGGCATGTTCTTCATCGTGATCCTGCCGATGATCCTGATCGTGGTCCTCGGGTTCACCTATGGCGGCCAGGGCAGCGTGCGAGTCGGCCTCTCCGACGCCGACCGCAGTGCGCTCTCGGGGGACCTGGTGAGCGCAATCGGCACGAATTCCGACGCCCAGCTCGAAATCCGGCGCTACGCGACCCCGGCCGACCTGTCCGACGCGGTCTCGCGCGGCTTCGTCAACATCGGCCTCGCGATTCACGCTGGTTACGATGCCGCGCTGCGAAGCGGGAACCCTGCTGAGGTCGAGATCCTCGACCCGTCCACGACCGGCGGCACGGCCGTCCGGTCCCTCGTCGACCAGGCCATCGCCGGGCAGGACGCCTTGGCCCGGGCGGCTCGGTTTGCCGCTGCCCGGACCGGCGTGACGTTCGACTCGGCGCTGCAGGCCGCCCGCTCCAGTGCGACGGCCGCGCCCGGCGTAGAGGTCTCCATGGTCTCGGTCGCGGCGACGGCCGCCACGAATCCGAGTGGCTTCAGCATTGGCGCCCAGAGCCAGGTAATCCTCTTCATGTTCCTGACGTCGCTGACCGGCGCGACGGAGCTGCTCGTCACGCGCCAGCTCGGGATCTCGCGGCGGATGGTCTCGACTCCGACCAGCACTTCACAGATCGTCGTGGGGGAGGGGATTGGGCGCCTCGCCCTCGCCCTGTTCCAGGGCGCGTTCATCGTCGGAGCGTCGGCGCTGCTCTTCAACGTCAATTGGGCCGATCCGCTTGCGACGACGGCGATCATCGTCGCGTTTGCGTTCGTCTCGGCCGGCGCCGCGATGCTCATCGGATCGCTCGCCCGGAACGCGAGCCAGGTGGGTGCGCTCGGGCCGGCCCTCGGCCTGACGCTCGGCCTGCTCGGCGGGACGATGGTTCCATCGGAGGTCTTCCCGGAGACGATGCGAACGCTCGGGCACCTCACGCCCCACGCCTGGGCGATGGATGCCTTCCGGGCTCTGCTGCTCCGTGGCGCGGGCCTCACCGACATCCTGCCGCAGCTCGGCGTGCTGGCACTCTTTGCCGTCGTCCTGCTGAGCCTCGCGAGCCTGCGGTTCCGCCGGCTGATCGCGACGGGAGCGATCTGACGGACTGACTCGATCGGTGCGCCGCCTCGATCGGCGGCGCTACAGTTCAACCATGCTTCGAGTCGGTTCCATCGTCATCCGCGTCGACGACCTCGAACGCGAGACCGCGTTCTGGACGGCCGCTCTCGGCTACACGGCCCGCCCGGATGACAGCGACGACTTCGCGCTTCTCTACCCGCCGGACGGCAGGGGCCCGAACATCTCGCTGGACTTGCATGGCGCCGCGCCGCGGGTCCCGCCACGGATCCACCTCGACCTGTACGCGGAGGACCAGGCAGCCGAGGTCGCGCGCCTGGTCGGGCTCGGCGCGACCGACGTGCACTGGGACAAGCGCCCCGCGGACGCCGACTACATCATCCTTGCCGACCCCGAGGGCAACCGCTTCTGTGTCGTCGACGCCGGCTGACCTCGAGGTCGACACGGCGCCCGCTTAGCCAGCGGGTCAGGGCCGAGGATGCGGGCGCACTGGCCGGTCGCGTCGAAGGCGTGGTGCCTAAGCCTTCGCCGGGCCACTCCCGATTGACTGCCCGATCGCGGCTACGAGTCGTCGGGCCTGATCCCGGTCCTTCTCATTCGGCTGATCATGGTCGGCCATCATGCCGCCGTACACGGCATGGATCGCCTGCGTCATGGTGTCCTCGTCCGCCATCCACACGCCGCGCTCGATGAGGGTGCTCATCGCCGCATCCGGGGTCTCGCTGCGCATCGCCGCGTCAAGAGCGTCTCGCATCGCCATCGGGTCACCTCCGAACGTAGCCTAGCGCGCCGGGCCACCCGCGTCAGGGACATTGGCCCGAGCAGGATGCAGGCGCCCGCGGCGCCCGGCCTACGTCGCGGACGGCGCCACTCCGACGCCTACCGGGCAGCTGACACCCGTCCCGTGATCAGGGCAGTAACCGTTCGGATTCTTGCTGAGGTACTGCTGGTGATACTCCTCGGCGAAGTAGAACTCCGGCGCCGGCGGCCCGGAGATCTCGGTCGTGATCTCGCCCAGGCCACTGGCCGACAGCTCCGCCTGGTAGCGATCGCGGCTGGCGATTGCGGCCGCGCGCTGCCCGGCGGTTTGCGGGAAGATCGCGGACCGGTACTGGGTGCCGACGTCGTTGCCCTGGCGCATTCCCTGGGTCGGATCGTGGGCCTCCCAGAAGTGCTTCAGGAGTGCCTCGTAGGTCACCTTCGACGGGTCGAAGACGACGCGCACGGCCTCCGCGTGGCCGGTCTTGCCCGAGCACGCCTCGCGATAGGTGGCGTTCGGCGTGTAGCCGCCTTGGTAGCCGACGGCGGTCACCCAGACGCCCGGCATCTGCCAGAAGCCCTTCTCGGCGCCCCAGAAGCAGCCGAACGCGAACTCGGCGACCTCGAAGCCGTCCGGGTACGGTCCGGCGATCGGCCGGCCGTTCACGTGGTGCGGCCCCGGCTGGAGGATCGGCTCGTCACGGCCGGGCAGCGCTGTGTCGCGGGTCGGGATCGCCGGCGCGCGGGTAAGAGAGAACATGCGGACTCGCTCCTTCACTGGATACACCCGAACTGTAGTCCGCGGACATGACGGTTCGATGTCGCCGGCCCGGAATCTGGTGCGAGCCGGCGACCTGGTGCGAGCCGTCGGCGCGCAAGTTCGAGAAGGCGTCTACCTCGGCTTCGCCGGAGTGTCGTCGTGACCTCGACCTAGCGCGCCAGCGAGAACGATTGCACCGATGGCGATCAGGACGATCGGTCCGAGGAAGTCGGTGTTGATCGAGGGTATGTAGCGCTGGATCAGGAACCACGCCCCGATGATCACGAGGATCGAGCCGAAGATGAGGCCGCCGCGGCCGTCCCGGTCCGATCGCCGTTGCTGTCGAGCTGCCCGTCGGGCCGAGCGACGCGCCTCGCGTTCGGTCATCCACGTCCCGGGCGGGTAGGCGCCAGCGTTGGATCCGCTCGTGGCAGCACCCACCCCGCCCGCTCCCGGGTCGGCCGCGAGGCCCGCGGCCGCGGCGTCGACGCCAGAACTCGACGTAGCCGGGCTCGACGCCTGGGCCCCGCCCCCGGGTGCCATCGGCACCTGGTAGTAATCGGGCTCCTCGGGCACGACGATGGCCATGATGATGTAGAGCAGGAACCCGATCCCACCCGTGATGAAGAGCAGGGCGAACACGATCCGTACCAGCGATGGATCGAGGTCCAGCCAGTCCGCGACCCCCCCGCAGACGCCGAACAGGACCCGATCGTCTCGCGATCGGTACAGGCGATCACGCATGGCACGAACCTCCGAACACGAGGGTGAACGATCCGGCATTTGCCGAGACGTTGAGATCGATCGCCGGCGACGCCAGGCCCGGCGTGACCCAGTGATTGTCGTCCTGGCGCACGAGCCCGAGCGAGTCGAAGTTGTTGCTAGCGATGGTCCCGCTCCACGAGATCCGCACGGGCGCCCCGGGCGGCACGCAAAGCTTCGCTGACCCGGCGTTGATGGTCACGCTCGCGCCGCCGACACTGGACGGCACCAGGATCGCAGCCGATCCGGCATTGATGGTTGCGCTCACATCACCCACCGACGAAGCATTCGAGAGGTCGGCCGTCAACGATCCCGCGTTCAGGGTCAGCGACAGGCCGTCGACGACCGCCTGCCGAAGGTCGACGGTGCCTTCCCCCGCGTTGAGGGTCACGGCCACGCCGAGCGTCGGGCCGCGGGGCACGGTCAGGTTCCATGTCGAGGCGGGCTCGTTGAAGTTGAAGCTGGTGCGGGCCGGCACGATGCGGACGCGGCCACTGTCGGCCGTCAGCTCCGGCTGACGTCCAGCAGGCCCCGTCCCGTTGAAGGTCCAGCCGTTTCCGTCGGCGGTCGTGATGTTGAGGTCCCCGCAGTTGAACTCGACTTGGAGGTCGGCCCGATCGCCCAGCGTGCCGCTCTGGCCGGCGAAAGGGCCCCCGTTCGAGTTGGAGCCGCACGCCCCGAAGGCCGGGAAGCCGGTGAACCCGACGGCCAGGAGGCCGCCGAGCATCACGCCGGCGGTGAGCACGGAGATCGTCCCGCCGAGCAGATGCACCGGGGTCCTTCGGAGCACGAGGCCCAGGCCCGAGCCGACGAGGAGGAGCGGCCACAACGACGGCCACGCGGCGAGCGAATCCGACGACAAGGCCCCGGCCCGCACGGCCAGCGGGATCGCGCCCGCGATCACGAGGAACGCTCCCCAACCCAGGAGGCGAGTGTCGATGCGCATCTGGCCCTTCCCTCCAAACCGTCCGATCGGGCGGACGCAGGTCAATCGGACCCAGCAGGATGCTAGGCTCGGCCGATGTCGATGTCGAGGGACCAATGGCGCACCCTGAGCGTGGCGGCGGTCATCTTCGATCTGGACGGGGTGATCGTGGACTCGGAGATCTGGTGGCACGAAGAGCGTGTCGCGTGGGCGGCGTCGATCGGTCGGAGCTGGTCCGAAGCGGACACCCGTGCCGTGATGGGCGCGAACTCACGCGGCTGGGCTCGCATCATGCGCGAACGCCTCGGCCTCGACCCCGCCATGGACGCCGGGATCGAGGCGGCGATCGTCGAGCGCATGGTGCGCCGCTACGCGGGCGGCGCGCCCGAGATCCCCGGCGCAGTCGCCACGGTCCGTCGAGTCGCGGAGTCATGGCCTGTCGCGATTGCGTCGTCGGCGCACCACGATGTCATCGCTGCGGCGCTGCGGGCAACCGGTCTCGTCGGCCTGATCCCCATCGTCGTCTCCTCGGACGAGGTTTCGCACGGGAAGCCGGCGCCGGACGTCTACCTCGAGGCGGCACGAAGGCTCGACGTCGATCCTGCCGGGTGCGTCATCGTCGAGGACTCGCTCAACGGTGTCCGATCCGGGCGCGAGGCCGGCATGGTTGTCGTCCTCGTGCCGAATGCAAGCCTGCCGCCCGGGCCTGGCGCGGACGCCCTCGCCGACGTCGTCCTTCGCCGATTGTCCGACTTCGACCCTGTCGTCGCGATGCGGGTGGCCCGCCGCGAGCCCGGTTCCCCTGCAACCCACGCGCCTCCGGAGTGAGCTCCGACGCCGGCCGTTGCCGGCGGCGGACCGGCTGTCGTCCCGGCGGCCGCGGTGAACACGCGGATCGAGACAGGCTCTCCGGCAGCCTCTGGCATACTCTCGATCGAGACGAGAAGGCCCGGAGCGGGCGAGCGAGGAGGACCAGTGGGGACGACGGGCCTGTCGGGCGATCCGAAGGAATACCGGGCGCGGCTCACGGAACAGGCCGACGCGCAGCTCGATTCATGGGCCGCGGAGCTCATGCGGGATGTCGCGAAGCGCCGCGGCGTGGTGCGCGTCGTCAACGACTTCCGGACAGCCGCGGGGCTATCGGAAGCTGAATTCGAACATGTGTTCGCTTCGGGCGGCGGAGCCCCAGCCACCGTTGGGCATGACGCCACGGGCCAGCTGATCGTCCCGACGATCACGCTCCACGCCCTCGTTCCGGGCCTTCGAGCGCGAGCAGCCGATGCCAGGACCCGGCTGATCGAGTACCTCGTCGCCAACTTCAACGAGCTCGTGTACGTCTGACGGGGCACCCTCCCGCTCCCGAAATTGGTCCCGTGCGGCCCGGATCCGGCTCGTCCATCCCTACCCGTCGATTCTGAACGCTGCCGCCGTCCTCGTGCTGATGTTCGTGGCGGGCGGGCGGGTCGCCGACACGATCCGGCTCGCCCTCGCGATGGCCTTCCTGCAGTTCTCGATCGGAACGTTCAACGACCTCGCCGACGCCTCTCGGGATCGAGGGCGCGTGCCCCCAAAGCCGGTTCCCGAGGGGTTGGTTTCGGTGGGCCTCGCGAGAGTCGTCGGTACTGGGTTCGCCGTCGCTGGATTGCTCCTCGTGATTCCGTCCGGTTTCGCCGTGATCGTCGTCGCGCTTGCGGGCCTCGCCTGCGGCCTCGCCTATGACCTCGCGCTGTCCCGGACCGCCCTGTCGTGGCTGCCGCTCGCGGTGGCCCTCCCGCTCGTCCCGCTGTTCGCCTGGCTGGGTGCGACGGGGACGGTTACGGCCTCCGAGTTCGCGATCCTGCCGATCGGGGTACTGGCCGGTGGGGGACTGGCGGTGTCGAATGCGCTCATCGACCTCGACGCCGACCGCGACGAAGGCCGGCGGACGATCGCGGTCCAGCTTGGGCCGACGGCCGGCTGGTGGGCCCAGGCGATCGGGCTTGCGGCGGCTGCGATCCTCGTGGCAGTCGTCCTGCCGAGGGACAAGGCGGCGGTGCCCGTAGCGATCGCCTTCGGCGCTGGGCTGCTGCTCATCGGGATGGCCGCGGTTCGGTGGAGGACGCACGGAGCTCGCCGGCTCGGGTGGCAGATCGAGGCGGCCGGCGTCGCGGTCCTCGCGGTCGGCTGGGGACTGGCGACGGCGCCCCCCAGCTGAGCCCTCGCGTGCTCGGCCAACCTCAGTTCCCTGAAGGGCTCAGGATCCGGTGTCGCCGCTCCGCACCATGGCGATCGCGTTCTCCAGCCTGAGCTTCGCGATCAGGAGGTACTTCGCGAGGTTTGCTCGATCCACCTCTCCGATGCCTGCCACGACATCGCGGGAGCGGAGGATGTCGACGAGGCCCTCGACCGCATCGGAAAGCTGTTGCTTGGCCTCGACGAGGGAATCGTCGCGGAGCGGCCCTACCTCGCCTCGATGCCCTGTCCACGCCGCATCGGCGTCCTCCGACACCGAGTCCGGGTCGGGCACGTTCTCCGCAACCGGGCCGCCCTGGACCACGGCGCGGGGACGGGCCCTGCGCCCTTCGATCTTGTCCCGCAGCTTGATGAGGGTGAGCTCGCCGCGAGCCACCTGCTCGCTCAGGCGCTTCCGCTTCTTCGGGTCTTCGACCTTCATGAGCTCGTACGCGTGGGACAGCGTGTCTTTGCGCAAGGACACCAGCTGGCGGACGTCGTCGGGAGCATCCGCAAGTCGAAGCCGGTTTTCGAGGTAACCCTTGTCCTTGCCGAGCTTCTGGGCGAGCTTCCGGACCGAGTAGCCGTGTTCCCGGACCATTCGGTCGTACATCGCCGCTTCGTCGAGCGGGGAGAGGTCCTCTCGCTGGAGGTTCTCGATGATCGAGATCTCGAGGGCCGTGTCGTCGTCGATGTCTTCGACGAGGGCCGGGATCGTCGGAAGGCCTGCCGTCTTGGTGGCCCGCCAGCGGCGCTCACCGGCGATCAGCTGATAGTCGTTGTTGCCGAGCGGGCGAACAAGGATCGGTTGCAGGACGCCATGCTCGCGGATCGACGCGGCAAGCTCTTCGAGGGACGTTGCGTCGAAGGCGAGCCGGGGCTGCTGTGGATTCGGCGAGATTTGGTCGATCGGGATGACGCGAACCCCGGACGAGTGTCCGGAGTGCTCGGCCGACAGCAGGCTGACGATCGCGGGCGAGAGCTCGCGCTCCTCGGAGAGCCGTCGCGCCGCAGTCGCGCGGAAATCGGTTCTAGCCAAGTTCGATCACCTCCCGTGCCAGCTCGCGGTACGTGCGGGCCGCATCGGTGTTGCCCGCGTAGCTGGTGATCGGTCGACCAACGAGTGGTGCCTCACCCAGTTTCACCGTGTTCCGGATGATCGCAGTGAAGACGTGGTGGTCGCCGACGACGCGCAGCTCATCGAGCATGTCCCGGGCGAGGTTCGTGCGGGCGTCGTAGAACGTCGGCAACAGCCCGAGGATCCTGAGCTTCCGGTTGAGCTTCAGCCGGATCGTGTTGATGACCTTGACGAGATTTGTCAGGCCCTTCATCGCGTAGAACTGCGTCTGGACGGGAATGATCACGCCGTCCGCGGCGACCAGGCCGTTGACCGTGAGGAGTCCGAGGTTCGGCGGACAATCGATCAACGCGTAGTCGTACCTGTTCCTGAGCCTGCCTGCGAGCGCATCGCGGAGGATCGATTCGCGGCCCAGCATCGTGAACAGCTCGCCCTCGGTCGCGGCGAGATCGATATGCGCGGGCACGACGTCGATCCGCTCGGTCTCGGTCGCCAGGATTACCTGGTCGACCGTCGCCCGGCCCACCAGGACGTCCGCCATTGACTGTTCGATCGCGTTGAGGTTGATGCCGAGACCAGCGGTCAGGTTTGCCTGGGGGTCCATGTCGATACACAGGACCCGGTAGTTGCTCTCGGCGAGAGCACCGGCGAGATTGATCGCCGTCGTGGTCTTGCCAACGCCCCCTTTCTGATTCGCTATTGCGATCACGTTGGTCACCGGGGATCACCTCGCACGAGACGGTGGAGTCATTGGGACGATGGCTGCGTCGATGCAACGCGGCCGGTGGGTAGCAGGCGTCCCGGAATCCTACTCCAGGAGGGCGGTGTTTCCGCGAAGGAGTTATCCACAGGATCCGCCACTTGTGCACCGAAGTGTGGATTACGGCCCGGCCTGTTCCGGCCCACGACCGCGGCCGTCAACGGCCCGAACGGCTGACCTTCGGCACGCAGGAGTGGGTGACTTCACGGCTATGATGGCAGCAAGGCTGGGCGGATCGCCACGTGTCCTTGCGCAAAGACATGATCGCCGCAGCTCCAACCGTCCTCCCGCCCGCGACGGGTCCAGTCATGGGAGCCACGACTCGTGCCGACGAACGAAGAGCGGATGAACCGGCTTGACTCCATGCGTGCGGAGGCGCTCCTCGGGGGCGGGCCGGTTCGGATCGAGCGGCAGCATGCGTGGGGCAAGCTCACGGCGCGCGAGCGCCTGGACCTGCTCCTCGATCCGGGATCCTTCGTCGAGCTCGACGCGTTCGTGACACATCGCTCGGCGGAGTTCGGCCTCGGCGAGCAGCGATTCCTCGGCGACGGCGTCGTGACCGGACACGGGTACATCGACGGTCGCCTCGTGTTCATCTTCAGCCAGGATTTCACGGTCTTTGGCGGCTCTCTCTCCGAGGCCTACGCCGAGAAGATCTGCAAGGTCATGGACCTGGCGATGAAGGTCGGGGCGCCGCTCATCGGCCTCAACGATTCGGGAGGGGCCCGGATCCAGGAGGGCGTCGCATCGCTCGGTGGCTACGCGGAGATCTTTCTGCGAAACGTCCTGGCCTCGGGTGTCGTACCCCAGATCTCGGTGATCATGGGTCCGTGCGCCGGCGGTGCCGTCTACTCCCCGGCGATGACCGACTTCACGGTGATGGTGGAACGCACGAGCTACATGTTCGTCACCGGCCCCAACGTCGTGAAGGCCGTGACCCATGAGGAAGTCGATTCGGAGGCACTCGGCGGTGCCAGCGTTCACACGACGAAGAGCGGCGTCGCCCATCTCGCAGCCCACGACGAGGCCGACGCCCTCGATGCCGTTCGCCGGATCCTCGGGCACCTGCCCCAAAACAACCTGGACGCGCCGGCGCTGGTTCCAAACGACGACCCGGTCGATCGCCGGGATCCGGACCTGGACCACGTCGTGCCCGACGACGCACACCGCCCCTACGACATGCACGACGTCATCTCCCGCATCGTCGACCGCGGCGACTTCCTCGAGATCCAGCCCGGCTGGGCTCAGAACATCCTCATCGGCTTCGCTCGACTCGGCGGACGGAGCGTCGGGATCGTGGCCCAGCAGCCGGCGATCCTCGCTGGCGCACTGGACATCGATGCCTCGACCAAGGCTGCCCGCTTCGTCCGGACATGTGACTGCTTCAATGTCCCCATCGTCACGTTCGTGGATGTCCCGGGCTTCCTGCCGGGCGTCGGACAGGAGCACGGCGGCATCATCAAGCACGGCGCGAAGCTGCTCTATGCGTACTGCGAAGCAACCGTCCCGAAGGTCACCGTCATCACCCGCAAGGCATACGGCGGGGCCTACGACGTCATGAGCAGCAAACATGTCCGTGGCGACATGAACTTTGCCTGGCCCACCGCGGAGATCGCCGTGATGGGCGCCGAGGGCGCCGTGAATATCATCTTCAAGGACGCGATCTCCGGCGCCGAGGACCCGGTCGGGGAGCGGGCGCGCCTCGTCGCGGAATACGAGGCCGAATTCGCCAACCCGTATATCGCTGCTTCAAGAGGCTACGTCGATGACGTGATCCGTCCTTCAGAGACGCGTCCTCGTCTCATTCAGGCACTCGAGATGCTGGCGGACAAGCGCGACACGAACCCGAGAAAGAAGCATGGCAACATCCCGCTCTGAGCTGGCCACGCCTCCGTCTTTGCGCAAAGACGGGGAGGGCCGAGCACCCTTCCGCCGGGTCCTCATCGCCAATCGCGGGGAGATCGCGGTCCGGATCATCCGGGCCTGCCACGAGATGGGCATGGAAGCGATCGCCGTCTACAGCGACGCGGATGCGACGGCAGCCCATGTCAGGTTCGCCGACCGAGCCATTCGAATCGGGCCAGCTTCGCCAAGCGAGAGTTACCTCCGGATCGATGCCGTCGTGAGGGCCGCGCAGGAGACCGGTGCGGAGGCGGTGCATCCCGGGTACGGCTTCCTCGCCGAACGGGCTGCCTTTGCCCGGGCGGTCGAGGCTGCGGGGATCGCGTTCGTCGGTCCGTCGTCCGATGCGATCGATGCGCTCGGCGACAAGCTCCACGCTCGCCGGACCGCGAAGGCCGTGGGTGTCGAGGCGGTACCGGGGACACTGGAACCGGCGCCCGTGGATCGCCCGGATCAGCTCGACCGCATCCTCGCCGACGCCGAGTCGGTTGGCTTTCCATTGCTGGTCAAGGCGGCGGCCGGCGGCGGCGGGCGCGGGATGCGACGAGTCGTGGCCGCCCGCGACCTCCCGGCTGCGCTGGTGTCCGGATCCCGCGAGGCGGCGTCGGCCTTTGGCGATGGGGCGGTCTACCTGGAGCGGGAGATCCAACCCGCGCGGCACATCGAGGTCCAGCTGCTCGGTGACGCGACCGGCCGGGTCGTGGCCATCGGTGAGCGCGACTGTTCGCTCCAGCGGCGCCACCAGAAGCTTGTCGAGGAGGCTCCGGCCCCGCTCCTGACGACCGAGGACCGTCGCCACCTCCACGAGCTCGCGGTTCGCGTCGCCACCGCGGCCGGGCTGCGGAACGCCGCGACGGCCGAATTTCTCCGTGCCCCGGACGGTGCGTTCTACTTCCTGGAGGTGAACACCCGCCTGCAGGTCGAGCATGGCGTAACCGAGCTGGTCTCCGGCCTCGACATCGTTCGTGAGCAATTCCTGCTCGCCGCCGGGCGGCCACTCTCCGATCAGGCCATCGCCGCTGCTGAACGGGCGGCGGAGCCCGCGAGCCACGCCATCGAGGTTCGCCTCTCGGCCGAGGATCCGGGCCGCGACTTCGCACCGGTGCCCGGCCCCGTGCTTCGCTGGGTCATGCCGGCCGGGCCGGGCGTCCGGGTCGACACGGCGATCGAGGCGGGCGACCGTGTCCCCGCGGAGTACGACAACCTGATCGCCAAGATCATGGTTCATGCCGCGGATCGTTCGACGGCGATCGACCGGCTGCGGCGTGCCCTGGACGAGACGGAGATCGCGGGCATCCAGACCACGCTCCCATTCCATCGGCACGTTGCTCGGGATCCGTCCTTCCGGGACGCCAACCTGTCCACGGGTTGGGTGGGGGAGCACTGGGACGGACCGGCGGCGTATGCCCGCGCCGCCGCGGCCGCCCAGGTTGCCGCCGGACTGGATGCGATGACCGCGACACTCGGGCCGGGTTTCGACCACATCGCCCGCGGTGCGCCAGCGCACCGCGGGCAGTCCGGCGGTCGCGGCTGGCAGCGCTCCGGGCGCGAGGCTGCCACGGACCGGTGGCCACGATGACGGCCAACCCGAATCCCGACCTTTCAGTCAGCGGAGTTGCCGAACAGGTTCTCGACCCCCATGGCATCCGGGTGAGTCTCACGGAAGCGTCCGGCCGACCTGGACTCGGCCCCGTGGTACTCGAATCTCCGGGGACGTCACTCGCACCCCTCCCACGGACCGCGGGTCTCGGACCGCTCGGCGGCACCGCCGTCACCGTCTCATCCGCAGGCCCGGCCGCGAGCCCGTCCCGGGTTGTCGCCAACGGACGGCCCACGACGGCCGAGCTGCGCCGGATCGACGCGGAACGAGGGGTCCTGACCTTCGGCGACGAGTCTGTCGAACGAGCCTCGGTGCTCCTGCTGCCGCCGACGCCGTCCGCCGGGAAGTTTCGTGGAGTTGTGACCCGCGAAATCGTGGTCGACGGTTGGCGGGTACTGGTCGAGATCGAGCCGGCCGGACGCGCCGCCTTGCGTGAACGCGCTCGGCGAGGACGTGCCGAGCTCGGCCCGAGCGGGCCGACCGAGGTCCATGCCATCATCCCCGGGGTCGTGGTTACGGTGTCGGTGGCCGCCGGTGAGGCGGTCACGGCGGGCCAGCAGCTCCTGGTCGTTGAGGCGATGAAGATGCAGAACGAACTTCGAGCGCCGCGCGACGGGACGGTCGAACGCGTCGCGGTTGCGGCCGGCAAGACGATCGAGGTCGGCGACCTCCTCCTCGTGCTCGCCTGAGCCCGCGATCCAGCGTGTCCGAGGGTCGGGATCCGGGGCGTGATCGGTGGCGCAGGGAGAGCCGTGACCCGGCGCTTCGGGGCACGGCCGAACGCCGGCCAAGGTTCGAGACCGCGTCTGGCCTCGAGATCCGGGACCTCTACACGCCGGCCGATCTCGCCAGCCTGGACGAGGATCGGGATCTCGGCCGGCCGGGTGAGTTCCCGTTCACGAGGGGTGTTCAGCCGACGATGTACCGCAGCCGGTTCTGGACGATGCGCCAGTACGCCGGCTTCGCCACGGCGGCCGAGACCAATCGGCGCTTCCGGTACCTTCTCGAGCAGGGCCAGACGGGTCTCTCGGTCGCGTTCGACCTGCCGACGCAGATGGGCTATGACAGCGACGCGCCGGAAGCGACCGGCGAGGTCGGCAGGGTGGGGGTGCCGATTTCGAGCCTGGCAGATATGGAAGCCCTCTTCGAAGGCATCCCGCTCGACGGGGTCTCGACGTCGATGACCATCAACTCCACGGCCTCCACGCTGGTGGCTCTCTACGTCGCCGCGGCTGAGCGCCAGGGGGTCGCCCGCGACCGACTCTCCGGGACCGTCCAGAACGACATCCTCAAGGAGTACATCGCTCGCGGGACGTGGATCTACCCGCCGCGACCTTCAATGCGGCTGGTTACGGACATCTTCGAGTTCGGGGCCCGCGAGCTCCCGAAGTGGAACACGATCTCGATCAGCGGCTACCACATGCGTGAGGCCGGCGCGACGGCCTCGCAGGAGCTCGCGTTCACGCTGGCCGACGCGATCGCGTACGTCGAGGCGGCACTCGAGCGCGGCCTCGAGATCGACGATTTTGCCCCCCGGTTGAGCTTCTTCTTCGCCGCCTGGTCCGAGCTGTTCGAGGAGGTCGCGAAGTTCCGGGCGGCCCGCAGGATGTGGGCGAGGATCGTCCGTGACCGCTTCGGGGCCCGGAACCCGCGCTCGATGGCCTGCCGCTTCCACGTCCAGACCGCCGGCAGCTCGCTGACCGCCCAGTCGGTCGACAACAACGTGGTCCGGACGGCGCTTCAGGCCCTGGCCGCCGTGCTCGGCGGGGCACAAAGCCTGCACACGAACTCGCGCGACGAGGCGCTCGCGCTGCCGACCGAGGACGCCGTTCGACTGGCTCTCCGAACGCAGCAGATCCTCGCCTTCGAGTCCGGGGTGACCGAGACGCCGGACCCGTTGGGCGGCTCGTACTACGTCGAGTCGCTGACGGACGAGCTCGAAGCGGCCGCGACGGCATACCTCGAGGAAATCGACGCCATGGGCGGCACGCTCGCGGCGCTCGACGGCGGCTTCCAGCAGCGCCAGATCCAGGAGGCCGCCTACCGGACGCAGCGGGCGATCGACGTCGGGGACCAGGTCGTCGTGGGCGTCAACCGGTTCCGCGACGAAGAATCCACGACGCCTCCGACTCAGAAGATCGACCCGGAAGGGGAGCGTCGGCAGGTCGAGGGTCTCCGCAAGGTCCGTGCCGAACGCGATCCCGCCGCCTGGGAGGCCACCCTCCGGCGCCTGGATGACGCGGCCCGCGGGACCGAAAACCTCATGCCCCCGATCATCGAGGCGGTCAAGGCCTATGCCACGGTCGGCGAGATTGCCGATCGCCTCCGAGCCGCGTGGGGCGTCCACCGCGAGCTCATCACGATCTGAGGCGCGTCGAGCGCGACGACGCCGGCCGATGGACCCCGAGGAGGTCAGCACGTGAGCATCGATCCGCCGCAGCCTTCCGGTTCGATCCCGTCGCGGATCCACCACGTCGCGGTTGTCGTCCGCTCGATCGAGGCCAGCCTGGCTCTCTATCGGGACCTCCTGGGGATGCCCCTCGAGACGGTCATGGACATCCCGCCTGATCGCGTTCGGATCGCCTTCCTCGGCGTCGGCGAATCGAAGGTCGAGCTCGTCGAACCCACCGATGACACGACGGGCGTCGCCCGGTTCCTGGCCGCGAAGGGCGAGGGCTTCCACCACGTCTGCCTCGAGGTCGCCAACCTCGCCGAGGAGCTCACCCGCCTCGCGATCGCCGGCATCGAGCTCATCGACAGCACGCCGCGACGCGGGGCCGAGGGGCCCGTCGCCTTCCTGCATCCCCGCTCCTGCGGCGGGGTGCTCGTCGAGCTGATCGAGGCGCCGGGCGGGCCGGCCTGGGCCGGGCTGGGAATGGCCCCGTCCGCGTAGCGAGACTCGGTCGCGCTCAGAGTGCCCAGGCGAGGATGACGTCGGGCGACCGATCCGCCTTTCGCGCGAACGCGATCACCTCCGCGGCGAGCTGGCGGATCCACGGCTTCTCCTCGCGTGGAAGGGGCCCGAGATCGTCCTCGACGAGCTCGATCCATCGACCCGCGATCGCGTCGATCTCGCGATCGTCGACCCGCGCCAGCGCGGTGATCCAGGCCGGATCGACGCGTTCGATCGTCCGTTCGCCGACGTCCCCAGGCCCGTCGATCTCCCGGCGCGCGTCGAGGAATGCCATGGGCTCGTCCCGGCCGGTCGCGTCACGAACGGCCTCGCTGTAGAGATCGAGCCAATCCGGATCCATCGCCCCGCCCATCGACAGATGAGCGTCGAACCGCTGCGGGTCGTCGAGCGACGCCCAGTCGTCGAGCGCGAGCGCCAGCAGGATCTCCTTGCCCGAACCGGCGATCAGGTCCATCAGCAAGGCCATCAGGCGGCGGCCTCCACGGCGCGGCCACGGACCGCACCGACCTTGATGTCGTCGAGGGGCACGGAGCCGTGCCTAGCCGCGGTAGCCGGCGGCGCGCAGCAGGGTCGGCAGCTCCGTCGGGGACTCGGCAACCTTGAAACCGGCGGCCTCGAGCGCCGTGACCTTCGAAGCGGCGGTCCCGGCGCCGCCCGAGATGATGGCTCCGGCATGGCCCATCCGCTTCCCCTCCGGCGCGGTCCGCCCGGCGATGAAGGCGACCTTCGGGATATCGCCGAGGTGCTCGGCGGCCCAGGCGGCGGCCTCTTCCTCGGCCGCCCCGCCGATCTCGCCGATCAGGACGAGCGCCTCGGTCTCCGGGTCGTCCCGGAAGAGTTTCAGGACGTCGAGGAACTGCGTCCCGATGACCGGATCACCGCCGATCCCGATGCAGGTCGACTGCCCGAGCCCGGCGTCGGTCATGGCCTGGACGGCTTCATAGGTGAGGGTGCCCGATCGCGACACGACGCCGACTCGCCCCTCGCGATGGATCGATCCCGGAATGATCCCGACCTTCGCCCTGCCGGGCGAGGTGGCGCCGGGGCAGTTCGGCCCGATCAGGTGGGCACCGGCGAGCCGGACCTCCTCGACGACGGGGATCATGTCGAGGACCGGAATGCCCTCGGTGATGCAGAAGATCGTCTTGATGCCGGCCCCGACGGCTTCGAGCACGGCATCGGGCGCACCCGGCGCCGGGACGAAGATGCAGGCCGTGTTGGCGCCCGTCTCGCGGACCGCGGCCTCGACGGTATCGAAGACCGGCACCGTACCGTTGAGCGCCATCTGGCCGCCCTTGCCGGGCGTCATGCCCGCCACGATGTTGGTCCCGTAGTCCTGCATCGCGAGGCTGTGGAACTCGCCCTCGCGACCCGTGATGCCCTGGACCACGAGCCGCGTCTCGCGACCGATGAGGACGCTCATGCCGTCGTGCCCCGGGCCGCGGCGACCGCCTTCGCCGCGGCTTCGTCGAGGGTCGCCGCGGTTTCGAACCGGGCCGCCTCGAGGAGGGCGGCGGCCTCTGCCGCGTTCGTTCCGACGATCCGGACAACCATCGGGACGTCGCGCTCCTGCTGGGCCCGGGCCTCGATGAGCCCTCGGGCAACCTCATCGCCGCGGGTGATCCCGCCGAAGATGTTCACGAGGATCGCCTTGACGTTGGGGTCCTCGAGGATGAGGCGCATCGCCGCTGCGACCCGGTCCGCCTTGGCACCGCCACCGATATCGAGGAAGTTCGCCGGCTCCCCGCCCGCACGATTCACCAGGTCCATGGTCGTCATCGCCAGGCCAGCCCCGTTGACCATGCAGCCGATGTCGCCGTCGAGCTTGATGAACGTCAGGTCGTAGCGGCGGGCCTCGACGTCGGCGGGGTCTTCGGCGTCGAGGTCGCGGAGCGCCTCGTGGCCCGGATGGCGGGCGAGGGCCGAGTCGTCGAGGGTGATCTTGGCGTCGAGGCAGACGAGGCGCTCGACCGGCAGGCCCTGCGCACCGTGCTCGCGGATCACGGCGAGCGGATTGATCTCGACGAGGTCGGCGTCGTTCGCGAGCATCGTCCGCAGGAGGCCCTTGGCGACCGCCGCGCCCGCCTTCCAATGCGACCCGAAGCCGATCTTGAAGGCGAGCTCCCGGGCTGCGTAGTCAGGCAACCCGAGGAGCGGGTCGACGTGCTCGTAGACGATCGCGCCAGGGTTGTCCCGGGCGACCTGTTCGATCTCGACGCCGCCCTCGGCCGAGCCGATGAACATCAGTCTCCTGGTCGAGCGGTCGAGGAGGACCGAGAGGTAGTACTCCTTGACGATCTCGGCGGCCGGTCCGACGAGCACTCGCCGGACGGGCAGGCCCTTGATCTCGAGCGCCAGGATCTGGGCCGCGACATCCTCGGCCTCGTCGGCCGAGCCGGCGAGCTTCACCCCTCCGGCCTTGCCGCGCCCGCCGACAAGGACCTGGGCCTTGATCACGACCTTGCCGGTCGCGTTGGCCGGGTCGGCGAGGAATTTGACGGCCGCGGTACGGGCCTGCGTCGGTGTCCGGGCGACTTCCCAGGGCGGGACCGGCAACCCCTGGGCGAGCAGCAATGCCTTTGCGTCTGCTTCCTGGATCTTCACTCACTCATCGTAGCGGAGCGCGGCCCCGGGGGTCCCGGACGACTGCCCCGGGTCCCTCGAGCGAGGTGGATCCTCCGCGCCTCGGCGATGCGGTCGAGGGAGGCGGCCGACTTCGAGATCGACCAGATCAAGGCGTCGTCGAATCCGAGGCCTGCCAGCTCGTCCAGGAAGTCGGCGAGCCCCGCGGCGTCGGCGTCGAGGCTCGTCGCATCATCCGCGTCGCCCTCGCCCGGCTCGGCCAGGCGGACCCCGACCGTCCGGCGCATGGTCTCGGGGTCGCGGCCCACGTCCGCGCAGGCCACCTCGAGGCCCGCGAGTCGCGTCCGGAGACGCTCGTCGATCCGGCCGAACCAGGCCGTGTTCCAGGCATCTGCCCAGGTGGCCGTGAGACGAAGCATCCGGTCACCCTTGGACGCAACGAGGATCGGGACGCGCCGCTCCGGCGCGGGGACGAGGGCGGCGTCGGACAGCTGCCGCCAGGTGCCGGACCAGGTGACGCGCTCGCCCCGCAGGAGTCGGGCGGAGATCTCGAGGTCGTCCGCGAAGCGACCGACCTTGTGGTCCGTCGGCCAGCCGAACGCCTCGTACTCGGGGTCGTGCCAGCCGGAGCCGAGGCCGAGGATCACCCGGCCGCCGGACAGGTCATCGAGTGTCGCCGCCATCTTGGCCATGAGTGCCGGGTTCCGGAACGAGGCGCACATCACGAGCGTGCCGAGCTCGACGCGCGGGATCAGCGGCGCGATGGCGGCCAGCGTCGTCCAGCCCTCACGGACGCCGCTGTCGGGTTCGAGCGGGGACCGGAAGAGGACATGATCGAAGACCCAGATCGAGTCGAGCCCGGTCGCCTCCGCCTGGCGGGCGAAGGCGACCGTCTCCTCGAACGTCGGGGCGTGGCCGTCGGGGGTATCACCGTCGGCAAGAGGCAGCGTGACGCCGATTCGCATCGGCGGAGTGTAGCCACTCGCGCGGCGTGCCGGTCGGCAGGGGCAGGAAGTGACGATCGGGCTCCGGCGCGGGCCGGACCACCGGGCTAGAATGCCTGCATGGCCCACCGAGTCACCCTCATCCCCGGCGACGGCATCGGTCCGGAGCTGGCGGAGGCGACGCGACGCGTTCTCGACGCGTCGGGGGTCGCATTTGAATGGGAGGTCGTCGACGCGGGCGAGGCCTGCATCGCCGAGTACGGGACGCCACTTCCCGAGCACGTCCTCGAGTCGATCCGGCGAAACGGGATCGCGCTCAAGGGGCCGATCACCACGCCGGTCGGCGCCGGGTTCCGGAGCGTCAACGTGACCCTCCGCCAGACCCTGAAACTGTATGCGAACCTGCGGCCGGCCAGATCCATCAAGGGCCTCGAGACGCGGTACGAGGATGTCGACCTCGTGATCTGTCGGGAGAACACCGAAGATCTCTACGCCGGCATAGAGCACATGGTCGGGCCCGATGCCGCCGAGAGCATCAAGATCATCACCCGGGCCGCTTCGGAGCGGATCGCCCGGTTCGCCTTCGAGTACGCGGTGGCGAACGGCCGGCACAAGGTCACGGCGGTGCACAAGGCCAACATCATGAAGCTCTCCGATGGGCTCTTCCTCGAATCCTGCCGCCACGTCGCGGGCGACTACGAGGGCCGCATCGAGTTCGAGGACCGCATCGTCGACAACATGTGCATGCAGTTGGTCCAGAACCCCGGCCAGTTCGATGTCCTCGTTCTGCCGAACCTGTATGGCGACATCGTGTCGGATCTCTGCGCCGGGCTCGTCGGCGGCCTCGGCGTGGCGCCGGGCGCGAACATCGGGGAGATCGGGGCGGTCTTCGAGCCCGTCCATGGGTCGGCCCCCAAGTACGCCGGACTGAACCGCGCCAACCCGACCGCGATGATCCTCTCTGGCGTCCTGATGCTCCGGCACCTTGGCTACCCGGACGTCGCCGATCGAGTCGAGGCGGCCGTTCGCGACGTGATCGCCGAGGCCACGACGGTGACCCACGACCTCGGCGGCAACGCCGGCACGAGCCAGTTCGCCGACGCGATCGTCGAACGGCTCGGCAGTCCCGCCGCGGCCACGGCCTGAGTTCGGACAGCGACGAGGCCGGAGGATCCATGCTGTTCCGCTATCGGGGCTCCGAGGGGATGCTGGCCTGGGCGTTCCACCGCATCGCCGGCGTCGCGATCTGGCTCTTCGTCGTCCTCCACGTCATCGACATCTATCTCGTGGGCGGCAATCCCGCGGCGTACAACGAGCTCCTCAAGATCTATGCGAGCCCCATTGGGCGGATCCTGGAGGCCGCCCTCGGCGCCGCGCTCCTGTATCACGCCCTCAACGGGCTCCGGATCATCGTGATGGACTTCTGGCCGCCGCTGACGCGCTGGCACAAGCAGCTCTGGTACCTCTGCTGGGGGATCTTCGTCGTGGTCGGCCTGCCGGTCGCCTGGATCATCCTCAAGCCGATCTGGGAAGGGACGCATCCATGAGCGTCCAGCGTTCGCGCGCCGGACGGGCGCGGCCGAGCGGCGGCGGGCTCGAGCTTGCGATCTGGTACCTCATGCGGATCACCGGGCTGGGCCTGTTCGTTCTGGCCCTGACCCACTTCCTGATCCTGCACGTCCTCTACGACCCGGCCCAGCAGGACGCTTCCTGGATCGCGAAGGTCCGCTGGAGCAGCCTCTTCTGGCGGGCCTTCGACTGGTCGCTGCTCATGCTCGTCCTGTTCCATGCGTTCATGGGCGTCCGGACCGTCATCGTCGATTACGCCCGCGGCGGTGTCCGGTTGACGCTGCTCTCGCTCCTCTACCTCCTCGCCATGGCCCTCTTCGTGGCCGGCACCTCGGTCGTGCTCACCCTGCCGGTCGTGCCGTCGTGATCCGATGACGACCGAGCACGAAGCCCTGATCGTCGGTGCCGGCGGTGCCGGCCTCTGGGCTGCCCTCGAGCTGGCGAAGGCCGGGATCGATGCCGCCGTCCTGACCAAGCTCTACCCGACGCGGTCCCACACGGGCGCCGCCCAGGGCGGCGTGTGCGCAGCCCTGGGCAACCAGGAAGAGGACCACTGGGAATGGCACATGTTCGACACCATCAAGGGCGGCGACTATCTCACCGACCAGGACGCTGCCGAGGTCCTCGCCCGCGAGGCGATCGAAACGGTCATCGAGCTCGAGCACATGGGCCTGCCGTTCAACCGGACGCCGGACGGGAAGATCGACCAGCGCCGTTTCGGGGGCCACACGCGGAACTACGGCGAGGGCCCCGTCCGGCGGTCCTGCTACGCGGTCGATCGGACCGGCCACATGATCCTGCAGACGCTCTACCAGCAATGCATCAAGGCCGGGGTCAAGTTCTACGACGAGTACCACGTCATCGACCTCCTCTCGGAGGGCGGTGACCTCGGGTCCGGCGGCCGGGCCGCGGGTGTCGTGGCCTATCGCATCGCCGACGGCGAGATCCATACGATCCGGTCGAAGGCGGTCCTGCTCGCGACGGGTGGCTTCGGGCGGATGTTCCGGATCACCTCGAATGCCTGGTCGCTGACCGGTGACGGGGTGTCGCTGGCCTATCGCCACGGCGTGCCGATGCAGGACATGGAGTTCTACCAGTTCCATCCGACAGGAGTCGTCGGCATCGGGATCCTTCTCTCGGAAGCGGCCCGGGGCGAGGGCGGGACGCTCCTCAACGACGCCGGCGAACGGTTCATGGAGCGGTACGCGCCGACCCTCATGGAGCTCGCTCCGCGGGACATGGTCAGCCGCGCGATGTACCAGGAGATCCGAGCCGGCCGAGGGATCGGCGGCAAGGACTGGGTCTACCTGGACGTCCGACACCTCGGGCGCCAGGTCATCGAGGAGAAGCTGGCCGACATTGCCGAGTTCGCTCGGGTCTACCAGGGCGTCGAGCCGATCACCGAGCCCGTCCCCGTCCAGCCCACGGCCCACTACGCCATGGGCGGGATCCCGACCGATCTCGAGACCCACGTGACGCGAGATGAGCACAATACCGTCGTCCCGGGCCTGTACGCGGCGGGCGAGTGTGCCTGTGTCTCGGTCCACGGCGCCAACCGGCTCGGTACCAACTCGCTGGTCGATCTCCTCGTCTTCGGTCGCCGCGCCGGGCGGCGCATGGCCGTCGAAGTTCGTGGGACGACCATGCCGGACGTGGATCCCGACGCGGCCGATGTCACCCGCGCCGAGCTGGAGGCGATCAGGTCCGCGGCCCCGGGCGAGAACGCGGCCAAGATCAAGCGGGAGCTGGCCGACGTGATGATGGACAACGTCGGCGTGTATCGGGACGAGGCACTCCTGAGCGAGGCCCGGTTGAAGGTACAGGAGCTCCGCGACCGGTATCGAAAGGTCTCCGTGGCCGACAAGGGACGGACGTTCAACACCGACCTCCTCGAGGCACGCGAGCTCGGCTACCTTCTCGACTGCGCGGAGACCACGGTGGCCTCGGCGCTCGCGCGGAAGGAGAGTCGCGGTGCCCATGCCCGCGAGGACTACCCGGATCGCGACGACGTGAACTGGCTGAGCCACAGCCTGGCGTACAAGTCGGACGCCGGCCCGAGTCTTCGCTACAAGCCCGTGACGATCACCAAGTTCCAACCGAAGCCACGTACCTACTAGGGACTGAGCGAGCATGCAGATCGAGCTCCGCATCCTCCGCTTCGACCCGGAGCGGGATGCCAAGCCGCACTGGCAGACGTACACCGTCGAGGCCGATCCAAAGCTGGATCGCGTGCTCGACTTGCTGCACCGGGTCAAGTACGAGCACGACGGGAGCCTCACCTTCCGACGTTCCTGTGCCCACGGGATCTGCGGCTCGGACGCGATGCTCGTGAACGGGCGCAACCGCCTCGCCTGCAAGGAGCGGATCGAGAAGCTCGGTCGCCGGATTTCGATCGCGCCGCTGCAGGGCCTGCCAGTGGTCAAGGACCTCGTCGTGGATATGGACGGGTTCTTCGACAGCTACCGGTCCGTGATGCCGTACCTCGTCAACGACGCGCCGGTCCCCGTTCGTGAGCGGCGCCAGTCGGTGGAGGAGCGGGCGCGATACGACGACACGACAAAGTGCATCCTGTGCGCGGCCTGCACGACCTCGTGCCCGTCCTTCTGGTCCAAGGAGGCCTATGTCGGTCCGGCGGCCATCGTGAACGCCCACCGCTTCATCTTCGACTCCCGCGACGAGGGGGCGGATGAGCGCCTCGAGATCCTGGCTGGTGACGACGGAGTCTGGCGCTGTCGAACGATCTTCAACTGCACCGACGCGTGCCCGCGCGGGATCCATATCACCCAGGCGATCCTCGAGATCAGCTCGGCGATCGTGGAGCGACGGACGTAGGCGGTCGCGACGTCCCGGGCCCACTCACGCTGGGTTTGGTCGCGGCGGCGGGTGGCGACATCGCCCCCGGCACGGAAGGTCGCGACGCCGCGGCACCCCGGGCCGGCTTCCTGATCCGGACCGACGGCGCCGCACGTGGCAATCCCGGTCCCGCCTCGGCGGGAGCGGTCCTCATCCGCCTCGAGCGTCCCGATGCCCGCGATCCGAGAGCGCGGCCGGACGCGACGATCTCCGAGTACCTCGGCATCCGGACAAACAACGTTGCCGAGTATGTCGGCGTGGTCCGGGCGCTCGCGCTGGCCCGCGAGCTCGGGGCCGAACGCGTCGAGATGCTGCTGGATTCGAACCTGATCGTCGAGCAGCTGCACGGCCGCTGGCGAGTCAAGGACGCGAAGCTGAAACCCTTGTGGGCGGAGTCAATACGCACGCTTCGCGACTTCCCGGGCGGCTGGACGGCAGCCCATGTCCCGCGTGCCCAGAACGGCCTGGCCGACGCCCTCGCGAACGAGGCGATCGACCGCGTCGCCGCCGGCGGCCCCGATGTGGTGGTTCGGCGGTTGACCTAGTGGCTCGGCGGTCGGCCACGGGCGACGACGCGGTGGCAGTGCGCCCGGCCACGGGTACAATCCGCCGGCCAGCGAGGCGACCGGATGGTCGCGCGTTGTCGGGTTTACCCGGCGGCGTGAGGAAAGTCCGAGCTCCACAGCGCAAGGTAGCGGGTAACGCCCGTCCGCCGCGAGGCGAGGAATAGCGCCACAGTGACGATGCCTGCCAGCGACCCTCGGGCCGTCGGCAGGAGTGAAACGCGGCAAGCTCTACCCGGAGCAAGGCCAAATAGGAGGGCACAACCCGGTTCGCCGGGGGAAGGGCGCGCTGCCCAGCTCTCGGGTCGGCCGCACGAGCCGGCGGGCAACCGTCGGCCTCAGATGGATGGCCATCTCCGGCGGCGCTTCGGCACCGCCGGGACAGAACTCGGCTTACAGGTCGCCTCGCTGGCGAATCGACGCGGGAAATCTGTCGGCCTTGCCCGGTCGGGTGGGCGATCGACGACGACGGGCGACCCTAGTCCTCGTCCGGCCGGAAGATGTGGGCCGCCGTACAGGCGTTGCAGACGTCCATGGCAGTATCAAGATCTCCGATCGGGATCGGGACCTTGCGGTCGGGGTAGAGGCACTCCACGTCATACACGCGATCCGCCCCGGCATCGACATGGATCATCCGGCGGAACGTGCAGCGGCGGATCCGATGCGGGGCGAGCCGATAGCGATCGTTCTCCGGCGGCGTGACGGCGAGCTGCAATGCCACGGACAAGGGTGCCCCTGAGCGAGGATGGTCTGTGCGGCGCGATACCGCCGACGGACCGAGCCTAGCATCCCTGAATGAGCCACGGATACGTGAAAAAGGTACTAGAGTCCAAAGCCGGGCGGCGGCCGCATTCGAGGAGGGTTCGTGGAGTCTGATCTCGGGCGACCACTGCTGGATCCCGAGGGGCGCTCGAGGGATCCGGCGGTATGCCCCTTCCTTCGCTCGATCTCGGGTGAGGAAATCGGCGCGCCTGTTGCGCAGCCCGACGATGCGAATCGCTGTCTGGCAGGGGGAACGCCGGTGCCCCAGGAGGCAGACTGGCAGGCGACGAAGTGCCTCGCCGCGACGCATGTCACCTGCCCGCGATACCTCGCCGACGCGTCGACTGTCGGCCGGGCCGTGCGACGCCGACGCCGTCCGGCCACGAAGGTCGAGCCGGCATCTCCCGCCCCGATCACGGAGGACCTGCTGGTCACGGACGCAGGCAATGGGTCGAGCGAGGGACCGCGCGGCAGGCCCAGCCGGACGTTCACTCCGGCCATCCTGCTCTCGGTTGCCGTGCTCGTGATGGCAGCGGCTGCGGCCGTCACGTTCGTGGCTGCAACCGGTGGGCTGCAGCTCCCGACAGCCCCGCCCGTGGCCGTCGTGGTTCCGTCCGCCAGTCCGATGCCCACGCCCGCAGCCACGCCGGCGTCGACACCCGGGCCCAGCCTGACCGCGAGCACCCCTGCCGCGACCCCGACGGTGGCCCCTTCTGCGACGGCGACGCCGGAGCCGACGCCGGTGATGACGCCGACTCCAACGCAAACCCCAACCCCGACACCCCAATCGACGAGCAACCGGTACGCGCTCCTGACGCCTTGCCCGTCAACACCCGACTGCTACCTCTACACGGTCAGGACCGGGGACAATCTCGTCAGCATCGTGAACTACTTCGGCGTGCCCTACGACACCGTCATCGAGCTGAATCCTGACATCGGCGACCCCTCGACGATCCAACCCGGAACGGTCCTGACGCTCCCACCGCCGACCCGCTGACGCGCGTTCGCCGATCTGCATCGGCAGCGCGGCATCCGGGCATCGCCGACGCGGCTGACGGCCCACCCGCTCGCCAGACGCGGATCACCGCCCACGCCCACTGGGTGGGCCTGCCCACTGCCGTCTATGCGCGCCTACCGCGCGTCCCCACGCGCCCCGTTCTCGGCTTGTCGCCGCCGGGAGGCCGGTCGATCCGGTAGCGACCCGTCAATCGCCAACTTGCCAGTTGACGGCACGCCACGACTCGTTATGATGGCCGCAGTGGCGCAAAGTGGGGAGAAGTGGGGAACCGCTTCCGACCAGACGCCATCAGCGGACGACCGGACGGGCACACCGGGACCTCCGCGACACCAAGGACGGGCTCGCGGCCAGGCTGCCGCGGGCCCGTCGAAACCTCCGCAACCTCCGACCAGGAGTGACCCAATCGGTGTTCACCGGCGAGTACCGGCACACGGTGGACGACAAGGGGCGCATCGCCGTCCCTTCGAAGTTCCGCGCCCTGCTCGATGGCGGCGCCGTCGTCTCGCGCTGGATCGACGGCTGCCTCGCCATCCATACGCTTGCCGGCTGGGCACTCCTGGCGGACAAGATCGCGGAGCTCCCCGTGACCGACGCCTCCGCCCGGCTCTTCGGCCGCAGCGTCTTCGCCGGCGCGACCGAGGCGGAGCTCGACAAGCAGGGTCGTGTCTTGCTGCCGGCGTACCTGCGCGAGGGGATCGGCCTGGCGACGGACGCGCTCGTCATCGGCGCCCGTGACCACGCCGAGATCTGGACCCCGGCCACGTGGGCGGAGTACCGCCGGGCCATGGACGACCCCCAGACCTTCGCCCAGGCCATCCAGGGCCTCGGGATCTAGTGGAACCAGCCGTCCATCCAGGGATCGCTCCGGGCTCGACGCCTGTTGGCGGTCGCGACCCGAGGGACGGCCATGTGCCGGTCCTCGTGGACGAGGTCGTGAGCATGCTCGCGGCCGCACCAGGCAGCCTCCAGATCGACGCGACGGTCGGGGGCGGTGGTCACGCCGAGCGGATCCTCGCGGCGACCGACCCTGATGGCCGCCTCCTCGGCCTCGACGCCGATGGGGCGGCCATCGCCAGAGTCCACGACCGCCTCGGACCGCGCTTCGGAGAGCGGCTGCGGCTCCACCAGGCGAACTTCCGCGAGCTCGCGGAAGTCGCGCCCGCCGAGGGCTTCGGCGCCGTTGATGGCTGCTTCTTCGACCTCGGTCTGTCGAGCTACCAGCTCGCGGACGCGAATCGCGGGTTCGGCTTCCGGACCGGCGGGCCGCTCGACATGCGCTTCGACACCAGCCGTGGCGTTCCCGCCTCCGAGCTGCTGGCCAGTCTCGACGCGACCGAGCTGGCAGCACTCTTCCGACGCTTCGGTGAGGAACCCTTCGCCGGGCGTGTCGCCCGGGCGATCGTCGAGGCCCGGAAGACGGGCCCGATCGAGACGGCCGAGGAGCTCGCGGCGCTCATCGAGAAGGTCACGCCATCACGGGCGCCGGGCCGTCGGCGGATCCATCCCGCGACGCGTGTCTTCCAGGCCCTTCGGATCGCCGTGAACGAGGAGCTCGAGGCGCTGGCTGCCGGCCTGGCAGCTGCCCTCGACCTGCTTCGACCCGGGGGTCGGCTCGTCGTTCTCAGCTACCACAGCCTCGAGGACCGAATCGTCAAGCGCTTCTTCCAGGCCGAGCGGCGCGGTTGCGTTTGCCCGCCGGAGGCGCCCGTCTGCATCTGCGGCCGGTCGCCGCGTGTCCGCCTGTTGAACCCAAAGGGCCTCGTGCCCGGCGACGCGGAGGTCGCCGCCAATCCCCGAGCCCGGAGCGCGCGGCTCCGGACCGCGGAGCGGCTCGCCGCATAGCGATCGCACACCGGACCGGCGAAGAGGAGCCGCCGGACGGTCAGGAAGCATGGAGGAGGCACCCGTGAGCAAGCGACACCAGAGCAGCCGCCGACGGTCGTATGGCCGGCGCCAGCACGAGATGGCCGAGCGGCACGAGCGCCGCGTCGAACGCGGCAGGCCGGAGGCGAACTGGGCCGAGGCCGCAGACGCGACGCAGGCTGATCCGCTTGCCTTCCTCGATCCTCGCACCCCGCGACTTCGCTTCGGCTTCGCGGACTGATGGCCGTCTACCAGGGTGCGCGGAAACGGGCCCTCGAGCTCCCGCGCCCGACGCTCGATCTGGACCTGCCGTTTGCCGGCCGCCGGGGCCAGGCGGCCACCGGGCTCGTCCGCGAAGGCAGGCCGACTCGAGTCGGGACGGTGCTTGCCGCGATCGTCGTGGCGTTCGTCCTCGCCTTCCTGTCGCTCAGCCAGAGCGTGCGGACGGCGGCGACCAGCTACGACATCGTCCGGCTCGGATCCGAGTACGAGCGGCTCGACGCCCTGCGACTCGATCTCCGGTCGAACCTCGACCGGCTCGGGGCCGAACCTGCCATTCGCAAGTTGGGACTCGACGACGGACTCGGACAGCTCGACGCGCCCCTGATCATTCCCGCCCGTTAGCGACGATCGGAGTCGCAGGTGATCCTCGGTCGAACCGATTCGCGCGGCCGCCTCCTGTTCCTGCTGCTCGTCTTCGTCGTTGCATCGGGCTCGATCGTCGCGCGGCTCACCTGGTGGCAGGTGGTCCGTCACGACGACCTCGCGGCGAGCGCGCACCGACAGTTCTACCTTCGGACCGACGTGCCCGCCCAGCGAGGTTCGATCTACGACCGAAGCGGAACGGTCGTCCTCGCCTCGAGCGTCACCCGGGCTCGATTGACGGCGAACCCAAAGCGGCTGACGGCGAAGCAGGCTGACGCGCTGGTGTCGATCCTGACCGAGAAGCTCGACCTGGACGACGCCGCGGTCGCGGCATTGCAGGGCCGCCTTGCCGCCGACAAGTCCTACGTCGTCCTCGCCCAGGACGTGGCCCCGGACGTCACCCAGACGATCGTCGACGCCGCCGCGGCCGCCGGCGTGCCCGGGCTCGGGGTCGAATTCGACGCAGGTCAGGCTCTATCCACAATCCGGGGGCGGGCCGGAGACGTCGCTCGCCGCCCACCTCCTCGGCTTCGTCAACCGGGACGGGCAAGGCCAGTACGGCGTCGAGCAGTACTACCAGGCGCAGCTCGCCGGGACGCCGACCATCGTCGAATCGGACCGGGACGCGAACGGCCAGCCGGTCGTCGAGACGCAGCACACCATCCAGGCCGGGACACCCGGTGCGGACCTCTCCTTGACGATCGATGCCGGCCTGCAGCTGGCCGTCGAGCAGGAGGTCATGGCCGCCTGGGTCGCGGACCGGGCTCACAGCGTCTCGGCGGTGGTGATGGATCCCTACACCGGCGCCATCCTCGCCGAGGCCACGTACCCCTCGTACGACGCCAACAACTACTCTGCCGTCGCCGCGGACGATCCCGGGCGATTCGTCGACCCTGTGGTGTCGGACGTCTACGAGCCCGGCTCGGTCTTCAAGATGCCGACGGTCATCGCCGGTCTCGAGACCGGCACGACGACCCTCGACACCAAGTACAACGACAGTGGCACCCTGAAGCTCGACGGTGGCAGGACGAAGGTCGACGACGCGGACCGGAAGCCCATGGGAATCCTGGCCCTCCGCGACGGGATCGCGTGGTCCAGGAACGTCGTCGCGGCGCGGGTCGCGCTCGGCCTCGCGCCAACGCTCCATGGCGCGTCCGCGATCCTCCACGAGGTCTGGACACGTCTCGGCTTCGGGGCCCCGACCGGCATCGATGTGGCCGGCGAGGTCGGAGGACTGGTGCACGACCCGGCGACGACACCGTGGCGCGAGATCGACTTGGCGAATGGCGCCTTCGGCCAGGGCGTGGCGGTGACCCCGATCCAATTGGCCATGGCCTACGCGGCAATGATGAACGGTGGGACGCTGGTCACGCCGCATGTGGTCGCGGCCATCGACGGCAAGCCCGTCGTGGTCCAGGACCACGGCCGGGTCCTCGATCCGAGTCTCAGTCCGAAGCTCATCGACCTCATGAATCATGTCGTGTCGTCGGTCCCGTTCTACGCCGACCGGACCCTCATCCCGGGCTACTACGTCGGCGGCAAGACCGGTACGGCCCAGATCTGGGACTCAACAAAGCACGATTGGAAGGCGAACTCGTTCAACTTCGACTTTGTCGGCTTCATCGGCCGAGAGGTGGGACGGCCCGATGTCCTGGTCGCAATCAAGATCGACGATGGCACCCCGACGGTTCACCGGGTTGGTGAGCTCGTGATGCCGGTCATGTCGTTCGAGCTCTTCCGGCGCATCGCGACCGACACGATGGCCATTCCCGGGTTGCTTCCGGACCTGCCGTCCGCGCCCGTCGCGCCCGACCGGGCCGGCAACTGATCGCCTGATGGCCAGTCCCTCGACGGTGGATCGGCGGGCGGGCGGTCTTGGGCCCGCTGCCGCCCGGTCGGGTCCCTGTGCCAAACTTCGGGGCGTGTCCGACGCCCACCGCCCAGCCCCTACGAGCGTCGTCCAGTCGGGCCGCGAGGTCGGCCCGGAATCACTGACCGCGGCGGACATCGTTGCCGTCACGGGTGGCCGCCTTGTCCACGATTCCCATCGTCGAATTCATGGCGCCGCGGTTGACTCGCGGGTCGTGCGGCCGGGCGAGCTGTTCGTGGCCCTGACCGGTGAGAGGACCGATGGGCATCGGTTCCTGCGAGAGGCCGTCATGGCTGGCGCGGCCGCGCTTCTCGTGGCCACGCCGCCCGATCCCGGCACGCTCACCGCGCTCGGCGACGTCACGATCGTGGTCGTCGATGACCAGCTCGCCGCTCTCCATCGGCTTGCCGCATGGTGGCGCGCCCAGTTCCAGCCGCTCGTCGTCGGCGTCACCGGCAGCATCGCCAAGACATTGACCAAGGAGGCCGTCGCTGCCGTCCTGGCAAGTCGCGGCCGAACGCTCCGCAGCGAGGGCAACCAGAACAACGAGATCGGGCTGCCGCTGACCCTGCTCCGCCTGACCCGCGACGACGTCAGCGCCGTGCTCGAGATGGGCATGTACACCGGTGGTGAGATCGCCGAGCTGGCGCGCCTCGCCCGTCCCCGGATCGGCGTGGTCACCGCCGTGCAGGGCGTCCACCTCAGCCGGATCGGGACCATCGAGGCCATCGAAGCCGCCAAGGCCGAGCTGGTCGAGGCACTCCCCGCCGACGGGGTCGCGGTGCTGAACGCGGACGACGCCCGCGTCCGCGGGATGGCGAGCCGGACGTCCGCGCGGGCCGTCACGTACGGATTTGCCGAGGACGCGGACGTCGGGGCCGTGCGTGTCATGTCCGCAGGCGCCGCCGGCATGACGTTTCAGCTTCGGGTCGGGCGCGGAGCAACGGCCGTCCTCGTCCCCGCCTCGATCGCGGCCCTCGGGCGCCTCTCGGTCCACAACGCCCTTGCAGCCGCCGCGGTCGGGTCGGCGGTCGGCATGACCCCCGAGGCGATCGTGGCCGCGCTATCCGGCGGCTGGTCGGCGCCGCATCGTGCCCAGTTGATTGACGCCGGCGCATTCACGATCGTCGACGACAGCTACAACGCCTCCCCGGCGTCGGTGATTGCTGCGTTCGATCTGCTGGTCGGCCTGCCGGGCCGCCACGTGGCCGTCATCGGCGAGATGCTCGAGCTCGGCGATGCCGGCGTTGCCGGGCATCGAGAGGTTGGGCTCGCGGCGGGACGCCTCGACCTGCTGGTCACGGTGGGGCCGGGTGCGTCAGGGATCGCCGCGGGCGCTCGCGAGGCCGGCCTCGACGCCGCCGCGATCGTCGAGACGGCGCACCGATCCGAGGCCCTGGCCACCCTGCGATCGCGGCTGCGACCGGGAGACGTCGTGCTGGTGAAGGCCTCCCGCGGCGTCGAGCTGGACCGGCTCGTCGACGAGCTCAGGTCCGGCCCGGCATGACGGTCGAGCTGATCCAGGGGCTGCTGCTGGCGTTCTTCCTGGTCGTGATCCTCATGCCCTCGTACATCCGGCTCCTCCGGGCGCTCGGCATGGGAAAGCGGATCCGTCGCGATGGTCCGGAGAGCCACCTCGTCAAGGAAGGCGTACCCACGATGGGCGGGCTGCTCCTGATCGTCATCGTCGTCGTCATGTACTACCTCTTCCGGGGGTTCCCCGAGCGCGGCATCATCGCCCCGCTCGCGACGCTCGTCCTGGTCGCGGGCCTGGGGGCCTTCGACGACTACCTGAACGTCCGGACGGGGGAGGGGATCCGCGCCCGCCAGAAGATGCTCTGGCTGGTCGTGGTGGCGGTCGTGGCCGCATTCCAGATCCAGTCGACCTACGAGATCGACCAGATCGCCGTCCCGTTCGTCGGCGCCGTCTCCATCGACCCCTGGGTCTTCATCGCCTTCGCGGCGTTTGCCATCGTTGCCGCCGCCAACGGCGTCAACATCACCGATGGCCTCGACGGGCTGGCGGGTGGGACGCTGATCTTCGCCTTCGTGGCCTTCATGCTGATCGCCCTTCTCAACGAGCCGACCCAGCCCAACCTGGCCCTCATGTGCGCCCTGATCATCGGCGGCCTGCTCGGCTTCCTGTGGTTCAACGTCCATCCCGCCCAGGTCATCATGGGCGATTCCGGATCCCTCGCCCTCGGCGCGACGCTGGCCGTAACCGCCCTGATCACCGGACAGATCCTGGTCCTGCCGCTCATCGGCCTGATCTTCGTCGTCGAGACGGCCTCGGTGGTGATCCAGATCGCCTACTTCAAGATCACGCACGGTCGCCGCATCTTCAAGATGTCACCGATCCACCATCACTTCGAGCTCTCCGGCTGGGACGAGGAGAAGATCACGCTCCGCTTCTGGATCGTGGGCATCCTCGCCGGGCTCCTCGGGGTCGTCTTCTTCCTCGCCTCCATCGACCGGCTGCGGTGACGAACATGACGATCGACGGACGACGACCCGCGGGAGTCATCGACCCGGACTCACTCTCGATGGCCGACATCCGGGACGGCGGCCTCGAAGGCCGGCCGGTCACGGTCCTGGGGCTGGCCCGAAGCGGCATCGCCGCGTCGCGGTTCCTGGCGGATGCCGGCGCGGTCGTGACCGTCTACGATGGCCGCCCCGCAGGCGAGCTGGGCCCTGCGATTACCTCGCTCGAGGGCCGGCCCATACGCCTCGCGGCGGGCGCAGGCGTCGACCCGGCATCCACCTGGACCGGTGCGGCCCTCGTCGTGACATCGCCCTCGATCTCGCCGGACTTCCCGACGACCGAGCCGCGTCTGCGTGGGGCCCTGCAGCGGCTCGTGGCCCAGCGCACCGGCGGTGACGTCGAGGCGCCCGCGCTGGTCTCGGAGGCGGACTTGTTCCTTCGACTCTGCCCGGCCCCGACCATCGGGGTCACGGGCACGAAGGGCAAGACCACGACCTCCGCCCTGATCGCCACGATCCTCGACGGCGATCCCTCCCACCCGGTCGTGCTGGGCGGCAACAACGGCACGCCGCTCGTGGAACGCCTGCCGGAACTGACGACCCGGCAGCGTGTCGTCATCGAGCTCTCCGAGCTGCAGCTGCCGACGCTGTCCCGGGGCACGACGGTGGGTGTGTACACGAACGTCACCGCGGACCACATCGACCGCCACGGAACGCTCGAGGCCTACCGGCGCGTGAAGCGGCGACTGGCCGAGCTCGTCGATCGGGACGGTGCGCTCGTCCTCAACGCCGACGACCCGGTCGTGACGGCCTACGCCGGTCTCGGGACCGCGCCGAGCGTGCTCTACCGGCTGGAGCGGCCGGTCCCCGGGGGCGTCGGGATCGTGGACGGCTGGATCGTGGCGGCCGGCGTCGAGCGGCTGCCGATCGCCGGGGGAGGGCCGGCGGCGACGGGACCCGGCGGCCGGGTCATGCCGCTCGACGAGCTCGCGATCCCCGGTCGTCACAACGCCCGGAATGCCCTCGCCGCCGTGGCGACCGGGCTGCTGTTCGGCGTCGCGCCCGACGCCATCCGCCGGCAGGCCGGGGCCTTCCTGGGCGTGGAGCATCGGCTCGAAACCGTGGCCGTTCTCGATGGCGTCCGCTACGTGAACGACTCGCAAGGGACACAGCCCGATGCGGTCATCGCCGCCCTCGAAGCCTTCGAGCCGCCGCTCATCCTGATCGCTGGAGGCCGCGACAAGGGTGTCGATCTCGGGCCGCTGGCCGCCGTGGTCGCCCGGCGCGTCACGACCGCGATCCTGATCGGGGAATCCGCTCCCTCGCTGGAGGCGCGCTTCGCGGCTGCCGGCCTCGACTCGATCGAGCGAGCGCCGTCCCTCGAGGAAGCGGTCCGCCGGGCGTCGGAGCTGGCTTCGGCTGCCCGCGACCGCATGGGCGAGTGGGGCACCGGGCCCGTGGGCCCCCTGGTCACCGTGCTCCTTTCGCCGGCGGCCTCCAGCTTCGACATGTTCGTCGACTACGCGGCCCGCGGTCGGGCGTTCAAGGCGGCCGTCCGGCAGCTCCGGGGCACGGTCCGCGAAGCCGCTGAACCGACCACCGACCCGGACGATTCCGCCGTCTCGGATGGGGGACGCTGATGGGGCTCCTCGGTCGGTCGGTTCCGCGCGGCCGGGCCTCGCTGCCCGGCAGAACGCGACCTCCTCGTGGCGCGTTCGACGAGATCGAGGATGGGGCCAGCCGCCCGACCGAACGCGTCGACCCGCGACGACGGCCGGTCGTGGCGGCGAAGGACAATGTCCTTCGCCGGGAGCGGCATCAACCCGACTGGTCGATCCTCGTCGCGGTCGTGGCGCTCGCGGCGATCGGCATCCTGATGGTCTATTCCTCGTCGGCGATGCGGGCCTACGTCCAGCAGGACGACACCCTGGGGATCGTCGGGCCACAGATTCTCTGGGCGGCACTCGGCCTCATCGCCATGCTCGTGATGATGCGAGTGGACTACCGACTGCTGCGCATCGTGTCGATGCCGGCCTACGTCGTCGCGATCGGCCTCCTGATCCTGGTGTTCGTGCCGGGGCTCGGCAAGGTGGTCGGCGGCAGCGCGCGGTGGCTGGATATCCACGGCCTTCCCGCAGTTCACCCGGCCGAGATCGCCAAGCTGGGCCTCATCGTCTACCTGGCCCATTGGCTGTCGTCACGCGGCACCCGCATCAAGGGTTTCCGGTCCGGCACGATACCCTTCCTGCTCATCACGCTGCCGGTGGTGGGTCTTGTCTTCAAGGAGCCGGACCTCGGCACCACGACCGTCATCGCTGCCACGGCGTTCACGATGTTCTTCATCGCCGGAGCTCGCCTCTGGCAGTTCGGGGCCATGGGCCTGATGGGCGTCGGGGCGGGGCTCGTGGTGGGGCTGCAGCAGTACCAGATAACGCGCATCCGGACGTTCATCGATCCCTGGTCGGATCCGCTTGGAACCGGCTTTCACACGATCCAGGGCCTCTTCGCCCTCGGGCTCGGGGGTATCTTCGGTGCCGGCCTGGGGGAGTCCAAGCTGGCCGGCGGGCTCTACCTTCCGAACGCCTGGAACGACTTCATCTTCGCCATCATCGGCGAGGAGTTCGGGCTCATCGGGGCCGTCACGGTCGTGACCCTGTTCGTGGTCCTCGCCTACGCCGGGATCCGTACCGCCATGCGGGCCCCGGACACGTTCGGCGCCCTGCTTGCGACCGGTATCACCGCGTGGCTCTGCATCCAGGCCTTTATCAACATCGGCGTTGTCGTCGCGCTGCTGCCGGTCACGGGCATCACCCTCCCGTTCATCAGCGCGGGCGGTTCGTCGCTCATCATCAGCTTTGCCGCCGCCGGGATCCTCATTTCGATCTCGCGGGAAACGGTCGAGAACGCCACCCAGGAGCAAGATGCGAGTGCTGATCGCGGGCGGGGGGACGGGCGGACACATCTACCCGGCACTCGCCGTCGTGGACGCCCTGCGCCGCCACACGAACCCGCCTGAGATCTCCTGGCTCGGCGGCCACCGCGGCCTCGAGCGGGGAATCGTGGAAGACGCGGGGCTGCCCGTGCGCCGGCTCGCCCTCCGGTCGCTTCGGTCGACCGATCGCGACCTGCATCTCCTGCTCGACCCCATCCGGCTCGGCCTCTCCGTGCCGCAGGCGATCGCCATCGTGGCGAGGGCGCGACCGGGCGCCATCTTCACGACCGGTGGCTACGTTGCCATCCCCGTCCTGATCGCGGCCCGGCTCCTGCGTATCCCGACACTGATCTGGGAGGGCAACGTCGTCCCTGGGCGGAGCGTTCGTGCGACCGCCCGCCTGGCGACGGCCGTCGCCGTCTCCTTCGGCGAGACATGTGCGGCGCTGGGCGCGGCGGCCGGTAGAGGGCGCCCGGCCTGCCTCGAGACGGGGACGCCGATCCGCGATGTCCGAGCCGTGGACCGTCGAGCGGCACGGGCGACCTTCGGCCTCGGCGAAGGCGAGCCGCTCGTCCTGGTGTTCGGTGGGTCCCAGGCGGTCCGCCGGCTCAACGAGGCCGTCACCGCGGCCCTGCCGGCCATCGTCGAGCGGGTGCACCTCGTCCACGTGACGGGCAACGCCGGATACGCCGCGGCACTCGTCGCCCGCGAGGCGCTGCCCGAGTCGCTGCGTCAGCGGTATCGACCGTCGCCCTTCCTCGGCGAGGGGTTGCTGACGGCGCTCGCCGCGGCCGACCTGCTGGTCGGTCGGGCCGGCTCGTCGACCCTGGCCGAGGCCACGGCCCTCGGCCTGCCAATGGTCGTGGTCCCGTATCCGCACGCCGGTGGCCACCAGAAGGCAAATGCCACGATCCTCGCCCAAGCCGGTGCGGCACGGCTCATCGACGACGTGGACTTCGATGCCGGCGCCCTGCTGGCGGGCATCGCGGCGGTCGAACAGCCGGCTGCGCACCGGGCGATGGCGGACGCTGCCCGGGCCCTCGGCCGACCGGGCGCGGCCTCGGCGATCGCCCGGATGGTCATGGCGCTGGCGCTGCGGGAACCGCTTCCGGCCCAGGACGAGATCAACCGCCTGTCACGGGGGCCATCGGCTTGAGCACCCTGCCGGGGCCGCTCGACACCATCGCCCTTGCCGCCGATATTGCCCGCCGCCTCGGGGTCCGGGCCGAGCGCGACGCGCCGCTGGCGCGATACACGACGATGCGCGTCGGGGGATCGGCGGACCTGTTCGTGACGGCCCACAACGCGTTCGAGCTCCGGGGCCTGATCCGGTACGCCCGCGCGAGAGCTATTCCGGCCTTCGTCCTGGGCCGAGGCAGCAACGTCGTCATCTCGGATCGAGGAGTCCGCGGCCTCGTCATCCAGGTCCGTTCGGAGGCGAGCCGGATCGAGGGGAACCGCTACATCGCGGGTGCCGGGGTGCCGATGGCCCGGGCCGCGACCGAGACACAGAAGGCGGCCCTCTCGGGCCTCGAGTTCGGTCTCGCGATCCCGGGCACCGTCGGCGGCGCGATCTGGGCGAATGCCGGTGCCCACGGAGCGGATGTCGCCGCCGTCCTCGAGTCCGCGGATGTCCTCCTCGCCGACGGCAGCGAGGCGACGCTACCCGCGGCCGACCTGCGTTTCGCCTATCGCCAGAGCCGTTTCAAGGACCGGCTGGAGGATCGGGAGACCATCCTCGGCGGCACGTTCCGCCTCGAGGCGGAGCGTCCCGATGTCATCCGCCAGCGGCTGGACGAGATCCGCCACTGGCGCCAGGCACACCAACCGCTCGGCCAACCGTCGGCAGGGAGCGTCTTCCGGAATCCGGCCGGGGCGTCGGCCGGGGAGCTGATCGACGGCGCCGGCCTCAAGGGGCTCCGGGTCGGGGGCGCGTCCGTCTCGGAGAAGCACGCCAACTTCATCGTCTGCGACCGGTCCGCGACCGCTGCCGACGTGCGTCGCCTTGGGGACCAGGTTCGTGCCACGATTCGGGCGCGCGACGACATCGAGCTCACCTACGAGATCGAGTTCGTCGGCGACTGGGCCGACTGGCCGTGGCCGGCCGGCGAGCCGATCGGCGCGGAGGCCTCATGACCGACAAGACGTCCGAACGGCCCGTTGTCGTGCTCCTCGGCGGCCCATCGGCCGAGCACGATGTCTCGATCGTCTCGGGCACCGCGATCGCGACCGCCCTGGCCGCGGACGGCAACGCCGTTACGCAGGTCCTGATCGACCTCGCGGGTTCGTGGTGGTGGCTCCCTGCGGATCACGCTCGCGGCGATCGTCCCGCTGCCGCATACGACGAGCCCGCCGCGCTCGGCGCCAGCGGCCCGCTCACGGCCGGCATGGCCCTCGACAGGCTGGCCGCCCAGGACCCGGCGCCGGTCGTCTTCATCGCGCTCCATGGTCCGTTCGGCGAGGACGGGACGGTCCAGGCTCTCCTCGAGGCGACGGGCCTTGCCTACACGGGCTCCGGGGTCGCCGCCTCGGCCATCGGTATGGACAAGGGTATCCAGAAGCGGCTCTGGCGCGGCCTCGGGCTTCCGGTGGTGGACTGGCGCGAGATCTCGCGGGCTCGATGGCGCGCCGACCCGGACGCTGTGCTCGGCGAGCTCGACGCGTTCGCGGCTGGGGCAGCGGACCCGCGTCTGATGATCAAGCCAGCGCGTCTCGGTAGCTCGGTCGGCATGACCCTCGCGCATGTCCCGGAGGAGCGGGCACCCGGGCTCGAGCTGGCCTTCCACCACGACAGCCGGGCGATCGTCGAGGTCTACCTCGACGGGGCTCGCGACCTCGAGATCTCGATCATCGGCAGCGAACCGCCGCTGGGCGTCTACGGACCGGGCGAGATCGTCGCGGGCGGCGAGTTCTACGACTACGCCTCCAAGTACACGCCGGGCCGCTCCGAGACGTCGATGCGCGCCGAGATCCCGGACCTTCTCCGGACAACGATGCGGAAGCTCGCCCGGGATGCCTACCGCGCCGTCGGCGCCGAGGGCTTCGCGCGCGTCGACTTCCTGCTCCGCGACGACGACGTCTTCGTCTCCGAGATCAACACGATCCCGGGCTTCACGCCGATCAGCCTCTTCCCGTCCCTGCCCGCCGAGACCGGTCTCGACTTCACCTCCGTCTGCCGGCGCATCATCGAGCTCGCGCTCGAGCGTCACGCGAACCGGAGGGCCGGCCGGGTGACGGTCGCGGACCTGCCCCGATGAGGTCGCCGCACTGATGTTCGGGCGCTCGCGTCGGCGAAACCCTGGACCGACGCGCCCCGCTCCGGTCGTCGGCGGAAACCGGACCCAGGTCCGGCGGGGCACCGCGGCGCACCAGGTCCGGCGGCCCGGGTCGGACCTCCGCCGGTCCCTCGGCCCGATTCGGCGGCCGCGCCTCACGCCGACGCGTGCCGCCGCGCTCCTGGGGATCCTCGCGGCCTCGGGCGCCCTCTACGGCGTCGCGGCGACGCCCACCTTCACGCTTACCCGAGCGGAGCTGCCCTCGCTCCGCTGGACGACCGCCGCGGCGATGACCAGGGCGATCGACGCGCCGCCGGGCACCAACCTGTTCCGGATCCGGACCGCCCCGATCGAGGCCAGGCTGGAGGGCCTGCCCGGCGTCGCCTCGGCCCGAGTCACCGTCAGCCTGCCCGATACCCTCGTCGTCGAGATCCAGGAGCGCCAGGCCATCCTCGCCTGGGCCGTCGGCGATCAACGTTTCCTCGTCGATCGCGACGGGGTCCTCTTCGCGACCTCGTCGGTCGATGCCGTCGCGGCCGCGGGCCTGACGACGATCGGGGACTCCCGAACCGAGTCGTCCGCCCTGGTGGTCGGATCGAGGCTCGATCCAGTCGACCTCGACGCCGCGACGCGGATCGGGTCCCTCGTCCCGGCCGACATCGACAGCACGGCGAAGGAACTCGTCGTCGAGGTCACGACCGCCAACGGCTTCGTCGTGGGGACCGTGCCGCGGAGCTGGACCGCGATCTTCGGCCTTTACACGCCCAGCCTCCGGACGCCCGCGATCGTGCCCGGACAGGTGGAGTTGCTCAAGAGCCTGCTCTTCGGTCGCGAGGCCACCATCGATCGCGTCTTCCTGCCGGATGTCGACAAGGGGACCGTGATCCTCAAGCCGTCGCCGAGCCCATGACGCGCCCCGACCACCGTCCGGGTTGCCCCTCGCCGCCACGGTCAGGTAGCCTTGCCGAAACGCACCGTATCGAGGACGAGACCACGTGTTCCTCCCCCTGGCAGGCCTCATCGTGGGCGTCCTGCTCGGGCTCGTCCTCAACGTCAACGTCAGCTTCGAATTCAGCCGCTACTCGGCCGTGGCGATCCTCGCCGCGCTCGACTCGGTTCTCGGGGCTGTCAGGGCCGAGCTCGACGGTGTCTACGACAATCGGGTGTTCATCTCCGGCTTCGTCACCAACGCCGTCGTCGCGGTCCTCCTCACGTTCATCGGCGATCGGCTCAGCCTTGATCTGTACCTCGTGGCGCTGATCAACTTCGGGTTCCGGATCTTCAACAACGTCGCCCTCATCCGGCGGCACTTCATCTAGGCCCGGGAAACCGGGAGGGAGCAGGCGATACAGTGGTCGAAGGGGTCCTCGTCGGCATCGACGTCGGCACGAGCAAGGTCTGCGCGCTCATCGGTGAGGTGGGGCGCGACGGGCGCGTGACGGTGATCGGGCACGGGACGGTTCCGTCGTCCGGCCTCAAGAAGGGCGCGGTCGTCAACATCGACCAGACGGTCCGGTCGATCGGCGACGCGGTCGAGAAGGCCGAGCGGCTCTCGGGCTGGAAGATCGACAAGGCCTTCGTCGGCGTCGGCGGGGCGGCGGTCGAGAGCCTCAACTCGACCGGCCAGGTGGCCGTCACGGCCCACGATCGCGAGATCAGCCGGGAGGACATCCTGCGGGCCATCGAGGTCGCCCGGGCGGTCGCGATCCCCTCGAACCGGGAGGTCCTGCACGTCGAACGGCGGGGCTTCATCGTCGACGGCCAGGAAGGCGTCAAGGATCCCCTCGGGATGAGCGCCCTGCGTCTCGAGGTCGAGACACACATCATCACCGCTCCCCAGACGGCCGTGCAGAACCTCAGCAAATGCGTGGCCGCGGCCGGGGTCAAGATCGACGAGCGGGTCGTCAACGCGCTGGCGGCGTCGGACGCGGTTGCCACGGAGACGGAGAAGGAGCTGGGCGTCGCGGTCGCGGACATCGGCGCCGGGACGATCGACCTGGCGATGTTCAACGAGGGCTCGCCGTTCCATACGAGCGTCCTGCCGGTCGGCGGCAATTTCGTCACCAACGACGTCGCCATCGGCATCAAGACGTCGCTGCCGGTCGCCGAGGAGCTCAAGATCCGCCACGGCACGGCCGACCTGCGGGGCATCGGCGAGGACGAGGAGATCGGCGTCTCGGTCCTGGGCGAGGAAGCCGGCCGAACGATCAGCCGGCTCGAGCTGTGCCAGATCATCGAGGCCCGCATGCGGGAGACATTCGAGCTGCTTGGCGCCGAGATGCGCTCGGCAGGAGCGGGCATGCTGCCGGCAGGGCTCATCCTCACCGGCGGCGCGTCGCAGCTGTCGGGGATCGCCGAGCTCGGCCGCGAGGTCCTCCAGATGCCGGTCCGCGTCGTCGCCCCGCTGGGCGTCGGCGGGCTCACCGATTCGATCCTCACCCCGGCCTACGCGACCGGCATCGGGCTCCTCGTGTGGGGCGCCCGGTCTCTGGCGGAGGGCGAGCCCACGCGCTACGAGTCGACCCCCGCGTTCGGCGTCCTGGGGCGTCTCCGCGACGCGCTGCGGAGCATCTTTCCCTAGGTTTCGGGCGGTCCGATCACCCGCCCTTATCCACCGGACGGCCGAGAATCGAGGGCCACGGTTCGGGTCGCCGATGGTAGACTCCGACGACGACCCCGAGCGCGCGCCGAGGCCCCCTTCCTGACGGCTCCGGGTCACCAATCGAGTCGATCAAGCCCCGGCCCCGGGAGGCCATTGGAGGAGTACGGTGGCGCTGCGTTCCGATTCGGAGAACTTCGCCCTCATTCGCGTCATCGGCGTCGGAGGCGGAGGCAGCAATGCCGTGAATCGGATGATTCGCGCCGAGATGATGGGCGTCGAGTTCATCGCCCTCAACACGGACGCGCAGGCGCTGCTGCAATCCGACGCACCGCACAAGATCCGGATCGGGGACAAGATCACGCGCGGCCTCGGCGCCGGCGGTGACAGCGCCATCGGCCAGCGGGCAGCCGAGGAAGACGCCGACAAGATCTCCGCGGCCCTCGAAGGCTCCGACATGGTCTTCATCACGGCCGGTCTCGGCGGCGGCACCGGGTCCGGGGCCGCGCCCGTCGTGGCCGAGCTGGCGAAGGCCGCCGGCGCCCTGACGATCGGCGTGGTGACGAAGCCGTTCACGTTCGAAGGCGCCAAGCGCAAGCTGACCTCCGAGAAGGCGGCCGAGGAGCTCAAGGGCAAGGTCGACACGCTCATCACGATTCCGAACGATCGCCTTCGTGACGTGGTCCAGAAGAACACCTCGATCCTCGACGCGTTCCGGGTCGTCGACGACGTCCTGCGCCAGGGCGTCCAGGGCATCAGCGACATCATCACCGTGCCGGGCCTGATCAACCTCGACTTCGCGGACGTCCGGGCGATCATGAAGGACGCCGGCTCGGCGCTCATGGGGATCGGCCGCGCCTCGGGGGAGACGCGCGCCGTCGAGGCCGCTCGCCAGGCGATCGCGAGCCCGCTCCTCGAGGTCAACATCAGTGGTGCCCAGGGGATCCTGTTCAACGTCACGGGCAGCTCGAACCTCTCCCTGTTCGAGGTCACCGAGGCGGCGGAGGAGATCCGGTCGGCGGCCGACCCGGAGGCGAACATCATCTTCGGCACGAGCTTCAACGAGAAGCTCGGCGAGGAGGTCATGATCACCGTCATCGCCACCGGCTTCGACGGTCGACGGCACGTCGTCCGGAGCTCGGCGCACGCCGGCTCGACGGCGCCGGCCGAGCCTGGGGCCCGGGCTCCGCGCGACTTCCTGGAGGAGCTCGAGCGCCAGCGGACGCAGCTCAACGACGCCGGTGTTCCGGATGCACCGACGGCCAGGCCCGACGACGTGAGTGCCCGGCCGGCTGCACGATCCGTTGGTGAGCCGGCAGCCGTAAAGCGCGCGGCCTACGACGCGGATGACCTGGAGATTCCCTCCTTCCTCCGCCGCCAGAAATAGGGCGGCCGCGTGATGCGCCGACGAGGCGGCGTTGTCGCCTGCGCGCGGTCGCTCACGCACCGGCAGGTGCGCTCGCTCCCGTGCTCGGCTCCGCCTTGCCGCGCCGACACCTGACGCGGCGCGTGGCAATCCTTGAGACGCGGCCCGCGGCGGCGTTGCCGGCTGCGGGCGCTCGCTCACGCACCTTGGAGTGCGCTCGCTCGCGTCCTCACCGTCGCCTTGCAGCGGGCTCGCCTGCGGCGCTGCGCGGCCCGACGCGCCGCGGAGTCAGCGATGGAATCCCCTGACGACGCTCGTGGGTCGGGACCGATCAGCATCGATCCACGGGAAGTGGCGGCGTTGGCTGCCGCCCGCGCGGGGGTCCTCGAGCGAATTGAACATGCGTGTCGGCGGGTAGGGCGGGACCCGCGAGGTGTCGCGCTCATCGCCGTCTCCAAGACCGTTCCGATCGAGCGCCTCCGCGCCGCCCTGGCGGCGGGATTCGGGACCTTCGGCGAGAACAGGGTCCAGGAGAGCGCCGACAAGGCGGCGGCGCTGCCCGACGCGACCTGGCACCTGATCGGGCCGCTCCAGTCGAACAAGGCCCGGCGGGCGATCGAGCTGTTCGACTGGATCCAGACGGTCGATGGTACGGACCTCGCCGGCCGTCTCGATCGCCTGGCGGCTGAGCTGCGGCCGGGGCGGCCGCTGCCGGTGCTGCTCCAGGTCAACGTCGATGCTGATCCGGCCAAGTCCGGGTTCTCGCCCGAGGACCTGGCGGCCGCGCTGCCCGACTTCGTCGAGCATCGGAACCTCGACCTTGGCGGCCTGATGACGGTCGGCCGTCTGGCGGCCGATCCAGCGGATGCCCGGCCGACGTTCGTCGCCCTGCGACGCCTCTCGGAGAGCCTTCGCCGGGACCATCCCTCGCTGGGACCTCAGCTGTCGATGGGCATGTCGGCCGATTTCGAGATCGCGGTAGAGGAGGGGGCCACGATGGTCCGGGTCGGCCAGGCCCTGTTCGGCACGCGGGCCCACCCCGGAGGCTAGACTCGGTGGCCATGGCCGCCACCTTCGCCGCGAACTTCTTGCGCTTCGTCCTCGTCGCCCTCGAGGTCGCGATCATCGGCCGGGTGGTGCTGTCCTGGGTCGAGCCTCGGGGACGGTCAGGCGTCTCGCAGTTCCTGGTCATGGTCACGGAACCCGTGCTCGCTCCGATTCGCCGGTTCCTGCCGACCAGCGGTGGCCTGGACTTCTCGCCCTTCATCGTCTTGATCGTGATCGGAGCGATCGTCAGCAGCCTGTCATGAGCAAGAACCCGGAAGGTGAGTCCGAGGTCCGCATCGCGGTCCGGGTCACGCCCCGGGCCGGCCGCGACAGCATCGACGGCGTGCGCGACGGAGCACTCGTGGTCCGCGTCGCCGCCGCGCCGACGGATGGCGCCGCGAACGTCGCGGTCAGCCGGCTCCTCGCAGGCATCCTCGGCATCGCTCCCTCGCGGGTCCGGGTCGTCGCCGGGCACTCGGCGCGCCGAAAGCTGATCGCGATCGAGGACCTCCCGTCGGCCGCGATCGCGGCTCGGTGGCCGGGGCTCGGTGTATGATCGGCCACCGCGACGGCCCGCTGGCCGGGCGGGTCTCGGGCGATTGGCTCAGTGGTTAGAGCACGCGGTTCACATCCGCGGGGTCACTGGTTCGAATCCAGTATCGCCCACCATTCGAACGATCGACGGGGACCCGATCCGGGTCCCCGTCCTTATTCGGGTGAAGTTCGGGGGTTGACAACTGCTTCTCAGCCTGCACTATACGTTCAACATTCGTTGAATGCTAAGGGAGGCGAGAATGGCAGCCCGAACGCGCCGCGCCGCGGCGAAGGAAGCGGAACCTGCCCCATCCGGTGTGCGCCCGCCCGATGCCGAGCGACGGATCTCGGAGGTCGAGACCCTGAAGGCACTTTCGGACCCGCTCCGCCTTCGCATCCTCGAGCTGATGATCACGCGTCCGCAGAGCGCCTGGAGCGTCAAGGAGATGGCCGGCGCCCTCATCGTGCCCGCGACCCGGCTCTATCACCACGTCGAGCTCCTCCAGGAGCGCGATCTCATCCGGGCCGCTGAGCAGCACGTCGTGTCGGGCATCATCGAGACTCGCTACCAGGTGAGCGCGCTGTCGTTCCGCCTGGATCAGGCGCTCCTCCGCGGCGCCGATGAGGGGCATTCGGCGGCTCGCGACGTGATCACCACGATCTTCGACGAGACTCGACGCGACCTCGAACGGCTCATGGCGATCCCGCCGAGGCCCGGCGACGACCTGGTCGACCGCACGAGTCTCGCGCGCAGCCTGACCCGGCTGACGCCCACGCGTGCCGCAGAGCTCCGGGAGCGGCTGCGAACCCTCGTCGAGGAGTACGACAGCGTGTCCGACGAACCGGACGCGACCACCTACCACCTGCTCGTCGTGATGTACAGCGACCCGGCGCAAGAGGAGGCGTCCCATGGCTGACCAGCGTCCGGCGTCCCTGAGCAACAGGGCGGTGCTCCGCCTGCCGGAGTTCCGGAAGCTCTTCGTCGCCCAGGCGGTCTCCGACATCGGCGACGGCATGACCTTCATGGCGCTGCTGCTGCTCGTGAACGAGCTGACGCACTCAACGGTCGCCCTCGCCGTCCTGTCGGTCGCCGTCGCGGTCCCGTCAATGGTCGGTGGGATTTTCGCCGGCGCCTACGCGGACCGGCTCGACCGGCGCCGGATCATGATCGCGTCAGACAGCCTCAGGGCGTTCCTCGTCCTGCTCTTCGTCGTCGTCGGCACCTCCGAGAGACTGCCGATCCTGTACCTCGTCGCGCTGGCGCAGGCGACCATCGGCACGTTCTTCTCGCCGGCTCGAGGAGCCCTCATCCCGCGAGTTGTCCCGCGCGAGGGCCTGATGGCCGCGAACGGGATGAGCCAGATCAGCCGCATGATCGGCGGGCTGCTGGGGACCGGCGTGACCGGCGTGCTCGTGGCGACCAGCGGTGAGTTCTGGCCCGCCTTCGTCTTCGACGCCGCGACCTTCGCGGTCTCGGTCCTCATCGTGACCCGCGTGGACCCGTCGATCGGTCATGCGCCGGCAGCCGCCGCCGGGCAGGCCCGCCCGCCTGTCCGTGCCTCGGCCGTCGAGGGCCTCCGCCTGATCTCGGGCTCGCCGACCCTCCTGGCAACGGTGATCGGGCTGGCGATCGCGATGCTCGGCATGGGCGCCGTCAACGTCCTCTTCGTCCCCTTCCTCATCAACGTCCTCGGGGCCAGCGCGGCCTGGTCAGGACCCCTCGAGGCAGCCCAGACGATCTCGATGGTGCTCGCCGGCGGGATCGTCGGGGCGCTCGCGGCCCGGACCTCGGCCCAGTCGATCGTCGTCGGCAGCCTCGTCGGCATCGGCGTGATCATCTCGGCGCTGTTCGTGATCCCGAACGTCCTGGGCCTCATGGTGCTGCTGTTCCTGATCGGCTGGTTCGTCACGCCGGCCCAGGCCGCGACGCAGACCATCATCCAGACGGTGACGACGGACGAGGTCCGCGGCCGGGTCATCGGGGCCTTCCAGGCGTCGATGTCGACCACGACGATCGTTTCCACGGCAGCGGCGGGCATCCTCGCCGGGGTCATCGGGATCCGGGCCGTCTTCCTTGCCGGCGGTGTCGTCTGCCTGCTCGCGGCGGGGGTCTCCTGGCTGCTATTCCGAGCTGATCGAGTGGGGTCGGCGGTTGCCGACCCCGGGGTCCACGAACCGGTTCCGGCGCCGGCGCCGAGCGCCGCTCCAGTCGAGGGCTGAGGCGACGGGCAGCGGCGACCGAAATCGGCGGCCGGGACGTCACGCCGCCTCATTCCGGGTCGTCGAATGGAGTGGCGGCGACAACCCGCCGATCCTCCTCCAAGGCCGACGCCCCCGGTTCTGCCCGGGGGCGTCGTGTCATCCGCCGCGGGTCTGATCCCGCCCGAGGAACACGGTCAGTCGGTCCGGGACGCCGCCGCGATGCGACGGAGGACGGCCGGCAGGATGCCGCCCTGACGGTAGTAGTCGACCTCGATCGGCCCGTCCAGGCGGCACAGGACCTCGAACGGGCGGATCGTCCCGTCCGGGGCAATCGCGTCGACCGTCAGTCGGCTCTGTGCCCCCGGCCCCCCTTCGATGCCGTGGATCGTGAAGGCCTCGGTACCGGCAAGGCCCAGCGACTCGACGCTGTCGCCCGGCAGGAACTGGAGCGGAAGCACCCCCATGCCAACGAGGTTGCTGCGGTGGATGCGCTCGAAGCTTTCGGCGATCACCGCCCGGACGCCGAGGAGCGTCGTCCCCTTGGCCGCCCAGTCGCGGGACGAACCCGACCCGTATTCCTTGCCGGCAAGGATGATGAGCGGCGTGCCCTCCGCCGCGTAGCGCTCCGCCGCGTCGAAGATGGTCATCTCCGCTTCGTCGGGCAGGTGGCGGGTGAACGGCCCCTCAGTCCCCTCCACGAGCCGGTTGCGGAGCCGGATGTTCCCGAACGTTCCCCGGATCATGACCTCGTGATGCCCGCGCCGGGCCCCATAGGAGTTGAACTCGAGTGGCGCGACCCCGTGCTCCTGCAGCCACGCCCCGGCGGGGGAGCGCGGCGAGATCGAGCCGGCCGGCGAGATGTGATCGGTCGTCACGCTGTCGCCGAGCACGGCCAGCGCGCGTGCTCCCGAGATCCCGGCGATCGGCGCGGGTTCCATCGTCATGTGCTCGAAGAACGGTGGCCGGGCGATATACGTCGAGTCCGGGTCCCAGGCGTAGCGGTCGCCGTCAGGGATGGGCAGGGCGCGCCAGCGTTCGTCGCCCTCGAAGACGGTGGCATAGGTTCGCCGGAAGAGATCCGGGTCGATCGAGGTGCCGATGACCGAGCGGATCTCGTCGGGGCTGGGCCAGACGTCGGCCAGGAAGACTGCTCGACCGTCGTCGCCGATGCCGAGCGGTTCCGTCGACAGGTCGATATCCACGCGGCCCGCGAGCGCGAACGCGACGACGAGGGGCGGGGACGCCAGATAGCTTGCACGCGCGAGGGGATGGATCCGGCCTTCGAAGTTGCGGTTGCCGGAGAGCACCGCCGCCGCCACGAGCTCGTTCGTCTCGATCGCCTCGGCGACCGGGGCGTCGAGGGGACCCGAATTCCCGATACAGGTCGTGCAGCCATACCCGGCGAGGGCGAACCCGAGCCGCTCGAGCGGTGCCATCAGCCCGGCCGCCTCGAGGTAGCTGGTGACCGCCTTCGATCCGGGCGCCAGCGATGTCTTCACCGTTGGCCCGACCGAGAGCCCGCGTGCCACGGCGTTCCGGGCCAGGAGGCCGGCGCCGACCATCACCGTCGGGTTGGAGGTGTTCGTGCACGAGGTGATCGCGGCGATCACGACCGAGCCGTGGGCCACGGATCCGGCCGCCCCGTCGACCGCGACGGCGTGCATCGTCGGCGCGTCCTCGACGGCTCCGGCCTGCGGAAACGCGGCGTGGAAATTGGCCGGAAGACCCTCGAGCGCCACGCGATCCTGGGGCCGGCGCGGCCCCGCGACCGACGGCACGACGGTGGACAGGTCCAGGGTCAGCAGGGCATCGAAGTCCGGCCCCGGCCCGGGCTCGCGCCAGAGACCCTGGTCCTTCGCGTACCGCTCGACGAGCGCGACGCGATCGGTCGGCCGTCCGGTCAGGCGGAGATAGGCCAACGTCTCGTCATCGATCGGAAAGATCGTGGAGGTCGCCCCGAACTCCGGGCTCATGTTCGCGATCGTCGCCCGGTCCGCGAGCCCAAGGCTGGCGAGGCCGTCGCCGGCGAACTCGACGAAGGCCCCAACGACCCCGAACTTCCGGAGCATCTCGGTGACCACCAGCACCAGGTCGGTGGCGGTGGAGCCGCGCGGCAGCTCCCCGGTGAGCCGGACCCCCACGATCCTCGGCATCGGCTGGTAGAGCGGCTGCCCCAGCAGGACGGCCTCCGCCTCGATGCCGCCGACGCCATATCCGAGGACGCCGAGGCCGTTGATCATCGTGGTATGCGAATCCGTGCCGACGAGCGTGTCCGGGAAGGCCACCAGCCCTCGCTCGTCCGGACGCGTTGCCACAACGGTCGCGAGGAACTCGAGATTGACCTGGTGGATGATGCCCGTCCCGGGCGGCACCACGCGGAGGTCACGGAAGGCCGTCTGCGCCCACCGCAGGAGCTGGTAGCGCTCGCCGTTCCGTTCGTATTCCCGGGTGACGTTGAAGGCGAAGGCGGCGGACGTCCCGAAGGCATCGACCTGGACCGAGTGATCGATGACGAGGTCGGCGGGGACCAAGGGGTTCACGCGCGCGGGATCCCCGCCGAGGTCGGCCATCGCGTCGCGCATGGCGGCGAGGTCCACGACGGCCGGGACGCCGGTGAAGTCCTGGAGGACGACCCGGGCCGGCATGAAGGGGATTTCGGCATCGCCGCCTGCGCCGGGCCGCCAGGAAGCGAGGCGCTCGACGTCGGCCGCATCGACGATGCCACCGCCCGCGTGGCGGAGGACGTTCTCGAGGAGGACCTTGAGGGTCATTGGTGCCTTGCCGAGATCGATTCGATCGTCGATCGCCGTGAGTCGGTACAGGTCGGGCAGGCCCGGCCCCAGGGATCCGCGGGCGTCGAACGGGTCGTGGACTGGCACGGAGAACGGTCCTCGCTGGGTGGCTACACTCGATGCGTGCAAGCGTACCCTGCCCGGGCCCGAGGCTTCGTCGCGGGTCCTCGATGAGAGCGTGGGACGACCGTCTCGCGCGCCCGGCGTCGCCGACCGACGCGCCCGATGCCTCGAATTCCCATGACCGCGAAATCGACGACTCCCTGCGCGAGCTCGCCGAGAAGGGGATCGACCTCGCTCCGGCGCCGCCCGGACACCATCGCCACGGGGACGAGATCCACCCCTCCGACCATGTCCATCCCCACGCCCAGACCGCGCCGGGGGAACCGCCGGTCATCGGGATCGTTGGCGCGGGAGCCGTCGGCACGGCGCTCGGGGTCGCCCTCGCCCGGGCCGGCTGGCCCGTGGCCGCGGTCGCCTCGCGCGACGCCGGGCGCCGCGAACGATTCCGGGGTCTCGTGCCGGGCAGCCGCGCGTTCGCGGAAGCGGCGGCCATCCTCGATGAGGTGGAGCTGATCATCCTCGCCGTCCCCGACGATGCGCTGCCGGTCCTTGCCGGCCAGCTCCGCCTGTACAGCGGCCAGGCGATGATCCACACCTCGGGGGCGCTCGGGGCGGAGGTGCTGGAACCGGCAATGGCGGCCGGGACCCAGGTCGGGGCATTCCATCCGCTCGTCGCCTTCGCCGACCTCGAGCTGGCGGTGGCTGCGCTCCGCGGCGCGACCGTCGCGATCGAAGGCGACGACCAGCTCGTCGGCCTGCTGGCCTCGATGGCCGAGGCCATCGGCGCCGTACCCGTCCGGCTGGCGCCAGGGACGAAGGCCGCCTACCACGCAGCAGCGGTGCTCGCGGCGGGCGGCTTCACCGCCCTGCTCGACGCGATCGCCGAGCTCGGCGCCGTCGCCGGCCTCGACGAAGCCGGCTCCCTGGCGATCTACGGGCGCCTGGCGGAGCAGACGCTCGCGAACGCCAGGGCGCTCGGCATCTCGGCTGCGCTCACCGGACCGATGACCCGCGGCGACGTCGGAACGCTGGATCGGCACCTGGCGGCGCTCGAGGCACATGCCCCGGACGTCCTGCCCTTGTACCGGGCGGCCGCCGAGCGGGAAATCGTGCTCGCCGAGTCGCGTGGCGTACTGGCACCGGAGGCGGCCGCGGCGATGCGTCGTTCTCTTGCGCGGCGGCCCTGAGGCGCTACCATACGCCCGATGGAGCACAGCATCGCCGCCAAGTACGCAGCACGACCGGCGGCCAGTTTTCCCCGACCGTCCGTTCGCGTTCGCGAACGCCGGCTGGGGCTGCGTTCCGCGATCGCCTTTCGGGCAACGACGGGGTCGATGACCGTGCTCCGGCGCGAGACGCCCAGCCTCGCCCTCCTCCGGGGCGGCTCCCGGGCGATCACGCCCACCCGCACCCGCCCGGCGGCGTCGGGCAAGCCCCGCCCGGTCGTCTCGATGACGTGGTCGCGTTCCGTCCACATCGGCCGGTCGAGCGCCGCGACGGCGCCGTGGCTCGTCTGAGGACCCGAACGGCCACATCAGCCGGTGGAATCGTCTATGTCCGCGACCAGGGTCGGCCGTCCCTCGTGATCGGAATGCGACGCCGTCAAGGTGATCGACGTGGGGGCACCTGGACCCTTCCGAAAGGCACGCCCGACCCCGGCGAGACCATCGAGGAGACCGCGATCCGGGAGGTGCGCGAGGAGACCGGGCTCGAGGCACGCATCGTCGGCCCGCTACCGTCCATCAACTACCGCTTCATGCAGGACGGTACCCGGATCGACAAGACGGTTCACTACTGGCTCATGGAGCCGGTCGGTGGGGACTTGTCGCGGCACGACCGCGAATTCGAGCGCGTACGCTGGGTTTCCTTCGACGAAGCACCCGCGATCCTGACGTTCGAGACCGAACGATCCCTGGTCGCGACGGCCCGGGAGGTTCTCGCGACCGCCGACGCCGGCGCTGCCGAGACGGCCCTCGAGCCGCCGGGCCAGGCGACCGCGTCGTTCCGTCCGGAATCCCTCACGTGACCGAATTGAGCGGAACCTTGCATGAGACCGCCCTCGTTACACAACATCATGAGCTCGGGGGCCGCCTGATCGAGTTCGGCGGCTGGCTGATGCCGGTCCAGTATTCGGGGATTCTCGAAGAGCACCGCGCGGTCCGCGAGCGTGCCGGCCTCTTCGACCTCTCCCACATGGGCGAGTTGTACCTGGACGGGCCCGAGGCCGGCGACGCCCTTGCCGCGGCGGTCGTGAGTGACCCGCGAACCCTGTCCGTCGGCCGGGCCCAGTACTCGATGATCTGTGCGCCTGACGGCGGGATCATCGACGACCTCATCATCTATCGCCTCGCGACCGACCGGTACCTGGTCGTCGCCAACGCCGGCAACGCGGCGACGGTATCGAATGAGCTGGCGGACCGGTTGTCGACGTGGAACGCAATCCTCGACGACCGATCGATGGCGACCTCGCTCGTGGCCATCCAGGGACCCGCGGCCGCCGGCATCCTCGCTCCGCTGACCGACATCGACCTCCCGAGCCTCCGCTACTACGCGGCGCGAGAGGGTCACGTCGCCGGCATCCCGGGCCTTGTCGCCCGAACCGGCTACACCGGGGAGGACGGCTTCGAGGTCTTTGTCGACTGGGCGCTGGGGCCGGCCGTCTGGATGGCCCTCCACGAGGCTGGGCGCGGGGTGGGCCTGATCCCGTGCGGCCTCGGCGCCCGGGACACCCTGCGACTCGAGGCGGGCATGCCGCTGTACGGCAATGAGCTCGACCGCTCGACGAATCCCTACGAAGCCGGGCTCGGCCGTGTCGTCAAGCTCGACAAGGCGGGTGGATTTGTGGGCCGTGAGGCGCTGGCGAAGGTCGCCGATCGAGGCCCCTCGCGTCGCCTCGTCGGCCTCGAGGTCACCGGTCGCGGCATTGCCCGCCACGGCTATATGGTCAGCCGCGACGGAACCCGGACGGGGGTCGTCACGTCGGGGACGCAGTCGCCGACCCTCGGCCGGCCGATCGCCATGGCCTACCTGAACCCGAGCGACGCCGAACCGGGTACGATCGTCGACGTCGAGATCCGCGACCAGCCGGTCGCTGCCAGGGTCGTGCCGCTGCCGTTCTATCGTCGGACCCGCTGAGGGCCGACCAAGCCGCGTGATCGGATCACGCAACGAGGAGGACGCGCCACGATGGTCCCGCCCGAGCTCCGCTACACCAAGGACCACGAATGGGTCCGGCTGGACGGCGACATCGCCACGGTCGGTGTCACCACGTTCGCGGCCGAGCAGCTCGGGGACGTCGTCTTCGTCGAGCTCCCGGATAGCGGCCGCGTGCTCGAGCAGCACGGGACGTTCGGCGTCGTCGAGTCGGTCAAGGCCGTCAGCGACCTCTTCGCACCCGTGGGCGGCGAAGTCCTCGAGGGTAATGCGGTCCTCGCCGGCCAGCCGGAGCTCGTCAACAGCGACCCGTTCGGGGCGGGCTGGATGATCCGGATCCGGATCAGCACGCCGAGCCAAGTCGACGACCTGCTCGATGCCGCCGCATACGAGCAGCTGACGTCCAATTCATGATCTGCCCGAGCGGCCGGGGCCGACCAGCCCCGACCGAATTGCCCGCATCTGGTCAGACGGGGCGCCGTTCGCGGTGCCGATCTGGCGCTTCGCGCCCGATCACCGACGTTGCGCAGACGTGATCGCGTGATTTGACTTCACGTGGACGCCTGCCCATAGTACCGGCAGCGTAGGGAGACGCGGCTCACCCGCGCCCCCGTGGCTGTCCCGCCACCTCGACCTACCGGGATCATCCCGTGCCGGCGAGTAGAGCGGGCCGTTAGGCGATGCGAGATCGCCACATTGGAGGAGCATTGATGCGCAAACCGATCATGGCGTTGGTCGCGGTCTCCGCGATCGTGTTCGCCGCCTGCGGCTCGGCAGCGAGCCCCAGCCCGGCAACGACGACAACGCCCACGACAGGCACTCCGACCGAGGCGCCGACGCCGACGCCGGAGGTTGTGGTTGTTGACAACACGAAGTACGCGCCCGAGGCCGGCACCGACGGCGGGACGCTGCTTATCGGCGACTACCAGGAAGCCAACAACTTCCAGCCGTTCTACCTGAGCCAGGTTACCGAGGCCAACGTCGCGTCCGCGACGTTCGCCGCCTTCGTCGTCCAGACGTACGACTTCCAGTACGCGCCGGACCTCGCCACCGAGATCCCGTCGACGTCCAACGGCGCCGTCAAGGTCCCGGGTGACAACGGCGACGCAATGACCGTGACCTGGACCCTCAAGGACGGCCTCAAGTGGTCGGACGGTCAGCCCCTGACCTGCGACGACTTCAAGTACACGTTGGGCTGGGTCATGGACCCGAACAACACGGGCCTTGCGGGCGGCACCACGGGCTACGACCAGATCACCTCGATCGATTGCCCGTCGGCGACAAGCGTCGTCTACCACTTCAAGTCGATCTACGAGGGCTATCTGGGCCTCGGGACGCCGCTGCCCCAGCATTACCTGCAGGGGATCTCGATGGCCGACCAGGTCAACGGCAAGGGCTGGACGCCGGATGAGATGCCGAACGTCCCGACCTCCGGTGCCTTCAAGTTCGACTCGGTCGTCACGGGCCAGCAGGTCAAGCTCGTCCGCAACACGAACTACAAGGGCTTCAAGTCGAACGCTCCGGCTCATCTCGACTCCCTCATCTGGAAGTGGTACGGCGACCCGGCCGCGGAGATCACCGGCTTCGTCAACGGCGAAGTCGACGTCATCACCGACCTCCAGGCGCCGGACATCCCCACGCTCCAGGCCCAGGGCATCCCGGACACCGAGATCAGCTCCGTCCCGTCGCTGACCTATGAGTTCCTCCGCCCGAACTGGGCTGATGGGACGGCCATGGATGCGACGACGGGTGTCGGCGGCTGTTCCCGGAACCCGGTCGTGAGCGACCGCGGCACCGGCTGCCCGGTCAGCGACCCGGCGTTCCGACAGGCGCTCGCCTATGCCGTGAACAAGGACGAGATCAACACTCGCGTCCTCGGCGGCCTGGCCCCGATTGCCTCCACGAACATCGCCCCGGACGCCTACTACTACGACAAGACGGTCGTGGCTCCGTCCTTCAGCGTCGACAAGGCAAACCAGATCCTTGACGCCGCCGGCTGGGCCATGGGCTCGGACGGAATCCGCGCCAAGAACGGCCTCAAGGCCGAGATCGAGCTCTGCAGCACGAACGCGCAGACCCGGATCAGCAACCTCACACTCATTGCCCAGCAGCTGATGGCGGTCGGGATCAAGGCGGTCCCGAACAACGTCAGTGCGAATGACATCTTCGTCGAGTACAACGACGGCAAGATCGACACTCCCTGCGCGCTGTCGCACAGCAACTTCGACGTCGCCGAGCACGCCTTCAGCGTCTCGATCGACCCGATCGGCAACTACTCGACGTACTACAGCACGCTGACCGAGCCTCTCGGCGGCAACGACGCCCAGGTCAAGGACCCGGATCTCGACGCGGCGCTGGACGCCGTCAAGAACACGGTCGACTTCGCCGTCGTGAAGACGGCCATGTCGACGTTCCAGCACATCTACGTCGACAAGACCATTGAAGTCCCGCTCTACTTCCGCAACGAAGTCAACGCCGTCGACACCAAGGTCGGCAACTTCTTCGCCAACCCGACGCAAGCCGGGCTGACGTGGAACGCCGTCGACTGGTACGTCAAGGGCTAGCGAGCACAAGCAGCTGATCGTTCGGGACGTCCGCCCCGCGGACGTCCCGAACCAGCCACCTCCGCCAATCTGCCAGGCGGGCGTCTCTCCCTCACCGCATCCGGACAGGGGTTGAACGATGGCAAAGTACGTGGCCCGCCGCCTGCTTCAGGCGATACCAGTCATCATCGGCCTCAGCATCGTGGTCTACTCGATCCTGTTGTCCGCGCCCGGCGGCCCGGTCCAGAAGTTCGCGAACAACCCCAAGGTCACGGCCGCCCAGAAAGAGGCGTTCAAGGCCGCCTGGGGCCTCGATCAGCCGATCCCCGTCCAGTACTGCCGTTGGATGGGCTTCTGCGATCCGCACCAGAAGGGGATCGCGTTCCTGACCAAGTCCGGTATCCCGAACTTCCTGCCCACCAGTCTGGGTGGCGGCGATAACGGCATGGTCCACCTGAGCCTCGGCTACTCCATCGACACCGGTGAGGAAGTCTCGACGAAGATCGCGCGGGCGGCTCTCCCGACGATCATCCTGGCGACGACCGCGCTGATCATCTGGATCTCGCTGGCACTCCTGCTGGGGGTGGTGGCCGCGATCAAACGCTATTCGCTCTTCGATCAGGCGGCGACCATCTTCTCGTATGTCGGCTTCGCCATGCCCACCTTCTGGCTCGGCCTGATGCTCATCGTTCTCTTCGGCGCGACCCTGAGATGGTTGCCCGTGAGCGGCATGATCGACGCCCGGACTTCGCCGGCCTTCGGCACTGCCGAGTACTGGACCTTCTTCGGGACGAACCCGGTTACCGCACTCCTCGATCTCGGGAAGCACCTGATCCTGCCCGTGATCACGCTGGTCGCGGTGAGCGTCGCCGGAGATTCGCGGTTCGTTCGGGCAAGCATGCTCGAGGCCCTCGGCCAGGACTACGTGCGGACGGCCCGGGCCAAGGGCCTGTCGAACCGCGTCGTGACCTTCCGGCATGCGCTCCGCAACGCGCTCCTGCCGGTCGTGACGAATATCGGGCTCGAGATCCCGTTCCTCTTCTCGGGTGCGCTCGTGACGGAATCGATCTTCTCGTGGCCGGGCATCGGGCGCCTGACGATCACCGCGATCACGAGCTTCGACTACTCGGTCCTGATGGGAATCTTCATGATCACCGGTCTGCTGGTGATCCTCGCGAACCTGCTCGCCGACGTCGTCTACGCCTTCGTCGATCCACGCATCAAGTACTAGGGCGAGACGAGCACCATGGCCCAATTCGAGCCGCCGGTTTCGGGCGGCGATCCGTCGAGCTCCGACCCGGACGCGGCCGGGGCCGACTACGAGGTCGGACTCCGGTCGCTCAGCCAGTTCGATCTTGCGTGGCGCAAGTTCCGCCAGCACAGGCTCGCGCTGATCGGTCTCGGAATCCTGACCTTGATGATCCTGGCGGCGATCGTGGGCCCGTTCTTCCTGCCCTTCACGCCCGTTCCGCCGCTGCCGGATCAGGTCGTGCTGTCCGGCCGCCCGCCGTTCTGCCTCACCTACACGTTGCTGACACACACGTGCACCGAGCCGGCGCTCGTGCACCCCTTCGGCGAGACCGGAGGACTCCAGGCGGACGTGCTGATGCTCGTCCTGAACGGCGCGCGAACCTCCCTCTTCCTGGGATTCACGAGCATGGCGATCGGTGTCGCGATCGGGACGATCGTGGGAGCCCTCGCCGGCTACCTCGGGGGCTTCATCGACAACCTGCTCATGCGGATCGTCGACGTGATGCTGAGCCTGCCGCTGCTGTTCGTCATCCTCGTCGTGGCCCGCTTCTTCCGCGGCGCCCAGGACAACGTCTGGTCGATCATCATCGTCTTCGGCCTGTTCAGCTGGATGGGTGTCAGCCGCCTCACCCGGAGCCTCTTCCTGTCCATCCGCGAACAGGAGTTCATCGAGGCCGCCCGCGCCGTCGGCGTGCGCGATCGGCGGATCATCTTCCGGCACATCCTGCCCAACGCGCTGAGCCCGATCCTCGTCGCGGCCTCGTTGATCATCGGCGGGAACATCATCGGCGAGGCCTTCGTGAGCTTCCTCGGCTTCGGGATCAATCCCACCACCCCGACCTGGGGTAACGTCCTGTCCAATGCCCTGAACTTCATCCTCCAGGGCAACTGGTGGTGGCCGTTCTTCCCGGGCTTGGCCATCATCCTGACCGTCCTCGCGGTCAACTTCGTCGGTGACGGACTCCGCGACGCCTTCGACCCAAGGAGTCGTGCATGACCGAGGTCATCGACGCCACCGCCGGGCACGGCGCCCCGCCGCCCTCGGACGTGCTCCTCGACGTCCGGAACCTTCGGACGACCTTCAAGGTCCTCGACGGCACCGTCCCCGCAGTCGACGGCATCTCGTTCACCCTGAAGCGCGGCGAGACGATCGGTATCGTTGGGGAATCCGGTTCGGGCAAGAGCGTCACCGCCCTCACGATCATGCGCTTGCTCGACATCCCGCCGGCGGAGATCGATCCCGCCAGCGAGGTCTGGTTCGACGGCCGGGAGGTCCTGAGCCTGCCAATGGACCAGATGCGCCGGATCCGCGGCAAAGAGATGGCGATGATCTTCCAGGAGCCGCTCACGAGCCTGAACCCCGTGTTTACCGTGGGTGACCAGATCGCGGAGCAGGTGCGCACGCACCAGAAGGTCAGCACAAAGGCGGCCTGGGATCGCGCTGTCGAGAGCTTGACGCTCGTCGGAATTCCGAGCCCGGAACGACGCGTCAAGCAGTACCCCCACGAGATGTCTGGTGGCATGCGACAGCGCGTCATGATCGCCATGGCGCTCTCGTGCGAGCCGAAGCTCCTCATCGCCGACGAGCCCACGACCGCCCTCGACGTGACGATCCAGGCCCAGATCCTCGAGCTCCTCAAGTCGATTCAGGAGCGGACCGGGTCGGCCCTGATGCTGATCACCCATGACCTGGGCGTCGTCGCGGAGATGGTCGACAACGTCGTCGTGATGTACACGGGCGAGGTCGTCGAGCAGGGTTCCGTGAACGATGTCCTCGTCGAGCCGCGCGCTCCCTACACGATGGGTCTCCTGGAGTCGATCCCGAGTGTCGAGAAGCGCGGCGGGCGCCTGTCGGCCATCAAGGGGGTCGTCCCGTCCCCATTCAACCTGCCGCCGGCCTGCCGATTCGAGCCGCGCTGCCCCTTTGCCTGGGATCTGTGCAGCCGCGTGGCGCCGGCGCTCAACCCCGTCGGAACGAGCGGGCGCGTCGCTCGCTGCCACCTTCATACGCCGGAGGGTGCGTCGCGTCTGCGGCCGGCCCTCGAGGCGCACCGCGCGGCTCTCGTGGCGGGCCGCGATGTGCCGCCCGACGCGGGCTGACGAGGAGACCCACAAGCCACATGAGCGCAATGGAAGCACCGGCCCCCGCCGCACCGAGAGTCCGCGGGCGGCTGCGACGCCGTCCGACCGGTCCGATCCTGCGGGCGCGGGCGATCCTCAGCGGCATCATCGCGATGGTGCTCATGATCGCCGGAGCCCTTCTCGTGGCATCGCTTGTCTTCCACTCGCCGGAGGCCGGGTTCGGCGACCTGCCCGACAGCCCCGGTCTCCTCGTGCAGATCTGGCCGGCATACCTCGTCGTCGGCATCGCCTGGGCGGCGGGCCGAGGTTTCCGCGACCGGCGACCCTGGGCGCTCGCCCTCGCGAGCCTGGTCGGCGCGATCCTGGTGGTGGGGGCCGTCCTTCTTTTCTACACGATCGCGAACCCACCCGGCGGGAAGGCACTCGACGGCAACGGCGCATTCGGCCTGGCCACGCTCGGGGTGATCTTCCTGTTCTTCGGCTTGCCCCTCCTGTGGTCGCTCGCGCGAGGCCTGACGTGGTTCACGGATCGCACCGCGTTGCAGGAGATCAAGACCGCGAAGGAGATCACCGCCGAGGCGGCCCGCATCGAGGCCGTTGCCGTCGCGACGGGGGTCCCGGCGGCGAAGGCGGCGCGTTCGACGGAGCCGCTGGTGTCGGTTCGCGGTCTCAAGAAGCACTTCCCGATCCTCGGCGGCGTGCTCCGCCACCAGGTGGGCACGATCTACGCGGTCGACGGCGTGGACTTCGATGTGCTCCCCGGCGAGGTGTTCAGCGTGGTCGGCGAGTCCGGCTGCGGAAAGACCACCCTGGGGCGAACGCTGCTCCAGCTGACGCCGCCGACCGACGGACACGTGGTCTTCGACGGCTACGAGCTCGCGGATGTTGACCCGGACGACATGCGGCCCCTCCGGCGCCGGATGCAGATCATCTTCCAGGACCCGTTCGGGTCGCTGAACCCGCGCATGCCGGTCAGCGACATCATCGGGGAGGGTCTCCTCGCCCAGGGGATCACGGATCGAACCGACCGGGATCGGCGCGTCGGCGACGCCCTCGAGCTGGTGGGCCTGCGACGAGACTACACGCGCCGCTATCCGCACGAATTCTCGGGCGGCCAGCGTCAACGGATCGGGGTTGCCCGCGCCCTCGCGCTCAACCCGGACTTCGTCGTCTGCGACGAGCCGGTCTCGGCGCTCGACGTCTCGATCCAGAGCCAGGTCCTGAACCTCCTGCTGGACCTGAAGCGGGACCTCAACCTGACGTACCTGTTCATCAGCCATAACCTCTCCGTCGTCGAATACTTCAGCGACCGGATCGCGGTCATGTACCTCGGCAAGGTCGTGGAGCTCGGGACGGTCGAGGAGCTCTATCGGAACCCGCGGCATCCGTACACGGTCGCGCTCCTGTCGGCAATCCCGAATGCCGACCCGCGCCGGCGCTCAAGGCGGCTGGTGCTCAAGGGTGACGTCCCGTCGCCGGCCAACCCGCCGTCCGGCTGCCGGTTCCACACGCGCTGCTGGCTGCGAGAGCGGCTCGGCAATCCGGAGCAGTGCGTGACCAGCGAACCCGCCCTCCGAACGCTCGATGCGTCCGGCCACCAGGCTGCCTGTCACTTCACCGACGACGTGAGCCAGACGGCAGTCGAGGAGGCCGTGGAGACGCAATCCGTGGTGGAGACGGCCGTCGCCGAATGACGGCTCGCGGGTGGCTCCGCCGTTCGAAATCCGGTTCTTCAGCCATCGGGCGGTTGCGGGCGCCCGGCGTATCGATCGCAATCGTGGTCGCGGCTCTCGTCGCGGGTTGTTCCGGTTTGTCCGCGACGGCATCTCCGACCACCACCCCGACCACGACCCCGACCGGGCTGGCGTCGCCGACGGACTCGCTCCAGGGAGGCCCGGCCCCGACCAACTGGCCGACCACGGTCGTCGATGGCGTGATCGGCCTCGCGGGTGCGGACACGAGCTTCAAGCAGATGAACGCCGACGTCGCGACGGCCGTCAATTCGGCCGATCCGCGGACGATCGTGACGGTCATGAACGATGCCCTCAAGTTCCTCAGGCCGAACCTGCATCTGGTGGCCTATCTGCAAGGCTATGGACCAACCAAGGACACGGGCGACAAGCTGAGCGCCGCCTACAACCAGATGATCAACGGAGCCCAGGCGATCGTCGACGGCGCCAGCGCCGGCGACGGCGAAGCAGTGCAGCAGGGCTTCGACCAATTCTTTGCCGGCGACGCGGCTTACGCGGCGCAGACCGGACCGCTCTCGGACCTCGCCCAGCAGGCTCTCCTGATGAGGCGCAACCTCACGGAATAGGAGATCGACAGGAATTGCCGGCTCCTGGAGCGCGCTGGCATAGTCGGCCCGCCGTCACGCGGCCCGTGACGTCATCAGATCAAGTCGCTAGCATGAGCCCGACCGCGGGCCCGGAGGAGCGACTCGTGGCCCCGCATCCCGGCCCGTGGCCGGGCACACTTGGAGGAGCACCAATGAATTGTCTGCGGATGGGCGTCGTCTTCGCCGTCACCGCACTGATGTTCGCGGCCTGCGGGGGCAGCTCGTCGCCAGCCCCGACCAACCAGGCCACGACCAACCCGCCCGCCAGCACGGGCGCATCCGAGGCGCCGACCGAATCGGCCATGGCCGCCGTCGACGGCGGAACGTGGATCTTCGGCTCCGCGTCCGACCCGACCACGCTCGACACGATCCTCATCCAGGACGGCGAGTCGTTCCGGATCGCGCAGCAGATCTACGAGACCCTGATCGACCTCAAGCCGGGCACCACGAGCGACCTCATCCCCGGCCTGGCCAAGTCCTGGGATCTCAGCGCCGACAACCTGACCTACACCTTCCACCTCCAGACGGGCGTCAACTTCACGGACGGCACGCCGTTCAACGCCGACGCCGCGGTCTTCAACGTGAATCGCTGGAAGAACCTCCCCGAGGCGCTCCAGGGCGATGACTACTACGACATCACCGTCTTCGGTGGCTACGGCGACAGCTCCAACATCAAGGCCGTCACCAAGATCGACGACAGCACGTTCTCGATCACGCTCGGGACGCCGAAGGCGGACTTCCCGACGGCGATGACCCTGATCCCGTTCGCGATGCAGAGCCCCAAGGCCCTCCAGGACCATCATGCCGACCTCGGCTCGAAGGACCCGACGAACGACTACTGGCAGAAGGCGCCGACGGGCACCGGCCCGTTTATGTTCAGCGGCGACTTCGTGAGCGGCGATCACTACACGATCGTCAAGAATCCGAACTACTGGAACACGGCGGCGGCCGCGCACCTGGACAAGATCATCTTCAAGCCCATCGCCGAGTCGGCGAACCGCCTCGCCGCGCTCAAGGCCGGGGACGTTGACACGATCGACTTCGTCGACGCCAACCAGGTCCCGGAGATCCAGAGCGATTCCTCGCTCGTGCTCCTGCCCCGGACCCCGCTCGCGATCGGCAAGCTGGCCTTCAACCAGACCCACAAGCCCTTCGACGACGTCAAGGTCCGCACCGCGATCGCCCTGGCGATCGACAAGCAGGCCCTCGTCGACCAGTACTTCCCGAACGGCGCCGCGACGGTCGCCGACTCGGACCTCATCGACAAGATGCCGGCCTACGAGCCGAACTCGGCCGTGGGCACGTACAACCAGCAGGCCGCCAAGGACATGCTCGCATCGTCGAGCTGCCCGGCTCCGTGCGCGATCGACTTCTGGTACCCGACGGACACGTCGCGGCCCTACATGGTCGATCCGAAGGGTGAGTTCGAGCTGATCCGCTCGATGCTCGAGGCGGTCGGCTTCACGGTCAACCCGATGAACAAGCCGTGGCACGGTGGCTACCTCACCGACGAGGCCAACGGCGTCTACCCGATGTTCTTCATCGGCTGGATCTACGACTACGCGGATCCGGCGGACGGCCCGGGCCTCTTCTACGCGACGTCGACCGCAGACTGCAACGGCGTCAAGGACACTGCGCCCCACAACTGCGAGTTCGGCGAGGACAATCCCGCCCTCCAGACCGCGATGGCCAAGGCGATCGCGGAGCCGGACGATGCCACCCGGACCCAGGACTGGAAGGACGTCATGAAGATCGTGAACACGGACGTCCCCGACGTGCCGCTCGTGTGGGCCGGTTCGCAGCTCGCGACCACCACCCACGTTCACGGCTACGTGACCAGCCCGACGCAGTCCGAGTACTTCAACAGCGTCTGGAAGGACGCGGGGTCCTGATCCCCGATCAGACCCGGATCTCGTGACACCTGGGTCCCCGGGAAGCACCGCTTCCCGGGGACCCGTCTATCCGCAGCCCTGAGGCCGCCGACGCGCTCGTGCTCAAGTACATCGTCCGTCGCCTGCTGCTCCTGATCCCGATCCTGCTCGGCTTGTCCGTGTTCATGATCGTGTTCATCCACGCGCTGCCCGGCGATCCCTGTGCCTCGATCCTCGGCGAGCACACCAACACCGACCGTCTCGCCGCCTGTCGACACGGCCTGGGTCTCGACAAGCCGCTGTACGCGCAGTACATCGACTACATGACCCGGCTCATCCACGGCGACCTCGGGACCTCCGCGACCAACCGCGTTTCGGTGACCACGAGCTTCCTGACCCGGTTTCCGGCGACCGTCGAGCTGACCGTCGCAGCGATGTTCGTCTCGATCGGCTTCGGGATCCCCCTCGGGATCGCGGCCGCGAAGCGCCAGGGCTCGCTCTTCGACAACCTCGCGACGGTGCTGTCGCTCCTCGGCATCTCGATCCCGATCTTCTTCCTCGGCCTGCTCCTCGCCTACGTCTTCGGGGTCTGGCTGCACTGGTTGCCGGTCATCGGCCGCTATGACCTGCGGACCTACAGCTTCGACGGGGCCGGCACGAACTTCCTGCTCTGGGAATTGCTCGTGATCGACCACGACATCCCCAAGTTCATCGATGTCGTGAAGCACCTGATCCTGCCGGCCATCGCCCTCGGGACCATCCCCCTGGCCTACGTCGCCCGCATCACGCGGTCCGCCGTCATCGAGGTCCTGAACGAGGACTACGTCCGGACGGCGCGGGCCAAGGGCCTCAGCAGCGACCGGATCGACAGCCGTCACGTGCTTCGCAACGCGATGCTTCCGATCGCCACCGTGGTCGGCCTCCAGACGGGCCTCCTCCTCGGTGGCGCGGTCCTGACGGAGACGATCTTTTCCTGGGGCGGCGTCGGAACCTGGCTGTACCAGGCCGCCGTCGACAAGGATTTCGTGGTGATCCAGAGCGGGACGCTGATCCTGGCCACGATCTTCGTGCTGGTGAATCTCACGGTGGACGTGAGCTATGCCTTCCTCAACCCGCGGATCAGGTACTCCTGATGGCCGGGGTGGCGCTGCAGCAGGTCCTCGACGAGCCCATCAAGGGTTCGAGCCTCTGGCTCGATGCCGCCCGTCGCTTGCGCCGGAATCCGGCTGCCATGGTGGGCCTCGGCCTGATCGTGCTCTTCATCGTCGTGGCGATCGGGGCGCCGATCCTGGCGCCGTACAGCCCCACTCAGGGCAGCTTCCAGCGCGTCGACCATTTCCAGCTGCCGAGCCTGACACACCTGCTGGGCACCGACATCCAGGGCCGCGACGTCCTGTCGCGGATCATGTGGGGGGCTCGCTCGTCGCTGTGGGTGGCCGTCCTGTCGGTGTCGGTCGGGCTGTCGCTGGGCCTGATCTATGGCGCGATCAGTGGCTTCGCCGGCGGCTGGGTCGACTTCTGGATGATGCGGCTCGTCGACATCGTCCTGTCGCTGCCCGGGCTGCTCCTGACGATCACGATCGTGCTGTTCCTTGGTCCCGGCCTGAACACCATCGCCCTGGCCATCGCGGTCGAGAACGTCCCGATCTTCGCCCGGATCCTGCGCTCGAGCATCCTGGCCCTGAAGGAGTCCGACTTCACCCTGGCCGCGAGATCGATCGGGGCCACCGGACCGCGGATCCTGCTCCGGCACATCATGCCCAACGCCTTGACACCCGTGATCGTGGCCTCGACCCTGGCCCTCGCCACCGCGATCGTGGACGCGGCCGGGCTCGGCTTCCTCGGCTTCGGGCCGCAGGACCCGGGAACCCCGGAGTGGGGGACGATGCTCACCGACACCTACCGATACCTGCAGAGCGGGGCGGCCTTCACGGCCCTGTTCCCGGGCGTGGCCATCGTCATCTCCGTGCTCGGCTTCAACCTCCTGGGCGATGGCCTCCGCGAGGCCCTCGACCCGAGGCTCAAGCGATGACGGCCGGCGCGACGGCCCGACCCGCGGGCTGGTTCCACGACGAGGGTGAGACGCTGCTCTCGGTCCGCGATCTCCGCGTCGAGTTCGCCTCCTCATCCGGACGCGTCCATGCCGTCAATGGCGTTTCCTTCGACCTCGCGCCCCACGAGACGATCGGGATCGTCGGCGAATCCGGCTGCGGGAAGAGCGTGACGTCGCTCGCGATCCTCGGCCTGCTGCCGAAGCCCGCCGGCCACATTGCCGGCGGCGAGGTCTTGTTCGAGGGCGCCGACCTCATCGAGATGAAACCGGACGACCTCCGCGAGCTGCGCGGCAGCAGGATCTCGATGATCTTCCAGGACCCGATGACCTCGCTCAACCCGGTCCTCACGATCCGCGAGCAGCTGACCGAGGTCATCCTCGCCCATGAAAAGGTCGGTCGCGCGGCGGCTGACCAACGTGCCGAGGAGCTCCTCGAGCTGGTCTCGATCCCGAACGCCAGGCAGCGCATGCGGGGCTATCCCCATCAGCTGTCGGGCGGCATGCGCCAGCGCGTCATGATCGCGATGGCCCTCGCCCTGCAACCCAAGCTCATCATTGCCGACGAGCCGACGACCGCCCTCGACGTCACGATCCAGGCCCAGATCCTGGAGCTGCTCCGTCACGTGGCCGCGGAAACGGGGGCCGCGGTGATGCTCATAACCCACGACCTGGGCGTGGTGGCCGGCATGACCCAGCGAATCCAGGTCATGTATGCGGGCCGAATTGTCGAAACTGCCACGACCCGGGAGCTGTTCGCCCATCCCCGCCACCCGTACACGGTCGGACTGCTCCGGTCGATCCCGCGGCTCGATGATTCGTCCGGCCGTGCCCTCATCCCGATCGACGGGCTGCCCCCGGACCTGACTCGACTGCCGGTCGGCTGCCCGTTCGCGCCGCGCTGCGCCTGGGCCATCGAGCGCTGCCTCGAAGAGGATCCGGCCCTCTCGCCCGTGGTCGCCGGGACGAGGAAGATCGAGACCACCGGCGAGGACGCGACGCACCGGATCGCATGCTGGAACCCCGCCACGGATGCCGAGGCTGTGGCCGGGATGCCGGCCAGCGGCAGGATCTCGGCCGTGTCGGCTCGAGCCGCCGAGCGCGCCTCGGCGGCCGAAGCGGCGCTCGGAGGGGTCGAGTCGTGAGCGAGGCCCCGACGGTGCCTGCCTCGGGGGCCAACGGCGGTCACGATCTCGCCGACCCGCATCGAACGCTCCTGTCGGTCCGCGACCTTCGGGTCTACTTCCCGATCTCGGAGGGCCTGATCATCGAGCGGCACGTCGGTGACGTCAGGGCCGTCGACGATGTCAGCTTTGACGTCGCCCGTGGCGAGACCATGGGCCTCGTCGGCGAGTCGGGCTGCGGCAAGACGACGACGGGACGGGCGCTCCTCCGTCTGTACAAGCCGACGGCCGGGACAATCGAGTTCGACGGGGTCGACATCACCACCCTCGAGGGAGAGCGGCTCCGCAAGTTGCGACGCCGGATGCAGATGATCTTCCAGGACCCCTACTCGAGCCTGAACCCGCGGATGACCGTCGGGAACATCGTGGGGGAGCCGCTCGGCATCCATGGCATCGGGACGAAGGACGAGCGGCGGGAGCGGGTTGCCGAGCTCCTCGACATCGTCGGGCTCAATCCGAACTTCCTCAACCGCTACCCCCACGAGTTCTCCGGCGGCCAGCGGCAGCGGATCGGCGTCGCCCGCGCTCTCGCCGTAAACCCCGAGCTGATCGTTGCCGACGAGCCGATCAGCGCGCTCGATGTCTCGATCCAGGCCCAGATCATCAATCTCCTCGAGCATCTCCAGGACAAGTTCGAGCTGACCTATGTCTTCATCGCCCACGATCTCTCCGTGGTCCGCCACGTGAGCGATCGGCTGGCGGTGATGTACCTCGGCCGAATCGTGGAAACGGCACCATCGGCCGATCTCTACGTCCGGCCCCTGCACCCGTACTCCGTCGCACTCCTGTCGGCCGTCCCGATCCCCGATCCCGAGGTGGAATCTCGCCGCCGACGGATCATCCTGACCGGCGATGTCCCGAGCCCGGTGAACCCGCCGTCGGGCTGCCGCTTCCATACGCGCTGCTGGCTGCGGGACCGGCTCGGCAACCCGGAGCGCTGTACGGTCGAGGACCCGGTGCTCCGGCCACTGGCCACAGGGCATGCGGTTGCCTGCCACTTCGCGGAGGAGGTCGACGGCGCGGCCGAGCAGATGGTCGTCACGGGCAAGCCCGCGCCATCGCGCCCAAGCGCGGGACCAGACGCCGCCGGTTCGTCGCCGGTGACTGCCGCGGCCGAGGCAGAGATCGACCGCAGCGACGGGTAGACTCACCCGGTGGAGACCCGCCGCATCGCCCTGGCCCAGATCGCCCCGCAGCTTGGGGCCCTCGACGAGAACCTGAAGCGGCACCATGAGCTGCTCGACGAGGCTCGGGCGGCCGGCGCCGATCTCGTGGTCTTCCCGGAGCTCGGCCTGACCGGCTACCAGCTGCAGGATCTCGCGTCCGAGGTCGCGATGCGGCTCGACGACCCGCGCCTGGCGTCGCTCGCGGGCGCCACCCGTGGGCTCTCGGCGGTCGTCTCGTTCGTGGAGGAGTCGGCCGACCATCGCCTGTTCATCGCCGCGGCCCTGCTCGAGGACGGCGAGATCCGGCACGTCCATCGGAAGCTGTTCCTGCCTACCTACGGGCTGTTCGACGAGCGTCGCTTCTTCGCCGCCGGGGACGTCCTCCGCGCGACCCCGTCGCGGCTCGGCGCGGGGGTGGGCATCGCCATCTGCGAAGACTTCTGGCACCTGCCCGTGGCGGAGCTCCTGGCCCTCGACGGGGCCCAGATCCTCGTCAACATCGCGGCCTCGCCGGGGCGGGACCTGGCGGCCACGAACGAGGTGGGCCTTGGGACCGCGACGTCGTGGCGGACGCTCATGCGGACCTACGCGCAGCTGACGACCTCCTTCGTCGTCTTCGTCAACCGCGTCGGGATCGACGAGTCGGTCACTTTCTGGGGCGGCTCGGAGATCATCGCCCCCAGCGGACACACGGTCCTGAGCGCGCCGATGTTCGACGAGGGTCTCTTCATCGCGCCGATCGTCCTCGACGACATCCGGCGCGAGCGGATCGCCCTGCCGCTGCTCCGCGACGAGCGGCCGGAGCTGCTGTCTCGCGAGCTCTCCCGGGTGATCGCGGAGCGGGCCGGTATGGCGCCCGACGAGAACGCTGAACCGGCCGCCGAGGACGGTCGACACATCGCTGCCCGCGGCCCGGCGCCGCGGCCCGTCGGCTTCGAGTCCACGGACGGCGGCGAGCCCGGAGGGCGGACAGGATGGACGGGACGGCCCGGCCGCGCGGCCGGAGAGGCCTCGTGAGCGGTCCCGCGACGCTCATCCCGACGGGCGCCGACGGCACGCCGCTGTTCGAGCTGCCCGAGGAGCTGGCGATCGACACGGACGTGGCGCGCCGCGTCATCGGCGAGTTCATCCGAGCCCAGCTGCGCCAGGCCGGCTTCGAGCGCGCGGTCCTCGGGCTCTCGGGCGGCATCGACTCCGGGCTCGTTGCCTACCTCGTGGCCGAGGCGATCGGCGCGGAACGGCTCCTCTGCGTGCTCATGCCCTACCGAACGTCGTCGCCGGCCTCCCGGGCCGACGCCGAGACGGTCGTCGAGGCGCTGGGCTGCTCGAGCGAGGTCGTCCCGATCAGCCCGATGGTCGACGGCTTCTTCGGGACGCCCAGTTCGGCCGCGACGACCCGATCGCCCGCAACGTCCGGGGTGCCGGACGCGCCGGCCGCCGAAGGCAGCGGCGGCGCGGACGCGAGCCCGCTGCGGCGAGGCAACTTCGCGGCCCGGATGCGCATGGCCGTGCTGTACGACCGATCCGTCACCTGGGGCGGCCTCGTGGTGGGGACCGGCAACAAGACGGAGTCGCTCATCGGCTACACGACCCTCTTCGGCGACAGCGCCTGCGCTTTCAACCCGATCGGCGACCTGTACAAGAGCCAGGTCCGGCAGCTGGCGGTTGCCATCGGCGTTCCCGAGGCCGTCATTGCCAAGGCGCCGTCAGCGGACCTCTGGCCTGGCCAGACCGACGAGGCCGAAGCCGGCTTCTCGTACCCACTCCTGGATCGGCTCCTCTTCTGGCGGATCGACAAGCGCCTTGCGGTTGACGAGGTCGTGGCCATGGGCTTCGACCCCGACCTGGTCGCCCGGATCGACCGGATGGTGGCGGGCGCCGAGTTCAAGCGGCAGGTGCCGCCGGTTGCGAAGCTCGGGCCGCGGACGGCCGGGGTGGATTACCTCTATCCCCGTCGGCGACCGGGCTCGGCGCGATCCTGAGCCGGCAGATGGCCGGCGGCACCCTGTATCTCGTCGCGACGCCGATCGGCAACCTCGGCGACGTCTCGATCCGGGCCGTCGAGGTGCTCCGGGCGGTGCCACTCATCGCGGCCGAGGACACCCGCATCTCGCGGCGGCTGCTCAGCCGCCACGGCATCGCGACGAAGATGATCAGCTACCACGCCCAGAGCGACTCGACCCGCACGGAGCAGCTGCTCGGCCATCTCCGGGGCGGGGCGGACCTGGCCCTGGTCACCGATGCCGGGACGCCGGCCATCAGCGATCCCGGCATGGATCTCGCCGCAGCCTGGGCAGGTGACGGAGGTCTCGTCGAGGCAATCCCGGGTGCGTCGGCCGTGCTCGTGGCAGTCGCCGTGTCCGGGATCGCCGGCCCTCGCTGGGTCTTCGAGGGCTTTCTCCCGCGCAGCGGGCGCGATCGCCGCGATCGCCTCGCCCGGCTCGCGGCCGATGAGCGCGGCGCCGTCATCTTCGAGGCACCGGGCCGCCTGCTGGCCACGCTGCGCGACCTCGAGGCCGCGTGCGGCCCCGAGCGACCCGGGGCGATCTGCCGGGAGCTGACGAAGCTCCACGAGCAGGTCGTTCGCGGCTCGCTCCGAGCGCTGGTTCAGGCCGCAGGCGACGGGACGGTGCCGGCCCGCGGGGAGATCGCGATCGTGCTCGGCTGGTCGCCGTCGGCGGGTTCCGAAGCGGCGGCCGTCGACGATGCCACCCGGGCAAGGGAAGCCCGGGCCCGGGTCGAGGAGCTCGTCGGTGCCGGGCACGCCAGGGGCGATGCCGCCCGACAGGTCGCCGTCGATACTGGAGTGCCGCGCCGCCAGCTCTACCAGGCGCCCGATCGGGAAGGCCCGGGCGCGTGACCGGAACCACGTCCGCCAGGGGAATCCCGGTCCTCCGCCCGCTGACGCCGCTGGGCCGGGCGATCGTGGTCGGAGCCGTTGCCCTGAGCCTCGCCGCAATGGCGCTCCACTGGCTGCTCCAGGCCGACGCCACGCTGGTCTTCCTCGTCTCGGCCTGCGCGATCCTCGGCCTCGCCTGGGTCGTCGGGCTGGCCACGGAGCGTCTCGGCGGGATTGCCGGACCGCAGGTGGGGGGCATCCTGAACGCGACCTTCGGCAACATCGCCGAGCTCATCATCGCCGTCTTCGCCCTCCAGGCCGGCCTTCTCGACGTCGTCCGGGCATCCCTCATCGGCTCGATCATCGGAAACCTCCTGCTCGTCCTGGGCGCGTCGGTGCTCGTGGGTGGCATCCGCCACGGCACCCAGCACTTCGACGCACGAATCGCCGGGTCGAACGCGGCCCTGCTGGTCCTCGCCGCGGCCGGGATGCTCGTCCCGGCCATCTTCGCGATCACGGCGCCCGTTGCCGCGGATGGCCGGGTCCAGCTGGAATCGGTGATCGTCGCCGTCGTCCTCATCGCGGGCTACGGGCTGTCGCTCCTCTGGCAATTCACGAACCCGCACCGGACGCTGGGGGGCCACGAACCCGCCGTGGGCCACGAGGGACCGCAGTGGAGCGGGCGAACGGCTGTGGGGGTCCTCCTGTTCATGGCGGGGCTCCTCGCCGTGAGCTCGGAGATCCTCGTCGGGTCGATCGAGCCGTTCGTCGACTCGGTCGGCCTCTCGACGTTCTTCGTGGGCGTAGTCCTCGTGCCGACAATCGGCAACCTCGCCGAGCACGTCGTCGCGATCCAGCTGGCCGCGAAGAACAAGATGGAGTTCGCGATGGCCGTGTCGTACGGCTCGTCGCTCCAGGTGGCCCTGTTCGTGGCGCCGTTGCTCGTGATCGTGGCGGCCGTGATCGGCCAGCCACTGACCCTGGTCTTCAACCCGCTCGAGGTCGTGGCGGTCGCCCTGGCCGTCGGGATCAGCGCCCTAGTCGCCATCGACGGCGAGTCGAACTGGCTCGAGGGCGCCCTGCTCGTCCTCGTCTACTTGATCCTGGCGGGGTCCTTCTTCGAGCTGCCTGGCTAGAGACCCGGCGGCGCCGGGTGGGGCCGTCGCCGCCGGATTGCCTCACGCGAGTTCGGCCGGGCCTCAGGCCGCGATCGACTCCGGGATCGGATCCTCGGCAGCGGATCCGGCATCCTCATCGTCGCCCGCTTCGGCGAACTGGCCGGCCTGTGCCTCGAGCCCATCCGCGGCGGACTCGGCCGCGTAGTCCTTCTTGCGCCGCCCGGACAGCATCTCGACGCTCGAGGCAACGACCTCCGTCTTCCAGTGCCGCGTGCCGCGTTCGTCGTCCCACGTCCGCGTCTGGATCCGGCCCTCGATCGAGACCTGCTGGCCCTTGCCGAGGTAGCGGCCGCAAATCTCGGCGAGCCGGTCCCAGGTCACCACGTTGTGGTACTCGGGCCGCTCCTTGCCGTTGCCGGCATATTCGTTGGTAGCCACGCTGAACTGCGTGACGTGCTTGCCGCTGGCGAGCGCCCGCATCTCGGGGTCGCGCGTCAGGCGGCCGGTGAGGAGGACCTTGTTCACGGTCCAGTTCTCCTTCCATGGTCGGCCGACGGGTCACGGGCCGACCCTGCGTGCGGCGGGTCAGATGGGCGGGTTCGAAACCTACTCGGCCACGGTCACCGGCCGGTCACCGCGGCCTTCACCCGGGTTTGCCAGCGGTCGTCGGCGGGACGACTGTCGCGTGTCGGCTATCGTGTAGGTGACCGGACCGGAGACACAGGAGGCTGGACGACGTGCTGATTCGAGTGGGCAAGCCGGCGGACGTCGCCGCAGGGCAGATGCGCGCCTTCAGTGCGGAGGGCATCAAGGTCAGCGTGGCGAATGTGGGCGGAACCTATTACGCGTTCGATGATCGATGCACGCACCAGGGATGCTCGCTGTCGACCGGGACGCTGGATGGAGCCACGGTGACGTGCCCCTGCCACGGCAGCGAATTCGACGTGCGTTCCGGCGCCGTCCTCGAAGGACCAGCCGACGATCCGGTCGGGTCCTGGGTCGTCGAGGTGCAGGGCGACGACCTCCTGATCGGTCCTCCTGCCTGACGGACAAGGCGCCGTGAGCCGACACTCAGTCGAAGCGGCCTGACGGCGCGCCAGCGCCGGGCAAGGAGTGCCGGCCTCGGCGGTGCGGGCCCTGGCGGGTCGGCGGATCGGCGAGGCCGGCGGGATTTAGCGGGCGTCAGCGACCGTACCAGCGGGCGCTCACCCGGGCGTTATCGTCGGGTTGTCGATGCACGGGGGACGTCGGGTCACGGAAATTCGGGGCGCATGGGCGCCGACCGGCGGTCGCTGCCGAACGCGGCTTCGCGGTGGCTGTGTTCAGCCGTGCGCGGCGGCTCTCCCGTACCGGTGGGCGATCTCGGAGCCGCCAACAGCCGGCTCCGGCTCGTCGTGCTCCGGCTCGTCGTGCTCCGGCCCGAGGGCCGGCCCGCGGAACGTGAACGCGGCGTGGAACCCGGCTGCCGCCGGGTCTGCGAGCGGTGGCTCCGACCCATAGATGTCGCAGAAGATCTCCACGAGCTCCGGATCGAACTGGGAGCCGGCATGGTCGCGCAGCTCCTGGACCGCGGCGGCATGGCTGATCGCCCGCTTGTAGGGCCGGTCCTGGATCATCGCGTCGTAGGCGTCGGCGATGGCCACGATGCGTGCGCCGATAGGGATCTCGTCGCCGCGGAGCCCATACGGGTATCCGGCCCCGCCAAACCGTTCGTGGTGGTGCAGGATGATCGGCACCGCGTCCCGAAGCACGGTCGCCTGCTCGAGAATGACCTGCCCGATCCGGGGATGCTGGACCACCGACCGCCACTCGGCGGGCGTCAGGGACGAGGGCTTCTCCAGGATGTCCGCCGGGACGCCGACCTTGCCGACATCGTGGAGCAGGGCTGCCACCCTGATCTTGTCGATTTCGTGGGGGGGCAAGCCGAGCTGGCGCGCCAGCGTGCTCACGATCGTGGCGATGAGCGCCGATGGCTGGCCTCGATAGTGAGGCAGCGGCGTGATCATCTGGGCGAGCGCATCGGCGGCGGCACCGTGAGCCAGCCGGCCGAGCTCCATTGCCTGGCTTCGTCCCGAGGGCGAGATCGGCGAGCGGACGATCGTCGATTCGTCATCCGGCGTTTCGAAGGCGTAGATCTGGTCCCGGCCGAGGGATTTGGCCGAGTACATCGCGGCATCGGCCTCGCGGACCAGTGCCTCGACCCGGAGCCGGTCGGCGGCGCCCCCGGTGACGCCGATCGACACCGTCACGTTGGTCGTCGATCCGTCCGGGAGCACGTACTGCTCCGCGCCGACGAGGCGGCGGAGCTTCTCGGCGAGCGCGGCGCCTTCTTCGACCGTCGTCTCGGGGAGGACCACCATGAATTCTTCGCCCCCGTAGCGGCCAACCCGATCGGAACTCCGGAGGTTGCTCCGAAGGACATCCGAGATGCCGCGAAGCACGAGGTCGCCGGCCTCGTGGCCATAGGTGTCGTTGATTGTCTTGAAGTGGTCGATGTCGGCGAACGCCACTGCCAGTGGCCGTCGATAGCGGACGGAACGCTCGACCTCGGTAAAGAGCGTTCCGATGATCGCCGCACGATTCGGCAGGTCCGTCAGGACGTCCGTCGTGGCATCGGAGTTCGCTTCGGCCATGCTGGAACGGAGGCGCTGGATCGACAGGGCGAGGCGCCGTCCCAGGTCATCGCGTCGCGTGGGGATCTCGACACCGGATGCACCGTCGGCGATCCGCTCGGCCGCCCTGACCAGCGGCTCGACCCGCGACCGGATGTAGCCGTTCGTGACCGCCGCCGTGAGGCCGACGGCGGCCACGGCCAGGAGGATGGAACGGATGAACGGGTCGGTCTCGCCCGGCTCGGCAATGAGCACGATCGCGGCCACGGCCGGCACGATCGGCCACCCCGCGCGGAGGAACCTCATGGCCCGAGCCTAGTCCGGCGATGGGCGTCGCCGAAACGCACCGGAGGTACCAGCCGATTGGTACCCCTACCGGCACCCGGCAGGCGCCCGGAGGGCGCTGGTCGCCGGGGCACCCCGCCGGGCCGGCGCCGGTTGCTATACTCCGCCCGTTCCCGGCCGTGACGTCGAGTCGGGCGGGACAGGGAGGTCCAGCGATCGCGCGAGGAGGGCGCATCGGTCGTCCCGTGAGGCGGCCGAGCGACCAGCAGCATCGGCCCCGCCGGAGCGGCGGGCGAACGACACGGGAGACGTCTATCCAGGTCCCGAGCCAACCGGCCCGGGCCTTTTTCATTTCCCGGATCGCGGTTCCGGGCGTGCCGGAGGACCACTGACGTGCCCGCCACCGTGATCGTCGGCCTCCAGTGGGGCGACGAGGGAAAGGGAAAGACGACCGACTTCCTGGCCGAGCAGGTGGCGATGGTCGTGCGCTACCAGGGCGGGGACAACGCCGGTCATACCGTCGTGAGCGGTGATGAGGTGTTCAAGCTCCACCTCGTGCCCTCGGGCGTGCTCTACCCGCACATCACCTCCGTGATCGGTAATGGCGTGGTCGTGAACCCGGCAACCCTGATCACCGAGCTGGACATGCTGACCGCACGGGGCATCGACGTCTCGAGGGTCAAGGTCAGTCGTAGCGCTCACGTGATCATGCCGTACCACGTGGCCCTGGACCGCGGGAACGAGGCTCGCCTGGCCGATGCGAAGGTCGGGACCACGGGCCGGGGGATCGGGCCGGCCTACGGCGACCGCGCCTGGCGTCTCGGGCTCCGGATGGAGGATCTCCTCGACCGGGCCGTCCTCGCGGAACGGATCGCCCGCGTCCTGCCGGACAAGAACCTCGTCCTCGGAAGCATGGGCGCGGAGCCCTTCAAGGTGGACGCGCTCATCGAGCAGGCCCTGGCCTGGGGCCGTCGTCTCGAGCACCACATGGACGACTCCACCTGGCTCGTGCAGGCTGCCCTCGGCCGCGGCGAGCACGTGCTCCTCGAGGGTGCGCAGGGCACGCTCCTGGATCTCGACCACGGCAGCTACCCGTTCGTGACGTCCTCGAACCCGGTTGCCGGCGGTGCCTGCACCGGCGGCGGGATCGGCCCGCTCCAGGTCGACGAGGTCATGGGAGTCATGAAGGCCTATGCGACCCGCGTCGGCTCGGGGCCCTTCCCCACGGAGCTGACGGACGAGGTCGGGGCGGGCATCGCGTCCCGTGGCATGGAGGTCGGCACGACCACGGGCCGCCCGCGCCGTGTCGGCTGGTTCGACGCGATGCCGCTCCGCTACGCGGTCGCCGTCAACTCCGTCAGCAGCATCATGCTCAACAAGCTCGACATCCTGTCGGGCATCCCGACGATCCGGCTCGGCGTCGCCTACGACGTCGGCGGCAAGCGCGTCGACCATTGGCCGTCGAGCGCCAGCGCCATCGCCGACGCGGCGCCGATCTACGAGGACTTCCCGGGCTGGGAGGAGCCGCTGAGCGGCGTCCGGTCGCTCGCCGACCTGCCGGAGAACGCTCGCCGCTACATGACCGCGCTCGAGGAGATGGCCGGGGTTCCGATCGTCCTCGTCTCGGTCGGCCCGGAACGAACCCAGACGATCGAGCGAGCCTGGCGCCCGATGCGACACCGCGGGGGCGTCGCGCTCCCATGAACCTCGTCACGCCGACCCGCGTCCTCATCGTCGGCGGAGGCGGGCGCGAGCACGCCCTGGCCTGGAAGCTCGCCGGCGAGCCGGGCGTGAACGAGGTCGTTGTCGCCCCGGGTTCCGACGCGATGGCCGGCGTACCGCGGGTCCGGGTGGTGCCCGGTGTCGATCCCCTCGATGCGGCCAAGGTCGTCGAAGCGGCGCGCTCGGTGGCAGCCGAGCTCGTTGTGGTGGGACCCGAGGCACCGCTCGCGGTCGGCGTCGCGGACGCGCTGGCTGATGCCGGCATCGCGGTGTTCGGTCCGACGCGAGCGGCGGCCCGCCTCGAATCGTCCAAGGCCTTCTGCCACGAGGTGGCCCAGGCGGCCGGCGTGCGCATGGCCCGGGCACGATCCTTCCGGCCGGGGGAGGGCGAGGCAGCTGCCAAGTTCGTCCATGACCTGGCGGCTGGCGGGGCCGGCGCGGTCCTGAAAGCCGACGGCCTCGCCGCCGGCAAGGGCGTCATCGTCACCGAGAGCACCGAGCAGGCGCTGGAGCTCGCCCCGACGTTCCTCGAGGGCCGTCCCGCGGACGAGCCGGCCCTGGTGATCGAGGAGCGACTCGCCGGTCGCGAGGCGAGCGTCATCGCGATCTGCGACGGTGCGACCGCCATCGCGATGCCCGCGGCCCGCGACCACAAGCGGCTGTCCGACGGCGACCTCGGCCCCAATACGGGCGGGATGGGTGCCTACTCTCCGCTGCCGGACCTTGACGACGCCACCGTCGAGCGGATCCTCGAGACGGTTCACCGGCCGATCCTCGGCGAGATGGCCCGGCGCGGTGCGCCGTTCCGGGGCTTCCTGTATGCCGGGCTGATCCTGACCGAGGACGGGCCCGCACTCCTGGAGGTCAACGTTCGCCTCGGGGATCCCGAAACGCAGGTGATCCTGCCGCGGATCGCGACCGCGCTCGGGCCCCTGCTGCTCGCCGCCGCCCGCGGACGGCTGCCTGCCGACCTCGCGTCACGGCTGCCGGTGCTACCCGGAACGGCCGTCGGGATCGTGATGGCAGCCGCGGGTTACCCAGGGACCCCGGACCGCGGCCGCCCGATCGCGGGCCTCGACGCGGCGGTCGCCCTCGGTGCGCTCGTATTCCACGCCGGGACCGTGACACGACCACAGGGCGGCTTCGGCACGAACGGCGGCCGCGTCCTCACGGTCGTCGGCCGCGGGCCGACCCTCGAGCTGGCTCGGGCTGCGGCCGAGGAAGCTGCCGATGCCATCACCTGGGACGGCCTGCAGCGGCGCCACGACATCGCCGCGGATCTGCCTGGTGCCGGCGTGCCGGTTGGAGCGGCCTCATGATCCGCCGCTACACGCTCCCCGAGATGGGCGCGATCTGGGACGAAGCGGCCCGCTTCCAGCACATGCTTCGCGTGGAGATCGAGGTCGCCCGGGCCCAGGTCGCCCTCGGCGACGTCCCGGCCGAGGCACTCACTGCGATCGAGGCGCGGGCGCATGTCGACGTCGAGCGGATCGGCGAGATCGAGAAGACCACGGACCACGACGTGATCGCCTTCGTCAGCCAGGTGGCCGAGTCCGTCGGGCCAGAGGGCCGGTACCTGCATCGCGGGCTGACCAGCAGCGACGTCCTCGACACGGCGCTGGCGCTCCAGCTCGGTGCCGCGGGCGACCTGCTGATCCGCGACGCGGATCGCCTCATCGCCGTGCTCGTCGTCCGGGCACGGTCCGAAGCCGGGACCCTGATGATGGGCCGGACGCATTCGGTCCACGCCGAGCCGACGACATTTGGGCTCAAGCTCGCGGGCTGGGCCTTCGAGGTCGATCGCGGCCGGCGGCGCCTGGCCGCGGCCGTCGAGGAGATCCGGACCGGCAAGATCTCGGGACCGGTCGGGACCTACAGCCACCTCGGGCCCGACCTCGAGGCAGAGGTCCTCGCGGGGCTCGGCCTGCGGGCCGACCCGGTCTCCACCCAGATCGTCCAGCGCGACCGCCACGCCGCGTTCCTGGCGGCGATCGCGATCCTCGGCGGGAGCCTGGAGCGCTTCGCGACGGAGATCCGGAACCTTGCCCACACGGAGATCGGCGAGGTCATGGAGCCGTTCCGGGCCGGCCAGAAGGGCAGCTCGGCGATGCCCCATAAGCGGAACCCGATCCTCTCGGAGCGAATCGCGGGAATCGCCCGCGTCCTCCGCGGCTACGCCCTGACGGCGTTCGAGGACCAGGCACTCTGGCACGAGCGGGACATCAGCCACTCGTCGGCGGAGCGGGTGATCCTGCCCGACGCGACCATCCTCCTGGACTACGCGCTCCAGAAGATGGCGGGGCTCGTGGAGGGTCTCGTCGTCCGCCCGGAGCGCATGCGCGAGAACATCGGCCGGGGTCTGGGCCTGCACGCCAGCTCCCGCGTCCTCGACGTGCTGATGGATCGTGGGGGACTCGGCCGCGAGGAGGCCTATGCCGTGGTCCAGCGTGCCGCGCTCGCCGCGTCCGACACCCACCGGCCCCTGCGCGAGATGCTCGCGGTCGAGCCGCTCGTGGCTCGCCATCTCTCGCTCGCGGACATCGACGGCTGCTTCGACGACGCGCGTCATCTCGTGCACGTGGATACGGTCATCACCCGTCTCGATCGCCTGGAGGCTCCGATTCATGCAGCTCGCTGACGCGTTCCTCCGCTCGGGCAAGGTGCGCGACCTGTTCACGCTGACGAACGGCCGGATGCTGCTCGTCGCGTCGGACCGGATCAGCGCGTTCGACGTCGTCCTGCCGAGCGTGGTCCCGGACAAGGGCCGGGTGCTGACAGGACTGTCGAGGTTCTGGTTCGCCGAAACGAAGGGCATCGTCCGGAATCACCTGCTCGACACGGCCCCGGCGGTGCTTGCTGACATGATCGCGGTCGAGCTCGAGCGAGCCGGCGTGACCGAGGAACTCGGTCCGCTCGACGATCTGGGGGGCCGGATCATGGTCTGCCGGCCGGCCCGGGTCCTGCCGGTGGAGGCCGTCGTACGCGGCTACCTCGCCGGCTCGGGCTGGAAGGAGTACCGGGACCGGGGGACCGTCTGCGGCATCCGGTTGCCGGCGGGCCTCCGCGAGTGCGACCGGCTGCCCGAGCCGATCTTCACGCCGGCCACCAAGGCCGAGGTCGGCACCCACGACGAGAATATCTCCTTCGACGGCATGATCGAGCACCTGCAGTCGTCGGGGCCGCTCGGCGACAGGCGCGCGACGGCCGCCCTCGCCGAACGCGTCCGGGAGGTTGCGATCGCCCTGTATCGCTTCGGAGCCGCCGTCGCCGAGCGGAAGGGAATTCTCCTTGCCGACACCAAGTTCGAGTTCGGCATCCCGTTCACCGGGGACGACGAGCCCGTTGGCCCGCTCGAGGAACGGACGGCCCGACGACCCCTGGGTGCCCGCATGGAGAGCATCCCCGTCGGCTCGCTGGCCTCCCTCCTCATGCTCATCGACGAGGCCCTGACCCCGGATTCATCGCGCTTCTGGGACGCCGCGACGTACGCTCCGGGTGGCCCCCAGGCGAGCTTCGACAAGCAGTTCGTCCGCGACTGGCTCGAACGGCAGCCGTGGGACAAGACGGCTCCCGGGCCGGAGCTGCCCACCGATGTGATTGCCGGGACGCGGGCGCGGTACGTCGATGCCTATGAACGAATCGCCGGCGCGAGCTTCGAGCGCTATCTGCGAGAGGATGTGATCGCGCCATGACCACCGAATTCCGGTTTGCCGTCAACGTCACGCCCAAGCCCGGGATTCTCGATCCCCAGGGCCGGGCCGTGGAGAACAGCCTGCCCCACCTCGGGATCGAGGGCGTCTCGGCTGTCCGGGTCGGTCGCCGCGTCGAGCTGACGGTCGCGGCTGCGGATGAAGGCGCGGCGCGGGCCGTCGCCGAGGGGCTCGCCCGAGAGCTGCTGTCCAACCCGCTGATCGAGGCGTTCGGCGTCGAGCTTCTGATGGCCACGAGCTCGGCCACCTCGGCGGACGAGTCGGCCGTGGCTGCCTCGTCGGGCGCCGGCGCATGACAACACGCATCGGCGTCGTGGTCTTTCCCGGCTCGAACTGCGACCGGGACACGACCCACGCCATCACGCTCGCCGGCGGCGAGCCCGTCGAGCTGTGGCACGACCATGCCGACCTCGCGGGTGTCGAGGGGATCATCCTGCCCGGTGGTTTCGCCTTCGGCGACTACGTCCGGGCCGGCGTCATCGCCCGCTTCAGCCCGGTCATGCGCGCCGTCGCCGCGTTCGCCGGCGACGGAGGCCTGGTGCTGGGGGTCTGCAACGGGTTCCAGGTCCTCGCCGAGGCCGGGCTCGTGCCGGGAGCGCTCCTCCGGAACCGAGGTCTGCGGTTCCTGGGCCGCGACGTCCACATCGCGGTCGAACAGGGCGACTCGCCGTTCACCCATCTCGCCGGGCCCCGACGGCCGCTCCGGATGCCGATCGCCCACGGCGAGGGCTGCTACTTCGCCGATACGGCAACGCTCGATGCGCTGGAGGCCGAGGGGCGGGTGCTCTTCCGATACGTCCGCGAAGATGGAACCGTGGCGGACGAGACGGACGACCCAGCCAACCCCAACGGTTCGATGCGGGCGATCGCCGGCGTGCGCAACGCGGCCGGCAACGTCGCCGGCCTGATGCCGCATCCCGAGCGTGCGTCGGAGCCGATCCTCGGCTCTGACGACGGGTTCGCGCTCGTCCGCTCATTCGTAGAGAGCGCGGCCGCGGCGTCGCGATCCGATTTCGTGCCCGAGCTGGCCGCCCGATGACGCTCGTCGTACCACCCGAGAGCGTGCCGCTCCATCGCGCGCTCGGCGTCACGGACGACGAGCTCGACGCCATCCGCGTACGGCTGGGGCGCGATCCGAACGACATCGAGCTGGCCATGTTCAGCGTCATGTGGAGCGAACACTGCTCGTACAAGAGCTCCAAGCCGCTCCTTCGAACGCTGCCCACGGCGGGCGCCGGCGTCGTGGCCGGGCCCGGCGAAAATGCGGGGGTCATCTCGATCGGCGACGGCCTCGCCGTGGCTTTCAAGATCGAGTCCCACAACCACCCGAGCGCGGTCGAGCCATACCAAGGGGCTGCCACCGGTGTCGGTGGGATCCTCCGCGACATCTTCACGATGGGCGCCCGCCCGATCGCCGTCCTCGATGCCCTCCGGTTCGGGGACGCATCGGACGCCCGGACGCGGCACCTCGTGGACGGCGTGGTCCGGGGCGTCGGCGGCTACGGCAACTGCGTCGGCGTGCCCACCGTCGGCGGCGAGCTCGTCTTCGATCCCTCGTATGCCGGGAACCCGCTCGTCAACGTGATGGCGATCGGGCTCCTCGAGGAGCGTTTCCTGACGCTTGCGGCCGCGCCGGGCCCCGGCAACCTCGTGATCCTCTTCGGCAGCGCCACCGGGCGCGACGGGATCGGCGGCGCCAGCGTCCTCGCCTCGGCCACGTTCACCCACGACGACCCTTCCAAGCGGCCGTCGGTCCAGGTCGGCGACCCGTTCGCCGAGAAGCTCCTGATCGAGGCGTCGCTGGAGCTGATCGAGCGCGGACTCGTCGAAGGCCTGCAGGACCTCGGCGCGGGCGGCATCACCTGTGCCACCTCGGAGACCGCCGACCGCGCCGGCACGGGCATGGCGATCGACCTCGACACCGTCCCGCGGCGGGAGCCGGGCATGGCGGCCTTCGAGGTCCTCATCTCGGAGAGCCAGGAGCGGATGCTCGCCGTCGTCCGGCCGGAGCTCGGAGCCGCCGTCCGGGAAGTCTGCAGTCGGTGGGGCATTCCCTGCGCGACGATCGGCGTCGTAACGGCCGATGGCGACATCGCAGTGCGCGAGGCTGGCCTCGAAATCGTCCGGATCCCGGCCCGGTACCTGACCTCGGAGGCGATCGTCCACGACCGGCTGGCAACGCCGCCGCAGCGACGGCGATCCGCTCCGGCCCCTGGCGACAGCGCGGAGCAGACAGACCGGCTGCCCGAGCGTGGGATGGATCCCGGGGCCGTCCTTTCGGCCCTCCTCGGGAGCCAGAACCTCAGCTCCCGACGGGCCGTCTTCGAGCAGTACGACAGCACGGTCCAGGTCAACACCGTCGTCGGGCCCGGTCACGGCGCCGCGGTCCTCCGGGTCAAGGGTACCGAGAAGGCCCTCGTGGCGAGCACGGACGCCAACGCCGCCGTCGGATTGGCGGATCCATGGCTCGGGGCCGCGATGAGCGTCGCCGAAGCGACCCGGAACGTCTCGATCACCGGTGCCACGCCCCTCGGCGTCACGAACTGCCTGAACTACGGCGATCCGACCCGGCCCGAGGCGTTCTGGCAGCTGTCCGAGGCGGTGCGCGGGCTCGGGGATGCATGCCGGGCCCTGGGCCTCCCGGTGACCGGCGGCAACGTCTCGCTCTACAACGAGTCGCCGGCCGGGGCGATCCTCCCGACCCCCGAGATCGGCGTCGTCGGACTCGTGCACGACGTCGCGACGCTCGTCGGACCCGCGTTTGTTGCCGAGGGGGACACGATCGTCCTCGTCGGCGAGGCCCAGCCCGGCCTCGAGGGCAGCGAGTACGCCCGCCTTGGCGGCTGGGCCGTCGAGGACGGCGCACCGCCGCTCGACCTCGATCGTGAGCGGGCGGTGCAGGCCTTTGTCCGCGAGGCGATCGCGCGAGGGCTGGTCGCCTCGGCCCAGGACGTGAGCGGCGGCGGGTTGGCCGTCGCCATGGCCGAGGGGGCCATCTGGAGCGGTTTCGGGGCCATGGTCCGGCTCCAGGTCAGCCACTCGCCCGCGGTCGACCTCTTCGGCGAGAGCGCCAGTCGCCTCGTGATCACGACGCGCCCGCGTCACGCGCCGGCCCTCGAGCTGCTGGCGCGCCAGTTCGGGCTGCCGGTCGAGTCGATCGGGACCGTGGGCGGTGAGCGGCTCGTCGTCGAGCTGGCCGGTGCCGGCGCGACGGGCGCCGCGGAGGGACGTGGCTCGACCGTCGCCGATCCGATCGATGTCGCCCTCGCCGACCTCAAGCACACCTGGGATCACGGGCTCGCCCGGGCCCTCGACTGGGAGGCGCCCGAGTCGGCGCCGGAGGGCCGCTGACGATGTGTGGCGTGTTCGGCGCGGCGCTGCCGAAGGGTTCCGGAACGGAGGCCGCGAACATCGCCGCGCTCGGCCTCTTCTCCCTCCAGCATCGGGGCCAGGAGTCGGCCGGCCTCGCGGTCAGCGACGGCGCGGAGCTCTTCCTCTACAAGGACCTCGGCATGATCTCGTCCGTGCTCGACGAGCGGCGCCTGCCGTCGTTCCGCGGTGACCTCGCCATCGCCCATTGCCGCTACTCGACCACCGGATCCACCGTCTGGGAGAATGCCCAGCCGACCCTGCGCCTGGGTCCCCGCCGCGCCGTCGCGATCGGGCACAACGGCAACCTCGTGAACACGCGGGAGCTGCTCGGCCAGCTCAAGGGCGGTCGGGGGCGCCTGCCCGCGACGACCGACACGGAGCTCCTCACGGCGCTCCTCGCCGACGAACCGGGCGCGGACACCGTCGAGGCCCTCGTGACGCTCCTGCCGCGTGTACGCGGCGCGTATTCGCTGGTCATCCTGGACAAGGACCGCATCCTGGGTGTCCGCGATCCGCACGGCTTCCGGCCGCTGTGCATCGGCCGGATCCGCGACGTTGCGGCGCCGGTCGCCACGCCGGGCGGCCTGTGGGGTGACGACGCTCCGGCGGACGGGCCGCGCGACGCGTGGGTCCTGTCATCCGAGACCACCGGCCTCGACATCGTCGGCGCCGAGTACGTGCGGGACGTCGAGCCGGGCGAGATCGTCGTCCTGCAGCCCGGCCGGGAGCCCGTCTCCATCCGGTACGCCGTGGCGACGCCCGCACTGTGCGTGTTCGAGCTCATCTATTTCGCCCGGCCGGACTCGTACCTCGAGGGTCGCAGCCTCTACGAAGCCCGGCGCCGGATGGGCTTCCAGCTGGCGATGGAGCATCCGGTCGATACGGACATGGTCATGCCGGTGCCAGATACGGGCGGCCCCGCGGCGGCCGGGTACGCCGAGGCCTCGGGCATTCCCTATCGGGAGGGCCTCATCCGCAACCGCTACACCGGCCGGACCTTCATCCAACCGAGCCAGACCCTCCGGCATCGGGGCGTGACGCTGAAGCTGAACCCGCTGCGCGAGGTGGTTCGTGGGCAGCGTCTCACGGTCGTCGACGATTCGATCGTCCGGGGGACCACGACCAAGCAGATCGTGGCCCTGCTCCGGCGCGCCGGAGCGGCCGAGGTCCACGTCCGCATCAGCGCCCCGCCGATCTACCACCCCTGCTTCTACGGCATCGACACCCAGGTCGAGACGGAGCTGATCGCGGCCACGAACTCGGTGGAGCAGATCCGGGCGTTCATCGGCGCGGACTCGCTCGGCTATCTCTCGATCGGCGGCGTCCTCGCGGCGCTCGACCTGCCCTATGACCGGTTCTGCTTCGCCTGCTTCGACGGCAACTACCCGGAGCCCGTCCCGTACGACGTCGAGCAGCGCAAGTTCCTCCTCGAAGAGCCGGTGCTCGCGGGTGGCTGAGGCGCTGGGCAAGGGTGGCGCGCCGCGAACGGCCTATGCGCGAGCCGGTGTCGACGTCACGGCCGGGGATCTCGCGGTCGAGCGGATGCGCATGGCCGTGGACTCGACGCGACGACCGGAGGTCGTCGGCGGGCTCGGCGGCTTCGGTGGCGCGATCGCCATTCCGGCCGGCTACCGCAATCCGCTCATCGTCTCCTCGACCGACGGTGTCGGCACCAAGACGGCGATCGCCGCGGCGCTCGGTCGCTGGGAGACGATCGGCGTCGACCTCGTCGCGATGTGCGCGGACGATGTCGTTTGCGCGGGCGCCGAGCCCATCGCCTTCCTCGACTACGTGGCCGTGGGCCGCATCGACCCCGACGCGGTCGCCTCGCTCGTGGCCGGCGTGGCCAAGGGCTGCGTCGAGGCCGGCTGCGCCCTCGTCGGCGGCGAGACGGCCGAGCATCCGGGGCTCATGGAGCCGGGAACGTTCGACCTGGCCGGAACGTGTATCGGCATCGTCGAGCGGGACGAGCTGCTCGATGGCAGCCTTGGGCGGCCCGGCGACGTGATCCTGGGCCTGCCGTCGTCCGGTCTCCATGCCAACGGGTTTTCGCTCGTCCGAAGCCTCCTCGCCCAGTGGGACATCCCGCTCGAGCGGCCGTACCAGGAGCAGCTCGCACGCTCGCTCGGCGACGGCGGCCGCGACGCCGCCATCCTGGGCGAACCGGCGGTTGCGCTCCAGACGGTCGGCGAGGTCCTCCTGACGCCAACGCGCATCTATGCCCGCCAGATCCTTGCCGCCCGCGCCGCTCTCCAGGCGGCCGGCCACGAGCTCCGCGGCGTGGCCCACGTCACGGGCGGCGGGCTGCCCGGCAACGTGCCCCGGGCGCTCCCGCCCGGCGCCGGTGCCCGGATCGACCCGTTGGCCTGGCGAATGCCGTCCGTCATGCGCCTGTTCGGCGCCCTCGGCGGCATCGACGACGTCGAGCTCCGGGCGACGTTCAACGGCGGTATCGGGATGGTGATCGTCGTGGCGCCGGAGGCCGTCGACGCCGCGCTCGAAGCCCTGCCGGGAGCGATCTTGATCGGCGCGGTCCAGTCGGCGGCCGACCTGGGCGGCCGGTATGTCGAGGAGCCAGGGAGATTCGAGCGCGTGACGCGGTTCGATGCCGCGCTCGCCGTCGGGGTTTCCGGGGCAGGCAGCAACCTCCGCGCGCTGGCGGCGTCGGCCGCGCGCGGTGAGCTCGGGGCGCGCCTCGCCCTTGTCTTCGCGGACCGGGATTGCCCGGCCCTCACCTGGGCAGCGGAGCAGGGGATCGAGACCGCGCTCGTCCCGGGCGGTGACGACGAGACGATCGCCGGGACCCTCGCGGCGGCGGGCATCGACCTCGTGGCCCTCGCCGGCTACATGCGCATCGTCGGTCCGCGGACGCTTGCCGCCGTGGATGGGCGGATCCTGAACACCCACCCCTCGCTCCTGCCGGCCTTCCCGGGCGGGCACGCCGTCCGGGACGCCCTCGCGCATGGCGTCGCCGTCACGGGCTGCACCGTCCATCTCGTGGACGAGACACTCGACGGCGGGCCGATCGTGGCGCAGGAGGCCGTGCCAATCCTCCCGGGCGACGACGAGGCCAGGCTCCAGGACCGCATCCGGGACGTCGAGCACCGACTCCTGCCGCGAGCGGTGGCCCTCCTCGCGGTCGGCGCGCTGCGCGTCGACGGGCGGCACGTGGCCCTCGATCTGGCCGCTGCGGACGCCGGGCTCCCGGTGCCGCGGCGCGCCCTCCTCTCGGTCAGCGACAAGACCGGACTGGCGGAGCTTGGGCGGGGCCTCGTGGGGCTCGGCTTCGAGCTCGTCTCCACGGGTGGTACGGCGCGCGCCCTCCGTGACGCCGGCCTGCCCGTGACCGACGTTGCCGCCTTGACCGGATTCCCCGAAATGCTCGACGGCCGGGTGAAGACCCTCCATCCGAGGGTTCACGGCGGGATCCTCGCCGACCGCCGTCTCGCGGCTCATCGGGAGGCCCTCGCCGCAGCCGCGATCAGCCCCTTCGAGCTCGTCGTCGTCAACCTCTATCCGTTCGCCGCCGCCGCGGAGCGCGACGGCGTGACGCTCGACGAGCTCGTCGAGGAGATCGACATCGGCGGGCCCTCCATGGTCCGGGCGGCAGCCAAGAACCATGCCAGCGTGGCGATCGTGACCGGACCGGCGCGGTACGGGGAGGTGCTCGCGGCCCTCGAGGCGGCCGTTGGCGCGCCACTCCCGGCCGGCCTGCGCTCGGCGCTCGCGGTCGAGGCCTTCCGCCATACCGCAGCCTACGACGCCCGCATCGCGGTCGAGCTGCCGGTCCGCATGGCTGCCTCGGGGGTCGACCTGCCCGACTGGCCGGGGTTCCCGGGCGCCACTGACCCGTACCCCGCGACCCTGACGGTCGGCCTCGAGAAGGTCGAGACCCTGCGCTACGGCGAGAACCCCCACCAACCGGCGGCCCGATATCGCCGGCCCGGACCGGATTCCGAGCCCGGGCCCTTCGCCGCCGGGGAGCCGCCGCTCCAGGGCAAGGCCTTGTCCCACAACAACGTCCTCGATGCCGCCGCGGTCGCGGGGTTCGCCCGCCAGTTGCGCGGCCCGGCCTGCGTCGTGGTCAAGCACACGAACGCCTGCGGTGCCGCCGAACGCCCGACGCTACTCGGGGCGTGGGAGGCAGCGCTCGCCGGCGACCCCGTGTCGGCGTTCGGCGGGGTCGTGGCGTTCACGAGGGTCGTCGACCGGGCCGTCGCGGAGCGGCTCGCCTCGATGTTCCTCGAGGTCGTGGTCGCGCCCGACTTCGACGCTGACGCGCGCGAGGTCCTCGCCACGAAGCCGAACCTGCGCCTGCTCGTTGAGCCGGGCCTCGCGGCCGATGGGCCGCCGGCCACCCCGTCGCCGCGGGCGAGCCTGCGGACGGCCGGCGGTGCGGTCCTCGTGACGATCCCGGACAGCGTGCCCGACGATCCGGCGACCTGGACCGTGGCATCGCGCCGAGCGCCAACCGAGGACGAGCGCCGCGACCTCGATCTCGCCTGGCGCCTGGTTCGGGGCGTTTCCTCGAACGCCATCGTTCTCGTCAAGGGCGGCGCGCTGATCGGCATGGGCTCCGGGCAGGTGTCGCGCGTTGATGCCGCCCGGCAAGCCGTGGAGAAGGCTCGTCGGTTCGCGGGTGACAATGCCCTTCGCGGTGCCTCGTGCGGCTCGGACGCGTTCTACCCCTTTCCAGACGCCGTGGAAGTGTGCCTTGAGGCAGGCGTGACCGCGTTCGCGCAGCCCGGCGGCTCGCTCCACGATGCCGACGCGATCGCGGCCGCGGACGCGGCGGGAGCGACGATGCTCATCACGGGCGCACGCCACTTCCGCCATTGAGGGGCGACCGGGCGGCGGGACCCGCTATCATCGGGCCATGTCGCGCCCGAGTTCCATGGTGATGCCGGGGCGGCCACGGTCGAGCGCCGGCGCCTGATCCCGACCTCGGGATCGCCGGGATCCTCGCCCGGCGGCCGCCTGTATCGACCTGCCGATCGATCGATCGGCCCCCGCCCCGCCGCCACGCGGCGCCCCGAGGTGCCACTCCCGTGACCGACCGACCTCGCTACTACCTGACGACCGCCATCGCCTACGCCAACAACAAGCCTGGTCTCCACACCCTGTACGAGGTGATCGGGGCCGACGTCATCGCGCGCTGGCACCGGATGAAGGGCGACGATACCCGCTTCCTCACCGGAACGGACGAGCACTCGATCAACATCGCCCAGAGCGCGATCGACGAGGGCCGATCGGCGCGCGACTTCGTCGACGAGAAGGTCGGCTATTTCAAGCGGGCCGAGGACGCCCTCGCGATCAGCCCGGACCGCTTCATCCGGACGACCGATCCCGACCATGTCGCCTCGGCCCAGGAGATGGTCCGGCGGGCCCACGCCAACGGTGACATCTACCTCGGCACGTACGAGGGCTGGTACTGCCCGAACGAGGGCTTCCTCAACGCGACCGACGTCCACGAGACGGCCCGGGGCACGATCTGCCCGAACCATCCCGAGGTCCCCCTGCAGTGGCTCAAGGAGAAGAACTGGTTCTTCCGGCTGTCGGCCTACCAGGAGCGCCTGGAGCGGCACTTTGCCGAGCACCCAGGGTTCGTCCAGCCCGACTACCGGCGGAACGAGATGCTGGGCTTCATCCGCGGCGGCCTGCAGGACTTCTCGATCAGCCGCGAGCGGACGCCCGGTGGCTGGGGCATCCCGTTCCCGATCGCCGAGAACGGCGAGAGCGCCCTTCGCGAGGACGGCTCGTGGGATCCCGAGGCCGGGGTCATCTACGTCTGGTACGACGCGCTCATCAACTACATCACCGGAGCGGGCTTTCCAGGGGATGTGGAGGCGTTCGCCCGCTGGTGGCCGGCCGATCTCCACGTGATCGGCAAGGACATCGCCCGGTTCCACACGATCTTCTGGCCGGCGATGCTCTGGAGCGCCGGGCTCGAGGCGCCGCGCAAGGTCTGGGTCCACGGCTGGCTCCTGGCCGCGGGTGGTGAGCGGATGAGCAAGAGCCGCGGCAACTTCCTCGACCCCGACGACTTCACGGCCGCGTTCGGGACCGACGGCGCGCGCTACGTGACGCTCCGCGAGGTGCCCTTCGATCGCGATGCGGAGGTCAGCTGGGACAGCTTCGTGCGCCGCTACAACGCGGATCTCGCCAACGACTTCGGCAACCTCGTGAACCGCACCGTCTCGATGGCCGGGCGCTACCTCGGCGGCGAGCGCCCCGCGCCCGCGGCCAGTGATGGTCCCTCGGCCCTGGCCGCAGCATGGGCGGAGACCTTGCCAAGGTTCATCGACAAGACCGAGGGATGCGAGCTCCACGAGGGACTCGCCGCCCTCTGGGACTTCGTCGGTGCGGCGAACCGTTTCGTCGATGCCGAACAGCCCTGGACGCTGGCCAAGGCGGCCAAATCCGGGGACGAGCCTGCCGCTGTCCGCCTGCGGGCGACGCTCGGCGACCTGGTGGAAGCCTGCCGGCTCCTGGGGCTGGCCGTCGCGGCGTTCCTGCCGAACACGGCACCGCGAGTGCTCGGGCAGCTGGGCTACGACTACCCATATGGCCCGGACGGCAACGGCGGACCGCCCGTCCTCGACGAACTCGGCTGGGGCGTCCATGCCGCGGCGCCGGGTACGCTCGCCGCGCCCGAGCCGCTGTTCCCGCGACTGGAGGTCGAATCCACCGTAGGCTGATCGTCGACGGTATGCACAATCCCTGTACCGGGATCGGCAAATGCACGGAGGGCGTCCCATGTCGCACGGCAACATCAACCACGTCGAGTTTCCGGCCGACGAACCCGAGAGGGCCATGAAGTTCTACACGGCCGTCGCCGGCTGGGAGTTCGGCGAGCAGCCGGGCATGCCCGGCTACCACCTCTTCCAGTCGGGAGAGGGATACGGCGGGGCTGTCGGCAAGCGCGGCGTGAGCACCGGAACCAAGCTCCGCCTGTACATCGAGGTCGACTCGGTCGAGGCGGCGCTCGCGGCATCAACGGCTAACGGCGGGACGACCATCGAGCCCAAGACGGACATCCCCGGCTGGGGCTGGTTTGCGGTCGTCGATGACCCCGAGGGGAACCAGATCGGGCTCTTCGAGGCGCTCCCGCGCGCCTGATCCCACGACGGTTGGGCGCATCGGGTCCACAATCCGACCCGAATGCGCCTCGTCGACAGCCACTGCCACCTCCAGGCCGAACGCCTCGCGCCCGACGCCGACGCGGTGATCGATCGCGCCCGCGAGGCGGGCGTCGAGCGCATCCTGGTGCCGGGCTGGAATGCCTGGTCCTCCGAGGCGGCGGTCGAGCTGGTCAGGCGGCACGGCTGGCTGGATGCCGCGGTCGGGGTGCACCCGCATGACGCCGCGAAGGTGACGGCAGGGGAGTGGGCGCACCTCGTGGAACTTGCCATTGACCCGCGCGTCCTGGCGATCGGCGAGACGGGGCTCGACTACGACCGCGTCTTCTCGCCGATCGAGGACCAGCTCGCGAACCTGCGCCGCAACCTCCGGCTCGCGGCAGACCTCGACAAGCCCGCCATCCTGCATTGCCGCTCAAGGGCTGGCGAACGTGATGCGCAGGACGCGCTCCTGGCCGAGGTCCGGTCGACCCCCGGTGTCCGCGTCGTGGTCCATTCGTTCAGCGGGCCGGTCGACTACGCGCAGGCGATGCTGGAGATTGGCGCCGTGATCTCCATCTCGGGCCTGGCCTTCCGGAAGGGCGAGGAGCCGACGGCCGACGTCGCCGCACTCGTGCCGGCGGACCGGCTCCTCGTCGAGACCGATTCACCCTTCCTCTCGCCCCCCGGCGCGCCACGCTCGCGGAACGCGCCCGAGTGGGTCCGGATCACGGCGGACTGGGTGCGAGGCCAGCGCACCGAGAGCGAAGCCGACTTCGGGGCAAACCTGGTCGCCGCGTACGACCGGGCGTTTCGACGACACACGCCCGAGCCGAAGCCCCCGGGGAACCGAGGCGGGAGCGCCGGCTGACCGAGCCCGGTGAGCGCGTCCAGAAACGTCCGTGACACCGGGCCTGGACGCGTGACGGGCTGACGGCGGTCCTGGAAGCGAGCGAGAGCCCCGCTACGCTGGTGGTGTCAAGACATCAGCAGCAGGAGGCTCTCGATGGCCAAGTCTACGGGCTGGCGACAGACCGTCCACCACGCGGGTGGGACGCACCGGGTCCGACACGGCGGCGCCCGCCGCATCGCGGCCGCGCCGGACCTCAGCCGCGATGCCCGGCGGCGCCTGGCGATGCTCGACTGGCACCGGGCCCACGGCGGGGTCGTGGCCCGGACGGCCCGCCACTTCGGCTACTCCCGGCCGACCGTCTACCGCTGGCTGGCCCGCTTCGAGCGGACCCGCCTCGAGACCCTCGAGGATCGGAGCTCCGCGCCTCGCCGCCGCCGCCGGCCGACCTGGACGGCCGACGAGCTCGCCGCGGTCCGGGCGGTTCGCGAGCGCTATCCGCGCTGGGGCAAGGACAAGCTCGCCGTCCTCCTCCGGCGGGACGGCCGGCAGGTGTCGACGTCCATGGTCGGCCGGATCCTCGTCCGCCTCCGCCACTCGGGCGAGCTCCGCGAGCCGCGCCGCCGGCGCCGGATGCGCGTTCGCCAGCGGCGCTGGGCCCGGCCGTACGCGATCCGCAGGCCGGCCGACTGGGTGGTCGAGCGACCGGGCGATCTGGTCGAGCTCGACACCCTCGACATTCGGCCCCTCTCGACGCTCGTCTGGAAGCAGTTCACCGCCCGGGACGTCGTCTCCCGGTGGGACGTCATCGAGCTCGGCCGACGGGCGACCGCCGCCGCGGCGGCCGCGGTCCTCGATCGCCTGGCCGAGCGGATGCCCTTCCCGGTCCGGGCCATCAGCATCGACAACGGCAGCGAGTTCATGGCCGAGTTCGAGGCCGCCTGCGAGGCCCGGGGCATCCGCCTCTTCGTCCTGCCACCCCGCTCGCCCAAGCTCCACGGCGCGGTCGAGCGGGCCAACCGGACCCACACCGAGGAGTTCTACGAGGTCACCGACGCCGAGCCCGAGCTCGCGGCCTTCCAGGCCGAGCTGCGCGCCTGGGAGACCGTGTACAACACGATCCGTCCCCACCAGTCGCTCGGCCAACGCACGCCGGCCGAATACCTGGCCTCCCTGGGTATCGATGTGTAACGGACGTACTGGACGAGTACACCCAGTTGACAGCCGCGGGACACGGTCCCTACACTGTTGGCACTCTCACCCCGAGAGTGCTAATCGACGTGGAATGACGGTCGGACGCAGGCCCTGCGGGGATGGGCGAGCAGCGTCGGTACCAGTTCCCTCGAGCGGCACCAATGGATCGTTTTCGGATCGAGTCCGGCTCGCGCCACGGGCGCGGACGGGATCGGACCCGCAACCAGGCCCGACGGCCGATCGCCGTCACAGGAGGAATGCACGTTGGCTAAAGCCACTGCCACGAAGAAGCTCAGTCCGCTCGGTGATCGCGTCGTCGTCAAGCCGAGCGCCCGCGAGGAGATGACCAAGAGCGGCATCGTCCTCCCGGACACCGCCAAGGAGAAGCCCCAGGAGGGCGAGATCCTCGCCGCCGGTCCGGGTCGCATCCTCGATGACGGCAAGCGCGAACCGATGGACGTCAAGGTGGGCCAGAAGGTCCTCTACGGGAAGTACGCCGGGACCGAGTTCAAGGTCGATGGCGAAGACCTCCTGATCGTCAGCCAGAAGGACATCCTCGCGATCGTCGAGGACTGACGCCGGCCCGGCCATCGTGCCGGTCTGACGCCATCCCGGATCGCCATCACACCCACGGAGGGCATACAAGTTGGCCAAGCAGCTCATCTTCGACGAGACCGCCCGTCGATCGCTCAAGCGGGGCATCGACCGCCTCGCCGACGCCGTCAAGGTCACGATCGGCCCCAAGGGCCGGAACGTCGTCCTCGACAAGAAGTTCGGTTCCCCCACGATCACCAATGACGGCGTGACCATCGCCCGCGACATCGAGCTCGAAGACCCCTTCGAGAACATGGGCGCGCAGCTCCTCAAGGAAGTCGCGACCAAGACCGATGACGTCGCCGGCGACGGCACGACCACCGCGGTCGTGCTCGGCCAGGCAATGGTCGCGGAGGGCCTCCGCGTCGTGACCGCGGGCGCCAACCCGATGGTCATCAAGCACGGCATCGAGGTGGCCGTCCAGGCCGTCGTCGATGAGATCAAGCGGACCTCCCGCCCGGTCGACTCCCGTGAGCAGATCGCGGCCGTCGCCGCCATCAGCGCCGCGGATCCGGAGGTCGGCGAGATCATCGCCGAGGTGATGGACAAGGTCGGCAAGGACGGCGTCATCACCGTCGAGGAAGGCCAGAGCCTGGGCCTCGAGAAGGAATACACCGAGGGCATGCAGTTCGACCGGGGCTATCTCTCGGCCTACTTCGTGACCAACGCGGATCGGATGGAGACCGTTCTCGAGAACGTCGTCATCCTCATCACCGACAAGAAGATCTCGAGCGTCCAGGACATGCTCCCGGCTCTCGAGAAGGGCGTCCAGCTCGGCCGCCCGATCCTCATCATCGCCGAGGACGTCGACGGCGAGGCCCTCGCCACGCTCGTCGTGAACAAGCTCAAGGGCACGATCTCCGTGCTGGCCGTCAAGGCCCCGGGCTTCGGCGATCGCCGCAAGGAGATGCTCCGCGACATCGCCATCCTGACCGGTGGGACCGTGATCTCCGAGGAGATCGGGCGCAAGCTCGACTCCGTCACGGCCGATGACCTCGGCAAGGCTCGCCGCGTCGTCGCCACCAAGGACGACACGACCATCGTCGACGGCGATGGCAGCCCCGACGCGATCAAGGGTCGCATGGCCCAGATCAAGGCCCAGATCGAGGACACGACCTCGGACTACGACAAGGAGAAGCTCCAGGAGCGCCTTGCCAAGCTGTCCGGCGGCGTGGCCGTGATCAAGGTCGGCGCGGCCACCGAGGTCGAGCTCAAGGAGAAGAAGCACCGCATCGAGGATGCCCTCTCGACGACCCGCGCGGCCGTCGAGGAAGGCCTCGTCGCCGGCGGCGGCACCACGCTCCTCCAGGCCATCCCGGCCCTCGACAAGATCAAGCTCGACAGCGACGCCCAGGTGGGTGTCGAGATCGTCCGCAAGGCGCTCGAGGCTCCGGCCCGCCAGATCGCCGACAACGCCGGCCAGTCCGGCGAGGTCGTCGTGGCCAAGGTCAAGGGCCTCAAGGGCGGCGAGGGCTACGATGCCCTCAAGGACGAGTACGGGGACATGTTCAAGAAGGGCATCGTGGACGCCGCCAAGGTGACCCGATCTGCGCTTCAGAACGCCGCCTCGATCGCCGCGATGGTCCTCACGACGGAGACGCTCGTGACCGACATCCCGGAGAAGAAGGACAACGGCGGGGGCCACGGCCACGGCGGTGGACCCGGCGACATGGACTTCTAGTCGCGACGCGCACACGAAGAGCCCGGCCGCGAGGCCGGGCTCTTCGATATTCAGGACCTCGACGAACGGCCCTGGCCGCCCTTGACATGTTCGTGGCCCGCCGTGACCCTACGCCGAGGCCGATGACGCCTGCCCGTCCCGGAGATCGATCGATGCATCCACGCGCGCTGGCACTCGGAACCCTTGTCCTGCTGGCCGTCACGGCCGCCGGATGTGGCAGCAACGCAGGACCGACGATCTCGGATCCGAAGGAGATCCTCACCCGGGCCGTCACGGCGATGCAGTCGGCAACGACGGTTCATGTGGCGGCAACGGTGGACGGGACGCTGAGCCCCGGCATTCTCGGTGGGGGGCAAACCGGCGACATCGCGCTTGCGGGAACGACCCTCAACGGAGACGTCGACCTGGCCGCCGGGAACCTGCACGCGACGGCGTCGATCCCGGCGATGCTGGGGCTGACGGCCGACATCATCATCGTCGGCCCGGACACGTACACGAAGCTCTCGCTCGGCGGCGACAAGTACACGAAGTCGACGACCGCCACCGGAACGCCAGGGGATCCGGCGAAGGTAATCACGCAGGTTCAGTACTTCCTCGGCCGACCCGACCTCGATGCGATGAAGAAGGACGACGCGACCTGCGGCACGAAGGCGTGCTATGTCGTCCAGATCGCGATGACTCCGGCGGAGCTCGGAACGCTGCTTTCCGGTCTCGACCTCGGAGATGCGACGGTCACGTTCCAGGTCGAGGTCGAGAAGGACACCCTCCGCCCGGCATTCCTCAACGTCGGCGCGAAGGGGACGACGGTGGGCGATCTCTCGCTCAAGGTTGCCCTGTCCGCGTGGGATGCGACCGTGGTGATCGCCGCGCCGCCAGCGGGCGAGATCGAGTAGGCCAACCGGCCATCGGACGCACTCGCTGGGGCCTGCCGGGCCTGCGTTGCGAACGTCGCGAAGTCCCGGGAAGAGGCCCCGTCCTACAATGACCCGGTGAGTCCCACGACGTCCGGCAAGCCGTCTCGCCGCGCCGCCGCGCCGCGCCCCGATGGCCTCGCAGCACCCCCCGACCTACCCGATGGGACTGTCCTCGACGAGCTGCGGGACGCTTCGACGAACGTCGAACCGGCCTGGCTCCGGGAGGCGGACTCGGCGGTCGACGCGGGCTTGCGTGACCCGGAGGCGCCGGTCGATCCCGACGCCGAGCGGCGTCGCGCCGAGGCGCAGGCATCGCGCAAGCGCGAGATCGTGTCCCGCCTGAATCCCGAGCAGGCGCGGGCCGTCACGACCACCGACGGCCCCGTCCTCATCCTGGCCGGTGCGGGATCGGGCAAGACACGCGTCCTCGCTCATCGCGTCGCGTACCTGATCGGCGTCAAGGGCGTTGCGCCGTGGCGAATCCTCGCCGTGACGTTCACGAACCGGGCGGCGGCGGAGCTCCGTGAGCGTATCGTCCACCTCGTCGGCGAGGCTGGCAAGGAGGTCGAGGCCGGCACGTTCCATGCCCTGTGCGCCCGGCTCCTGCGGCGCGAAGGCGAGGCCATCGGGCTCGACCGGCGGTTCCTGATCTACGACACCGACGACCAGGTCCAGCTCATGAAGCGGATCCTCCGCGAGGAGGGGCTGGAGGCGAAGGGCGAGACTCGGCCCCAGGCGATCCTCGGCGCGATCAGCCGGGCCAAGAACGACATGGTCGACCCGACCGAGATCCCGCCCATGCGGGTGGCGACCGGTAACCTCGTCGAGATCGCCCGCCTGGCGCGGAAGTATCGCGATGCCCTGAAGCGTGCCAACGCGGTCGATTTCGATGACCTCCTGCTCGATGCCGTCCGGCTGTTCGACGAGGCGCCGGCGGCGCTGAAGAAATACCAGGACCGCTGGCGCTACCTCCACGTCGACGAGTACCAGGACACGAACCGGCCCCAGTACCTCTGGATCAAGGCCCTCGCCGCCGGCCACCACAACCTCGCGGTCGTCGGCGACGATGACCAGTCGATCTACGGCTGGCGCGGTGCCGACATCCGGAACATCCTCGATTTCGAGCGCGACTGGCCCGACGCGACGGTCATCAAGCTCGAGCAGAACTACCGCTCGACGCAGCTGATCCTCGACGCCGCGCATGCGGTCGTCTCGAAGAACGAGGCCAGGACCGACAAGAAGCTCTGGACTCGCAACGACCGCGGCCGCCCGATCGATCGGTTCGAGGCCTACAACGAGGAGGAAGAGGCCGAGTGGATCGCGCGCCGGGTCGAGGAGCTCACCGGGACCCGCGCGTCGATGCTCACCCGCCGAGCGGACGAGGGGAGCGGCACGTACCACCTGCGGGACATCGCGGTCCTGTACCGGACGAACGCCCAGTCCCGGGCGATCGAGGAATCGTGCCTCCGCTACGGCATTCGCTACCAGGTCGTCGGGGGCACCCGGTTCTACGCCCGCAAGGAGGTCAAGGACGCCCTCGCCTACCTCCGGATCCTCCGCTCCGACGCCGATTCGGTGAGCTTCGAGCGGGTCATCAACGTCCCGGCACGGGCGATCGGGGACAAGACGATCGGGGTGATCCGTGCGATCGTGGCGCGGGAGGACCTGCCGTACTGGCTGGCGCTGGAGCGCGCGGCCGAGGGTGAGGTGCCGGAGCTCGCCGGGCGGGCCCGGACGGCGCTGGCAGATTTCGTCGGCCTCGTCCGGCGCCTCCGGACGCGCATCGGATCGCTGCCCGTGCCCGAGCTCCTCGACGAGGTCCTCGAGCGGTCGGGCTACCGGGCGATGCTCGCCGACGGGACCGAGGAAGGAGAGGAGCGCTGGGCCAACCTCCTCGAGCTCCGCGAGGTCACGACCCGCTACGACGATCTCTCGCCCGACGACGCCCTCGACCGCCTGCTGGAGGAGACGGCACTCGTCGCGGACCAGGACTCGTACGAGGCCGATGCCGACAAGCTCTCCCTGATCACGTTGCATGCGGCGAAGGGCCTCGAGTTCCCGATCGTCTTCATCGCCGGCCTCGAGGAGGGGCTGTTCCCGACGAGTCGCGCGATCGAGGCCGAATCGGGCTTCAACCCGAACCCGGCTGGGATGGAGGAAGAGCGGCGCCTTGCCTACGTGGGCATGACCCGGGCGAAGGAGCGGCTCTACCTCTCCCACGCCTGGCAGCGCGCCACCCGTCGCGGCGCCGGCGGCTGGATGGCCGAGCCGTCACGATTCCTCATGGAGATCCCGGCCGACCTGATGACGGGTCCGCTCCTGGCCCGGGCGACGGGTGCGTCCGCCGCGGACGTCGATTCGACCGATGACCTCGGCATGGTCTTCGGTCGGCGCGCGACGCGCTTCGGGACGCCGATCCGGACGGACCGGGGCGCCTTCCGCGAGGGGAGTGGGCGGCCTGGCGCGCCGCGCGCCGGGGAGGCGTTCCGCCCGACCCGCGACCTGGCGGCCCGGCGCGACGCGTTCGCGAACGGCGCGCGCTCGGGGACCTTCGGCAAGGCCTTCCAGGCCTGGGACGACGATGCGGATGCGCCGGCGGTCGATCCGGCAGACGACGAAGCGCGGGAGCGAGCCTCTGCGGCCGCGAAGCCCGCGTTCGTGGCCCGGCCCGTCATTCCGGGCGAGCGGCGCTACCGGGACGGCGACCGCGTACGCCACGCTCGCTGGGGCGACGGCATCGTGGTGACCTCGAAGCTGACCCGTAGCGACGAAGAGGTCACGGTCGCGTTCCGGGACTCGCAGGTCGGGCGGAAGACCGTCCTGGCATCGCTCGCGGCGCTCGACATCGTCGGGTAGCGGCGCGGGTCCGCCGCGCCAGGCGTCATCGGCTAGGCTGACGGCATGACTGCGCTGCTCGGTCCCGATGAGCTTGCCGGGGTGGTCGGCCTCCACGAGTTCGAGGCCCTCGCGAGCGGGCGCATGCGTGGGCCGAGCTTCGACTACGTCGCCGGCGGCTCCTGGGACGAGATCACCCTGGCCGAGAACGATGCGGCCTGGCGCGACTATCGGTTCATCCCGCGAGTTCTGACCGACATCCGGCAGGTCGAGGTCGGCGGTTCGTTCCTGGGCCGGCCGAGCGCACTGCCGATCGCCATAGCGCCGATGGCCGCCCAGGCGATGGCCCACCCGGACGGAGAGGGCGCGATGGCCCGCGCGGCCGCGGTCGCCGGCATCCCGATGATCCTCTCCACATCCGCGTCCATGACCGCCGCCGATGTCGCGGCCGCGGCGCCCGGGGCCGACCTCCTGTTCCAGCTCTACCTGATCAGCGACCTCGGCTACACCCGTTCGATCGTCGAGGGTGCCGCGGCAGCCGGTTGCCGGGCCCTGGTGCTGACCGTGGACCTGCCCGTGCTCGGATATCGGGAGCGCGACCGCCGGTCCGGCTTCTCGCTGCCGTATATGCCGAATGTCGAGAGTGCGCCGGTCAAGGCCGCGGAGCGGGGCCGATACGCGGGCCTCGACGACCAGCAGGCGATCAGCCTGACCTGGGACGACCTCCCGTCGATCCGATCCTGGACCTCCCTGCCGCTCCTGCTCAAGGGCATCGTCTCGCCCGATGACGCGCGGCTGGCGGTGGAACATGGCGTGGACGGGATCATCGTCTCGAACCACGGCGCGCGGCAGCTGGACCGAACCCTCGCCACGGCCGACGCGCTCGATGACGTCGTCGCGGCCGTCGACGGCCGGATCGAAGTATGGGTCGACGGCGGGATCCGCCGTGGGCTCGATATCGCGATCGCCCTGTCGCTCGGTGCGACCGGCGTTCTCGTCGGCCGGCCCTTCTACTGGGCACTCGCCGCGGGCGGCCAGGCCGGTGTCGAACGGGCCGTGGCGATCCTCCGTGAGGAGCTGGAGCTGGCGCTCCCGTTGCTCGGGTGCGCGTCGTCGGCCGACCTTCACCCGGAACTGGTGCGGCGCCGGAGGCCGGACGAGCGCTAGTCAGAAGTCGCCGGACGCCCCGGCGCGGCCGGCGCCCCGGGCGGCCTCGCAGGCCCGGACGTCAGTGGTGATCAAGCTCCTTGAGCCATTCGACCGGGACATCCGGCTTCGCGACGTCAGGACCGGCACTCGATCCGCTCACGAGGTGGGTCGAGACGGCCTTCTCATGGCGCCAGATGAGGTTCTGGAACCGAGCCCGTCGCACGAACTCGGGATCCGTTACGGGTGGCGTCGGGCGGGAGGGGAGTTTCGCCGGCTGCGAGGCAAGCGGCTTGACCATGACGGATTCGTACCCTTTCGGTCGGCCGCGATGGGTACCCGGTCCGTGCCGGTCCGCCCTCGGTTCGGAAGAGCCGCTCGCCTCGAGGCGAACGACGCGCCGGTGAGCCGAATCTCGGGACCTTCCGGGGTGCAGCGTGGGCGCGGCCGAGCTTTCCCGCCAGAGCCAGACGACCCGATCGTCGGCCGCCTGGCCGCCCGGGTAGTGGACCAGGGAGGTGCGACACCTCCGGTCGAGGACCTCCGGGTGGATGATGATCGACAGCGCTGCGGGACGAGGTACCTGTTCCATTCGTTGATCAATCGTGGAAGCACTCCTGAGTCGTTCATGGCACGTGAGCGATTCCCGTACCGATCCCGCGGTGCTCCTCCCGCTGGAGCACGCGATGCACGCGGCTGACGTCACGTTCGAGATCCTGTACCGGCGCCACTATCGGGACGTCTTCCGGTACGCCCTGGCCATGACTCGATCGCACGACGAGGCGGAGGAGATCACCGCCGATACCTTCGAGCGGGCGCTTCGGGCGTGGTCGACGGACGGAGCTCCTGCCGCCCCGCTGCCGTGGCTGCTGCTCACTGCGCGACGCCGGATGACGGATCGGTGGCGCCGGGCGAGGCGATTCCTCGCGCTCGGCGCGCAAATGCCACGCCACCACTCTGGCGACGCCGGCGAGGCGCGCACCGAGTTCTGGCTCTGGTTCGACGCCGTTGCCCGCGCCCTCAACGGCCGCCAGCGCGAGGTGCTCCTGCTTCGGTACCAGCGCGATCTCACGGACGCCGAGATCGGATCGATCCTGGGCATCTCGGAGTCCGGCGTCCGATCGCTCGTGAGCCGCGCGATCGCGGTGCTTCGAGAACACGAGGAGCTGCTCCGATGACGACCCCCGACGAGCATGATGTCCTGGAGCGGTTCAACCAGCGACTGGCCGCGATCGAAACCGAGGTCGCCGATGCCCCCGCGACGCGAGATGCGTCGGTGCAGCGTATCCACCGATCGAGCGTGGCGGTGAGGCGCGGCTCCGCACGAGCGCCACGGTGGAGCACGGCGGTCCTGCTGGGGGTGATCATCGTCGCCGTCGTGGTCGTGGCTGGACGCCCATGGGGGACAGGCCCGGCTCCGGCGGGCGTCGGTGGACCGTCCCCGTCCGCGGTTTCGTCTTCGCCGCCGACCGCTCCGCCAACGATTGCCCCGCTTACGGGAACCTCTCGGCTCATTGTGTTCGCGCTCCAGGATCATCTTCCGTTGCCGAACGGGGTGGTGACGAGCGGGCTCGGCCCGCTCTATGGCCTTCGTATTACCGACGGTACCGGCACCGAGGTCGCTTCGGGAGACGTGCTTCTCGGGAGGGGATCTGCCGGGACCGTGCTGCCCGCCGGGCAATACCAAGTGACCGTGTCGCGATTCGTCCGTGCCGTCAACGTCGAAACCGGTGAACAGGTGTCGACGACGCTCGGGGAATGCACCACGTCCGTGACGCTCGAGGCCGGGATGACCGCGACCCTGACCGCCGAGTTCCCGATCACCGGAACGTCGTGCACGTTCATCGGACCAAGAGCCACGCCGACGTCGGCCGCCGACATCTGCACCTCCGCCGCCGCGACCTACGCGGGGACCGTCGCCGGCGCCTTCAGCACGACGATTGCCGTGGTGCGGCGCCTCTGGCCGCCCTCGCCGGACCCGTGGGCCGGCCTCGCCGCCGACCACGCTGCCGTGGTCTGCTACGTCGACGGCACGATCGCGAAGTCGCCCCCGGTCGGGCTCGACGGCAAGGTTCCGGCCCCGTTCGATCGCGCGATCGTGGTCGTCGTCGACGGTGCCAGCCAGCTCGTCGTCGCCGGGTATCGGGACCAGCTACCGGTCGTCCTCCAATGACGCGCCCCGGGTCGTTCTTCGTGAAATTGGCGTAATCAAGGCTCGCGTCCGGCTCGCCCAGCGCGTGCGCGGGAGCCGATACAGCACCTGGCGCCGGACCGGGTGCTCGGGCCCGACGAGCGGGTACTCGAAGTCGTCCGCGGCATCGTGGGTCATGCCGAGGCGCTCCATCACCCGCCGGGACCGTTCGTTGCCGGCGGCCGTGAACGACACGATCTCCTCGCGGCCGAGGGTCTCGAATCCGAACTCGAGCGCGGCCGCGCCGGCCTCGGTCGCGTAGCCGTTACCCCACGCCGCTCGGGCGAGCCGCCAGCCCACCTCGATCGCCGGCGTGAACGGAGCCCGGAAGGCGGGCTCGGACAGCCCGGCGAACCCGAGGAATGTCCCGTCGTCGAGGCGCTCGATGGCCCAGATCCCGAACCCATCCGCCTCCCAGTGCTCCGAGGATGCGATCGACGAAGGCGTCCGATTGGGCTCGGTCGAGCCGCCGCGACATGTGGCGCATGACCTCGGCGTCGGCGTTCATCGCCGCAAACGGCATCCGATCGGCACGGCCGAACCCCCGCAGGCGCAGGCGCGGCGTGGTCAGCTCGGGGATCGCCATCGGCCGATTGTGATGGAGCCGCGAGCCGGCGCGCTCCGTATGCTTGTCGGCGATGACGGACCAGGACCCGCAAGCCGTGCCCGCCGCCGCCCTGGGGCTCGACGGCCTGCCCGTCGATCCGGCGCTCATCGCCGAGGCTTTGGCGATGAGCGAGGCCGATGCGGCTGCCCGGCACCTCGAGCTCGCCACGGAGATCGAGGCGGCCAACAGGGCCTACTACGAGGCCGACGCGCCGATCCTCACCGATGCCGAATACGACCAGCGATTTCGCCGGCTGGTGGCGCTCGAAGCCGCCTTTCCGGCGCTGGTCACGCCCGAATCCCCGACGCAGCGTGTCGGCGCACAGCTGGCCGGAACTTTCGACGAAGTCCGGCATCGCCGGCCGATGCTGTCACTCTCGAACGCGTTCGGGCACGACGAGCTGCGCGCGTTCGATGGCCGCGTCCGCCGCGGGCTCGGCCTACCGCCCGCGCCGGAGCCGGCCCCGGACCTGACCTACGTCGCGGAGCTCAAGATCGACGGCCTCGCGATCACCCTCCGCTACGAGCGCGGCCGGTTCGTCCAGGGCGCGACCCGTGGTGACGGAACGACCGGCGAGGACGTCACGGCGAACCTCCGCACGATCCGCAGCGTCCCGGCCCGCCTTCGGGAACCGGCCACGCTCGACGCGCGCGGCGAGGTCTACATGCCGAAGACCGAGTTTGCCCGGATCAACGCCGAGCGCGAGGAAGCCGGGCTACCCCTCTACGCGAACCCGCGCAACTCGGGTGCCGGTTCGCTCCGGCAGAAGGATCCCGAGGTCACGGCGAATCGCAACCTCAGCACCTGGACCTACCAGCTCATCGAGGACGAGGGCCGGGGGGTTGCATCGGCGGTCAGCAGCCAATCGGCGGCACTGGCTCGCCTCGCCGACCTCGGCTTCGCGGTCAACCCGAACAGGGCCTCGGCCCTCGACATCGAGGGTGTCATCGCCTTCACCGAGACGTGGCGCGACAAGCGTCACGACCTCCCGTACGAGACCGATGGCGTCGTCGTCAAGGTCGATCGCTTCGACCAGCAGGAGCGACTCGGGATGGTCTCGCGGGCACCGCGCTGGGCGATCGCCTTCAAGTTCCCGCCGGAACAGGTCGAGACGATCGTCGAGGACATCGTCCCGTATGTCGGCCGGACCGGGACGCTCACGCCGGTCGCCCACCTGCGGCCGACGAAGGTCGCCGGTTCGACGGTCGCGCGGGCCACGCTCCACAACCTCGACGAGGTCCGCCGGAAGGACATCCGGATCGGCGACTGGGTGGTGCTCCAGAAGGCCGGCGACGTCATTCCCGAGGTGGTCCGCCCCATCCCGGAGCGTCGGACCGGCGCCGAGCGCGAGTACGAGATGCCGCCGACCTGCCCCGTCTGCGAGACTCCGATCGTCCAGGACGAGGGCGCCGTCCGCCACTACTGCCCGAACCTCGCCTGCCCGGCCCGGGTCGCCCAGGAGTTCGGGCACTTCGCGGGCCGGGGCGGCATGGACATCGAGGGCGCCGGCTGGCACGTCCTCGAGCAGCTGCTCCAGCGCGGGCTCGTGAAGCGTCGAGGCGACTTCTACCGCCTGACCGTGGAGGACCTCGAATCGCTCGAACGGTTCGCCCGGAGGAGCGCCGAGAACCTGTACGCGGCGATCCAGAAATCTCGGCGCCGGCCACTCGAGCGGGTGATCGCCGCCCTCGGCATCCCCCAGGTCGGCTGGACGACGGCAATCGAGCTTGCCGCCTGGTTGGCCGCCGAGGTCCCGGCCGGCGACGATTGGCTGCATCGGGCCGCCGCACACCTGGAGCGCGTCGCGACCGACTCCCCGGAACGGTTCGCGGAGGTCGAGGGCATCGGCCCGACGGTGTCGGCGGCACTCGCCGCCTGGTTCGGGCCCGGCGGGCCGGGACGTGGCGTCCTCGAGGACCTCGCCGATGCCGGCGTCGAGGTCGAGCTGCCCGCGCCGCAGGATCGCGGCCGCCGCCGGGCCGCTGAGCGGCAAGACGCTCGTCGTGACCGGTGCGATCGAAGGCTTCAGCCGGGAGGAGGCGGAGGAGGCCATCCGCGGCGCCGGCGGGAAGTCCGCCGGCTCGGTCTCGAAGAAGACCGATTACGTCGTCGCGGGTCCGGGCGCCGGATCCAAGCTCGCCAAGGCCGAGGCGCTCGGCATCCCGGTCCTCGACGTGGAGGCGTTCCGGGATCTGCTTGAAGGGACGGAACCAACCGCCTGACGGTCCGGCTCGGAGCCCTCGTCGCCGGTCAGGCGCGGGCGCGCTGGCCGGTCGTCTGGTGGAATCGCTCCATGAGGGTGGCGACGGCGTCGCGGGCGGCCCGCCACTCGGGCTGGTCGCCAAGGATCACGGCATCAGGACCGAAACGCGCCAGCTGGGTCATCGCGGTGACGATGAGGTCGTGCTCGAACTGGCGCCTGCGCCCGCCGTCCAGTGACCCCGTCACGAGATACCGCCGGACGAGATCGAACGGGGCCATCCAGCGACCGATCCGGATCCGCGTCCCCTCGCGGAGCGACTCCAGGTAGTCGTCGTCGCCGACGGGATGCTGCTCGTGCTCCTCGATGTGCCGTGGCAGGTCGAGACGAAGGCCGGGCAGCGCGGCGCTGGCAAACCGCCCATCGTCATCGGACGACTGGTAGCAGACGTGGCAGACCGGCAGCTCGACGTGGGCGGGCGGCTCGGTCCCGAAGGGGCGGCCGCACCGGCCGCAGAACGTGCTGGTGGCGGAGCGCGCGGGCGTGCCGCACGAGAGACAGGCCGTGAGGATGGTCACCGAACGCCTCGGGAAGTCGTGGAAGTGATGGTGCTCCAAGGATCACCGCCCCGGCGCCTCCGCACCATCACCCGGGCGGCGCCGGCGGGGCAGGACTTTCGTCGCGAGGACTACCCGAGGGCGTGGTTGAACTGGCCCCAGATCCAGGTCGGCCGCCAGTCCAGCGGGGCGCCACGGGCCAGGCGTGGCGCCGACCAGACCGGGCGATAGCCCGCTACGGCGAGCGTCTCGAGCCCCCTGGTGTTCTCGCCGAGAAGGCCAACGCGCACCCGCCCCGACGGCCCCGCGATCAGGCGCCGGGCGTCGAGGATGCAGCATGCGTCCGCGGGCTCGGTTGCGACGGTCGCGCCGCCGCCCCACGTCGCCCGGATCACGAACCCCCGGATCTCGCCGCCGACGTCCAGGACTTGCGTTGATGCCGGTTCGGCGAAGCGCTCGATCGCGTGGCGGCGATCCTCGCCCGTCGCCAGCCGGTCGAGCATCTCGAGCTGGGCCAGGTCGTCCCACCGGAGTGGCCGCACGCTGCCGACCTCGACGGGCGCGGGCAGCCCCGGCGCCTCGAGGATCCGATAGTGGGACTCGACGACGAAGCCGAGGCGTTCGTAGAGGGGCCGGCCTGCGTCCGTCGCCACGAGCAACAGCGTCCGGCAGCCACAACCCTCGAGGTCGTCGACGATGGCCTCGGTCAGTCGCCGCCCGAGCCCGCGCCCCCGATGCGCCGGCGCGACCCAGATCGTCCCCACCCAGCCGGCTTCCCCGTTCGCCGTCCCGACGCCGGTTCCCACGATCTCGCCATCGAGGTCGGCGACGAGCGGCCGGCACGCGGGCTGCGTCGTCGCGAACTCGAACCACGTCCTCCGGTCGCCCCACTCCGCCCGAAGGATCGCGGCGGCGGCAGCGGCGACATCGACCGGCGTCATGGGGCGGATCAGGGGCTGGCTCATCCGGGCATCCTACGTGGCACGCGCCGGGGAGCGTGGGTCGCTCGGCTATCATCCGCGGGTGGCCGGACTGTCGCGCTCGGATGTGGAACACGTCGCCTATCTCGCGCGGCTCGGGATGTCCGCCGAGGAGCTCGATCGCCTCGAAGGTCAGCTCAACCAGATCCTCGAGCAGTACATGAAGCTGTCCGAGCTCGACACGGACGTGATCCCCCCGACGGCCCAGACCATCGAGCTCGAGAACATCCTCCGCGAGGACGTCGTGACAGCGTCGCTGCCCGCCGAGGCGGTGCTCCGCAATGCCCCGGAGACGTTCGACGGCTTTGTCATCGTTCCGCCGATTCTCGGCGGCGACGCCGCGTGACCGCTCGCGACACGCCGAGGCGCCACCGATGAACGTTGACCCGACGCGGCTCCTGGCACACCAGATGGCCACTCTGCTCCGCACCGGCGAGACTTCCTCGCGCGCGCTCGCGGAAGCCCATCTCACAGCCGCGGAGCGCCAGAACCATGCCCTCAACGCCTGGCTTCTGATCGATCGCGAGGGTGCCCTCCGCCAGGCGGATGCCGCCGATGCCCGGCTGTCGGCGGCGCGCCGCGATGGGTCGGCGGCTTTGGACGCGCTCCACCCGCTGCACGGGATCCCCGTCGCGCTCAAGGACCTCATCTCGGTCGAGGGCGGCCAGTGCACGGCAGGGTCGAGGATCCTCGAGGGCTATCGGGCCCCGTACGACGCCCACATCGTGGAACAACTCCGGGATGCCGGGGCCGTCTTTCTCGGCAAGACGAACATGGACGAGTTCGCCATGGGGTCGTCGAACGAGTATTCGGCCTTCGGGCCTGTGAGCAATCCCTGGGATCTCGACACGGTTCCCGGCGGGAGCAGCGGCGGCTCGGCGGTCGCGGTCGCCGCCCACCACGCACCGCTGTCCCTCGGCACCGACACGGGCGGCTCGATCCGGCAGCCCGCCGCGCTGTGCGGCATCGTCGGCATGAAGCCGACATACGGCCGTGTCAGCCGCTACGGGATCGTCGCGTTCGCCTCGTCGCTCGACCAGATCGGGCCGTTCGCACGGGATGCTCGCGACGCCGCGGCGCTCCTCCATGCGGTCGCGGGCCGGGACGCACGCGATTCGACTTCGGCGCCCGTGCCGGTCCCGGACGAGCTCCTCCACCTGCCGGCGTCCGACGACGAGGCGGTCTCGTGGCTCAGGGGCCGGCGCTTCGGGTTGCCCCGCGAGTACTTCGTGGCCGGCATGGACCCGGACGTGGAGGGGCGTATTCGCGAGGGCGTCGCATTCCTCGAGGGCGCGGGAGCGCGCGTCGAGGACGTCAGCCTGCCCCATACCGATTACGGGCTCGCCACGTACTACATCGTGGCCCCGGCGGAGGCGTCGGCCAACCTCGCCCGCTACGACGGCATCCGGTACGGCCGTTCCCGCCGCCTCGAGGGCGGCGACTTCATCGCCGACTACCTGGCCACGCGCGGCGAGGGCTTCGGCGCGGAGGTCAAGCGCCGGATCATGCTCGGGACGTACGCCCTCTCGGCGGGCTACTACGACGCCTTCTACGTCAAGGCACAGAAGGTCCGGACCCTCATCAAGCGCGACTTCGACGAGGTGTTCGCGACCGGCATCGACGCCCTCGTCGCGCCGACATCCGCGTCCGTGGCCTTCCGATTCGGGGCGAGGACCGCGGACCCCGTATCGATGTACCTCTCGGATGCATGCACGCTGCCGGTGAACATGGCCGGCCTGCCCGGGATGTCCATCCCGTGCGGCCTGTCCGAGGGCCTGCCGGTCGGCCTGCAGCTCATCGGGCCGGCGTGGAGCGAGCTGATGCTCTTCCGCGCGGCACGGGCCTTCGAGGGGCTCACAGCCGGGGCCGCATGGCGGAATCTCGAACCGGCCCAGCTGCCGCTCGCGGACGACCCGGCCGGCCCGACGCCGGCAGAGCGGGCCACGGCGCTCGCGGCGCGCTGAGGCCCAGCCAACCTGCCGCTCACCGCACTACCTCGCGCCCGCCCGCCCGTCGGGGCACTCGCGCGGCCCGGCTCGGCCGATCAGTGCGGGCCTCCGGCGAGATAAGGCGGCTTGGCACTCGCGGCTGGACTCCGGATGGCCGACGATCCAGTCGGAGGTACACCAATGATCAGACGCATCATCGTGGGATCGGCGCTTGCCGCCGGCGGCTGGGCCGCGTGGTCGAACGTGCAACGCTGGCGATCGACGTGGGGCTTCGACCCCGGCGAGGCGGCCAGGGAGCTGCCCGGCGACGACCTCGTCCCGGAGCCCACATCCGTCGAGACCCGGGGCATCTCGATCGATGCTCCGGTCGAGGCCGTCTGGCCATGGCTCCTGCAGATGGGCTATGGCCGCGCAGGCTGGTACAGCTATGACGCCCTGGACATGAAGGGGTCGAGCAGCGACCGTGTCCAGGCCGAGCTGCAGCACCTTGACGTCGGGGACACGGTGCCGACCGATCCCGACGGTGGCTTCGTCGTCAAGGTCGTGGATCCCGAGCGCGCCCTCGTCCTGTACGTCGATCCGGAGATCCTCGCCGCGCGTCGGCCGGCATCCGTCCTCGACGAGGCGGTGGCGCCCGGCGTTGCCGTATCCGGTCGCTTCCTCGCGACGGCCACGCCGCCGAAGTTCAGCGCCGCCTGGGCGTTCGCCATAGAGCCGATCGAGGGCGGCGGGACGCGACTGATCGAGCGGTTCCGGGCGCGAATGGAGTCGTCGAGCCCCGGCTCGCAGCTTCTCGGGCCAATGCTCGGTTTCGGTGTCTTCGTGATGACCCGCCGCCAGATGCTGGGCATCAAGTCCAGGGCGGAGAAGCTCGCGAAGGATCGCCAGCTGCTCCATCGGGACGTCGACGAGATCGTCGAACGGGCGATCGAGGCGCACGAAGCGTCACCCGGGTCGGAGCCCTTGACGGCAACGAGCTGAAACCCCTGGCGCCGCCGTCCCTTCACGATATCGGTGGCCGGACCCTCGGCCCCGATGTCGTAGTCTTCACCGCGTGGAAGTCCGCGACGTGAAGTCGCCCGCCGAGCGTGCCCCGCTGGCCGAGCGGGCCCTGTCCGAGCGCGTCCGCGCCGTGCCCCCGTCGGGCATCCGCAAGTTCTTCGACATCCTCGCCACGATGACCGACGTGATCAGCCTCGGCGTGGGGGAGCCCGACTTCGACACGCCGCGGCAAGTCATCGAGGCCGGTGTCGAATCCCTGCGCGAGGGCCGGACTCACTACACCTCGAACTACGGGACCGTCGAGCTTCGGCGAGCGCTCTCGACGCACCTCGAGGGTCGCTACGGCGTCGCGTACGATCCGGCAAGGGAGCTGCTCATCACGGTCGGCGCCTCGGAGGCCGTGGACCTCGCCCTGCGGGCGACCTGCGACCCCGGCGACGAAGTCATCCTCCACGAACCCTCGTATGTCGCATATGTCCCCGCGATCGTGTTCGCCGGTGGCACGGCCGTTCACGTGCCGACGCGCTTCGAGGACGACTTCGCGCTCGATCCGGCAGCGGTCGAGGCCGCGATCACGCCGCGGACGAAGGCGCTCTTCCTCGGCTACCCGTGCAACCCGACCGGCGCCGTCCTCACGCCGGAGATCCAGGACGCGCTCGCGGAGATTGCCGTCCGCCACGACCTCCTCGTCTACAGCGACGAGATCTACGACCGCCTCGCCTACGGCTCCTACACGCATCGCGCCTTCTCGTCGCTGCCCGGGATGCGCGACCGGACCATCCTCATGGGCGGCTTCTCGAAGGCGTATGCCATGACCGGCTGGCGCGTCGGCTGGCTGGCGGCACCGGCCGGCATCCTCGAGGGCATCGTCAAGGTCCACCAGTACGGGATCATGTCGGCGCCCACGGTCGCCCAGGACGCCGCGCTCGTCGCGCTCGTCGAGGGCGAGCCGGACGTCCAGCTCATGCTCGCCGAGTACGACCGCCGTCGGCGCCTCGTCGTCGATGGGTTCAACGCCCTGGGCCTCGAGACCTTCGAACCGCGTGGTGCCTTCTACGCCTTCCCGAGGATCACCTCGACGGGACTCGACTCCGAGACGTTCGCCCAGCGCTTGCTCGAGGAGGAGCGCGTGGCGGTCGTTCCCGGCGGTGCCTTCGGACCTTCGGGCGAGGGTCACGTCCGCGCCTGCTACGCCACGAGCTACGAAAAGCTCGAGGAGGCGCTCGTGCGGATCGGACGGTTCGTCGACCGCACCCGGGCCCGCAGCGCGTGACGTTTCGGCCGCGATGACCGACGCGATCAGCTGACCCCGAACCAGCCGGTCCCCGGGGCGCGCATCGGCTGGCCGAGCAGCGCGGCGAGCCCGTGCGGATCCACCACGGCACCGAGGTCGGATCGAACCTCCCAGTGCTCGACGAGGACGCTCGTCTCCCCGGGCAGTAGCGCCCGGAGCGGGCCGAGGATCTCCAGCTCCACGTAGCGAGGCCCGCAGTAGGCCTCGACGTTGCACTCCAGGTCGGGGTACGGCTCCATGGTCGGTCGCTCGAATCGCTGGACGACCGCGGTGCCGGCGCGAACGTAGGCGATCCAGCCCAGCTCGTTCCGGCAGCCGACCTTCAGATCGGCACCGGCCGCGCCCTCGAGGGCGATGCCGTCGTCACTGATCGTCAGCCGCGGATCCATCCAGGAGCTGTACGGCCAGAGGACGAGGTTGCGGTTCGGGCGAACGTGGTGGCCGGCCGCGGCCGGCGCGTGAGGAAGAAGGACCGTGCCGCCGAGCGGCAGCTGGGTGATCGACCAGGGGGCCAGCATGAGCACCTCGTCGCCCCGGTTGTGGAGCTCGTGCCGAACCTGGAGCGCCGCCAGGTCGGGGTGGAGCCGAATCTCGATCGACCGGACGAGGAATGTCGGCGGCTCAAGGCGACCCACCAGCCGGACCCCATCGGGCGTCCGTTCCACCGTCACGCCGTCGAGGTCGGGAAAGGCGACGCGGTCGGGGTCCTCCGGAGCGAACCACAGCCGGTGTCCGCCGAACAGCTGGTAACGACCATTGACGGTGTCCCAGCCAACGTCGGGCGTCTCGGCCAACAGGTTGTCGGTCGAGCCGGCGACGCCGAGCCGGATGATCCTCGGGCCGGCATCGGCGAGTACGTCGAGCCACAACGCGCGGCTCGAGACCCTGAGGGTCGGGTGGCCGTTGTCCTCTGGGCCCGGCTCCACCGAGACGTCCGGCCGCGCGAGCGTCATGGTCGGGTCGCGGGCGTCGGGAGTGATCCGGCCGGCAGCAGCGGAGATGAACGAACCTCGACGAAAGCCTCGACGCTCACCGTCGCGCCCGCCTCGCCGGGGAGTGGGATGAGGTTTCCTTCGACCGGCTCGCCGTCCACCATGAGGCGCCGTACCTGCCCATCCCCACTGCCCGAGGCGTGGATCAGGATCCGGTAGGTCGTGCCTCGGAATTGCCGGGTGATCGTCGCCCCGGTCCAGCCCGGTGGCAGGCAGGGGTCGACACGGAGGCCGGTCAGCTCGGGTCGGATGCCCAGGATCCACTGCGTTGCGGCGACGAAGTTCCAGGACGCGGTACCGGTAAGCCAGGAGTTCTTGGCCTCGCCGTGCGTCGGCGCGTCGGGTCCGGCGATCATCTGGGCGTAGACATAGGGTTCGCAGCGGTGGACGTCGGAGATGCCCTCGCGGGCCGACGGATTGATCCGCAGGTAATAGTCGAATGCCACCGCGGCGTTCCGGGTTCGAGCCTCGGCGATCATGATCCACGGGTTGGTATGACAGAAGATGCCGCCGTTCTCCTTGTAGCCCGGTGGATACGACGTGATCTCCCCGAGGCGAAGGTCGTAGGCGGTATAGGCCGGCTGGTGCAGGACGATCCCGTGGGGCGTCGCGAGGCGCTCTCGCACGGCCGTGAGCGCCCGCTCCGCCCTCCCGTCCTCAAGGCCGACGCCGGCCATGACCAGCATGCCCTGCGGCTCGACATAGATCTGGCCCTCGTGGTTCAACGACGAACCGACCGGCTCGCCGGCGTGGTCGTAGGCACGCCGGAACCAGGCGCCGTCCCAGCCGTGCTCGTGGATTGCCGTCGACATCGCGGCGACGCGGGATCGATGGCCGGCCGCGGCATCGGGATCGCCAAGGTGATCGAGGAGCAACGCCATCTCTTCGGCGGCAAGAATGAACAGCCCGGCGATGAAGACCGACTCCGCGACACCGCCCTCGCGATGCTGGACCGTCTGGAACGACTCCCCGGGCGTGGTCGAGAAGCAGTTGAGGTTGAGGCAATCGTTCCAGTCGGCATGCCCGATCAGGGGCAGGCCGTGCGGCCCCAGCCGGTCCTGCGTGTAATCGAGCGCCCGCCGGAGGTGCTCCAGAAGCGGCCGTTCGGTGCCGGGCTCATTGTCGAACGGGACGGACTCATCGAGCACCGCGTGGTCGCCGGTCTCTTTCACGTACGCCGCGACAGCGAGGACCAGCCAGGCCGGGTCGTCGTTGAAGCCCGAGCCGGCGGCATCGTTGCCACGTTTCGTAAGGGGCTGGTACTGGTGCCACGCCCCGCCGTCTTCGAGCTGGGTCGCCGCCAGGTCGAGGATCCGGCGCCTTGCGCGGGCGGGAACCATGTGGACGAACCCGAGCAGGTCCTGGCTCGAATCGCGGAAGCCCATGCCCCGGCCGATGCCGGACTCGAAGAGGGACGCTGATCTCGACAGGTTGAAGGTCACCATGCACTGGTAGGCGTTCCAGGTGTTGACCATCCGGTCGAGGTGCTCATTCGGCGTCTCGACATGAAACCCGGCGAGAAGATCCGACCACTGGGCCCGCAGCGCGGCGAGCGCGCCGTCGACGGCTCCGTGCGCGAACGTCCGGGCGAGGACGGCCCGGACCCGCCGCTTGTCGATCGTCTGGGAGCCCGGTGGGTCGAACTTCGTCTCGGTCGGGTTCTCCGCATAGCCGAGGGCAAACGTGACCTCCCGGCTCGCCCCCGGCTCGAGCCGGAGCTTGATGTGGTGCGCCCCGATCGGCTGCCAGCCGCTGGCGATCGTGCCGGCGAGGCGGCCTTCCTCGACGGCTCGGGGCCGGTCCCAGCCGCGGTACGGTCCCAGGAAGGCGTCGCGCGACGTCTCGAACCCGACGGCGGGCACGGAGCTGGCGAAGAACGCGAAGTGGTCGCGCCGCTCGCGGTACTCCGTCTTGTGGTAGACGACGTCGCCCTCGACTTCGACCTCGCCGGTCGACCAGTTGCGCTGGAAGTTCGTGGCGTCGTCCTGGGCATCCCAGAGGCAGAACTCGACCGCCCCGATCAGCGACACCTCCGCGGCGCTCGACCGTTCGTTCGTAAGCGTCGTTCGCCAGACCTCGAGCGTTTCCCCGGGCGGCACGACGAACGTCGTCTCCGATCGAATCCCGGCTCTGCGCGACGTGATGATCGTGTAGCCGAGGCCGTGCCGACACTCGTAGCTGTCGAGCTCGCTCCGGATCGGCTGCCACGTCGGGCACCAGACGTCGCCGCTCACGTCGTCACGGAGGTACAGGAAGCGGCCGCCAAGGTCGAGCGGGGCGCCGTTGTAGCGGTACCGGATCAGGCGTCGGAGACGGGCGTCCTGATGGAAGGAGTAGCCGCTCGCGGTGTTCGAGATCAGGGCGAAGTAGTCGTCGTTGCCGAGATAGTTGATCCACGGCAGGGGCGTGTCCGGCCGGTTGAGGACGTACTCGAGCCGTTCGTCGTCGAACCGGCCATACCGCACTCCCTGGCTCCTCTCATGTCCGATACGGCGAAGTCGCCGCCTACTTGTCGACCCCGGTGACCACGACGGTCCGCATGAACGAGCGCTGCGCCAGGAAGAACATCACGACAGGCACCACCATGGTCATGAGGGCGGCCGCCTGGATGAGCGTCGGCTGGGAGACGTAGAGCGCGTTGTACTGCTGGATCCCGATCGGCAGCGTCTGCAGCTCGGGCTTGCCCGAGAGATACAGGAGCGGCACGAAGAAGTCGTTCCACGAGAAGAAGAAGTGGAACAGCGTGACGGCGACGACCGCCGGCACCGAAAGCGGCAGGATGACCGACCGGAGGACGCGGAACGGGCTCGCCCCGTCGATCATGGCGGCTTCATCGAGCTCGCGTGGGATCGACATGAAGTACTGCCGCAGCAGGAAGACGTTGAAGGCGTTCGCGAACAGGTGGGGCACGATGAGCGGCAACCACGTGCCGTTCCAGCCCAGCTTCGTGAAGATGATGTAGGTCGGGATCAGCGTCGCCTGGAAGGGCAGGATGATGGTGGCGATCAGGATGATGAAGAGCATGTTCTTGCCCGGGAACCGGAAGCGCGCAAACCCGTAGGCCACGAGGGCCGAAGAGATGACCGCCGCCAGGGTGCTCAGGATCGCGATGGCCGCGGTATTGAAGAGGAGCCGCGGGAAGTTCAGCTGGGACCAGGCCGTCGTGAAGTTCGCCGTATCGGGAGCGAACGTCCAGGCCTGGCTCAGCGTCCGCCACCGGCCGGTCCAGTCGATCGGCGCTGCCGTCGGATCGCCGGGGTCGACGAACGTGCTCGACTCGCGACCCGGGACGACCAGCATGAGATTCCGGGTCGTGCCGTCGATCGGGACCTCGTAGATGGGGTAGGACTCACCCTGGTAGGTGCCCATGACCGGTGAAGCAGGGTAGATCGGCGCACCCGCCGTGGTCCGCTGCTGGGGCTGCTGGAGGGACGTGTTGACCATGTACAGGAGCGGAAGCAGGAAGGCGCTGACGATGACGGTCGCCAGCAGCGTCAGCGACGCGCGGCCCAGGAATCGTCGGTAGCTCCTCGAGATGGGGCTGCGGTCACTGAACGAGCGCAGCTTTGGGGTTGCGTGGGCGGTCATCCGTCACCGCCACCGTAGTAGACCCGCCTGCGGGCGAAGGCGAACAAGGCAAGGGTGAGGACGAGGACGATGACGAAGAGCAGCCAGGCGATCGCCGCCCCGTAGCCCATCCGATTGAACTGGAATGCCTCGCGGAACAGGTCCAGGTTGATGAAGAGGGTGGCGTTGTTCGGGTCGCCTCGGCCGTTCGTGAGGACATAGGCCTGGGTGAAGTACTGGAACGTCGTGATCAGGGAGATCACCAGGTTGTAGAGGAGGATCGGCGACATCAGCGGGATCGTGATCCGCCGGAACATCTTCCAGGGACCGGCGCCGTCGATCCGCGCGGCCTCGTACAGGTCGGTGGGGACCGATTGCAGCCCCGCGATGTTGATCAGCATGAAGTTGCCGATGCCCCACAGCCCGATCAACGACAGGGCCGGGTAGATCCAGGTCTCGCTGTTGATCCAGTCAGGGCCAGGGAGTCCGAAGAACCTGAGGATGGCGTTCAGCCAGCCGGTCTCGGTGTTCAGGAAGCCGATCCAGACGAGCGTGCTCGCGACGAGAGGGATCTGGATCGGCATGTAGAACAGGACCCGGAAGATGTTCCGCGCGAAGAGCTTCGGGCTGTTCACGAGGACCGCGGCGCCGAGGCTGGCCACCATCGTCAAGGGGATCGCGATGATCGCGAACCGGAAGGTCACGATGAGGGATTTGAGGACGTTCGGGTCCTTCGTCATCTGGATGTAGTTGTCGAGACCGACGAATCGGACGGCCTCAGGGTGAACCAGGTTGAAGTCGGTGAACGACAGGATCAGCGAGGCAATCAACGGTCCCGCGATGAACAGGATGAGCCCGATGATCCATGGGGATATGAAGACGATTCCCCACAGGGCCTCGCGGCCCGACGGCGTCCGGTACCAACGCCGGCCGCCTGGCTCAGCCGGGCTGGCAAGCCTCCTGGTCGCTTCGGCCATCGTGTCGAGCCGCTCCATTTCGGTTCTGATCGTAGCCAGCCCCCCCGGTGCCCGGAGGGCTCGAGGGGGCTGGTTGGTGGAGGAGGCTGCGCCTTCTGCCTGCTATCTACTGTCTACTGCGCCGGCTCGTCGAAGATGCCCTGGAGGGTCTGCTGCAACGTGGTCAGCTCGGCGTTGATATCAAGCCCGGACGTGGTCCGGTACTTGTTCTGGAAGGCCTGGAGCGCCGTCTTCGCCTTCGCGAAGTTCGGCATGTACGACTGGTGGTTCGGGCTGTCCGGGTAGGCGAGCATCGCCTGGGGCACGGACCAGTCAAGGGTGATGCCGGGGAAGTTGGCATTGATCGACTTGAACCAGGCGTCCTGCTTGGACGGATCCGCCGGCATGGCGCCGTACGTCGTCAGCAGGTCGGACGAGCCGATGAGGGCCGTCAGGGCCTTGAACGCAGCATCCTGGTTCGGTGATGACTTGAGGATGCTGAACGTGTCGGCATGGAGCGGCGACGTGATCGTGCCGTTGTAGGACGGATTGACCGCGAAGCCGAAGTCGAACTGCTTGGCGGGCGCCGGTGGCGCGACGCAGCAGGTGAACCAGGTGTGGCCTTCGTCCATCGCCAGGTTGCCGGACCCGAACTCACCGCCCGCGCCGAGGAGATCGCTCGCGATCTGGTTCTGGGTGGGGATGAAGTGATCGGTCCAGACGCCGGCGTTGAACCATGTCTCGCCGGCCTTGACGTAGTCCGGGATCTGGGCGGTCTTGCCGTCCGAGGCCAGGAACGATCCGGCGCCGAAGAACGCGTCTTCCTCGCGGGCGCTGTTGTTCGCGTACTGCGAATCGAAGCCCCACTGCTCGATGTTGTTCGGGTCGAAGCTGGCGCTGGTCGCGTCGTTGCCGTTCTTGTCGACGGTGAGCTTCATGCCCAGCTGTCGAAGGGCGTCCATGTCCCACGGCTTGCCCTGGTAGAGGTCACCGACCTTGCTGGGCGGGTAGGGGAGATGGGCCTCGTCGAAGAGTGCCTTGTTGTAGAAGATGAACGACGGGTAGACCGCGAACGGGAGCCCGATCTGGGCGTTGTCGACGCCCATCTTGAAGAAGTCGGTGAGCTTCGGATCGACGCCCGGGGCGGTGTAGTTCGCCTTGGCGACGAGCGGGGCCAGGTCGGCCAGCTGATCGTGGAAGAGGTTCAGACCCTCGACACCGACAGGTCCGATGATGTCCGGCGCATTGCCGGAAGCGATCTCGGTCTTGAGGATGCTCGCCGCAACCGTGTTGTCGACGATCTCCACCGACAGGTAGACATCCTTCTGCGAGGCGTTGTAGGCCGTCGCGAAGGCCTGTTCGGGCCCGATCTGGGCTGGCTGCGTGCCGGCGCCGAGACCGATGAACCAGCGAACGACGACGCCGCCGTTCGGGCCGGGCCCGACGGCGATGGGCGCCGGGGTGATGATCACCGGCGTCGCCGTCGGCGCGACCGTCGGCGTGACGGTCGACCCGACCGTGGGCGCCGGGGTGCTGCTCGCGCCGCAGGCGCTCGCGACGATCGCGACGACCCCGGCCACGGCGGCCAGCTTGATCGGCGCGAACCTTGACGTGTTCATCGTGTTCGACTCCTCCTCTGCGAGACCAGATGCGGTCCCACCTCCTTGTGAGGTCAACATGTGATGAGCCACCCTCTCCTCCCGGAGACGACGCCCGGCTGCCGGCCGGCTCAGGGCGCGGGCCTCCCGGCGCTCGACTCACGCCGTATCAGCTCCGTGGAAAGGAGGACATGCCGCGCGGGGCGTCGCGGGTCCTCGATGCATGCCACGAGCAGTTGGACGAGCTCGGCGCCCATCTCCTCGATCGGCTGGCGCACGCTCGTGAGCCGGGGGTCGACCACCTCGGCCAGCGGCGAGTCGTCGTAGCCGACCACGGCGACGTCGCCCGGCACCGTCCGGCCCGCTGCGCGCAGGACGCTCAGTGCCCCGGCCGCGATGAAGTCCGACGCGGCGAAGACGGCGTCGAGATCGGGTCGCGCCTCGAGAAGGAGACGCATTGCCTCGGCTCCGCCTTCACTCGTGAAGTCGGAGTGCGTCTCGAGTTTCGGGTCGTGGGCGAGCGAGAGATCCGCGAGGGCGTCCCGGTAGCCCTTCAGTCGGTCGATGCCGGGCGCCATGTCCTGCGGACCGGCGATGGTCGCGATCCTTCGGCGCCCCTGATCGGCGAGATGCCGAACCGCGGTCATCGCTCCTTCGCGGTTGTCGACGTCGACGTAGCTCGCCGCGACCCCGGCCGGTGGCCGCCCACCGATGACGATCGGGATCCCGCCGGCGACCAGGTGGGCCGGCAGGGGGTCGCTACCATGGAGCGAGACGAGGACGACGCCATCGACGTGGCCGCGGACGAGGTACCGCTCCAGGCTGGACTCCTCATCGCGACTCTCCGGCATGAGCAGCACGAGCTGCAGGCCCTGGGCCGATAGCCGACCGCTGATGCCTCTCAGCAGGCGCGGAAAGAACGGGTCGGTGAACAGCCGGTTGGTCGGCTCGGTGATGACCACGCCCACCGAGTCGCTGCGGCGGGTGACGAGGGACCGGGCCGCGGCATTCGGGACGTAGCCGAGCCGTTCGATCGCCCGCTCGACGTTGCGGCGGATCTCGGCGTTGACCTTTGGCGAACCGTTGACGACCCGCGAGACGGTCGCACGGGATACGCCGGCCTCGGCCGCGACGAGCTCGAGCGTGGCCGCGCGACGCGGGGCCGGATGACGGGCCGGTGCGGCGGCCTTCGGGCGAGAGGTGCCCTCGGCCCCATCGTCGGGCAGCGGTGAAAGAGCGCTCTCTGAAGCCATCGATGCCATTCTGCACCCCGTGTCAAGAGAGCGATCTCACGGCGTGTGGACGCGGTGATCCGCGGCGTGTGCGCGTTCCTGCGGGGTCGCGCGTCAGTCCGTCGGTTGCTCGAAGTCGATCGTTCCTCGCCGGATCAGGTCGCGGAGCCAGTAGCCGCTGTCCTTCACGATCCGTCGTTGCCGGTCGGCGAAGTCGCACCAGACGATCCCGAAACGCTGTGAGTAGCCGAGGCTCCACTCGAAGTTGTCCAGGAGCGACCAGGCGAAGTAGCCGCGGATGTCGCTGCCCTCTGACATGGCGCGCGCAACCGCACCGATATGGGCCTCGTAGTAGGCGATCCGCTCCGCGTCGTGGACCCGGCCGTCGTTCCCCGGGCCGGTCGGATATGCGCAGCCATTCTCGGTGATGTAGATCGGGAGCGGACCGTACTCGCGGTCGTAGCGCCGCACGATGTCGTGGATCGCGGCCGGGTGGATCTCCCAGTCGAACCCGGTCCTGGGCCCGGATCCGGCGAGGCGCTGGATCCCGCTCGCGGGCTCATCCGGGTCGAAGGCGATCAGCCCCCGCGAGTAGTTGTTCACGCCGAGGAAGTCGAACGTCGTCCGCATGCTCTCCATGTCGCCGGGCCGGATATCCATCCGGCCGAGAACCGCCTCCTGGTCGAGAAACGCGACGGGGTAGCGGCCCTTGAGGATCGGCTCGAGGAACCACGCATTGTTCAGGGCGTGAAATCGCTCCGCCGCCGCAACGTCCGCCGGATCGTCCGACGCCGGATAGGCCGGATCCGTGTTGTAGGCGGAGCCGACCGAGAGGTCGCCCCGGGTAGCCCGGATGGCCCGGATGGCATCGGCATGGGCGAGGTTGACGACGTGGCTCGCCCGGAATGCCAGCCGATCGTCCCGAATTCCCGGCGCGTGCCGTCCGACACCGAGGCCGTCGAAGACGAAGATGTACGGCTCGTTCAGGACGGTCCAGGTCGCAACGCGATCCGACAGCGCCCTGACCACGGTCTCGGCATACCGGCTGAACGCCGGAATGATCGATCGATCGGCCCAGCCGCCCCGTTCCTGCAGCGCCTGCGGCAGGTCCCAGTGGTACAGGGTGGGGAAGGGCGTGACGCCGACCTCGAGCAGCGCATCGACGAGCCGGTCGTAGTAGTCGAGGCCGGGGCCGTTCAGCGCCCCCGTTCCGTCGGGGAAGATCCGCGGCCAGGAGATGCTGAAGCGATAGCCTCCGAGCTGGAGATCGCGGAGCAGCCCGGCGTCCTCGCGATATCGGTGGTACTGATCCGCCGCGACGTCGCCGTCACTGCCGTCGAGGATGTTGCCGGGTGCGTGGCTGAACCGATCCCAGATGGATTCGCCCTTGCCGTCCTCGTCCCACGCCCCTTCGACCTGGTAGGACGAGGTCGCGGCGCCCCAGACGAAGCCTGGTGGAACGGTGATCGAGGGCACGAGCGGTCGCCTCCTTGGTCGCGGGACGCCCGCGTCGGGCGCCGGGGGGCCGCTGACACGGCCTCGCGCCCATCTCCGGCATCGTAACGCGATTCCGTGCGAGAGAGCGTTTGCACGGCGCACCGCAGCAATGCCGACGAGGGGATCGGCGAGCCGGTGGAACCTATGCGACACTGCCGGACATGCAGTCAGAGTCCGCGTCCGTGCTCGACCGCTACGGCGTCGTCATCGGCATGGAGGTCCACTGTCAGCTGAAGACGGCCTCGAAGATGTTCTGTGGCTGCTCGACCGCCTATGACGGCGCTGCCCCGAACAGTCACACCTGTCCGGTCTGCCTCGGCCTGCCCGGGGCCTTGCCGGTGATCAACCGTCGGGCCGTCGAGCTGGTCCTCGCGACGGGCGCGGCAATCGCGGCCAGTACCCCGGACCATACCCGCTGGGATCGGAAGAACTACTTCTATCCGGACCTGCCGAAGGGCTACCAGATCAGCCAGTACGACCTGCCCCTCGCCGCACGTGGGACGTTGACGATCGACACCAGCGACGGCCCATTCACGATCGGCATCACCCGCGCCCATCTCGAGGAAGACACGGCCAAGCTCGTCCACGCGCCGGGCCCGGGCGGCGAGCGGGTGAGCCTCGTCGACTTCAACCGGTCGGGGGCGCCGCTCATGGAGATCGTGACCGAACCCGATCTCCGGACCGCCGAACAGGCACGTCGCTATGCGGAGGAGCTCCAGCTCCTGTTGCGCACGATCGGCGCCTCGGACGCCGACATGGAGCGGGGCCAGATGCGGGTCGAGGCCAACATCTCGCTCCGGCCGGTCGGGACGGAAGCCTTCGGGACGAAGGTCGAGGTCAAGAACATGAACTCGTTTCGGGCGGTCGAGCGGGCGATCACCTTCGAGATCGAACGCCAGGCGAGCGTCCTGGACGCTGGTGGCGAGCTTCTCCAGGAGACCCGGGGCTGGTCGGACGAGCGCGGTGAGACCTACCGGATGCGAGCCAAGGAAACCTCCGACGACTATCGCTACTTCCCGGAGCCGGACCTGCCGCCGCTTCGGGTCGACCCGGCCTGGCTGGGTGAGATCAGGGGGGCACTGGCGGAGCTGCCGGTGGCCCGGCGAGCGCGATATCGGGAGGAACTCGGCCTGTCCCCGTACGATTCCGCAGTGCTGGTGGCCGACCCGGATGCGTGGGGCCTCTTCGAATCGACGCTGGCCGTCGGTCCGGGCCTCGGGGCCAAGGCCGTCGCGAACTGGGTGACGGGGGAGTACCTGCGACTCAGGAACGCCGGTCCGGACCTGGCGGGCGCGAGTGTCGACCCGGCCGAGCTCGCGGCCCTGATCCGCCTCGTTTCCGACGGCGCCATCTCGCGCGCCAACGCCAAGGAGGTCTTCGAGGAGCATGCGGGAAGCGGCACCGGTGTCGCGGCGATCGTGGAGTCCCGTGGGCTGCAACAGATCTCGGACGCCGGCGCGCTCGGCGGAACGATCGACGACGTGATCGCTGCCAACCCGGGGGCGATTGCCGACCTTCAGGCGGGCAAGGTGCAGGCGATCGGCTTCCTCGTGGGCCAGGTGATGCGGCAGACACGGGGCCAGGCGAATGCCGCCGTCGTCCAGGCCGCGCTGCGCGCCAGGCTGGGCCTCGGCGACCACGACGAGGAGGCCTGAATGGGCATCGCAAACGTCCTTCTGTGGATCGCCGGCGCCGCGCTTGTGCTAAGCGGCTACCTCCGAGCTCGTGGTCCGTGGCGCCGGTACCAGGTGCTCCGGGAGCAGGATGCCAACGTGGCCCGCTACGAGGCCTGGCGCGGCGGCCTCCGCGACGACGGCGAGACCGGCGCCTCGGTCGCCATGGCGATCCTCAGGACGCAGGCGCGGAACGGGGCCCTGGTATCGGTCGCGGGGGTCGTGCTCATCATCGCCGGATTCGCCGTTCCGGTCTGACCGGCGCTGTCCAGGACCACGGGCCGGCTGCCGCGTCACCGGCGAGCTGGATCAGGCCTCGCGGCCCGCCAACGCGGCTACGACGGAGACATCGGTCGGTGTCGAGCCGAGTCCGAGCCGGGCGCCCACCCGTGCCGCAAACGGGGCCCGCAGATACGTCGACGCGAGGGTGGGCCAGGCAGCTTCGGCAAAGACCTCGATCGGGCTGCCGTCCAGGAGCACGCGGCCGCCACCCATCACCACCACTCGGCCGAATGTCTCGGCCACGAAGCGCATGTCGTGGCTGATCGCGATGACCGTGTGCCCGCCCACGGCAAGGCTCTCGACCACGCGTCGGATCCGCTCGATTCCCGGCGCGTCCTGGCCGGTCGTCGGCTCGTCGAGCACGATGACCGGGGTCTGCATGGCGAGGACGGATGCCAGGGCGAGGAGCTTTCGCCGGGAGTACCCGAGGTCGTACGGGTTCGCGTCCGCGAACTCGGCCAGGCCTAGGGCGGCCAGGGCCTCGGTTCCGGCCCGGGCGGCCTCGACCGGGGTCCGCCCGAGGATCCGTGGCCCGAACTCGACCTCGGTTCGAACCCGACCGGCGAAGATCTGGCGATCTGGGTTCTGGAAGACGATCCCGACCTTTGCCGCGAGCGCCGCGACGCGCTCGCCGGCCACGTCGACGCCGTCGTGCCGGATTCGTCCCTCGGTCGGGCGCAGCAGCCCGTCGAGGTGCCGGACGAGGGTCGATTTGCCGCTCCCGTTCTGGCCGACGATGGCGACCGTCTCGCCCGGCGAGATCGCGAGGTCGATGCCCGAGAGCGCGCGCGTACCGTCCGGGTAGACGAACCCCACGCCCTCGACCGCGAGTGACGTCATTCCAGCACTCCGTCGATGAGCAGCGGGTCGAGCTGCGCGGCCTCGAGGGCGCGACCGAGCCGAATCCGCGACGGCGGATCGACGCCCCAGCCGGAGAGCCGTGGATCCGCGAGTGCGGTGTCCGTCGGGGCGTCGAGGACGATCGCACCGGCCTCGAGCACGATGACCCGGGCGCTCAGACCCGCGAGGAGGTCAGTCTTGTGCTCGACGACCAGCATCGCGGTGCCGCGGCCGGCCAGCTCCCGCAGGGCCTCGCCGACGAGCTCTGTGCCTTCGGGGTCGAGCTGGGCGGTCGGCTCGTCGAGGACGAGATGCGCGGGCCGCATCGCGAGGAGCGAGGCGATGACGACGAGTTGCGCCTGCCCGCCCGAGACGCGCCGCGGCTCACGCTCCCTGAGGTGCTCGATGCCGAGGACCGCCATGGCCGCCTTGGTGCGCTCGACCGTCTCACGGGCCGGCAGTCCCAGGTTCATCGGACCGAGGGCGATCTCCTCGAAGACGGAGCCGGTGACGCCGGACAGCTGCGTCGCCGGATTCTGGAAGCCGATCCCGACTCGCGTCGAGAGCTCGTGGAGCGGCCGACCGCTCATGTCCGCGCCGTCGATCGTCAGGCGACCGCTGAGCGTCCCGCCGATGGACCCCGGGGCCAACCCGGACGCGACCAGGCAGAGCGTGGACTTGCCCGACTCGTTGGCACCGACGACACCCACGATCTCACCGTCGTGGAGTGTCAAGTCGACGTCGCGAAGGACCGGCTTCGAGTAGCCGGCGTAGCGGTAGTCGACGCTCTCGAGGCGAAGCACGACCTCAGATCCGGCCGGTCGCGCGGGCGACCGCTGTGGCAACGAGGAGGGCGACGAGGGTCCAGCGCAGGGCGCGCTCCCAGGTCGTGTCCGGCATGGCCCACAGGAGCGACCGCCGGCCGGGACGGCTGAACGCCCGCGATTCGAGGGCCAGGCTCCGTTCCTCGACATCGGTGAGCGCGCCGATGATCACGGGACCGACGAGGGGCAGAATGCCGCGGAGCCTCGCCCGCAGGCTGCCCTCGGTATCGAGGCCCCGGGCACGCTGGCTCTCGCCGATGACGGAGGCTCGCTCCACGAGCGCCGGCACGGCCTCGATGGTGGCTACCGCCACGAACGCCACGCGCGGCGACACGCCCCGACGTTCGAGATCGAGCACGAACGCCCGGGGGTGCGTCGTGAGGACGAAGAGGCCGATCGAGAGCGAGATCGCGAAGAGGCGGACGAGCGTCTGGGCCGCGAAATCGACACCCTCGAGCGTCGCGTCGAACGGGCCGATCGTGAACAGCACGGTGGTGCCCGCGCGGGTGAAGACGCTTACCAGCACCACCGAGATGGCGATCGGCAGCGTCAGCAGCGCGGAGACGCGGACAAGCCGGCCGAGCACGCCCGCCCGAAGGGCGAGGAGCAGCATGACGATGACGATCCCGATCGGGCCGACGTAGCCGCCGGCCGCGAAGGCCCCGACCGACCCGACGGTGGCGAGGACCGCCTTCGTCAACGGGTTGAGCCGGTGATACGGGCTTGGCGTTGCCGGGACGAGCCGGCTGATCTCCAGGGCGTCGTCGGGATCGAGATCGGTGGCAATCACGACCGACCCCGACCGACGGGCGTTATGCCTGCTCCAGTCCGATCGCCTTCTCACCCTGCGGGAAACGAGCGACGAACCGGCGCGAGAGCGTCCGAAGGATCACGAAGGCGATGAAGAACTCGATCGTCTTGTCGATCGGATCGGACAGCAGGCCCTGCTTGAGCACCGCAGTCTGGAGATCCGAGCCGGCCTGCTGGAAGGCGGCGACGAGGAAGTCGGTACCGCTGCCGGTCACGCCGCCGAACACGACCGCCGAGATCGGCGCCGAGATCAAGGCCGACAGAATGCCGCACAGCAAGCCGCCGATCGCCACGTATGCGACGCCGAGGTCCCGACGGACGAGGAGCAGGGCCACCAGCCCCACGATCGCCGCAACGATCCCGATGCCGATCAGCCAAGCGATCGCCGTGAAGAACGGACCGGCCGCGGACGTGTCACCGAAGAACGAGAACGTGCCGTCCGTATAGAAGGGCAGGAACCCGTAGTAGCCGACCCCGGCCAGGACCGCGACGACGACGAGCGCGCCGACAACGAGGCGACTCGGATCGGTGTTCGGGCGGCTCCGGAACCAGCCAAGCTGGGCGAACACGCCGGAGAGGAACCCGATCTCCGCCGCGACGATCCAGAACGGCGCGGCGTAATCGGAGTGGAAGGGCGCCGGAAGGACGTAGGTCCAGATCAGGTTGGAGAGCGCGCCCGTCACGAGGCCGGGGATCGGTCCCGCAAGGATGCCGACCAGGATCGTCCCGATCGAATCAAGGTAGATCGGAATCTTCAGCGCACTTGCGACCGTCTGGCCAAGCACGATGTTGATGGCAATCGCGATCGGGATGAGCACGATCGTCCGGGTGTCGAACCGGCCCCAGCTCATGGAATGTCCCTCCTCAGTCCACTTGGGCAGCACTCAGGTTGCACGTCCACTAGGTTGACAGGTCCGGGATGGCGCGCGCCAGTCCCCGGCGCACGCACGCGCCGCGCCTCGGGGCGCCGGGCCGGCCGCCCGACCACTCATCGCACCAGGCGGGCATGTTCGATCATCGAGCAGCGGTCCATGACCACGGAAAGGCCGCCCGCGTGTGCGATCCGGGCCGCCTCGATGCTCACGATCCCCAGCTGCAGCCACAGGCATCGGGCGCCGGCGGCCACGGCCTCCGAGGCGTGCGGCGGGCAGCGCTCGGCACGGCGGAATACGTCCACGAGGTCGACCGGACCCTCGGCCGCGACGGCGTCTGCGAGCGTGGGGTAGGCCGTCCGCCCTTCGACGACGGCCTCGGACGGGTTCACCGGCACCACCTCGTATCCGGCGGCGAGCAGATAGCGCAGGACGCCGTTGGAGGGACGAAGCCGGTTCGCCGAGGCCCCGATGACCGCGATCCGGCGGGCCGAGCAAAGGACGCTGGCCATGCCTTCGTCGTCGAGCATCGGGACGTCGAGCCGGCCCTCCTGCAGGTCGAGGATCTCGCGGGCGCGGGCCTGCTCCTCAGCGCTCATGCCGCTGGTCATGCCGGTGCCAATAACGGGTCGAGGATAGGCCGGGCGACTGGCTCAGGATGCCGCCTCGCGCTCGTATGGCAGGCCATCGGCCGCCGGCGGGATGCTTCGGCCGACGACACCCGCGAGGACGACGATCGTGACGAGATAGGGGAGGGCGTCGTAGAACTGCCCCGGCACGCCGGTCAGAAGCACGGCCAGGTCGCGGGTCGGCGGGACGAACTTGATGGTCTGGCCGATGGTCTGGAAGAGCGAGAACAGGATCGCTGCCCCGAACGCCCCGATCGGCGTCCAGCGACCAAGGATCATGGCCGCCAGTGCGATGAACCCACGGCCGGCCGTCATGTTGGCCTGGAACGAGTTGCCGGCCTCCATGGACAGGTACGCCCCCCCGAGGCCGGCGAAGATCCCGCCGATCACCACGTTCTTGTACCGCAGCGCGACGACGTCGATCCCGACCGTCTCGGCGGCCTTCGGGTGCTCGCCGACCGCCCGCGTCCGGAGGCCCCATCGCGATCGGAAGAGCCAGATCTGGAGTCCGACGACGAGAATCAGCACGGAGAGCGTGATCGGGCCCTGGTTGAACAGCGCGTCGATGAGCCAGCCGATGCCCGGCAAGGTCGTGAGCTCGGTAGGCAGCTTCAGCCGGGTGAACGCCCCGCCGCTCACGGGCGACGTCGCCGCGATGATGGTGTTGAGGTACCCGGTCACGCCGAGCGCGGCGATGTTGATGATCGTGCCGCTGATGATCTGGTCCGCCCGCACCGAGATCGACAACCAGGCGTGGAGCAGTGAGACGACGACGGCCACCAGCACTGCGGCGACGAGAGCGATCAACAGGGGGATCGTGAAGCCGAGAAGGACCGCGGTCCCATGCCCGAGGATCGACGACATCGCGATGCCGACGACCCACGCCGTGAACGCGGAAGCCAGCATCGTTCCCTCGATGCCGATGTTGACCACGCCCGACCGTTCGCACATGACGCCGCACAGGGCACCCAGGGCGAGCGGCGGCACCGATCGCATAATGATCGGTGCGCTCGTAGGGACGACATCGATGAGGTATCCGCCGAGCTGGAAGATCACGCCCAGGATCGGGATGCCATAGAGGAATCCGATGATGTCCATCAGACCACCGGTCCGACGCCGTCGCCGGTTGCCGGCGTGATCGATGGGCCGGCCGTGCCGCGCTCCTGGACCAGGCGCGCGAAGCGCCGGATGGCCGGAGTCGCGACGAGGAACAGCAGCGCCGTCGCGACGAGGACGTTGATGAGCTCCGGCGGAATCCGTGCCTCGACCTGCATCCGGTTCGAGCCGGCCCGCATGGCACCGAAGAGGAGCGCCGAGGGCAGCACCGCCAGCGGATTCGATCGTGCCAGGAGGGCAACCGCGATCGAGTCGAACCCGACCGACGTCGCGAAGCTCGACTGCATCTTGTGGGTCACGCCGAGGGCGACACTGGCGCCGGCGAGTCCCGCGAGCGCTCCGGAGAGTGCCATGGTGTAGGCGATGATCAGGCGTGGTCGCATGCCCGCATAGCGTCCCGCGTCCGGATTCGCGCCCACCGTCCGGATCTCGAAGCCGCGGGTCGTCTTGAAGAGGAACCACCAGACTGCGACCGCGCTCACGACCGCGAAGACCAGGCCGAGATGGCCGTCAGTGCCGATCAGGATCGGCAGCGCGGCGTTGCCGACGTCGCGGGTTACCGGCGACGGCGAGTTCGGAACCTTCAGGGGCCCGCTCACGAGTGCGGCCAGGATGCTGTTCGCGACGTAGTTGAGCATGATCGTCGTGACGACTTCGTGGGCTCCCGAGAGCGCCTTGAGGAGGCCCGGGATGAAGCCATAGAACCCCCCGACGACGATGCCGGCGAGGACGGCGAGCGGGATCGCCACGTAGCCGGGTTGATCGGCAAGCGCCACGCCGACGACCACCGACCCGAGCGCTCCGAGGGTGAACTGGCCCTGGGCACCGATGTTGAAGAGGCCTGCCCGAAACCCGATCGCAACGGCCAGCCCGCCGAGCACCAGCGGCGTCGTCTGGACCAGCGTTTCGACGATGTTGTTCACGCCGCCAAAGGCGCCGAGGAACAGCGACCGGTACGCCTCGAGGGGCCGGAGCGGATCGATGGCGCCACCCGGCTCGAGGAGCTGGGAGATGAGGATCACGAAGGCCCCGACCACCAGGGCGAGAAGGATCGAGACGACGGGCAGCGCGACGCCGGCCCACGTCCGGGAGATCACGTCGGCGATTTGGGATTTGGCAGGCGCCGCGGTATTCATCGGACCGCAACCTTCCCCGCGGCCTTGATCGCCTCCTGGTGGGCTCCCGTCGCCATGAGGAGGCCCACCTCGCTCTTGTTGGCGGTCCTGCCGTCAACGATCGAGACGATCTCCCCGCGATACATGACGCCGATGCGGTCCGACATCTCCAGGACCTCGTCGAGCTCGGCGGAGACGAGGAGGACCGCGACCCCGGCGTCGCGCTTGGCGATGATCTGGCGATGGATGAACTCGATGCTGCCCACATCGAGGCCACGGGTCGGCTGGTCGAGCACCAGGAGCCGTAGCTCGCGCCCGAACTCCCGGGCGACGACGATCTTCTGCTGGTTGCCGCCCGAGAGGGTTCCCGCTGCAAGGCGCGCCGATGGCGTGCGGATGTCGAACTCACCGACGGCGCGGTCGCCATTCGCGGCGATGGCCTCTTCATCTCGGGCGATGCCATGCGCGAAGGGTTTCCGGAAGTAGGTCGTCAGGACCAGGTTGTCGGCGATCGAGAACGGCAGTACCAGCCCGAACCGGTGACGATCCGCGGGGACGTAGCCGACGCCCAGTCCGGTCATGGTGCGCGGCGATGCACCCGTCGTCTCGGTTTCGTCGAGGGTCACGTGACCGCTCTTCGGCTTGCGAAGTCCGATGATCGACTCGACGAGCTCGTCCTGGCCGTTACCGGCGACGCCGGCGATGCCGAGGATCTCGCCGGCGCGGATCTCGAAGGAGACCCCGCGCACGGCCTCGGCACCGCGATCGTCCGCGACTCGGAGGTCGGTCACTCGCAGGGCGGGTTCGGTCGGGTGCGACTCGCCGCGATTCACGACCAGCTGGACCTCTCGGCCGACCATCAACTCGGCGAGGTCCTCCTCGTTCGTCTCGCTGGGATTTCGCTCGCCGACGACCCGCCCACGCCGGATCACGGTGATCCGGTCGGCGATGTCGAGGACCTCGTAGAGCTTGTGGCTGATGAAGATGATGCTGTGCCCGGCGGCCGCGAGCCGCCGCAGCACGGCGAAGATCTCTTCAGTCTCTGCCGGCGTCAGGGCCGCGGTCGGTTCGTCGAGGACAAGGATCCGGGCGTTCCGATAGAGGGTCTTGAGGATCTCGACGCGCTGCTGCCACCCGACTGACAGGGATCCGACCTTGACGTCCGGATCGACTTCGAATCCGAACTGCCGGCCGAGGGCGACGATCCTGCGCCGGGCCTCTCCCCGGTCGAGGAAGATCCGGTTCGCCATCGTCTCCTCGCCGAGCAGGATGTTGTCGGCGACGGAGAGCACGGGAACGAGCATGAAGTGCTGGTGGACCATGTTGATGCCGCGGGCGATGGCGTCGCTCGGCCCGGCGATCGAGACCGCTTCGCCGTCGAGCAGGATCTCTCCCTCGTTCGGCGTGGCCAGGCCATAGAGGATGTTCATCAGGGTGGTCTTGCCGGCGCCGTTCTCACCCAGCAAGGCGTGGATTTCGCCCGGTTTGACAGTCAGATCGATTCGGTCGTTTGCGATCACCCCGGGATAGCGCTTCGTGATGCCGCGCATCTCGAGCGCCGGGGCGTCGACGTGTTCGAACTCGGTCGGGGGTGGTTGTTCAGACGTCGGACCGGCCTCCGGGCAGGGGCTGCGGAATGGTGTCTGGGCTGGAAAAGGACGAGCGGGCCGGCCCGTGAAGGCTCGACCCGCTCGTGTTGCTCAGCGGGGTTGGACTACGGAGCGGTGTACACGCCGCAGTTCGTGGGGCACGTGGTCAGTGGCGGAGTCGCCTTCATGGCGGCAAGAGCGGCATCGATCTTCGACTGGGTGTCGGAGGTGATCATGCTGGCCTTGTCGTGGAAGTCGGAGATCCCGATCCCGCCGTTGGCGGCGTTGTAGAGGTTGTCGCCCGGCGTAGCGGTCCCGGCGGAAATCGCCTGGATGGCCGACCCGACAGCAACTTCGAGTTTCTTTTCCGCGCTCGTGACGAGACACGAATCTGCGGCCGCATAGGACAGGTACTGGTCGACGTCGACCCCGATGCCGTGGATGTTCGCCGCACAGGCTGCGTCCAGGACACCGTTACCGGTCAGGCCGGCGACCTGGAACAGGACGTCGACCTTGGGGTTGTGGGCCAGGAAGTTCTCGGCGAACACCTTGCCACCTGGCTGGTCCTGGAAGGCCGCGGCCGAGAAGTCCTGTGTCACGTACGCGGTCGTGACCTTGATGTTCGGGTTGACGGACTTCGCGCCGAGCTCGTAGCCCTGGATGTAGCGAACGCACGGGGCGCAGAGGGTCGTCCCGCCGATGGCGCCGATCTCAGCATTCGCGCTGATCCCGGCGGCCACGATGCCCGCAAGGTAGCCCGCCTGGTCCTCCTGGAACTGGAGGGAGATGTAGTGTGGAAGCAGGGTCTTGGCATCGCCCTGGCAGGCGAAGTTCGAGTCCGGCAGGCCTTCCGGCGTGACGCAGATCGGGCTCTGGTCAACACCGATGAACCAGATGTTCGGATTGTCGTGGGCCGCCTGGACCGTGGCGCTCGTGAGGTTGAAGCCGACGGTCACGATGATGTCGGTCTTCTGGTTGACGAACGATGCGATATCCGCCGCGTAGGCGGTCTGGTCGGCCGGCACGAGCGACGCCGGGGTCTGTGCGCCGATGGCGGCGGCGCCGTCGACGGCACCCTTGAACGAGTACTCGTTGAAGTTCTTGTCGTTCAGGGTCCCGATGTCGGTGACGACGCCGATCTTGAGGCTCGACGACGGCGCGGGGGTCGGGGTCGACCCCGCCTCCGTGGGCGCGGTCGAGGGTGCGATCGTCGGTGCGTTGGTCGGGGCCTGGGTCGCGCCGGCCCCGCAGGCGCTGGCGACGATGGCCAGCACGGCGAGCAGCGAGAGCCCGATTGAGCGGCTGCGCATGTGTTCTCCTCCAGTGCGTCGGCGCCACACCGTCCGTCCTCAGATCGGGAGCGGCGTGAACCGACCACAAATCGCCCACATCACGGCGACTAATGGCTCGCATCGTACCGATGCGTCCCCGCCGGGGCAACCCGGACGGAGCGGTCGTGGGACAGCCGCAAGCATACCCTGAGCGGAGCGCCGGGTCGCAGGCGGGAGGTCCCTCGATGGTCCGTGATTCGGTCGCCCAAGTGGGCCATCTGGCCCTGCCCCATAGGCCCGGTCGCCCTGCCACGTACCATTCGTCCGTGGAGGCTGACGGGGCGGATCGGCGGGACCCGGCGACGGCAGTGCATCGCGGCATCCGTCGCCTGGAGGGTGTCGCCGAGATCACGGCACACGCCGATGTCAAGGCCGCGGCGAAGAACTGGGAGCGGTTCTCGTCCGACGTCCAGGGCGACCCCGACGTCCGGACCTACCGCCAGCTGCCGCTCGAGATCGATCCTCCCGCGCATTCGCTCTATCGGGCGATCCTGAACCCGATCTTCAGCCGCCCGAAGGTGGCGCTCCTCGAGACCGCCCTCCGAGCCACGGCACTGCATCTTGTCGGCGACTTCGTTCGGCGTGGCTCCGCCGAGGCTGTCCGCGAGCTCGCGATACCGATGGTTGGTGCGTCGATCGCGGCGGCCTTCGGCCGGCCCCAGGATGCCGGTGAGCTCGCGAGCTGGGGACTCACGAGCTGGGAGATCCGACCCGACGGGACGCGTGACGGCGGCCGGCTCGAGACTTACCTCGAGCGGGTCTTCGCGGATGCCGTGAGCTCCCCGGGTGACGACGCCTTCTCGCTGATTGCCGCAGCCGATGTCGAGGGCCGGCGCCTGACGCGGACCGAACAGTTCGGCCTCGGGAATCTCATCCTCGCCGGCGGGCGAGACACGGTCATCTTCCTCGTCTGCGGCGCCCTGTGGCATCTCGCGATCGCCGGCGACGAACGCCGGCGTCTGGCGGGGAACCCCGACGCAGTTCCCGTTGCCGTCGAGGAGCTCCTGCGCTACTTCAGCCCACTGCCACGCATGGAGCGGAGGGTGACGGAGGCCGTCGAGGGACCTTGGGGCCACGCGGAGTCCGAGGACATCGTGCTGCTCGGCTTTGCCGAGGCGAACCACGATGGCGCTGCCTTTGACGATCCGGAGGCACTCCGGCTCGATCGGAGTCCGAACCCGCACGTGGCCTTCGGGAACGGCCCGCACACCTGCATCGGGGTTCACCTGGCGCGGCTCGAAGCGCGCGTCTTCCTGGAGTCGATGCTGGAACTGGCGCCGGACTGGCATCTCGGCGCGGGTAGCCGGATGCGAATGGTCGAGATCGCCGGGACGGAGCTGCCCGGCGAATTCGAGACGCTCTTCCTCGAGGTCGGACGGTGACGGACGAGCGCGCACCCGAGCGAGCGCCCGAGCCAGCGCCCGAGCGAGCTCCCGAGCCAGCGCGCGAGCGCTGGCGGGCGATCGTCGACCGGGATGCGTGCTTCGGCTTTGCGTTCTGTGCCGCGGCGCTGCCGGGAGTCTTCTCGCTCGACGCCGAGGGCAAGTCAGTGGCTCGCGATATCGAGGTAGATCACGGCCTCCTGCTCGAAGCGGCCGACGCGTGCCCACGGAGCGCCATCAGCGTCGTCCGTCGCGCAGGGCCGTGAGGCCCCGAACGCTGAGCGCGTCGGTTGCACAGGCGCCGTTTCCGTCCGCCGCGACGAATGCGCGGAACGAGCGCCTCTGGCAGTACCGGGCGTGGGTCAGCGCATCAGCCGGTAGGCACCGAGTCCGGCGATGGCGCCTGCGACGTAGTGGGCGACCTGAGGGATCAGCTGCTCGATGTGCGAGAACACGATCTGGGAGGTCCGCAGGTCATAGAGCAGGTAGTCCAGTGCCTCGATGAACAGGATCATCCCGAGGATGAACATCGCGCCCGAACCCGCGAGGGCTGAAGCACTTCCCGTGGGGCGATAGCGCCCGACCAGGATGAGAGCCGACGCGATAACGCCCAGGGTCGGGAAGGACCATGAGTTGAGGATCACCTCGAAGATCGCATAGATGGCAAGGAACAGCAGGGCCGCGAGCGACAGGAGATCGGTCGGCGATCCGGTCATCGCCGCGATTTCGGCTGTCGGGTTCGGGCTGGCTGTCGGGTTCGGGCTGGTGTCGTTCGGGCTGTCTCGTCGGACATGGGGCTCCCTCCTTGTGCCGTCGTCGGTAACGGGTGTCCTAACGATATACGGGTCAGAACAGCGAACACCTTGGCCTTGTTGCTACTTCGATGACGGCGTACTGATCTTGCCGACAGGTTGAAGGCGTCCCCGCTATCTGGCCAGACGAGCGGCAACCTGGCTCGAGATCGCGCCCGTTCCACCGACGATGATGATCCGAGCCGGGTGCAGACGCGTGATCTCGGCCTGGACGGCGGGCGAGATCGATGTCGGGGCGACGAGCAGCAGCGGAGCGCCGTCCCGGCCGGCGACCGAAGCGGCCGAGAGCGCGTCCGGGAAGGCAGCACCGCTGGCGACGTACATGACGGCGACGTGCGAGCCGAACGACGCCGCACTGATCGCCGCGGAGGTCTCGTAGCGGGAGGCTCCTGCCAGCCGCGTCACCGGCGCGATGGCGCCCAGACGAGCGGCAACCTGGCTCGAGATCGCGCCCGTTCCACCGACGATGATGATCCGAGCCGGGTGCAGACGCGTGATCTCGGCCTGGACGGCGGGCGAGATCGATGTCGGGGCGACGAGCAGCAGCGGAGCGCCGTCCCGGCCGGCGACCGAAGCGGCCGAGAGCGCGTCCGGGAAGGCAGCACCGCTGGCGACGTACATGACGGCGACGTGCGAGCCGAACGACGCCGCACTGATCGCCGCGGAGGTCTCGTAGCGGGAGGCTCCTGCCAGCCGCGTCACCGGCGCGATGGCGCCCAGACGAGCGGCAACCTGGCTCGAGATCGCGCCCGTTCCACCGACGATGATGATCCGAGCCGGGTGCAGACGCGTGATCTCGGCCTGGACGGCGGGCGAGATCGATGTCGGGGCGACGAGCAGCAGCGGAGCGCCGTCCCGGCCGGCGACCGAAGCGGCCGAGAGCGCGTCCGGGAAGGCAGCACCGCTGGCGACGTACATGACGGCGACGTGCGAGCCGAACGACGCCGCACTGATCGCCGCGGAGGTCTCGTAGCGGGAGGCTCCTGCCAGCCGCGTCACCGGCGGAGGCCCGCTCGGACCTGGTGTCGGGGTCGGGCTTGGCGCCGGGAGGGGTGTCGGGGTTGGCGTCGGGCTGGGCGTCGGAGTCGGAGTCGGCACGGGCGTCGGGCTTGGTGTCGGGCTGAACGTAGGTGTCGGGCTTGGCTTGGGGCTTGGGCTTGTCGTGGGGCTGCTGGTGGGAGTGGCGGTCGGGCTTGGCGTGGGAGTCGGCATCGGTACCGGAGGCGGGACATCACCAGAGAGCAGGGCACTCAAGGCCACATCGAGATGGATGTCGCCATCCGCCGTGACGTCACGCAATTCGGGGCCGGCAGTGCCAAGCAGGGCGGTCGCCGCCTCGCTCGGGCTGGCCGCGGGATCGGCAGCCATGAGCAACCCGATGGACCCGGACACGAACGGCGTGGCCATGCTCGTGCCGCACTCGCTTGCGTAGGAGTTCCCGGGCCAGGTCGATTCCGTGCAGCCCGGGGCCGCCACCGAGACCCAGTCCGCGCCGTAGTCGGACCAGTCGTACAGCAAGGCATTCCCGGTACCGTCGAAGTGATCGTTCCACTCGGCCGCGACCGCGATGACCCCCGGCAGGGATGCTGGGTAGAACGGCTGCGTGGTGCCGGCGTTGCCGGCCGCCGCAACGATCGCGATTCCCTTGCTCTGGGCGTAGGCCACAGCCTGCGCCAATGTATCCGAGTTCGAGGTGCCGCCCAGCGACAGGTTGATGATGCTCGCGCCGTGATCGGCGGCCCACGTGATACCGGCCGCGACGGTCGAATACCAGCCCTGCCCGCTGGAATCGAGCACCTTGACCGGGAGGATGGAACACCCCCAGCACACGCCCGCCACGCCGATGCCGTTGTTGCCGGTCGCGGCGGCAATCCCCGCGACATGTGTGCCGTGGCCGTTGTCGTCCGACGGATCGTTGTCGTTGTTGACGAAGTCGTAGCCGGCCAGGACCCGGCCGCCGAGATCGGGATGCGCCGCGTCGACGCCGGTGTCGACGACGGCGATCACCGGGCCCGAGGCGCCGGTCGAGGTGTCCCATGCCGCCGGCGCCCCGATCCAGACGAATCCCGGCTGGTAGCCGTTGGGGTAGAGCGGGTCATTCGGCTCCAGGCTGATCGTCGCCCGGGCGTCCTTCTCGACGAACGAAACGGCGGGATCGGTTGAAATCGCGCGGATCATGGCCGCTGCGGAGGCTTCCGGCACCTCGATCCGGCGCACGCTCATGCCGGGGACATTGCCATGGTCGTGCGACCCCAGGGACGATGCCAGACGCGTCACACTGGCCCAGCGACCCGGTCGAGCGCCGACGAGAAGATCGACGGTTGGGCCGCCGGGCGGCACGGACGCGAGGGTCGCGATTGGGTCGCCGGCTCGGGCAGTTGTTCCGGGTGGCGAAATGGCGCCGCTGAGAGCGATTGCGACGATGAGCACCAGGGCCCAGCCCGGGTGCGACCGCCCCCTCGAATGGCCCGGGATGATCACCCGACGATCGTCGGTTTGGGCGGCCGACCAACGCAATCACCCAAACTGTTACGCGTCGAGGCTGAAAGTCCCCGTCCGCGCCACCGGGCTACCATGCGTTTCCCGTGACGACCATCGCACCGAACGACTTCGTGGAGCAGCCCTGAGCGGTCGCCGGCGCACCCAGCGACACGAGATCCACGCACACGGATGGGAGATTGACCGATGCAGGCCGATGAGATCCGCTGGCTATTCGCCTACGACCGATGGGCGACCGGCCGCATCCTGGACGTCCTCGACGGCATCGATCCGGCGGTGTGGTCGCGAACCCGCGTCGTCGATGAGCGCGGACTCGGCGGGATCATGGTCCACCATCTCGGTGCTTCGCAGCGGTGGCGCATTTCGCTCGCGACCCAGGGCGAGGGTGAGGGGCCCCAGCCTGAGCTGGAGCCACTTCCGACGGTCAAGGAGCTGCGTGCCCGATGGGAAGAGGAGTGGGCGGCCACGGACGAGTGGCTGCCCACGATCACAGACGGGTTCGTCGGCTATGTCCACGAGGGCGTGCCCATCTGGCAGATGCTCGTTCACGTCGTGAATCACGGGACACAGCACCGATCGGAGGCTGCGGTCCTGCTCACGGCCGAGGGCCGATCGCCGGGCGAGCTCGACCTGATCAACTATTCGGAAGAGCAGGCCGGCCGAGGGGTTCTGGAGGCCTGAGAGGCGACCTGTACGAGATCCGGCCCCGTCTGCCCGCGGGACCGCCCACCGGCGGGGCCCCAGCCCGCCGGGCTACCACTGACCTCCCGCGACGACCATCGCACCGAACGACTTCGTGCAGCTCCACCGGTCAATAGTTGGGAGTTCGCCCACGGAGTCCCGACGGTCGATGCGCCACGTGGCGGGCCGGAACTGTCGGGTAACCTCGGATGCCCAAGACCAATCGAAACCGGTACGGTCGGGGCATGGGGACGGATGACGGCTACCCCCGGCTCCGCGCCTTCATGGTCGAGTGCTACGCGCCCGGCATCGAGGCCGCGGGGGTCGCCGCAGACGGTGCTCGCGCGCAGGCGGCGGCCGAGGCAATGCAACGCGAGGGCCGCAGGATCGAGTACGTGCGCGGGCTGCTCCTCCCAATGGACGAAGTCGTCTACTACCTGTTCCTGGCCCAGGACGCGGGCCTCGTTTGCGAGGCCGTGTCGCTTGCCGCCGTGACCTGTGAACGGATCGTCGAGTCGATCGTCCTCGAGGCGGGCTCCGAAGCGAATCCCCTGCCATCGGATGGGCGACGCTAATCGGTGCCCGCGTCCGCGCCGGGGGGCACGACCTCGACCGAGCCCTCGCTGACCAGGCGCGCCAGCTCGGTGCGTGAACGGATTCGGAGCTTGGCGTAGATCCGGGTGAGGTGGGCCTCGACCGTCGCCACTGTCGTGAACAGGCCCGCTGCAACCTCGCGGTTGGTGCGCCCCGCCGCCACGAGCGCTGCCACACGTGTCTCGGCCATGGTCAGGCCGTCATCGCGGCGAGGTCGTGGTCGCGCGCCTTGGAGCGCGTCGGCGGCGCGCCGGGCTGCCGGCTCGGCACCAAGTTCAGTGAAGATTCCAATGGCCTGCTCGAGGCAGACGGCGGCCTCGCGACGGCGGCCGAGCCGGCGCAAGAGCCGACCTTCGGCGAACAACGTCTGTCCGAACTCCCATGGCGCGCCCAGTACTTCGAACGCCTCTCGCGCGGCCACGAATTGAGAGCCGGCGGTCGGCAGGTCGTTCGAGCCCAGGGCCAGGAGCCCGTGGCAGAGCGCCTCCGCCGCCGTCCCCCACGGCTCCAGCTGGGCGCGCCGGCGTTCCAACCGCTCGACGAGCGCCTGAGCCCGGCCGGGACGGTCGGACTCGATGAGGACACCGACGGTTTCGGGGATGAGCACCGCGTAATCCGCCCCGCTCGCGCCGCTCCGATCCGACACCTCCGGCAGGTCCGCCATCCGCTTGGCCGCTGACGCGACGTCGCCCGAAGCAAGGTCGATCAGGCCGAACGCGAAAGCGGCACCTGCCGCGAAGACCGGGTCCGATCCGGCGATCGGTGCCGCCTCGACCTCCCTGGCGTCCTCGAGCGCCCGGCGATCACCTCGCCGCCCTCGCAGGATCCCGCGGTGCAGGAGGGCCAGCATCCGCCAGTAACCCCTGGCGTCGAGGAGCGCTTCCTCGAGCAGCCGATCCGCCTCGTGCCATTGCCCGCGGTAGGTCGCGAGGACCGCCCCGAAGACGTTGAGGCGGATCAGGAAGCCTTCGTCGCCGTGTTGTTCGGCGATCACGCGCTCGCGGTCGAGCAACTGCGCAGCCTCCGCGAACTGTCCTCGCCACCATCGTTCGTGGGCAAACGCGACCCGTGGCGAATGGTCGCCCGCCGCCCGCGGCTCCCTCTCGGTGATATCGAGGGCTCGCCTGAAATAGTCCGCCGCCCCCGGCCGCCCGGCCAGCGACGCTAGGAGACCGGCCGTCGTCAGGGCCGCCACCAGCGTCTTCGGGTCAGGCATAGCTTCCGCGACGCCGAGCGCTGAGTGCACCTCAACGAGCGCTGGTTCGAGGTCGCCGAGCCAGGCCCCGCGCTGCCAGGCGAGTTGGGTCAGTGCCCGCGCGACGAGCGCATGGTCATCGCTGGGCTCCGCGACGGCGGCCTCCAGGCGCGCGACCGCGGCGACAGGGTCCGTTTCGAGGAGGCCCCGCATGGACAGGGCTCGAACGCGAGTGGTGCCGCGCGCCGGCCCAACCAGTAGCTGGTCAACGAGCACCATGGCCGACGGCTCGTCGGCCGCCAGGACCAGGTAGTCGGCCTGGTCCATCGTGCGTCGATTGCGGTCCTCGGCGTCGGTCAGCGGCGTGAGGCGGATGGCCTGTCCGACCAAATCGATGGCGGTCTCAGGCGCACCCCGGTCGCGCGCCGTTCGAGCGGCTCTCTCGAGGATGTCGGCCGTCCGGGCATCCGGACCCGTAGCCGCCAGCGCGAGATGGCGGGCGCGGTCCTCGAGGGAACCGGCCTTGCGCGCGGCTGCCCCGTGGAGTGCTCTCCGCCGCCCCGGCGGGATGTGCTCGTACGCTCCGGCTGCGAGCAACGGGTGGGCGAACCGGACCTCGCCGCCCTCCTCTACGAGGAGACCGGCTCGGACGGCGGCATCCAGGCCTGCGCTATCGACGAGCGCGGAGAGCGGCAGCGGCCCGAGGACCGCCACCTGCTCGATCACCGGCTGCCCCACGGTCGCGACGGTCGCGAGCTGCCCGCTCACCAGAGCCCCGAGATTCTGCGGCAGTGCGCCGTCGCCAGCACGGGCGAGCTGGAGCGCGAAGAATGGGTTGCCGGCCGAGCGGTCATGGATTCGTACGAGCGAATGCCTGGCGATGTCGGGGTCGGCACGGGTTCGCAAGAAGCGGCCGAGTGCACCCAGGCTCAGCCCGGCAAGTTCGATCTCGACCAGACGGTCACCGAACGCGTCAGGGAGGCCGAGCGGGTCGGCATGGCCGCTGCGAAGCGAAACGGCGAACCCGACCGGCAGGTCGCGAACGCGGCGGACGGCGAACGCGAGTGCGCGCACGGAGGCGAGATCGAGCCACTCGACGTCGTCTACCGCGATCACGACGGGCGACCAGCCGGTGAGAAGTCGCAACGCGCTGACAGTAGCCCGTCCGACGAGCAACGGATCACTGGGCTCCGGCTCCGCGTCAAGAGACAGGGCCGCGGCCAGCGCCCGGGACTGCGGTTCCGGTAGGTGGGGGAGGACCTCCGCGGCGACGGGGCCAAGGACATCACCCAGTCCTGCATGCCCGAGGGGGAGCTCGGCCTCGACCGGGCGAGTGGAGAGCACGCGTGCACCGGACGCCGCCGCCAACCCGGTCGCTGCCGACCAGACGCTGGTCTTGCCGATCCCGGGCTCGCCGGTGATGCGCAGTCCGCTGGAGCCGCTCTCCATGAGATCGATCCAGGACTGCGCCTGCTCCAGCGCCGCCTCACGACCGACGAGCTCCGGCAGGGTCACGGTGGTCACGCTCGAACGATACCGGGCCGAGTTGTCGGGTCTTCCACGACGCCCTTTCGCGCCGATTGAGCCACGGTGACTGGTGTCGTCAGGCATGCAAGGAGGGATCCCATCTCGATCCAACCGTTTCGAGGCCTCCGGGCTGTGGCGGCCCTGGGCCTCGTGGGGCTCATGGCCGCCGCCTGCTCAGGTGGCGGGACCTCGAGTCCGACGGCCGCAGGCTCGTCGATCGGCCCATCCATGCCAGCACGATACAACTTGAAACGCCGAGATCGGTTCGAGTTGTAGGGGATTCCCCGATGCGCCGGACGACGGTGGAAGACGAGCCTGTGCCGTGGTCGGAGCGTGGGCCGGGGTATCGCGCAGCCAAGAGGAGCCGTCGGCCGTCTTCCCCGATCCAGCCGCGATTCAAGCGTGGAACCGGAGGAAGGAGATGACTACCGCCAAGAGGACATTGCCCACCACACGACACAGAGGAGAGATTGATGATGCTCAAACGAGCCTTGCCGATGACGAGCGTGCGAGCGCTGTCGATCGGGGTGATGCTGTCGGTCGGGGTGGCGCTGTCCGCCTCTGCGCTGAGTCCATCCGAGGCAGCTGCGAAGAGCAGCGCCGTCCATTTGGTTCCGTTTCATGCCACTGTTTCGGAGACGTTCACCGCTGCTCCGTGCGGTGCGGACCGCTGCATCACGGCCGTCGGCAAGGGTTACGCCACGCATCTCGGCAAGATCACCGAGAGCGCCATCGTCGACGTCGATGTCAACCCCGCGGACGCACAAAATGGCTGCGCGCCAGAGACCCGAACCACGACGCTGACCGCAGCCAACGGCGACACGATCACGATGTTCGGGACCGGCTTGAGCTGCGCCGCCACGAGTGACGCCCATGACAATTACGTCATCACCGGCGGAACCGGACGCTACCGCGGGGCCAGCGGCAACGGCAACGAGTACAACGTCCACACGTTCACCGTTCCGATGGTCGAAGGAGTCGCGACCGTCACATACAACGGCACCATCTCCAGCGAGACACGGAGCGCCTGTTCGCATCCGCGCGAAACACCCAGGGTGCGAGCGGCTCGCCGTTCTCGGAGTTGGTGAGCGAGCTCATGTGGCGGGGTTGCCCGCAGCTCTGGTCAGTCCTGAGGCAATTCCGGTCCGCATAGGCGTCATGTCACCGCGCCGCGACGGGCACAGCGGATGTAGGCCCCCAAGGGTCGCCAGGCTCCTTGGGGGCTTCCGCGAACTGGCCCAACGGGCGCGTGGTCGGATCCGAGTCTTCGACCGGTCCTCTGTACGCTCGACGCTCGCTCCTGCAGGACGGAGGGCCCCGTAAACGGCCCCGATGTCCTTCGTGGCGGTGCGCCGGTGGTACTTGCTCGATGACGCACGGGCACACCTGTCGCATGCCATTGGCAGGTGAAGCACGCGATGTGCATGTCGTCATCGTGGGTCGGCGCATGGCGATCGCTCACAGGGCGGATGGGACGTCCGGGCCATCGCAAGTGCCGCGGTTCCTTGGGTCCCAGCCCGCCGGGCTACCATTGACCTCCCGTGACGACCATCGCACCGAACGACTTCGTGCAGCTCCACCGGTCAATAGGTGGGAGTTCGCGCACGGGCTGACGGCCGCATGCCGTATGTCGGCGGCCGGAACTGTCGGGTATCCGCTGTGCCGTCGCCAAGGAGTCGGACTGCTCCGCCGTGCGAATTGCCGGCCGCCCCTCAGCGGCGGAGCAGTGTCAGCACCGCCAGGACGCGCCGGTTCAGTTCCGGAGATGGCTCCAGGTCGAGCTTCTGGAACACGACCGCGGAGGCTGCCTCGACCGTGCGCTCGCTGATCCCGAGCTCATGGGCGATGCTGGCGTTCGAGCGGCCCTCGGCCATCAGGGCCAGGATGTCCCGCTCGCGACTCGTGAGCCGCTCCAGAGGTGAGTCGGGCCGCCGGCTGCGCATGAGCTGGGCCACGATGGTCGGGTCGATGACGCACTCGCCCTCGGTCACCCGGCGCAGGGCGTCCACGAGCACGGCGATGTTCGAGACGCGCTCCTTGAGCAGGTAGCCGAGCCCGCCGGGCTGGTCGGCCAGCAGGCGCTGCGCGTAGCGCGGCTCGACGAACTGGCTGAGCAGCACGACCGCGGTCGACGGATGCTCATCGCGGATCCGCCGCGCGGCCACGAGCCCCTCGTCGGTGTGGGTCGGAGGCATCCGGATGTCGACGATGGCGACGTCCGGCTTCTGGCGAGCCACCAGTGCCAGCAGGCTGTCGACGTCCGCGGCCTCGCCCACGACCTCGACCCCTGCATCCTCGAGCAGCCTGGCGAGGCCGGACCGGACCAGCATCACGTCATCGGCGACTACGACGCGCATGGCATGACCGCAGTGATCGCCACGCCGTCCTCGATGGGTTCGACGACAAGGTGGCCGCCGATGGCGCCGACCCGGTCGGCGACGTCGACGAGATCAGTCTGGTCCAGCTGAGCCCGGCCGATCAACAGGAGGCGCAGCTCCAGGTAGCGCTCATTGACGGTTGCCACGAGATTGGCCGACGGTAGGCCCGGGGCATGGCGCGCAAGGGCGAGCACGGTGCTGACCAGGGCATATGCAGCCAGTGCGACATCGCGCTCGAGATCGAGCTCCGGGACATCGAGCGTGATCGGCACGTCGGAACCTCGGGCCAGGTCTTCCAGGGCTCCGGCAAGGCCTTCGGGCGCGAGCGTTGTCGGGAACACGCCATGTCCGAGTTGCCGGAGACCGGAGAGCGCGTCCCCAACGCTCGCCTCGGCGCGCGCGAGGGACTCGTGGCCACTGGCCAGGCGGCTGCGCGCGAGGCTGAGCTGGAACATAGCGCCGACGAGACGCTGCTGGGCGCCGTCGTGGAGGTCGCGCTCGATCCGCTGGCGCTCGGCGTCGGACGCGTCTACGATCCGCCGCTGAGAGGCCCGGACTTCCGCGAGTCGAGCACGGCCGACCGCGGCCAGCCGCGCGTTCTGGAGCGCGAGCATCGTGGCCGGGGTCAGCGTCGCCAGGAGCTCTCCGGGATCCTCGCCGACGGGAACCTCGAGGCGGAGCGCCGGGCCGCCAGCGTCCGAGATCACGACGGCGCGAGCGGGCACGGCGCCGGATTCCACCTCCTCGCCGTCTGCGCCGACCCAGCGGGCGTCGTCGGGGTCGGCGTACTGAACGCGGAGATTGAGGCCGCTGGCCGCGGCCGTGGTGAGGCCCGTGTCAGACAGGTGATCCACCAGCTCCCGCATCGCGAGGCGCCTTCGGCGGATCGCGGCGGTCGCGAGGATCGGTGCGAGTCCGGCCAGGAGCCCCGTGACGACGGCGGGAAGCACCACGGCCTCCATCGTCCGAGAGACCGTCCACGAGACCGCGTGGTCGACCCACGACGCGGCCAGGACGAGAACGGCGAGCAGCGAGGCCCACGAGACCCAACCTGATCGACCGTGAGCGGCCTCCCGGACAAGCTCGACCATCGCCAGGACGCCTGCCGCCCCGACGAGGGTGGTTGCGAGCGCGTAGGCAACGCGGCTGGAGAGGAGGCTGGCCAATGGGGGCTGAACGCTGGCGCAGGTCAGGTTGCAGCCAGGGTCGGTCAGCGGGTTGTAGCCGGCGGCGAGCACGACGACCGCGGCGATGGCGAGCGCGTAGATAACCCGAACCCGGCCCGTTGGAGCGACCGCACGCGACCACCGCACGCCGACGTGCGACACGCCGGCCATGGCGAGCGGTGCCGCGGCAAGCGCTCCCGCCTGCGCGGCCGGAGGGAGGACGATCACACCGGCCCACATGGGCACGAGCAGTCCGGTCGTCGTCACCGCGAGTGCGATCGCCAGCGCCGGTCGCTCGATGCAGACGATCCAGGTGGCACCGATCACGGCGAGGCCGGCGAGCAGACCGAGCGCGATCAGCCAGACCGGCAGGTTGCGCCAGATCAGGGAAATCGGCGGCTCGGACGTTGCGCCGAGCACCGTCATCGCGAATGCGACCGTCGACGCTGCGGCTGCGGCGATCCCGAAGGCTTCTGGCCCAACCGGGGGCGACGGGCGGGCCCACGGATCCGCGCGGCTTGCCATATGTGGCATTGTGCAACCCTGCCTCCTGCCCTACACCCGTGTTGTCCGCAACGGCACCCGAGCCAGCCCGCTGGCAGGAAGCAAGGCCGGCACGTAGAACCAACAGGTTCAGCCGAGCACGTGAGGGCAAACGACATGAGCAGGCGATCGGTCGAGAGATTCATCAGCCTCGCGCTGGGCTCCCTGTTGCTCGCCGCTTGCGCGGGACAGGCGGTGCCTCCACAGGACAAAGCGGGTGCCCAGACGCTCGTGCTGAATCTGGCCGCGGGCGATCCGATTGCCAACAACGACTTGACGTCGGGCCAAGCGGCATTCATCCAGGACCTGGCGTCGGTGTCGGGCGGGATGATCAAGGTCGATCTGACCGTGAACTTCGGCGGGCCGGCTACGGACGCCGAGTCCAAGCTGGTGGAAGCGATCGCGTCGGGCGATGTCGACGGCGGCTGGCCATCCACCCGCGCCTTCGCGGACGCCGGGATCCGCGGCCTCGAAGCGGTCGAGGCCCCGCTCACGATCCCGAGCTACGCCGTCAGCAAGGCCCTTGTGTCCGGGCCGGTGGCCGTGGACCTGCTCGCCCAGCTACATGGGAGCGGGGTCAAGGGGCTGGGGCTCGTGGTCGGCCCGCTCCGCCGTCCGTTCGCGGCGCAGGCTCCGCTGCTCAGCCTGCAGGATTGGAAGGGCATCCCGTTCCGGTCGTTCAACTCGCCGGTCCAGGCGGACACGATCCGGGCCCTCGGTGCCACGCCGGTCAACTCGGGGAACGACTGGGTCGACCAGATCGCGTCCGGCACCCTGCGCGGCATCGAGTTCGATGTTGCCCAGTACTCGGCGAACGGCAACGGCTCTCTGGCACCGTTCGTGACAGCGAACGTCGTGCTCTGGCCCAAGGTGTTCGTCCTCGCCCTGAGCCAGAAGCGCTGGGATGCCCTGACCGATCAGCAGCGCACGTGGGTCCAGCAGGCAGCCGACCTGGCGACAAAGGCGTCGGTCGACGCTAGGTGGGACGAGTCGACACCCGCCGTCGGACTGTGCGCGGGCGGGGTCCGGTTCGTCGATGCGAGCACGTCCCAGCTGGCTGCGCTCCACGACGCGGTGGCCCCGGTGATCGCCACGCTGGCGGCCGACCCGGTGAATGGCCCGCTCCTGGCCGAGATCCAGGCCATCGCCCGCCAATACCCGAAGGTCGAGGAGCCGGACGTACCGGCGAGCTGCCGCGATCTCGGAACCGTACCTGCTGCTCCGAGCATCCCGGCGGACGTGTCGTCGCTGCCGGACGGCACCTACCGCGAGCAGGTAACCCAGGCCGACATCGCCGCTGCCGGGGCCCCGGACCCGGGGCTGGCCGGCACATGGACCCTCACCGTCCGGGGCGGCACGTACACGCTCAGCTGCCGGTTCATCGGCCAGCCCTTGACGGACTGCGGAAACAGCCATTTCGACGGCGCCACGGTCGAGGCAGGAAACCTTCGCGGTACCGGCAACACGGTCTACTTCGTCGGTGACGCCAGCCTGCAGCAGCAGGCGAACGGGTGCCTGATGCCGCCGTCGCAGACGCAGGACGGCCACTGCTACGTGATCCCACCATACTGGCTCGACTGGTCGCTCGACGGCGATCAACTGACATTCAGCCATCCGGGGGGCGACCTCGACGCCTACCAGTACTCGTTCGCCACCTGGATGAGGATCAACTAGCCGGCAATCCGTGCGATGAGGGTCGTGCCGGCTCCGGGTGGGCTGTCCACCCGAAGCCGGCCGCCGTGCACCGCGAGCCGGTCGGCGAGGCCCCGGAGACCGAACCCTGACAGGCGGGCGCCCCCGACGCCGTCGTCGGAAATCGCGATCACGAGGTCGCCCCGGTCGCGACGGAGGTCGATCGAGATCCGGCTCGCTCGAGCGTGCTTCGTCGCATTCGCGAGGGCTTCCGAGCAGACGTAGAACAGGGCGGTCTCGCGGGCCACGTCGGCCGTTGCGTTCGGGGTCGCGGACAGGGACTACCGGCAGCGGGCATTGTTCAGCGAGCCGGGCGATCGCCGCGACGAGGCCGCCGTTCCCGAGCGTCGCGGGTGGGATGCCGTCGATCAGCGCCAGGATCTCGCCCACCGAGGCGTCGAGCTCGCGGCGGGCCACGGCCAGCGCCTCCCTGGCCTCTCCGTCGTCCGCAGACTGGTCGATCCGGCGCAGCTGGGCGGCGGCGGCCTCGATGGGGCGCACCACCTCGTTGCGCAGGCGCGCCGCGATCGCGTTCCGCTGCCGGTCGGCCGGTCGCAAGCAGCCGGCCCCGAGCGGCATCCAGCTCCGCCAGCTGCCCACGTTGCGCCGCTTGCCGGCGCTCGTTCGTGGCCGTGAGGCGGACGGCCTCGACCACGGCAGCCACGGTCACGGGATCGTGCATCGCCGGCGTCCGGCCGTGGGCGACGGCGGCCAGCGGCCCCTCGTCATCGTCGACCGTGATCAGGGCCCTTTTGCCGCCGAGGCCCGGAGGCAATCCGCCGAGTCCGACGTACCCCGCCCTTGCCGGGTCCCAGCGGTATATCGCGAGCGTTGGATCCCCGAGGGTCTCGGCCAGGAGAACCGCGAGGCCCTCGAGACCCACGACTCGCTCGTCGCCCAGGAGGCGGTCCGCGAGCCGGGCTCGCTCTCGCACAACCGCCCAACTCGCGACCGGGAACCCGAGCGCGACGACGAGCAGCAGCAGCTCGAACGCCAACTTCCAGAGTGGCGGGTCGAAGGCCCGGGGCTGCGTCACCTCGGCCACCCAGGACGTTGCGAGCGCCGATGGCGAGCACAGCCGCGGCGAGGACGGGGACCCACGCGACCACTCGCTCCCATCGCCGAACGGCCCAGGCTGAGACCGCGATCGCAAGGAACAGGGCCGCCAGCGGCGGCTTCGTCGGGACGACCAGGGCAACCGGCAACGCGAGCACCAGGACCAACCAGTCGCGAGCGCTCCGCGGACGGCCGCTCGGAAACAGCGCAAGCGCGATTGCCAGGAACCCGAGGTAGGCGACCTCGGCGACGGGCAGGAAGGAACCCACCAGCCAGGCCAGACCAACCGCGGCGAACAGCAACCGGCTCGGCCACGGCGACCGGGCCAGGGCAGCGCCGCCGACGAAGGCCAGGCCAACGGCGAGGTCCATGGCGGTCGCCGCCGGGTCGAGGCCGCCCGGGGCAAGGTCCGCATCTGCCGCCAGGACGGTCAACACGCCCGTCAACGAGCGCGGCCACCGCCCAGCCTGCGCGCGTGAGCCACCGCCGGTGCGTGTCGCCTGCAATCCCGGTCACATGCCAGTCGATAGTCGATCGCCGGTCGCCTGTCAATGTCGGTCGCCCACGGGCTCAACGATCCGCCACGGCGAAGCCGAGAGACACCGTGCTACCCCGGTCCGCCGCCGAGCCAGCGCCGTTGGAGGCCGGCGCCCGCTGCCTAGGGTGGCTCGCACAACCCGGCTCGATGGCGATGCCGGGCAGAGCATCCGAGGTGGCGAGATGAACGGACGATCGATCCGCGGCCGGCTGGCCGTTGTGGCTACGGCCGCCTTGTGGATGGTCGCCGCCATGCCCAGCGCGGCGGCGGCCGGCGGACCAGCGGCATCGACTGCGGAACTGGCGGCGAAACATGCCACGATCGAGGCTCATCGCGCCTCGTCGACGAGGCTCATGGCGGAGATGCGAAGCCACGTGCCCGCGGGCCACCGGGCCCGTTCAGCCCGCGTTTCGCCGTTCCCCGCCAGCGGCACTTCCCTGTGCGTCGGGAGCGGCGCAGGTTGCTACGCGACGATCCAGGCGGCGCTCGACGCGGCCCACGACGGCGACACGATCCGGCTCGGTCGCGGCACATTCGCGGGTGGGATCACGATCACGAAGAGCGTCCGGCTTGTGGGCGCCGGTGCACGCGCCACGATCATCAAGGGCGGCGGCTCCGTGATCACGATCGGTGAGTACGGCGCGGACGTCGAGCCGACCGTGACGATCACCGGCGTGACGATCACCGGCGGCTTCGCCCAGTCCAGCCCGGAGTCGATGCCGTTCGTCGGCCAGGAGGGCGTCTTCGCTCTCGGCGGTGGGGTGGAAATCCCGCCCAACGCCGACTTCAGCGGCGGCGCGGATGTCACGATCACGAACAGCGTGATCACCGGCAACCGCGTTGCGCCGACGCAGACCGTGCCATCGGGTCTCGCGACCTGCCCGGGCGGCTCATGCCCGTTCGCGCTCGCCGCCGGCGGCGGCATCGACAGCTGGGGGACGCTGACGCTCGTTGACTCCACGGTCAGCCACAACCAGGCCGGTGCCGCGTCCGGTCCGGCCAGCCTTGCGAGCGACGCGGAGGCCGGCGGGATCAAGAGCTGGCAGGGCGCCCTGACGCTGGTCCGCACCTCGGTCGACGACAACGTCGCGCTCGCGGCCGGGCCGAATGGTCGCTTCGCCGATTCGGGCGGGGTCTTCGTGGAAGGCGGCTCGCTGTCGATGGTCGGCAGCTCGGTCAGCCACAACTCCGCGTCGCTGGCGGCGTCGCTGCCCGACTCGGTCGATATGCTGGCGATTGCGGGTGGCCTCCACATCGGTGGCGGCGTCGCCGCCACGATCCGCAACAGCCGGTTCGTCGGCAACGCGGTCAGCATGACCAACACGGTCGGCTACGCGACGGCCTTCTCGGGCGGCCTCCACGCGGACGTCGACATCACGGCCAGCGGCATCGTCATCAGCAACAACACGGTCACGCGCGTCCGCGACGGGCTTCGCCGCCGCCGACTCGGGTGCCGGCGAGATGGGCGCCACCTTCAGCGGGGCGATCATCAGCGGCAACAGCGTCACGGCCACGGCGACGAACGGCTGGGCGATTGCCCTAGCGGGCGCCTCCATCTACCGCGGCTCGCTGGACAGGAGCCGTCATCACCGGCAACCACGTCAGCGCCATCGAGCCCCAACGGTGGCGTCTGGGTCGTCGGCGGCGCCCTCGTGGGCGACTGGGGCGGCATCTCGCTCGCAAGCTCCACGGTCAGCAGGAACGCGGCCACGCGGCAACGGGCTCGAAGGCAGCGTCCAGGGCGGCGGCATCTTCGACGCCGTGACCGACGGACCTCCCGGAGGCCCGCTGAACCTGACGCGGACCAGCGTGACCCGGAACACGGCGAGCGGGAGCGCCGGCGTCGCCGTCGAGGGTGGCGGCATCTACACCGACAATGTGGTCACGTCCATCAACAGCGTGATCGCGCACAACCAGCCCGATCAGTGCGTCGGGTGCTGAACTACCCGTTGACTATGGAAGCGCCGGCGCTCGGCTGATCGACGGAAAGCCGTCCGCCACAGTGGTGTCCTGGCCGGACCGCGCAGAGGGTCTCTCGACCTCCCTGGGCGGCCCGGCCGTTCGCGTCAAGTCCGGTTGGTATCTCGCTGCCTTCGGTACAATTCTTGTCGATAACGGCAACGAGAGCGAGGGGGCGAGCATGATCTCGACCTGACCGGCGCGCATCTCGGCTGCGACCGTTGCCGGCTATTGGGACGAAGTCCCGGTCCGACGGCGTGGGCCTCACTGACACGATCCTCCTCCCTGCGACGGCGATCCGATCGTAGACGGCGTGGAGCAGGTCGGCCTTCTCCGCAGGAACCTCAGCCGCCCTCCACGTCGTCGACACCGCTCGGAGCCACGCTACGGCACGCTCGGGCGTGATCCCTCCGGCGCTCGTGCGCTCGAGGCTCTCCTTGGCGTTACGCAGCTCGTGGAGCCGCTCGAGGTACCTGTGGACCGGTCCGATCTGAACGCGGTCGCATCACGCGCGGAGATACGTGATCACGGCCAGCACGCGTCGATGGTCGGCCGGCCCAGGCTCGAGTCCGAGCTTCGAGAAGATCGTGCGGATGTGCCCCTCGACGGTCTTCAGCTCGAGGACGAGCCGCTCGGCGATTGCCTGGTTGGAGCGGCCCTCGGCCATGAGCCCGAGCACGTCGCGCTCGCGGGGCGTCAGCTCGTCGAGGGACATCGCGCTCGCCATCGGGCTTCGCGAGGTGGCGGGTCACCATCGTGTCGCGCCGCAGCTGGCCACCGCGTTCTTCGTCGTTGCCGCGGTCTTCGGCTGCATGAACGCCTTCACGACCTTCGTCCAAGTGGACTACTGGAGGAACTCCGGCTGGGAGCAGGTCCCATCGGCGATCATGGTCGCGGTCGGACGAGACGGGGATCTGATGAACGGGTGGAGCCGATGGGCGGGCATCGCGTCGTACGCTGCGCTGGCCATCGCCCTGTACTACCTGGGTCGGGCCTGCCGGCCCGGCGACGTCCTGCCCGGATGGCTTGGCGTCGTGGCCTACGCCGGTGCCGCGATCCTGGTCGCGATGATCGTCGTGTCCCAGGTGTCCGGCGCAGATGCCCTCAGCAACCTGCTCAGCCTCGCGGTCGGCATGGTCGTCGCGCCGATCGTCACGATCGGCCTGGGCGTCCACATCGCCCGTGCGGCGAGCGGTGCTCCCGCACCTGTCGATCGGCGCAGCTCAACGGAATCCCGCACGGAAGGGGAGGGACGTGGACGATCTCGAGCGGAACAAGGCGCTCATCAGGGCCTATTGGGACGCCGTCAACGGCGAGGACTACGCGGACGCTGGAGTCGACCCACGACTCCGCCGACGGAACCATGCACCTGCGGCATTCGACCTGTTGGAGCGCGCGTTCACCAGGTGGTGCTTTACGGTCGAGTGCGACAGGCCGAGCCGGTGGGCGGCCGCCTTCTCCGACCCGGCGGCGAGGACCGCTGCGACCACCCCGACCTCGCGGTCTGGCGGGCGCTCGGCAGGCCCGGGTCCGGAACGTTGGAGCTATCCATTCTCGGCCGTTGCCTCGACACTGGACGTCTGCGGCGGCCCGCTCCTCATTCCAGGAGGACCAGCCCCCGAAAGCGACAAGGAGCGTCCCGCCCATGGATCGTGCCGATCCGGCCTACGCCGGCCAGCGTGACTACAACCGCGCGCTGCTGAACCTCTACGACCCGCTCGTGCTCGGACCCATCGCCCGGTACGTCTGGCGCTGCCCCACGTCCGGGCTGGTCGAGCGGTATCGGCGCCACGTCCGACCCGGCCACATCGACGTCGGGCCGGGCACCGGCTACTTCCTGGAGCAGTCCGGTCTCCCCGACGGCAGCGCGGTCACCATTGTCGACCCGAACCCGAACGTCCTGCGCCACGTCGCCCGGCGCCTGGACCGGCTCACCGTCACCGCCGTCGAGGCCGACGTGCTCAAGCCGCTTCCCGTGGCCGGGCCGTTCAACTCGGCGGCCCTTCACCTGGTGATCCACTGCCTGCCCGGGCCGATGGAGCGCAAGGCGCTCGCCGCCGCCGATGTGGCCGCGGTGCTCGCCCCCGACGGCGTGCTCTTCGGGGCGTCGGTGCTCGGGACGGCCGGCAACCACACCCGAACCGCCCGGGCCTTCCTCTCGGTCTTCAACCGCCAAGGCGGCTTCGACAACCTCGCCGACACGGAGGACGGCCTGCGCGGGATCCTCGACGCCTCGTTCGAGCAGGTCGAGCTCGAGGCGATCGGCTCGATCGCGGTGTTCTCGGCGACGGGGCCGCGACATCCGGCTATTGCGTGAGGTCGGCGGCACCGGTCTAGGTCACCCCGAGAAGGCGACCGGGGCCCCATCATCCGTCTCAACCACGCCCTCGGGCTCCGGCAGCCGCGGGGAGAGGATCCAAACGAGCTGCGCCGTCGTCTCGGCCCTCACCTTGGACCGCGCGTTCGCCAGGTGGTGCTTCAGGTCGAGTGCGAGACGCCGAGGCGGTGGGCGGCTGCCTTCTCCGACCCGGCGGCGAGGACGGCCGCGACCACCCCGACCTCCCGGTCGGTGGCGTGGTTCGGCGGGCCTCCGAACCACGCGGATCCTCTTGGGGCTTGCGTCTCTCCCGCCGCGCTGGACGGCTAGCTGTGATTCCCGCGTAGGTTGTTGACCAACGCGGCTGATGGCGTGATGCCGCCGAGGGCGGTGTGGGTCCGCTCGTCGTTGTAGTAGGCGACCCAGCCGGGCAACGCCTCGAGGCGCTCGTCGTTGGTCCGGTACAGCCGGCCGTAGGCCCACTCGGCCAGGAGGGTCTTGATGAACCGCTCGGCCTTGCCGTTGGTCTGTGGCCGGTACGGCCGGGTCCGGCGGTGGCCGGCGTCGATCGACTCGAGCGCCCGCTGGTAGGTCGGGCTGGTGTAGGCCCAGGCGCCGTCGGTCAGAACCCGCTCGATCCGGACGCCGCGCTCGGCGAACCAGACCGCGGCGTCGAGCAGGGCCCGGGCCGCGGACGAGGCGCTCTCGCTCGGGACGAGCGCGACGTAGGCGAGGCGGGTGACATCGTCGACGATGACCTCGACGTGGTCGTAGCGGAGGCCCGACCGATGCGCGTGCGGCGCGTCCGCCCGACCGAGCGCATCACGCCCCGCGAGTCTACGCGCGCGTAAGCGGAGGATAAGCGGCTGGGCTAGCGCCTTGGCACGCACCCTCTTGACACAGCCTGAACCTGAGGGACCAGAGTTCGGCAGCAACGCCTGAAAGAGACGTGACCGACCTGATGAAGGCGTGCCGAGCCTCCCGCGCCGCTACCATTGAGGTCCCGTGACGACCCTCGCCCCGAACGATTTCACGCAGCTCCCGATCGTTTCGGGGAAGTGGAACACGGTGGCGCTCGTGGCTCGAGGAGTGATGGGAATGGGTGAGGATCATCCGAACGTACTGGCCTACATCAAGACCGTGGAGGCGTTTCGCCAAGGTGACCTCGACACCGTCGCCTCGCTGATCGCCGAGGACGTGGTCTGGCACGTCCCGGGAGACCACCCGCTGGCCGGCGAATACGTGGGTCGCGAGCGGCTGCTCGAGTTCCTCGCCAAGCTCGGTCCGCTCGGGTTCACGATCCGCGAGCACGACGTCTTCGCTGACGACGAGCACTTATGCGCGCTGAGCTTCATCGGCGCGCGGCGCGAGGGTTTGGAGGTCGAGATGCGCGTCGTGAGCGTCTTCCACTTCCGGGAGGGGCGGCAGACCGAGCGTTGGTTCTACCCGGAGGACACCGTCACCTGGAACCGGATCCTCGGCGGCTAGCAGAACCTGTTACCCCTGACCGGGTGACATTTACGAACGCTGACTGATGTCGGCGACATCTGCCCGGTTCGCATCCGTGCCGAGTCAGTGCGACGAGTCCGTGCGGGGATTCGTCGCCGCGAGATCGCGGCCGAGCCGACGGTCTCCAGTTCCACGCGTTCGAATAATGCCGCGAGGATCTCGCGGAGCCCATCCTCGGTGTCATCGAGGTTGTCGAAGCCACCCTGCCGGTTGAAGATGGCAAGAAACCTCCGTGCCAGCCACGTGTGGTGTCCGGAGGTCCAGAGGACCGATGCACCGAAGAGCACGCCATTCGGCGCCAGGACCGCGGCCACGTTGGCGACGGCCATCGCCTTGCGCGTGAGCGGGCCAGGCAGGCAGTGGATGACCAGGTGAGCGCGGCGGACTCGAACGGTCCGCTGACAGGAAGCGGCTTGAGGACGTCGGTTTCGACCGCCGTGATGTCCAGCTGCCCCAGGCGCTGGGAGACATGACGGAGGACGTTCGGGTTGGGGTCGAGGATCGTCACCGGGCTGCCATCGGGGAGACCGGATCGCTCGAGGAAGTAGCCGGTGCCGGGACCCACATCCAGGTGGTGGCTGCGGATGCGCTGCGGTATCGCTCCAGGAGTCGAGTCGTCGGGCATCGCCAGACGACCTGGCGATGGGGCCGAGGACCAAGGGGTCGTACGCGTTCAGCAGCAGCCGCGTGTAGTGCGCCCTTGTATGCCGGGTCGTCAGGATCCATCGAGCTCGAGCGGTCCTCCATCGAGGCCGTTGCCGGTTGGATCGGCCAAGCATGACATGCGCGCCTCCCGCTATGGCCTTCCCCTTGAACCATCGGCTCGCTTACCCGGCCGGGCTACCCCAATGCGATGTCAGCATCCCGGGAGGTGACCGGGGCCCGACCTCGACTCGGCCTTCCGCTCTCCGTCGTCGAAGCCTTGTTCGAGATGCCCGACTCTCTTCAGCCGTCGACGTAGTCATTCGCCTGTGCCTCGCGCTGCCCGCGCCGGGCTACCATTGACCTCCCGTGACGACCATCGCACCGAACGACTTCGTGCACCTCCACACGCACTCGGAATTCAGCCTGCTCGACGGGCTGGGCCGGATCCCTGACCTCGTCGACGAGGCCGGCGTGCTGGGTTTCGACAGCCTCGCGATCACCGACCACGGGGCCCTCTACGGGGCCGTCGCCTTCTACCAGGCGGCCCGCAACAAGGGCATCAAGCCGATCATCGGCGTCGAGACGTACGTCGCTCGCCGGTCGATGACCGACAAGGAAGGCAAGGCCGACGCCCAGCCCTTCCACCTGGTCCTGCTGGCCAGCAACATGACCGGCTACCAGAACCTCTGCCGCCTCATCACGGACGCCCACATCGACGGCTACTACTACAAGCCGCGCATCGATCGTGAGCACCTCGCGAAATACAGCGAGGGCCTGATCGGGCTTTCGGCGTGCCTCAACGGCGAGGTCGCGAGGGCGCTCGAGGTCGACGACTGGGACCTCGCGCGGAGCCTGGCCGCGGAGTACTCGGAGATCCTCGGCAAGGACCGGTTCTACCTCGAGCTCCAGGATCACGGCATGCCCGAACAGAAGCGCCTCAACGAGCAGTTGCTTCGTCTCGCGTCGGAGGTCGGGCTGCCGCTGGTGGTGACGAACGACCTCCATTACGTCCGGCGCAGCCAGGCCGACGCCCACGATGTGCTCCTGTGCGTCGGGACCGGCAGCAACATCGACACCCCGGGCCGGATGAAGATGGACTCGGACAACCTGTACCTGAAGTCGGCGGCCGAGATGGCCGCGCTCTTTCCGGACCAGCGGGAGGCGCTCCTCAACACCCGTCGGATCGCCGAGATGTGCGACCTGACACTGCCACTCGGAGAGACCCGGATCCCGCACTTCCCGGTTCCCGACGGGGAGACGCCCGCGTCCTGGCTCAGGACGGAGTGCGAGCGTGGTCTGGTGCGACGCTACGGGGAGGTCACGCCGAAGCTCCAGGAGCGCCTCGACTACGAGCTCGGCGTCATCACCTCGATGGGCTACGCCGGCTACTTCCTGATCGTGGCCGACTTCACCCGGTACGCCAGGGACCAGGGTATCCAGACGACCTGCCGCGGCAGCGCGCCCGGTTCGATCGTGACCTACACGCTCGGCATCACGCCGGTCGACCCGATCGCCTACGAGCTGCCGTTCGAGCGGTTCCTCAACCCGGACCGGGTGACGATGCCCGACATCGACGTCGACTTCCAGGACGACCGACGGGACGAGGTCATCAATTACGTCTCGCAGAAGTACGGCACCGACCACGTGGCCCAGATCATCACCTTCGGCACGATGCTCGCCCGGGCCGCGATCCGTGACGTCGGCCGGGTCCTCGGCCACTCATACGGCGATGTCGACCGGATCGCCAAGGCCGTCCCGAACCAGCTCGGAATCAAGCTCGAGGAGGCCCTCGAGATCAGCCCCCAGCTGCGCGAGCAGTACGACACCGACGACGGCGTCAAGCGGGTCATCGAGTTCGCCAAGCAGCTCGAGGGAGTCGCCCGCAACGCATCGACCCATGCCGCGGGCGTCGTCATCAGCCGCGAGCCCCTGACCGAGCTCATGCCGCTCCAGAAGGCGACGAACTCGGAATCGCTCATGACCCAGTACGAGATGCACGCGATCGACGCCCTGGGCCTCCTGAAGTTCGACTTCCTGGGGCTCTCGAACCTGACGATCCTCAAGAACGCGGTGGACACGATCCAGGCGCAGCGGGGCATCGCCATCGATCTCGACCACATCCCGCTCGACGACAAGGTCACCTTCGATCTCCTCGCCTCGGGCGAGACGACGGGCGTCTTCCAGCTCGAGTCGGCAGGCATGCGGCGCTACGTTCGCGACCTCCAGCCGACCTCGGTCTTCGACCTTGCGGCGATGGTCGCCCTGTACCGCCCGGGGCCGATGGACAACATCCCCGCCTACATCCGTCGCAAGCACGGCCAGGAGGCGGTGACCTACCTCCATCCGCTGCTCGAGCCGTTCCTCAACCGGACGTACGGGATCTTCGTCTACCAGGAAGACATCATGGCCGCCGCCATCGCGCTCGGGGGCTTCACCGGCCCCGAGGCGGACACGCTCGGCTACGCGATCCGGAAGAAGAAGTCGTCGGTCCTGCGCGCCCAGAAGGAGAAGTTCGTCACCCAGGCCGCCGAGCGCGGCGTGCCGCCCCAGACCATCGATGCGGTCTTCAAGGCCTTCGAGCCGTTCGAGCGCTACGGCTTCAACAAGGCCCATGCAACCTGCTACGGGCTGATCGCCTATCAGACCGCGTATCTCAAGGCGAACTACACGGTCGAGTACATGACGAGCGTCCTGTCCGCCTTCCGGAGCTCCGAGGAGAAGGTCGCGGCGGCCGTGGCCGAGTGCCGCCGTCTCGGGATCGACGTCCGGCCCCCGGACGTGCACCGCAGCCAGGTCGAGTTCACCGTCGAAGGCGACGCGATCCGCTTCGGCCTGCTCGCGATCAAGAACGTCGGGCAGGGCGCGATCGAGTCGATCATCGCCGCCCGCGAGGCCGACGGGGAGTTCCGCTCGCTCACCGACTTCTGCACCCGGATCGACCTGCGTCTGACCAACCGCAAGGTCCTCGAGGCGCTTGCCAAGGTCGGCGCGCTCAACGCCTTCGGCCACCCGGCCCAGATCCTCGAGGGACTTGACGATGCGGTCGGGGCGGGGCAGGCGACCCAGCGGGACCGGATCTCGGGCCAGACGTCGCTCTTCGACATGGGAGCGACCGACGCCGCGGCCCTGGAGCGGCCGCTGCCACCGACGCCGGAGGCGCCCTCGCGCGAACGCCTCCGCTGGGAGAAGGAGCTCCTGGGCCTCTACCTGTCGGAGCATCCGATGGGCGAGGTGGCTGACCGTGTCGGTGACTACGTGACCGCCTACTCGGGCGACCTGAAGTCCGACGAGACCCTCGACGGCCAGCGGCTCGTCTTGGGCGGGATCGTGGTCGGGTCACGCACGGTCGTGACCCGGGCCCGATCGACGATGGCAGTGGTGACCCTGGAGGATCTCCAGGGCGCCGTCGAGGTCGTCGTGTTCCCCAAGCTCTACGACCAGACCGCGGCTACCTGGGCCGAGGGCTCGATCCTGCTCGTCGCCGGCCGCGTCGACCACCGGGGCGAGGACGTCTCGCTCCTCGCGGACCTCGTGGTGCCGTGGGACGACGCCGTCACGCGGGGGCCTGAATCGTTCGCCCGCGATGTGGCGGCCGGGGATCGCGGCGCCTATCGCCGCCGCCAGCCGGGCCAGGGGCCATCGAGCCAGGCCAACGGAGCGGGCAACGCGTTTCGGAACGGCAATGGGCACGCATCCCGCCCCCCCTTCGCGGAGCCGGATGGCCCTCGGCGACCCGTGGGCTCCGCGGCAGGCGCGCCTCCGGGTGTCGTCGGTCCGGGCGGGCCGGGCCTGCCGACGCGCCGAGCCGACGTCCCCTACGTGTCGCCGCTTCGGGCCGGGGCGGCGGCCGGCGCGATGCTGCCGACGATCGCGCCTGCGGAGCCCATCCCGGCGTATCCCCCAACACCGAGCGGCACGCCAAACGCCACGGAGCGGGACGACGAGCCGGCACTGCCCGACGAGGCTCGCGCGATCGAGGCCGCGGCGGCGGCTGCGGATACCGTGCCGGTCGAAGGATCCGGCGTCGCGCGGGTGCTCCACGTCCGTTTCGGTGGCGCGCCCGCGGATCAGCTCGTCCGGGCCATGACGACGTTCCGCGAGCTCGTCCGGGAACGCCCCGGCGAGACCCGCGTCGTCGTCCACGTGCCCGCGCCCGGCGGGTCCGCGCTGCCGATGGAGCTCAAGCAGTCCGTGGCCTACGACCCGGAGTTGCTCGCCGAGGTCCAGCGACGCCTCGGGGCAGGTGTCGTCCAGGTGTCGCTCGCCTGAATGGCGTCGGCGGTTTCTCCCCGCCGTGAGCATCAGCCCTGGGCGAGCCGCTGTGCAGCCCGGATCGCGCTGAACTTGTCGACGTACGTCTCCCGGATCGTGTTCAGAGTGGGCCGATCGACGCCGATCTCGTGGGCGATCTCGTTGATCGCCTGGGCCTCGTCGTTCGTGATCTCGTCGTCCGCCGCTCCCACCGCGAACGCCGCGCGGAGGACGGCCGCCTTTTCCTCGTCGCTCGCGAAGCTCGCGAACTCGCGGGTCACGAGGAAGTCCTCGGTTCCGAACTTCGCGCGGGCCTGGAACTTGGCGATCTGCACGACGAGCACCGCCTGGGCGTTGTCGAGGCCGCCATGTTCGACGAGGGCGGACTCCATGGCCGCGGTCTCCACGTCGCTGATGTCGAGGTCGGCATTCGCCGCCCGGGCGAGGATGTAGGCGAACGCAGCGAGGTGCCGGGCCTGCTCGGGCGGCAGGGCATCCAGGCGGGCCACGATGCGCCGCACGGTGTCGGTTTCGCCGGCGGTCGTGTCGGCCCGGGCGTCGGGAACCGCGCCGGTCTCGGTGGCGGTCTGGCGGATGGCGCGAAGGAAGGAACTCACGAATTAGATCCCCATGAATGGTTGTGGTGCCGGAGGTGGGATTTGAACCCACGCGAGGTTGCCCAAAACGGAGTTGAGGACGCCCTTATCGGGTCCGCGGGAGGTCTGCGGCGTTCAGTTTGAGCGTGTTCAGCGTTCCATGTCATCCGAAGACGTGGCTAGATACCCTGGCTGTTCGGTCACGTCAGGCCCGGGAGCCGGAGGTCCGCTACTTGTCCGCCTTCTTGGTTTGTGTCGTGCCGAGCGCGGCTCCAATGGCAACGCCCAGGGCAATGCCGAGTCCCACGTTGTCGATCGCAGCTCCCACGGCCGCACCGATTGCGATACCCATGCCTACCCAGATGCCCAGGACGTTTGATCGCTTATCCATGAGAACGAGCATACCGCCCGGTCGGCCCCAATCCGATCGGCCGCGCCAGCCGGTGCGCTCCTTCCCGAGGATCGTGAAACTGCACGAACCCGCCAATCGTGGTGCCGGAGTCGGGATTTGAACCCGAACGAGGTTGCCCCCAACGGTGTTTGAGACCGTCGCGTCTGCCAGTTCCGCCACTCCGGCCGGAGCATCGCGAGGGCCATCGTAGCGGCTGGGAACCCGATGTCGCCTCCGGGCGTCGTCCCGGCGACCGATGCTAGACTCGCGCCGCCTCACAGTCGCCGTCCGGAGGACCCCCCTGCCCGTGGAGGATCGTCGCTCGACCGCGATCTCCGATGACCCGGCCCAGCGGCGCGACCTGATCCTGATGGAGCGGGCACTGGCCGGCGATCTCGACGCCTTCAACGACCTCGTCGTCTGCTATCAGGACTTCCTGTTTGCCCTCGTGGTCCGGATGGTGCCCGACCGCGACCAGGCGTCGGATGCCGTCCAGGAGGCGTTCTTCTCCGCCTATCGGCACATGCGGGCCTTTCGAGGCGGCTCGGTGCGCTCGTGGCTGAGCCGGATCGCCATCAACGCGGCCATGGACGCCCAGCGCCTCAAGAAGCGACGCCCGGCCGATCCATACCCGGAGCTCGACGACGACACCTGGCAGCCGCCGGCGCCGGCAACCGACGATCCCGTCACGAACTCCCTCGAGGTGGAGCGCCACCGCGTCCTCGGTCGCGCCCTGGCCATGATCACGCCGGACCAGCGAAACGCGATCGTCCTCTTCGACATCCAGGGTTTCGACTACGGCGAGATCGCCTCGATGACGGGCGTCTCGCTCGGGACGGTAAAGTCGCGGATCCATCGGGGGCGCCTCGCCCTGCGCGACCTCCTCGTTGGGCACATGGACCTGTTCCGTGGCTGATCCGAGGCCGGCCGGTGGATCGCACGCCACCCACGACCTGGAGCTCATCGCCCGGGTCGCGGCCGGCGACGGGTCCGAGGTCGAGACCCGCGAGGCTCGCGCGCTTCTTTCGACGTGCGCCGATTGCTCCGACCTCGACGCCGACCTCCGGGCGATCGTGGAGTCTGTCCGGTCGCTCGGGTCGGCGGAGGTCGTTGCGCGGGCGCCACGCGACTTCCGCCTCACGCCCGCGGATGCCGCGAGGCTCCGGCGGACCGACGGGCTCGGCGTGGTGCGCGCGGGCCTCTGGGCCATGTTCGGGAGCGTCCGCGGTCAGGTCGGTGGCGGCCTCGTCGCGATCGGAGTCATCGGGATCCTGCTTGGCGGCGGCATTGCCGCGCAGCCGCAAGGCTTCGACGCGGCGCGGCCCGCGCCGACCGCCGAGAACAGCGACGCGAAAAGGCCGGTCACGGGCGCAGTCGGCATTGCCCCGGCGGCTACGGACGGGGGCACCCTGCTCAACGGGGCCGCATCCACGACCACTCCGACCCCCCTTGCGGCCTCGACTCCGGCACCGTCGGGTCCTACGTCGACGACCGTCCGGGTCCTCGTCGCCTCTGGTCTGCTCGTCGTCGCGGGCCTCGCGCTCCTGCTTTCCGCCGCTCGCGGCCGACGCGCCGGTCCCTGATCAGGTCGGGTCCGGGAAGTGTCCGGGCCGGGAACCGGCGAGAGGCGAAGCCCGTCCAACCAATGAGATGACCGACCAACGCGCGGACGGAGCCCCCACCAGCCACGAGACCCACGACCGCAACTTGATCGCGGCCTTCGTCGTTGGTGATCTGGCCGGCCGCGACCTGGCTCGCGCGAACGCGCTCGTCCACGACTGTCCCGAGTGCGCCGGCCTCGCCGCGGATCTCCATTCGATCGCGGACGCGACGCGTCGTCTGCCGACGAGCCTGCCCGCACCGCGTGACTTCCGGCTTTCACCTGCCGAGGCCGGGCGTCTCGGGGCTGGACGCTGGCGGCGCCTGCTTCGGGTTCCGGTCCTGCATCGGTGGAGCCCCCGACCGCTCGGGGCCGCGCTCACCACGCTGGGAGTCGCCGGGCTGTTGCTCGCCGCGATGCCGTTCATGTCACTGGGCCCGGCCAGCGGCGGCGCCGCACCTCGTGACAACGCCGTCACGACGAATGGCGGGGCCAAGGCCGCAGCAAGTGCGGCGCCGGCTGTGACGCCAGCGGCGACCCTGGGTCCATCGAGCACCATCGAGGCGGCCGCGTCCGCCGTACCGAGCGTGCCCGAGTTCGGGGCACTGCCAATTGGTGCCGCCTCCCAGGATCCATGCTGCGCGACCGAAGCACCGGATGCCCTCGCCGCGACGCCCCCGCCCAGCCTGGCGCCTGGAGAATTGAAGCCTGGCCCGGCGGCGCCCGGCGGCCCCGCCACGCCGCTCCTGATCGTGAGCGCGGCGCTGCTCGTCGCCGGCCTCGGACTCCTTGTCGTCGGCCGCCGCTCAACGCGAGGGCGTTGAACCCCGACATCGGGCAGCGCGCCGGTACACTGGGGGCACGTCCCGCAATCCCGCGGACACCCCTTCGAGGCTCGCCGATGGAACGCCTGATGCTGCTCGACGGCAACGGGCTCATCTACCGCGGTTACTTCGCGCTCCCGCCCCTCTCCACGTCGAAGGGCGAGCTCGTCAACGCGGTGTTCGGCTTCTGCAGCATCGTCCTGCGCGGCATCCAGGACATCCGGCCGGACTACGTGGCAGTCGCCTTCGACCTGCCGGGTCCGACGTTTCGCCACGAGCGATTCGCCGAGTACAAGGCAACTCGCACGAGGATGCCGGACGATCTCCGCGACCAGTTCCCGAAGGTGCGGGAGGTCGTCAAGGCACTCCGCTTCCCGGTCTATGAGCTGGCCGGGTTCGAGGCGGACGACGTCATCGGCACGCTGACGGTCGAGGCGGAGGCGAAGGACCTCGACACGACGGTCGTGACCGGCGACCTGGACATGCTCCAGATCGTCAGCGACCGAGTTCGGCTCATGACGACCCGATCCGGGGTGGAGAACACGATCCTCTACGACCCGGCCCGGATCTTCGAGCGATACGAGCTGAAGCCGTCGCAGATGATCGACTACAAGGCCCTCAAGGGCGACGTCACCGACAACATTCCGGGCGTACCCGGTGTCGGCGAGAAGACGGCGGCTCGCCTGATCCGCGACTTCGGTGACCTCGACAGCGTGTATTCGCGGCTCGACGACGTGAAGCCAGACAAGCTTCGCGCCAAGCTCCTCGAGTTCCACGACCAGGTGATGCTCGGTCGGGAGCTCTCGACGATCGTGCGCGACCTGCCCGTCTCGATCGACCTGGCGGCCGCCCGGCTCGGCGACTACGATCGGGACGAGGTCATCCGCCTCTTCCGCGAGTATGAATTCCGGTCGCTCCTGGATCGGCTTCCGCCCCTGAGCGGTGAATCCGCGGTTGCGGCTGCCGAGGCCATGCGCGCCGTCAACGCCAGCGTGCCGGCGGCGCGAGTCGGGACCGATCGTCCGAGCGGGTGGGGGAGCGGCCGACCGATCCGAGCGGGCGCGTCGCCCGCCGCCGCCCCGCCTGCCGGGCTCCAGCTGTCCCTCGACTTCGACACGGTCGGTTCGCGGCCCGTTCGCGAGCCGGGTCCAGCAGGCCCGGAGACGTTCGACGACCTCGCGACGGCCCTCGCGGCGACGATCGAGGATCCAGCCCGGATCGAGCTCCATGCCGGCGACGCGATCGACGGGCTTCAGGCCTGGATCGCCGCGCAGCCGGCCGTCGGAGCGGCCCTCGTTCTGGACGATCCACGGGCCCGTCGCGGCTCGGCGCTCGCGATGGCGATTGCGGGAACCGATGGGCGCATCGTCGCGGCGGAGGGTCCCGAGGACTCCGATCGGCTTCGGCATCTCGTCGAGGCCAGTGGCGTGCCGCTCGTGGCCCACGAGGTGAAACCGCTGCTCGTCGCGCGGTTCGCAGAGGACCTCGAAGGACCTGCCACGGCGATCGCGTTCGACACCCAGATCGCCGCCTACCTGCTGAATGCCGCGCTTCGCTCGCAGTCCATCGCGGATGTCGTCGCGGAGCGCCTCGACCTCGTCCTGCCGCCGGTCAAGGAGCTCACCGCCGTCGATCGCGCAGGTCTCGAGGCCCTGTCGGCGTTGGCGGCTCGCGACCGGCTCACCGCGGCGCTCGAGGAGGGTGGCCTCGACCGCCTCTTCACCGAGCTGGAGCTTCCGCTGATCCCGGTTCTCGCCAGGATGGAGGCGGTCGGCGTGGCGGTCGATCTCGAGGCCCTCGAGGTCCTGGATCGGGAGTTCGGGGTCGAGATCTCCCGCCTCGAGCGCGTGATCTACGAGGCGGTCGGCCACGAGTTCACGATCGGATCGCCCAAACAGCTCGGCGAGGTCCTGTTCGGCGAGCTGCAGCTCCCGAAGGGCCGCAAGACGAAGACCGGCTACTCGACCGATGCGTCGGTCCTCGAGGAGCTCGTCGACGTCCACCCCGCCATCCAGCCGGTGCTCGACTGGCGTATCTACACGAAGCTGCGCTCGACGTATGTCGAGGCCCTGCCGGCCCTCATGGCCGACGACGGTCGGCTTCACACCACGTTCCACCAGGCGGTGGCGGCCACCGGCCGCCTGTCGTCGAGCGACCCAAACCTCCAGAACATCCCGATCCGGACGCCGCTCGGGCGCCGGATCCGCCGTGCGTTCGTGGCCGGCGAACCGGGCCTCGTCCTGGTCGCGGCGGACTACTCGCAGATCGAGCTTCGGGTCATCGCCCACGTCTCGGGCGACGAGCACCTTCGGGCGGCTTTCGCCCGCCAGGCCGATATCCATCGCGAGACGGCCGCGCGGGTGCTGCACAAGGCCCCCGAGGACGTGACGTCCGACGAGCGATCGATGGCCAAGATGGTCAACTTCGGGCTCGCCTACGGCATGAGCGACTTCGGCCTGTCGAGCCGGGCCGGCATCAGCCGGCAGGAGGCGCAGGAGTTCATCAACTCGTACTTCGCGGCCTACTCGGGCATCAGCTACTACATGCTTCACATCAAGGAGACCGCTCGTCGCGACGGGTTCGTGCAGACCCTGCTGGGCCGGCGTCGCCACATCCCGGAGCTGCATGCCTCGAACCCGAGCCTGCGGGGAGCGGGGGAGCGAATGGCCATCAACATGCCCATCCAGGGGACCGCCGCCGACATCGTGAAGATCGCGATGGTCCGCCTCGACGAGCGGCTCGCCATCGAGGGGTTCCGCGCCCGGCCGCTCCTCCAGGTCCACGACGAGCTCCTCCTGGAGGTGCCCCGGGACGAGGTCGACCGGCTGGTCCCGGTGCTCCGCGACGTCATGGAACATGCCCTGCCGCTCGACGTGCCCCTGACCGTGGACATCAAGGTCGGCGACGACTGGGAATCGATGGCGCCGATCTCCCGGCAGGACGCGGTGCTCGCCGAGGCGGGCGAGTCGCCCGGAGGCTGACGTGCCCGAGCTGCCGGAGGTAGAGACGGTCGCGCGCGACCTGCGTGGCCTGGTCCTTGGCGCCACGATCCAGGATGCCTCGGCATCGTGGCCAAGGACCCTGCGAACCCATGCCCCAGAGTCGGTCGGTGCCGCCGTAGCGGGCCGACGCATCGAGTCGGTCGGCCGTCGCGGCAAGCAGCTCGTGATCGGCCTGTCTGGCGGCGCGGTCATGACGATCCACCTGAAGATGACCGGGCAGCTGTTCGTGGTTCCCGCCGCGACCCGGACCGATCAGCACGTGCGGGCCGTCTTCGCGCTCGATGATGGTCGCGAGCTGCGGTTCCGCGACATTCGCAAGTTCGGCCGGATCGGCGTCTATGCGGTCGATCCGGTCTCCGGTGAAGCCGTGACCGAGACGGGCGGGACGGCGGTTTTCGCCGGAACGGGGCCCGAGCCACTCGGCGACGACCTCACGCTGCGACGGTTCCGCGCTCTCCTTCGAGCGCGCCGGGGCCGGCTGAAGTCCCTCTTGCTCGATCAGTCGTTCATCGCCGGCGTCGGCAACATCTACGCTGACGAAGCGCTCTGGGCGGCGCGCCTCCATCCGCTCCGGTCGGCGTCAGCGCTTCGACCCGCCGACGAGCGGCGTCTCTATGTCGAAGTGCGCCGCATCCTGGCGGAGGCGATCATCCGGCGCGGTAGCTCCATCGACGACTACACGGCGCCGGACGGCGACGGCTCGATGCAGGAGCACCTGCTGGTGTACCAGCGTGCCGGCGAACCCTGCGCGCGCTGCGGACGCCCGATCAGGCGCATCGTGGTCGGCGGCCGAGCCACGCACTTCTGTTCATGGTGTCAGCGGCTCCCGGCCGCCGACCGCCGGGCCGCGGCCGCGATCCTGCGGGGGATGACGCCGCGACCGGGGGCGCGGGCCGCCCGACGCGGCGGGCGCTGGACGGAGCTGGCCGGCGACGGCGTGCTCGGTCGGACCGGGCTCGAGGAGGCGGGCGGCATGGATCGAGCGCTGGCCCGCGCCGACCGGACACGACGCGCTGCGGCGACGCGGCGGGCGGCGGCCCGCGCACCGATGACGGAGTCCGACTGATGTCGATCCTTCGCCTGACGGGCGTGACCCGGGAGGTCGGCACGTTCGTCATCCTGGCCGGCGTCGACGCATCGATCGCGATGGGCGACCGGATCGGGCTGGTCGGCCCGAACGGGGCCGGCAAGACGACCCTCATGCGTATCGCCGCCGGCATCGACGAGCCCGACCTCGGCGAGGTCCACAGGAAGCGCGGCCTTACCCTCGGCATGCTCGCTCAGGAAGCTCATCTGGACTCGGTCTTCATGGCCTCGCCCGACATCCGGATGGCGGTCCGGCACGGCGCGGCGCACCTCGAACGCATGGCCGACGAGCTCGCGGCCCTCGAGAAGGCCGGGCGGGTGGCCGATCCGGCCTACGCCGATCTGCAGCATCACTTCGAAGTCCTCGGCGGCTACACCCTCGACCAGCGCGTGGACGCGGCGCTCTCCGGCCTCGGCTTCACCGCCGAGGAGGTCGCCCGCCCACCGAGCGCCCTCTCCGGGGGCGAGCAGACACGGGCGGCCCTCGCCCGGCTGGTGATCGCCGATCCCGACCTCCTCCTCCTCGACGAGCCGACGAACCACCTCGACATCGGGGCGCTCGAGTGGCTCGAGGAGCATCTCCGGCGCCGGGGCGGGTCGGTCCTGGTCGCCTCGCACGACCGGGCGTTCCTCGACGCGACCGTCACTCGCGTCTGGGAGCTCCGGGACCGGCGGATCACCGTCTTCCGCGGCGACTACACCGCCTATCACCGGCAGCGCGAGGAGCGCGACGCCCGAGCCCTCAAGGATGCCGACTCGCACGAGGCCCAGATCGCCCGCGAGCGAGAGCTCGTGCAGCGGTACCGCAGCCATCGCAAGTTCTCCAAGATGCACGAGCACGAAGCACGTCTCGAGCGACTCCAGGCAACAGACGTGGAAGCCCCGAAGTCGACGCGGAAGCTGCGGCTGCCGCAGGCCGCGCTGGTCGGCGGCGGCCCTTCGCGCTCGGGCGAGATCGTCGCCCGGGTCGACGAGCTCGTCCTCGGGCTACCTGCCCGAACGCGGGACCATGGGCGCGCCGGTCCGGGTCGCGACCGCACCCTTCCTCGCGGCCCGGCGCGGCGACCGGGTCGGCATCGTCGGGCCGAATGGGGCCGGCAAGACGACGCTGCTGCGAACCATCGCCGGCGACCTTCCGCCGATCGATGGCTCGCTGACCTTCGGAAACGGCGTCCAGCTCGGCTACCTCGCCCAGCTCCGCGCCGCCGCGTCGCCCGGGGCAACGGTGCTCGACGCGCTCCTCGAGGCGATCCCGATCACGCCCGGCGAGGCTCGTGGGTACCTGGCCCGCTTCCTGTTCCGTGGCGACGACGCCTTCAAGGAGGTCCGGCTCCTCTCGGGCGGTGAACGGAGCCGGCTCGAGCTCGCGTTGCTCGGAATCACGCCCGCCAACCTGCTGCTCCTCGACGAGCCGACGAACCACCTCGATGTCCTGGCGCGGGAGGCGATCGAGGCCTTCCTGCGGGAGAGCGCCGCGACGATCCTTGTCGTTTCCCATGACCGGCGATTCCTCGAGACGATCTGCGATCGGCTGTGGGTCGTCGACGGCGGCCTCGTGGCGGCCTTCGAGGGCGGCTACCGCGCCTGGCGTGATGCCGTGTCCTCGGGCTGGACCGTTGGCGGCGCCGTGGAGAGCGAACGGCGGCGGCTGCACCCCGAGGGCGGGCGGGTGGCGAGCGGGCGGCCCGCGGCAACGCCGCGGACCGCTGTAGCCGAGCCCGCCCCCACCGCCGCGAGCCCGGCTGCCCGTCGCTCCGTTGCGACCTCACGCGGCCCGCGCCTCTCGAAGGATGCCTATCGCCGCCAGCGCGAGACCATCGATGCCGAGCTGACGCGCCTGAACCTCCGGAAGAACCACCTGGAGTTAGCCATGGGGGACCGGGCCGTCCAGGCCAACTTCGTCGAGCTGCGCCGGATCACCAGCGAGCTGGCCGACGTCGAGTCGGCCCTCGCGACCGCCGAGGACACGTGGCTGGCACTCGAGGAGCGCGCGCCGTGACCGGGCCCGTGCCGCGGCGCGCCGTTCGAATAGGGCTCACCGGGCCGATCGGGTGCGGCAAGTCGACCATCGCGGGCTGGCTCGCGGAGCTTGGCGCCGTCGTCATCGACGCCGACAGCGTCGCCCGTACGGTGCTGGAGCCGGGAGAACCGGCGAGCGAGGCGGTCCTGGTCGCGTTCGGCGCGGGCGTCCGCGCCAAGGATGGCGCGATCGACCGGGCGGCGCTCGCCCGGCTCGTGTTCAACGACGCCGATGCGCTGGCGCGCCTCGAGGCGATCGTCCACCCCGCCGTCCGCCCGAGGATCCTCGCCGCGGTCGCGGACGCGGATTCAGCGGGCGCGCCAGCGGTCGTCATCGAGGCGATCAAGCTTGTCGAGGGCGGCCTGGCCGCCCTGTGCGACGAGGTCTGGCTGGTCACGTGCGACGCGCCCGCCCAGGCAGCGCGTCTCGGGGAACGAGGGATGGAGCCTGCCGACGCGTCGCAACGGATCGCGGCCCAGGCCGGACAGTGGGCGAGTCTCCGCGGCCGGGCCGACGTGCATCTCGACTCGAGCGGCACGATGGGCGAGACGAGGGTTGCTGTTGCCGAGGCGTTCGAGGCCGCGGTCCGTTCGCGCCGGCCCTGATCCGGGCTGCGGTCCGGTTACGTTACGGCGCTGCAGGGCTCGGCGCGGCGCTGCTCGGCGCCGGGGTCGGAGAGCCGACGGGGCCGAGGGTCGACACCGGTCCGCCTGCGGGATACGTCTCGGGAATCGGCAGGCCGTACTTGGTGATGATCCGGTTTGTCGTGGCACCGAGCCCGGACGCGTCGACCTGGCGCAGGTCGCGCGACGGCCGCAGCGCAAGGCTGAACGACGCCGTGCCGCTTGCCTGCAGATGGTTGATCTCCTCGGCAACCGCCAGCGATACACGGACGACGTAGTACGAAGCCGCGCGAGCCAGGATGGTCACGTCCTGGTAGACGATCTTGGTCGACTTGTCGGTGTAGTACTTCCCTTGTGCGACGAGCGCATCGGGGACGTTCACGGTCGCGCTCACGAAGATGTCGACTTCCTGGCCGACGACGAGCAGGCCACCGACGGCACGATCGTCCGGAACGGTGATCGACACGGCCCGCCATGCCTCCGAGTCCGGGCCGACCGTCTCAGTTGGCCCGAGGATCGCGAATGGACCGGACTGGTCCGCGCCGGCAAGGAGGTTGGCATAGACAGGCTGGCCCTTGAGGATCGTGACCCCGGGGATGAGCCCGACGACCTTCGATGCGTCGGTAAAGACGCCCTTGGCGTTGGTGTCGTCGATCGGAACCTGGCGCAGGACGACATCGGCGGACTCGATCACCTTCCGTGCCGGGATGTCGACCGCGGCTACCACGACCGGCACGCGCTGCAGCTGCGCCTGACCTGCCTGCTGCTGGACCTGCGTGATGATGCCGAACGCGGCACCGCCCGCGATTACCGCAAGGAGAATGCCCAGGATGACGATGTATCGACCGCGGCGCGGCGGCTCGTGGAACTCGTACTCCATCCTGAATCGTTGCTCCTATGGCAGCCACGCGGTGACGTCGTCCGTGGCGTGGTGGAAGACCATTGTTCCGGTCCCGCGGCCTTCGGCCTACGAGCCGGAAGTACCCGCCAGGGGGTACTCAGGATCAGGATCGGAGGGACGGCGTCGGATGTCAGGGGAGCACGAGGTGGACCGGGTTGCCCCGGATCGAGACCTGCCAGGTCGTCGTGTCGGTCGTCGAGCTGTCGAACGTGTACCGGATCTTCCACCATCCGCCGAGCGTTCCCGCCGGCTCGCCGGGAGGCAGCGGGGCGGTGTAGTTGCTGGGTAGCGGCACGGTAAGGGTGACCCAGCTGTTGTTGTACTGCCCGACGCCGCTGATCGTCGTCTTGAGGGACGAGACCTTCGAACCGCTCTTCGACCCGGCGGCGTTCGAGTCGGCGGTATAGCTGAACTTGGTCGGAACGTATCCGGTCGTCGTCGGCTGCAGGATCTCGATGCTGGAGTTGCCGGCGGCATCTCCGGGATCGAAGAGCTGGATGACCATCGTCTTGCCCGCGTGGATCGCCTCGATGCGACCGAGGTAGAAGACGGTCGTCCCGTTGGCGACGTTCGCGTAGATCACCATCTTGCCGAGGCCGAAGACGTACGGCTGATGTGTTGGATCGGTCGCGACGGCGCGCAGCGCCCACATGTTCTCGGCGCTCGTCGCCTTCTGGGCGTCCGGGTTGAGCGGATCCGTGGTTGTGACCTGCAGCCGGTACCGTCCCGGCGTCGTGACCGTCGCGAAGGTCCACCACGCGTTGTGATATGGGCTGAGCGTGCAATCCGTCATGCTCCAGAACGCGTTGGAGGGCCACGACGCCGAGTTCTCTCGAATGGCGGCATTCTTGTCGACCTGGCGCTGGTTCTGGAAGAGCGTCCCACTCGACGCGACCTGGACGTCGTCGCTGTAGTCGAGGGGCGTCTGGGCCGGGTCTGACCACAAGGTGTAGTACGTCGAGACGGCCGGCCATCCACTGAGGTCCCAGGGAATCCAGTGATCGCCCGTGCCCTTCTGGTCGTCGACCGCACAGAAGGCGGGATCGTACAGGTCGATGTTCGTCGAGCCGGCCCCGGCGGGGACATCGATGGCGTACATGTACCCGCGCGGGTCGTACTGGCCGTTGACGGTCGGGCTCGGGTTGAAGTACGTCCCGTAGGCATCACCGTACGATCGATTGGAGCCCTGGGTCTCGGCTGCCGCCCAGAAGTTCCCCGTGTTGTCCCCGTAATCGGACAGCGGGCTTCCCATCGGCACCGGGAGCGTGTACTCGGCCGTCGCCGTACGGCTTATCCGGATCGAGTCGATCCCGAGGACGCGAAGGAAGAACGTGCCGAACGTCTTCGACACCGTGACGTCGAGTCGCTGGATCGACGCCGGGTCGATTGACGGGCTGATCGTCGCGCCCGAGCCGGTCGAGTAGCCATTCTTGGCGGCCTCCGCGACCGCGCGGCTCGATGCCGTCGTGAAATCCCCGGGCATGTACGGGACGCCGGCCAGGGCGGCGGCTTCCGCCGCGTGCTGGACGTGCAGGGACTCGTTCCAGATGTTGCCGACGTCGATGACGAGCGACATCATGCCGAACAGCAGGAACACCGTCAGCCCGAAGAGGACGACGACCTGGCCCGATACCTCCAACAGGCGCCTCATGGCGCCGGCTCCAGGTGCATCACGGTCGCGTCGCTCATGGGAATCGTGGTGTACGGCGGAGCGCTGCCCATGATCAGGCCGAGGATCGCCGCCAGCGGGGTTGTCGGGTGGAAGTCGTAGGTGACCCTGACGCCGATGGAGTCACCGGAGAGGCCCATCACCCGTGCCGAGGCCGGCCAGCCCGCCGTCCCGATGAGGGTGCCGTTGCGATCGTAGGTGTCCACCTTGCCCGGCACCGGGTTCCCGGCTGCGTCGGCCTTGAAGATCTGGATTCCCGTGATGTTCTCGATCCGGATTGGATCGGTGAGGCCGCGTTGGACGGCCGCCAGGATCAGGGGGTCGACGGTGTTCGGGTAGGCGCCCCCATTGCCGATGCTGGCACCGACGCGCGCACCCTCGCGGACGGCGTAGGCCATGGCCGTCCGGTGGTCGTACGCCGACCCGAATTCCAGGAGGCCCATCAGCATGATGAGGAACACCGGCAGGATCAGCGCCAGCTCGACGATCGCCTGGCCCTCGGCGCCACGCGTCCCGGCGCGGATGCGTCCGCGGCGGTTCGTCATTGCTTCGGCTCCATCCGAAGCGTGGCGCCGTCGGAGATCGACCAGGATTGCCCGGCGCCGACGGGGGTGATGCCGTGGTAGAGGTAGCCGATCTTCACGCCAACGGCGTCGAGCCCGTCGGCCAGGCTGTCATGCCGCTCCGTCTGCGGATAGCCCTCTGGCCCCTGCAGCGTGAATGGCTCGGTCGAGGCCCCGCAGGCGAGGCTGCCGGCGCGCGTGTACGTGTTGGTCCGATCCGGGACCGGGTCGCCGTTGGCGTCAGACTGGAAGATCTCGACATACGTGATCCGGGACGGGTCGACGGGCGGTGCCATCGCGTGCTCGACCGCCTTCAGGATCGCGCAGTCGGCGCCATCGCTGGCCCCTGCCTGTGCGGCCGCGCTGACTCCCTGTCGAGCCGCGTACTGGACGGTCAGAAGGCTGTTGTAGAGGAAGCCGAATTCGATCGTGCCCATCAACAGCAGAACGAAGATCGGGACGGTCATGGCGAACTCGGCCAACGACTGGCCCGCCTCCCGGACGGCCTGAGACGCGCCGTCGATTCGATCGTTCATGCTTCCTGACACGCTCACGCCTTTCGCCGCGGCGTCGTGCCACAGCCACGATCTGGATCATCCGCCTGATTGGTCTGCCTGCCGCCCGACGCTTTAGTACCGGACGGCGCACCGTTTGGTCAGGCGCGGCCGGGCACCGGCATCGAACATCTGTTCACCACGCGCTCGCCTGATCTACACTGGGCGCGATGTCCGACTTCCACCTCGTCGCACCCTTCGAGCCCACCGGCGACCAGCCCGTCGCGATCGATCGCCTCGTCGATGGCCTGTCACGCGGCCTCCGACACCAGACGCTCCTGGGCGCGACCGGGACGGGCAAGACCTACACGATCGCGAAGGTCATCGAGCGCGCGAACCGGCCGACCCTTGTTCTCGCCCACAACAAGACGCTCGCCGCGCAGTTGTACGCAGAGTTGCGGGAGTTCTTCCCGGAAAACGCGGTCGAGTACTTCGTCAGCTACTTCGACTACTACCAGCCGGAGGCGTACCTGCCGAGATCGGACACCTACATCGAGAAGGATTCGAGCCGGAACGATGAGATCGATCGGCTCCGACACGCGGCCACGCACGCCCTGTTCGAGCGACGCGACGTCATCGTGGTGGCATCCGTATCGTGCATCTACGGCATCGGCGCGCCGGTCGACTACGGCGCCACGGTCCTCCGACTCCGGGTCGGTGGGCAGTACCGACGGGACGCGGTCCTCCGTCACCTCGTCGACCTCCAGTACCAGCGCAATGACCAGGCACTGACGCGGGCCCGATTCCGGGTTCGCGGCGACACGCTCGAGTTCCAGCCCGCCTCGGAGGAACGCCTGGTCCGGGTCGAGTTCTTCGGTGACGAGGTCGAGCGCATCACGGAGCTCGATCCCTTGACCGGCGAGCTCCTCGCGGAGCGCAAGGACATCAACGTCTATCCGGCCACGCACTACGTCACGCCGGCGGACAAGCTTCAGGCGGCGATCGTGGACATCGGGGCCGAGATGGAGGAGCGCGTCGGCCAGCTCGAAGCGGAGGGCCGGGCGCTCGAGGGTGCCAGGCTCCGCCAGCGGACGACGTTCGACCTCGAGATGCTGCGCGAGCTCGGCTATTGCTCGGGCGTCGAGAACTACTCGAGGCACCTCTCCCGCCGCGATCCCGGGAGCCGCCCTTGGACGCTGCTCGACTACTTCCCGCCCGACTGGCTCCTCGTCGCGGACGAGTCGCACATGACCATGCCCCAGGTCGTCGGCATGTACAAGAACGACCGGACGCGCAAGGAGATCCTCGTCGACTTCGGGTTCCGGCTGCCATCGGCGCTCGACAACCGGCCGCTGACCTTCGAGGAGTTCGAGTCGACCGTTCACCAGGCCGTGTACATGTCCGCCACGCCCGGTCCGTATGAGCTGGAACGGAGCGAGCGAATCGTCGAGCAGCTGATCCGGCCGACCGGCATCGTCGATCCCGTGATCCACGTCCGGCCGACGGAAGGACAGATCGACGATCTCCTCGAGGAAGTCAGGCAGCGCGTCGAGCGGGGCGAGCGGGCCATCGTCACGACGCTCACGAAGCGGATGGCAGAGGACCTGACCGACTATCTCCGCGAGCTGGGCGTCAAGGTCCAGTACCTCCACGCCGAGGTGGACACCCTCGAGCGGGTGGCGATCCTCCGGGACCTGCGGCTCGGGATCTACGACGTGATCGTCGGCATCAACCTGCTCCGCGAGGGGATCGACCTGCCCGAGGTCACGCTCGTGGCCATCCTCGACGCGGACAAGGAGGGGTTCCTGCGCAGTGCCTGGTCGCTCATCCAGATGACCGGCCGGGCGGCACGCAACATCGGCGGCGAGGTTGTCATGTACGCCGACCGGATCACCGATTCCATGCGGGCGGCGATCGACGAGACCGACCGGCGCCGCGCCGTCCAGGAGCGCTACAACACGGAGCACGGCATCGAGCCAACCACGATCATCAAGGGCATCCGGGACCTCAACGACCAGCTCCGCGCGGTCGCCGAGTCGACGGTCGTCTACACCTCCGAGCGGGAGGCCCGGGACGCGCGGCTTGTCGAGCTCGACACGAAGAAGGTGGAGCAGCTGATCTCGCGGATGGAGGCCGAGATGAAGGCCGCGGCGAAGGAGCTCGAGTTCGAACGCGCCGCTGCCCTTCGCGACGAGATCCAGCAGATCCGGCTGCGCGTCCTCCAGGAGGACCAGTCCGTCATCGTGGGGCGCGCGGTGGAGATCGCGGGCGCGGCGCGGCCGGCGTCGCGCCAGGACCGAGCGGGACACCCGGAGCCGGAAGCCCAGGTGCTGGAGGTTTCGTCGGTGTCCGTCGTCGGTGCCGGCGAGGAGCCTGGCGACGAGCCGACCGGGAGCGAGCCCGGCGATGAACAGGGAACGGCCTCGGACTGGTTGCCGGGCATCCGGGACGAGCACGAGGACCAGGCGGGCTGGCAGGCGCGCTGGCTCGATCGCCCGACCTGGGACCGGACGGTAACCCCGAACATCCGAAAGCGAACCGGCGCTCGCGCGCCGAGACGCCGCGGTCGCTGAGCCTCGAAGCGCGCGAGCGCACGCCGCCCGGTCGCGCCGAGATCTCCTGACGGCTGGCCGACGCGGCCCGATGAGCGCCCGATCGGGCCGGCATCGAGGGCAAGTCGTTGACCTATCCTTGAACCCACTGCGGCACCCATGGGTTGCCGTCGCCCTCGTTCGCGTTCGGTGGTGCTCGATGTTCGGTCGTCTTCGGTGGCTTGCGATCGTCGTTCCGGGGCTGGTGGTCGCCGTCATGGAGCTGCTGAGCGACACGGCGCTCGACGAAGCGCTTCCGTTCCCGATGGATGCGATCGTCGTCACGACGGTCGTCATCGCCCTGTCGTTTGTCTTCTCCTACCTTGCATTTCGGCGAATCGACGCCCTCGCCGTGGCCCTCGCGTCGAGGAACGCCGAGCTCGAGCGCCGGAACGGCACGGTCCGGGCAATCAACCAGGTGAGCCTCGCGATCAGTGCGATCTCCGGGCTCGACCGGATCCTGCAGGCGGTCGTCGATCACGCGAGAAACCTGCTCGACGCTGACGGCGCGGCCCTCCTGGTGGATGCCGGGACCGGCGGTCAGGTCGCCCGGGCCTCGAGCGGGCGCGATGTGGTGGCCGTCGACCAGCCGGCCGGCGCATCCCGTTTGGAGGTCCCGCTGCAACGCGGCGGCGTGACGTTCGGGAGCCTGGTCGTCGGCTCGCGTGGCACCCGGAGCTATGGAACCGACGATCTCGAAACGCTTGGTTCTCTTGCGAGCCAGGCCGCGATCGCGATCGAGAATGCCCGCCTCCAGGAGCGCCTTCGCGAGCTTGCCGTCAACGAGGAGCGTGCCCGGATCGCCCGCGAGATGCATGACGGGCTTGCGCAGGTGCTCGGCTACGTCAACACGAAGTCGCAGGCCGTCGAAGGGCTCCTCGGATCCGATCGCGTGCCCGAGGCTCGGACCCAGCTTGCCCAGCTCGCGGCCGCCGCGAGGTCGATCTACGTCGACGTGCGCGAGGCGATCCTCGGTCTCCGCACGGCCATCGACCCGGGAACTGGTCTCGCGGCGGCGATCGAGGACTATGCCTCGCGATTCGCCGAGGCCTCGAAGCTTGCCGTCGACGTGCGCGCGACGGCGGCGGCGCGGAGCGTCGACATTCCGGAAGCCGCCGCCGGCCACGCCCTGCGCGTCGTCCAGGAATCACTGACGAACGTTCGGAAGCATGCCGCCGCGCACCGGGTGACGATCGATCTCGATGTCCTGGGCGCCGCCCTCGTCCTTCGGGTCGTCGACGACGGCCAGGGCCTGCAGCCCGGCGCAGTCGGCCCGACCGACTGGCCGCACTACGGCATCGCCGCGATGAAGGAGCGTGCCGCCGAGATCGGTGGCTCCGTTTCGTGGCTGCCGGGTAAGCCCCACGGCACGGAGGTTCGCCTCGAGATCCCGCTGCCCGCAGCCGTGCCCGGGCCCGCCACGGTCGGGGTCGGCTGATGCGGATCCTGCTCGCAGACGACCATCCGCTGTTCCGCGACGGGCTGGCGTCCCTGCTCGGTGCCTGGGGCCACGAGATCGTCGGCCAGGCCGCCAACGGCGCAGAAGCGGTCGAGGCCGCGGCCAGCCTTCAGCCGGAACTCATCCTCATGGACGTCCAGATGCCCGTTGTCTCGGGCCTCGAGGCGACGCGCCGGATCTATTCGGCGCAACCCGGCGTGGCCATCGTGATGCTGACGGTCAGCGAGGACGAGGGAGATCTCTTCGAGGCCATTCGGTCAGGTGCCCGCGGCTATCTCTTCAAGAGTCTCGAGGCGGCCCAGCTGCGGTCGATGCTGGCCGCGGTCGAGCGTGGAGAAGCCGCGATCACGCCTGCGACCGCGGCCCGGATTCTCGCCCGCTGGGCCGCTACCGGCGACCCCGTCGAGGGAGTCGGGCCTGGCGCGGCGGGCCACGGCGGCGCTGTGGACGATCCGGACCGCCTGACACCGCGTGAGCTCGAGGTCCTGAACCTCGTCACCCGCGGGCTCCGGAACAAGGAGATTGCCGCCGAGCTCGAGATCTCCGAGAACACCGCCAAGTTCCACCTCCGGAACATCCTCGAAAAGCTCCACGCCGAGAGTCGCACCGAGCTCGCCGCCCGGGCCGTGCGCGAGCACCTGATCTAGGTCGGCGGCCCGTTCGCGAGCACCTGATCTCGGCCCGCTGTTCGCGAGCACCTGATCTCGGCGGGGGTGCCATTCGGAAAGGGCCGAATGGCCCGTGCTCCCTACCCGGTCGAGCGGGCGGCCTGCCCGTCCCGCTGAGGGTCGCCGGATCCGTACGCCGGGCCGATGCTTGCCTCGCTGAGCAGTAGCGGAGGCAGGCCATGGGATACCGCATCGAGATCGACAGCAGCAACTGCATCAACTGCGGGATCTGCATGGACGTGTGCCCGGTAGAGGCACTCGACATGAGCAGGCCGGCCAATCCCGGGATCGAGTCCGGCCAGGGACAATCAGCGCCGTTCCCCTGGATGATGGAGCGCCCGACCCAGGTCGGCGAGTGCATCGGCTGCAGCATCTGCATCCGCGAATGCCCGGTCGTCGTCATGAAGCTCCACGAAGACCCGGGTGTCGTGCCCCTCGCACCGCGGCAAGGCCCGGTCAATCGGCCCGTCGAGGTCGTGGGCTGGGTGCCGCTCTCCGAAGCCACGACGGAGTCGCTTGAAGCCGAGCCACGTGTCGCCGTGGGGCAACCTGTTCGACTGGCGGACGTCGGAACGGCCACGGCCCTCGCAGGTGTGGCAGGCGATGGTCGCCGACGACCCGACCGGCCCGGGCCACGCACATCCCATCGCTCCGTGCCAGGCTGCCTGTCCGGCCGGCACCGACGCCGGACGGTACGTCGGCCTGGTCGCCGAGGGTCGCTACGACGACGCCTACGCGGTCGCGGCCGAAGTCAACCCGTTCCCCTCGGTGTGCGGCTGGATCTGCACCGCCCCGTGTGAGGCCGCCTGCCGGCGGGGTGTCCTCGATGAGCCCATCTCGATCCGGACCATCAAGCGGTTTGCCGTCGAGCACGGCAAGCTGCCACCGGTCGCCGCTCCCGCGACGAAGCGACCCGACCGCGTAGCCATCGTCGGCGGTGGCCCCGCCGGCATGTCGGCGGCCTACTACCTCGCCCGTCTCGGCTACCCGGTCGCGGTCTTCGAGGCGATGCCGGTCCCGGGCGGCATGATGGCGATCGGCATTCCGGAATACCGTCTTCCTCGGGAAGTCCTCCGCGAGGAGATCGACCGGATCGTCGGCCTGGGTGTCGAACTCCACCTCGACGCGGCGATGGGCCGCGACTACACGCTGGCCGACCTCGAGAAGCAGGGATTCCGGGCCATCTTCCTGGCGACCGGCGCGTCGCGCAGCCGGCGCCTCGGGATCGACGGCGAGGGGCTCTCCGGCGTCGTTCCGGCGACGCTCTTCCTGAAGCGCGTCAACCTCGGCGAGAACCCGCGCCTCTCGGGACACGTGGTCGTCGTCGGCGGCGGCAGCACGGCGATGGACGCCGCGCGCTCCGCCTGGCGCAGTGGCGCGGAGTCCGTGACCATCGCCTACCGGCGTGGCCGCGATGAGATGCCCGCCCAGGTCGAGGAGATCGAGGCCGCCGAGCGCGAGGGAATCGTCATCAAGACGGGCCTCGTACCCGTCGCCGTGATTGGACGCGACGGGGCCGCGGTGGCGCTTCGCTGCCAGGAGCGTCGCGCGGTCGTCGGCGACGACGGCACGAAGACCTGGGAGCTCGTCCCAGGTTCCGAGGCGGAGCTCCCGGCTGCGACGGTCCTCGTCGCGATCGGCGAGGAGCCCGACCCGTCGATCCTCCCCGAGGGTGCCGGTATCGAGGTCAGTGGCTTCGCCGGCATCGTGGCGGATCCGAGGACGCTGGCGACGGGCCGCGCCGGCATCTTCGCCGGTGGCGATGTCGTCTCCGGGCCGAAGACCATCATCGACGCGGTGGCGTCGGGCCGACGGGCGGCCGGCTCCATCCACGAGTACCTGTCCGGCGCCGTGGACGGCGAGAAGGAGATCTTCGCGACCGTTCGGTATGTCACGCCGCCGGAGCCATCGCTCACGCTCGACCTGGCGACCCGATCGCGCATCCACGCACCGCTTCCGGTCGTGGATGGCAGCTCCTTCAGGGCCAGCCAGGTCGGTTTCGACGATGCGTCGGCCCGGTCCGAGGCGAGTCGTTGCTTCCGCTGCGACGCCGTCTACGGATGCCCGACGGTGAAGGTCGTCGCGGGTCGCGGTCCCGTGGACCGACCCACGCTCAGGCCGCCGCGGCCGCTGCCGCCTGTCATGACCAAGGATCCCACGATTGGCGCACGAAATGGAGGTGCGGGATGAATCCTGACCAGGTATCAGGTCTCTTCGACGCGGGCGAGAGTTTCGTTGAAGGCACGATCGCAGCGGCCCTCGTGGTCCTGTGGGTGCTTTCCGTCTCGCTCCACTTGGCCCGGCCCTACATGGTCCGGACGACGGCCAAGTTCACGCTCCGCCTCGGCGCGGACCTGTGGTGGATCATCTATGTCGCCCTTCGTGACATCTTCGTCGTCCAGGTCTTCCTTGGCAGCTTCATCTTCTTCTACCCAGACGTGATCAGCGGGCAGGACCTGCCCATCACGGGCGGGCTCGCTGCGGTCTGCGCATTCGCGGTCCTCCTGATCAAGCTGATGACCCGCGGCGATGCCGATGTCTTCTGGTACCGCGCCCAGGTCCTGCTCCTGGGTCTCGGGTCGGCGCTCTACGTGGTGCCGTACTTCTTCGGCAGTCAGGCAACGCAGCTCCACGGGCAACACATCGGCTCGATCATGCCCTTCCTCGTGAGTTCGCAGAACCCCGATCTCGCCCTGCCGCTGTGCTACCTGTCGGCCGCGCTGGTCGGCATCCTCGCCCTCGTTGCCGTGGCCTACAACCTTCGCGGCACCGGTGCCCGCCGATCCGCGACGACCGAGCCCGATGCCGGAAAGGGAACGAACTGATGAACCCCCAGCCCCTCAGCGCCGATGACCTTGCGGCGGCCCTGACCAACGGCGCCCAGGGATGGCTCGTCCTGTCCGTTGCCGCGGTGCTCCCGATCCTGTGGTCATTCACCCTGGTGCTGCACTTCGCGCGGCCGTACGTGCTGCGCTTCCTGTCCACCCTGACCCTCCGCTTCGGTGGGGACGTGTGGTGGCTGTCATACGTCCTCTTCCGGGATGCGCTCCTCGTCATCACGCTCGGGCTCAGCCTTGTCTTCGTCATGCCCAACCTCTACCTGGTCACCGGCCTGCCGATCACGGCGCCGCTCGCGACCGTCGTGCTGCTGTGGGCCCTCGTCGTGAAGCTCGTCCGCGATCCGGACGAGGACCCGGCGGCATTCCGCCTGCTCAGCTTCCTCCTGATCCTCGCCTCGGTCCTGTATATCGTCCCGCAGGTCTACGGGATGGAAGCCGCCGACCAGGAGTATCTCGGGAGCCTGCCTGGCAGCCTGGTCAGCATCGGCAACCTCGATCTGGCGCGGCCGATCCTCTGGGTCAGCCTGGGCCTGATCGGGCTCACGGGAGGCGGGGTCTTCCTTCGTTTCCTCATGCGACTCGGAGGCCCGGAGGCCAGGAGCTCGCAGGTCGAGTAGCGAGGCGCTGACACCGGGCGGGCGCCCCGACATACGCCCCGACGAGGCCCACCGGCCCAGGACAGGCCGGTGGGCCTCCGCTCGTTTGACCTCGGATGTCGCGCGGGCCGTCCCTTCTCGCCCTCACGGACGCGGGGAGTGCGGCGATGGCGTGAGAACAACTGTTCTGTTTCGCACGGTTCCGCTACACTCTTATCGTGCCCCAGGATCGGATCGTCGTTCGCGGCGCGCGCGAACACAACCTCAAGAACGTCACCCTCGACTTCCCGCGGGATCGGCTTGTCGTCATTACCGGCCTGTCGGGAAGCGGCAAGTCCAGCCTCGCCTTCGACACCATCTATGCCGAGGGCCAGCGCCGGTACGTCGAGAGCCTTTCGGCCTACGCCCGCCAGTTCCTCGGCCAGATGGAGAAGCCGGACGTCGACCAGATCGACGGGCTGTCACCGGCCATCTCCATCGACCAGAAGGGCGCCAGCCGGAACCCCCGATCTACGGTCGGGACGGTCACCGAGATCTACGACCACCTTCGTCTGCTCTTCGCCCGGATCGGTCATCCGCACTGCCCGCAGTGCGGTCGCGAGATCGAGCGCCAGACCGTCCAGCAGATCGTCGATCAGGTGCTCGCGATGCCGGAGGAAACGAGGCTTCTCGTCCTGGGCCCTCTCATCAAGGACCGCAAGACCGAGGGTGACCGGGTCTTCGAGGCGGCCCGGAAGCAGGGCTTCGTGCGGGTCCGCGTCGACGGTCAGACGTACGACCTGTCGGAGGCGCCGACGCTCGACAAGTACAAGCGGCACTCCATCGAGGTGGTCGTCGACCGCTTCGTCGTCCGACGCGCCGACGCCCCGGTGGACTGGGCACGCGATGCCGCTGGGCATCCGATCGACCCCGAGACCGGGCAGGCGCTCGCGGATCCCGATGCGCCGCGCCTCGCTGACTCGATCGAGACGGCGCTCCGCCTGGGCGAAGGGGTCGTCCTCATTGCGCCCGCAGCACGCGAAGACGCGCCACCGGAGTTCGAGGAGCGGCGTTACTCGGAGCGCTACTCGTGCCCCTACGACGGGACCACCATCGACGAGCTAGAACCGCGAAGCTTCTCCTTCAACTCGCCGCATGGCGCCTGCCCCACCTGCACGGGACTGGGCACCCGCCTGGAGCTGGACGCAGATCTCATCATCCCGGATCGTTCCAAGAGCGTCCTGAAGGGCGCCGTCGTGCCCTGGGCCCGGATGCCGAACGACGCCTCGTGGCGGCTCCGGATGACCGAGGCCGTCTTCGAGGCCCATGGCTGGGATCCGGCGGCGCCTATTCGCGACCTGCCCGAAGAGGCAGTGGAGCACCTCCTGCGAGCGAAGAAGGACGAAAAGGTCGTCATCCGGTACAAGCACGAGCGCGGCGAGAACTCGTACGTGGCGACCTTCGAGGGCGTCATGACCAATCTCGAGCGCCGCTACCGCGAGACCGATTCCGAGTACATCAAGACCGAGCTCGAGAAGTACATGGTCGAGCGGCCATGTCCCGCCTGTCATGGCAAGCGACTCCGACCTGAGGCACTCGCGGTGACCGTCGACGGACGCGACATCTCCGACGTCTCAGACCTCGCGATCACCGACGCGCTGGCCTGGTCGGACGGCCTGCCGGAGCGGGTGTCCGACCGGGAGCGGACCATTGCCTACCAGGTCCTCAAGGAGATCCGGGCCCGGCTCGGATTCCTGGTCGACGTCGGCCTCGACTACCTGACGATCAACCGCACGAGCCAGACCCTCTCGGGCGGGGAGGCCCAGCGGATCCGCCTCGCGACCCAGATCGGGACGACCCTCATGGGAGTCCTCTACATCCTCGACGAGCCGTCGATCGGTCTCCACCAGCGAGACAACGCCAAGCTCATCGCCACGCTCACGCGGTTGCGTGACCTCGGCAACACCGTGCTCGTCGTGGAGCACGACGAGGAGACCATCCGGACCGCCGACTGGGTCATCGACATCGGGCCTGGGGCAGGGGAGCACGGGGGCGAGATCATCGCCAACGGGGCGCTCGACGCGGTCCTCTCGGAGCCACGTTCCATCACGGGTGCGTTCCTTCGCGGCGAGCGGGCCGTGCCGGTGCCCGCGGAACGGCGGCCCGGAAACGGCCGTCTCCTGACGGTTCGCGGCGCGCGAGCGCACAACCTCCGCGGTATCGACATGTCCGTCCGCCTGGGGACATTCACCGCCGTGACGGGCGTCTCCGGCAGCGGCAAGTCCACGCTCGTCACCGAGGTCCTCTATCGGGCCCTGGCACGGGAGCTCCACGGCTCGAGGGAGACGCCCGGGCCTCACGACGCCCTCGAGGGCGCCGAGTACATCGACAAGATCATCGAGATCGACCAGAGCCCGATCGGGCGGACGCCACGCTCGAACCCGGCAACCTACACGGGCCTCTTCGGCACGATACGCGAGCTCTTCGCGGCGACGCCCGAGGCCCGGGTTCGCGGGTACTCGCCGGGTCGGTTCTCGTTCAACGTGAAGGGTGGCCGCTGCGAGAACTGCAAGGGCGACGGGATCATCAAGATCGAGATGCAGTTCCTGCCGGACGTCTACGTCCCGTGCGAGGTCTGCAAGGGCGCCCGCTACAACCGCGAGGCACTCGAGATCCACTACAAGGGCCGCTCGATCGCCGAAGTCCTGGAGATGACCGTCGCCGAAGCGGTCGAGTTCTTCTCGGCGGTCCCGTCGGTAGCGAACAAGCTCCGGACGCTGAACGACGTCGGCCTCGGGTACGTCCACCTTGGCCAGCCGGCGACGACGCTGTCGGGCGGCGAGGCCCAGCGCGTGAAGCTCTCGACCGAGCTCTCCAAGCGGGCGACCGGGAAGACCCTCTACGTCCTCGACGAGCCGACCACCGGCCTCCACTTCGCCGACGTCGAGAAGCTCCTGCAGGTGCTCCACCGGCTCGTCGACGCCGGCAATACGGTTCTCGTCATCGAACACAATCTCGACGTGATCAAGACCGCGGACCGGATCGTGGACCTCGGTCCAGAGGGCGGGGCCCGCGGTGGCCAGATCATCGCCGAGGGAACCCCGGAGGACGTGGCCCGGGTCGTCGGCTCCGCGACTGGCCAGTACCTGGCCCGTGTCCTTCGCGGCGAGCCGCTTGTGCCGCTGTCGGACGTCACCTTCGCCGAGGAGGCGGGCCGGCGGCGCGCGGTGCCGCGGCGATCGGCCGGCAGTGACGAAGCGACGCAGGCAGCCGAGGAAGCCGTGAAGTCCGCGGCTGCGCCCGGGAAACGCGAGGCAATCGCAGCGCCCGGCCGTGGCTGAGCGCGGGCATGTGCCAGCGAGGCACGAGACGCCCGAGATCGATGCGGCCGCTCTCGAGGCCGCCCGGGCAGCGGACCGACTCCTCGCCTCGGCTGTCGCCGCGGGTTCCCAGCGCTGGACCCGCTACCTCGCGACCATGCCCGACCGGTTTCGCGACGATCCCATTCCTTCGCTTCGGGCGACGGCCCGGGCGGCGCGATCTGCGTTCGGGCCGAAGGATTCGATTCGTGATGCGCTGCCGGCGGCGGTCACCGAGCCCTTCCTGGACGCGGTCGACCGACTCCTCCGGCTCATCCTGCGCTGGGAGCTCCACCGAGATCGGTGACGTCGCGGCGCGGATGCGGGCCCCACGCGCGCACTTCGAAGGCGGTCGCCTGGCGCGCGATCGGGGCCAGGGCAGCCGTCAGTAGATCCATGGAATGAGCCGCCGCGTGCCCGCGGCGTACGCGGCGTAGCCCGGGAAGCGCTCGGAGAGCCAGACCTCCTCCCGCCGTCGCTTCAGGTCGAAGAAGACGAGGAGCACGATCGCGCCTGCAAGTGCCAGTCCGGATCCTCGAACCAGCGACCAGCCGAACCCGGCCAGGATCAGGCCGCCGTAGATCGGATGGCGCGCGAGCCGGTATGCCCCGATGGCCACGAGCCGAGCCCCTTCGCGCGGATGGGGCACGGCCGTCAGCGCGTCATGGTGCTGAAGCAGCACCGTGGCGCTGATCGCAAGAAGACCCCCGGCGATCAGCAACGCCAGGCCGGTGATGTCGGCCGCCGCCTGGGCGGGTCCGAGCAGTCCGGGCATCAGAAGGCCGCGCAGCTCCGATCCAGGCAAAGATCACGACCTGGATCGCAACCCATCCCTCTCCCCTTGGGCCCAGTGCGGGCAGCTTCGACATCCGCCGATGCTACGCCTCGACCCCGATCTCGCTCGGCGCGAACGCTTCGCGCAGGAAGCGCGACGGCGCCGCAGGGTCGTAGACGAGGGTCAGTGACCGACGGGCCCGCGTCCACGCGACGTAGGCGAGGCGGCGTTCCTCCTGCAGTGCCCGGTCGGGATCCTCGGCGTCGGCGATCGATCGCGCGCTCGGAAAGCGGCTTTCGTCGAGGCCGATGACCGCGACATGGTCGAATTCGAGGCCCTTGGTCCCGTGTGCGGTTGCCAGCGTCAGGGCCGCGTCGTCGCGACGCAGGCGGGCAAGCCTGGCCGTCGCGGCGTCGATGGCTGCGCGGAACGCATGCAGGTCGCGATGCGGTGCGGCCCACGCCAGCATCGAGGCGAGGATCTCGGGCGGCCCGCCGGCCCGAGCCAGCCGCACCAGCACCGGCATGTCCGGGGCAGCCGAGTCCGCGCGATCGAGCAGCGGGCCGATCTCCGGGCTCTCGAGGGGCAGCTCGAGGTCGCCGGCCCGGAACGGCACGTCGCCGTCGAGACACGCCGCGACCGCGGGAAGCAACTCACGATTGGTGCGGGCGAGGATGGCCCGCGTCCCGTCATCACTTGGCCATGCGCGAAGGACCGCCGCGATGCCATCGACGGCGTCGGCCGTCGTCGGGGCGAGGATCAGGCGACCCGCCGCGCCCGAACGAGCCCGGATGACCTTGGCGAACCGCTCCGTGTTGTGGTCGATCAGTCGAACGGCGCGTTCGATCACGACTCCGGGGCAGCGGTAGTTCGTCTCGAGATTCACGCGGGTGAGTCCGGGCAACGCCGAGCCGGCGAGGCCCAGGAGGCGACGCACATCGGCGAGCCGCCAGCCGTAGATCGACTGGTCGTCGTCTCCAACCAGGAAGATCCGGTTGGCGGGGGCCGCGAGGAGCAGCGCCATCCGGAGCTGCATCCGATCGAGGTCCTGGGCCTCGTCGACCAGGAGGTGCGTACACCGCGCGCGCCATGCGGCAAGCACGTCGGTCCTGTCGCCGAGCAGATGAACCGCCCGCGCCACGAGGTCGTCGAAATCGAGCCCGCCAGACTCGGCGACGGCGCGCTCGTACGCGACGAATGAGCGAGCGGTCGGGCCCGCGTCAGGATCGCTCGCGACGACGTCGGCATTGACGTCGAGATCGAGCTTGAGGCGCGAGAACACGGTGTCGAGGCGACGAAGCTCTGCGACCGATGCCGATGGCAGGATCGACCGCAAGATCTGCGCGCGGTCGACCAGCGGCGTCACGGCCTCGCCGGCGCCTCTGAGGATCTCCAGCCCCAGGGCGTGGAACGTGCGGACGCGGACGGGCCGAGACGACGTCGGCATCGCGGCGGCCAGGCGCTCGGTGAGCTCCTCAGCCGCGCGCTTGTTGAACGTGACGGCCGTGATGGTCTCCGGATCGGCGCCCTCGTCGACGAGCCAGGCGATGCGGGCGACCAGGGTCGTGGTCTTTCCGCTTCCGGCCGGGGCGATACAGAGCACCGGGCCCGGCGGAGCGGTCGCGGCAAGCCGCTGGTCCGGGGCGAGCCGGGCGAGCCGTTGCTCGACTGCCTCGCTGCGCATGCCTGACGATGGCAGGCAGCGCTCATCCGCGGGTCATCGTGAGTGTCCACGGCGTCCCGGCGATACGGTCGTCGGCGAAACCCCGGGACTGATCGTCGCCTACCATCGGTGGCGTGACCACCCCGCTCCCGGCCGCCCTCGCCGCCACGCTCAAGAACCTGCCCGACGGCCCGGGCGTGTACCTCATGAAGGACGCGCGCGGGAAGGTCATCTACGTCGGCAAGGCGCAGAACCTCCGGAACCGCGTCCGGAGCTACTGGCAGAAGGAATCGCCGGCCGAGGTCCACCGGATCAAGAGCGTCATCGACAAGGTCGTCGACCTTGAATACACCCTGACCGATTCGATCTCCGAAGCCCTCCTCCTCGAGGGCAACCTGATCAAGCGGTTCCAGCCGCCGTTCAACATCCGGCTCAAGGACGACAAGAGCTATCCATACATCAAGATCACGCTGGCCGACGACTTCCCGCGCATCGAGAGGACGCGCAAGCTTCCCCAGGACGGCAGTCGATACTTCGGCCCGTACGCGTCGGCTTCGAGCGTCGACGAGGCGATGAACCTGGTCCGCCGGCTGTTCCCGTTCCGGACCTGCACGATCGACATCGAGGAGGGCCGCCGGGCCCTCCAGCGGCCGTGCCTCCTGTACCACATCAAGCGCTGCCAGGGACCGTGCATCGAGGCCATCGACAAGGAGGCCTATCAGGCGGATATCGCCCAGGTCGAGCTCTTCCTGGAGGGCCGCCAGGAATCGCTGGCGGACGCACTCCGGGCCGAGATGACGTCGGCCAGCAATCGCCAGGAGTACGAACGCGCGGCGGCGATCCGGGACAAGGTCAGGGCGATCGAACGGACGATGGAGAGCCAGAAGATGGCGGCGTTCGCCCGGACGGACCTCGACCTGGTCGGGCTCGCCCGGCAGGACAACCAGGCGGCGGTACAGCTCTTCGTGATTCGCAACGGCAAGGCCATCGGCCGCGACGTGTTCATGCTCGAGGCTCCTCGGGAGACGACGGACGCGGAGGTCGTTTCCGGGTTCGTCCTCCAGTACTACGCCCGTGCCACGAGCGTGCCCCGCGAGATTGCAATTCCCGTGGACGTTGCGGACGCGCCCGAGCTCGAGGCCTTTCTCGACGCGCGCCGCGCCGTCATCATGGCCGACGCCCGCGAGGCCGGAAGCCCCCGCGTGTCCGAGACGGCCCTCTGGGTTCGTGCCGTCGACACGGCGAGCGCCGTCCGTCGCGGGCCCGTCGGAGCGGTCAGGTTGCGGGTTCCGCGGCGCGGCGAGCGCCGGCGACTCATGGAGCTTGCCACGCGCAACGCGGCCGAGATGCTGGCGCGCGAGCAGGCTCGCTGGCTGGCCGACCAGGGCAAGACCCTCGGCGCCCTCGAGGAGCTTGCCGTCGCGCTCGAGCTGCCGGTCATCCCCGCCCGCATCGAGTGCTACGACATCTCGACGTTCCAGGGCACGAACAGCGTCGGCAGCATGGTCGTCTTCGAAGATGGGCGACCCCGGACGGGGGAGTACCGCCGCTTCGAGATCAAGACCGTCGCCGGGCAGAGTGACGTCGCTAGCCACCAGGAGGTACTTCGGCGACGGTTCCGGAACGCGAAATCGGGTGATGAAGGGAGTGCCGAGGAGCGTCGCTGGGCGATGCCCGACCTGGTGATCGTCGACGGCGGCCGGTCCCAGGTCAGCGCCGCCAAGGTCGTCCTCGACGAGCTCGGGCTGCACGATCTCCCGATGGCGGGCCTGGCAAAGGAGCGCGAGGAGCTGGTGCTCCCGGATCGCGCCGAACCCGTCCTCCTCCCGACGACCTCGCAGGCCCTCTATCTCGTCCAGCGGATCCGGGACGAGGCACATCGCTTCGCGATCACCTATCACCGGAAGCTGCGCGCCCGGGCCTCGGTTCGCTCGGCGTTCGACGACCTGCCCGGCATCGGGCCGAGGCGCCGCGCGATCCTGCTTCGAACGTTCGGTTCGGTCAAGCGGATCCGGGAGGCCCCGGTCGAACAGATCGCCGCGCTGCCCGGGATCGGGCCGGCGCTGGCCGCAAGGATCAAGGAGGGCCTGGAGCCTTGATGAGCCCGTGTGAACGCGCCGACGCCCGCGCCTGTATCATCCGCCGCTGATGCGACGAAGTGCACTCTTCCTGATCGCCATCATTGGCGTGCTCGCCCTGACGCTCGATTTCTGGCCCCATCTCAGCCTGCCCGGACTCGGCCCGGACGGCGCGAACAAGGTCATCGAGACGAAGCTGGGCCTCGACCTGCAGGGCGGCCTGAAGGTCGAGTATCGCGTCAATCCTTCCGGCGGCAAGACGCCGACCGCGACCGACCTCGACGTCATTCGGGGCATCATCGAGCGGCGCGTGAACTCGACCGGCGTGGCCGAACCGGTCGTCGTGACGAGCGGATCCGACCGCATCGTCGTCGAGCTCCCGGGCGCGACCGATCCGCAGGCGGTCCGCGACCTCATCGGCCAGACGGGGCGCCTCGACTTCGTGCCGGTCCCGACGTCCGTGACGATCACGCAGGGCCAGACCGTCGACCTCAGCAACGCGACGATCTGCCAGGGTACGGCCGCCGTGACGTCGATGTGCATCCTCTTCTCCGGCGACCAGCTCGATAGCGCCAACGTGGGCACGGACCAGAATGGCGGCCGGGCCGTCAACTTCGTCCTCAAGGAGACCGGCAAGAACCTCTTCGCCGCGTGGACTGCCGCCCACGTCCAGGAGCAGTTCGCGATCGTCCTTGACTCGACCGTGATCTCCTCCCCGGTGATCCAGCAGGCGATCAGCGGCGGGACCGTCCAGATCAGCAACACCGGCACGATCGGTGGCATCCCGCTCGCCGAGGCGACGAACCTGGTGAACGTCCTGAAGTTCGGCGCCCTGCCGTTCCCGGTGCAGGAACTCTCGAGCGACACGATCGACCCGACGCTCGGCAAGCAGTTCCTCGATCGGAGCATCCTCGCCGGCGGCATCGCGGTCGGGCTCGTGCTCATCTTCATGCTGATCCACTACCGCCTGCCGGGCGCCGTCGCCGCCTTCGCCCTCTTGTACTACGCACTCGTCCTGTTTGCCGTCTTCCGGCTCATTCCGGTGACCCTGACGCTCGCCGGCATCGCGGGCTTCGTGCTCTCGGTGGGCATGGCTGTCGACGCCAACATCCTGATCTTCGAACGCTCCAAGGAGGAGCTGCGTCTCGGGAAATCCCTGCCGCAGGCGATCGAGGCCGGGTTCTCCCGGGCCTGGAACTCCATCCTCGACTCCAACGTGTCGAGCCTGATCACGGCCTCGATCCTGTATCTCTTCGGATCGTCGGTGATCCAGGGCTTCGCGCTGGTCCTGATCCTTGGTGTCCTGACCTCGATGTTCACGGCGATCACGGTAACCCGGACGATCCTGCGCATCGTCGTGTCCCGCGAATGGGCCCGAAAGGCGCGCCTCTACGGCATCTCGGAGAGCGAGTTCACCTACCGACCAACCGGCCGCGTCCGTCGCGGGGTGACGCCGGGTGTTTGACATCATCGGGAAGCGGCGCTGGTTCTTCGCCTTCTCCCTTCTCGTCACGATCCCCGGACTCATCTTCATCCTCCTGACGCCGATCACCGGCGGCAAGGACGGCCTGAAGTTCTCGATCGACTACACCGGCGGGACGACGTGGTCGATCAAGTTCGCGAATCCGGACGTGACCGCGGACCAGATCAAGGTCGTCCTCGCCACGCTCGACCAGCCGGACGCGACCGTCGCCAAGACGGGCACGGGCTACTTCGACATCCGCCTCACGAAGCTCGACCTTCGGGGCGCAGAGCCGTCGCCGACGCCGGTGCCCACCGCGGCTCCGACGCCGACGCCCGCCCCGACCGGGACCCCCGGTCCCACGCTCGCGCCCGGCGCGACGGCGACCCCAGCGCCGACGCCGACGCCCACGTCGAGCCCATCCCCTTCGCCGTCGCCATCACCAACCGCGGCGCCAAGCCCAACGCCGGCGCCGAGCGCATCCCACCGGGGCGTCGCCGTCGGCGACGCCGATCCCGGGAGCCGACACCCAGGTCCCGACGACGGGCGAGATCGGACGGATCGCGACGGGTCTCCAGGCCGCCCTCGGGCCGATCTCGGGCCAGGCCTCCCTCAGCTCCATCGGCGCGGTGGTGAGCACCGACCTGATCAACCAGGCAATCGTCCTGATCCTCGTCGGCAGCCTCGGGATCCTCGGCTGGATCACCCTCCGCTTCCGCGACGTGAAGATGGGCGTGACGGCCCTCGTTGCCCTGCTGCATGACGTCATCGTGGTGCTCGGGATCTTCGCGATCCTCGGCACGCTGTTCGACGTCCAGATCGACGGCCTCTTCGTCACGGCGATGCTGACGGTCATCGGATTCAGCGTCCACGACACGATCGTGGTGTTCGACCGGGTTCGGGAGAACAAGGTCCGCCATGCCGGCGAGCCGTTCGCGGAGATCGTGAATCATTCGCTCCTGCAGACGTTCGGCCGGTCGGTCACCACGAGCTTCACCGTCGTCCTCACCCTGACCGCCCTTCTCCTCTTCGGCGGCTCGGCGACCGAGGAGTTCGTCCTGGCCCTGCTGATCGGGATCATCTCCGGGACCTACTCGTCGATCTTCAACGCCAGCCCGCTCCTCGTCGTGTGGCAGGAGTGGGAGGATCGCCGGCGCGGTCGTATCAGCGGGACGCCGGCAACGCGCCGAGTCTCGGCCTGACGCACGGCAAAGCCGCCGTCGAGCCGGCCGTGGCATCCTGAGCAGGTGCTCCAGCCGCGGGCCCGTTGGGTCTTCCCAGAACCGTCATCGCCCGCTCCGGAGTACCTGGCAGCGGCATCCGAGCTCGGCCTCGGTCCCTGGGCGGCCGCACTGCTTGCCCGTCGCGGGGTAGGGGACCCTGCCGAGCTGAGGCGGTATCTCGGCCGTCCGCAGGACGCGCTGCACGACCCGGCACTCCTCCCCGACGCCGACGTATTTGTCGCCCGGTTGACGCAGGCGCGCGATCAGCGTGAAACCGTGCTCGTCTTCGGCGACTTCGACGCCGACGGGATCACGGGCCTCGCTATCCTCACCCTCGCGCTACGGACCTTCGGCGTGGCGGTCGAGCCGTACGTGCCGTCGCGGCTCGAGGAGGGTCACGGGCTCTCACTGGCCGCCGTGGAGGCGGCGGCACGGCTCGGCGCTGGCGTGATCGTGACGGTCGACACCGGAACGACCAGTGTCGCCGAGGTCGCCGCGGCTCGCGGCCGCGGCATCGATGTCGTCGTCACGGATCACCACCGGGTCCCGGCCGAGGTACCCGCCGCAATCGCGATCGTCAATGCGCACCGGCCAGACTCCCGCTACCCCGACGATCGCCTCTCCGGTGCCGGCGTGGCGTTTACGCTGGCCCGACTCCTGCTCGGCGATGGTCCGGACGCATTGGCGCTCGCGGATCTTGCGGCGATCGGCACCGTCGCCGACGTCGCCCCGATCGTCGGCGAGAACCGGGCCATCGTCCGCCTCGGTCTCCAGGCAATGGCGGCCGGTCCGCGACCCGGGGTCGCCGCGCTCCTGGCGCGGGCCAACATCGATCGCGCGAACGTGACGGTCGAATCTCTGTCCTTTGCCATCGCCCCGCGACTGAACGCCGCAGGTCGGGTGGGCGAGGCCTTCGACGCCGCACGGCTGCTGCTCGCCTCGGACGAGGCCGAGGCGACGGCCCTCGCTGAGGTCCTGGAAGCCGCCAACCTCGATCGACGGGACCAGACGAAGGTCGCCCTGGCCGACGCGCGTGTGTCGCCCGACGTCGTCGACGACTACGCGGCCACGATCGTGCATGGTCCCTGGCCGGTCGGGATCATCGGACTCGTCGCCGGGCGGCTGGCCGAGGAGCGCTCGCGGCCCGCCGTCGTCGGTGCCGACCTCGGGGACCTGGTCCGCGCCTCGTGCCGTGGCGACGGGACGCTCCACATTGCCGATGCCCTCGCTGCCTGCGGGGACCTGCTGATCCGCCACGGCGGCCACGCGGGCGCCGCCGGCTTCGAGATCGAGACCGCGCGATGGGATGCGTTCCGCGAGCGGTTCCTTGCCCTCGCGTCCTCGGCGAAGCCCCGTGACCCGACGCCGGTCGTGAGCGTCGACCTTGTCCTCGCGGCCGCCGACGTGGACTACCGGTTGCTCGCGGATCTCGCCCGGCTCGGCCCATGGGGGGTCGGGAACCCCGAGCCCGTCGTGGCCGTGCTCGGTCTCACCGTGACCCGGGTCCGGGAAGCCTCGGGAGGCCACACGCAGCTCGTTCTCAAGCGCCGGCTCGACGTCATCGACGGCATCGCCTTCGGCTGGCCGGAGCTTGCCTCGGCGGTCGCCGAAGGCGATCGCGTGGACGTTGCCGCCCGTCTCATGAGCCGCCGCTTCGGCGGCATCGAATCACTGCAGCTCGACGTGCGCGACGTCGCTCCGTCGGGCCACCACCCGGAGACCCGCGACCCTCTGGCGAGCGGGAGGGTGGCCGTCGGCCCCGGGCTCGGCGCGTCCGGGCCGGTGCCCATCCCGGTGCCCGCCGGTGACGGGGCTGCCCGGGCCGGAGCGAGGCCCGGGCGATGATGGCCCGACGAAACGGAGGACCGCGCCGAGGATCGGCGATCCTCGGCGTGCTCTCGGTCGGGGACATCGTGGCGGGCCTCGGGCTCGTTGCCGTCGCCGTCCTGAGCGTGTCGCTGCTGACGGGCAATCTCCCGCTCAGCACCGGGGGCAACGGAGCGAATGGGGGCAATGGTGGGGACGGGGGCCCGATCCGGACGGCGACCCCATCCAACGTCGTCATCGTGGACCCGCGAGCCAATGTCCCGGGGACGATCCTGTACGTGAAGTCCGGGAACATCTGGCTCCAGCACGGCGAATCGGCGACGGCCCTGACGTCCGGTGGCCACGACGCCATGCCGTCGTTCTCGGCCGACGGTCAATGGATCTACTTCATCCGGACCGCCGAGCAGACGGGCTCCTGGAAGATCAGCGGCGTGGCACGTCGGTTTCGCCTCGACATACCGACGCTGATGCGGGTCAAGCCGGACGGCAGCGCGCCGCCCGAGGCGCTCCTGACCGGGACCCTCAAGTCCGGCTCCTCGTTGTGGTCCTACTTCCTGCGCCAGCCGATCGTATCGCCCGTCGGGTCGACGGTCGTGGTCGTCACGGACGGGCCCGATCCGAGGAAGAGCGACGTCGTGCTCAAGGTCTTCGATCCGGCGACCGGCAAGCTCACCTCGCTGGGTGCGCCGGAGAGCCCGCCCCTCGGTCACCAGGACCCGGCCTGGTCCCCCGACGGCCGGTACCTCCTGTTCGTCAAGAACGCTCGTGATGGGACGCGCGGAGCGCCCGTGCTCATGCGCTACGACATGTCCACGAAGAAGGCGGTTGCGATCACGGGGCCTGGCTACACATCTCCTGCGTGGTCACCGGACGGCAGGTTCCTGGCTGCAACGCGGACGACGTCCTTTGGAACGGACATCGTGGTCCTGGACGCGGCGCATGGCACCGAGCTGCTCCGGGTGACGACCGACGGGAGCAGCTTCGACCCTGTCTGGTCGCCGGCGGGTGACGCGATCGCGTACCTCTCCCTCTCGGGCGGGGTCAGCGATCTCTGGTCCGTGGGCGTCACGACGGCCGGGACGCCCGCCCTCCATGGGGAGCCGCTCCAGTTGACGATCGCGGCCGGGCTCGACGCCGCGTCGCGTCCGGGTTGGTGGATCCCGGCAAGCCTGCTGCCGACGCCTGTTCCAACGGCAACCCCGACGGCGGCGCCGACGGGCTCGGCGATCGCGCCGGCGGCGTCGTCATCTCCATGACGGGCGTGCCGACGTATCTGGAGCGGCTCGCCGCGCGGACGGCCGCGACGGGCACGGTCCTCTGCCTGGGCATCGATCCGGACATTGCCGGCCTTCCGCATGGCTTCAGCCGCGACCTTGCCGGCATCGAGCGGTTCGCCCGGTTGCTCATCGAGGCCGCGACCCCGTTCGCCGCGGCCGTCAAGCCGAACCTGGCGTTCTTCGAGGCGTTCGGGAGCCCCGGCTACGCGGCGCTGGAGCGAATCCGGGCCGCGATCCCGGCAGCGATCCCCGTGATCGCCGATGCCAAGCGCGGCGATATCGGAACGACGGCCGCCCGCCAGGCTGTCGCCCTCTTCGACGGGCTGGGCGCCGATGCCGTGACCGTGAACCCGTACCTAGGGTCCGAGGCCGTCGCGCCACTCATCGAGCGCCTCGACCGCTTCGCCTACCTGTTGTGCCGGACCTCCAACCCCGGCGCCGGCGAGCTCCAGGGACTCGAGGTCTCCGCCGACCCGGCGACCGGGGCACCGGCCGAGCCGCTCTACGCCCGCGTCGCACGCCACGCTACGGGCTGGGGACCGGGCGGGACGGTCGGGCTCGTCGTCGGTGCCACGGCGCCCGCCGAGTTGGCCCGCATCCGCGAGATCGCGCCGGGCCTCGCCTTCCTCGTCCCGGGTGTCGGCGCGCAGGGTGGGGAGGTCGACCCGGTGCTCCGCGACGGCCCCGCCGGCACCGCGCCGGCAGGGCTCGGACCGGGTGGAGGACTCCTCGTCAACGTCTCGCGCGGGATCGCTGGAGCAGCCGCGAATGGTGTGGCGGGCGACCCCGCGGAGCGTCTCGCGGAGGCCGCCGAGAACTGGGCACGGCGGTTGCCTGTGCTAACCTAGCCGCCGTCCGCGGACCTTCGCCGCGACCACTAGCGAGAGCGCAACGCCATGCCAATCATCGGAAACCTCGGGGCGCCGGAGTTGATCATCATCCTGGTGATCGCGCTCGTTGTCCTCGGACCGGGCAAGCTTCCCGAGGTCGGCTCTGCCCTGGGGAAGGGGATCCGGGAATTCCGGAAGGCTGCAGGCGATGTCCGCGAGGCCGCCAGCATGGAGCCAATGCCGACGGATGCGGCGCCGGCCCACGTCGCGCCAACCGCGCCCGCCGCGCCCGCCGCTCCGGCCGCGGCCAGCCCGGTCGTCGCAGCCCAAGCGCCCGTCACGGCCGCTCCCGCGCCGGTCGTCCCAGCCCAGGCGGCTGCACCCGACGCTCCTGCGACCCCCGGCCCCGAGGCGCCCGCGTCCTGATCGGGCGCTGCGCCCTCGATTCCAAGGATGACCCCCGACGACGCCCCGAGTGACCCCGCGCCGGCTGATCAGGCGCCCAACGCCTCCACAGATACCGGCACGACGGGCGTTCCGGTGGAATCGGGGTCATCCGTCGCGCTGAGTCCGGATCCGGCTTCCTTGTCGACATCCGCGGATCCGCCGTCCGGGCCCGAGCCCGCGTCGGTGATGTCGCTGGTCGGCCATCTCACGGAGCTCCGGAACCGGATCATCTGGTCCATCGCCGCAATCCTCGCCGGATCGGTCGTTGGCTACATCCTCGGTGTACCGATCATCGCGCTCCTGAGCTCGCCGCTGCCCAATGGCAGGCTCAACTACCCATCCATCGGTGATCCCTTCGCGATCCGAATCGAGATCGCGCTCGTCGTCGGCGTCATCATTGCGATGCCGGTGATCCTGTGGCACATCTGGCGATTCGTGGCTCCCGGCCTGACGGCATCCGAGCGCCGGGCGATCCTGCCGTGGATCCCCGCGGCGCTCATGTTCTTCGCGCTTGGGGTCGGCATCGCGTATGTCGTGCTGCCCTACGCCGTGGCCTTCCTGCTGAGCTTCCAGACCGAGCAGCTCCAACCCCTCCTGCTGGCCAGGGACTACTTCGACTTCGTCACCACGCTCTTCCTCGCCTTCGGCCTGCTGATGGAATTCCCGATTCTCCTCGTCGGCCTGTCCCGGGTCGGGATCGTCACCTCTGCCCGGCTCCGACGGTCGCGGCGGGTGATCATCCTGGGGATCGCGATCTTCGCCGCCGTGGCGACACCCGGGGGCGACCTGGTCAGCCCGACCGTCCTCGGCGTCACGCTCTACATCCTCTTCGAGGGCACGATCCTCGTGATTCGGCGAAGCGGGCGCTGAGCATGCGGCCACGCCGAAGGCCCGGCGTAGACTGAAATCATGGCGATCGAGGACGACATCCCGTCCATGGACCCGGAGCGGGCCGGATGGCCCGAGCCGACGCCCGGCCATCCCCATGTCGCGATCGTCAGTGGCATGTCCGGTGGGGGGAAGACGGCCGCCGCGAAGCTGTTCGAGGACCTTGGCTACTACGTCGTCGACAACCTCCCCGGTGAATTGCTGCCGGACCTTGCGGAGCTGGTCGCCTCGGACACCAGCCGGTTCAACCGGGTGGCGATCGTGCTCGACGTGCGCGCGGGCGACGCGGAGAACGCATACCGCGCGACCCGCGCCGCGCTGGAAGGGCGTGGCCTTCGCCCGCAGGTCTTCTTCCTGGAGGCCCGCGACGACGTCCTGATCCGGCGGTTCTCGGAGACGCGGCACCGGCACCCGCTCGGGGAGAGCCGCGGCATCGCCGCCGCGATCAGTGACGAGCGACTCCTCCTCGATCCCATCCGGGCCGAGGCCGACGTTGTCGTGGACACGTCGGACCTGTCGCTCCGGGAGCTGCGGGAGCGGCTGTTCACCCGCCTCGGGGACCTCGAGCCCGACGCCATGGCCATCCAGCTCCTGAGCTTCGGCTTCAAGTTCGGCGTCCCGCCCGAGGCGGATCTCGTCTTCGACACCCAATTCCTCCGGAACCCCTACTACGTACCGGAGCTGCGGGAGCACTCGGGGCTGACGGCGCCGGTGCGGCAATTCGTGCTGGATCAGCCGGCCGCCGGGCGCTTCCTCGAGCTCGTGGAGGAGCTGCTGGCCTTCTCGATCCCGGCCTTCGTCGACGAGGGCAAGAGCCGGCTTACGATCGCGATCGGGTGCACCGGCGGACGGCATCGCTCGATCGTCCTCTCCGAGGAGCTGGCCATCTGGTTGCGGGCAAACGGCTTCGGGCCCATAAGCGTCTTCCATCGAGAGCTCGACAGGTCGTGAACCTGCGTCGCTGGCTGACGCCAGGGATCGGGATCAAGCGTTGGCTCGGTGTCGCGTTCCTGGGCATGCTGTTCCTTGCGCTCGCAGTCGCCCACGTCGTCCGGCAGTTGACCCAGGACGTCCATCCGGACGGACTCGTCGGCGCCATCCTGGATGGCATCACGCTCCAGTTCCTGCCGTATCCGCTGCGCGGCCTCATCGTGGGCGTGCTCGGCATCGGGCTGCTCGCGATCGGCGGCATCCGGGTCGTCCGGGCGTTCACGGATCCGCTTCGGACGGACGACGAAGACGCGTCGCTTGCCGACGTCATCTACCACAAGCGCTTCCTCGCCCGCGGGCCGAGGATCGTCGCGATCGGTGGCGGGACCGGCCTTTCCGCGTTCCTGCGGGGCATGAAGGAACATACGAGCAACCTGACGGCTATCGTCACCGTCGCCGATGACGGCGGCTCGTCCGGTGCCCTTCGGGATGAGCTGGGCATCCCGCCGGTCGGCGATATCCGGAACTGCATCGCCGCGCTTGCCGACGCCGAGCCGCTGATGCGCGAGTTCCTCGGCTACCGGTTCCCCGGCGGCCAACGCACCGGCGACGGGCTGGTCGAGACGCAGCCCGGTGCGCTCGGCGGCCATGCCATCGGGAACCTCCTGATCGCCGCGCTCACGGCCGTCGAGGGCGGCGACTTCGAGGAGGCGGTCCGTCGCATGAACCGTGTCCTCGCGGTCCGGGGCCAGGTCCTCCCGGTGTCGCCGACACCGATCACGCTCCACGCGCGGACGCGGAACGGGGTGATCGTGTCCGGGCAATCCAACGTCATGCGGACCTCGGGCATCGAGCGGGTCTGGATCACCCCGCCCGACGTGGCTGCCGGGGTCGACGCCCTGGCCGCGATCGGCGAGGCGGACATCATCGTCCTCGGACCGGGCAGCCTCTTCACGAGCCTCCTCCCGGTGCTCCTGGTCCCGCAGATCCGGGATGCCGTCATGGCTGCCTCGGCCCTCCGGCTGTACATCTGCAACGTGGCGACGCAGGCCGGCGAGACGGCGGGATTCGACCTGGCCGACCATGTCGAGGCACTCATCGGCCACACGACGGACGGGCTCCTCGACATCGTCCTGGCCAACGACCGGTTCGACGCTCGGGCACCCGACAACTGGTCCGCGGAATCGGTGCGGCTCCGCTGGCCGCCGGCGGTCGACCGCGTACCGGCCCTCGCGACCGATGCAGTCGTAGATCCACGGAACGCGCATCGGCACGACCCTGCCGGCCTCGCCGCGGCAGTTCTGCGCGTCGCTGATCGCGAGATCGCGGCAAGACGGCGAGCCACGACCGCCCGCTCCGCGTGAGGGCGAGGGACGAGTTCGCGTGAGCGCGGCCGACCGCGACCTGGTGACCGCGATTCGAGCCGAGCTTGCGGCGATCGATCCGACCCGGCCCTGTGATCTTGCGGCCGAGCTTGCAGGTCTCCGACGATCTGCCCAGGCCCGCGGGTTGGCCCGGCGGCACGGCCCGGCATCGGGGCACGGGCAGGCTGGCCGAGACGCCGGTTCGCGGGATCCGGTGCTCGCTCGTCTCGAGCTGCGCCTGGCGCGCCGCGCTTTGCCGGCAAGCGGTCCCTTCGACTGGAGCGCCGCGGCCGAGCACTGCCGCATGGCATACCTCCGAGGCTTGTTTCTCGCGCACGGCTCGTTGAGCGTGGCCGGCGGGCGCACCCATCTCGAGTTCGTCGTCGATGCCCAGGCGGCGTCGCCCCTCGCGATGCAGATCTCACAAGAGGGCCTCGCGGCTTCCTGGCGCGTTCGCCGTGGCCGCGGCGTGGTGACCTGGAAGAGCGCCGAGACGGTTGGCCTCTTCCTTCGCCGCATCGGTGCGGGCGCGGCGCTGCTCGAGCTCGAGGCCCGCCAGGTCTCGCGGACACTTCGCGGCGAGCTCAACCGGGTCCTGAACGCGGAGTCCGCCAACCTGCAGAGATCCGTCGCCGCAGCGGGCCGCCAGCTCGCCGCGATCGATCTCCTCGAAACCGACGGCAGGCTGGCCGAGCAGCCGTACGCCGTGCGGATCGTGGCCGAGGCACGGAGGGAGGCGCCCGAGGCGACGTTGGCGGAGCTCGCCGAGCGGCTCGGCCTCCATCGCTCGGGCGTCCAGCGCGCCCTCGAGCGACTGGAACGCGTTGCCCTGCACGGCGAGGCTCGCGGTCCATCTCTGGCATGATTCGCCCATGCGCCGCGTGATCGTTGCCGGGAATTGGAAGATGAACACGACGCCGGCCGACGCCGGCCAGCTGGCCCGGACGATCGCGGCGCGGACGCGCGTCGACGGCGTGGTGCGCGTCATCTGCCCACCGTTCGTCTGCCTGGGCGCCGTCGGTGCCGCCGTGGAGGACGAGGCAGGGTTCGCGCCGGATGGCAGCCGCGTCTGGATCGGCGCCCAGAACGTGCACCATGCGCCGGCCGGGGCCTTCACCGGGGAGATCTCCGCCTCGATGCTCACCGGCCTTGCCTCGTGGGTCATCGTCGGTCATTCGGAGCGCCGCCGAGATGCCGGGGAGACCGATGCGCAGATCGGGGCGAAGCTCGGGATGGCCTGGTCGGTCGGGCTCCGACCCATCCTGTGCGTTGGCGAGCTCCTGGCGGATCGCGACGCCGGCCGGGCCGAAGCGGTCGTCGAGGCGCAGCTTCGTGGCGCATTCGAGGACGTCGCGCCGCCGACGCCGCTGATCGACCCGAATGGCGGGCTCCCGTGGTTGACCGTCGCCTACGAGCCTGTCTGGGCGATCGGCACGGGTCGCAACGCCCGCGGCTCCGACGCTGCCGCCATGGCGGCAGCCATTCGTCGAACTCTCGGCGACCTCGGCATCGATGGCGACCGCGTGCCGGTCCTCTATGGGGGATCGGTCACCTCGGCCAACATCGACGAGTTCCTCGCTGAGCCCGGGGTCGACGGCGCCCTCGTCGGCGGGGCATCCCTGAAGGCCGACGACATGGCCGGTATCGTCGCCCGGGCGGGGACAACGGCGGCCGCGCGCGCGGCCCAGTCGTCGACAGGGTGATGGCCGACCGACCACGCCCCCTCGTCCTCCTCATTCTCGACGGGTTCGGCATCGGCAAGGATCCGGCCGGGGACGCCATTCGGGCCGCGCGCATGCCGGTCTGGCAAGCGCTCCTCGAGCGCTGGCCGCATTCGATCCTCCAGGCTTCCGAGGGTTTCGTGGGCCTGCCGGCGGGCCAGATGGGCAACTCCGAGGTCGGCCACCTGAACCTTGGCGCTGGGCGGCCGGTGCTCCAGGACCTGCCGCGCATCGACGCAGCCATCGCCGACGGCTCGTTCTTCGAACGTCCCGCGCTCGTTGCGGCATGCCGACGGGCGATTGCAACGACCGGCCGGTTGTCGATCGTCGGTCTGATCGGCCCGGGTGGAGTCCACGCCAACGACCGTCACATGGTCGCGATCGCGAAGCTCGCCGAGCGGCTCCACGTCCCGGCCGTACGCGTCCACGCGCTCCTCGACGGTCGTGACACGCCGCCACGCTCGGCCCTGGCCTTCATGGCCGACCTGCAGCGGCGGCTGGCTGATGCGCATCCTGACGCCCGGGTGGCATCGGTCGGCGGGCGCTACTACGCGATGGATCGGGACAAGCGTTGGGAGCGCACCGAGCTCGGCTATGACGCGATCGTCCACGGGGTGGGGGAGCACGCGGCGTCGCCGATCGCCGCGATCGAGGCAGGGTATGCCCGGGACGAGAACGACGAGTTCGTCCGGCCGACGGTGATCGACGGCGTCGACGGGGGTCTGCGCGACGGCGAGGCGATCATCCACGCGAACTTCCGGGCCGATCGCGCCAGGCAGCTGACCCACGCGCTCGCGGACCCGGCGTTCGAAGCCTTCGATCGCGCCGCGCCCGACGGCTCGCCCGCTCCGCGCGACCTGGCGGTGACGACGATGACCGAATACGAGGGCGGGCTGCCCGTCGCCGTGGTGTTCCCGCCCGAGGTGGCTCGATCCCTCGCCGACGCCTGGTCGGAGGCCGGCCTGCGCCAGCTTCACCTGGCCGAGACCGAGAAATATGCCCACGTGACGTACTTCTTCAACGGCGGGACCGAGGCCGCGCACCCGGGCGAGGACCGGATCCTCGTCCCGAGCCCGAAGGTCGCGACGTACGACCTGCAACCGGAGATGAGCGCCGCGGGCGTGACCGACGAGCTCGTCGCGGCGATCGAGGGCGGCACCTACGACACGATCGTGGCCAACTTCGCCAACGCGGACATGGTCGGCCACACCGGTGACTGGGACGCGACCATCGTCGCGCTCGAGATCCTCGATGGGTGCCTTGACCGCATCGTCCGGGCGATCGAGGCGAGCGAGGCCGCTGATCCCAGCGGGCCCGGCGCGATCCTCGCCGTCACCGCGGACCATGGCAACGCCGATGCGATGCGCGATCCGTCGGGCCGAGTCATCACGGCGCATTCGCTCAACCCCGTGCCGTTCCTCCTGGCTGGCCGTGCGGTCGCGGGCCGCCACCTCGCCGATGGGGCCCTTGCGGACGTCGCCCCGACCCTTCTCGAGTTGCTCGACCTCCCACGATGGCCGGAGATGACGGGCAAGTCACTGCTGCGCCCCTGATCCGGCACGGCGCGTGCCAGCCGGTCAAGCCGGGCTCGCGCCACCCTGTGCTACGATCCGACGCCGTCGCATCTGGAGGTCACGCCGCGTGAATCCCGTCCTGGCCGCGGGCCAGCTCATCGTCTCCGTCGCGCTCATCCTCTCGGTCCTGTTGCAGGCCCGGGGCGCCGGTCTGTCCGGTGCGTTCGGCGGGGATTCGGCGGTCTATCGGAGCCGCCGCGGAATCGAGCGTCGGCTGTGGCAGTTCACGATCGCGCTGCTCGTGCTGTTCGTTCTCTTCTCGATGGCCTCCTACCTCCTCGACAAGACCGGCGCGTAGCCGGCCGCCGCGGCGGTCGTTCGCAGGCGTATCACGATGCATCTCCGCGATCGCGCGGTCATCGGCGTCCTCTCCCTCGTCCTCGTCGGGCTGATGAGCGCGGTCGTCGCACCGTCGTTCGCTCCATCGGAACCCGCGGCCACCCCGGGCTTGAGCCTTCCGACGGGAAACCCCTACGTCGAGGGCATCGTGGGGTCGGCGACGTCGGTCAGTCCGTTCAGCGCCCGCACGGTCGCGGAGCGCCAGATATCGACGTTGCTGTTCCGCAGTCTGGTCCGGCTCGGACCCGACGACACCCTGATCGGCGATCTTGCCGAGAGCTGGGAGGTCGATGCGACGGGGGCGGACTGGACCTTCCACCTCCGTCCGGGCCTCACCTGGCAGGACGGCGAGCCGATCACGGCGGATGACGTCGTCTTCACGATTGGCGCGCTCAGCGATCCGTCCTATACGGGTCCTGGAGGTGGCTCCTGGAACGAGGTCACGGCAACGGCGCTCGACCCGCTGACGGTCAGGCTGACGCTGGCGACGCCGCTCGGCGGGTTCCTCGAGGCCGCGACGCAGCCGATCGCGCCGGCTCACCTGCTATCCGGCGACGCATCCGCGGATCTTGCCGCGGATCCATTCGGCCATCGACCGGTAGGGTCGGGCGCGTTCCGCCTCGTCTCGCTCGACCAGACGCACGCCTTCCTGTTGCCGGCCGTCTTCGAACCGTCGCAGACCGGCGACCCGGGCGTCCCCGAGGGATCGCCGCCGCCGACGGACTCCCTTGCGACCGCCCCGCCGTCACCACCGAGTGGGCGGCCCTCACCCTATCTCGACGGTATCGAGTTCCGATTCTTCGCCGATACCGAGTCCCTGACCGCCGCGTGGTCGAGCGGCGAGCTCGATGGTGCGGCCGGCGTGCCCGCGGATGTCGCGACGCGACTCGCGGCCACCCCCGGCGCCCGGATCCTCCGCTATCCGACGACCACGGCTCTCGCGGTCACTTTCAACCTGCGGACGACGCATCCCGAGTACCGCGATGCGGCCGTGAGGAAGGCACTCCTGATGGCAATCGACCGGGACACGATCGTGTCGACGGTCCTCGGCGGTTTCGCGACCCGGGCGGATTCGCTGATCCCGCCCACGAGCTGGGCGTTCGATGCGGCGACCAGCGCGCCCGTGCCCTTCGATCCGACCGGCGCGACCGCTGCGCTCTCGACTGCGGGCTGGAAGCAGGCGGCGACCGGCGGCTGGATCCCGAAGGGCGCCACCGAACCCCTCACGATCGACCTGCTCAGCCCCGAGGCGGCCGTCAACCCGGCGGCCTTCGCCGTGGCGAGCGCCATTGCAACTGACTGGCGCAGCATCGGCCTGAGCGTGACCCTTTCCGCCATCCCGGGCGCGGACCTCGTCGGCCAGCATCTCCAGACGGCCGACTTCGGGGCAGCCGTGACCGGAACGACGATCGGCCTGGACCCGGACCTCTACCCGCTGCTTGCCTCGACACAGGTGACGTCGAGTGGCTCCAACTTCAGCGGGGTCCAGGATGCCGCGCTCGACGCCCTCCTCGTGAAGGCTCGGGCGCCCGGAACGGACGAGGCACGCAAAGCCGCCTACGTGGCACTCCAGGTCCGGCTCGAGGCCAACACCTACGCCCTCCCGATTGCATTTCCGGACATGCTCGTCGTGGTCAGAAACACGCTCACGGGACCGGTTCCGCGACCTGTGGGGGGCCCCGGGGACCGATTCTGGGATGTGCTAACATGGCGCCTCGCCGACGGCCGGTGAACTCGTTTTCCGGTTCGGGGATCCACGCCGAGGTGGCGAAATTGGCAGACGCGCTAGCTTCAGGAGCTAGTGCCCGTAAGGGCGTATGGGTTCAACTCCCTTCCTCGGTACCACCTCCTCGGTAACTCCCTCCAGGATTGCTCTCAGCTCGGCGGAACACCTGCCCAGGTGGCGGAATTGGTATACGCGTACGTTTGAGGGGCGTATGAGGCAACTCATCCGGGTTCAAGTCCCGGCCTGGGCACCACTTCCTCGCATCTGACCGGCCCGGCACGGCCACGCGACCGGACAACCGGCTACCCTGTGGCCCGGGCGGTTAGCTCAGTTGGTCAGAGCGCCTCGCTTACACCGAGGAAGTCACTGGTTCGAGTCCAGTACCGCCCACCATCGGGGCACGTCCCATCGGCTCGGGTGACGGCCGTCAGGCGCCCGAATCGGGCCCTGCTAGACTGCGGATGAACGAGGTCCGCCGAACGTCAGGTGCGACCTCGCACCAGCGGGAGAATCAATGCCGGCCACGCTCATCATCATCGCGATCATCGTCGTCGTGGTGCTCTTCGTCGTGGGCCTCTACAACGGGCTCGTCGGACGCCGCAATCGCGTCGACGAAGCCCTGGCCCAGATCGAAGTCCAGCTCAAGCGACGCCATGACCTGATCCCGAACCTCGTCGAGGCCGTGAAGGGCTACATGGGATTCGAGCAGAAGGTCCTGACCCAGGTAACCGAGGCGCGTGCGAACGCGGTCGCCGCCGGGGCCCAGGGCGTTGCGGCGCAGGCCCAGGCCGAGAACACGCTGACCTCGACGCTTCGATCGCTGTTCGCGGTCGTCGAGAACTACCCGGACCTGAAGGCGAACCAGAACGTCCTGGCGCTCCAGGAGCAGCTGACCACCACCGAGAACCAGATCTCGTTCAGCCGGCAGCACTACAACGCCACCGTGCTCGACTACAACACCTCGATCCAGACCTTCCCGGCCGTCGCCGTCGCCGGCATGTTCGGGTTCACGAAGCGCGACTTCTTCGACGCCGAGCCCGAGGCGGCCGAAGTCCCGAAGGTGGACCTCAGCCTCAACAACTGATCTGATCGGTCGGGCCTCGTGCCCGACGGTCCGGAGACCTCATGGCCTCGGAGACGTTCTTCGCCCAGGAGTCGGCGAACCGCCGGAACTCCTTCCTGCTGGTGCTCGTGGTGTGCGCCCTGTTCGGCGCGCTCGGATTCGCGATCGGCTACGCGATCGCGGGCAGCGCGAGCGGCGCGCTCATCGTCACGGCCATCGCGTTCTCGGCCGGCATCCTCATCTCGCTGAGCAGCTGGTTCGCCGGCGATCGCGCTGGTCCTCGCCGCGTCCGGCGCGAAGCAGGTCACCGAGGCGCCAGACGCCGCAGCTCTTCAACGTCATCCGCGAGCTGACGATCGCCGCGAACATCCCCATGCCGGCCGTCTATCTCATCGACGACAGCGCCCCGAACGCGTTCGCCACCGGCCGGGACCCGAAGCACTCGTCGATCGCCATCACGACGGGCCTCCTCCAGAAGCTCGATCGCGAGGAGCTCCAGGGCGTCATCGGCCACGAGCTCTCCCATGTCCGGAATTTCGACATTCGGTTCACCTTGCTCGTCGGGGTGCTCGTGGGATCGATCGCCCTGCTCGCCGACTTCTTCCTGCGCTTCACGTTCTGGGGCGGCGGCCGCCGGTCGAACAACCGGGATTCCGGCGGTGGGGGACTGCAGGCGGTGATGTTCGTCGTCGCGATCGCTGTTCGCGATCCTCGCGCCGATCGCCGCCCGGCTCGTCCAACTGGCCGTGAGTCGCCAGCGCGAATACCTCGCCGACGCCTCGTCGGTCGAGCTGACGCGCAATCCCGCCGGCCTCGAGCGGGCGCTTGCCAAGATCGCGTCGGACAAGGACGTGCTGGAGGTCGCCAACCGGGCGACCCAGCACCTGTACTTCACGAACCCGATCAAGAAGTTCGAGGCCCGGTCGGGCTCGATGTTCGACACGCACCCGCCGATCGTCGATCGCATCAATCGGCTTCGCCAGCTGAGCGGCGAGCGGCCGATGGACTCGGCCGAGTTCAACGCCCTCCGCGGCCTCGACTAGAGGGTCGCGCACCTTGATCAGGGTGCGGGACCGGCCGCGCGCCTGAGGCCAAGGATGATTGATGGTCCTGTGGACCCCGTGCTACCCTTCGGCACGCCGTCGGGCCGATGGGTCCGCAAGGTCCACCGGGCCGAGATAGCTCAGTTGGTAGAGCACGCGACTGAAAATCGCGGTGTCGCCAGTTCGAATCTGGCTCTCGGCACCAACGCCGGTGCGCGCAGCTCCCGAGCGGAAGTGGCTCAGTTGGTAGAGCATCACCTTGCCAAGGTGAGGGTCGCGGGTTCGAGTCCCGTCTTCCGCTCCATTTCTTTGCCCGGAACGTCAGGGCTTGGCCCCGTCGCGACCCCGTGATGGCCACGCCCTCGGTCCGGACCGGGCGGGCGGCCCGCGCCACCGACGCTGGCGTGCCTGTCGCACCGAGGCAAACTACCGCTACGCTACCGAGCGTGCTTTGCCCCTTCGTCTAGTGGTAGGACAGCGGACTTTGAATCCGTTAGGCGAGGTTCGAATCCTCGAGGGGCAGCCAAATCGCCCCTGGCAGGGCCCGGATCCCCGGGCCGCGTGACCCGGGCGCCCGGCCGGGAGCCTCTATGGCACAATCCCCGGGCTGCGATCCCGAGGCGACGTGGTGAAGTGGCTTAACACGGAGGTCTGCAAAACCTCTATTCAGCGGTTCGAATCCGCTCGTCGCCTCCACCTCACCGGAGCTGGTCTCCACTTTGAGCGATCGCCTCTGCGACGCCCTTCCCATCC
>CAVWRX010000002.1:0-366261 GCA_963757595.1 uncultured Chloroflexia bacterium | reverse complement strand
TGTCGTTGTGCATGCCGCCTCGCAGTGGCCCGTGGCCGTTCATCGTGGGTGGCTATCCCACGACCGCCGACGTATCGACGGTCGATGGGGTTGGGCCGGGATTGCCGTCAGCGGCTCATGTTCCGGTAGCGACGGACGCCGAGCGGGAGGAAGATCGCCAGGATCACGATCACCCAGACGACGGTGACGAGCGCCGGCTCCCGCCCGGCAGCCCGGTTCCGACGAACGGGTTGGGGTTTCCCCAGAGCGCACGCGTCGCGCCGGTGAGCGTCGAGACCGGATTCCATTCCGCGACCGGCTGGAGCCAGCTCGGCAGGCTCGACGGCGGGACGAAGACGTTCGAGATGAAGGTGATCGGGAAGAGGACCGTGAAGGAGACCTGCTGGGCGACCTCGACGCTCGGGACGACGAGACCGAGCCAGACGCCGATGGCGGTCATCGCCAGGGCGAAGAGCAGCAGGAGCCCGATGCCGGCCAGCAGCTCCGGGATGCCCGTGTTGACGCGCCAGCCGACGCGAACCCGGAGACCATCAGGACCACCAGGATTCCACCGTTGTAGGCGACGTCGGCGACGATCCGCCCGATGATCACCGCCGGGCGCGCCATGGGCAGGGATCGGAACCGGTCCAGCAGGCCCTTGTTGAGATCGTCGCGCATGCCGACCGCGGTCGTTGCCGCGGCGAAGACGATCGTCTGGGCGAAGATGCCCGGCATCAGGTACTCGCGATAGCTCCCGCCGCCCGGCAGCGGGATCGCGCCGCCGAAGACGAACGCGAAGAGCAGCACGAACATGATCGACTGGAGGATCGCGAAGATCGCGAGCTCCGGGATCCGCGGGATGCGCTTCAGGTTCCGCCACGTGATGACGGCGGTGTCGGTCAACGTCTGGTTCATGCCGCGGCCTCCCCGCCGCCGGTCTCGGCGCCATGGCCCGTCAGGGCCAGGAAGACGTCATCGAGGGTCGGTCGCCGGAGGGCGATGTCGTCGATCCCGATGCCGGCGTCGCTGAGGTCGCGGACGATTTCCATGAGCTTGCCCGCGCCGCCGGTCGCGGGTACGGTCAGCTTCCGGGTGTGCTCGTCGAGGACCCACTGGCCCGAACCGTCCCGGGCAAGGATCTCCTCGGCTCGATCCAGGTCTGCCCGATCGTGGACGACGACCTCGATGCGCTCGCCCCCAACCTGGCCCTTCAGCTCGTCGGCGGTCCCCCTGGCGATGACCTTTCCATGATCGATGACGGCGATGGTGTCGGCCAGCTCGTCGGCCTCTTCGAGGTACTGGGTGGTGAGCAGGAGGGTCGTTCCCTCGCGGACGAGCCTCCGGATGACGTCCCACATCCCCAGCCGGCTCCGCGGGTCCAGGCCGGTCGTCGGTTCGTCGAGGAACAGGAGTCGCGGGCGGCCGATGAGGGCACTGGCGAGGTCGAGGCGCCGCCGCATCCCGCCCGAATAGGTCTTGACGACTCGATCCGCCGCTTCGACCAGGTCGAACTGCTCCAGCAGCTCAGCGGCGCGTTGGCGCGACTCGCCCGACGGAAGCTGGTAGAGGCGCCCGAACATCCAGAGGTTCTCGCGGGCCGTGAGGTTCTCGTCGACCGCCGCGTACTGGCCGGAAAGACCGATCACCGATCGAAGCTGCTGGGCCTGGCGGACCACGTCGAACCCGGCGACGGTTGCGTGCCCGGCGTCAGGTCGGAGGAGCGTCGTAAGGATGCGCACCGTGGTCGTCTTGCCCGCGCCGTTCGGCCCGAGCAAGCCAAGGACCGTGCCCTCCTCGACGACGAGGTCGACGCCGTCGACGGCGCGGACCTCCGAGGTGCGTGATCGGTAGATCTTGACGAGGCCTTCGGCCGTGATCGCGGGCATCCATCCCCCCAGAGGCGCGCACGACGGCACGAGACGGTGCCGATCGGAGACGGGAGTATATCGGGTCGGCCGCGCCTGCCCCCCAGCTGGGTGGTGCCGCTGCTACTCCCAGCGGAATGTCCGGATCGTGAGGGCAGCGGCGCCGAGGCCCCACACGGCGAGGTTCAGGAGCGATCCCCCCGCAGCAACTCCCGAACCGAGCGCCGCGCGGAAGAGCTCCGACAGTGCGGCGGCCGGGAGGAGGCCTGCGATCGCGGCGAGCGGACCCGGCAGGTGATCGATCGGCAGGACGATCCCGCCGACCATCAGGAACCCGAGGAACAGCGCGTTCGCGAGGGCGAGCGTCGCTTCGGCGCGCAGGCTGCCGGCCATCAGCAGGCCGAGGCCGGCGAACGCCAGGGTGCCCAGGAGCATGGCCAGGACGAACAGCCCGGGTGAGGTTCCCGCGGCGGGCCGCCAGTCGAGGAACAGGGCAGCCACGGCAAGGAGGACGACGACCTGCAGGACCTCGAGGGCGAGCACCGCGATGAGCTTTGCGGCAACGAGACCCCATCGCGGCAGCGGCGACCCGCCGAGCCGCTTCAGGACGCCGTACGAACGATCGTAGGCGGTGGCGATCCCGAGGTTCACCAGGCCCGCCGCGATGAGGGCGAGCGCGAGCGAGCCAGGGAGGAGGAAGTCGACCGGCCGGCCGGCACGGGCGGGCAGAACGCCGCTCGAGGCAAAGAAGAGCAGCACGGCCGACGGGATGATCATCGTCACGAGGACGTTCTCGCCGCGCCGGGCGGTCGTCCGCAGCTCGGACGCCGCGAGGGCCGCGGTCGCGCGCGCCGGCGATGCCGGGCGGCTCACGCGGCGGTCCCTGAGGCAGTCCCCGCCGCGCCCGCAGACGGCCCCGGCGCACCCGACCCCCGGCGCACCCGACCCGGACCCGCCGGCGTCGAGATCCCCGGTGAGCTCGAAGTAGCGCTCCTCCAGCGACGCGGCGGTCGTCCGAAGCTCGAGGATCGTCAGGTCGATGCCGGCGCACCAGGCAGCCACTGCCGCCACGAGTCGCGGATCCGGAGGTGCGCCATCCACGCGTTGGCGGGTGCCGTCCGTGCCGTCGGCACGCACGGAGGCACCGGGCGCGACGCGCGCGAGCGATGCCCTCAGCTCGGCCAGCTCGGCCGCAGTCGGCGAACGGCCGAACCGGACGACCAGGCGCGGTTCGCCGCCACCCGCCAGGTCGCTCGGGCTGCCCTCCGCGACGATCCGCCCGCCATGGAGGATCGCCACGCGGTCGGCGAGGCGCTCGACGTCGCCGAGGTCGTGGGTGGTCAGGAGAACGGTCCGGCCCTCGTCACGAAGCCCGGCGATGAGCTCGCGCGTGGCCCGCCGCGCCTCGGGGTCCATGCCGGCCGTCGGCTCGTCGAGGATGAGGACCTCGGGATCGCCGACGAGAGCGAGGGCCAGGGCGAGTCGTTGACGCTCTCCACCGGAGAGGCGACGGGCCCGCGTGCGGGCGACCTTGCCGAGGCCCACGAGCTCGAGGAGCGCGTCCGGGTCGCGGCCACCATCGAAGAACCTCGCGTAGAGCCGCAGCGCGTCGCGGGGCGTCGCTCGTGGATCGAGGCCACCGCCCTGGAGCATCAGCCCGAGACGGGCCTTGAGCGCGGACCCGCCCTTGCGCGGATCGAGACCGAGGACCCGGACCGTGCCGCCGTCGGCCGGGCGGTACCCCTCGAGGATCTCGACCGCCGTCGTCTTGCCCGCCCCATTCGGGCCGAGCAGCGCCGTCAGCTCGCCCGGAGCGACCGACAGGGTCAGCCCGCCGAGGACCGTCCGGGCGCCGTACCGCTTGACCACGCCGTCGAGGACGATCGACGGCGTGGAGGTCAGGCTCTCGGTCATGGAGTGTTCGTCGTGCTGTCCGTGGTGGCCGGCCCGTCGATCTCCGCGAGGAGGCGCTCGAAGTCGGCGGCGGAGAGCTGGCCGACCTGGATCCCGCGCAGGATGCCGTCGCGATCGATGAAGTAGGTCTGTGGCCGGGCAACGGCGCGATACGCGGTGCGGATGGTGCCAGTCGCGTCGTCGATCGTCGGCCACGTGGCGTGGTATGACGTCACGAAGTCGCGGGCCGGTCCCGGCGGATCGAACATGAGGATCCCGACCAGGGCGATGTCGTCCGCCTGGTGCTTCGCCAGCTCGTCGATGAAGAGCGGGAACTCATCCCGGCACGGGACGCACGACGGGCCCCAGAAGTTGACGATGACCGGCCGCCCCCGAAGCTTCGCCAGCGACAGCGTCGCGCCGTCGAGCGTCGTGCCCGAGAAGGCAGGAGCGGCGCGGCCGGTCGCGATCCCGGGAGCATCGCCCGTTGTCGCCGGGCGGTTGAGGTACCCCACGCCAAGGATGACCGCCGTGGCCAGGCCCGCGAGTGCGACGGCGACGATGATCGGTCGCCGTCGAGGATCTATCCGAGAACGCGTGTGCGGCCCCTTACTTGACGGTGATCGTCCCCGTCATGTTCGGAATTGGGTGGATCACGCAGATGAAGACATACGTGCCGGGCGCGAGGCCCTGATAGGAGTAGGTCGTCGAGGTTCCGCCGTTGATGACGTCCTGGTTCTGGAGGACGGTCGTCTTGTCCGCGGCGCGGATCTCGACATTGTGCGTGATGCCGGGCGTATCGGCGTTCGTGAAGTGGATCGTGAAGGGCGCATCGGCCGACACGACGATGCTCTTGGTGTCGAAGGCGATGTCCTTCGCCGTGATGTCGAAGGCTGTGCCAGGCGTGGCGGCGGGCTCGGAAGGCCCGGGGCTGCCACCGGGACCGCCGGCAGCCGTATCGGCGCTCTTCGGCGGAAAGACCCCGGTTTCGAGAAGGGCGGCCAGCACGAACAGGACCGCCCCGAACTGCAGGAGGCGCTTCGGCCACGGCGGGTCCGGAATGTTCTCCATGTGACCGGTCCGATCAGCTTCCTCGGTCTTGACGTACTCCGCCCGAGCATCGATGAGCCAGCCGAACAGGGTCAGGACGAGGATGATCACCCCGGCCGCGAGCAGCCAGCCGCCGGCCACGAGTCCGGCCATCAGGGCAGTCGTCCCGAGGGCGCCGAGGAGCGGACGGAACGACGGGCCCGGCATGTGGACGCCGGGCGGCGGCCCATCGTGCACGACGGCCGGCAGCGTCTCCGTATGCGCCATGTGATCGTAATCGCGGATCGCCTCGCGGCCCCAGTACAGGAGCGAAAGTACGAGCACGACCAGGCCGACGATGAGTGCATCGCCGCCGACGACGAGGCCCCACATCTGGGCGGCGGCACCGATGGCAACGACGATCGGGGCGAACGACGGTCCGGGCATATGCAGCTCGGCCGGCGTGACCGGCGTCAGGCGGGCAGGGGCACGACGCTTCGGGCCCGCGCCGACATACCGGCGGAGCACCAGGAGCAACCACAGGACGACAAGGGCCAGCAGGCCGAGCGGGATGAGCTTGATGAGCTCGCCCCAGTCGGGAATGACGACCTTGGAAAGGAGGTCGAGGATTGCCTGGTAGAGGGCCTGCATCTAGATGGCGACCGGCTTCAGTCCTGCGACGATCCGGCGAAGAGGACGTAGAACATGATCGTCATCGCGATCCCGAGCGCGCCGAGCATGGTCACGCCGGCCCATTCGATGTGGTAGCCGAGGACCGGCGCCGCGAGCGCGTAGACCGCGGCCAGTGCCAGGAACGTGATCGCGATCACGAGGATGTTGCGGCCGGTGATGTGCGGCATGTTGACCCTCCTCCTACAGGAAGTAGAGGATCGAGAACAGGATGATCCAGACGACATCCACGAAGTGCCAGTACAGCGATGCCGCCTCGACCGCGTCGTGGTGGCGTGCCGAGAACTGGCCGGACATGCCGCGATAGAGGATCACGCCGAGCATGATCACGCCCCCGAACACGTGCGCGCCGTGGAAGCCGGTCAGGGTGAAGTAGGTCGTCCCGAACGGGCCCGACCCCATCTTGAGGCCCTCACCGAAGAGCAGGCTGTAGTCGTAGGCCTGGAGTAGTAGGAAGGTGATGCCGAGGAGGAAGGTGATCCCGATATTCCGGAGGAAGCCCCGCCGGTCATCCTTCCGGATCGCCCAGATCGCCATCTGGCAGGTCACCGAGCTCAGGATGAGGATGACCGTGGCGACGAGGATCAGCGAGAACGGGTTCAGGATGTGGGCGAACTCCTGCGGCGGCCACTCCTTGACCCCGTTGGCGTCGACGAAGTTGGCCCGGGTGCTGAAGTAGGCCGCGAAGAGGCCGGCGAAGAACATCACCTCCGAGGTGATGAAGAGCAGCATCCCCAGGATCGGGTTGCTGATCCCGCGGCGAACCTCGTGGGCGAGCCCGCCCACGGCGGTTGTTGGCTCCGTCGGCGCGAGGGCGTGGCTGTCGGCGGTCACGATCGTCGCTGCTCCTCAGTGTCCCGCGAGGCCGTGGCGGGCATCGAAGACCGGTCGCTCGGACCGGATCTCCGGCAGGTGGTCGAAGTTGTAGGGCGGCGGCGGTGACGAGGTCGCCCACTCGAGGGTGTTGCCCTCCCATGGATCGTCGCCCGCGATCTTCCCGTTGCGGAGCGACACGAAGACGTTCCACAGGAACGGCAGGATCGAGACCGCGATGGTGAACCCGCCGATCGTGGCCAGGAGGTTCCAGTCGTTCCAGCCGGCGCTCGCGGAGTAGTCGGCGATGCGGCGCGGCATCCCGGCCAGGCCGAGCATGTGCATCGGGAAGAAGGTCAGGTTGAAGCCGATGAACATCAGGACGAAGTGGACCTTGCCGAGCGTCTCGTCGAGCATCCGGCCCGTCATCTTCGGGAACCAGAAGTAGAGCCCGGCGAAGATCCCGAAGACCGACCCACCAAAGAGGACGTAGTGGAGATGGGCGACGACCCAGTACGTGTCATGCAGGGCGAAGTCCACCGGGACCGACGCGCTGAAGGCGCCGTTGATGCCGCCGATGAGGAACATCGTCAGGAAGCCGATCGCGAAGATCAGGGGCGTCGAGAAGGTCAGCTGGCCACGGAACATCGTGAAGACCCAGTTGAACATCTTGACGCCGGTCGGGACCGCGATGAGGAACGTCATCAGGCTGAAGAACGGCAGGAACACCGAGCCCGTCGTGAACATGTGGTGGGCCCACACGGAGAAGCCCAGGGCGCCGATGCCGGCGGTCGCGAAGATGAACGCCTTGTAGCCGAACAGCGGCTTCCGGCTGAAGACCGGGAGCACCTCGCTGATGACGCCCATCGCGGGCAGGACCATCACGTAGACGGCGGGATGCGAGTAGAACCAGAAGATGTTCTGGTAGAGGAGCGCGCTGCCGCCCCCGAACGGATCGAAGAAGTGGCCGCCGTAGTTCCGGTCGATGAACAGCATCACGAGGGCACTCGTGATGACCGGCGTGGCCATGACCACGAGGACGCTCGTCACGAGGATGGTCCAGACCATGATCGGCATGCGGAAGAGGGTCATGCCCGGCGCGCGCATCTTGAAGATCGTCACGAGGAAGTTGATGCCGCCGAGGATCGAGCTTGTGCCGATCAGGATGATGCCGACGATCCAGAGGTCCTCGCCGCTGCCTGGAGACTTGAGCGGGCCGTCAAGCGAGAGGGGCGGGTAGGAGGTCCAGCCGGCCACCGCCGAGCCGCCGGTAAAGAAGCTCGAGAGGAGCAGGATGCCGGCAAGCGGCAGCATCCAGAGTGAGAGGGCATTGATCCGCGGGAACGCCATGTCCGGTGCGCCGATCATCAGCGGCACCGCGTAGTTCCCAAGTCCCGCCAGCATCGGGATCACGAAGAGGAAGAGCATGAACGTGGCGTGCATCGTGAACGCCTCGTTGTACGCATGCTCGTCGGCCAGGAACTGCAGGCCGGGCTGGGCGAGCTCCGTCCGGACGACCAGGGCGAGAACCCCGCCGACCAGGAAGAACAGGAACGAGTTGATGACGTACATGATCCCGATCTTCTTGTGATCGGTGGTCGTCAGCCACTCGTACAGCCGTCCTCGGGTGTAGGTTCCGGCGGCGGGGGTCAGGGCGTGGGTGGCCATTCCGCGTTCCTTACTTGACGGTCAGGGTGCCGAACATGGCACCGGGATGGATCGAACAGAAGAAGGTGTACGTGCCGGGCGCCAGGGACTTGTACGAATAGGTGGTGCTCGTCCCGCCGTTGATCGGCTCCTGCGTATCGAGCACCGTGCCGCTGGAATCCTTGATCTCGATGTTATGGGTGATCCCGGCCGGGTCGTCGTTCTTGAGCGTGATCGCGAACGGCGCGTTGGCCGGTACATCGAGGCTCGACTGATCGAAGGCGATGTTCTTGGCGGTGACGTTCAGGACGGTGCCGCTCGGGATTGGCGGCGGCGTGGCATTCGATTTCTCGATGAGCGCGTTGAGCCACGCGTCATAGTCGGAGGGCGTCAGGGCGATGACGTTGAAGAGCATCGTCCGATGGCCCGTGCCGCAGAGCTCGGCGCACTGGCCCCGGAAGACCTGGCCCGCGTCGGCGGTATCGACCGTGAACTCGAACTTGTTGGTGACGCCCGGCACGACATCCCGCTTGAAGAGGAAGCGCGGGACGTAGAAGGCGTGGATGACGTCCGGGCTGTCGAGTGTCACCTGGATCGAGCGTCCGACGGGGACGGCCATTCCTCCGGTGCTCGTAGCGGGGTCGTAGGACGGGGCGAGCTGGGTCGCGACCTTCTTGCCGCTCGCATCGAGATACTCGAACTGCCACTGGAACTGGCTGGCGATCGCGTGGATCCGGATATCCGGCGTGGCGCTGACGTTGTCGACCTTGAGCAGGGTCTGCCACGAGATCACGAACAGGAACAGGACGATCGCCGTCGGGATCAGGGTCCAGATCACCTCGACGGTGTTGTTGCCATGGGTCTGGACCGGGAGCTCGGTGTCGGTCGGGCGCCGTCGATAGCGGAGGACGCTCCAGACGATGAGCCCCTCGACGATGATGAAGATCGCGATCGCGAACGCGAAGACGATGTTGTAGAGGCCGCGCGTGCCCTCGGCCTGGGTGGTCGCGGCGTCCGGCGGGTAGAGGCTCGAACCCCAGCCGGTCAGGAATACGGCGAGCACCAGGGCGATCAGGATGACGACCACGGCGCCCGCGACGAGCGCGTCGGACGCAGGCCGCTTCCTGGGGCTACTCGACATCGGCGATCCTCGCGTGGGTGAAGGTTGCGGATGCCGGCGGTGTGGGGACGACCCTCCGGCGGGGCGCGGGCAGGACCACCCGCACGGGGGCGGGCCGAACGACATGATACCCGAGGGCCAAACGGCATGCGGGTGCACTCGGACAGTCCGTGGGACCATGCTCCCTGATGCATCGATTTCGACGCTGGCGCAACCTCCCGGGGGTCGCGCTCGGCTTGTTCGCGAGCCTCCTCCTGGCCGGCCCGGCGCTCGCCCACGGGTCGGTCCCGCCCGACCCGCCGACAGTCCTGAACCTGCTCTTCAGCTGGGACTTCGAGCCGGCCGTGATCCTGCCGCTGGTCGCCGTCGCGATCTGGTGGTGGCGGATGCTCGCGGCGATCGACCGGGACCATCCGGACCATCGGGTGCCGTCAGGTCAGCGCTGGGCGTTCCTTGGCGGATTGACCGTGATCGCGTTCGCGCTCCAGTCCGGCATCGGGCGCTACGACACGACCCTCTTCTCGATTCACATGGTCCAGCACCTGCTGCTCACGCTTGTCGCGCCACCGCTCCTGGCGCTCGGTGCCCCGATCACGCAGCTCCTCCGCGCCTCCTCCTCGAGGACGCGGCGGCGCTGGATCCTGCCGTTCCTGCACAGCCGGGTCATCGGCGTCCTGAGCCATCCCGTGCTCGCCTGGATCCTCTTCGCCGGCGTCATGTGGGGGACGCACTTCTCGCCGATCTTCAACGCCTCGCTCGAGGATCCCCTGACCCACGACCTGGAGCACCTCGCGTACCTCACCGCCGGGCTCCTCTTCTGGTGGCCGGTCGTCGGGATCGACCCGTCACCGCATCGCATGGGCTACCCGGCGCGCATCGGGTTCCTCTTCCTCCAGATGCCGCAGAACTCGTTCCTGGCCATGACGGTCCTCTTCGCCGCGAGTCCGCTCTATCCCCACTACGCGACCCTCGGGTCGCCGTACGGCATCGACGCCCTCGATGATCAGCGCCTCGCCGGGGCGATCATGTGGATTGCCGGCGACCTCATCTTCATGCTCGAGACGATGGCGATCCTGGCCGGCTGGATGCGAAGCGAGACGCGCCGCAACCCGCGGGCCGAGCGTGAGGCCGAGCTCGAGCTGGCTGCCATTCGCGAGCGCGAAGTCGCCCTCCGGCTCCGGCGCGCCGGCGAGTTGGGAGATCAGCCCTATTCGGCCGCGTCCACCAGGGACCGGTAGCGCTCGGGGTCGACGTTTCCGCCGCTCACGACGGCGACGATCGTGCCGGCGATGCCCTCGAGGCCCAGCTCGTCGGCGTGGAACTCGACGGCTGCGATCGTCAGCGCCCCCGACGGTTCGACGACGAGGCGCGATCGCTCGGCCGCCAGCCGCATGGACGTCGCGATCTCCCCTTCCGACACCGTCAGGATGCCATCCAGAAGCCGCGACAGGTGGGCGAACGGTCGGCGGCCGAGGGCCTGGGTACGCGTGCCGTCGGCGATGGTGCGGGCGGTGGCCGCGCCGTCCCAGCGGACGATTCGGCCGGTTGCAAGGGACTCGGCGGCATCCGCCGCGAGCTCTGGTTCCACGCCGATGATCTGCGCCGAGGGTCGCAGCGCACGAACGGCGGCGGCAACCCCGCTGGCCAGCCCGCCGCCGCCGATCGGGACGAGGACCATGGCCAGGTCCGGCAGCGCCTCGGCGATCTCGAGACCGCAGGTGCCCTGGCCGGCGATTACCCGGTCGTCATCGTAGGGTGGGATGAGGACGAGACCTCGTTCCTCGGCGAGCTTGGTCGCCATCGCGTCGCGTAGTCCGGCCTCGATCCCGACGGTCACGATCTCGGCGCCATCAGCCTCGACCCGCGCCCGCTTGATGGCCGGGGCGTCGGATGGCATGACCACCGTCGCGTGCACGCCCAGCATCCGGGCCGCTCGCGAGACGCCCTGGGCGTGGTTGCCGGAGGAGTGGGTGACCACCCCTCGGGTCCGCGCCGCCGCGTCGAGCTGGGCGATGGCGTTGTACGCGCCGCGGATCTTGAAGGCTCCGATCGGCTGGAGAGACTCGGCCTTGAGCAGGATCCTCGGTGGGCCTGCGGCGTACTCGACGAGCGGCGTCCGCAGCGCGATGCCCTCGAGCCGGACGGCTGCAGCCCGGATGTCTTCGAGCGATACCAGGGCCTGCTCACCGCTTGCCTCGGCGGACCGGATGTCACCCGGGCGCAGGGCGACGAAGCTCACCGTCCTGTCGCCCTCGCGCAGTCGATGCAGAGCGCGACCCAGGGGATTGCCTCGAGGCGTGCCTCGGCGATCGGCCTGCCGCAGGAGAGGCAGGTCCCGTACGTTCCGTCGTCGAGGCGAGCCAGGGACTGCTCGACGAGCGCGAGCTGGGATCGCTCGTGGTCGCGCAGGGCGAGATCGCGCTGCTGCTCGAAGACATGGGTGGCCGCGGCGGCCTGGGAGCCGTAGGTCATCTGCCCCGGTCCTTCGATCGGCTCGCCAAGCGATATGCGCAGGCGTGCCAGTTCTTCGACCAGGGCCTGGCGCAGGACCGCTCGATCCAACCGATCCGTCATGCGCGAAGCCTAGCAGCGGGCCCGGGCCGTGGAGGTCCACGAGCCGCCGCTCGCCGAGCCGGGAGGTATCCTCGCGGGGACGCGTCCAGAAGCCCGCCACGCTCCCACGAGGATCATCGAAATGCCCGCGACAACTCCCGAACACGCTGCCGACGCACAGATCGACCCGGTCTGTGGCATGACGGTCAATCCCGCCGACCGCCCCGACCTCCACCTCGAGCATGAAGGCCGCACCTACTGGTTCTGCGGCAAGGGCTGCCTGCTCGAGTTCCGTGATGCGCCCGGCACCTACACGGCCCCCGGGTACCAGCCGCAGGGGATGTAGCCCTCGTAGCCGCACCCCGCTGGCTAGCCACTCTATCCGTTCGCGGCGGCCGGCGGTGTCAATCGCGGCGACCGCAGTGTCAAGCCGCGCGAGAAGGGTCTGCCCCTAGACTTCGGGCGCCGTGTCGATGAAGCCAGTGACCTCGCGCGCCCTGCCCGGTCTGCTCCTGGCCGCGATCCTCGCCGTCTTCCTTGCCGCCTGCGGCGACCCCGGCACGACGCCGACCATCACGCCGGGAACCTCAACGCACCCGCGGGACGTGATCATCGTGGCCAAGGACTACACCTACGTCCCGGCGGTCGTGGACCTCGTACCCGGCGAAACCGTGGTCCTCCAGCTCCTGAACGGTGGCCTTGTCACCCACGAGTTCGTGATCGGCGGCATGGACGTCCAGGATGCCTGGGAGGCTGCCGAGAGCGTGACGGCCAACACCCCGCCGGGGCCCACGGCAAAGGTATCGGTCGCGCCGGAGGTGGGCGGCATCCGGGTCGTCCTGCGCTCGGGTGATCGGGCCGACGTTCCGTGGACCGTGCCCGTGGACGCCGCCGTCGCGGCCGCGGGAAAGGGCGGTTGGTTCGTCGGTTGCCACATCCCCGACCACTGGGAGCTCGGCATGGTGGTGCCCGTGCGGTTCGTCGGACCCGATGGGCGGCCGCTACCGACGCCCGGAGCCACTCCGACGCCCGGAGCAACCGCATCGCCGTGACCGGCGTCGGCACGGGGCTGGTGGTACGCTTCCCGACGGCCCGTTCGGGTGGGCAATGCGCCGTGTCGCACGAGGAGTCCAAAGCCCAATGACCTACGTCATCGCCGAGCCCTGCATCGACGTTCTCGATCTGGCGTGCGTCTCGGTTTGCCCCGTGGATTGCATCCACTACGAAGAGGGCGTCGACCGCAAGCTGTTCATCGATCCGAACGAATGCATCGATTGCGGCGCCTGTGAGCCCGAGTGCCCGGTGAACGCGATCTTTCCCGAGGACCAGACGCCGACCGAGTGGTCGAGCTACATCCAGATCGACGCTGTCTGGTACAACGACCGGGCTGCCGCGCGGGTCGACGTCGACGCGCTCAAACCTCGCTGATCGCGGCCTGAGCCGTGGCGGGGCATGCCCGCCGACCTGATGCCGTTCCGGCCCTCATTCGATTGCCTGTGGTGCGGTACGCATCACGACACGCGTAGCTCCGACGACCTCGAGGGCTGGGCGCACCTCTGCCCGGCCTGTGTCGGGCGCGCCGGTGACAACGAGTTCCTCCGATTCCGCCTGCGCCGGGCTCTCGAGGAACGCGCGCGGGCGCCCCGTCCGGCCGAGGATCCAACTTCGACCCGGTGACGGTCCGGCCGCATGGCATACTCGGCCCATGTCTCCGCTCGCCCAGCGAACGATCGCGACCGTCGGCTCCGGCGTCATGGCCGAGGGCATCATCGCCGGCATGCTCCGCGGGCAACTCGTCGAAGCCGGGCAGATCGTCGCCAGCCATCCGCGGGCCGAGCGACGCGATCAACTCGCCGCCGCCCACGGCATCCGGACGGTCGCCTCGAACCTCGAGGCCATCGACGGTGCCGACGTCATCATCCTGGCGATCAAGCCGCAGATGCTCGGTCGCGTCGGCCGTGAGATCGGGGCTCACCTCCGGGTCGGCCAGCTCGTCCTGAGCGTCCTTGCCGGGGCGACGACCAAGGCCCTGACCACGGCTCTCCAGCATGACCAGGTCGTCCGCAGCATGCCCAACACTCCGGCACGTCTCGGGAAGGGGATGACCGTCTGGTTCGCCACCCCGCAGGTGACCGCGGAGCAGCGGGCGCAGGCCGCAGCGCTCCTCGGAGCGCTCGGTGCGCAGCTCGAGGTCGACGACGAGAAGCTGGTCGCGATGGCGACCGCCGTCTCGGGGACCGGCCCGACCTATGTCTTCCTGGTGATGGAGGCCCTGATCGACGCGGCCGTTCACCTCGGCTTCCCGCGACACATGGCCCACGACCTGGTGATCGAGACGCTCGAGGGCAGCACGCTCTTCGCGAAGCAGTCCGGGATGCATCCCGCCGAGCTGCGGAACATGGTCACCTCGCCCGGCGGAACCAGCGCCGCCGCCCTGCACGAGCTCGAGTCCGGGCGCCTCCGGACAGTCCTCTCGGAGGCCGTCTGGGCCGCCTTCCGCAGGACCGTCGAGCTCGGCGATCAGCTCGAAGCCGCCATCGTCCCGGGAGTCGGAGGACCGGATTGAGGCCTTCGTGAAGGTCAGGAAGTCGATCGGCGGCGTGATCGACCGCGTCATGCGAGCCGTCCTCCTGTGGCTCTCGCGTCGCCGTTTCATCGGCCGCTTCGCGAAGTGGATGCCGTTGAGCCGGCCGATCGTCGCTCGTTTCGTGGCGGGCGAGACGCTCGAGGCGGCGCTGCCGGCCCTGCAACGCCTTCGCGATGCGGGCTTCCGGACGACCGTCGACATCCTCGGCGAGGCCGTCTCGTCGGAGGCCGCGGCCCGCGCCGCGGCGAACGGCTACGTGGACGCGATCCCGCTCCTCGAGGCGCATGGACTCGAGGTCAACGTCAGCATCAAGCTGAGCCAGATGGGCCTCGGACTCAGCCCCGAGCTGGTCCGGGAGAACGTCGCCCGGATCCTGACGGCCGCCTCAGCCGCGCACGGCTTCGTCCGGATCGACATGGAGGATCACTCGACCACCGACGCCACGCTCTCGGTCTGGCGCGACCTCCGGCCGGTCATGGCGGGCTCCGGCGATGTCGGGGTCGTCCTCCAGTCGGCGCTCCGCCGAACGCCGGCGGATGCCGAGGCGTTGATCGCCGCGGGTGGCCGGGTCCGCCTCTGCAAGGGCGCCTATCGCGAGCCTGCAACGGTCGCCTACCCGGCCAAGGCGGATGTCGATGCCGCGTATGTCGCGGTCATGAAGCGGCTGCTCGATGCCGGCACGTACCCGGGCATCGCCACGCACGACGACCGGATCGCGGACCAGGCAATCGCGTATGCCCGAGAGCAAGGCATCGGGCCGGATCGGTTCGAGTTCCAGATGCTTTTCGGCGTCCGGCGGGACCTCCAGGAGCGGCTGCTCCGCGACGGCTGGACGGTCCGTATCTACGTGCCGCTCGGCTCGCAGTGGTACCCGTACTTCATGCGCCGCCTCGCGGAGCGCCCGGCCAACGTGATCTTCCTCGCTGCAAGTGTCTGGCGGGAGCGCCGGGCGCGCTAGGTGTAGTCCCGGGCGGCCCTCCGACGCATGGCCGCGACGATCACGATCACGACGCCGACCCCGATGAGGACGTCACCCACCGAGAAGACGTTCGCCAGGGGCACGCTGGCCGGCAGGGCAAAGATGTCGGTCAGCGGCCGCAGCGCCGGATCGGCGAGGACCACGCTGTTCGTGTGGTCGCCCGCTCCGCCGAAGCCGGCCTCGGCCAGGGCCCCGGCGTCGGCCGGCATGAACCCCCCGTTCGCGGTGATCGCAACGAGATTGGACAGCGCTCCGGCCGCCACGACCGGCATCCCGCTCAGGCGCCAGTTCCTGGCCACGGCCACGAAGACCGCGAGCGTCGAGAGGACGTAGATCGCCGGTCCCAGACTTCCGGCGAGGCTGTCGCCGGCCGCGGTGAAGAGGACGAGTTGCACGAGCAGCCCGCCAACGGCGAGGGGCGCCCAGCGGAATCCCAGGGCGAAGAGCCCGTCGAGGCTCCCGCGGAGCAGGACCCCGAGGACGAGCCCCAGCGGGATCGCCCAGAGCATGAACACGGGCGGTCAGGCCGCCCGACTGTCGAGGATCTCGGTCAGCTGGACGACGTGTTCCTCGAGGTGGCCGACGGCGAATTGTTGCAGCGCCTCAGCCACCGTCATGGCTCCCAGCCGCGGATGCAGTCCGACCCTCTCGACCTCGGCGGGCGACAGCGTCCGAATCCACGTTGCCATCCGGGCCCCGTCGGCCCTGATGCGCGCGAACAGCTCGCGAAGCGGGAGTGTGCGGTCCCGGCCGATGATCCCGATCCGGACGGTGTCGGTCGCGACGCGCCCGAACGGAACGGGCTCGCCCGTTGCCCCATCGAGGATCCGCTCCATCTCGCCGAGCCAGAACGGGAGCATCTCCTCGAGATGGGCGAGCAATTCGGGCGGGCCCCATCGTGCCTCCGCCTCGGTCCCGTAGAGCTCGGCGAGCACCCAGGGTCTGCCCGCTTCGGTGCGCCGCTGGAGGTCGAGGATCGCGGCGGTTGCCTGCTCGAGCCGGTCCGCCAGGGCGGCGTCGGGAGTAGTCATGGCCCGCAGTGTCGCACGCCACGGTCTGCACGTTACGGGGGAGGTCTACCATGGGCGGCCACTGATCCTCCCACCGTCAGCATCGGAGGAATGCGTCCAATGACCGAGACGCTGTCCCGTGGGGCGGCCAATCAGGCCGGCGCCCACGTCAACAAGGATGCCTACGCCGAGGCGAAGGACTTCCTGCCGCTCAAGGGCATCGACCACATCGAGTTCTGGGTCGGCAACGCGCGCCAGGCGTCGCACTACTTCCGGGCCCTCTGGGGGTTCACGCCGATCGCCTACGCGGGCCTCGAGACCGGCGTCCGCGATCGGACCAGCTACGCCATGCGCCGCAACGACATCACGATCGTCCTGACGGGCGCCCTCTCGCCGGACGGCGAGATCGCGGAACACGTGCAGCGTCACGGCGACGGCGTCCACGACATCGCCTTCGCCGTCGACGACGTCCGCTCCGCGTGGCGCGAGACGACGGGCCGCGGGGCGCGCTCCTACCTCGAGTACGCGGAAGCGGGCAACGACGACGACGGGATCCTCCGCCGGAGCGCGATCCACACCTACGGCGAGGTCATCCACTCGTTCATCGACCGCAACGACTATCACGGCGTCTTCGCGCCGGGATTCCGGAAGGTCAGGAAGCCGGCACGTGCGGCGACGGGCCTCTCGCTCCTCGAGGTCGACCACTGCGTCGGAAACGTCGAGCTCGGCGACATGAACAAGTTCGTGGACTACTACCGGGACGTGCTGGGTTTCGCCCAGCTGATCCACTACGACGACAAGGTCATCCACACCGAGTACTCGGCCCTGATGTCGAAGGTCATGACCAACGGCAACGGCCGGATCAAGTTCCCGATCAACGAGCCCGCCGCGGGCAAGAAGAAGAGCCAGATCCAGGAGTTCCTCGACTACTACCTGGACGCGGGCACGCAGCACATCGCCCTCCGGACCGAGGACATCGTCACGACGGTCCGGCAGCTGAGGGAGAACGGGGTCGAGTTCCTGGGCATGCCCCATGCGTATTACGAGCATCTCGCCGAGCGGGTTGGCGATGTCGGCGTCCCGATCGCGACGCTCGAGGAGCTGGGCATCGAGGCCGACCGCGACGAGGAGGGCTACCTCCTCCAGATCTTTACCCGGCCAATCCAGGACCGCCCGACGTTCTTCTTCGAGATCATCGAGCGGCACGGGTCACGGGGCTTCGGGGTCGGCAACTTCAAGGCCCTCTTCGAGGCCATCGAGATCGAGCAGGCGCGGCGGGGGAACCTGTAGGGCGGCGCACCCTGGGTCACGGGAGGCATCGATGGATCTCTACGGCCTGGTCGTGGTGGCGCATGTGAGCGCCGTGATCTTCGCGCTCAGCGCGCACGGCGTGTCGATGTTCGCGATGTTCCGGATTCGACACGAAACGGACCGGGGCCGGATCGGCGCGATCCTGGATCTCTCCGCCGGGACCGTCGGGGTTGCCGGCGTCGGCCTCGTGCTGGCGGTCGCCTTCGGGATCGCTGCCTCGCTCATGCACGGCCAGTTCAGCCAGTTCTGGCCATGGGCGTCGATCGTCGTCCTGGTGGTCGTTGCAGGGACGATGACACCGCTTGCCGCCGCGCCGATGACCCGGGTGCGCCATGTCCTGGGGCTACGCGTACCGGGCGATCGAACCGGGGAGACCGCCGGGGCTCCCGGCACGGACGAGGAGCTCGCGGCGGCGCTCGCCGCCGTTCGACCCGAGCTTCCGACATTGATCGGCGCCATCGGCGTGGTGGTCCTGGTCTGGCTCATGCGCGCGAAGCCGTTTTGAGGCCCGCCCGTCGAGAGCCTGATGGCATCGTCCATCGCCTTGGCCGCGGGGCAGCCGTCCTTGCCCTGGTCCTCGGCCTGGCTGGCTGCGGAACGGCCGACGGATCGACCTCGCCGACAACGGCGCCAGCCGGTACGGCGGGACCGACCGGGACGCCGAACCCCAGCTCGACGACGAACGCGCCGACCATCGCACCGACCCCTGCCGTGACATCGGCGGGACCCTTTGCCCTGTCGAGCGACGCGTTCGCCGACGGTGGCGCAATCCCCGCGGCGAACACCTGCGACGGGGCCAACACGTCGCCGGGTCTCACCTGGACTGGTGCGCCGGCCGGCACTGTCACCTTCGACCTCATCGTCGACGATCCGGACGCCGGGGGGTTCATCCACTGGGTCGCGTACGACATGGATGCGTCGCTCACCGGGCTTGGCGCCGACATTTCGAGATCTGCTGCCGGTGACGCGCCGTCGGAGGGTCAGAACAGCTTCGGGAAGCTCGGATACGGCGGGCCTTGTCCGCCGAGCGGGACGCATCACTACCGGTTCCGGCTGCTTGCCGTTGACATCCGGATCGAGCTTCGAACCGGTGGCGTTGCGACGGCGGGCCGGATCCTGGCCGCTGCGGCCGGGCACACCCTGGGCGAGGCCATCCTGACGGGGACATACCGCCGCCGATAGTGGGTTCGCTCGAGGGTCGCCCTACACTGGGACCCATGCGAATCGCGCACGTTCGCGAACGGAATGCCCCGGCCGGCGCGCCATGGCGCCTCGCGGCCGCCATGGGACCGGGCGCCGCCGACCAACCCGAACCTCGAAACTGGCTGGACGTCGAGGTGGCCCGGCGGCGTCTGGCCGCTCGTGACCCGGAGCGCGCCCACAACAGCGACCTCTTTCGTCAGCCGTTGACGACGCTCGACGCCCTGCTCGAGCGCGGGCTCCGCGTCGCGGCCCTCGGCGAGATCGTCGACTCGACGGGTGCCGACGCGTCGAACGATGCCGACGACGACGCGATCCTCGATGCTCGAGACCTTCGTTTCGGGCCGCCGATCCTCCGGCCACCGGCGTTCCGCGATTTCTACGCCTTCGAGCAGCACGTCCGGACGATGTGGGAGCGCCGCGGCGGTGAGATTCCCGAGAACTGGTACCGGCTGCCGGTCTTCTACTTCTCCAACACATCGGAGATCCGTGGACCGGGTGATCCGGTCCGGGCGCCTCGCGCGTCCATGGAGCTTGACTTCGAGCTCGAGGTCGGGGCCCTCGTGGACACGCCGGTGTTCGACCTGTCTCCTGACCGCGCCGAGGAGGCGATCGGCGGGTACTTCGTGCTCAACGACTGGTCGGCACGGGACCTGCAGCGGGACGAGATGCCGGTCCGGATGGGTCCCGCGAAGGGCAAGGACTTCGCGACGTCCATCGGTCCCTGGCTGGTGACGCCCGACGAACTGGCGGACGCCCGGGTCGAGGCGGCAACCGGCCCCGATCTCCCGATGACGGCCACGGTCGCCGACGCAGTCGGGACGTCAACGCTGGTCTCGAGCGGGCGGTGGTCCGCCGCGCGCTACTCGTTCGCCGAGATGCTCGCCCGGGCCTCGGCCGACGTGCATGTCCGCCCCGGCGAGATCCTGGGATCGGGGACGGCCGGGACCGGTTGCCTCCTCGAGGTCAAGGACTCCACGCTGGGTCGCTGGCTCGAGCCGGGGGACACGGTGACCCTCGCCATCGAGCGGCTCGGCTCGTTGTCGTCACCCGTCGCGGCGCGCCGATGACCGACGACCGGCCGATCCTGCCGCCCGGTCTCGACACTCCCGCCCTGGTCGTCGACCTCGACGTCGTGGAGGCGAACAATCGACGCCTCGTCGACTACCTCGGCGCGCGCGACGTCCGGCTCCGGCCGCACGTCAAGACGCACAAGAGCGTGGCGCTGGCGCGGATGCAGCTCCAGGCCGGGGCAAGCGGCATCACCGTGGGCACGCTCGGCGAGGCCGAGGTCTTCATGGCCGCCGGCGTCGACGACATCTTCCTTGCGTACCCGTTGTGGGCCGTCGGGCCCAAGGCGGGCAGGCTGAGAGCCCTTCACGAGCGCGCTCCGATGAGCGTCGGCGTGGATTCGGTGGCAGCCGCGGAACGCCTGGCCGCCGCCGTGGCCGGGATCCCCACGCCGCTCCGCGTGCTGGTCGAGATCGATTCCGGTGGTCGCCGAACCGGCGTGGCGGACGCCGAGACTGCCGTGCGCGTGGCAGACGCCTCGCGCCGGCTCGGGCTCGAGGTCGTCGGCGTCTTCTCCCATGCCGGGCACGCGTATGCCGGCCCGGAGACGCGGGTCGCCGCCGCCGCGGACGAAGCGCGATCCCTCGGCGCGGCCGCGGACGCACTCCGGACGGCGGGGTTCACGCCCGAGGTCGTCAGCGCCGGATCGACGCCCACGATGCGGGACGCTGCGACGGGGCAGGTCAACGAGATGCGGGCCGGGACGTACGTGCTCGGCGACCACCAGCAGGTCGTCCTCGGGGCGATCGGGCTCGCCGATGTCGCGCTGCATGTCGCCGGGACGGTCGTCAGCACCGCCGTCGACGGGCAGGTCGTCGTGGATGCCGGAGCCAAGACGTTGACCAAGGATCGCGCACCGTTCCTCGCCGGATACGGGCTGATCCGCGGCTATCCAGACGCGGTCATCGAGCGCCTGAGCGACTACCACGGCGCGATCCGGATCCCGGCGGACACGCCGGCGCCGCACCTGGGCGAGGTGGTCGCGATCGTCCCGAACCACGTCTGCCCGGTCGTCGATCTTTTCGATTCCTTCGTCGCCGTTCGCGGGGCCAATGTCGTCGGGACGTGGCCCGTGGATGCGCGTGGGCGCAGTCAATGACGGGCACCCGCGAGGCAAGGCCATCGAGGGCGACCGACCGGCCCGTGACCCGAACGGCGCCCGACTAGACTGACTTCCTCACCGCGAGGAGGCAGGCGTTCCATGTACTACGTTCGCAACGGCAGCGTCCCGCCCCAGCGCCACACGCAGCACCGGCGCCCCGACGGTGGCCTGTACGCCGAGGAGCTGTTCGGGGTCGAGGGGTTCACGGGTCGCAGCTCGCTCCTCTATCACCTGACGCCGCCGACCGTGACGCACAGGATCGAGCCCGTTCGCCGGGTGGTCGTCGAGGCGGCCGATGAGCCAGCCCATCGCCACCACCTCGTCAAGGCCTGGGGTCTCGAGCCGCAGGGCGACGTCGTCACCGGGCGCGTCCCGCTGTTCTTCAACCGCGACGTCGTCATGGGCATCGTCCGCCCGGAGGGTCCTATGGCAGCCGGGCTCTTCTATCGCAATGGCGCCGCCGATGAGATGCTGTACGTCCACGAGGGAACAGGCCTCTGCGACACGATCTTCGGGCCGCTTCGCTATGGCCCCGGCGACTACCTCGTCCTCCCGATCGGGACGACCTGGCGGCTCGACCCCGACGCCGGCTCGACCCAACGGATGCTCTGGCTCGAGTGCCCGTCGGAGCTCGAGCCGCCGAAGCGCTACCGGAACGACTACGGCCAGCTCCTCGAGCACTCGCCGTACTCGCAGCGAGACATCCACGCCCCGGACGACGTGCCGCCGCACGAGGAATCCGGCGAGTTCGTGGTCCACGTGCGCTCGACCGACCGGGTGACCGCGTATCACTACCGCGCCCACCCGTTCGATCTCATCGGCTGGGACGGCTACCTCTGGCCCTTCCGCTTCAACATCGCCGATTTCCAGCCGATCACCGGCCGGGTCCATCAGCCCCCGCCGGTTCACCAGACCTTCCAGGCCCGGAACTTCGTCGTCTGCTCCTTCGTGCCTCGCAAGTTCGACTATCACCCGCTGGCGATCCCGGCGCCGTACAACCACTCGAACATCAACAGCGACGAGGTCATCTACTACGTGGCCGGCAACTTCATGAGCCGCCGCGGCGTGGAGATCGGATCGTTCACGGATCATCCGGCAGGGATTCCGCATGGACCGCATCCGGGTACGGCCGAGGCCTCGATCGGGAAGGAGGCCACCGAGGAGCTGGCGGTGATGGTCGACACCTTCAACCCGCTCTTCCTGACGAAGGAGGCGATGGCCCTCGACGACGACCGCTACCCGTACTCGTGGCTGCCGCCGCACGAGGACGACGCCCACGCAGGAAGCCTCCGAGCTCGCGGAGCGAGGCCCGGAGGCGTTCCCGGACTGAAGGCTCAGTTGAACGCCAGCGAGTCGATCAGCGCCTGGGCCATCGCCTCGAAGTTGGTCGTGTCGCCGATCGGGCGCTGGACCAGAATGACTACCTGCGTGCCCGAAACATCGACCGTGATGACGTGCGCCTCCATGCCGTGCTGGACGAGGTCGAGCGAGGCGTCGACGGTATCGGGCAGGGCGGAGAGCGGGTAGAACGACTTCACCTGGGCGGTGGCCGATAGGGTGAACGCGGTCTGTTCCGCTGGCAACCCGGCGACGGTGGTCGAGGACGGGGTCGCGATCGCGAAATCCGGGTTCGGCCGAGCGTATACCAGAGGGTCACCTACTACCCGGGCGATGCTGACCTGGTGGGCCTTGTCGGCCAGGTACAGGACGATCCGGTCGACCGTCTCGGTCGAGTTGATCCAGCCGGTCGGGACCGTTAATGTCGTCGGCGGCGTCAACACGGTCGTCGTGTACGTCCCGGCCGCCAGCGGGCCGTGCGGGATCCGCGCGGCACCGGGCGTCGTTGGGCCCGCGGTCGGGCTTGGGCTCGGGGTGGCCGTCGGGCTCGAGCTCGGCGTGGCCGTCGGGCTCGGGACTGCCGAGGGACTCGGCGTCGGCCCCGGTCCGACAGATCCGTTGCGCAGGATCGCGAAAGCTCCGATTCCGACGACCGCGACGATCGCGATCATCGCTGCGAGGCGGAGGCTCTTGGGCATGGTGGGGGTCCTCCACGGGATCCGGAGATCCCGCTCCTGGGGCGTGGTTCGGACCGCGAGGAGGACGGCATCGATCGTGGCGGCTGGCGCCCGGTCGGAGCCCGCCTCCAGCCAGTCACGGGTTGCGCGTTCGAACGCGCGATCGTCGTTCATGCCAATCGTCCTTCGCGGAGATCGTCTCGCGCCCGGGATGCCTCGAAGGCGCTTCGGAGGGCGCGCGTCGCGTAGTGGAGTCGTGAGCGGGCCGTCCCATCCGGGATGCCGAGGGTCTCGGCAACCGCCACGAGGGGCAACCCAACGTGGTGATGGAGGACGAAGACGGCCCGCTGGTCGAGCGGCAGCTGGCGGAAGGCCTGCTCCAGCTCGTCGCGATCGGAGAGCGACTGGTAGTCGTCTGTCTCGTGCGCCCGGTCGGCCGGGAGGACGCGAACGGTCGATGCCCACGCCCGGTTGCGCGGCGCGTCCGCGTAACAGGCATGGACGACGATCCGGTAGGCCCAGGCATCGAAGCGTTCGGGCTCCCGCAGGTGCGGCAGCTTCCGCCAGATGGTCACGAGGGCGTTCTGCAGGACGTCCTCGGCAAGACCCGGATCGCGCAGGATCCGCCGGGCAATCCCGAACAGCGTGTCGCTCGACTGGTGCACCAGCTCCGCGAACGCCGCCTGGTCGCCCGAGCGTGCCCGCTCGACGAGGTCTCGGTCCATCGGTCTCCGGACGGTATGCCGCGGTCGATGTGAGCGCGGTCTACGGAGCATGAGGGTACCCAGCCCCGGAATTGTTCAGGGAAGGGAGGATGACGTCGCGCCTTCTGCGCGCGCCGGAGGGGACGGCGGTCGGCCCGAGGCCGGCCGGCCGTGGGCACCGACGTTGATCGGGGCCCTCGACTGGTACCTTCAATGGTGTGTTGACGTTGCCGGACGACGAGTTGCCCGCGGGCGAGGGACAGCAACCAGTCGGGCCGGGGGAGCGGGCGCGACAGCTTCGCTGGGTCGCCCTCGACGCCATCGCCCCCGGCCTCGGACACTACGTCGCGGGCCGAAGGCGGCTTGCCGCGCTCTTCGGCGTCCCGACGCTCGTCGTGATCGCCGGCGCCGTGATCCTCCTCGCGTCGGTTCCGCTCGCCCGCCTCGCGATCAACGCCCTCAATGCCTTCGCGATCCTGTTCGTGGCCCAGATCGCCGTGCTCGGCTGGCGCCTGCTCGCCGTGGCCGCCGGCATCCGCGCCACGTGGACATCGCCAGGGTCCATGCGTCACGGTGCGGCCGCGGTCGCGCTCGTCGCCCTGGTCGTGCTCCCGCAGGCGTATGCCGGATACGTCACGAACGTCGCCCGCGAGGAGGTCGACCGGGTCTTCACCGGGGAGACCGGGGGTGCGTGGCAGCCATCGCTTGCCCCGAGCCCGTCGCCGTCGCCCTCGTCGAGCCTGGCGGTCGGGACGTCCGTTCCGACCGAGGAGCCGACGCCCTCCCCGACGCCGGCGGTGCCACGGCTCAACGTCCTGCTCGTCGGGCTCGACAGCGGCGTCGGCCGCAACACCGCGAACACCGACACGATGATCGTTGCGAGCCTGGATCCGGTCACGGAGACGGTCTCGATGGTCTCGATCCCGCGGGACATGGTCGACGTGCCGCTCCCGGACGGGACGATCTACAAGCCCAAGCTCAACAGCCTGTATTCAGATGCCCACCACCATCCGTCGAAGTTCCCCGGCGCGGATGGATCCGGCTGGGATGTGCTCATGGCGGCGACGGGCACGCTGCTCGGGTTGAAGATCGACTATTACGCGACGGTCGCGCTCGGCGGTTTCGTGCGTGTCGTGAACCTCGTCGGCGGTGTCGACGTCAACGTGATCCGAGGCATGTGCGACCCGGGCTACCACGAGTACGGCTTCACGAGCGGCTTCTCGATCACGGCCGGCCACCACCACCTCAAAGGGGACCAGGCACTTGCCTACGCCCGGATCCGGAAGGCACCCGGCGAGTCGGACTTCACCCGTGCCGCCCGCCAGCAGGAGGTCCTGTCCGGCATCCGGGACGCGATCGTCAAGCGCGGCTTCCTGGTGGATCCCGTCGCCCTGCTCCGGGCCATCGGTGGCGCGATGTCCACGAACGTGCCGCGAACCCTGCTCCCCGAGCTGGCAAAGGTCATGCCGAACATCGACCGATCGAAGACCTATCGAGCAGTCATCACCTCGCCGCTCGTACGACCCTCGTATGACTACCGCGGATCAATCCAGATCCCCGACGTCGCCGGGATCCGGGCGCTCGCGGCGGAGATCTTTCCGGAGTCCGGGACGCTCCCGGCGGCGGCGTACGAGGCGCCGCCCCCGGTGACCGGCGGCGGCGGGTCCGGGGTTGGCAACTGCATCCCGCCGTCGACCGCGACGCCCGCCCCGACGGCGTCGTCCGCGCCAACTTCCGCGCCCACCGAGACGCCGTCGCCCCGACCAACGTCGGGCCCGACGGGGTCGCCCTCGGCGTCCGCAAGCCGGGCGCCGACCCCGAAGCCGACCGGCGCGCCGGTCGTAACCGCGTCGCCGGCGCCGACGGTGGTGTCGTCGGCCGCGCCGCCCGCCCCTTGACGTCCCCTCGCGATCGGGCGACCGGCACGAGGACGTGATCGCGCATCATTAGCCCATGACCGACAACTCACGGACCACGATTCGCCGCCGGATCCTCGACGGTGAAACGCTGCTCGGCTCCTGGACCGACATGGCGTCGCCACTCGCGACCGAGATCACGGGCAGGACCGGCTTCGACTGGCTCATCGCCGACCTCGAGCACGGTGCGGGTACGGAGGCCGAGCTGCTGCCGATCCTGCTCGCCGCCGAGCTCAGCGGGGCGGCTGCCTTCGTCCGTCCCCAGTCGGGCGAGCGATTGCGGGTCGGGCGGGCGCTCGACCTCGGGGCGGCGGGGATCATGGTCCCGCGGCTCGACACCGCAGCCCAGGTCGAGGAGGCGGTGTCGTTCCTCCGGTATCCGCCCGACGGGATTCGGGGCGTTGCCCTCCGGACGCGTGGCGCGCGTCTCGGGACGGTCGGCCACGGCGACGTCCGGACGATCAATCGGGACATCGTCGGGATCATCCAGATCGAATTGCCGAATGCCGTGCAAGAGGCCGACGCGATCGCGGCAATCGACGGCGTCGACGTCCTGTTCGTGGGACCGGCCGATCTCTCCCACTCCCTGGGCGTTCCGGGCCAGTTCGACCACCCGAGCTACCTCGCCGCGCTCGATGCCGTGGTCGAGGCTTGTCGCCGGCACCACAAGGCGCCGGGCATCCTGCTCTACGAGCATGCCGCCTTCGCACCGCACCTCGCCCGCGGCTTCCGGTTCCTCGGGGTTGGGTCGGAGGGGTCCTTCATCGCGGAGGGGGCCAAGGCGGCGCTCGCGGCCGCACGATCGGCCCTGGCCGGGTAGCGCTCTTCGACCGGGTCCGGCGCGGACGCCCGCGCGACGACCCCCGCGCGAGACCCCCGCGCGAGACCCCGGCGTGACAGGCCCGACGTATTCCGCTGCTTCATGCAGTGGGTCTCCACCCCGCTGGACGGTGCCGTGGAATCGACAGATCTGGAGCAAGGTCAAGCTCGCTCGGGCTCACGCCTATTACTCAGCGGCATCGCCGCCCGGTGGAATTGGCGTCGAGCCCGAATCGTCGAAGCGACCGCGATCGCGACCCGTCCAGCGCTACTCGTCCGCGATCCGCAGCTCTGTCGCCGTCGTCGCGCCCGGTTCCGACTGGGACAGCAGCACGCCGCTCAGGATGAGCGCCCCTCCCACGAGCTGGACGGGCGTCAGCCGCTCCCCGAAGAGCAAGCCCGCCAGGACGATCGTCCAGATCGGTTCGACCGTGCTGACCAGCGACGCCCGCGCCGCCCCGATCCGATGGGCACCGGCGTAGAAGGCCTGGATGGCGATGAACGTCGAGACCGCCCCCACGCCGAAGATCCCACCCCACGCGTCGGCCGGAATCTCGGCCGGCAGGACCGGCCTGCCCAGGGCGAGGCCAACCAGCCAGAAGGCCGAGGCTGTCGCCGACATCATCACGGCGCCGGCCGCGGTCGGGTCCACCCTGCGCGTCCCGGACGAGCCCACGCCGCTGCGACGCTCACCCGCCAGCCTCGCCGATAGCACGATCCAGACCGAGTAGATGATCGGGGAGGCGACCATCAGCAGCAGGCCCGATGTTGGCGGCAGGTGGGCCGCGTCGATCGCGCCGATCGCCAGCACGACGCCGACCAGGGCGAGGCCAAGGGCACCCCAGGCGCGGCGCCCCTCGAGCCGCCGGCCGATCCGCAGCGACAGGACGGCCACGAGCGCCGGATACAGGTAGACGATCAGCGCTGCCAGCGACGCGGACACCGTTTCGAGGCCCGCGAAGTACGTCGACGAATTGCCCGTGTAGAGGACGCCGAGGGCGACCGACACCGCGATTGCCCGGCGATCGAGCGACCGGACGGCTGCGCGGCCCCGAGGGGTCGAGGCGACCCACGCCCACGACAGCGCTGCGCCCACGCTGAACCGCCAGGTCATGAGCGTGAACCAGTCGACGCCGGTGGCATAGACCGGTTTCGCGAAGAGCGCGCCGGAGCCGAACCCGAACGCCGAGATGACCGTCAGCACGATCCCGACGGCAAAGGTTCGCTGCATTGGCTGAGGCTACCCGTTCGGATGGGCGAGGCGGGCCGAGCGACGGCAGGAACCGGCCGGTCGGCCCGCCAACAGGCGCCGTTCGGCCCGCGGGGCTCCTGGCGCGGAACGCTCTACACTTCCATCCCGTGACCGACATCACCGAGCGAGCCGTCTCCGCGCGCGTCCCCTCCGTCGCCGACGAGCAGCTGAAGGTGCTCGCGCGTCGCGATCCACTGACCGTCCGCCCAGGAACGAGCCTGCGGGACTGCCTCGAACAGGTCCGGTTGGGCGGCACGGGCGACTCCGTGTTCGTGACCGACGCGGACGGCACGCTGCGAGGCGTGCTCACCGAGCGGGACATGTTCGCCCGGCTCGTCAATCGCGACGTCGATCTCGACCGGCCCGTCGAGGCCCTCATGAAGGCCCACCCGTGGACGCTGCACCTTGACCAGCCCGTCCGCCACGCGATCGACCTGATGCAGACTGGCAGGTACCGGAACGTGCCCCTCGTCGACGAGGACGGCAAGTTCCTCGGCGTCATCCGGCCGGTAGATGTCCTGAAGTACCTCGCGGAGGCGTTCCCGGAGGAGCTGCTCAACCTCCCGCCGCGGCCGCACCAGCGGATCAAGGAATCGGAGGGCGCGTGACCACCGTCGAGGAGCGACCCACCGAGGAGCGCCAGCTCGACCGGGTCACGATCCGGTTCGCCGGCGATTCCGGTGACGGCATGCAGCTCACCGGCACCCAGTTCACGCGGAACGCGGCAGCATTCGGCAACGACATCAGCACCTACCCGGACTACCCAGCCGAGATCCGCGCCCCCGCGGGTTCGCTGCCCGGTGTGTCGGGCTTCCAGCTGAGCTTCTCCTCGACCCGGATCCATACGCCGGGCGACCAGCCCGACGTCCTCGTGGCCATGAACCCGGCGGCCCTCAAGTCGAACCTGCCGGAGCTCCCGGCTGGTGGGGCGCTCGTCGTCAACTCCGACGCCTTCACGACGGCGAACCTCAACAAGGTCGGCTACCCGGCCAATCCGCTGGCCGACGACTCACTCGCCGCCTACCACCTCTTCTCGATCCCGATCTCGACGCTCAACGCCCGCGCCCTCGAGGGCCTGGAGCTCACGAACAAGCAGGTCGACCTGACCAAGAACTTCTTCGCGCTCGGCCTGATGTTCTGGCTTTACGAGCGGAGCATGGACGGCACCATCGCCTGGATCGACGAGAAATTCTCGAAGCGGCCGATCATCGCCGAGGGCAACAAGCGGGCGCTTCGCGCCGGCTACAACTTCGGCGAGACGACCGAGATCTTCCACGAACGGTTCATCGTCCCGCCGGCCCGGCTCAAGCCCGGCAAGTACCGCAACATCACCGGCAACGAGGCCACTGCACTCGGCTTCGTCGCGGCCTCCCAGCTCGCGGAGCGGCCGCTCTTCTACGGCTCGTACCCGATCACGCCGGCCTCGGACATCCTCCACGCGCTCGCCGCCTACAAGAACTTCGGCGTCAAGACCTTCCAGGCCGAAGACGAGATCGCCGCGATCGGCGCGGCCATCGGCGCCAGCTACGGCGGGGCCATGGGGATGACCGGCACGTCCGGGCCCGGCGTGGCCCTCAAGAGCGAAGCGCTCGGCCTCGCGGTCATGGTGGAGCTGCCGCTCGTCCTCATCGACGTCCAGCGTGGCGGACCATCGACGGGGATGCCGACCAAGACGGAGCAGGGCGACCTCCTCCAGGTCCTGTTCGGCCGGAACTCGGACTCGCCGATGCCGGTCGTGGCCCCGGCGACGCCAGGGGAATGCTTCTACCTGGCGATCGAGGCGTGGCGCCTCGCACTCAAGTACATGACCCCGGTGGCCTTCCTGAGCGACGCGTTCCTCGCGAATGGAGCCGAGCCCTGGCCTATCCCGGATCCCTCCACGCTGCCCAGCATTGCGGTCCCGAACCGGACCGAGAAGGCCGGCTTCTACCCATATGCGCGGGACCCCGAGACGCTCGCCCGGCCGTGGGCCGTGCCGGGGACGCCGGGCCTGGAACACCGGATCGGTGGCCTCGAGAAGGCCGACGTCATGGGCAACGTGAGCTACGACCCGGACAACCACCACAAGATGACCCTGCTCCGAGAGGCGAAGATCGCCGGCATCGCGCGCGACATCCCGGACCTCGAGGTCTTCGGGCCGCCCGAAGGGGACCTGGTCGTCCTGGGCTGGGGATCGACGTACGGCGCCATCCGGAGCGCTGTCGAGCGGCTCCAGGCTCGCGGTCTGTCGGTTTCCCACGCCCACCTCCGCCACCTGAACCCGTTCCCAGCCAACACCGAGCAGGTCCTCCGCGGATTTCGCCGGGTCCTCGTCCCGGAGCTCAACCTGGGCCACCTCCTCATGCTCATCCGGGCGCGCTATCTCATCGACGCGGTCGGCTACAACCGCGTCCGTGGCAAGCCGTTCCGCATCTCCGAGATCGAGGCGGAAGTCGAGCGGATCCTGGCGGAGCTGCGGGAGGCGGTCCGATGACTGAAACGAAGAGCGCGTCGCCGCTTGGACCTGCCGGTCCTGACCAGGAAGGACTTCGTGTCCGACCAGGAGGTCCGCTGGTGCCCGGGCTGCGGCGACTACTCGATCCTCGCCCAGACCCAGAAGGTCATGCCGGATTTCGGCTACCCGAAGGAGAACATCGTCTTCATCTCGGGCATCGGCTGCTCCGGTCGCCTGCCCTACTACATGAACACCTACGGGTTCCACTCGATCCACGGCCGCGCGCCGGCGATCGCCACCGGCCTCAAGGCCGCGCGTCCGGACCTCATGGTCTGGGTGATCACCGGCGACGGCGACGCACTCTCCATCGGCGGCAACCACCTCGTCCACGCGCTGCGCCGCAACGTGGACGTCCGGATCATCATGTTCAACAACCGGATCTACGGGCTTACCAAGGGCCAGGCCAGCCCGACGTCCGAGTTCGGGAAGGTCACGAAGTCGTCGCCCTACGGCACGGTCGACTATCCGGTCAGCCCGCTGGCGATCGCCCTGGCCGCCGAGGCGACCCTGATCGCACGGTCCGTCGACACGCATACCGAACACCTCCAGGGCACCCTCGAGGCTGCCGGCAGGCATCACGGTTCCGCCTTCGTCGAGGTCCTCCAGAACTGCAACATCTTCAACGATGGTGCCCATCGCGAGTTCACCGATCGAGAGGTCCGCGACGATCGGATGCTGTTCCTCGAGCACGGCAAGCCGATGATCTTCGGCAAGGACCGGAACAAGGGGATCCGCCTCAACGGGCACCAGCCCGAGATCGTCACGCTCGGCCAGGACGGCGTCACCGAGGCCGACGTCCTCGTCCACGACGAGACCGACCCGCTGATCGCCTTCATGCTCGCCCACCTCTACTGGCCGGAGTTCCCGGTCCCTGTCGGGATCTTCCGGCGAATCATCCGGCCGACCCACGATCAGCTTCTCAACGGCCAGCTCGACCAGGCCGTCGCGAGCCGGGGACGCGGCGACCTCGCACGACTGCTCGCCGGTGGCGAGACCTGGACCGTCGAGTAGGAGCGGCCATGACCTGCCCAGTCTGCCAGTGGCAGAACTACGCCGGCGACGACCTCTGCGAGAACTGCGGCGCGGACCTCCGGGCGTCCGACACGCCCGAGCCGGCCACCAGCTTTCAGGGCCGGCTGCTCGGCGTCCACCTCTCGGAGCTCGGTGCGCCTGCGCCCGAAATCGCGAGCCCGACCGACGACGTCGCGGCAGCGATCGAGCGGATGCACCGCGACGGCATCGACTGCCTGCTGATCACCGACGACGGCAAGCTCGTCGGCATCTTCACCGACCGTGACGCGCTTCTCAAGCTCGCCGGCCACGGGCCGGAGCACCGGCCGATCTCGGAGCTGATGACCCACGACCCGGTCGTCCTCCGCAAGGACGACACGATCGCCGTGGCGATCAACAAGATGGCGGTCGGCGGTTTCCGCCACGTACCGATCGTCGACGGCCGCCGCCCGATCGCGGTGGTCTCGGCCCGGGATGTCTTCCGGCATATCGCGACGCGCCTCGGCTGATGCCGGCTCGGCCGTCCATCCCGGACGAGCAATTCGGGACGCGCCTGGAGATCGCCCAACGGCAGGCGGCCTCACGCAGCGTTCGCGCGCTGCTCATCGGCGTCGGGGCGGATCTCCGGTACCTGACCGGCTACGCGGCCCTGCCCCTCGAGCGCCTGACGATGCTCGTGCTGCCGGCCACTGGTCGACCGGTCCTCGTCGCGCCACGCCTGGAGGCGATGGCCGCCCGTGAGTGTCCGGCCGCCCGGATCGGCATGGTCGACGTGACGCCCTGGGACGAGACGGATGACGCGCCGGCGCTCGTTGCCCGCATCCTCGCGTCGAGTCCTGGTGGGCCAGGCGGGGCGGGGGACCGGCTTCTCGTCAGCGATCAGCTGTGGGCGCTGCACCTGCTGGGCCTCCAACGCACGATCCCGGGTCCCTCGTTCGGGCTTGCGACCGAGGTCCTGCGAGCGTTGCGAATGGCGAAGGACCCCGACGAGATCGAGCTCCTCCGCCTCGCGGCGCACGCCGCCGACCGGGTGATCGACCAGATCGCCGCCGGCCCGCTCGTGGGACGGACCGAGATCGATGTGAGCCGGGAGGTCCGCGAGCGGCTCATGGCCGAGGGCCACGATCTGGCGGAGTTCGCGATCGTTGCCGCCGGGCCAAACTCCGCTTCGCCGCACCATGACGCCACCGACCGTGTCATCGAGGCCGGTGAGCCCATCGTCCTCGACATCGGCGGATCGCTCGGGGGCTATTCCTCGGATACGACGCGAACGCTGTGGGTCACCGGCGGCGACCCGGCGAGGGGCCCGACCCCCGAGTTCCGCCGACTGTTCGACGTCCTCGAGTCGGCCCAGGCTGCGGCCGTCGCGGCGGTTCGTCCGGGCGTGTCGTGTGAGGCGGTCGACGCGACCGCCCGCTCCCTGATCGCCGACGCGGGCTTCGGACCGGCGTTCCTCCACCGGACCGGACACGGGATCGGCCTCGACGTTCACGAGGAGCCGTACATCGTCGCCGGCAACGCCGAGCCCCTCGGGACGGGCTTCGCCTTCAGCGTCGAGCCGGGTATCTACCTCGCCGGCCGGTATGGCGCCCGTATCGAGGACATCGTGGTCTGTGGCCCGGCTGGTCCGGATGCCCTGAACTCCTCGAGCCACGAGCTCCGCGTCGTGGCCGGCTGACCCTCCCGCGCCGGGTATCATCGGGTTACGGGCAGATCGCCTCCGCAACGACTCGAGCGCAAATGACCACCTCCTCGCGGCGCCGATGCGTCGCTACTCCGCGACGGTGTCGCGTCGCCTGCCTCGCATGAGCAAGCGCATCCATCACGCCGCGCGCCGCCCGGCGCGCACCAGCCGCCCCGGGGAATCGCACCCCGTCGAGTCGCGGACTGCGGACGCGAGCCCAGCGGAGGCTCGTGCGACCGAGTCCGCCCGTACCGAACCGCGCCCGGCCGAATCGCGCCCGGCCGAATCGCGCCGCGCCCGGCCAGCGTCTTCCGGGTCGCCCGGGGCCAGCTCGCCCCGAGCCAATTCGGCGCAACCATCCCCCCCGCCGGACGACGAGAGACATGCCGCCCGGCGAACCCCCGAGCGCTCCCGGGTCGCAACGCCCGAGCCGGCGCCCGTTCCTCCCGGCCCGCCGGTGCAGCCTGCCGAAGCCGGTGGTAACCACGTGGAGCGCGCCGGATGCACCGCACCACAGTTGCGTCGCTTCATCAAGAGCCGAGCCTACGTCCCGATGCACGAGCTGCGACGGCGGTTCGGGATCGACGGCGGCGATGATGACGTGACCCAGGTGGATCTCGAAACCGGATCACGTGTCTACGTCGGGCTGCCCACGCGCGAAGGCCTGCTGCTCGGTGAGCTCCTGCGCGCGGGTGATGTCGGCTACGAGCTGTCGCTCGACCCGATCTCGCCGATCGTGGTGGGTGTCTTCCCGATGCGGCCCGTACCCCGCGGCTGACGGCGACCAGGGCACAGGCCCGCGGCCGAAGGCCGACCACCGTGACGCGTCGGCGGCCTCGGAGGAGGTCCGCGCGAGGGCCCGTTCGGCTGGGGGCCCTGCTGCCGCGCGGCAGGGGGGTCAGGCTAGCGGCCGGATCGGAGCCGCGAAGGGCGGCGCGGCACCCGAATACCCTCGGTCGCGAGGAGCTCTTCCTTGAGGTCCAGCAGCCGTTCGCGGTCGCCCCACCAACCGCCGCCATACCCGCCGAGCGTCCCGTCACCGGCGATGACGCGGTGGCACGGGATGGCGAGCGCGACCGGATTCCTGCCGACCGCCCCGCCCACCGCGCGAGCGGCACCCACCCGACCGATGACCCGGGCGATCTCCCCGTAGCTTCGGGTCTCCCCGCGCGGAATCTCGCGGACCGCGCCGAGCACCGCACGGTCCCACGCCGGCCGATCGTCGAGGTCGACCGGCAGCGAGGCGAGGTTCGCCATGCCAGCCGGATCGCCCGCGAGCGCCGCGGCCAGGGCCGTGCGGGCGTCCCGGAGGTAGCTGGCAGCCCTGGCGTCCTCGTTGCCGTCGTCCCGACCATCGTCGGGCTGCATCCAGGTCACGGGATCTCCGAAACGGTGCCGCAACCCGGCCGTGAATTCGTCGGGGATGGTCATGAGCTCGATGGCGGCGAGACCGCGGTGCGTCGCCGCGACGTGAACCGGGCCCCACGGGGCGCCGACCGTCGTGGCGTACACGTGTGTCTTCATGAGTTGCCGTACCTCACGTCTCCGGCCGCCAGACCGCCCGGCCGGGCCCCGAGGGTACACTCGGGATGATGTCGACGACACCCGCACCGCGCTCACGCGTAGCGATCCCGGCCGATCCGCGCGACATCGACGGCGACTTCGCCCACCTCCATCATGTCGAGGTCCGTTTCTCAGACACGGACGCGATGGGACACGTCAACAACGCCTCGTACCTGACCTTCGCGGAGATCGCCCGCCTGGCCTATTACGAGCACGTCACCGGGGAGTCCCTGCCGCTCGCGACCCACGGCGCGCAGGAAGGGATGATCCTGGCCGAGATCCGGATCACCTATCGAAATCCGGCCTTCTATGGCGAGTTGCTGGCCGTCGAGACGCGGGTCGATCGCATCGGGCGGACCAGTTTCGTGATGGTCCACCGACTGACCGCACCGGCGAGTCGCTACGGACCGGCGCGGCTGATCGCGGTCGCTGATTCGGTCCTCGTCATGTACGACTACCAGGACGAGCGACCGATCCCGGTCCCGGCGTCGCTCGCGGACGCCATCGAGTCCTATGAGGGCCGTCGCGTCAGGGACTGATTGCCGTCGTGCATCAACGGCATCCGCGGGTTGCCCGCTCAGGCCTCGAAGCGGCGGAAGATCGCCACCGCGTTCTGCCCCCCGAACCCGAAGCCGTTGATCATCGCCGTTTCGACCCGGAGCTTGCGCTTCACGTTCGGCGTGTAGTCCAGGTCGCACTCGGGATCCGGCTCGTGGTAGTTGATCGTCGGCGGGATCCAGCCGTCCCGGATCGAACCCACGGCGGCGATGGCGGCAACGGCGCCGGCAGCGCCCAGGAGGTGGCCGACCATCGACTTCGGCGACGAGATCGGCAGGCTCCTGGCCCGATCGCCGTAGGCCCGCTTGATCGCCTTGGTCTCGGTGACGTCGTTGAGCGGCGTCGATGTCCCATGCGCCACGAGGTAGTCGATGTCGGTCGGCCCGATGCCCGCGTGCCGCATAGCGCCGGACATGGCCATTGCCGCGCCACGGCCGGTCGGCTCGGGTGCCGAGATGTGGTACGCGTCGGCGGTCAGGGCCGCCCCGATGATCTCGGCCAGGATCGTCGCTCCGCGGGCCTGGGCATGGGCCGCCGATTCGATCACCATGATTCCGGCGCCCTCACCGAACACGAAGCCGTCCCGGGTTCGGTCGAACGGCCGGGACGCCCCGGCCGGGTCGTCGTTCCGCTTCGAGAGGGCGCCCATGTTGCCGAGGGCGGCGAACGCCATCGGCAGGAGGGGCGCCTCCGAACCGCCGGCGATGACCACGTCGCACTCGTCGTTGGCGATCAATCGCAGGGCGTCCTGGAAGGCGATGACCCCCGACGCGCACGCCGCGACCTGCGTCATGAGGGGACCGGTCAATCCGTACTTCATCGAGACCTGGGCGGCCGCCATGCTGCCCGAGACGGCCGGGATCGCGAATGGACTGACCTGGCCGGGACCACGGTCCCAGAGGGTCCGGGCGCCCTCGATGACCTGCTCCATCCCGCCACCGCCGGTGTTGATCACGACGCCCACCCGGTCGCGCTCCTCCGGCGTCCAGGTCGAGAAGTCGAGGCCGGATCGATCGATGGCCTCTGCCGCAGCGGCAACGCCGAAGTGGATGAAGCGGCTCATCCGGCGAGCCATCTTGCGGTCCATCGTCAACGACGCGTCGAAGTCCTTGACCTCGGCCGCGATCTTGACGTCGAAACCGGTCGTGTCGAAGGTCGTGATCAGGCCGCCACCCGGGACGCCGGCCAGGAGATTGCTCCAGTACGTCTCGGAATTGTTGCCGATGGGCGTGATCGCGCCCATCGCGGTCACGACGGCGCGGCGGGCCGGATCCTTGCTAGGCACGCGGGTCACCTCTGCGAGCGGTCATCCGCGGGATTGTAGCGGGCACGAACCGGACGCCGGCTCAGGCGACGTCGGCGCAAGGCGGACCGGAGCAGCCGAGGCGAGCGCACTTGAAGGTGCGCGAGCCGAGGCAGCGGACGGGCCAACGCCGCGCCGGCCCGCATCAGCCGGCGTCAGTCGCCGTCGTAGCGCTTGAAGATCACCGCGCCGTTGTGGCCGCCAAGCCCGATGTTGTTCGAGAGCGCGTATCGGATCGGCATCCGGATCGTCTCGTCCACGACCCACAGATCGCATTCAGGATCCGGGTCCCGGAAGTTGAGCGTCCCGGGAACCGTCTGCTCGGCCACCGACATGACGGTCGCGAAGGCCTCGAATGCCCCGGCCGCGCCCATCATGTGGCCGGTCATCGACTTGGTGGCGCTGATGGCCAGCGAGCTCCGGCTCCCGGCGGCTCGATCGCCGAAGACCGTCCAGATGGCCTCGGCCTCGCGCGCGTCGCCGACCGGCGTCGAGGTCCCGTGCGGGTTGATGAGGTCGACCTCGTCGGCCGGTACGCCCCGCCGGTCGAGTGCCATCTTCATGGCCCGCGACGAGCCCGTGCCGTGTTCGATCGGCTGGATCATGTCCCAACCGTCGGCGGCCGAGCCGTAGCCGACGATCTCGGCGTAGATCCGCGCCCCTCGTGCCTTGGCCAGTTCGAGATCCTCGACGAAGAGCCCGCCGGCGCCCTCGCCGAGGACGAACCCGTTCCGCGTCGCGTCGAAGGGCCGCGAGACCGTCGCGAGCGGTTCGCCCGGGCGAGGTGAGCCCAGGCCCCGCATGTTGCCGAAGCCGGCATGGGCGACCTCGATCAAGGGCGATTCGGTGGAGCCGCTGATCACGGCGATGCAGTCGCCGCGCCGGATCGCTTCGGCCGCCTCGGCCACGTTGTGCGTGCCCGTAGCACAGGCGGACACGATGCAGATGTTGTGGCCGATGGCGCCCGTCTCGATCGCGATCATCCCGGAGGTCGAATCCACGAGCGCGTTGGCGATGAACGTCGGGGGAACCCGGTTGGGTCCCTTGTCGTGGAGGGTCCGGTAGCTGTCGATCATGAGCCGCTGGCCGCCGGCACCGGAGCCGTACACGACGCCGACTTCGGTCCGGTTCTCATCGGTGATCTCGAAGCCGGAATCGGCGACCGCCTGCTTGGCCGCCGCGACCCCGAAGTGCATCTCGCTCTCGCTCCGCCGGACGGCCTTCGCATCCATCCAGGCGGACGGCTCGAAGTTGCGGACCTCTCCGGCGGCCTTGTGCTCGTACGGCGATGGGTCGAACCGGGTGATCTCGTCGAGGCCGGAGACGCCGTTGACGAGGTTGGACCAGGCGGTCGCCACGTCGTTTCCGACCGGGCTGATGACACCCAGTCCGGTAATCGCGACACGGCGGTTGTAGTCGGGTTTGCGCACGTTGGGTCGGGCTCCTTCGGGACGTCTGTGGTCGGTGGGCTAGCTGGCGGGGTCGGCGAGGCGGTCCGGGGCACCCGGATCGTCGGTTGCGAGGACGTTCGCCTCGGTGGCGATGCGCTTGGTGAGACCCGTCAGGACGCGGCCGGGCCCGATCTCGATGAACGTGTCGACGCCGGCCGCGGACATCGATTCCACGGCGCGGATCCAGTCCACCCCGGTCGTGAGGTGTTCCACCAGCTCGGCGCGGGCGGCGGCACCCGTCGAGAGCGGCCGGGCATCGGCGTTGGCGACCAGTGGCGCGGAAGGGTCCGCGAACGTGACCCCGGCCAGGATCCCGGCCATCGCCGCCGCGGCATCGGTCATGAGGGGCGAGTGGGCGGCCACGCTGACCGGGAGGATGATCGCCCGCTTGGCGCCGAGCTCCCTCGCGATCCCCGCGCCCGCCTCGATCGCGGGGCGTTCGCCCGAGACGACGACCTGGCCCGGGGCATTGCGGTTCGCAACGCCGAACGTCCCGAAGCTCGACGCCCGCGCGACGAGCGCGGGAAGCGCCGCATCATCCAGTCCGATGATGGCTGCCATCGCGCCGTCGCCGGCGGCTCCGGAAGCCTGCATCTGTCGCCCTCGCTCGCGGACGAGTCGCAATCCGTCGGCGAGCGTGAGGACGCCGGCGGCGACCATGGCCGAGTACTGGCCCATGGAGTGGCCGGCCATGAAGGCCGGGGTCGGCGCCGAAACGCTCGCCGCCGCCCATCGCTCGCGCAGGGCCTCGAGGTACGCGATCGTGGTTGCCAGGAGCGCCGGCTGTGCGTTCTCCGTCAGGTTCAGCAGGTCTTCCGGCCCGGCCCAGGCAATCGAGCTGATCGGAGCGCCGAGGGCATCGTCGGCCGCCGCGAAGACGGCGGCCGCCGCGGGCGACGTGGCGGCGAGGGCCTCGCCCATGCCGACGTACTGCGAACCCTGCCCTGGAAAGATGTAGGCGTACTTGGTCATGGACTCCAGCCAGAAGGGACGTCGTTGTCCGGACGCGCGGGTGCCACGCTGACGGCAACACGGGAATGGTGCCTCCGTGACAGGTCCGTGAGCGTGAAATGCATGCGCCTGTGCACACGAATGACGTCCGATGCGCTAGGCTCGGGACATCATGGCCATGCCCCAGGAGCCTCGAGCTCGTCGCCGCGCCGCGAGCGTCCGCGCGATCGCCCGGCGATTCGAAGCCGACCTCGGCTCGTCGATCCTGGCGTCCGGGCCCCGGATCCCGAACGTTCGCCAGATCTCGGAGCGGGTGGCCATGGGCCGAGCGCTGTGGCGGGAACTGGTCGTCGGCTTTGCGTCGCAGCTGGCCGACCTGCGGCTCGGGTTCACCCAGCTCGCGGCCCTCTACGTCCTGGCCGACGGCAGCACCACGACGATCGGTGAGCTCGCGGAAGCTCTGGGCCGGTCTCCGTCGGCCACGAGCCGGCTCGTCGACGGCCTCGTCCGGCGGCGTCTCGTGGAGCGTCGCGAGGAGCCGGAGGATCGGCGTCAGCGGTCGATCTGGCTGACTCACCGGGGCCAGGCTCTCCTGCGAGCCGTGGACCGGGCCCGGGCGGACCAGTTCCTCACCGCCGTCCGGCCGCTCCCGACCGCCGAACGGGCAATCGTGGCCATGGGCGTCGCGGCCCTCGCGACCCGGGCGTTCTCGAGAAAGGGCCGGGTCGTTCGCGGCGATCCCGAGGTGCGCTAAGCCCAGGAGCGGCGCGCCGCCAACCGCCCCCGCCCGGCCCGTCGTATTCGGCTGGTTCATCAGCCGCGCCGCCAGCGGGCGTGACCGGGTTCGAGATCGGTCTGGTCCGTTCCCACCTCGAGCGTGGCCGGTCCGGATTTCATGACCCACGCGAATATCGTCGCCTGGGCGACCGCGGGGCCACCAATGTGCCCGGCGGATCCAGGCGCCCTACGCAGCAACTCGACGGGAATCGCGCTAGCCGCAGTAGCGGAGCACCGCGTCGTAGAGGACGGGCAGGCCCCAGCGCAGGCCCTCGATCGAAACCCGTTCGTCGACCCCGTGGTAGCGCTCGAGGTAGGCCTCTTCCGGGTCGTTCCGGAGCGGCGAGAAGCCATAGGCGGGCACGCCGAGTCGCTGGAGCGTCTTGTTGTCGGTGGCGAACGGCGCCATGACCGGCAATGGCAGCCCCTCCGGATCGTGGTCGCGCACCACCTGGGCGAGCACCTCGAACAGCGCCGACTCCGCGGCGGCGACCACCGGCGGAGCGGTCGTGACGAGCTCGATCGAGCAGGTCGCGAGGAGCTCGGGTCCAAGGCGTCGCTCGATGTCGAGGCGCATCTCGGGCTCGGTGGTCCCAGGGAGGAGCCGGCAATCGACCTCGATGAGCGCATCGCCCGGGATGACGTTGTACTTGACGCCCGCGTGAAACACGTTCGGCGAGACCGTGTCGCGGAGGAGCGCCCGCGCGGCCCGTGCGTAGACGGGGGAGCAGACGCGGGTCAGCGCGGCTTCGGCGCGCCCCGGATCGTCACCGCCGAGGGCGCGGAGGATCGTCGCGGCCTCGCCTCCGACCACGTTCGCCGCCGCCGAGAAGAACGCCGCCATGACCGGTGTCAGGCGCGCGGGACCCGGCCTCGGACAGCCGCCGGACGACCTCCGAGGCGAGCACGACGGCGTTGTCGGGTCGCGGCATCGAGCCGTGGCCCCAGGTGCCACGGACCGCGATCCGATAGACCGCGTAACCCTTCTCGGCGACCTGGATCGGGTACAGGCGCCGCCCGCCGATGTCGAGGCTGACGGCGCCTGACTCGTTGAGCGCCCCGGCAGCCATCAGGTGCTCCGGGTGATGCTCCGCCAGCCAGCCGATCCCGTCGAAGCCCCCGGCCTCCTCGTCGGCCGTGACCGCCAGCAGGACGTCGCGTCGAAGGCCCGGGATCGGGTCGATGGCCGGGTCGAGGCCGGCCTCGCGAGCCGACGCCGACGAGCAGCCGAACGACCTCGATCTCCATCGCCACGAGGTTCTTCATGTCGACCGCGCCACGGCCGTAGACGTAGCCGTCGACGATCGCTCCGCCGAATGGGATCCTGCGTCCAGTGATCGGCGGGCGCGGGCACGACGTCGAGATGCGAGAGCAGCAGCAGCGGCTGCGCCGCCCGTGCCGTCGCCGCGCAGGCGAGCGACCACCGACCCGCGGCCGGGGACCGGCTCGTAGACCGTCGGGGCGAGGCCGGCTTCGGTGAGCCAGCCCGCGATCCGTCGCGCGGCCTCCAGCTCCGGTCCCGCGGGGTCGGGCGGGTTGATCGAGGGGATCCGGATCAGCTCGACGAGCGTTGCCACGAGGCGGTCGGTCGCGTCCGTCCAGGCGCCCTGTGACAGGCCATCACTCGGACGAGCGTCGGGCCTGCCGGTCACTCGACCGTGTACCCGAGGAGGCTGGCGACGATCCCGACCGCGAACGCGGCAAGGACCAGGACGACCACCATGATCACGAGCCAGCGCAGGTAGCGCCGCTCCTCGGCAAGGCCGGCCTCCGGATCCGGATCGCGACCGCCCGCGATGTACGGCGCAGCAAGGCCGCGCTTCCGGGCGTGCTCGTTGCGCTCCTGATCGTACGCCTCAGGGTCGGGTGGGAGCGTCGAATCCGTCATGGACCAATTCTGCATCACCCGGATGATTCGAGGCTCGCCGGGCCCGCTCGCCCGCGCGGCGCTGCCCGGACTCACGAGAGGAGGTGCAGAAAGGACCGGCCTTGCGACCGGTCCTTCTTGCATCCGGAGTTCTTCGGCCGGCGGGCCGGGGGATTGGCTCTAGCCGGATCGGCGCATCCCGCCGGATCGGCTCATCGCCCGGAAGACGAAGATGACGAGGATCGCGCCGAGCGTCGCAATGAGGATGCTCTCGAGATCGATCCGATCGACCGCGCCGACCTTGAGGATGCTCGAGGCGATGAATCCGCCGACGAGGCCCCCGACGATCCCGAGGACGACCATCATGACGAGGCCCTCGCGGGACCCCATGACCTGGCTGGCGAGGAAGCCGGCGATCGCGCCGACGACGATCCATGCGATGAAGCCCATGCTGAGACGTTCCTTTCGATGACGCGGCATGCGGTGGGCTCGAGTCGAGCCCATCCGCTGGAATGGATCTGTGCCTAGGTCCCCGCGGCGACGAGTACCGCCGGGAGCAGGAGGTAGATCAGGACCGTCGCCACGACGATGAGGCCGACGCTGCGGAACGCCCTCGACGCGATCGGCCGCAGGAGTGTCGCCGCGGTCGTCGCGAACCTCGGGGTCATGCCCGTTCGCGACGGAAGATCCCGACCGCCCAGAGGACGACCAGCTCGAGGATGCTCCAGCCGACGAAGGCCACGACGGCCGTCACGTCGAAGGTCGACCCCGAAGCGTGTAGCGCGTCGGTTCGGAGAATTCCCTCGAACGGGGCGACGAAGACCTGGCTGATGTTGAGGATCCCCGAAACGAGGCCGTTCGCCTCCCTTGCGGCGAGCAGCAGCAGGACGAATCGAAGGGCGATCACCAACTGGATCAGCCCGAAGATGAGGACGATGACGCGACGCGCCATCTCGGAGCCCCCTGGACCAGAGATCGTCGTTTGCTGGCTCTCCGTGCGTACGGCGGTCCGATCTGTGCTGACCGGCGTCGCCGCGGGGGCGACGGGCGCCCCGCTTTCCGTGACGACCGTGCGGTCGACCTGGTTGACTGTCATTGTCGTTCCTCGGAAACCCGGCATCATGTGAAGCGGGGCCCCTGTGACCACGGCGCCATTTGCCATTCGGGAGTGTCCGGCCGGACGCACGGCGTGTCATGACCGGCCCTCATGAGGCCGCCGGCGCTGCCGCGCTGGCAACCGAGGTTTACAATTAGTGGCGTCCGGCCGAAAGCGATCCAGGCCAGCCTCGGAGTCGTCATCGCGTGGATCCACAGCTGCATGAATCATCAGCACCCGAAGCGCGCCGCGCGCTCGTCCTGCACGATCGAGCCCTGGTCGTCGACCTCATCGAGCTGACGCTCAATCACGGGCTCTTCGTCGTCCACCAGGCGACGTCGCTTGCCGAGGCCGAGGAGATCCTTTCCGCCCTCCGCCCGCATCTCGCCGTCGTCGACATGGACCACGACGACAGCACCGCGCTCATGCAGGCGATGCGCGTCTCGAACTCGCTCGCCGGGAGTGTCACCCCGGTGCTCGGCCTGACCCGCCGGGGGGACCTGAAGACGAAGCTGCGGGCCTTCGATCTCGGCGTCGACGACATCCTGACGATGCCCTTCTCACCGGAGGAGCTGCTCGCGCGCTCAATCGTCATCACCCGTCGGGCCACCGGGATGGACCGTCCGATCGTCCCGACCATCAGGCTCGGTGAGATCGAGGTCGACATCGTCAACCGGGTCGTCCGCGCGGGGTCCTCGGAGATCCATCTCACCGGGATCGAGCAGAGCCTCCTGTATCTCCTTGCCAGCCGGGCCGGGCAGGTGGTGTCGAGGGACGAGATCCTGGACGCGATCTGGGGCGTCGACTTCGTCGCCGAGAGCAACATCGTTGACCGCCACGTGCGCGCACTCCGGATCAAGCTCCAGAACGACTACCGCCATCCGCGATTTATCGCGACCATCCCAAGAGAGGGCTACCGGTTCCTCCCGACGTTCTCGAACGTGGGCTGGGCCTCCTAGATCCCCACGGCGTCGCGCGGCCGAACCCGGCGCAGCCTTCGCTCGAACCGTGCCCCAACCGCCCGTCGCTCGGATGAGATGACGGGCCGTCATGACGGGACTCGACGCGATGCGCAACGTTCACGATCGGCGCTCCGGCGCCGCTTGCGTCGAATCTCCCCCCTCCAACCAGGTGGGCTTGTCTCTGGGGGACGGGCCCACCTGGCTCTTTATTTGGGCTAGGGCGTCCTGAGCGCCCGGTCGAGGCGGCGCCCCGTTGTCACGGCCCCCTCCGAGGCGGACGAGACCAGCGCCGCGTACTTGGCCATGACCCCGGTCCCGTAGCGCGGCTCCGGAACGCGCCATTCGGCCAGGCGGCGCTCCAGCTCCGCGTCGTCGACCAGGAGGTCGAGGCGTTTCGCGGCGACGTCGATCTCGATCTCGTCGCCCTCGCGGACGAGCGCGATCGGCCCTCCCAACGCCGCCTCGGGCGCAACGTGCCCGATCATCAGCCCGTGCGTGCCCCCGGAGAACCGGCCATCGGTCAGCAATGACACCGAATCGTCGAGGCCCTCACCGACGATCGCCGCGGTCACGCTCAGCATCTCCTGCATTCCCGGCCCGCCGACCGGGCCCTCGTAGCGGATGACCACGATGTCGCCCGGTACGACGCGCCGCTCGCTGACCGCCTGGTAGCAGGCGTTCTCCGAATCGAAGACCCGGGCCGGTCCGCGATGCAGCCGGCGCTCGTGGCCGGCCAGCTTCACGACGCAGCCCTCGGGCGCCAACGAGCCGCGCAGGATGGTGAGACCGCCCGTTTCCTTGAGAGGGGTCTCGATCGGCACGACCACCTTCTGGCCCTCGGTCTCGACGGCCGCCGCCGCGATCTTCGCGATCGTCCGGCCGTCGACGTTCTTCTCGTCGCCGTGGAGGAGGTCGCGCTTGAGGAGCTCGCGCATGACCAGCGCAATTCCGCCGGCGTTGTAGATGTCCGCGGCGGTATATCGCCCCCCGGGTCGCATGTCCGCCACGATCGGCGTCCGGTCGGCAATCTCACCGAACTCGTCGATCTCGAGCGGGATGCCGAACTCGTGGGCGATGGCGAGCAGGTGAAGCACGCCATTCGTCGAGCCGCCGGTCGCGGCCACGGAGGCGATGGCGTTCTCGATCGCCTTGCGGGTCACGATCTGGGACGGCCGGATGTCGTGGCGCACGAGAGTCATGGCCAGCTCGCCCGCCCGGACCGCGGCCTCGTCCTTCTTGGGGTCCTCGGCCGGGATCCCGTTCAGGCCGGCCGGCGACAGGCCCAGCAGCTCCAGGGCCATGCTCATCGTGTTGGCCGTGTACTGTCCGCCGCACGCACCGGCCCCGGGGCAGGCCGCGCTCTCGATCTCGTAGAGCTCCTCGATCGAGATCTTGCCGGCGCGATAGGCACCGACCGCCTCGAAGACCGAGACGATCGTGAGGTCGCGGCCCTTGTACGTGCCTGGGTAGATCGTGCCGTTGTACAGGACCAGTCCCGGGACATCCAGGCGGGCCAGGGCCATCGCCGCGCCCGGGATCGTCTTGTCGCAGCCGACGAGGCAGACGACGCCGTCGAGAAGGTGGCCGCGCACCACGAGCTCGATGGAATCAGCGACGACCTCGCGGCTCATCAGGCTGGCCTTCATGCCCTCGGTGCCCATCGAGACACCATCGGACACGGCGATCGTGTTGAACTCCATCGGCGTGCCGCCGGACTCGCGGATGCCCTGCTTGACGAACTCCGCGAGCCGCCGCTGGTTGAGGTTGCAGGGCATCGTCTCGATCCACGTCGTCGCGACGCCGATCAGGGGCTTGGCGAGGTCGTCATCGGTGAAGCCGACCGCCTTGAGCATCGCCCGCGCCGGGGCGCGGTCCGGTCCGTCGGTCAGCGTCGCGGAGTGACGCTTGCCGGGGTCGGTGGGTCGGTCGTAGGGGAGGGGGCGGTCGGACATTCGGAACCTCGGGGGCTGCGCCAACGTACAGACGTCAGTGTACGAGCCCGGCTATTCTCGCCGGGATGGACCGAAGGTCGGAACTCCTCGCGCGGGTGCCCCTGTTCGCGGGGCTCGACCAGCGCAGCCTCGACGCGATCGCCACGCTGGCGCGCGAGGTCCGGATGCCCGCCGGATCGGTGTTGATGCAAGCCGGCGATCCCGCCGATGCCTTCTACGCCATCGTCAGCGGGACGGTGCACATCGAGCGAGTGGGCGGCATCATGCGGTCGCTCTCCGACGGCGGCTTCTTCGGCGAGATCGCGCTCCTCGAGGGCGGGGCCCGCACCGCCACCGCCACCTGCGCGACCGACTGCGACCTGCTGGTCCTGGGCAGCTTCGAGTTCGGCCGGGTGACCGCGACGTTCCCGGACGTCGGGGCGCGGATTGCCGGCGCCGCCGCCCGCCGCCCGCACGCGACTTAGCCGGCAGGGCCCTGGTCGGCCAGCCACTCGGCCACGATCCCCGCCAGCGTCGCGAGCCCGACCGCGCCGGAGCCGAGGACGACGTCGTGGAACGCGCGAATGTCGAACCGTTCGCCGAGCGCCTCGCGAGCATGCGCCCGAAGCCGAAGGATCTCGAGCTGGCCGAGCTTGTAGGCCAGCGCCTGGCCGGGCCAGGCGATGTAGCGGTCGACCTCGTTGGCGATATTCCCGTCGTCGAGCGCCGTGTGCTCGCGCATGAAATTGATGGCCTCGGCGCGGCTCCAGCCGAGGGCGTGCAGACCGGTATCGACCACGAGGCGGCTCGCCCGCCAGGCATCGAAGGACAGGATCCCGAATCGATCGAGGTCGGATGAATACAGGCCCATCTCGTCGGAGAGGCGTTCCGCGTAAAGCGCCCAGCCCTCGACGAAGGCATTCGAGCCGAGCATGCGCTGGAATGCGGGGAGGTCCCGCAACTCCGCGGCGAGGGTCATCTGGAGATGATGGCCCGGGACGGCTTCATGAAAGGCGAGGGCCTCGGCTTCGTAGCGGGCTCTTGTCTCGGGCGCGTACAGGTTGAGGTGGTACCGGCCCGGCCGCGACCCGTCGATGTCCGGCCACGCGTAGTAGGCCATGGTCTGATGGGGCGCCGATTCGGCCGGGATCGGGAGGACCTCGCAGGGCACGCCTGGCACACGTCCGAACCATCGCGGGACCGCCGCCTCGGCCCGGGCCAGCGTTCGCACGGCTGTGTCGAAGACCTCATCGGCGTCGCCGAAGCGCAGCGCGGGGTCTGATTGGAGCGCCGCCAGCGTGCCTTCGAGCCCATGCACGCCGAGGACGCGGGCCCCGAGATCGGAAAATGCCTCGTCGATCCGCTCGATCTCGCGCAACCCGAGGTCGTGCACCGCCCGGGGGTCGATGTCCAGGCCCGTGTGACTGCGGGCGAGCGCCCGATAGGCGTCCTCACCGCCCGGTACGTGGATCAGGCCTGCCCGATCGGACGGTCGCGCGACGGGCAGGATCTCCTGCTCGAGGACGTCCAGGTATCGACCGAAGGCCGGGATCACGACCTCCGCGATCGCCCCGATGAGGTCGTTCCGGAACGCATCGACCTCGGCCACGGCCCAGTCCGGATGCTCCTCCGTCGCCGGCAGGGCGAGCCGCCACGACTCCGCCGGCTCCGACACGAGCCCGCGAACTTCATCGATGACTCGCTCGAGCGGGACGATGGAGGCAACGCAGCCCCGGGCCATGCCTGCCCGCAACCCGTCGATCGCCTGGTCGATGTACGTCCCGACGGCCCGCGTCCGGGCGATGAGCCGACGCCCCTCGTCGGGGGTCACGACCGGCTGGTGGTCGACGAGATCGACGATCCACGTCTGGGGTCCGTCGATGGGGTTGACGGACCATTCGTCCGTTCGAGTCTCGAGCGCCGCGAGCTGTGACGACGCCTCCTCGATCAGCATCGACCGCGTGATCCGGTCGACGTGGCCGAGGTCGGCGGGCGCGATGGCCGCAGCCCGATCCAGCATGTCCCGGAGGGACGCCGCCCGGGCGTCCCGCGCCTCGGCGGTCAGGTCCTCGAGACGGTCGTCGAAACGCCGGTCTCCGATGCGCGTGGCGAAGCTCGGATAGGCACGCAGGAGGCCTTCCCAGAACGCGTCGGCAAGCAGCCGGAGGGCAATCGTCGACGCCGCGCCGTCATCGAGGGCAATCACCCGCGGATCGTAGCGCTCAATGGAGGCACGGGCCCGTCGAGACGGCCGTCGTCCTTCCGAGCGCCGGCGCGACTGCCGCAGCGACGGCAACCGGCGATAGCGCATAGCCGACCGACTCGTCGGTCTTCGACTCGGCGAACACGAGGCCCCCGACCAACCTGTTCGAGAGGAGGAACGGTCCGCCGCTGTCGCCGGGGTCCACCACGGCCTGGAGCTCGATGATCTCGCGTCGGACGGGCTGGGTCCCCTCGATGTCGAGGCCCTCAGCGACATACGAATCGGTGACCGCGGCCGGCCCGATCACGGCCGAGCCGCCGCCCGGGTAGCCGATCGTTGCGCCGACCGCGCCCCGTTCCGGGTCGGAGGTGGCGAAGACGAGAAACCCCGCGTCGAGGCCGGGAACGTGCAGCAGCGCCACGTCGAGCTCCGGGTCGACGAAGACCGCCCGCGCGTCGAGCGGCCCGCGGTTCGTGAACACCCGGATCGACCGCGAACCTGCGATGACATGGGCGTTCGTCACGACATAGCCGGCCCTGATCACGATGCCCGTCCCGGTCAGCAGGTAATCGCAGGCCTCCGCCTCGACGCGCGGCACCGCGTCCATCGCGGCCGCACCGAGCTGTTGCGCACTCGCGGCGGACGGCATGTTGACGGGCGCTGCCGGCAGCCGCTCGATACCGAGGAACACGTTCGGCAAGCCCGACTCGTTCAGGGCCCTGTCGATCTGGACGACGAGCTCGTCAGGTGGTGGGAGGACGAGACCCACGCCCTGGATGGCGAGCGACGTCCGTGCGTCGATGACCATCGCCGGGAGGAAGCCGGTCGCGAGAATCCCGCCCATCAGCCAAACGATCAGGAGGGCCTGGCCCGCACCGACCAGGCCGCCGCCGACGCGATCGAGGGTGCCGAGGATGCCCGCGCCAAGGAGCGACGATGCCGCCCGCCCGGCCCGGGCGCCGACCACCTCGCCGAGTCCGACGAGCAGCACCAGCGCGGCCAGGATCGCACCGACCCGAAGCGGCGCGACGACGGTGTCGAGGTGGGGGAGGAGCAGCGGGATCACCGCGACGGCCGCGATCGCGCCGGCTGCGGCTCCGGCAAGACCGCCGACCTGGGGCAGCGCCCCGGACCGCGTTCCGAGGATGACGGCGATCACGAGAAGCGCGATAGCGATCGCGTCGAGCGGGTTCACCTGGACGATCGTCGCACAGACCCGGGTTAGAAGTCCGTCACCGCTACGGGACGGTTACCTCGATCGGGGCGAGATCGCCCTGGGTCACCGGCATGAGGGTTCGATGCGACATGGCCCGTGGACGCCGGCCACTCGGCACGGGTTCCGTGACCGATGGCCCATGGTTGGTTCAGTCGGTCTGGTATACTCCCCTGGAGTATATGGCAACCGAAACCCCCACACCTGCCTCGGCGCCCCTCGTCGACCCCCGGCGCCTGCCGATCGAGCTGGAGCTGCCGATCGAAGGCATGACCTGCGCCTCGTGCGTGGGCCGGATCGAACGATTCCTCAACAAGACGCCGGGCGTCGAGAGCGCCACGGTCAACCTGGCCACGGAACGGGCCACGATCCTTGTCAACCCCGGCGTGGCCGGCCGCGACGAGGCCGTCGCCGCGGTCCGGGCGGCAGGTTACGACGTGAAGGCGTCCGCCGACGCGACTGCGGGATCGAGCGGGAGCCTTGTCGAGGCGATCTCCGTGGACGATGTCGACCGGGATCGAGCGCAGCGCCAGACCCTCCTCCAGTCGATGGTGGCGATCGTCGCTGCGGGCGTGATCATGGTCCTCATGTTCTCGCCCCAGACGCTCGTCGGGCCCGAGGACCTCAACCGGCTGATCCTGTGGCCTGCGACGGCGATCCAGTTCTGGGCCGGCGGGCGGTTCTACCGCGCCGCCCTGCGCGCGGGACGGCACGGCGGGGCGACGATGGACACGCTGGTCGCCGTCGGGACCTCCGCCGCCTGGGGCTACTCCGTGTTCGCCACGATGTGGCCCGAGATCATCAGGGCCGCCGGCCGCGGACCCGAGACCTACTACGACTCGGCGATGATCATCATCGGCCTGATCCTCCTCGGGAAGTGGCTGGAAGCGCGGGCGAAGGGTCGGACGACCGGCGCGATCCGCCGCCTCGCGGGCCTCCAGGCCACGACCGCGCGCCGGATCCGGGACGGCAGCGACGAGGACGTCCCCCTCGAGTTCATCGTCCCGGGTGATCTCCTCCGCGTTCGTCCCGGCGATCGGATTCCGGTCGACGGCGTCGTGGTCGAGGGCAGCTCGGCGGTCGACGAATCGATGCTCACGGGAGAGCCCCTCCCGGTCACGAAGCGCGCCGGTGACGAGGTCATCGGGGCGACCGTGAACACGAGCGGGTCCTTCGTGATGCGGACGGTCAAGGTCGGGCGCGACACGGCGCTGGCAAGGATCGTCGAGCTGGTCCAGCGCGCCCAGGGATCGAAGGCCCCGATCCAGCGAATTGCCGACCGGATCAGCGAAGTCTTCGTGCCTGCCGTGCTGGGGATCGGGGTGCTCACGTTCGTCATCTGGTTCCTCGTCGGGCCGGAGCCGCGATTGACGCTGGCCCTCACGTCGTTCATCGGCGTGGTGGTCATTGCCTGTCCCTGCGCGATGGGGCTCGCCACGCCGACGGCGATCATGGTCGGGACCGGCAAGGGCGCCGAGGCCGGCATCCTCATCCGCGGCGGCGAATCCCTCGAGGCGGCCGGCCGGCTCACGACCGTCGTATTCGACAAGACCGGGACGCTCACCATGGGCCGGCCCGCGGTCGCGGCGGTCCACCCTGCCGCGAACATCGACGCGGGACGCCTGCTGGATCTGGCAGCCTCGGCGGAGCGTGGCAGCGAGCATCCACTCGGCGAGGCGATCCTTCGCCGCGCCCGCGAGGACGAGCTCGGCTTCCTCGGCGTGGACGGGTTCGAGGCCGTCGCGGGGCGCGGTGTCCGGGCCCAGGTCGAGGGCCATGACGTCGTCGTCGGCAGCCCCCGGCTGCTCGCCGAGCTCGGCTTCGAGCGGTCGGGTGGCGCCACCGAGCCCGGGCCCGATGGCCCCGGCTCCCGGAGCCCGGCGGTCATCGCGGTCGACGTCGCGGTTGATGGCCGATGGGCCGGCCGCATCGACATCGCCGACCCGGTTCGCCCGGAAGCCGCCGAAGGCATCCGGACGCTTCGTGGCCTGGGCCTGGACGTCTGGCTCCTGACCGGCGACGCCCGCACCACGGCCGACGCCGTCGCCGCGGCGGTGGGGATCGACGCAGACCACGTCATTGCCGAGGTCCTGCCCGGTGAGAAGGCGGCGGCAATCGAACGGCTCCAGGCTGACGGACGTCGCGTGGCCATGGTGGGCGACGGGATCAACGACGCCCCCGCACTCGCCCAGTCCGACGTCGGGGTCGCCATCGGGACCGGGGCGGACGTGGCCATCGAGGCCTCGGACATCACCCTGGTCGGCGGGGACCCACGGTTGGTAGCGTCGGCGATCAGCCTCTCCAGGTCGACAATCCGCGTCATCCGCCAGAACCTGTTCTGGGCGTTCGCCTACAACGTCGTCCTGATCCCGGTCGCCATGGGCGCCCTGTATCCGGGCTTCGGGATCACGATCAGTCCCGCCCTCGCGGCCGGGGCCATGGCCTTCTCATCGGTATCGGTCGTCACGAACTCGCTGCGGCTGCGCGGTACGGACGTCCGCCTCCCGGGCCGCCGACTCGAGGTCGAGTCGATGGGTCCCGCGAACGCCGCGTGAGGAACATCCGGGCGACCGAAGTTCGCTATCGCCCTGAGCAGCCGGGCGAGGAAGTCGCGGTCCGTCGCGTCGTCGAGGCCGCCTTCGTGACCGAGCCGGTGGTCGGGGATCTCGTGGACGCGTTGCGAGCGTCCCTGGACTGGATCGACGGACTCTCGTTCGTCGCAGAGCACGAGGGCGATATCGTCGGGCACATCCTGTTCACGCGGGGCCTGCTCGATGCGCCCCGCCGTCTCGTCGACGTGCTGGTGCTCAGCCCGGTCAGCGTGGCGCCGCCGATGCAGGGCCTTGGTGTCGGCTCCGCCCTCATCCGGTTCGGCCTCGCCGAGGTCGCGCGCCGCAGTGAGCCGCTCGTCTTCCTCGAGGGGTCGCCCGTCTTCTACGGCCGCCTTGGCTTCGACGCCGCCGGGCGGCGCGGCTTCCGCCGGCCCTCGCTGCGCATTCCGGAGGCGGCGTTCCAGGTCCACCTGCTCCCGGCGTACGACCCGTGGATGACCGGCACGCTCGTCTACTCGCGTGTCTTCTGGGATCTCGACTGCGTGGGCCTGCGCGAGGGCTGAGGCTGCCCGTGTGCCCGCCTGGCCGGGCGGCCCGACCCAACGATCGTCACGAGGTCGCGGTACCTTCGGTGCGCTGTCGGAAGGTGCCGTCCGTAATACAACCATGGCCTATGAGTGTCGCCTGGTCTCGAGGCTGGACCTCCCGAGCCCGCCCTTCATGATCGACCGCTTCCGCCGGGCCATGCGGCAGCCGCCCGTTCGTGTCTGGTTGCTCACCACGGCGCTGGCAGCCGCTGCCGTGGTCCTGTTCGTGTCATTCCTGCGCGATCGATCGGCGCAGTCCGCCTTCACGCTGCCCTGGCCCCTCCTCGCCGCGTCCTTCGCGCTCGCGGAGATCAAGGTCGTCGATGTCCATTTCCGGCGCGAGACGCACTCGTTCTCACTGAGCGAGTTCCCGGCCGTGATCGGCTTCTTCTTCCTGTCGCCGGGGGAGTACCTGCTCGCGATCCTGGTTGGAGCGGGAGCAACCCTGATGCTCAACTCGCGCCAGAAGATGATCAAGACCGCCTTCAACCTGGCCAACTTCATGTTCGTCGCATGTGTCTCGCTCGCAGTGTTCGCGATCTTCGTCGCCCCCGGGAGCGAGGTCGGCACCCAGGCGTGGCTGGCGACGTTTGCTGCGACGTCGGCCGCGACCGTCCTGAGCGCCGTGTCGATCGCCCTCGCCATCACGATCTCGGGTGGCGCACCGCAGTTCGAGAAGCTGCCGGAGATGATCCGGTTCGGGAGCATGGTCTCGTTCGCCAACACCAGCCTCGCCCTCCTGGCGGTGGCAATGGTCCACCTCGACCCGAAGCTCCTGTGGCTGCTCGTGATCCCGCTCGTGATCGTGTTCGTGGCCTATCGCGCCTACCTCTCGGAGCGCGAGAAGCACGAGCGCCTGGAGCTCGTCTATCAGTCGTCGCGAATCCTCCAGCATTCGCCGGAGCTCGACTCTGCCCTCGTGGCACTTCTCAACCACGCCCGGGAGATGTTCAGGGCGGAGCAGGCCGAGGTGGTCCTCTACCCGCGGAGCGATGGCGGTCCGGGCATTCGGACCAGCGTCTGGTCGGACCGCGATCCGGAGGTCATGGTCCCGACCGGGGACACCGCGATTGACCCGCTGCACCAGCTTGTCGTTGCCGCGACCGGCCCCTTCTTCCATGAGCCCGACCCGGAGGTGAGGACGCGTCAACGAATGATCAGCCCGCTCCGCGGCGAATCCGAGCTCGTCGGATCGTTCATCGTCGCGAACCGCCTGACCGAGGGCACGACCTTCCGGGAGGATGACCTCCCCCTGCTCGAGACGCTGGCGAACCAGCTGGCAGTCGCACTCGAGAACGGACACCTCGAGCAATCACTGTCCGAGCTGTCGCGGCTCAAGGAGGAGCTTCGCTACCAGGCCTTCCACGACCCGCTCACGCGACTCCCGAACCGGACGATGTTCGTCGAGGAGGTCAACGAGCGGCTCGAGGCCGTTCGCCCGGGAATCATGGTGTCCGTTCTCTTCCTCGACCTGGATGACTTCAAGATCGTGAACGACACGCTCGGACACGCCGCCGGGGACGAGCTCCTGGTCGAGGTCGCCGAGCGCATCCGCCGCGTCCTTCGGTCGGACGACGTCGCAGCCCGCCTCGGTGGCGACGAGTTCGCCGTCGTGCTGATGGATGGCCCGGAATTGGCCCTGGCCGTGACCGTCGCCGAGCGGATCGTGGAATCCCTGCGGGCCGCGTTCCTCATCGATGGTCACGAGGTCCAGGTCGGCGGCAGCGTCGGCATTGCTGCCGCGCGACTCGGCACGGAGAAGGCCGACGAGCTGCTGCGGAATGCGGACGTTGCCATGTACACGGCCAAGTCGTCAGGCAAGAACCGCGTTGCGGTCTTCGAGCCCGAGATGCATCGCTCGATCGTCGCCCGGCACGAGCTCAGCGCGGAGCTGTCACGCAGCCTGGGCCGGGGCGAGTTGCTCCTGCTGTACCAGCCGATCCTCGATCTCCGGAGCGGTCTGGCGACGGGCGTCGAGGCGCTCGTGCGCTGGAAGCATCCGACGCGAGGCCTCATCGGCCCGGATGACTTCATTCCCGTTGCCGAGGAGACCGGCGTGATCGTCGAGCTCGGTCGATGGGTCCTCGAGGAGGCCTGCCGCCAGGTCGCCTCGTGGACGGCGTCATCGACCGCCGCCCGGCCCCTGACGGTGACGGTCAACCTGGCCGCCCAGCAGCTCCAGGAGGCCACGTTCGTGGGGCAGCTCTCTGCGGTCCTGGCGGAGACCAACCTGGCGCCCTCGCAGCTCGTCCTGGAGATGACCGAGACGGTGATGTTCCGCGACACCGCGACGACCATCGTGCGGCTCGAGGAAATCCGCGAGCTTGGCGTGCGGATCGCCATCGACGACTTCGGGACCGGCTACTCGTCCCTTGGCTACCTTCGGCGGTTCCCGGTCGACATCCTCAAGATCGCGAAGGAGTTCATCGGCCAGACCGACAATCCCGACGAGTGGCCGTTCGCCGCCGCGATCGTTGCGCTCGGCCGTGCCCTTGGCATGGTGATCATCGCCGAGGGGATCGAGGAGCCTGCGCAGCTGGCCCACCTTCGGGGGCTGGGCTGCGAGCTGGGACAGGGCTACCTGTTCGCCCGGCCGCTCGAGGCGAAGGCGGCGGCCGACTTCCTGGCGATGCATGGCCCGGTCGGCACGGCTCCCGCGGGCAAGGGCAATCGTGCGCGCTCCACTTCCCCCGGGCCGACTGGCGTGCTCGCCCGCCGGCCAAGCTTCTGACGGCCGGAGACCTTTCCTCGGATGTTCATCCTTTATGCGCTGGTCATCGGCCTTGTCGTTGGCCGCCTCCTCGGGGGCCGGCTGATCGCGCTCGGGCAGCTTCGCTTCAGCTGGGGTTGGCTGATCCTCGGTGGACTGTGGGTCCAGGTCCTCCTGTTCTCGGACCCGGTGACTGCCCGGATCGGCAGCCTCGGGGTGCCCATCTACGTCGTCTCGACCGCGCTCGTGCTCGGGGCGATCCTCGTCAATCGCCGGGTCCCGGGCATGCCCATCGTCGCGGTCGGCGCCCTCGCGAACTTCCTCGCCATCACCGCCAACGACGGCTACATGCCGGCGTCGCCGGAGGCAATGGCCGCGATCGGGATGGTTCCCAAGGACGTCTACTCAAACAGCTCCGTCGTGGCCCACGCCGCACTGGCACCGCTTACCGATATCTTCGCCCTGCCGGCCTGGCTTCCCTGGTCGAACATCTTCAGCGTCGGTGACGCCCTGATCGGCGTCGGCATCGCGGTCGTGATCGTGGTCGCCATGCGGACTCCCGTGTCGGCCGCGATCGGTGCGTCTGGGCAACTCCCCCAATCGCCGACCTTGGCGGGTACCGACGAGTCATTGGCTCGCTGACCCGGCGTTCATAAGTTCTCGGCAGGAGCGAAGGTCTCGCTCTGCCCTCCAGGATTGCCCAGGGCAAACCCGTCGCGAGGCGGGGACGCAAAGCCAGGGATCTCAACACGGAGACCGCCCGGCTGCCGATCCGAGGGGGACAGCCGACCCGTACGGGAAGGAATCACGAGATGAAGGCGAACCTGGCGCGCTTCATGTGGGCCGTCATGCTGCTTGGCGCGATGGCTCTGTCCGTCGGCGCTGGAATGCGATGGTACTAGCCGTGGATACCAAGACCACGGCTGCATGTCGTCGAACCTGCGTCTCCGCCACGGTGCTCTCGGGCACCGGGCCGCTTCTCGAGGCCGGACACCGCTGGGACTAGCCAACGGACTCCAATTCGAGTTCGAACGGTCCGCCCACCACGGCGGGCCGTTTCGATTCGGGCCGAGTTTCCCGGGCTCAGCGCGGTTCGGCCGATGCGATGCACTGGACCGGCGACGAGGTGGTTGCGCGCCGAACGATGGCCACGTAGACTGCGCGAACCGTGCGTACCTCCAACGGGCTGGACCGCCGCCGTGTCGCCGTCGTCGTGACGAGCGATGGCCGCCGCGTCCAGATGCCCATCGAGGACGATTCGCTCGAGGTAACCCTTCTCTCCCTTATTCGCTCGCTCCTGGTCGGCCTTGAGAGCCTTGTCGGCCTCATTACCGGCTCCCGGCGGGAGAACGGAGGAACGCGGAGGGACGGGCGCTCGTAGCGCGCCAGACCACCGAAGACCAACGGGACCCTCGCCGGATGGCGAGGGTCTTCTCATTTCTCCGGGATCATTCGACGGCAGCAGGGGCCGGCGGCGGGGACCCGGGTCACGGAGGCAACGAACGATGACGATGACGAAGGGCGGGTCGGCCAAGGGGCCGAAGGCCGCGGCGACCGACGCGGCCACGGCGCCGGCCGCGGCCGCGACGGGGACCAGGCCCGACGGTCGCGTTCGGCGCAGCCACATGCCGGCGGCCGGCAGCGAGCACGCGGCCGCTGTCGAGAAGGCCCAGCGCGAGATGCTCCACGAGGGCACGGCGGCGCCGTCCGTCCCGGCCGAGGGAACGGCCGTCGAGCGCGCGCCGCGACCCCGGATCGGGGCTGACGTCGTCTGCGAGGCCATCCTGCGCCAGGGCGTCGACGTCTTCTTCAGCTACCCGGGCGGCGTCATCCTGCCGCTCTACGACGTCCTCGGCGACCATCCCGAGCTCCGCCACATCCTGGTCCGCCACGAGCAAGGCGGCGCCCACGCCGCCGATGGCTACGCCCGGACCTCGGGCAAGGTCGGCGTCTGCATGGGGACCTCCGGGCCCGGCGCCACGAACCTCGTCACGGGCATCGCAACGGCCCAGCTCGATTCGATCCCGATCGTGGCCATCACCGGCAACGTTCCCTCGGCCCTGATCGGCAAGGACGCATTCCAGGAGATCGACATCAACGGCATCACCCTGCCGATGACCAAGCACAACTACCTCGTCCGCGACGCCGACGACCTGCCGCGCGTCCTGGCAGAGGCGTTTCACATCGCCCGAACCGGTCGACCGGGTCCGGTTCACGTCGACATCACCAAGGACGCGCTCCAGCAGGAGACCACCGCGACCCATCCGACCGAGGCGGAGGTCGTCGCCGGTCTGCCGGGATTCCGACCGAACATGGACGGCCACTACCGCCAGCTGAAGACGGCCGCCGCCGAGATCGCGGCAGCGAAGCGGCCGGTCATCCTGGCCGGCCACGGCATCCTCCACGCCCGGGCCGAGCAGGACCTCCTGGCCTTCGCCGAGAAGACGAGCATCCCGGTCGCCTGGACCCTGCTCGGGGTCGGTTCAATCGACGAGGAGCACCCGCTCGCCTACGGCTTCATGGGCATGCACGGCTGGAAGCACGTGAACCGGGCGATCCAGTCGGCGGACCTCCTCATCGCGATCGGCATGCGCTTCGACGATCGGGTCACGGGCAACGTGCGGACCTACGCCCCGTACGCCCGGATCATCCATGTCGACATCGACCCGGCCGAGATCGGCAAGAACGTCGCGGTCGAGGTCCCCATCGTCGGCGACGCCGGCCGCGTCCTGCGGGCCATCACGCCCATGGTCGAGGCGACGCCGCTCGAGGACCGCCGGGAGTACCTGGACCAGCTCGCGGAGTGGAAGCGCGACTCGGTCGCCTCGTCGTGGCACGGCTCCGGCGCGTGGCGTGACGGGCTGCTGTCCGCTGACTACGTCGTCCAGCGCATCGGGGCCCTGACCGATCACGAGGCGGTCTATGTCGCCGATGTCGGCCAGAACCAGATGTGGCTGGCCCGCTACGTGGGGTTCCGCCACCCCAACACGCACGTCAGCTCGGGCGGCCTCGGGACGATGGGCTACAGCGTGCCCGCGGCGATGGGCGCCGCGCTCGGCAACCCCGACCGCGAGACATGGGCGTTCGCCGGGGACGGCGGCTTCCAGATGACGAGCCAGGAGCTGATGACCCTGGTCCAGGACCACATCCCGGTCAAGATCGCGCTCTTCGACAACAAGAAGCTCGGAATGATCCGGCAGTGGCAGGAGATCGTCTACGCCGGCAACTACCACTCGGCGCATCTCCAGGGTCCCGACTACCTGAAATTGGCCGAGGCGTACGGAATTCCGGCCGTCAAGGCCACGACCCCGGACCAGGTCGACGACGCGATCCGCTTCGCCCAGGGCGTCGACGGCCCGGCCTTCGTGTGGTTCGAGATCGCCGGCGAGCAGAACATCTTCCCGATGATGCCGGCGGGCAAGGGCCTGTCCGATCTCATCGAGACCTGGGGCGGGCCCGAGGAATGAGCGACCACGCCGCCACCCCGGCCCACGCGTCGCCACCGCCCCGGGCGCTGCCGGGCAGCGGTGAGACGAAAGTCCACCGGCTCGTCGCGCTCGTGCTCGACAAGCCCGGCGTGCTGAACCGCGTCGCCAGCCTCATGCGAGCGCGCAACTTCAACATCGACTCCCTGGCCGTGTCGCACACGGATCAGGAGGGCCTGTCCCGGATGACGATCACCCTCCACGGCGACGACGTCGCGGTGGAGCAGGCTGCCAAGCAGCTCTACCGGCTCATCGATGTCCTCAAGGTCCAGGACGTCACAGCCGAGCCGACCGTCGAGCACGAGCTGGCGCTGGTCAAGGTTCGGGTGGGTGATGCGAACCGGGGCGAGCTGCTCAAGGTCGTCGAGCTGAGCAAGGGTCGCGTCGTGGACCTTGCGGCCGAGTCGGCGATCGTCGAGGTCAGCGGCACCGAGGCGGAGGTCGACGCGTTCGTCGCCCTCGCCCGCACCTATGGCATCAAGGAACTGGTCCGGACCGGCGCGGTCGTGATGACCCGTGGCTCCGGCTCCATCGAGGAGGCACTCAAGCGATGACGGCACGGATGTACTACGACAACGACGTCGACCCGGCGGCGTTGGCCGGCCAGACCGTGGCGATCATCGGCTACGGCAGCCAGGGCCATGCCCATGCCCTGAACCTCCATGAATCCGGGGTGCACGTCATCGTCGGGTTGGCGCCGGAATCCAGGAGCCGGGCGCTCGCGGCCGAGGCCGGCCTCGAGGTCATGGATGTCGCGGATGCCGTGAAGACGTCCGACATCGTCATGATCCTCGTCCCCGACACGGCCCAGAAGGCCGTCTACGACGCCGAGATCGAACCGCATCTCCGGGCCGGCCAGCTGCTGATGTTTGCCCACGGCTTCAACATCCGGTTCGCGAGGATCCAGCCGCCGGCGACGATCGACGTCGGGATGGTGGCGCCGAAGGGTCCCGGCCACCTGCTGCGGAGCGTCTACCAGGCAGGCGGCGGCGTGCCCGCCCTCTTTGCCGTGGAGCAGGACGCCTCGGGCACGGCCCGGGCCCGGGTCCTCGCCTACGCCCGCGCCCTCGGCGCCACCCGTGCCGGGATCCTCGAGACGACGTTCAAGGAGGAGACCGAGACCGACCTCTTCGGGGAGCAGGCGCTCCTGTGCGGCGGCGTCTCGGCGCTCATCAAGGCTGCGTTCGAAACGCTCGTCGAGGCCGGCTACCAGCCCGAGCTGGCGTACTTCGAGACGATGCACGAGCTCAAGCTGATCGTCGACCTCATGTATCGCGGTGGCCTCAACTTCATGCGCTTCAGCGTCAGCGACACCGCCGAGTACGGCGACTACGTCTCCGGGCCGCGCGTGGCCGAGGGCGTCAAGGCGGCGATGAAGGACGTCCTCTCGGACATCCAGAGCGGATCGTTCGCGCGGCGCTGGATCAACGAGCAGGAAGCCGGTGGCGCCGAGTTCGCGCGGCTCCGGGAGCAGGATCGCAACCACCAGATCGAGCAGGTCGGCGCGGACCTCCGGGCCCAGATGCAGTTCCTGAACCCGGTCGTCGTCCACGCCGGCGAGGCCCAGGCAGCGGCCGAGCAATCGACGGGGCCACGCTGATGGCGGCCGCCGTACCCCGCCCGTCGGGGCCATTCGTCCCGGCGGGTACCGTCCGGATCTTCGACACGACGCTCCGCGACGGCGAGCAGGCGCCTGGGGCGGGCCTGACCGCTGCCGAGAAGCTCGAGGTCGCGCGGCAGCTGGCCCGCCTCAGGGTCGACGTCATCGAGGCGGGCTTTCCGGCTGCGTCCCCCGGCGACTTCGAGGCGGTCCGGCGCATCGCCCTCGAGACGCGGGGCGGGATCGCGGTGGCCGCCCTGGCGCGATGTCGCGACGGCGACCCGCAGCGGGCAATCGAGGCGATCAAGGTCGCCGAGCGACCGCATCTCCACGTCTTCATCGCCACCAGCGACATCCACCTGAAGCACAAGCTCCGGATCTCGCGTGACGAGGCCCTGGCGGAGGCCGTCCGCTGGGTCCGGCATGGGCGCGAGAAGCTCGGCCGCGACGCCGAGATCGAGTTCTCCGCCGAGGATGCCTCGCGCACCGACAACGACTTCCTGATGCAGGTCTACGAGGCCGTCGTGGAGGCAGGCGCGTCGACGATCAACATCCCCGACACCGTCGGCTACGCGATCCCGGCCGAGTTCGGGGCACTCGTCGAGCGCACGGTGAAGCTCCTCGGCGAGCAGGCGACGATCAGCGTCCACTGCCACAACGACCTCGGTCTCGCCACGGCCAACACCCTGGCCGCGGTCCAGGCCGGGGCGCGCCAGGTCGAGGTCACGATCAACGGCCTCGGCGAACGCGCCGGCAACGCCTCCCTCGAGGAGGTCGTCATGTCGCTCCGCACTCGCCCGACCCAGTTCCCCGGTTTCGCCGGCGGGATCCAGACGGACCAGCTCACGGCCGCCTCGCGCCTCGTGAGCTACCTGACCGGCTTCGCCGTCCAGCCCAACAAGGCGATCGTCGGCGGCAACGCCTTCGCTCACGAGTCCGGGATCCACCAGGACGGCGTCATCAAGAACCCCCTGACCTACGAGATCATGACGCCCCAGTCGGTTGGCCTGACCGGCAGCCAGCTCACGATCGGCAAGTTGTCCGGCCGGCGCGGCCTGCAGCAGAAGCTCCGCCAGCTCGGCCACGAGGCCGAGGGCGAGGCGCTCGACGAGCTGTATCGGGCCGCCGTGGCCCTGGCCGACGCCAAGAAGGAGGTCACCGACGCCGACCTGCACGCCCTCGTCGAGCAGCGGGTGGCGGACGTGCCGCAGTCGGTGCGCCTCGAGGGTTGGAACGTGACGTCGTCGCACGGCGGGAAGGCGACCGGCATGGTCTCGCTCGCCGTGGCCGACGAAGAGCGGGCCGAAGCGGCGATCGGCAACGGGCCGGTGGACGCGTTGTTCGCCGCCGTGGATTCGGCCGTCCAGCCGGTCTTTGGCTGGCACCCGGTCCTCGAGAGCTATGAGATCAAGGCCGTGTCCGGCGGCGAGGACGCCCAGGGCCGCGTCCTCGTCCGGTGCCGGCGGTCGAGCGACGACGGGCCGGGTGCCCTCGTCGTCTCCGGGCACGGGTTATCGACGAACATCATCGAGGCGTCCGTCGAGGCCTACCTGGCGGCCGTCAACAAGCTCCACGGAGCAGAGATCGGACCGGCCTCGCCGGCGTATGTCGCCCAGCGAACGGTCGAGGAGCTGCCGTAATGGGCGCCACGTATCGGCTGGCGGCAATCCCCGGCGACGGCGTCGGGCCGGAGGTCGTCGGGGCCGCCCGGCGGGTTCTCGAGGCCGCCGGCTCGGCGTTCGGCTTTGGATTGGCGTGGCATGAGATCGTGGCCGGCGGCGCCGGGATCGATGCCTATGGCGTCGCGATCCGGGCCCAGGACGTGGAGGCGGCCGAGGCTGCCGATGCCGTGCTCCTCGGCGCGGTCGGCGGCCCGAAATGGGACGACCCCAACGCGCGGGTACGGCCGGAGCAGGCACTCTTCGCGCTCCGCGGCGGGCTCGAGCTCTTCGCCAACCTGCGGCCCGTGACCGTCCACCCGGCCCTCGTGCCGTCCTCACCGCTCCGGCCCGAGCTGCTCGAGGGCGTCGATCTCCTGATCGTCCGCGAGCTGACCTCGGGGCTCTACTTCGGTCGTCCGTCGGAGGAGCGCGAGACCGCCGATGGCCGCGTCGCGGTCGACACGCTGTGGTACACGGAGGCCGAGATCCGGCGGGTCGTGCGCCTCGCGTTCGAGCTCGCCGCGAACCGACGAGGTCGCCTCACGAGCGTCGACAAGGCGAACGTCCTGGCGACCTCCAGGCTGTGGCGCAAGATCGTCGAACGGGAGAAGGCCGACTTCCCCCAGGTGAGCGTGGCCCACCAGCTGGTCGACTCGTGCGCCATGCTCCTCGTCAAGCAGCCTGCGTCGTTCGACGTCCTGGTGACCGAGAACCTGTTCGGCGACATCCTCTCGGACGAGGCCGCGGTCCTCGCCGGCAGCCTCGGCATGCTGCCATCGGCGTCGCTCGGCGATCGCCGGACGGACCACGGCCGGTTCGGCCTCTACGAGCCGATCCACGGGTCGGCCCCGGATATCGCGGGCCGGGACGTTGCCAATCCGCTTGGCACGATTCTTTCCGCGGCGATGATGCTGCGCTGGTCCCTCGGTCTCGAGGCGGTCGCCGGCGCCGTCGAGAAGGCGGTCGCGGCGACACTCGACGACGGCTACCGGACCCGCGATCTCGCCCCGTCCGGGGACATCGGCGACGGGCTCCGGCTCGTTGGTACCGGGGCCATGTGCGACGCGGTGATCGAGCGGCTCGGCCCGGCGGCCGACGGCGGCGAGGCACCGGATCAATCCTCGAACACGGACATCGACGTGGCCACGATGGTCGCGACGAACACCCTGCTGGGCCTCCCATGACGCCCGATCCGTCGACAGTCGCCCCGGTCGTGCTCTACGACACCACCCTTCGCGATGGGACGCAGGGGGAGAACGTCACGCTGTCCCTCGCGGACAAGCTGCGCGTGGCCCGGATGCTCGATGAGTACGGCATGCCGTTCATCGAGGGCGGCTGGCCTGGATCGAACCCAAAGGACATCGAGTTCTTCCGGCAGGCGAAGACGATCCGCTGGGCAACTGCCCGCCTCGCCGCGTTTGGTTCGACCCGGCATCGGTCCAACACCGCCAAGACGGACCCGAATCTCCAGGAGCTGGTCCGGGCCGAGACGCCGGTCGTGACGATCTTCGGCAAGAGCTGGCTTCTCCACGTCACCGAGGTGCTCGGCGCGACGCCGCAGGAGAACCTCGACATGGTCGCCGAGAGCGTCCGCTTCATCGTGGACGAGGGACGCGAGCTGGTCTACGACGCGGAGCACTTCTTCGACGGCTACGTCGCTGATCCCATGTATGCCCTGGCCACCCTCCGGGCGGCGCGCGGTGCCGGCGCCCGGACGCTCGTCCTGTGCGATACGAACGGCGGCACGCTGACCGGCCGCCTCCTCGAGATCCTGGCCGAGACCCAGGCGGGCCTGGCAGCGGACCCCGACGCTCCGGCCGTGACCTGGGGCATCCACACCCACAACGACGCCGAGCTCGCCGTGGCCAACTCGATCGCCGCCGTCCAGGCCGGGGTCCGGCACGTTCAGGCCACCATCAACGGCTACGGCGAGCGCTGCGGCAACGCGAACATGGTCAGCATCCTCGCCAGCCTCGCCCTCAAGACCAAGCTGCCGCTGGTGCCGGCCGGCGGCGGCCAGCTGGAGGACCTGACCGAGCTTTCGCGGTCGGTTGCCGAGATCGCGAACCTCGCCCCGAATGACTGGCAGCCCTACGTCGGACGCTCGGCGTTCGCCCACAAGGGCGGGGTCCACGGCGCCGCCGTCGCGAAGGTCGAGCGCAGCTACCAGCACGTCGACCCCAGTCTCGTCGGCAACGAGGGCCGGCTCGTGGTGTCCGAGCTCGGCGGCCGCGCCAACACGGCCATCCGGGCTGGGCAACTCGGTCACGCGCTCGAGGGTGTCGACCCACGGCAGCTGTCCGAGCTGATCAAGCGTTTGGAGCACGAGGGCCTGTCGTTCGAGGGCGCCGAGGCGTCCTTCGAGCTGCTGATCCGGCGCCAGCAGGAGGGCTATGCGGCACCCTTCAGGATCCTCGACTACACGTGCCTCGTCGAGCAGCGGGACGGACGCGACATGCGAGCCGAGGCCACCGTCAAGGTCGAGGTGGACGGCGAGGTCCTCCACACCGCGGCCGAGGGCAACGGGCCCGTCAACGCCCTCGATGCCGCGCTCCGGAAGGCGCTCGGGGCGTTCTACCCGGTCCTCGATGCCGTCCACCTGTACGACTACAAGGTCCGGATCCTCGATTCCGATGCCGCGACCGGCGCTCGTACGCGGGTGACCATCGAATCCGCGGACGGAGCCCGTGAGTGGTCCACCATGGGATCGGACACGAACATCATCGCTGCCTCGGCCATCGCCCTGGCCGACAGCCTCGAATACGCCATCTGGAAGTCCGGTGCCGAGCTTCGGCGTCGCGACGAGCGCCACTTCACGACCGTCATTCCCGGGAGGTAACCCGTTGCCCCAGCAGGACGCGCTCCACCTCGCTCGCTGGACGGTTTCGTCCGGCAGCAACTCCCAGAGCCGCGGGGCGGTCGTCATCGAGGCCGGCGACCACCACTGGCAGGCGAGCTCCCAGGGCAACGGCGCGGTCGATGCGCTCTTCGGCGCGGTCGACAAGGCGCTCGCCGAGATCCTCGACGGCCACCCCCGCCTCGTCTCCTACGAGGTCCGTGCCCTGGCCGAAGGCCCGGACGCCGAGGGCCTCGTCGCGGTCCGTATCCGACCGCCCGCCGGGGCGGCGGGAGCCCGCGGCGAAGGGGAGTATGACGGCTCGTCGTCGAGCACGAACATCATCGCGGCGTCGATCGAGGCCTACATCGAGGCGCTCAATGACCTGCTCGACGAATCGCACTGGGCCGGGGCCGCGGAGACGGCGGCCGCAACCAAACAGGTGCGGAAGCCGACCGGCCGGCGCGCCGAGTACGACAAGGAGCGGGCCAAGCCGGCGACCACGAACTGGTTCGACCAGTAGGCACCGACGGAACGACGACCGTGGGCGACGCCGGGCCTCTTCCCGTGGCGTATGCCGGCGAGCCCGGCGCCTTTGCCGAAGACGCGGTGATCGCCGCGTTCGGCGACGTACCCCGGCTGCCGGTGGGCAGCTTTCGCGACGTCTTTCGGGTGGTTACCGCGAACACCGCGTCGGCTGGGCTCCTGCCGATCGAGAACCTCCTCAACGGGACCGTCCGCGAGAACTTCGACCTGCTCCTCGAGCACGACCTCCTGGTCGTCGGCGAGGTCGTCGTGCCCGTCCGCCTCAGCCTCGCCGCGCTGCCGGGCCAGTCCCTCGACGAGATCGAGCGTGTCTACTCGCACATCCAGGCGCTCGGCCAGGCGGAGGCATTCCTGCGCTCCAGGCCCTGGATGACCCTCACGACCTACAACACGGCCGGGGCCGGGAAGATGGTCAGGGACCGGGCCGAGCGGGGCGCGGCCGCGGTTCTTTCGCCTCGGGCAGCGCGACTCTTCCAGCTCGAGGTGCTCGCCGAGGACATCCAGGGCAACACGGACAACAGGACCCGGTTTCTCGTGGTCGGTCGGAGCCACGCCGCGGCGCCGATCGGGAAGGGCATGGGCACGACCATCCGTCGAACCACCCTCGTCTTCGCTGTACGGAACGAGCCCGGAACGCTCCTGCGCGCGCTGTCATCGTTCGCCACCCGCGGCGTGAACCTCTCGTCGCTCGAATCCCGGCCGAGCAGGACGGCGGCATGGGAGTACGTGTTCTGGGCGGACGTCGATGCCGACGCGGCCGAGCCGCCGTGCGCGGCGGCGATCGACGAGCTGCGAGGCCGGGCCAAAATGGTCCGGATCCTGGGTTCCTACGCTCGCGCCACGGCCTCGCTCGCCGGCTGAGCCCGAGAAGCAGAACGGCCCGCCGTTGCCGGCGAGCCGTCGAACTGGCGCGGAACGAGTGTTCAGATGGCGCTGGTGCAGTGCATGCACTTCGTCGCGTCGGACGCGTTCAGCTGCTTGCAGTACGGGCAGGTCTTCATCTCGGGCTCGGGGGCAGCCGGCGCTTCCTTGATGAAGACCTTCGAGATCCGCCAGACGATGAATCCGACGATGACGAAACCGATGACCGCGTTGAGGAACGCGCCGTAGCGGATCGCGACCTCGGTCGCGGGGTCGGCCGGATCCGTCGCGGCCTGGAGCACGATCTTGAGCTGGCCGAAGTCCACCTTGCCGAGGATCTGCCCGATCGGCGGCATGATGATGTCGTTGACCAGCGAGTTGACGACGCTCCCGAGAGCGGCGCCGATGATCACGCCGATCGCGAGCGCCAGCGCGTTCGTCTTCAGCAGGAACGACTTGAAATCATTCCACATCAGGTGGGTCCCTCTCCTCCGGTCGGGGCGTTCGCCCGTTCGCCGAGATCAGTGCTCGACGACCTTCGGCAAGGTCTTCGCCGCGGCGATCCAGCCCTCCACCGTGGCCTGTGACGGGACCCGCCGGACGGTGTTCGGGCGGGCCGCGTCGAGCTCCTGGAAGGTCTGGGCGAGGTTCACGGCGTTTCTCTGGGCAAGCTCGGCCGGCGAGTCGACGCCGGCGGCCTCGAGGAGGTCCGAGTATTCGGACCCGACGCCGTCGATTCGCATCAGGTCGACGTGGTTCGTCCACTTGAGGAAGAGCTCGCCGCTGATCCCGGTCATGGCCGCAACCTTCTCGCGGCCGGACGACTTGGCGCCGGCCATCAGGAGATCGTCCGTCGTGTTGATCCCGACTTCCTGGAGCTTCGCGGCGTAGGCAGGCCCGATCCCCTCGACGTCTTCGATCTTCATGGATCTTCCCCTTGTTCACGTGTTCCCGGCTTGGGCCCGGGCTTCGGGACGCACCCTCTCGGGGGCCTCCAATGATACCCTCGACGGGCGCCCACGAGGACTCCAGTGCAAGGGAGGAACGCGTGCCCGACGCCTTCGCCACCGCGATCAGCGCGGCCTATACGCTTGCGCCCGGCGAGCCCGCGGTCGTCCTCGGCAGCGCGATGCACGAGGACGCGCTCGTGAACGACCCGCGGGTCCAGATTCCGATCGCGATGCTCAACCGGCACGGGCTGATCGCGGGCGCCACCGGGACCGGCAAGACCAAGACACTCCAGATCATGGCGGGCCAGCTCTCCGACGCGGGTGTGCCCGTCTTCGTGGCCGACGTCAAGGGTGACGTCACCGGCATGGCGGCACCAGGTGACGCCTCGAACCCGAAGATCCAGGAACGCTGCGCCTCGATGGCGTACGAGTTCAAGCCGGAGGCCCATCCGGTCGAGTTCCTGTCGCTCTCGGGACAGCGTGGAGCCCAGGTCCGGGCATCGGTCCACTCGTTCGGGCCGGTCCTGCTCGGCAAGGTCCTCGACCTCAACCCGACCCAGACCTCGATCCTCGCCCTGATCTTCAAGTACTGCGACGACAACGACCTCGCCCTGCTCAACCTGGACGACCTCGTGACGACGCTCAAGTACCTGTCGTCGGACGAGGGCAAGGCGATCCTCGCCGACTACGGCGGGATGTCGGCGGCAAGTGTCGGCGTGCTCCTGCGCTCGATCGTCGTCCTCCAGCAGGCCGGCGCCGAGATCTTCTTCGGGGAGCCGGAATTCGACGTCCGCGACCTGCTCCGGACGACGCCGGACGGACGAGGCGTGGTCTCGCTGCTCGAGCTCAGCGACGTCATGGACCAGCCGCGCCTCTTCTCGACGTTCATGCTCTGGATGCTGGCCCAGCTGTACGAGATCCTGCCCGAGGTCGGTGACCTCCCAAAGCCCAAGCTGTGCTTCTTCTTCGACGAGGCCCACCTCCTCTTCCACGACGCGTCGGACGCACTCATGGAGCAGATCGAGCGGACGGCCCGCCTCATCCGGTCCAAGGGCGTCGGCGTGTTCTTCGTGACCCAGGCGCCCACGGATGTACCGGCCTCCGTCCTGTCCCAGCTCGGTAATCGCGTCCAGCACGCGCTTCGTGCCTTCACCCCGGATGATGCGGATGCGCTCCGGAAGACAGCCCGGACCTTCCCGATGACCGAGTTCTATGACGTCGAGCGAACGATCACGTCCCTCGGTACCGGGGAGGCGCTCGTGACGGCGCTGTCGCCCAAGGGCGTCCCGACCGCGCTCGCCGCCACGCGGCTCGTTCCGCCGGATTCGATGATGGCCGCCATCGACGAGCCCACCTTCCGCACGATCACGGCCGCCAGCCTCCTCGCCACGAAATACGGCCAGACGATCGACCCCGTGAGTGCCCACGAGATCATCACCGGCCGGCTCGCGGCCGCCCGCCAGGCGGCGGAAACAGCAGCCGCGACGACCTCGGCCGCCGGAGTGGCCGCCGGATCAGCCGCCGGCGCCGGTGGCGGGGGCGCGATGATGACGCCGGCCCAGCAGCGTCGCGAGATCCAGGCCCAGGCTCGTGAGATCGCGAAGGAACAGGCAGCCGCCGAGCGCGAGCGCAAGGCCCAGGTTCGGGCGCAGGCCGCGGCCGAGCGGCAGCGCATGAGGACGCTCGAGACGGGCGTCCGGACCGCCGGCCGCGTGATGACCTCGAAGGCCGGCCAGAACCTCATCCGGGGCGTCTTCGGGACACTGTTCGGCGGAGGGCGCTGAGGCGAGGCGGTCCGCGGACCGCCGGATTCAGACGACGCTGAGGTGGTCCGGCAGCGGATCCGCCGACGGCGGGTACTGCGGATCCATTCGTTCGAGGGTGTCGGCCACGATCTCGGCCACGGCCAGGTTCCGGAACCAGTTGTGGTCCGCCGGGATGACGTACCACGGCGCCGCCCTGGTCGAGCAGCGCTCCAGCATGTCCGTGTAGGCCGCGATGTAGTCGTCCCAGCGCTTTCGCTCCTCGAGGTCGCCGAGCTTGAACTTCCAGCGCTTCTCGGGGTCGTCGAAGCGATCCTGGAGGCGCTGGCGCTGCTCGTCGGGCGAGATCAGCAGGAAGAACTTCAGGATCGTCGTGCCCTCGTCGACGAGCAGCTGCTCGAACGCGTTGATCTGGTCGTAATGGCGGCCCCAGCGCTCCGGATTCTCCAGGCCGTGCACGCGCACCACGAGGACCTGCTCGTAGTGGGATCGATCGAAGATCGTGATCTCGCCATTGCCGGGCACGAAGGGATGGACGCGCCAGAGGTAGTCATGGGCGAGCTCCGACGGCGTCGGCACCTTGAAGCCGTGGACCACGCAGCCCTGGGGGTTGAACCCCGACATGACGTGGGAGATCGTGCCGCCCTTGCCGGCCGCGTCGATGCCCTGGAGGACGATGAGGAGCCGCTGCTTGTTCTCGGCCCATAGGCGGTCCTGGAGTGACCGCAGACGTTCGAGGTCCCTGGCGATCAGGACCTTGGCCCGCTGCTTGTCGTGGCCATGCGTCGCAGACGGATCGATCTTCTCGAGGTGAACATGCGATCCCGGCTCCACGCGGAGCAGGTCGCGGAGCGGCGGGCGGTCGGCCATCGGTCTCCAGGTCTGCAGCATGGGGCGCGGTACGATGACAGCGTACGTCGCCGCACTCGGAGCCGCCCGGATCATGACCCTCACCGCCGCCAGGCCTCACCCGATCTACCTCGCCGGTCGCTGGGTCGAATCCGACGATCCGCTGGTGGTCGCGAACCCGGCCGACGCGACGCATCCGGCGGGGTCGACGTTCCACGCGACGCCAGAGCAGTACGAGAGCGGCGGTCGATGCGGCGGTTCAGGCGTTCGAGGTCACCAGGACACTGCCTGCGTACGAGCGCGGCCGCATCCTGCGGGACATCAGCAGCGGCATCAAGGCCCGACGCGAGGAGATCGGCAGCCTGTTGTCACGGGAGGCGGGCAAGCCGATCCGCGACGCGCTGGTCGAGGTTGATCGCGCCGTCCTCACCTTCCGGCTCGGCGCAGAGGAGGCCGAGCGCATGGTCGGCGAGATGATCCCGCTCGATCTCATGGCCAGCAGCAAGGGCCGGGTCGGGATCACCCGCCGTTTCCCGGCCGGACCGGTCGCGGCGATCAGTCCCTTCAACTTCCCGCTCAACCTTGCCGCGCACAAGCTCGCCCCGGCGATTGCGGCCGGCTGTTCGATCGTCCTCAAACCGCCGTCGAAGGACCCGCTCACGATGCTCACGGTGGGCGAGATCATCGAGGAGGTCGGCGCCCCCGAAGGCGCCATCAGCATCCTCCCGATGTCGCGGGAGCTCGGCGACCGGATGGTCGCCGACGAGCGCTTCAAGGTCCTCTCGTTCACCGGTAGTCCCTCCGTCGGCTGGCGGATGAAGGAGCGAGCCGGCAAGAAGAAGGTCGTCCTCGAGCTGGGCGGCAACGCGGGCGTCATCGTCGATCGGACGGCCGACCTGGACTGGGCCGTGAAGCGGATCCTCACGGGTGCGTTCGCCTATGCGGGACAGGTCTGCATCAGCGTCCAGCGGATGTTCATCCACGAGGACATCCGCGAGGCCTTCATGGACAGGTTCCTGGCCGGCGTCGCGAATCTCAAGCTGGGTGACCCCTCGGATCCCGCTACGGACCTCGGGCCGATGGTCGACGAGACGGCCGCGGCGCGGACCCAGCGCTGGGTCGACGAAGCGGTCGCCCTGGGCGGGCGCCTCCGCGCCGGGGGTCGGGCGGACGGCACCTTCTTCCCGCCGACCGTGCTCGAGAACGTGCCGATCAACGCCCAGGTCTGCAGCAACGAGGCGTTCGCGCCGGTGGTCGTGACCTTCGGCTTCACCGACTTCGGGGATGCCATCCGCCAGGTCAACGACAGCTTCTTCGGCCTCCAGACCGGCGTCTTCACGAACGACCTCGGCAACGCGTGGCGGGCGTTCAACGAGCTCGAGGTGGGCGGCGTCATCGTCAATGACATCCCGACCTATCGGATCGACCACATGCCCTACGGCGGCGTCAAGGATTCGGGCCTCGGCCGGGAAGGACTTCGCTGGGCGATCGAGGACATGACCGAGATCCGGATCATGGTTCTCGCCCAGCCCGGCTGATACGCAGAGGAGAGACATCGTGATGTACGGCGGCCGTGTCGGCGGCAACCTCGGGATTTTCGAACTGGTCAGCGTCGCGGTCTGGATCGCGGTCGCGGTGGCGGTCGTCGTCCTCCTCTTCCTCGCGTTTCGCTGGCTGACGCGCCAGGGCGGTGCTCAGGCGGGGGCTCCGCCCGCCGCGACGCCGTCGGCGCCGCCCGCCCCTCGGCCCGATGATCCGCTCGAGATCCTTCGCCAGCGCTACGCCCGCGGCGAGATCGAGGACGAGGAGTACGAGCGCCGACGGAGGATCCTCGGCGGGTAACCCGGGCTCAGCGCGGATCGCGCCCGGCAGGTCTGGGAGCGTCGGTCGGCGCATGCCTGTCATTCGCGACGGCCCCGGTTTCGCCACCACCCGCGGCCAACTGCCCCGGGGGGTCCGAGGCCGCGTCGCTCCCCGGCAGCGGGAAGCCCAGGTCGAGGTCCTCGGTCGCGCTCGTCCCGGATCGGCGGAGTACCTGGCCGATCGTCATGGCCAGGATCCGGAAGTCGAGCCGAAGGCTCCAGTGATCGACGTACCACAGGTCCAGCTGAAGTCGGTCCTTGAACCTCAGGGAGTTCCGGCCGTTCACGACCGCCCAACCGGTGACCCCCGGGCGCATGTCGTGCCGGCGGCGTTCCTCCGGGGTGTACTCCTCCAGGTACTCCATCAGGAGGGGCCGCGGCCCGACGAGGCTCATCTCGCCCCGGATCACGTTCAAGAGTTCGGGCAGCTCATCGAGGCTCGTCGTTCGCAGGAACCGGCCGATCCTCGTGATCCGCTGATCGTCGGTCAGATACCAGACTTCGTCCCTCCGGGCGGCCCGCATCGTCCGGAACTTGAAGATCGTGAAGGGTCGTCCGTGGAGGCCCGGTCGAACCTGGCGGAACAGGATCGGGCGGCCCTGCCGGGCCGCAACGACCACGGCCACGACCGCGAGGATCGGGGAGAGTACGACGAGGGCGGATGCCGCCACGATGACGTCGAGGATCCGCTTGGCCGCGCGCTGCGGCACCGAACCCGGTCCCGCGGTTCGTGCCGTCACCCTTCGTCCAGCCCCCGGCCGGTCAGGCGGTAGTGGACGGCCGGCCGGCGAGCCCGGATGAAGGCGTCGATGGGCCCGGGGATCGCGTGGCGGGCAGGGACATGGACGACCGGAAAGCGGAGCCCGAGCTTGAACGCCGACAGACCGGGCCTGTCCGGCGTCTCAAGCCCGAGGCAGACGGAGTGGACACCGCCCGACGCGATCGCCGCATGGATGGCCTCGACGTATAGGCCAGTGCTGATGCCGGTGTTCAGGGCCTCCGTGGCGACGATGAGGTCGTCCGTGTACAGGACGCCGTCCACCGCGAACGATTCCATGTAGCCGGCAATACGACCGTCGATGAGGCCCGCGATCAGGAGACGACGGCCGTCGAGGACGTGCCGCCTGATTCGTTCGCGGTAGGCCGCCTCGCCCAAGTCCGGCCAGTAATGGAGGCGGTCCTGGGCCGAGCGGAAGACGGCATACCCGTGTGCCTCGAGCATCTCCGGATCATCGGGGCGGCGGAAGACGATCGACTGGCGGCTTCGCTTCAGATCCCGGCGACGGTCCCCGGCGAGGTGGCCTTCGTCGAACCGATCCAGCCCGGTCATCAAGTGCACGGGAATGGAGCCGTTTGCAGCGCCCGCATCCTCAGGCACCAGGGCCGCCCGATATCCCCAGCACGCCGCCGTCGGCCGTGCGATCTCCGATGCCGCGAACGGAGCGAGGAGGTGGACGGGCTGGTAGAAGCCGGGGAAGATCGCGGCCCAGAACCGTCCGCCGCGCTCCACGACGTGCCTGCCTTCCTCCGCCCGGAGCGCGGCCATCTCTGGCTCGGTGAGGATCCGCAGGCCTCCGGGCGCCGGTGAGTCGCTCATTCGGGCGCATCCGGCGCCGCGGCCGAGGTCGGCGGAGTCGCCTGGTGGCCGGTGATCCGGTAGTACGTGGCGGGCTGCGATCGGCGCATGAACAGGCGGATGGGCGCCGGGATCACGACCCGGGCCGGGACGTTCACCTCCGGAATTCCGAGCATCTTCTTGAACCGGCCCAGGCCCGGTCGTTCGGTATGGACCGGACCGAGGCAGAGGCTGTGGATCCCCGGGATCGCGGCGGCGATCCGGAACGTCTCCAGGTACAGTCCGGTGGCGATGCCCGTCTTCGTGGCTTCGGTGGCGACATACAGGTCCCGGCCGTAGAACACGCCGTCGACCGCGTACGACTCCATGTATCCGGCGACCCTGCCGTCGATCAGGCCCGCGACGATGATCCGGCGCGGGTCCTGGGCTCGCAGCTCGATGTCCTCGCGATACTCGTGCTCGGACTGGACGCGGCCCACCGGCACGCGCTCCTTGGCCGAGCGGTAGACCTGCCAGCCGCCGTCGACGAGGACGCCCGGGTCCGGCCGACGGACGATCTCGACCTGTTTCCGGCACTTCCGAAGGTCGCGCCGCCGGCTTTCCTCGAAGGACTCCTCGGTGAGGCGGTCCATCCTCGTCTGGAGGTGGACGGGGAGGGCGCCGTTCGCACGCGACGCGTCCTCTTCGACAAGTGCCGACCGGTACCCCCAGCACAGCGAGGTGGGCCTCGTGACGTCGTCGAACGCGTGCCGCCCAAGCTGGTGGATCGGCTGATAGAAGCCGCGGAAGGTCTCCACCCAGAAGCGGCCGTCCCGTTCGGCGACGCGGGCCCCTTCCTCCGCGCGCATGGCGGCCATCTCCGCCTCGGTCATGACGCGCACGTCGGCGGTCGCGGCAGAACCAGTCATCGGCGTGGTGCTCAAGCGAAACGAGCCGTCGGCGTCATCGCTCCGAGACTAGCCGATCGGCGGGCCGGGGGTGTGACACACTCCCGGGTGCACCCGTCCGTCTGCCCTCCGCACGACGAGACGCGCGGTGCTCGCGTAGCGACTGGGGGAATGGTGTTTCGAGGCGCCGTCAACCGCATGGCCGGCAATGCGAGGCTGCGCAAGTTCGCGATGAGCACGCCCGGATTTCGCACGCTCGCCTGGCGGCTCGTGGCCGGCGAGGACCTCGACGCGGCCGTGGCCGTGGCGCGTCAACTCGGCGAACGCGGCATCACCACCACGCTCAACGCGCTCGGTATCCACGTCGGCAGCGAGGCCGATGCCCGAGCCGGGGCAGGCCGCGCGATCGAGGCCGTGCGACGCATCCAGCGCGAGGCAATCGACGCGACCGTGTCGGTCAAGCTCACGGCCATCGGACTCGAGTTCGATCCGGAACTGTGTCGGGCGCTGCTGAACGACATCCTTTCGTGCGCCTCGGAAGCCGGTGTCTTCGTCCGGATCGACATGGAGGAGTTCGCCAACCTCGAGGCGACCTTGCGCCTGTTCGCCGAGGCGCGCGCCGCGTTCGGCAACGAGACCGTCGGGATCGTGATCCAGTCGTACCTGCGCAACCCTCCGTACGACCTCGCGGGGCTCATCGCGGAGGGGACGCGGATACGGATCGTGAAGGGTGGCTACCAGGAGTCGTCCGACGTGACGTACCACACGAAGTCCGACATCGATGCCGCCTTCCGGCGCGACGTCGACCGGCTCCTCCGCTCGGCCGACTACCCCGCGATCGCAACCCATGACGAAGCCACGATCGACCTGGTCCGCGCAATTCGCCGGGACGCCGGCATCGCTCCCGACCGGTTCGAGTTGCAGATGCTGTACGGGGTGCGGGCCGATCTTCAGGAGACCCTCGTCCGGGAGGGATTCCGCGTGCGCGCGTACATGCCCTACGGCGGGACGCTTCTGAACTGGCTCGGCGTCGCGTATCACGACGTTCGCCTGCGGATCGGCAGCCGCCTCGGTCGCTAGGCCTTGCCGAGGCCCATCAGGTAGCGAACCCGCGCCCGGATCGGCGCCATGTCCCGGCGGTCGAAGATGGCATCGGCATGGGCCATCGCGTAGGGCCGAACATAGGCCAACGGTGAGTGCCGCTCGCGGGCCAGGAACCGCGCGCTGTACGCGACATCGCGGACGACATCGGTCCAGTAGAACCCCTCCCGGAACGATCCACCCTCCGGCGCGACGCCATCCACGAGGTGTCGGTACTGGAGCAACGGAAAGTTGATGCCGCAGCGGACCGCGAGGAGAGCCGACAGGTTGTGGCGTCCGTTGACCTCGATCAGTTTGTAGTTTCCGTCGCGTCGGTCGCGCTTGAACTCCACGCATGCGAACCCGTGGAACTGCATCCCCGCCAGGATTGCCCGCCCGGGTTCGATGAGCTCGGGGATCCACTCGCTCCGCACGAGGCGCGGCGATCCGAAGGCCGGCGGCGCCTTGCGAATCTGGCGCGCGGTGAACTCGACATTCGGGGTTCCGTCGGAGACGTAGGCGTTGTAGTTGACGACCTCGTCGTCGGCGCCCTCGACGATCTCCTGGACCATCATCCGGAACCCGTCCGCGACGGCCCGCCGATACTCGACGAGGAGCTCGTCGAAGTTGGCGACCGGGATCATCTTGCGTCCATAGCGGGCCGCGAAGAGGTGGCTCAGGGTCGGCTTCAGGAGCAGTGGAAATCCGATCGAGGCCGCGTCCGTGGCCAGCTCTTCCTCGGAAGCCGGCACACGCGTCCGCGGCGCGGGAACGCCATTGGCCTCGGCGACGGCGGCTGTCAGCGACTTGTCGATGAAGCGTTCCGTGATCGCCCATTCCGTGGCGGCGACGACGAAATGCGCCTCGACCTGCGCGAGATTCCGTGAGATGGCGACCATGGCCTCATCCGACGCCGGGACGAGGAGCGAGCCGCCGAACCGCCCAGCGGCATCGACGATGGCCGCGATGAACCCTGACTCGTCGAGGAGTGGATCCGGGATCGTGCGCTCCAGGACGACGTACTTCGACCGATGGGCGAAGTCGCGGGCGTCGTAGTGGAGCACCGCAATCGGGATCCCCGCCTCGCCGATCGCGCGCACGACGGCCAGGGCCATGGTGTGGCCGGAGACGACGACGACGGTTTGGGATATGTCGTCCAAGGTGCGGTCAGGATCCTCGGGCGACGGCGTCGCGGAGCGCGTCGGCAACGTAGGCGACGTCGTCGTTCGGGAGGCGACTCGAGAACGGCAGGGCCAGGGTGGACTCGGCCACGCGTTCCGTCACCGGGAAGTCTCCGCGCCTGAACCCGAACATCGACTGGTAGAACGGTTGGAGGTGGAGCGGCGAGAAGTACGGCCGGCTCGGGACGCCGAGGTCGGCGAGGGCGGCCATCACCCGGTCGCGATCGATCGCGCGGTCGAGGCGGACCACGTACACGAACCAGTCCACGTCCTCGCCCGGCCCGGCCCGTGGGACGGTGACGCCGTCGATACCCATCAGCGCTGCCTCGTAGGCGGCGCTGACCCGGGCCCGGCCCGCACGCAGCTCGGCGTGGCGCTCGATCTGGGCTACGCCGACGGCGGCCGACAGCTCGTCGAGCCGATAGTTGTATCCGAGCCGCACGTGGCGGAGCCAGGTGCCGTCCGTGTCACGACCCTGGTTGCGCAGGCTGCGCATCACGTCGGCCAGGCCCGCGTCGTCCGTGACGACCATGCCGCCTTCGCCCGTCGTGATCTGCTTGTTCGGATAGAACGCGAAGACCGCAACATCGCCAAAGCTGCCGAGCGGACGTCCGTCGACCGACGAGCCGAGTCCCTCGCAGGAGTCCTCGATGATCGACCAGCCGCGCGCTCGCGCGATGACCTCGAGGCTCGCGATCCGGCACGGCCGGCCGAAGACGTGGACGGGGAGGATGGCCCGGGTGCGGCTCGAGGCCGCCTGTTCCACGAGGTTCGGATCGAGGCCGAGGCTGTCCTCTTCGATGTCGACGAAGCGGGGCACGGCACGCTCGTAGAGCAGGCAGTTGGCGGACGCCACGAAGCTGAATGGCGTCGTGATGACCTCATCGCCTTCGCCGATCTCGAGGGCGCGCACGCCCATGTGAAGGCCCGCGGTGCCACTCGAGCAGGCAACGCCCTCGGCTCGTTCAGCGAGGGCCGCGATCCCGACCTCGAAACGGGTGGTGTACGGGCCCATCGCCAGGACGTCCGACGACAGCACGTCGCTCACGAACTCGAGCTCGCGTGCGCCGATATCGGGTCGGGCGAGCGGGATCTTCCGACCACTCGGTGCGCGTGGACTCATCGCGGTGCGGGCTCCGATCTGTCGAGAGGGCGCGAACACAATAGGTCATCCCGGCCGGAAGGGTGATGGACGGGCCTGGGCAGGTAGGATGCTTCGGTGAACGGGCCGACCACCGACCAATCCCGCCCCGCGTGACGAAAGCGATCCGGACCGTAGGGCCGGCAGATGAGAAACTTCTGATAAGCCTGTTCGCGGAGATAGATCAGGCGCCCAGCGCGGCGCGGGCGTTGGCGGCGTGGACGTCATGGCGGACCCGCTCCGACGCCGAGCGCGATCGCCGCGAGATGCACGTGGTCCTCGCCGCGCCTGACGGTCCGGCCCATGGATACGGCGTCATCGTCGGGCTCGAGGACGGCGATCCCGTACCGACGCTGCGTGTCGCGGTTCGAGCGGGCCCGCAGGGGTCGAACGCCGCCGTCCGGATTATCGCCCACCTCCAGGCCGAGGCACGGCTCGCCGGCGCGACCGTCGTGCGGATCGAGGTGGGATCGTCCGGCGACCCAGTCCGGCGAGCCTGCGAATCACTCGGCTATTGGCATGTTGGCATTGATGGGGAAGCGGCCGTCATGCTGGCCGACCTGGCTGATCCGGCATCCGACGAGGCCGCTGCCGGACGCTCGTCGCGCACGCTCGAATGCCGAATCCTGGGTGCCGACGCGCACGCCTGGCAGGACGTCCTGGGCCACGCGCGCGCGGACTTCTACCACCTGCCCGGCTACGTCGCCCTCTGCGCCCGCCAGGAGGGTGGGCGCGGCGTCGCCGTGCTGGTGGCCGATGGGTCACGGACGGTGCTCCTGCCGCTCATCCTGCGGTCCCTCCCGGATGGCGGTCTCGACGCAACGTCGCCGTACGGATATCCGGGCCCGCTGGCCACCACCGACGACCCGGGATTCATCGAGGTCGCACTTGCCGGGGCTCGCGAGGTCCTTGCCGCGGCCGGCGTGGTGTCCGCGTTCGTCCGGCTCCACCCGCTCCTCAACACCGTTCCGCCGCGATCCTTCGGATCGATCGTCCGGCACGGTGACACGATCGCGGTCGATCTGACCGGGCCAGATGGCGATCTGTGGGCGCAACTCCGCAGCAACCATCGTCGGGACATCACGCGGGCTCGCGAGGCGGGCTGCGTCGCCCGGATCGATCCCACGTGGAGTCACCTCGCCGATTTCAAGGCGATCTACCGATCGACGATGGCTCGGCGTGATGCGTCGGCCTACTACTTCTTCGACGATGCGTACTTCGACGACCTTCGGGCCGCGCTGCCGGATCGACTCCACCTGTGCGTGGTCGAGGTCCAGGGCGAAGCAGCTGCCGCCGGCCTGTTCGTCGAGACCGATGGGATCGTCGAGTACCACCTCGGCGGCACCGATGAGCGCCACCTCGGCCTCCAGCCGTCCAAGCTGATGCTTCATTTCGCGAGCGAGTGGGCGCGAGAGCGCGGGAACCAGTGGTTCCACCTGGGCGGTGGCGTCGGTGGCGCCGACGATTCACTGCTCCGGTTCAAGCTCGGGTTCTCCAGCGGGCGTCACCCGTTCTCGACCGTCCGCGCCGTCCTCGACGCGGCGGCCTACGAGCGTCTTGTCCGGGAACGGGCTCCGGATCTCGATCCGGCGGATCGCGGCGGCTTCTTTCCCGCCTACCGGCGGCCGTGAGCGACACGCCGCACCGGGCCGGACAACCCTCCGCTGATCACGTTCCGGCCGGGCCAGACCACGGGGATGAGGCCGTCGCCGACGAAGAACTGGATCGCGCCTGACCGTTCCGAAGCGCCCGCTGGAACGGACAGCATGAGTGCAGGGCGGTCCGGGCGGGTCCTTGGTAGTCCCATCGGATAGCGCCAAGGTACGCAATGAGGGCTGCCCGATCGGGGTTGGGACCGGTAGGGTCAGGTTGCGTAGAAATCCATGCGCAGTCAGGTCCCCGCCGGGCAATTTGCCTGGGCTGGCTTCCTCGACAAAGGCACACCCGTCGCGAGGCGGGGCCGCAAAGCCACGGGGCTCTCTGAGCCAGCCGGGTTACCGAAAGGACCACCATGTTCTGGAATGGCGACCGCTGGGTCGAGGAGACCCCGCGCGCTGGCGCTGCAACGCGCCAGCCGCAACCCCGCCGCCTCCGAGACTGGATGTCGACTCTCGTCATCGCCCTCCTCGGACCCGCGCTCTTGTTCCCGTTCCTGACCGTGTCGGCCGCGCAGGCGACCCTCACCGTGTCGGGCCTCGCCGCCCCTGGCGGAGCCCTTGTGGCGACGGGCGAGCGCTTTCCCAGCCGCGCCTCCGTCCAGCTGCTCTGGGACGGCACCGTGCGCGTAGGGGCGATCCTTACTTCTTCGCGCGGGTCGTTCAGCGCGCACGTGACGGTCCCGACGAGCGCCAGCCCGGGCGGGCACACGCTATCCGCCCGGACGGAGACGAGCGTTGCCTCGCGTGGCCGGCGGGCATCCACGACCACGAGCAGGACTGTCGCGAGCATCAAGGTCGTCGTCCTCGGCCCGGCATCCGTCGCTCCGACGAATCCGCCGGCAGACCCTGGCGCCGTGGCGTTGTCCCTCGTGCCACCGCTCGATCTGGGCACGCCGGCTCCGACGTTTGGTCCGCCCTCCACGTCGCCCACGACGGTCCCCTCATTCGACCCGTCGCCGACGCCCGGTGGCTTCCTTACGAGCGATCCGACCTCCGATCCGACCTCGGGCCCGACGGCCCCGCCCACCGCCGGTCCGATCGCGACATCGACCCCACATCCGACGGGAACGCCGGTCCCGACACCGAAGCCGACACCGAAGCCGACACCCAACCCGACACCCAACCAGACGCCAAGCCCGACCGGCGGGATCAGTGGCGTGTACGGCTCGGGGATCGGGATGGACAGCCTGAACAACACGCAGATCGGCGGCTCCGATGCCCTGTCGGCGAGCTATCGGTTCCGGGCGACGACGTCGTCCGCGCTCAAGTCGATCAAGATCTACATCATGGGCCCCCAGTACTCCGGCTACGGCGCGGGAACGGGCGGGACCATCGAGGCCACCGTCCAGACCGATGACGGCTCGTCGAAGCATCTTCCCTCGGGTCAGGTGCTGGCGACCGCCTCGTTCCACCCCAGCGCCGTGTTCGAGACCATCTCCTGGGCGAGTCCCGCCAGCCTGACAGGCGGCCAGCTGTACCACGTGGTCTTCCGGAACACGGACGCCAACCCGAAGGCCAACTTCGCCTCGGTCAACGGGATCTTCATGTACCAGCCGACCTCGCCCCGCCAGGCCGCCTTCAGCAACACCGACTGGGGTCAGCCCGTCCGCTCGGGCAACGGCGCCTGGTCCGACCTCGGGACGACCGTCCCGATCATGGAGCTCGACTACGCCAACGGGGTCAAGGCCGGCGTCGGCTACATGGAGGTCTGGATCCGCTCGGCCGAGACGATCAGCGGCAACGCCAAGGCCCGCGAGGCGTTCACCGTGAGCGGCGCGAGCCGGGCAGTCAGCTCGTTCAGCGTCCGGCTCATGCGGATCAGCGGTTCGAGCCCGCTCACGGTCCGGCTCGAGGGCTCCGATGGGAGCCTCATCGAGACCGGCACCATCGCCGCCTCGCAGATCGCCGTCGGGACTCCCGGCGACCACGGCGGGAGCGGTCACGCGACCTGGGAGACGGTCACCTTCAGCACGACCCACACCCTCGTCAAGGGCCAGAGCTACAACGTCGTCCTGTCCACCGCGGCCGACACGAGATACTCGATCTTCGTCATCCGCCAGGGCAGCGCCTACGGCTTCAGCCCGACCACGTACTTCGCCGACGGCCACGCCCAGTACACGACCAACGGCTCCTCCTGGGGCGCCTTCAGCCAGGATGGCAGCGGAGCGCTCGACCAGGGCGACCTCCAGTTCTACTTCCGCTGACCTGCAGCCCGGCCCGGGCACTCCGCCCGGGCCGCGCCGCACCCGCAACCGGCGTCACCTCTGTATCGTGCGTCGGTGCACTCCGACGAAACGGCCGACCCGGTTCCCCCGGCTACGCCACCGCCCACCGTCACGGCTGACCCACCGACCCCACCCCTGGGGCCCATCGGGGCTGCCCGGGGCGAACCATCCTGGTGGCGCATCGGGTCGGTCGCCCTGGTTGTCGCCGTGATGGGCATCCTGGTCCTCGTCGGGATGTCCATCGACTTGGCGGCCCGGTCGTTGCCGGCCGACAGCCCGACACCGACGCTCGGCCCGACCGGCGGGATCGGTGGCGTGTACGGCTCGGGGATCGGGATGGACGGCCTGAACAACACGCAGATCGGCGGCTCCGATGCCCTGTCGGCGAGCTATCGGTTCCGGGCGACGACGTCGTCCGCGCTCAAGTCGATCAGGATCTACGTCGTCGGACCGAGCCACTCCGGGTACGGCGCGGGAACGGGCGGGACGTGGGAGGTCACGGTCCAGAAGGACGACGGCTCGTCGTCGCACCGGCCGTCCGGGACGATCCTCGCGACGACGTCGGTCCGGCCAGGGGATGCCTTTCAGACCATCTCCTGGGCGAGTCCCGCCAGCCTGACAGGCGGCCAGCTGTACCACGTGGTCTTCCGGAACACGGACGCCAACCCGAAGGCCAACTTCGCCTCGGTCAACGGGATCTTCATGTACCAGCCGACCTCGCCCCGCCAGGCCGCCTTCAGCAACACCGACTGGGGTCAGCCCGTCCGCTCGGGCAACGGCGCCTGGTCCGACCTCGGGACGACCGTCCCGATCATGGAGCTCGACTACGCCAACGGGGTCAAGGCCGGCGTCGGCTACATGGAGGTCTGGATCCGCTCGGCCGAGACGATCAGCGGCAACGCCAAGGCCCGCGAGGCGTTCACCGTGAGCGGCGCGAGCCGGGCAGTCAGCTCGTTCAGCGTCCGGCTCATGCGGATCAGCGGTTCGAGCCCGCTCACGGTCCGGCTCGAGGGCTCCGATGGGAGCCTCATCGAGACCGGCACCATCGCCGCCTCGCAGATCGCCGTCGGGACTCCCGGCGACCACGGCGGGAGCGGTCACGCGACCTGGGAGACGGTCACCTTCAGCACGACCCACACCCTCGTCAAGGGCCAGAGCTACAACGTCGTCCTGTCCACCGCGGCCGACACGAGATACTCGATCTTCGTCATCCGCCAGGGCAGCGCCTACGGCTTCAGCCCGACCACGTACTTCGCCGACGGCCACGCCCAGTACACGACCAACGGCTCCTCCTGGGGCGCCTTCAGCCAGGATGGCAGCGGAGCGCTCGACCAGGGCGACCTCCAGTTCTACTTCCGCTGACCTGCAGCCCGGCCCGGGCACTCCGCCCGGGCCGCGCCGCACCCGCAACCGGCGTCACCTCTGTATCGTGCGTCGGTGCACTCCGACGAAACGGCCGACCCGGTTCCCCCGGCTACGCCACCGCCCACCGTCACGGCTGACCCACCGACCCCACCCCTGGGGCCCATCGGGGCTGCCCGGGGCGAACCATCCTGGTGGCGCATCGGGTCGGTCGCCCTGGTTGTCGCCGTGATGGTGCTGTTCTTCGCGCCCGGGCGCATCGCCTCCCCGGTGCTGACCAGTCATTCGCCGGGCACGGCCGACGGCACCGGCGATGTCGCGAGGGCGTCCGACACCGGCGATCCATCGTCGGGCAGCCCACTACCGACGGGCACAGGCATCGCAACCGGCGGGCCCTCGGTGTCGGCCGAGGCCTCCCCACAACTGTCCGGATCACCGTCCCCAACCAATACCGCTTCGTCGACCGCGGCCGCGTCGCCGACCGTTCCTCCGACGTCCCGCCCGCCCACACCAAGGCCATCGAGTGCGCCGACGCCGAGGCCGACCGGCAGTGGCGGGATCGGTGGCGTGTACGGCTCGGGGATCGGGATGGACAGCCTGAACAACACGCAGATCGGCGGCTCCGATGCCCTGTCGGCGAGCTATCGGTTCCGGGCGACGACGTCGTCCGCGCTCAAGTCGATCAGGATCTACGTCGTCGGACCGAGCCACTCCGGGTACGGCGCGGGAACGGGCGGGACGTGGGAGGTCACGGTCCAGAAGGACGACGGCTCGTCGTCGCACCGGCCGTCCGGGACGATCCTCGCGACGACGTCGGTCCGGCCAGGGGATGCCTTTCAGACCATCTCCTGGGCGAGTCCCGCCAGCCTGACAGGCGGCCAGCTGTACCACGTGGTCTTCCGGAACACGGACGCCAACCCGAAGGCCAACTTCGCCTCGGTCAACGGGATCTTCATGTACCAGCCGACCTCGCCCCGCCAGGCCGCCTTCAGCAACACCGACTGGGGTCAGCCCGTCCGCTCGGGCAACGGCGCCTGGTCCGACCTCGGGACGACCGTCCCGATCATGGAGCTCGACTACGCCAACGGGGTCAAGGCCGGCGTCGGCTACATGGAGGTCTGGATCCGCTCGGCCGAGACGATCAGCGGCAACGCCAAGGCCCGCGAGGCGTTCACCGTGAGCGGCGCGAGCCGGGCAGTCAGCTCGTTCAGCGTCCGGCTCATGCGGATCAGCGGTTCGAGCCCGCTCACGGTCCGGCTCGAGGGCTCCGATGGGAGCCTCATCGAGACCGGCACCATCGCCGCCTCGCAGATCGCCGTCGGGACTCCCGGCGACCACGGCGGGAGCGGTCACGCGACCTGGGAGACGGTCACCTTCAGCACGACCCACACCCTCGTCAAGGGCCAGAGCTACAACGTCGTCCTGTCCACCGCGGCCGACACGAGATACTCGATCTTCGTCATCCGCCAGGGCAGCGCCTACGGCTTCAGCCCGACCACGTACTTCGCCGACGGCCACGCCCAGTACACGACCAACGGCTCCTCCTGGGGCGCCTTCAACAGCGGCAACGGAGCGCTCGACCAGGGCGACCTCCAGTTCTACTTCCGCTGACCGGCCGAGATCCGTGGTCCTTCCGTCGGCTCGGATGCGGTCCGGGGTCCGGCTACGGGTCGCTTTGCAGGAGGTCGCGGTAGCGCCCGACCAGGACTGCCGCTTCCTGCTGCCAGTTCCAGCGATCTCGGGCCGCGGCCGCGCAGCGTTCCCGCAGCGCTCGGCTCGCTTCCGGGTCGAGGTCCAGGATCGCCGTCAGCGCCTCGGCGACCGAGGCGGTCGACGACGGATCACACACGATCCCGAGAGCCCCGGCCGGGTCGACGACGACGTTCCGCATCGCCGGGAAGTCACTGGCAACGACGGGGGTACCGGCCGCGAGGCATTCGAACAGCTTGTTCGGCGTCGAGAGGTAATGGTTGATCGTCGAACGCTCGATCGGCATCGCGCCGACATCAGCCGACGCCACCCACGGTAGGAGGTCGTGTGGGGGCACCGGGTCGAGGACGTGGACGCGCGCGCGCCACGGAGCGCTGTCGGCCATTGCGACGTAGTGATCCCGAGCCGCGCCGGGGCCAATCAGCACCAGGTGCGCCCGCTCGAGGCCCGGTCGGAGAATCGCCTCCATCAGCACCTCGATCCCTCGATGCCCGGTCAGTGCCCCGTGGTAGAGGATCACGGGTGAATCGGCGGCGATCCCGGCCACCTCGCGAATTCGATCGGGCCGCGGGGTCGGAATCGTCCAGCGCTCCGGACAGTTGTGGACGACGTCGATCCGGCTGCGCCCGTACCGCTGCCGGAGCACCGCTGCGATCGCCTCGTTGACGGTCACGATTGCCGACGCCCGGCGGGCCAGGCGTCGTTCGTACGCGGCGAGCAGGCTCTTCACCGGCGTGGGCAGCCCGGCCGCCGTTCCGGCCTCGAGGAAGAGCTCGTGGGCGTCGTACACGACGGGCACCGGCACCCTGAGCACGGGAAGGACTGCCATCAGGGCCGGCAGGTCATGGAGATGCCAGATGTCGGCCGGGCCGCACGCGGCCGGGACCATGCGACCCCAGGCCCGCAGGTTCGTCGCGTACGCTCGGACCCAACGGATGCGCCGGAACAGCCGGCCGATGCGGCCGCCCGATGCGAAGGGCTCGGTCGCGCCGGTGCCGGGCAGCACCCGGTTCGCCGCCGGCACTCGCACCACGACGGTCACGTTGTCCGGAAGGTCCGTGGGTCCGGGCCGATCCCCGAGGCAGACGAGGGTCACCCGGTAGCCGGCAGCGGCAAGGGCCGTCGCCTCGCGACGAACCCTGCTGTCGTACGAGATGTCGCCGTAGACGGCCATCCCGACGTGGACTGCGGGCGCTCGTCGATCCGAAGCCGGCGGCAATGTCGACTCGCTCACGCGGTGTCGACGATGGCGTCGCTTGCATCGATCGGTGCGCCGGCCCCGCGATCCAGCACCGCCGAATCGCCCGCCAATCCGGACGGGTCCGCCGGTCCGATCCGCCGGCCGATTGTCGGCACGGGTTCCGGATCCTCGCCGTCGTCCGCCGGCCTTGCCCGATCGACCACGAGCAGCAGGACGAGGAGGCCGAGGGTCATCCGATCCTCGAGGATGTCGCCGCTCAGCATCGCGTTGAACAGGAGGTACGTGAAGACGACCTGCAGGCCCGCCGCCCCGCTCGCTGCGGGCAGTCGCCGACGAAAGGCCGTCAGGGCGAGGGCCCCGAAGACCGTGAGCCCGACGACGCCGTACTCGGCGGCGATCTGGAGGATGGCGTTGTGGGGGTACAGGTCGGCGAAATACGTGCCCGCGTAGGAGCCGCTCAGCGACGCGAAACCCGCCGTCCCGGCGCCGATCAGAGGGTGGTCATTGAAGATCGAGATCGCGGCGCCGAACAAGCGCAGACGGGTCTCCGACGACGTGTCGCCGCCCGCAACGAGCGGGTTGCCCCCGAGCACCCCCTGCAGGAAGTCCACGAGGAGCCCGAATCGCGCCGTCGAGAGGGCGGGCAGGAAGGCGGCTCCGAGCACCAGCGCGGCGGCGCTGCCACCAACGATCGCGGCGACCGCGAGGACAACCCGACGGTTGATGGTCCGGCGCCGGGCAAGGCTGATCATGCCCGCACCGATGCCCATCACCAGGAGGGTCAGGATGGGTCCGCGCGAGCCCGAGGCGATCGCGACGACGAAGGCGACGGGAACGAGCAGGACTGAGGCCGTCCGTACGAGGCCCGGGCCATCGGCAAGGACGAAGGCCACGGTCACCAGCGGTACCAGCATCGCCGCGACGGCTACCTGGATCGTGTTCATGCCGAGCACGACGAGGCGGTCGACGCTCGACAGGTTGAGGACGCCGATCACGACTGCCAGGATGCCGATGGCCAGGAACGACCAGATGACCTGGCGGACGTAGCGCGGGTCGGCCGCCACGCGCAGCGCGCCCAGGATGAGCGGAACGCTCACCAGGACGACGAACTTGATCGCCGCCGACAGGGCAAGCGCCTGATCCGGCGCCCACACGATGCCGGCCACGACGAGCGACGCGAAGGCGACCCAGAGCGCGATCCCACGGCCCGACACATCGCGCTCCCGCCGCGACAGGACCACGGGGACCACCTGGACCGCGTTCAAGGCCCCGAGGAGGATCGTCAGGTCCACGGGCAGGTAGGGCTGCAGGGCGCCCTTGTAGAACGGGATGAGGAGATAGGCCGCGAACACCAGGCCCGGGGCCGCGACGAGGGCGTACGCCCCGACGAGGGCGCCGACGACCAGGACCGCGAGCAGGGGCCCAGCCAGGGCCGCGACAATCCCGATCGTCCCGGCGAGCGCGAGCGCTCCGCCGACGGTCCATCCGGAATCACCCCCGAGGGCGCCTCGCCAGTCCCCGTCCGCGAGGGCGCGCATCGCGTTCACGGCGGCGGAGGCAGTGTCATGCGCCAACGATAGCCGAGGCTCTCAACCACCCGGCGCAGGTCGGCGTCGACGTTCGCCCTTCGGTCCAGGTGCCAGCGGCGTTCGTGGGTCAGCATGCAGATCGGCGTCCGGGCATCGCGCAGCGCATCCGTGAGCCCGTAATCCCTGGTCCACAGCGACGGCGCCGGCGCGACATCGCTGACGTACGCGGCGACCTGCCCGAGCAGCTCGTCGCCGTAGGCCTCGAAGTCCAGCCCGCACGCCCGCAGCAGGTCGCTGGTCACGAACTCGTGATTGGCGAAGCCGAGCCGCCGATTGATCCAGTCCCCATGCGATGCGGCCGAGACCAGGTCCGGATTCCAGCGTGTCCGGAACAGGGCGCAGTTCGACTGGAAGCGATCGGCGATCTCCGCTCGCCGTGCCTCGACCTGGGCCCGGCTCGTGAGGCCGGCCAGGCGGGCCAGCGTCGCGGCCTCTTCGAAGTGATAGCCGACTTCAAACCCGTCCCGGCGGAGCCGCCGGATCAGGTCCCGATGCGTGGGCGCGGTCGACAGCCGGAAATAGAACGTCGATCGGGCGCCGACGGCCAGCTCGGCCTCGTAGAACGCCTCGTTGCCGGCGACATCGCGAATGTCAACGTCGTGGCGCAGGGCCAGCAGCCGTCGATCCGAGTCCTGGCCCCCGGTCGCGAGATCGTGGAAGCGGGCCAGCGACACCATCTCGTAGCCGGCCCCGGCTGCTGCTGACAGGAGATCGGCATATTCGGCACGTCGATCCCGACCGGCATAGTTGCGACGCACGTTCCGGGCGATCGCGGTGAGCCCCGCCGGGATCCTCATGGTCGGCGTCCGACGGTGGCGCTGGAGAAGGCGTTCGAGCAGGGGCGGGTCGGATTCACGATGGCCAAGGATGCCCGACTTGGCGCGTTCACGCCACGGTCGTGGGGCGAGCAGGTCGGTCCCCGGCGGTGCGCGACGTCGCCCGGAGCGGGGAGCCAGCCAAGATCGGGCACAATGGCGCCCCATGTTGCCCCGCCTGCTCGTCCGGATCGCGCCCTCGAAGGACGGGTTCGGGCGTGGCGTCGCCACGCTCGTCACCGGGACCGGCATCGCCCAGATCCTGGTCATCACCACGATCCCGATCGTCACCCGGCTGTATTCGCCCGCGGACTTCGGCGTCTATTCGGTGGCAGTCTCGATCCTGTCCATGCTGCTGACCGTTGCCTGCCTTCGCTACGAGTCGGCAATCCCACTACCGCAGTCGGACAAGGTCGCGGCCAACGTGCTGGCGCTGTCGCTGGCGTCCGCGGTCGGGACCGCCGGCCTGTCCCTGGCGGCGTTCTTGCTCGCGGGGCCATGGCTCCTGAACCTGCTCGGTGCCCCGGGTCTCGCACCATACGTCCTGCTCGTCCCGCTGGCCCAGCTCGGTGGCGGGATCAGCCTGGCCCTGATCGGTTGGGCGCTCCGGACCAAGTCCTTCTCGGCGATCGCCGCGACCCGGGTGACCCAGGGTGTTGCCCTGGTCGGCGGCCAGATAGGCCTCGGGATCCTCGGGATGGGCGCCCCGGGATTGCTCGTCGGCGACGTCTTCGGGCGGATCTCGGGCTCTACGCGCATCGCACGCGAGGCCTGGCATTCGCACGCCGCGGTCTTCCGCCAGGTCAGCCGCTCCGGCATGGCGAGCGTCGCGCGGAGGTACCGTCGGTTTCCGATCTTCTCGAGCGGTTCGGCGCTCCTCGCCGCACTTGGTCAACAGTCACCGCTGCTCACGATCGTCGCCTTCTATGGGCCGGTGGCCGGCGGCGAGTATGCCCTCGCGGCGAAGGTCGGTGCGGTACCGCTGAGCCTTCTCGCAGGCGCGGTCGGACAGGTGTTCGTCGCCGAGGCAGCCCGCCTGGGGCGAACGAATCCGCCGGGTGTCCGTCGCCTGTTCACCAAGACGACCGCGGTCCTGGCGGCCGTGGCGATCGGCCCGGCCATTGTCGGCGCCATCGCTGCGCCGATCGTCGCCCCGGCCCTGCTCGGCAGTTCCTGGGCCCAGGTGGGGCTGCTCGTCGCGATCCTGATGCCCTCGTTCTTCCTCGAGTTCTGCATCGGCGCCACGGGTGACGTGCTGTACGTCCTCGAGCGCCAGGAACTCCATCTCCTTCGGGAGATCGTGCGCTTCGCGCTGATCGGCGGTGCCATCCCCCTCGCCGCCGCCCTCGGGCTCTCGGCCACGGCCGCCGTCGCCCTTCTCGCCGCGGCCCGGGTCCTGACCTACCTCGCCTACGGCCTCGTGTCCTGGTGGGCAATCCAGAAAGGCTTCCAACCAGCCCACGCCGGCGAGATCAGCGACGCTCTTGACGCCGGGCTCGACCAGGGCTGGATCAACGACGGCCCGTCCTCCTGATGGGCGGCGTCAACCCGCGCCTCCGCGTCATGGCTCCCGCGGCCAGGACAGCGGAGCGTCGGTACGTGCTCGACCTCATCCTGACCGAGTGGCTCGGGCTGTCCTTCGATCTGGCGGTCCATGACGAGCCCCGGACGACCATCGCCCGCGCCGACGACCCGGCCGGGAGGACGATCAGCCTGCCTGAGATCCTGTTCGCGACGGACGACGCGGCATGGCTTACCGAGCGATCGATGCCGGGTCACCCGGTGCATCAGCTCCGCGTGCCTCCGGAGGCCGAACCCGACTTCTCGTCGGACGGCTCGAGCGGGCCTGGGAGGGCCGATCCGGGCATTCCCGCGATCTACGCGCCGGCGACGGTCGGCGAGGCTGCATGGGACGAGACCGCGGAGGGACTGCGGTTCGGCTTCGACCTGCTGGGCAGCGCCTTCTGGCTCGTCACCCGCTACGAGGAGGCCGTCGTTCCCGATCGCGACCGCCATGGGCGCGTCCCGGCCGCCGCCTGCCTGGCGGTCAAGGAGGGATTCGAGGACCGACCGATCGCCGACGAGTATGCGGACCTGCTGTGGGCGGCGATGCGGCGGCTGTGGCCGGCCATCACCCGGCCCGAGGCCACGTTCCGGCTGCGGCTCACCCACGACATCGATCAGCCGTGGGCAGCCTTCGGTCGGTCGCGCCAGGACGTCGCGCGGGGCCTGCTTGGTGACCTCGGCCGGCGCCGGGACCCGGGCCTCGCCCTGCGCAGGTTGCGGTCCGTCGTGGATGCCCGATCGGGTCGAGCAGACCGCGACCCGTTCAACGTCTTCGACTTCCTGATGGACACCAGCGAAGGAAATGGTCTCCGGAGCACCTTCTACGTCATGGCCGGCAACGCGCCCGGTGACGACGACTTCCGCTACCGCCTGACGGACGCGCCGTTCGGGCCGATCCTGCGCCGGATCCATGAGCGGGGCCACGAGATCGGGCTCCACGCGAGCTACGGAAGCTTCGGGGACCCGGACCGCCTCCTGGCAGAGTTCGAAGCCCTGCGGGCAACGTGCCGCGCGGCCGGCGTCGACCAGCCCGCGTGGGGCGTCCGGCAGCACTACCTCCGATTCGCCGTCCCCGGCTCGTGGCGGCATCAGGCGGCCGCCGGTCTAGCCCATGACTCGTCCGTCGGCTTCGCGGAGCGGCCCGGATTCCGGTCGGGCACCTGCCGTGAGTATCCGGTCTTCGATATCGCGGGCCGAGAGCGGCTCGACCTGCGTGAACGGCCACTCGTGGTCATGGACACGACCCTGATCGAATATCTCGCGGCCAGCGAGGCGGAGGCGGTTGCGAGGACCCGCACGATCGTCGCGGCCTGCAGGCGCCATCGAGGCGATGCCGTCCTCCTGTTCCACAATGATGCGCTGGCGAGTCGCCGGTCCCGGTCCAGCTATCGATCCCTCATCGAAGCGCTCCGGGCCACCGACGGGCCCGGGGAGGAGTCGATGACGAACGACCGTGGCGGCGAGGCCCCAGGTGGCTGAGTCGATCGAGGCTGCGCACCCGCCCGGAATGCGGCGCGCGTGGATCGTCAATCACTACGCCTTCGGACCCGACGTGCCGGCGGGCGCCCGCCATTTCGATCTCGCCCGGACGCTCGTCGCGAAGGGTGTCGACGCCTCGATCTTCGCCGCCGGGTTCAGCCATGCCAGCGGCCGTGAGGAGCGCCTGACGGGCCGTCGGATCTCCCAGGTCGAGTACGTCGATGGCGTCCGGTTCGTCTGGCTACGGACCATCCCGTACCACGGCAACACGTGGCGGCGGCAGGTAAACATGCTCTCGTTCATGGTCGTGTTCCTGCTCGTTCAGGCTCGTTCGGCACGGCCCGACGTGATCGTCGGCTCGACGGTCCACCCGTTCGCGGCCTTCGGTGGCTGGGTGGCCTCGAGGCTCCGGCGGGCCCGGTTCGCCTTCGAGATCAGGGATCTCTGGCCGCAGACACTCGTGGACCTCGGGGCGATGCGCGTGGGTTCGCCGGGCGAGCGGCTCCTGCGCTGGATGGAGTCGTTCCTCGTCCGGCGCGCGAGCGTCGTCGTCACGGTCCTGCCCGGCATGCGCGCGTATCTCCTGGCCAGGGGGCTCCCGGCGGACCACGTGGCCTACGTCCCGAACGGCGTCGATCTGGCCGCTTTCGACGCCCCGACCCCCCCCGAGCCCGACCTTCCCCAGCCGGTTCGGTGGGCGCTCGCCGAGATACGTCGCCGGCGCGCCGAGGGGCGCTTCGTGGTCGGCTATCTCGGGGCGTTCGGGCGGGTCAACCGGGTCGATGTCCTGATCGACGCCGCAGCCGAGGCAGAACGACGCGAGCCGGGTCGGGTCGCGCTGCTCCTGGTGGGTGACGGTGCCGAGCGGGCCGCGCTCGCGCGCATGGCCGACGGCGTCCCGTCGGTGTCGATCGGGGGATCAGTCCCGCGCCGCTACGTGGCGACGATCCTCCGGGCCCTCGATGCCACCGTGGTCCACGCGACGTACACGCCCGTCTATCAATACGGGATCAGCTTCAACAAGCTCTTCGAGTACATGGCCGCCCAGCGCCCGATCGTGTTCGCCTGCGAGAGCGCCTATGACCCCGTTCGCGAGGTCGGGGCTGGACTGAGCGTCGCTCCAGACGACCCAACCGTCCTCGCGACCGCCTACCTCGAGCTCGCTGCGAAAACCCCGGACGAGCTGGCCGCGATGGGGGAGGCAGGTCGGGACTACGTCACTCGGGAGCACAACATCGAGCGGCTCGGAGGCGCGTTCGCGAGGGCGCTCGAGGGGCCGTCGAGGATGCCGCATGGTGACACGGAGCCCTGAGGCGCCCGGCGCGGCCAAATCAGGCCGATGATCCGTGCCGCGTCTCGGGAGTGGGTTCGATGGTCGCGAGGCTCTCGTCGAAGTAATCCCCGTAGGAGCCGAGCGTCGTCTGGACATCCGTCGGGATCCGATTGATTGCGGCGCCGACAACGTTCGCTCCAGCCCGTTCGAGGGCCTCGAGGGCGCTCCGGACGGCTCGCCTCTGGCTTCGGTCCGCGTCGATGACGAGGAGCGTCGCGCCAGCGTAGGAGCTCATGATTACCGAGTCAGTCACCGCCAGGAGCGGCGGCCCATCGATGACCAGCAGGTCGGCATCGGCGGCCAGTTTCTCAAGGACGGAGCGCATCCGCCGCGTGCCAAGGAGTTCGGTCAGGTGGGCGGTAACAGAGCCGGTGGTGAGCACCCGGAGTCCGGGAACCTCCGTTTCTCGGACAACGGGGCCGATGACCATGTCCCGGCGAAGGAGGGCCGTGAGACCCTCCTCGTTGCTGAGGTTGAACAGCTCGTGGACGCCCGGCCTGCGCAGGTCGGCGTCGACGAGCACGACCCTCCGTCCTGTCTGGGCAAACGCGATCGCGAGGTTCGCCGCGGTCACCGTCTTGCCCTCGCCCGGGTTGGCGCTTGTGACGAGGAGCGTCCCGAGCGGTGCGCCGGCGGTCGCGAACTCGATATTCGTCCGCAGCGTGCGGTACGCCTCCGCACCCGCGGATCGTGGGTACAGCACGGTCACGAGCCGATAGATCTCGCGCCGTCGGCGGAGTGAGGCAAGCTTCGGAATGGTGCCCAGCGTGGACAGGCCCGCGATCTTGGCCACGGCGTTCGGATCCCGGACGCTGTCCTTGAGGTATTCGCGCACGTAGACGAGGCCGAAGACCAGGATCACCGCAAGCAGGGCCGCGACGAGAGCGTTGAGTGCCGGCCTCGGCGAGATCGGGATGGTCGGTGCGACCGCGGGCTCGACGACGCTCAGGAGGTTCGAGGCATTGCCCGAGGACAGGCCGACCAGCGAGGTGTACAGGGTGCGCAGGCTGATCAGCCTCGCCTGGAGGGTATCGATCCGGGCGAGGTCGGCCGCGGTTGGACTCGTCAGCGCGCTGAGACTCTGGACCTCCGCCTGGGCCGAATCGATCTGCGCCTGGGTGGCGGTGAGGTCGGCATCGATGGACGCCTGGACCTCCGTGCCGCCGCCCTGGATCGACGGCGACGCATCGATGAGTTCCTGGGACAGCTCGTTCGCGATGCTCGCGGCACGGCCCGCGTCACCGTCCTGGACCGTGATCGTGATGATCGTGCTGTCCGGCGCGGCGAACGCGACGACGCGCTTGGCCAGGTCGTCCGCGGTCTCGTTCAGGCCGAGGGTCGAGATCACCCCGCTGAGGATCGGCCGTGAAAGCGCGACCTCGGCATAGGTCGCCGACAGCCGCTGCGAAACGAGCAGCTGCGTGTAGTCGGGGTTGCTGGCCGAGAGCGACTGGCCGACGATCAGGGTCGCCCGGGATTCGTAGACCTTGCCAAGCGTCGAGCTGATGAGGAACGCCAGCCCACCGGCCACGAGCGCGCTCGCGATGAGCATCGGGAGGTAAGCCCGCACGATTCCGATCTGGCGCCGGAGGTCCATGAATCTCACTCTCTGCCCACGTGTGAGGGCCGTTGCTTGGGTCTGAGCGGCCGCCATCATCCACGCATGTCGCGGGCAGCGTCAACCGTACCGGAACCCGGCCCGCCCGCGTCGCGGGGCGCTGTTTGCGCACGAACGTACCTGAACGGACGCGCCATGGCGTGGGGAATCCCCGCCCGATTCGGTGACCCAACGCACCGTTAGTTGGATTCTGGTGCACTTTTTGACCCGATGGTACTAGCCCGTTAGGGCAGAGTGGCCTAGGATTTAGGGCATCAATTGCGCGGCATCAATTTCTTCCCGGCGGCCGCGCCGCCCACACTTCCGCCGCTCCTGAATTCATCAACCGCGCGTCACCTGCACTGCGAGAACCCCGCCATGGCCGTCCCTTTCAGAGTCCGGAGCTCCCGGCGTGGGTCGATCCCGCTCGCCGTCGGTCCGGGTCCCGTGCCCGGCCCGGACGCCCTGGCTCGTCGACCCACCTTCAGCGACCAGCGACTTACCTCGAACCTTCGGGGTCGGTATCTCCTGGCCGTCGACCTCGTCGGGATCGTGATCGCCGCATACGTGGCGCTCGCGTTCCGGTTCGACCAGATCAGCGCTCCGATCCACCTCGCGGCGTTCCCGCTCGTCGTAGGCCTCCTCCTCGCGGTTCGGACCATCTTCAATATCCGGCTCGGCCTCTACACCCGTCACTGGCGATTCGCGAGCGTCCCCGACCTCGAGCGGATCGTCCTGTGCGTCGCCCTCGGGTCGGCCACGAGCGTGATCATCTTCTACGGGTGCACGGCGCTCGCCGGCGCGACCTGGGGTGACGGGTTCCCCCGATCCTTCTGGATCGCGGAGCTGCTCCTCAGCATCGCGGTCCTCGGGGGCGTGCGCTTCGGGATCCGGGCGGCCTCGGAGCGATTCCTCGCGACCGCCGTCCAGTCCGATGGCGACCTCCCGGCCACGCTCCTGTACGGCGCCGGCCAGGCGGGCACGTCCATGGCGCGCTGGGCACACCGGGATCCCAGTGCCGCCGTTCGGCCCGTCGGCTTCCTCGACGACGACCGGGGTCTCCGTGGAGCGATCGTCGCCGGCCTCCGGGTCTTCGGAGGCGTCGAGGCAATGCAACGTGCCGTCGCGGCGACCGGCGCCACGACGATCCTGGTGACCATGCCCAGCGCCCCGGGTGTTGCCATCCGGCGGGTGGTCGATGCTGCGATGGCCCTCCATCTCGTCGTGCGGACCGTTCCTTCCGTCAGCGAGCTGCTCAGCGGGTCGCTCGACACGCTGCGCATCCGGCAGGTCCGGGTGGAGGACCTCCTCCGACGCCCGATCGTGAATGAGCACGCTGACGGGGTGGCGGCGATCATCTCCGGCCAGACCGTGCTGATCACCGGAGGAGCGGGCTCGATCGGTTCGGAGCTCGCCCGCCAGGTCCTCGACCTTGGCCCGCGGCGCCTGATCCTCGTCGACCGAGCCGAGAGTCCCCTGTATCTGATCTCGCGCGAACTGGAAACGCGCCTCGGGCGGAGCGGGGCCACGAGCGAAATCGCGGTCCATCTCGCGAACGTCGCGAGCCGGGCTTCGATGCGCCGCATCATCGAGGCGGAACGGCCGAGCGTGATCTTCCACGCCGCCGCCTACAAGCACGTGCCGATGATGGAGGAGCACCCGTCGGATGCGGCCTACGTCAACATCGTGGGCACTCGCGAAGTCCTCGACGCGGCCGAGGCCGCGGGGGTCGAGCGCTTCGTGCTCGTCTCGACGGACAAGGCGGTCAACTCGACGAGCGTGATGGGCGCCAGCAAGCGCGTCGCGGAGCTGCTGGTCGCTGATACGGCGCGGCGGACGGGCCGGCCCTTCGTCGCGGTTCGCTTCGGCAACGTCCTCGGCTCGACCGGCAGCGTCGTTCCCATCTTCCAGTCACAGCTCGAGAACGGCGAAGCGCTGACGATCACCCACCCCGACATGACCCGCTACTTCATGACCATCCCGGAGTCCGCCTGGCTGATCCTCGACGCCGCGGCGCTCGGTCGGACGGGCGACCTCTTCGTCCTGGACATGGGCGAGCCGGTCCGCGTGATCGACCTCGCCCGGGACCTCGTCCGGCTCGCCGGCCGCGACCCGGAGAGCCAGCCGATCGAGGTGATCGGCCTCCGGCCGGGCGAGAAGCTGCACGAGGAGCTCTTCTACGACATGGAGCGTGTCGAGCCGACGTCGAGTGCCAAGGTGCTCCGGGCGATTACCTCGATGCCGCATCGAGGAGTGCGCGAAGACGTCGAACGGATCCTCGCGATGGCCACGGGCGACGATGAGGCCGCCCTGGGCGCCGCCATCCTCGCCTGCGCCCAGGCGTCCGGGGAGCCCGTGAAGCCGATGCCTGAGCGCGCGCCGCAGCGCAGCGTCGACGCGGTCCTCGCCGGTCTGGCCGGTATCGCGGCGGGCCCGGGCGCCCGGGCCTAGGCGAATCGCCCCTGGCGGACGGCCCCATCGGGCCAGGTGCGGCACACTCCTCGCGTGGATGACCTGATGACCGTACCCCTCTTCCTCCCGAGCCTCGCGCTCTGGACATTGCTCGCGGTCGCCATCAGGGTGCCCCTTGGTCGATGGCTCGGAATCTCGGGGACGCACGCCGTGGCGATCATCTTCAGCCTCGGGATCATTGCCTCGGCGACCTTGACCCCGCAGTGGGCCGCGCTCATGCACGGCGCGCAGGGTCCCGCGACGTGCGACACGACGCGGATCTGGCTCGCGCCGCTCCGCGTCTACCTTCGCTTCGGCGATCCGCTGGGCAACATCTTCATGTTCGTGCCCCTGGGCCTCGCCCTCGGCCTGATGCCACGCAACCGCCACGGGGCGGCCCTTGTCGCCGCCGCCTTCCTGATCCCGTTCGCGGTCGAAACGACGCAGCTCCTGGTGCGGGTCCTCGACCGGGCCTGCGAGAGCGGGGATGTCGTCGATAACCTGACCGGCCTCGTGATCGGGCTCGTCGCGGGCGCGATCCTGCGCTGGATCGACACGCGGGCCCGCTCCGCCTGACCCCGGATTGCGGCGATCTCTTGGATACACTGCCAAGGTGACGCCGCCCCTCCCCACCGCTGCCCATCTCCTCGTCGAGTGCCTCGAGACCGAAGGCTGCGAATACGTCTTCTCGGTGCCGGGTGAGGAGACGATGGACATCCTCGACTCGCTTTCCCGGAGCTCCAGCGTCCGGCACGTTACGACGCGGCACGAACAGGGCGCCGCCTTCATGGCCGACGTGTACGGTCGCTTGACCGGGCGCAGCGCGGTGGCCATGGCAACGCTCGGTCCGGGCGCCACGAACCTCATGACGGGGATCGCCGATGCGTACCTGGACCGCGCGCCCATGGTGGCGATCACCGGCCAGGCGGCCTCGGACAAGCTCCACAAGGAGGCGCACCAGGTCGTCGACATCGTCCAGATGTTCCGGCCGATCACCAAGTGGAATACCCGAGTGGAACAGGCCGAGGCGATCCCCGAGATCGTGCGAAAGGCCTTCCGGGTGGCCGCGCTCGAGAAGCCCGGTCCGACGCACATCGAGCTGCCCGAGAACATCGCCGCAGCGGTCCTCGAACCGGGAGTGTCCGCGCGCCCGCTCCGGCCCGGACGGGCCTACCTGCCCGAGCCAACCGGCGAAGCGATCGCCCACGCCGCGCGCCTCCTTGCCGATTCGGAGCGGCCCCTCATCCTTGCCGGCAATGGCGTCCTCCGGCGTCACGCGGCCCCCGCGCTCCGGGCGCTCGCAAGGGGATTGCACGTCCCGGTCGCGGCGACCTTCATGGGCAAGGGCGCCATCGACGATCGCTCGCACCTGTCGCTGATGGCGGTCGGCCTCCAGGCCCGGGATCACGTCCTGACCGGTTTCGATCGCGCCGACCTTGTCATCTGCGTCGGCTACGACCTCGTCGAGTACGCACCGGCTCGCTGGAATCCCGATGGAACCAAGCGGATCATCCACATCGACACGCAGCCGGCCGAGATCGACGCCGCCTACCAGCCCGAGGTCGAGCTGACCGGCGATATCGAGGCGTCCCTTCGCCTCCTGCTGGCAGAGGTCCTCCCGATCGGGATCAATGGCCGGGACGCCGGGGCGCGCCACGCCGCGAAGGACACCCTCGTCAACGCCGACCTCCGGACGGCGCTCCTGCGCGACCTCCTGGCCGTCGAGGGCGACCAGGGCTACCCGATCAAGCCGCAGCGGGCCCTCCTCGAGCTCCGGCGCGCCCTCGGCCCGGCGGACATCGTCGTCAGCGACGTCGGGGCCCACAAGGTCTGGGTGGCGCGTCTCTATCAGGCCTACGAGCCGAACACGGTGATCATCTCGAACGGATTTGCCGCCATGGGCATCTCGCTGCCCGGAGCGATCGCGGCCAAGCTGGTCCACCCGGATCGCAAGGTCGTCGCGCTCTGCGGGGATGGCGGATTCCTGATGAACTCCCAGGAGCTCGAGACGGCGAAGCGGATCGGCGCCAACGTCGTGGTCGTGGTCTGGCGGGACGACGGGTACGGACTTATCGACTGGAAACAACGGAACGAGTACGGCTCGCCCTTCGGCGTGACGTTCGGCAACCCGGACTTCGTCGACTACGCCCGCTCGTTCGGGATCGCCGGCTTCAGGCCGTCGTCAGCCGATGACCTCTTCCCGACGCTCATGAAGGCATTGGACCTTGACGGCCCCGCCCTCGTCGAGGTCCCGATCGACTATCGCGAGAACCTCCGGCTGACGGAACAGCTCGGGGCACTCGCGGGCATGGCCTGAGCGACCGGCTTCGACCGCCCGCCCTCGCCCCAGCGCGCTCGCTCAGCGCGTGCTGAAGACGCTCGGACGCTCGCCGGCGATGACCGATGCCGCGGTCGGGATCGGAATGGCAACGGTCGGGATCACGTTGATCGTCCTCGCCGGCGTGACGGCGAATGACACCGGCTCGCGCGCCCCAGGTGGCCGTGCCGCGGTTTCGCCCGCCGGGCGTGGACCGGCCAGCGAATCGAGGTCGACGGTCATTGCCGTGCCGATCGGTCCGGGGCGCCCCAGGAGATAACCCTGGGCGGCGTCGACATCGAGGTCTCGGATCATCCGGAGCTGCGCAGCGGTCTCGACCCCCTCCGCGATCGTGAGTGCGCCCCAGCGTCGCGCGAGGCCGACCAGCGAGGTCAGGATCGTCAGCGTCTCGTCCCCGCCGGCACCGCCCTGGACGAGCGACAAGTCGATCTTCACCACGTCGAATCGAATCTGGCTCAGCAATCGGAGGCCGGCGTTCCCCGCGCCGACGTCATCCGCGGCCACACGGACGCCCGCCTGTTGCAGCGTGTGGACCGTTTCGCGGAGGCCCTCCGGGTCCCGGACGGCATCCCGCTCCGTCAGCTCCATGAGCACCCGGCCGGGATCCATCTCGTGCCGGCGCAGGATCGCGAGGAAGGCCGTCGCGCTGAACTCGGGGGCTTCGAAGCTGCGGGGTGAGACGTTGAGGCTCAGGAGCGCCTCCGGCGGGAGCGCCCCCGAACCCCGAAGAACGACGTCGAGCGCCGCCCGGTCGAGATCCAGGACGCGGCCCGCGATCTCCGCCGCATCGAAGAGCGCGCCCGTGTGCGGGAAGCCCGACAGCGGGTCGACCCGGACCAGGCCCTCGTATCCGAGAACCTGGCCGCTCGTGAGATGGACGATCGGCTGGTAGACGGGGGTCAGCGAGCCCGATTCGATGACGGCGGCCACGGCGGCCGATAGCTCGCTGCGCATGCCCTCGTCCACGTGGCCTCGGTCGACCTCGGGGTCGAAGACGGTCACGATCGTCCGGCCGGCCCGCTTCCCCCGGTACAGGGCGGCATCGGCCTGGGCGGTAAGCTCGAGGCGGGTGTTGCCGAACTCCGGGCAGCCGGTCACGCCGGCCGAGAACGAGATGGAGCCCTTGTACCGGCCCGTCCCGCGCTCCCCGAGGCCGCGGCTCAGGACCCGCCGCGCGGTCACCTCGGCCCCCGCGGCGTTGGTCTCCGCAAGGAGGATCGCGAACTCGTCGCCTCCGATGCGGAACCCTGCGTCGGCGGTCCGGACGGTGGATCGGATGAGGTTGCCGACCTCGGCCAGCAGCTCGTCGCCGACGGCGTGGCCGCGCGTGTCGTTGACCTGCTTGAACTCGTCGATGTCGAGCAGGATGAGCGAGAAGTGGGTGCCATACCGGCGCGACTGGTCGACCATCCGGGTCACCGCCTCCTGGAAGGCTCGGTGATTGCCGAGCCCGGTGAGGTTGTCGAGGAGGGCTGCCTCGCGGGCCGAGCGATAGAGGCCCTGGAACCGGGCCCGCTGGGCCTCGAGCTCCGCGGCGGGCTCGAGGATCTTTCGGCCCATCCACCACGTTGCTGCAAGGATCAGCCCGAGGAGCGCGACGAGCGTGACGAGGGCCGCCAGGGGAACAGCGGCTACGGTCAGCGGGGCGCTGGCAACGACGTGCCACCCGCTGGTTCCGGGAATCGTGATCTCCGCACTCCCGGTTGCCGCATGCGAGCCGCCGCCGGAGACTTGGAACATCGGAGCCTGCGCCGTGCTCGAGGCGAGGGTCGTGATCACCGCCAGGGGTTCGCCGCTGCCGTCTACGACCGCCAGGTGCTCCTGGGCGGCGACCAGATCGTCATCGGCCCAGCGCAGGAGGCTGGCGAGTGGCACGGACGCCACGATCGATCCCGACGCTGCCGCGCCGGAACCGTGGATCGCCACGGACACGATGATGCTGGCGGGCGACCCGTTGCTCGCGCTGAGGAAGCTGTACTCCCCCTGCCCTGGCTCGGGCGCCGTGCCCAGGGTATCGATGCTCGTCGCACCGCTGGAGACACGCTCGGTCCCATCGGCGGCAAACAGGGCCGCTCCGGCCACGACGTCGGAATCGCGGCCGACCACACTCGCCAGGAGGGCCGTCGTGGCCTTCAGCGGGGCAGCGGCAGCCTTCGGCTTGAGGGCAGCGACTGTGGCAGGATCCGCGCCGACCGAGACGAGGGCCAGGCGGATGCCGGTCAGTTCGCGCTGGATCGCCGCGGCGGCATGCTCGCTCTCCGACACCAATCGCTCGTGCTGCGCAATCCGCGGATCGTCGAGGACCGATCGGATCACGGGCGCAACCGCGGCCAGTGGAAGGATCGCCACGGCAAAGAGCGTCAGGACAAGCCGGAGCTTGACAACGCGCAGATTGTGCCGGCCGTCGGGGGCCTCGTACGCGGGCGCGGAGTCGTCGATCAAGGCGGTTTGCATCGGTCCTTTCGGGAATCGGAAACGATCGGTCCGGTATGGCAGGTGGTGGTGCCCGCCCGCATCCACCCGAAGGTCCCAATTCCGACCGGGACCGTGATCCCGAAACGTGGCCCGGGACGTGGCGAGCCGGGTGCCGCGTGACCGATGGAACGGCCGGTCGCCGGACGGTCGCCGGTCAGATCCGGATCGTCTCCCCGGGCGCCGGCGCGTGCACCTGGATGTCCGCCCGACCGCGCCCGGACAGGGCGGCTCGCAGGCGATCCGGGGTTCCGGCCAGGATCGGGAACGTGCCGTAGTGGATCGGCATGACGTGTCGCACGCCGAGGAAGTCCGCTGCGATGGCGGCGGCCTCCGGATCCATGGTGTAGTGACCGCCGATCGGGAGGAACGCGATGTCGGGGTGCCACAGCTCCGCGATGAGGCGCATGTCCCCGAAGAGGGCCGTATCGCCGGCATGGTAGACGCGGGTGCCGTCCTCGAGGCCGACGACGAACCCCGCCGGCTCGCCGAGGTAGAGCGTGGTTTCGCCACCCGCGTTCCAGTCGCCCGCCGAGTGCTCGGCCCCGGTCATCGTCACCTGGAGGCCGGCGGCCTCGACCGTGCCGCCCTTGTTCATGCCGATGACCTCGTCCTTGCCCGCGTAGTTCCGGGCGAGCCACAGGGAAAGCTCGTGGATCGCCGGCCACGCGGGCCGTGTCCGCGAGCCGATCTGGAGGGCGTTGCCGAGGTGGTCGTCGTGGCCGTGCGTCACGAGCAGGAGATCGCAGTGATCGACGGCGTCCGGGCTCTTCGGGCTCAGCGGGTTGGCGAACCAAGGGTCAAAGATGATCGTCTTGCCACCCGGGCTGACGACCTCGACACACGCATGCCCGTACCAGGTGATCGCCGTCTCGCCGTCGCGCCGCATGGGGTACCTCCGCCGCCATCGTACACTCGGTCGGTGCCCGCCGAGCGCATCGCCGAGAACCTCGCCTTCGTCAACTGGACCGTCCTGACGAGCCTCGCCGTGGGCTCATTCGGAGCGGTCGTCCTGGGCCGCCTCCGGACCGACGCGACGCGCGGCTACCTCGGCTTCACCGCCTTCTGCGCCGTCCTGCTTTCCCTGCTCGCGATCCTCTCGGATGGCGCGCTGCCGGCGTCGCTCAACGGGGCGCCCATCGCCGTCGACCCGGCGTGGGAGGGACCCCGGCGCGTCGCGCTCTGGGTCCTCGCGGCGCTCGCCGCCTCCTACGTCGTGGCGCTGGCGCGGAATTGCCGGGCGCCGGCGATCGGGCTGGGCGGTCTGCTGGCGGGCGGCTTCGCCCTCGTCGCGGGGGCAATGTCCTGGGGCGGTACTGCCCTCGGGTCCGTCGGCCTCTTCGCGCAACTTGCCCTGCTCGCCGGCGCGACTGGCGGCGCGTTCGCGGCAATGATCCTCGGGCACTGGTACCTCGTGACACCCAAGCTCGGGGAAGGTCCACTCGTCATGTTCGCCCGGATCCTCACGGGCGTCGTGGCTGCGCAGCTCGCCGCCTTCGTGATCTGGACCGTCGCGGGCGCCGGCCCGGCGGGCGTTGGGGGGCTCGGCGCTCTCACCGGCTCGTGGGCCCTCTTCGTCTGGCTGCGCCTCGTCGTCGGGATCGTCTTCCCGCTGGCGGTCAGCTGGGCGGCGATCCAGACAGCCCGGACGCGGTCGATGGAATCGGCGACGGGCCTCCTCTACATCAACGTCGGCACGATCGCCGCCGGCACCATCCTTGCCGCGGGCCTCTACTTCGGGGCCGGGCTCCTCGTCTAGGGGGACAGCATGCGTTCCGATGGCTCCTGGATACCCACCCTGAAGGATTTGGAGTGGATCGAGTCGCTCGCCCGGCCCGTCCACCCGGCGCTCGCGGCGCTCGAGACAGCCGCAGGGCCGGGACACGTGCCAATCCTCGATCGCGACGCGGGCCGCGTGCTCGCGGCGCTCGCTGCGGATCGCCGCCGGATCTGCGAGGTCGGCACGGCGATCGGCTATTCCACGTTGTGGATGGCCCTGGCCCAGCCGGCGGACGGCCGGATCGTGACCATCGATCCGGACGCCTCGAGGACCGCCGTCGCCCGGTCGCACTGGCGGTCTGCCGGGGTCGCCGATGACCGGATCGCCGTGGTCAACGCACCGGCCCTGGACGCATTCGCGGCGGGCAACCCCGCCCTCGCCGGCCCGTTCGACCTCGCCTTCATCGACGCCCTGAAGGAGGAGTACGTGGCGTACCTCGACGCCATCATCCCGAGACTCGCCGCCGGTGCGATCGTCGCCGCGGACAACGTCCTCTGGAGCGGGCGGACGTCGGGCGCCCGCCCGTCCCTGCCGGGAGACGGCACCGACGCCCTGCGGACCTTCTGCGCCCGCGTCCTCGGGGACGAGCGGTTCAGCGGGACGATCCTGCCCGTCGGCGACGGCCTCCTCGTCGCCTCCTTCCGACCGTGACGATCCGCATCCGGATCCGGCTCTTCGCCGTGCAGCGCGAGCTGGCGGGGACGCGTGAGCTCGCCGTCGAGCTCACGGCACCGGCGACCATCGGGGATGCCTGGACCGCCCTGACGCGACTCCACCCCGTGCTGGCTCCCGGAGCTGCCTCCGTCCGCTACGCCCGCAACGGTGTCTACGCGGCGGCCGACGAAGGTCTCGAGGACGGTGACGAGGTCGCCATGATCCCGCCCGTCAGTGGTGGCTCGGATGGATCAGGCCATGCGGATCCGGCCCGCGGGTACGAACGGCGGCCGACCCGCATTCTCGAGCTCAGGCAGGAGCCGTTCGGGTCCGACATCCTCGGGTCGCTCGCCTTCCGGCTCGCGACATCCGCCGACGGGGCGGTCGTGGGTTTCCTTGGCGTGACGCGAACGACGCCCGGCACGCCCGCGCCCGGCCAGGAAGCGGAGGCGGCTCGGCACGCGGGCCGAAGCGTGGAGGGCCTGGAATACGAGGCGCTCGAGCCACTTGCCCTGCGCGTCTTCGACGAGATTGCCGACGAGGTGCGCGATCGGTTCGGCGTCGAGCGCCTGGCGATCGTCCATCGGACCGGCGAGGTGCCGCTCGGTGAGGCATCGGTCGCGATCGTGGCCTGTTCGGCCCATCGGGCCGCGGCGTTCGAGGCAGCCGCCTACGCGATCGACGAGACGAAGGCCCGCGCCCCCATCTGGAAGGCCGAGCGGTTCGTGGACGGTCACGTCTGGATCGGCGCACCGGCGAGGGAAGGCCCGCTGCCGCCTTCCTGAGCGCGGCCCCCAGCCGGGCGCCTATCCTCTGTCGATGGCGCCGTTGCTCGAGCCGGGGGAGTTCGCTGCGGAGCGGGAGCAGTTGCTCGCCCGCGCCCGCGCGCTTGCGGAGACGCTCGCCGGCGCCGCGCGACACGCCACGACCCTCAGCCGGGAACGGGCAATCCTGCGACTGATCGGCGTGGGCGGCATCGATCGCGAGGGCCGGCCGCTGGCGGCCGAGGTTGTCGATCGCTTCGTCAGCGGCCGGCGGGATCGTCTCGCGGCGGGGATCGGGCCCGTATTCGCGGTGGCCCTCCTCGAGTACGACACCACGCCGCAGTCGCTCGCGCTCGACGTCGCCTCGGGCGTCGTCGACCTCGCCCTCGAGGCCGGACTCCTGGACCAGCCTGACCGACGGGCCGCGGCCATCGACCATCTCGGCCAGCTCGTCGGATCCGCGGTCGCGCGCGTCGATGCCAACCGGGTGGCCCGCCGCGAGCTGCAGGCGGTGCTCGGTGACCATCGCCCGCCATGGATCGGAACCACCCTCCACGAACCGGGTACCGACGCTGCCGAGTCGGAAGCGGCGACCCTCATTCGGGCCGGGCTCGACCTCGTACGGGTGGAGGTCCCCGCGGGCCGGGAGCTCGCGACACGACTCGGCGAGCTCGGCCAGGAGATCGGTTGGCGCCCTCGTCCGGCCGACGGTGACTTCGGACCGGCGCCGGCCGGCAGCCAGCGTGGCCTCGCCCGCCTCCGGACGACGCTCGACCAGGCAGCCGCCGAGCGCGGCGCCTACGTTCGCATGGCCATCGCTCCCACCGCGCTCGCGGCCCCCGAAGGCGCGATCGTCGCCGCCTTCGAACGCGCCGACATGCTCGACCTGGACCCGATGGCCGAGATCGTCGTCACCGGAGTCGACCCGGAGCGGGCCCTTGCCGACTTTGCCTTCGCGGCTCGCGTCGTGCGGCGGGCCGGGGCGCTGCTCCACCTTGGCGCCGGCCCGCTGGTGGTCGCGCCCGACCTCGACAGCGGCATGAACGCGGATCCCGCAACCAGGTCGGGCCGGGCCCTCGCCCTCCAGCTCGTGGCGGCCCAGATGGCGCTCGCCTCCGGGCTCGCGGCGGATCAGGTCATCGCCGGCGCGCTGCCGTCGTGGCTCGCTGGCGAACCGGACTCGGCCGCCCGCGCGGCCGCCGAGGTCGCGTTGCGGCAGGCCCTGCTGCCCGAGCTCAGCCTGGCCTTCGTCGAACCCGCCAGCGGGGATCCGCCGAGTCGCTGGCCGGCGATCACCGCGGCGATCCTGCCGGGGTCGCGGGTCGCGGTCATGCTCCGGCGAGCGCAGCCCGGGTCCGGCGATGCCGCGGGCCTGTTCTCCGCCGCCCGAGCCTCCGCGGAGGTCGCCCGTGAGCTCCAGGAAACGCTCGGGCCGCAGCGCCTCGCAGGCGTTGCCCTCGACCATGCCGCGGGCGCGCTCGCTGCAGCCATCGAGACCATCGAGACCATCGAGCGTGATGGCTGGGTGGCCATCACCGGCGCGACGCCGGCCCGCGGAGGGTGGGGGCGGCTCGGCGGTGAAGCCGTGACCCAGTCAGGAGATCCGACGGACCCGGTCGAGCGCGCGCTCGCCTGAGCCCGGTTCTCGCGTCCGAATTGGGGGATCACCCCGGACGTCCTGGTCCCGGACGCCAGGACACCCCGATGGAGGAGGAGATCGGGGTGTCGAGGCGGCGTTGGGACTGATGGAAGAATGGCGGATTCGCATGAGAGCCGCATGAGAAGTTTCGCCCGGGGCTCGAATTCGGGGCCCGGTCGGACGAGTCAGGGTCCGGGCGGAACTTCGGGCGGCCGCGGCGTGATCCAGGGACCGTGGCTGGGGCGGTCCGGCTGCCACCCGGGTGGCCCGAACCCCGGGCTGACGGATCCAGCCTCCGGCTTGCAGAACGCCCCTTGCGATGGTTGACTCCGGGCGAAGCGTCCTCCAGGGGCGCCGGAGTGGGGAGCGCGACGATGAGTGGAATGGGATCGGGGACACGAGACGATCCATGGCAGTTGACGACGGCGCCAGGCACGTCGTCGTACCAGATGTGGCGGGACGAGTCGGCCGATCCACCGACGCTCGTCTGCCAGGTCGGGTCAACGCAGCTGAAATATCAGCTCCGCGCGATCGACGACCTCCACGCGATGCTCAAGGACCACGGAGATTGGCTGCCGCTTGGCGCCGCCGATGAGCAGAAGACGGCGGCCGAAGGCACGATCGAGGCCTGGGGCCGAAGCGAGGGCAATCCCGTGGGCGGCTGGTACGGCCTCCGGAAAGGCTACCGGGGACGATTCGGGATGTACCTCCCGCCACTCCTCGAGGCCCTCGGCCTCGCCGAGCTCACCCACGACGCAAGGAACAACCGCATGCGAGCCCGCTGAGGCCGTCTGTAGTACGCAATTCCTATAGCGGACCGCACCGCACGCGCGTTTCCTGTATCGCAACGAACCGGATCGAACGGGGACCCGACCGGCGAGGTCATAGATCCCGCAGGCAGCCTGCCCGGCGGCCTCGCGGGCCGGCAGGAACCACGGGAGTGCCCTCCATGGATCCGGATCTCCGTCTGGCCGGCGCGCCGGCTCAGTCCCTGGCCGCCCTCGACACGCTGCTGAGGCAGGCGAACGGAATGAGCGTGCCCCAGGTGCGCTGTCTCGCCTGGCACTATCGGAACGTCGGTGACGCCGATGCCGTGGGGATCCAGGATCTCCATCAGATCGAGCAGCGCCTGCGCCGATCGCACGCCCTCGGAGTCGCGATCGCCCGGGCAGGCGGTCAACGCGAAGCACGACGCCTCGAGTCTGCCTGCCAGCGTGCGGTCAGGACCGCGCTGGCCGGTTCGCCGGCTCTGCGCAGCCTCACCCGGCTCGGGATCATCGACGACGCGGCCGCGGCCGTCACCGAGGCCGCGATGGCCATCCTGGTCCGGGAGCGGCTTGGGCCCGAGCTCGAACGCGACCTGACCGGGGCATGGAGCGCCGTGATCTTCGCGCCGGCGCCCGTGGGGAGTACGTGCCGATGACGCCGGGCATGTCGCAGGAACGGGTCGACGAGCCTGCCGTCGTTCGGCCTCGCGCACTGGCGATCTTCGCGCTCATCGAGGCCGCGGCCGCGCTCGCCATCCTTGCGATCCTCCTCCTCACGACGACCATCCGACCCTCGATCGCGCTCATCCTGCCGGGCGTGCAGATGAGCACGGCCACGATGCTCGGGGCGGTGTTCTGGATCGCCTTCGGCCTCTTCGGCAGCCTCCGCGCCGGGCGGCGACCCGGCGGGTCGGTTCTCACCTTCTCGACCCCGTTCATCGTCGCCGGGACCGTCCTGGGCGGGCCCCTGGTCGGCGTCCTGATGGGCCTGATCTCCGAGTTCGAGCCTCGCGAGATCGGATTGCCGTGGTATGGCGTCGTGACCAACCATTCGAACGTCATCATCGCCGCGGCGGCGGCAGGCTTGATCGGTCTGACGGTCCGGGACGCGATGGCGCCCCTGATCGACTCGGGTGGCACGCTCGAGCTGGCGACGGTCGTCGTCACCTCGCTCGTGTTCACGGTCCTCAACGCAGCCCTCGTGGTGCCCGTCCTCGCGTTCCGAACGGGGGCGTCCATCGGCGACGCATCCCGGTCGTACCACGTGGCACTCCGGCGCACCGCGGTCGCCGAGACCATCCTCGCCTGGCTGATGGCGACCACCTACGTCCTCATCGGCTGGTGGGCGCCCGTCGCCTGCATCGCGCTCGTGATCGTGATCTGGCGATTTCAGGCGCAGCAGGACGCGCTCATCCGGGACCCTCGAACGGGCCTCCTCAACGACCTCGGATTCCTGCCGATCGCCGAAGGTGCCCTGCGGGCCGCGAAGACCGGCCGCCGCTCGAACGTGCTCCTGTTCTTCGATCTCGACAACTTCAGCGCCGTCAACAACAGCCACGGCCAGGAGGCCGGCGACGAGGTCATCGCCGCGGTCGCGCGACGCGTTCAGACGGCCGTCCGCGCGACGGACGTGGTGGCGCGGAGAAACCGTGCCGGCGACGAGTTCCTCGTGCTCTACGACGGCGTTGCTTCCGAGGAGCTTGCCCTGCAGCTGGCCCGGCGGCTCCACGACCGGGTGGTTCAGCCGATCTCGCTTCGGGGGACGGGTGTCACGGTCCGAGTGGGCGCGTCGATGGGAATCTGCCTGCTGGGCCAGGATCCGGTCGCGCGGCTCGACGAGGCGCTCGAAATCGCCGAGCACCGGGCGCACCTGGCCAAGCAGCGCCTCTACAGCGACGAAGGTCGAGCCAATGGCTTGACCAGCGGCGGGGTCGGCCCGATGGACCCGCTACCAGGGATGATGGCCGCCTTCCAGCACGCTCGCTGAGATCATCAGCGGCTGGAAGGATCGGCCACGCGGCCCATGAAGATGACCGCCCCCGTCGGGATGTCGCGGAGAACGAACAGGAACGGACGATCCACCCGGAGCTCGAGGGGTGTAGGCGGGGTGTCGCCGCCGGCGGTGTCCATACCGACGATCGTCGCCGCAGCGGCTTCGGTCCCGGCCTCGTCCACGGTGATGTTCGCCTGGTGGATGACGAGGCCGATGTAGAGCCGCTCCTCGGTCGTGATGCCCGAGAAATCGGCCTCCTCGGCATCGAGCGCGGCCGGCATGCCGAGGGCGGTCAGGACGTCCGAGAGCTCGGTCCGCGACTCGGTGTCGAAGGTCGGCATCGTCAGGTTGACGCGCTCGATCTTCAGCGAGCCGACGATGGCGTCGAGCGTCGTGGCGTCGAGGTGCGCCTCGAAGGCCGTCAGGTTGTCGGGCAGGATGATCGTCATGGCCAGGTCGCCACCGACGTACGGGAGCTCGACCGCGCGCCAGCCGTTGCCCGTCGCATAGTCGACGCGTGCCTGGAGTCGCATCATCGGGACCTGGACCGTGTTGCCATCGAGGAGCGTGAAGGTTCCGGGGGTCGTCGCATCCGTGGGGAACGGGTTCAGCCACGCCGCCTTCAGGTAGATCGCGTTCGCGAGTGCCAGGCGCATTCCGGCGCTGATCTGCCCGGGGCGAAGGACTTCCGGGATCCGTTGCTCGGTCTGCTCGGCGACCCACGCGTTGATCTCCTGCCTGGCCGCCTCGGGGTCTGCCGCGAAGTCCACCCGCCAGATGCCGCTGCCGAACCTGGACGCCAGGGTGTCGAGGTAGGCGGCCTGGAGGGCCATGTCCCGTTGCGAGAAGATGGCGTTGGCGATGCGCAGGAGGACCTGCTGGTCCTCCCCTCCGCCGTCCTTGAAGGTCCCGCTCCGAGCGCCGAGCGTTGCGTCGAGGGCGTTGATCGCGTCACCGAGCTCGTCCGAACCGGCCCCGTGGAGCACGTTATCCATCTGGGTAGCCGTCGATCCGAGCGCGCCCGCGCGGGCCATCGAGAGGGCGAGCGCGACGCTTGCCGGCGACAGGACCACGTTGCCCTGCCCGTTCGCGATCATCGCGTACAGGTCGAAACCGAACGCGTTGATGGCGTTCGCGGCCGCCGTCGCGCGGGAGGGGTCCGCGCTGACCCGCGGAATGGACGCCTTCGCCAGGTCGGCGGCGGATACGACTCGCGAGGCCGCCGGGGTTGCGGTCGGCGTCGGGACCGGCGTTGGAGCCGTAGTCGGAGCCAACGAGGACGGGAAGGCTGTGGAGAGAGGTGATTGCGAACTGCCGCCGACACACCCGGTGATGAGGACGATGGCAGCGAGCACGGCCGACAAGCGCTTCATGTATCGCAGACGCAAAGAGCCGCGCGCGTGATGCGGGCCGTTGGTCCTGAAGCAATGATCCGTTCAGCCGCCCCGGCGCCGGTTGTGGCGACGCCCGGCACCGGCGTCCGCGAGCGGTACCGGCGGCGGTGCCTCGGGGATGAACGGCAGGATCCCCTGGTCGCGGAGACCTGCGCGGACGATCCGATCGAGTTCCGCCACGAGCCGCGCATCGTTCTCCACTGGCTGGTAGGCCGCCAGTCGTCGTTCGACCTCGGACGTGCACCGGGCTGCAGCGTCCAGTTCCCCGGCCTTGACCCAGTTTTCGCGGTTGTCGCGGTCCCAGGCCGGGCTCGGCAGGTGGAGCGAGGTCGGCCAGTGAGTCGTGGTGTGCTCGGCCATGATCAGGTGCTGGTCGGCGAGGAGCTGGTCGACGATCCCGGCGACGGGCAGGTCGTCCTCCGGCTCGACGTCGCGCAGGAACCGGAAGACCTGCGCGCAGACCTCGTCGTCGAAGACCAGCTTGGGCAGGCTGAACACGAGCAGGAAATCGAGCATGCCGGGGCCCGACACGCTGTTGACCCCCGCGAGGCCGGCGAGCAGGGCGCTGCCGAAAGTCTCGGCGCCGGCCTGGGCGTCGAGGACCTTGGCGTCGGACAGGGCCATGTAGGACTGGCAGGGAAGCCCGAGGGCCTTGGCAACCTCGACATAGGCAACGTCGAGCTGGAGCGCCTCGATCGCGGCCATCGGCGAGCTCGCGATCTTCATGTGGAAGGTCGCCGGCGCCCCACCGAACAGGACCGGCGCGCCCGGACGGATCAGCTGGGCCATCGTGATGCCGGCCAAGACATCGATGGTGTGGAAGACCGTCGCCCCGACCGTCGTCACCGGGGCGATCAGGCCCTGGAGCGTGACGGGCACGATCTCGACGGGGATACCGGCCTCGACGCAGTCGATGAGGTTCTGGCAGGAATCCTCACTGTACCGGAAGTTTCCGCTGGCGGTGATCGTGAAGATCGACATCGGCCGGGCAATGAGGTCGGCCCGATCGTGCCGAAATAGCTGCTGCATCTCGACCATGCGCCGGACGCCGTGCTCGGTGAAGGCGCCCGAGACCACCGGCTTCCTCGAGTTGGTGAGGGCGAGGCGGAGACGCCAGGCGTCGGAGACCTCGGCCTCGATGTCGTCGTTGGTCGAGAACGCCGTCGCCAGGTAGGCGATGTTGGGCAGCCCATCGGCGAGACGGACGTACTCGACGAAGTCGGTCGTATTCGCGAGGCGCACCTCGCCCGTGCGATGGTCCTGGACCTTCAGCCCGGACGAGCCGGGGACGAAGTGGACGCGGTCGCCGCCGAGGTCGGCGTGCGGTCTGCCGTCCCGGTCATGGAGGATGAACGACGTCGGGGCAGTGGCGATCGCCCTCTCCACGACGGGTCGCGGAAACAGGACCCGTTCGCCGCGGGCATCCATGGGCAGGCCCTGTTCGCGGAGCCGTCGACGTAGCTCGGCGCCACGGACCTCCATGCCGGTGGTGGCGAGCATGCTCAGCGCCTCGTCGAGGATTCGGCTGACGAGCTGCGGTTCCAGGACCCTGATGGTCGGTCGCACGGGTTCCTCTCGCGGCGTTGGACGTCTATCGTGCAGTCTGCGGGACCCGCGCGCACGGCCACGCCGCGCCGGTCCCTTCGTGCTAGGCCGCCGCTCCGCCTCCTCAAGCGGCCCTGGACCAAGGACAATCGGCCGATGAAGATTCGATCCGCCTTCCGCAACGCTCGGTGAGCAAAGGCCGCCTCGAGGCATTCAGTGACGGCGTGATCGCGATCCTCATCACGATCATGGTCCTGGAGCTCAAGGTCCCCCAGGGGACGACGCTCGCGGCCCTGGAGCCGCTCGCGCCCGTGTTCCTGAGCTACGTCCTGAGCTTCGTCTACCTCGGGATCTACTGGAACAACCACCACCATCTGATCCAGGCCTCGAAGGTCGTCGACGGGCGGGTCCTGTGGGCCAACCTCATCCTCCTGTTCTGGCTCTCGCTCGTCCCGTTCGGGACGGCGTGGATGGGTGAGAACCACTTCGCCCCGATCCCGACCGCCGTCTACGGGGTGCCGCTGCTGATGGCGGCGGTTGCCTACTTCATCCTCGTCCGCGCCCTGATCGCGGCGCCGGGCCAGGCCCGGACGCTGGCCTCGGCGATCGGCGGCGACGCGAAGGGCAAGCTGTCGGTGGTCGCCTACCTCGTGGCGATCCCGGTGGCCTTCGCCGCGCCGCTCCTCTCGCTCGCCCTGTACGTCGGCGTGGCCGCCGTGTGGTTCGTCCCGGACCGTCGAATGGAGCGCGCGCTCGGTCGCTGAGCGGGATGCTGCGCGTCGGGTCAGGGGGCGGATCCATCAGGGCGAGGCGACGACCTTCGGTGCCGGCTGCGTCCGGCCCAGCGCCTCTGGATCGCCACTGGCGGATACTGACGGCGCGAGGGCGGCGCCCTCGGAAACCCGGGCAGGAGGAGCCATGGACCTGTTGGTTGCCGCGCTGCCAGCCTTCCTGGCCTCGCTCGTCGAGGCCGTGGAGGCGCTCACGATCATCCTCGCGGTCGGCGTCACCCGGCAGTGGCGCTCGTCCCTCTACGGCGCGTTCACCGGTCTCGTCGTCCTCACCGGGCTCATCGCCATCTTCGGCACGGCGATCGTCCTCTTCGTTCCGCTCAACGCGCTGCGGATCGTCATCGGCAGCCTGCTCCTCATCTACGGTCTGCAGTGGACCACCAAGGCCATCCTGCGAGCGTCGGGGGCCAAGGCGAAGCACGACGAGGAGCTCATCTACGCCCGCGAGGTCAAGCGCCTCCGCGAGGAAGCGCCGGTACCGGCGACCGGCATCGACGGGATCTCGTTCGCGGTCTCCTTCAAGGGCGTCCTCCTCGAGGGACTCGAGGTTGCCTTCATCGTCATCACCTTCGGGACCTCGGCCGGCCACCTCGGCCAGGCGGCCCTGGGCGCCGTGCTCGCGATCGTCCTCGTGACGGTCGTGGGGGTCTTCGTCCATCGACCGCTGAGTCGGGTCCCGGAGAACGGCCTCAAGTTCGCCGTGGGCCTCATGCTCATCTCCTTCGGGACCTTCTGGGCGGGGGAGGGTATCGGCCTCGAGTGGCCGGCGAGCGATCTCACCCTCGTCCTCCTGCTGATCGCCTACCTGCTCGTCACGTTGGCGGCGACGTGGGTCGCGCGGCGGATCCTGGAGCTGCGGCGCCAGTCGAAGGAGACGGCCCGGGGCACCCTCGACGCCATCCTGGTCGGCTCGGCAAGCCTGGCCGCGGGGATCGCCGGCGCGACGATCGTCGCGGCCGCCCTGTTCGTGGTGGTCCTCGACCTGATCGGCGGGAGCACCACATGAAGTACGTGCGGCAATTCGGTCAGTTCCTGTACGACTTCCTCGTCGGTGATGCCTGGGAGCTCTTCGTGGGGCCGCTCGTCGGTCTCCTCGTGGCCTGGTTCCTGGTTGCCGCGGGCCTGCCGGCGGGGATCGTCGGCGGGATCCTGTTCGCGACCGTGATCGTGGTCGCCACCGTCCATCTGACCATCGCCCTGCGCGGCTCGGCATAGGAAGAGTTGCCCTGGGGGCGCCATCGAGGTGCCGTCCAGCCCGCCCGGAGTGGTCCACCGGACCTTGCTGAGCTGACCTGCCGTCCCCGACGATGGCTGTGCCTCGCGTGGTGGAAGGGCTGTGCGTCGCCTGGTGGAAGGGCATAGCACGAGGCCTGGATGAGCGGGCTCGACGACGGGTTGCTGACCAGCTTGCTGGAGCGCGGCGTCACGCGGCGGTCGTTCCTCAAGTTCTGCGCAGCCATGACCGCGGCGCTGGCGCTGCCAGCGTCGTACGCCCCTCGCGTCGCGGCCGCGGTCGCCGCCGCTCCGCGGCTGCCAGTCGTCTGGCTTCGGGGCCAGGGTTGCGGTGGCGAGACGGAGGCGCTCCTGCGCGCCGCGAACCCGACGACGGCCGGTCTGCTCCTGGACCTGCTGTCCGTCGACTACATGGACGCGCTCATGGCCCCCGCCGCGCACGAGGCGGAATCGGCCAGGACCGCGGCGATGCGGGCAGGCCCGAACGGCTACATCGCGGTCGTGGAGGGAGCGGTGCCGACGGCCGGCGACGGCGCGTTCCTCACGATCGGCGGCCGGTCGTTCGCCGACATCGTCCGTGACGTGACCGGTGGCGCGGTCGCCACGATCGCGCTCGGCTCCTGTGCCTTCGACGGCGGCCTCTCGGGGGCCCAAGGGGGCATGACGGGCGCGGGCGGGGTCGACAAGGTCGTGTCGGGCTCGCGGCTCGTGACGCTCCCGGGCTGTCCGATCAACGTCGAGAACCTGACCGCGACGATCGTCCACTACCTGACGTTCAAGGAGATGCCCGCGACCGATCTCCGCGGGCGGCCGCTCTTCGCCTACGGGTCGCTCATCCACAACCAGTGCGAGCGGCGGCCGCACTTCGAGTTCGGGGAGTTCGTCCAGGCCTGGGGTGACGAGGGGGCCCAGAAGGGCTGGTGCCTGTACAGGATGGGCTGCAAGGGTCCGGAGAGCTTCGCCAACTGCCCGACCGCCCGCTACGGCGAGGGCACGAGCTGGCCGGTCAAGGCCGGGGCCGGCTGCATCGCCTGCACCATGCCCGGCTTCTGGGACGCCATGAGCCCCTTCTCCCAGCGCCTTCCGTCGCCGGTTCCATTCGCGCCGGACGTGACCGCGGACCAGGTCGGCCTGGCCGCGATCGTCGGCGTCGGCGGTCTCGCGGCGGTCCACGGCGCAGCGAGCATGGTCCGCGCCCGGGTCAGCCGGGGCCACGGGCCGGCCTCCGAGCCAGTGCAAGCCGTCGAGGCCGCGCCAGCAGCCGGGATCGCGACGGCCGACGGCCTGCCGGAGCCAACCAGCCTGCCGGAGCCGCCGATGTCGCCGCCCGCGGCAACGCCACCGGCCATCAAAGGGACCGCCGAGCCGGCAGGCCAGCCCGCCTCGCCGCCGGTTCCCGTGGAGGTGCGCGAGTCGCTGCCCGGGACGAGCCCCGAGGCTTCGCCGGGCCCGGCGCCCGACCCGGGCCCGCGAATCGAGACCGCTGGCGCGATCGAGCCGGAGCTCCCGCACGAGAGCGTCAATCGTGCGGATCGAGAGATTGCACCCGGCGAAACCCGGTCGGACCCCGAACCGGCCGATCCCGAGGTCCAGCCGTGACCCGGCTCGTGCTCGATCCGATCACCCGGATCGGCGGCCACCTGCGCGTCGAGGTCGAAGTCTCGGGCGGGGAGGTTACGGACGCCTGGGCCAGTGGAACCATGTACCGCGGCCTCGAGCGAGTCCTCGAGGGCCGTGACGCGCGGGATGCGTGGCTCCTCGCCCAGCGCGTCTGTGCGACGTGCGGCACGACCCATGGCGCCGCGTCCGTGAGGGCGGTCGAAGATGCGCTCGGGATCCAGGTGCCCCGGAACGCGCGACTGCTACGGAATCTGGTCGAGGGCAGCCAGCTGGTCGTCGACCACGCGGCCGGCTTCTACCTGTCTCAGGCCTTCGACTGGGTTGACTTCGCCGCAGCCCTCGACGCGGATCCCTCCGCAACGGCGGCCCTCGCCAAGTCGGCGAGCTCGTGGCCGAATTCGAGCGCGGCGTACTTCAAGGCGATCCAGCAGCGACTCGCAGCCGTCATGCATTCGGCGCAGCCGGGCCCGTTTGCGAGCGCTTCGTGGGGGCATCCGGCATATGCCCTGCCGCCCGAGACCGATCTCCTCGTGGCCGCCCACTACTTCGAGGCCCTGGATTGGCGGCGCCGGATCATGCGCGTCCACGCGATCCTCGGCGGCAAGAGCCCGCACCCGCAGACCTTCCTCGTCGGCGGCATGAGCATCGCCCCGGAATGGCGGGGCCCGGCGAAGCCGGTCGAAGGCGAGCACCAGTGGAACCTGGAACGGCAGTCGTCGCCGGCCCTCAGCGCCGACGGGCTGGCGGAGATTGGCACCCTGATCACTGAGGCGCGGCAGTTCGTCCATCAGGTCTACGTGCCGGACGTGATCGCGATCATGGGGGCCCATGGCGCCTGGTCTTCGATCGGGCGCGGGATCGGCCACTACCTGGCGTTCGGCGGGTATCCCGAGGACGAGACGAGCCGGCCCACCCTGTTCCTGCCTCGCGGCCGGGTCATGGACCGGGACCTCACGAGCGTGGTCGCGGTCGGCGAGTCGGGCACCGGCGAGAGCGTCGACCACGCCTGGTACACGTATGGCGACGACGGCAGCGACGGTCAGCTTCGGGCCCCGGCCGACGGCCGAACGGAGCCGCGCTACACGGGCCCGAAACCGCCGTTCTCCTCCCTTGCCGGCCTTGACCGCTACAGCTGGGTCAAGTCGCCCCGCTACGAGGACGATCCGATGGAGGTCGGGCCTCTCGCCCGGCTGCTCGTCGCGACGGCCGGCGGGTCGAGCGCCGCGAGGACGGCGCTGGGATCTGCGACGGCTCGGCTCAATCTGCCGCCGGAGGCGCTGTTCAGCACGCTAGGTCGGACCATCGCCCGGGGCGTGGAGGCAGGGCTCGTCGCCGACCGCCTCGCGGACTGGCTCGAGTCACTCAAGGAGAATCTCGCGTCGGGCGACCTGGCCGTGGCCGATCTCTCGATGTGGGACGTGGGCGGCTGGCCGCGGGAGGCCGAAGGCCTGGCGATGGGGGAGTCGCCCGGTGGCGCCACGGGTCACTGGCTCGCGATTCGCGATCACCGCATCGAGCGCTACCAGATCGTGGACGGCACGACCTGGAACGCTTCACCGCGTGACACCCGCGGCCGGCGCGGCGCGATGGAGGAGGCGCTCATCGGCACCCCCGTTGCCGATCCGGATCGGCCCCTCGAGGTGATGCGCACGATCCGGTCGTTCAACCCCTGTCTCACCTGCGGGGTGCATTGATGGAAGCCCGTGTCCGCGTCTACGTTTGGCAGGCGCCGGTGCGGATCACCCACTGGGTCACGGTCGGGAGCATCGTGGCGCTCAGCCTGACGGGTGGCTACATCGCCGATCCGTACCTCGTTGCGCCGGGCGGCTCGGTCATGACCACGGTGCGGTTCATCCACCTCGTGTCGGCGGTGGCCCTCATCGGTTCGGGCCTCGTGCGGACCGTCTGGCTCCTCGCCGGCAACCGCTTTGCCCGGTGGCAGGCGTTCATCCCGACGACGCGCTTCCAGGCGACCGAGCTCTTCCGGCAGGCGGGCTTCTACGCGTTCCTGCGGAAGGACATTCCCAAGGTCCTCGGCCACAACCAGCTCGCCGCGGCGGCCTACGTCCTGCTCTTCGTGCTGCTCGTGGCGGAGTCGCTCACCGGCTTCGTCCTGCTCGGCGTCCTGGGAGCAGAGCCTGCCGCATCGATGTTCGGCTGGGTCCGGGAGCTGGTCGGCCTGCAGGCGATCCGGCTGATCCACCACCTTGCGATGTGGGGGATCCTCGCGATCGCGCTGTTCCACGTGTACAGCTGTGTCCTCGTCGACAACATCGAGAAGAACGGCCTGCTCTCGAGCATCTTCAGCGGCTTCAAGTTCCCGACGCGCGAGGAAGTCCTCGAAGCCCGTGACGGCGGCCCGGAGCTCCTGGAGGCCGCCGAATGATCGCCCCGAAGTTCGCCACGCCCGTCTTCCACCGGGCGATCCTGTTCGTGATCGTCGCCAATATCGCGGTGCTTGGATTGCTTGCCGTCACCGGCATCCTGGGTCTCTGGAACACGGGCGGGACCCAGCCCGCCCAGTTGATCGCCTCGCCGTCGGCGTCGCTCAACCTGATGCCGATGGGCAACGCCCACATTCCGACGACAAATGCCTGCGTCCTGTGCCATGGGGCCGGCGGCGAGGTCAAGACCATCCCGACGATCCTCCATCCCGTCGAGGGCTGGCGACGCTGCCTGACCTGCCACACCGACACGAACCTCGGCCGCCTGGCGCCTGGACATGATGGAATCGCCGAGGAGGAGTGCCTGAACTGCCACTCCACGGGCCAGACCGGCCCGGCGATCACCCAGCCACACGCGGCCCTGCACAACCAGGCCTGTCTCGACTGCCACGGCAGCGTCGCGCACCTGCCGACGACGATGGCGAGTACCAAGGAGACGGACTGCGTCCTCTGCCACAAGCCGACGACGCTGCCCCCGCCGGAGTATCCGCACCCGGCGGACGCTCGCCTGTCCTGTCGCAGCTGTCACCAGTCGGCCGAGGCCGGGGCCCTGCCCATCGACCACGCGCTGCGGACCGACTCGACATGCCTGCTCTGCCATGACATCAAGGTCGCGGGCGGATCGCCGGGGCCTGCCGCATCGCCGGGCGCGTCGACCTTCGACCAGACGGGTCTCCTGCTTCCGAGTCCGGACGCGCCCTAGCCGGTCCTGGCCACTCGCCGGTCGGTCGACTCCGCGATCCTGGCCTCGAACCGGCGAGCGGACGCCTCGAGGCCGTCGAGGTGATCCGCGAGGCGCTGTCGAGCCTGCTCGGCCGTGGCGCTGAGGCCCTCGCGCTCGAAGATCCGCCAGTGTCGAAGGATCGGCAGGACGACGTCATCGCGATGACTGCGAAGGTCGTAGATCCCGGCCCGTGCCATCTGCGCCGCCTTGCGCAGGAAGCCGGCGATCCCGGCGCCCGGCATCTGGAAGTTCACGACCTCGTCGACGATCGCCTCGACCGCGGCCGACGGCGCGATCTCGAGAGCCGCGGACATGATGTCGCGGTAGAAGACCGCGTGGAGGTTCTCGTCGGCCGAGATCCGGGCCATGATCCGGTCGGCGACGGGGTCGTCCGAGTATCTGCCGGCGTTCCGGTGCGAGATACGGGTCGCGAGCTCCTGGAACGCGACGTAGGCGAGCCCGTGAAGCGGATCCGGGCGGGCGAGGTCGTAGCCCTTCTGGAGCTGGGCCATCCGTCCTCGCTCGAGGAGGATCGGATCGATGTTCCGCGTGACCGTCAGGTAATCGCGGAGGACGATGGCATGGCGGCCTTCCTCGGCCGTCCAGCGCCCGATCCAGCTGATCCAGGCACCGTCGCCGGTGCCGAACATGCCGTGGATGAGGCGGTGGTACGAGGGCAGGTTGTCCTCGGTCAGGAGGTTCACCTCGAACGAGACCTGGGCGACCCCGGTCAAGCGAGGTTGATCGGGCGTCCAGGGTTCCTTGTCGAAGTCGCGGCCGAGCCGGTAGGGGATGAAGTCGTGGGGGAACCACTCCTGGGCGACCTTCGCGTGCCGGTCGTAGAGGCGCCCCGCCTCGGGCTCGAGCTCGAGCAGGAGCGCCTGCTCATCGTACGGGTCGGCCATATCCACCTCATTCGTCGTGGACGCGGTCCGTCCCAACAGGACCGCTGCGATCGGCCCGAGCCACGCATCGGTCGACGGCGCGTCAGTCGTGCCGGTCGCCGGGAAGGGTACGCGCTGGCGGCGATTCAGCCCGCGGCGGGCCGTTGCGCGGAGCCCGCCGGGCACGTTGTTCCATCAGCGCCACGGTCGGTCAGGCGACGAAATTCGTGTGGGTCATCAAATCCGACTCGGCCACGTTCGACGTGGGATCGGATTCAACCGATATCGAACCGGGTCGAACGCGCTGGCGGCGCTGCTGATGACCCAGTCGCATAGCGAGGCGCCCGGCGGGCGCCGCGGACGGACAGCGCGCCGCGGACGGACAGCGCGCCGCGGACGGACAGCGCGCCGCGGACGGACAGCGCGCCGCGGACGGACAGCGCGCCGCGGACGGACAGCCTCCCTGTCCTGGACCTGAACTAGCCGCAGGTCAGGGAGCCCTGGATGCGAACCGTCATCGGGACGCCGGTCATCGTGACGTCGATCTCGAAGCCCGTCGCGGTCCCGGTGATGGAGCCGACATCCGTGCCCTCGAACCAGTAGAGGACCTGCGGTGACGATGCGAATGCCATGCCGAGGGTCCAGCTTCCGGTGATGTCATCCAGGGTCAACGTCCAGGCCGACGGTGACGAAGCCTTCGATGCGATCCGGAACCCGTGGACCTTCGTCGACGTGCCTCCCTGCGGACCCACCACATCGCAGGTGTCGCCTGGCCCGAGCGCCGCGACGAAGTGGTCGACGTAGCCGTCGCTGAACCGGAGGTCGGCGGTGCCGGCCGGCGTCGGGCGAGGCGATGGCGTCGCCGTCGCCATCGTTGCGGCGGGCGTCGCGGTCGGCAGCGGCGTCGGCGATGCGGTCGCGACGACCGGGCTCGGTTCAGACGTAGGCCCGATCGGCGCTCTCGAATTGGCTGGCGGCGTCGCGGTTTGCGGCGCGCCGATCGCGGGCGACCCCGACCCGTGCATCAGGACGAGCCCGCCGCCGATCACCAAGACGGCGATGGCCGCAAGTGCGATGGCCGCGACGAGGCGGCGGGGCGCGCGAGCGAGCACGGCGGTGCGGTCGCGTCGGTCGGGGCGCATGGGCGTGGCGTGGCGGATGGTGCGTCGGGGTGGGGGAGGTGGTTGCCGCCGGGCTTCGTCTCGCCTCCGGGTCGCCTGCGCGGTCGGCTGTTGCGGGGCCGCCGTCGTGCGCTCGAATCCGGGCGCCCGGTCTACCGGTCCGGTCGGACGCTGCGCCGCGGAACCTGTCGTGGCGCGACGGGCCGCGTCGTAGCGCCCCCGAAGCAGCGGGTCGGACAGCCAGTCGTGGGCGAGGTTGATGCGTTTCGCGCGGGTCAGGCCATCGGGACCGGCCCGGTCCGGGTGGTGGCGCTTCATGAGCGAGCGGAAGGCGGCCTCGATCGTCTCGGGGCTGGCGGCCGGATCGACCTCGAGCTCGCGATAGAGGTCGAGGCGCGGAACCGGATCCCTGTTGCCCAAGCCGCTGGCTCCCTGGCCGGCGTCCGCCCAATCGAGGCGGGCGATCCGGTTTGGGGGATGCTACTGCGACCTCCCGTCGCGGCTTCGACGACGCGCCGACCGGTTTCCATGCCGGGTCGAGGTGGCGCTCCTGGGAAAGCGCCCATCAGCGGGGTACGAGTCGTTCTGCGCCGTGGTCACCTTGGAGGTCCGGCGGGCCCCGATGGCCACGCCGACGCGGTACCCTCGGCGTCATGAGCGAAGCTCGACGCGCTGCACTCACCCAGGCCCTCGGACGCGTGGGCGTGTGGAGCTTCGCCCTGCAGACGCTCGACGCGTCCGAAGCGCGAGCGGCCGTCAACGGGTACGAGGAGGCCGGGGCTCGGGCAACGTGGATCCCCGAAAGCATCGGCAGCAAGGACGTCTTCGCCCACGCCGCGATCCTGCTGGCGGGAAGCCGCCGCATGGTGCTCGCGACCGGGATCGCCAACATCTACGCCCGTGACCCGATGGCCATGGCGAATGGTGCGCGCGCGCTGGCCGACGCGTTCCCCGGCCGCTTCGTCCTCGGGATCGGCGTGAGTCACGCTCCCTCGGTGGCGCAGCGCGGGAGCACCTACGGCAAGCCGGTCGAGACGATGCGGGCATACCTCGACGCGATGGCGGCCGCAGACTACGCGGCTCCGACGCCGGCCGAGCCCGCCCCGCTGCTCCTCGCGGCCCTCGGGCCGCGAATGCTCGAGCTGGCCGCCGAGCGGACCGACGGAGCCCACCCGTACTTCGTGCCCGTCGAGCACACCGCGATGGCCCGTGAGCGACTCGGGCCGGGACCCTTCCTGGCCGTGGAGCAGACCGCCGTGATCGATTCGGATCCGACGCGGGGCCGCGAGGTCGCCCACGCGTTTGCCCGCCGCTACCTTGGCATGGCGAACTACGTCAACAACCTCCGCCGCCTCGGCTGGTCCGACACGGAGCTCGACGCTGATGGCAGCGATCGCCTCGTCGACGCCGTCATCGCTCGTGGCTCCGTCGAGGACGTGGTCGCGCGCGTTCGGGAGCACCTCGAGGCCGGCGCCGACCACGTTTGCGTCCAGCTGCGGTCCGGCAACCCTCGCGACACGTGTGACGACGGGTATCGGGAGTTGTTCGCCGGGCTCTCCGGCTTGAGCTAGGGGTCGGCGGACTCAGCGTCACACCGTCAGCGTTCTGAACCGTGCAGCTGGGTGATACGAGCCGCCGAGCGCGGCGCTAGCATCACGAGGCCCCCTGCGGTGACCGGAATCATCGTCATACCAACCTCCTGTGGCGGTGACATGGCAGCCCTGAGCCCCCTCGAGATCGAGATGGACCGGCGGCGATTCCTGGCGCTGCTGGGATCGCTGATGGCCGCGGGGGCACTGGCGGCCTGCGGGCCGCAACCGCCCTCCCCGTCGCGAACCCCCAGTTCGTCCACGCTGGCGCCAAGTCCGGACCCCGACCCGCGCTTCGACGTCCTGCGGAGCCTGCAGGCGATCATCCGCAAGAGCCCGGACCACTTGGGGACGCTCGCCGACCAAGCCGTGGCCACCGGCGATCCGGTGGCGATCACCACGTTTGTTCGCGACAGCATCGTCGTTCTCCCGGCGACCTCGAGTGGCGCGGACGCGGTGACCGATGTCCGATGGGGGCACCGTGCCGCACTCCGCGCTGGCGCCGGAACGCTCCGCGAGCGAGCCGACCTTCTCGCGGACCTGCTCCACCGGGCCGGAATCGAGAGTCGGATCGTGGTCATCTCCCGGCCGGCGTCGTACAAGGCGACGGCGCGCACCGCACCGGCGTTTGCGCCGGATCCGGCCGCGATCGGTGCGCTCTGGGACCCGATCGCACCGACCCATCCGCCCGTCGGCGAGACGTCTGACACGGCGGGCTCGCGGGCCGACCAGGCAACCGAGCGACTGCTCGCCGCGCTCCCGGCGGAGCTCCGCAGCGCCCGGCTCGTCGCGCCGCCGACCCCTGACACGGTGCCCGCGGTCGAATTCGCGCAGGGGGATGCGACCCGGTGGGCCGTGGCTCTCGGTGATGCGCTGGTCCTCACGTCGGCGCCGGCGGGCCTGCTCGGTGCCGGCGATGCCGTCGTGCCACGCGTATCCGTCGCGGTCTCGGTCGCGCTCAATCCGCCAGCCGGCGCGGTCCTCGATCGCACCGTGCTCCACGAGGTCCTGCGCGGCGAGTGGGGAGCCGACGAGGTCGCGGGCCGCCAGCTGCTGCTCGCCTTCGCCACCCCTGGTGCACCGGCCGCTGCGCTCGGTCGCGACCATGCGAGCGCGCCGATCCGCCAGCCGATCCTCCGCCTCGCGGCGGCGGATCCCCTCGGTGACACGGTTCCGTTCGTGTCCGGCACGTACCTGAGCATGGCCGGAGGCCTCGTCGAGACCTCGCCGAGTGATCCGAGCCAGATCATCGGACCGCTTGGACCGATGGCCGCTGCCGCTCCCGCCGGAGCCGGTGGTTCGCTCGTGGCCGCCCTTGCGGGGACGGCGCTGGGGGCGACCTTTCCCGGGGTCGAGCTCCGGGTCCAGGCCCTGCGGACCGATGGCGGCCCAGTCGACGGCCTGTCGGCCGCCGACTTCCAGGTCACGGAGGAGGGTGCTGCCAGGGCCGTGACCGTCGTTGCCAACACCCGTCCGCTCCAGACGAGGGTTCTCGTCGTCTACGACACGAGCGGCAGCGTGACGGACTTCTGGGGCAACTCGGGCCGCCGTGCCGACTTCGAGGCGACGCTGGCAGGGGCGCTGGTGGACGCGGCACGGACGCAGCCATTCGTCGCCCAGGTGGTCGGCGTGGGCGACGCGGCGGCAGAGGACGGCTGGGCACCTCCTGACCCGGCGAGCCTCGGTGCGGCCTTCGGGTCGGTCGCCTCGAATTCCGATGTCTGGCTGACGCTCGGACGATCCGTCCCTGCGTCGGGAGCCGCGGTGGTGCTGCTCGTCAGCGACAACGAGGCACACGACATTGCCGACGAGATCCCGAAATTTCGGCAGGCGCTCCGCGCATCCGGCGTGCCGGTCGCCTGCCTGCCGGTTGGAACAGTGGATGAAGGCACGACGGGCCTGATCCTCGCCGACAGCGGCGGCGCTCGCTTCGATGTCGGCGCGGCGGACCTCTCGACGAAGCTCGGAGCGTTCATCGCCCAGCGTGTCGAGTCGTCGGCAGTCGTCAACTACCGGCTCCGATATGAGGCCATCGCGACCGGGCCGACGGCGCGGTCCATCACCGTGGCCGTCGCGGGCTCGACGGCGCCGCCGCTCGCGCTCACCTACGTCGTCCCCGACGTCGAGGATCGGGCAGCACCGTCGGGAATCAGTGGGGTCTACCTCACGATCAGGGTGGGTGACCACGAGAGCCGGCGCCGCCTTGGCGGCGTGCGCGCATCGGACCGGGGTGTTCCGGATGACACGGCCGACGGGCCGGCGATCGTCGAGGCGAGGGCTGCCCTCGACGCGCTCCACACGATCAGCTTCGAGCCGGCGTTCCCGACGACGGCGCACCTGCTTGACGACGTGATCGGTGGCGTGCTGAGCGCGGAACCAGTCGAGAAGGCATGGGCGGAAGGACCTGCCGCGGTCATCGGGGCGGGGAGGGACTGGCACCGCGTTCCCGCCACCCTGGCATGGCTGGCCGACGCGGTACCGGGGGGAACGCCGGACACGGCCGTCCCCGACGGGTTGCGCGTCACCGTCCTGTCTGATCGAGCCGGTCCCGGCGGTCTGGTCCAGGTCTCGGACGTGGTGCCGGGTCTCAATCGATCGGTTGGAACCGGCCCGGATGCCCGCGGCGCGTTCCGCGCGGCGATGCGGGCGACGGTCGGCGCGAGTCTCCGGGAATCGGAGGTCTTCGGGTCGAGCGCAGCCGGGCAGTTGGATGGCGCCGAGTTGGTCGTGATCCCCGCCACGGCATCCGCGGATGCCGTGGCGAGCTGGACGGACGGGCAGCGCGCGAGCCTCTCTCCGATGATCGACGAGTACGCAGACTTCCATCGGCTCGTGCCCGCATCGGGTGCGGTGGGGGCCATGTGGGTCGTGGATCCGGACACTGGATCGGCGACCGCCGTCGACGCGACGGGGCGCGGCGGTGGCACCCTGCTGCCGGACTGCCTCACGCCGGCCGACACCAACGAGGCGTCGGCGTTCATCACCGTTTCGATCTCGCTGATCTCGGCCGCCTGCCTCGCGGTTGGCGGAGATCCGAGCTTCGGTTGTGTCGGTGCGGACACATTCGGCGCCGTGTCGGCCGGTCTCGCGGTGTTCACGGCCGCGCCGGACATCCCGTCGTCGGTGTTTGGTGCTGCATCCTACGGTGCCGGCCTCGCGGCCGCGAACATCGAATCGGCGGCGGGTCGGACGATCATCTCGGTGCTTCTGCTGATCGCGGGCCTGCTGGTCGGCGGCAAGTGCTGAGCGGTTCCAGCGATCGCCTCCCGCTCGGCGACGCGACTGCGGCTCAGCGACGATGCCACCCAGCCGCCTCCGCCCGCGCGACGACGCCACCCAGGCCGCCTCTACCCCGCGACGACTCCGACGCCGCGCGTCGCTTCTCGCCGAGATGCGCCGAGTGGTCGGCCTTGATGGCCCGACCGCGGCCCGCGCCCCGCTCGGCCTCAGTCGGCTCCTGCTTCGGCCCAGGGTTCCCGGAGGAAGCGGTAGACGACGGCGCCGATGACCGCTCCGATGACGGGCGCGGTCAGGTAGAGCCAGAGATCCGTGAGCTGGCCGGTCACGAGCGCCGGCCCGATGGAGCGCGCCGGGTTCAGGGATGCTCCCGAGATCGGCCCGCCGACCATGGCCGCGAGCGCGATCATGCCGCCAATGGCGAGCCCGGAGACGACGCCAACCGCGCGAGTGTCCGTGGCGACGGCCGTGATGACGAGCATGAGGAACGCCGAGAAGACGACCTCCCAGGAGAACGCCTGCGCGACCGAGCCCGACGGCATCGTCACCCCGAGGGCGGCGCCGTCGCCGAGCGTCGCCCGCAGCAGCGCGGCGGCCACGATGGCGCCGGCGACCTGCGCGGCAGCGTAGCCCGCGACGCGTGGCCAGGGAAAGTGCCGGCCGATCGCGAATCCCACGGACACGGCCGGATTGAAGTGCGCACCGGAGATGTGGCCAAGCCCGTAGATCATCACCGCGATGACGAGCCCGAACGTCACGGCCACGCCGGGATGGCCGAGCGCGCCCGTTTGCGCATCGACCGCGATCGCACCGCAGCCGGCGAAGACGAGCGCGAAGGTCCCGATGAACTCGGCGAGGAGCGGTCGCGCCATCCGGGTGAGCTCCCGGGCAATTCCTTCAGCCATGGCCGTCAATCTGGGCCTTCAGGCGTCAACGGACGATTAACGCTGCGTTCGATGGTCCGCGGGAGCGCAGGATCCGTTCGGGACTACCGTCCATCCGTGGCGCCCGGCTCCGGGACGAGCTGCCCGCCGACCGCCCAGGAGATCGCCATGCCCGCCCGGCCCCGATCGAGCACGTCGACACCACCCAGCGCGCTCCCGCAAGCCGGCGCCCTGCCCGCGGCCCGCGGCGGCTGGCCCACCCTCGGCCTCAACCTCCCGTACGTCGAAGGGTCGATGGACGGGCGCACTCCGCGATGGGGCGACATCCTCGCCATGGCCTCGTCGGCGGAGGCCATCGGCCTCGATGCCGTGTGGATCAGCGACCACCTGGGATTCGGCGATCCAGAGGGGCAGTGGAGCGGCGCCTGGGAGTCGTGGACGCTGCTCAGCGCCCTGGCCGCCGCGACGCATCGGGTTCGGCTTGGAACCTATGTCACGGCTGCGCCGCTCCGAAACCCCGCCGTGCTGGCCAAGATGGCGGAAACCCTCGACGAGGTGAGCGACGGGCGGGTCATCCTCGGCCTCGGCGCGGGTTGGAACGAGCCTGAGTTCGAGGCATTCGGCGTTTCCTTCGACCACCGGTTCGATCGCTTCGAGGAAGCGCTCCGGATCATCACCTCGATGCTCCGGACCGGCCGGGCGGATCTCGAGGGGGCCTTCAGCCGCGCCCGTGGCGCGCGGCTCGAGCCCCGCGGCCCGCGGCCCGGAGGCCTGCCGGTGATGGTCGGCGCGGCCGGTCCGCGGATGCTGCGCCTGACCGCCGAGCTCGCGGACGAGTGGAACGCCGGCATGCGAACGCCCGCCGAGCTGCGGCCGCTCCTGGCCGCCGTCGACGCGGCATGTGCCGCGATCGGACGCGATCCAACGAGCCTGCCTCGGTCGGCGGAGATGCTGGTGCGCACCATGCCGGCGCTCGACGGCATCAGGCCCGAGAAGATGGAGATCCGCGGTTCCCCGGAGGTCATCGCCGAGGCGATCCGCTCGTATGGCGAGCTCGGGATCTCGCACGTCCAGGTGCAGCTGCGGCCGAACACGGTCGGCGCGGTCGAGGCGCTCCGGCCGGTCGTCGAGGTGCTCGCCCGGCACCGAGGCACTCACACCGGCTGACGGCAGGCCGGCGACGCCGGCCGACGCGTCGGATAGGACTTATGGGCTATGGGCCATGGCCCGATCGCATGCTCCGATGTTGGTACGGACAGCGCTTCGCCAGGGGTGAGGTCCGTCCATCCAGGTGTCCCCGTAAGAACAGCCAGCTCGTCGGCCAGCTCGCCCCGGTCTTCGATCTGCTGACCCGGGCGCTACGGAACGCCACCGGAACTTCGACGGAGCCGTCGGAGCCGGTGGGGTCGTAATTCGCGGCCCGGGCGCGCGACCCGCGCGACGATGTCGCATGATCGGCTGGACGCGGCCTCGAACGAAGCGGTCGCGCGGCAGCCAGGCGTTGCCGGTCGTCGGACAGGAGGTTCCGGATGTTCGTACCACTGTCGGTCCTCGAGTTCCGGGACCGCGCCGCCGCGTTCTTCGGGGAGAAGGTCGGCGTCATCGATGGCGACGAGCAGTTTACCTACCGGACGTTCGCGACGCGTACGCATCGCCTGGCCAATGCGCTCGTGGAGCTCGGCGTCCGGGCCGGCGACCGGGTGTCGTTCATCACCTTCAACACCCACCACCTGCTCGAGGCCTACTACGGCGTGATCGAGGCGGGGGCCGTGCTCAACCCGATCAACATCCGGCTCGCCCCGCACGAGATCCGGTTCATCCTCGATCACGCCGAATCGAAGGTCGTCTTCTTCCATCGCGACTTCCTGCCGCTGATCACGGAGATCGTGCCGCAGCTCGCGAAGCGCCCGACGCTCGTGGTCCTCGATGGTGAACCGGGCGCGCCGGCCGACCACGAGTACGAGGCCCTCCTGTCCTCGGGGTCGACCGACCCGCTTCACCCCGAGATCGACGAGAACGCCCTGGCCGAGCTCTTCTACACGAGCGGGACGACCGGACTCCCCAAGGGCGTCGCGATGACCCATCGCGAGCTGTACCTGCACAGCCTGAACGCCCAGATCGGCCTGGCCTTCACCGAGGACGACGTGGTCCTCCACGTCGTCCCGCTCTTCCACGTCAACGGCTGGGGCACGCCCCACTTCCTGACCATGGTCGGCGGACGACACGTGATGCTCCGCCGGTTCGACCCGACCGCGCTCATGACGCTTGTCGAGAAGCATGGCGTGACCCGCCTCCTGGCGGTGCCGACGATCTTCAACGCGGTCCTGAACAGTCGCGAGCGGTCTCGATTCGACTTGTCCAGCCTGCGGCAGTTGATCATCGGCGGCTCGCCGGCGTCGCCGGCGCTCGTGCGGGCCCTCGAGTCCGAGCTCGAGACCCAGGCGATCGTGGGCTACGGCCTGACCGAGACGTCGCCGATCATCACCCTCGCCCAGCCCCGGGCTGTGTTGACCGATGCCGAGCCGCCGGAGCGACGCCAGGAGCGGCAGTCGATGACCGGCTGGGCCATCCCTGGCGTCAGGATCCGGGTCGTCGATGCCGATGGCGCCGATGCCCGCCCGGACGGCGACCAGATCGGCGAAATCGTCGTGCGCGGCAACACGGTGATGGACGGCTACTACCGAGATGCGGAGTCGACCGAGGCCACGATCCGCGACGGCTGGCTGCACACCGGCGACATGGCGACGATCGACGAGGCCGGCTACATCCTGATCAAGGACCGCTCGAAGGACATCATCATCAGCGCCGGCGAGAACATCTCGTCGGTCGAGATCGAGGTTGCCCTCGGCGCCCACCCGGCCGTCCTCGAGAACGCGGTCGTCGCCGCGCCCGATGAACGACGCGGCGAAGTCCCGGTCGCGGTCGTGGTCCTGAAGCCCGATGCGACCGCGACCGCAAAGGAGCTCCGGGCCTTCTGCCGCGAACGCCTCGCCGCGCACAAGGTGCCGCGCGACATCCACTTCCGCGACGCCCTCCCGAAAGGTGGCACCGGCAAGATCCTGAAGGCCGAGCTGCGGGAGCCGTTCTGGTCGGGCTTCGAAGCCCGGGTGCACTGACCGGCCTCGTCGCACGCCCGGATTGCCGGACCGGCGTCCGCCCGGTCCCGTACGATGCCGTGGTGTCCGACCTCTCGGCCCTTGCCTTCGGTGGATCGATTGCCGGGATCGCGGGTGGGTTGTCGCTCCTCGTCCACGGCTTCGCCGGCTATCGACGTGCGAGTCGCGTGGCGGATGTGGCCACTTCCCGCATCGCGTCGCTGGCCGTTGGCGAGGTTCGGGTGAGCGGTCGCGTGGAGCCGGCCGAGCTGACACTGGTTTCGCCGCTGCAGAGCCGGACGTGCGTCTACTACCGGGCCCACGTCCACCAGGGCGAGGGTCGCAACCGCCGGACCGTGCTCGACGACGAGCGCGCGGTCGGCTTCCGTATCCGCGACGAGAGCGGCGCCATCCGCGTCTTTCCGCGAGGTGCCAGCTGGGATGTTCCCCCGCGGTTCCGCGAGTCCGGCAGCTTGTCGGGAGACGAGCCGGTCGGGCTGAACCCGCGGGACGGCCCGGCGATCCAGGCCGGCGTCCCGGACCGGGCAGAGCTCGTCGCGAAGCTGCTGACGGTGCACCACGGCCTCGATCGGAGCGGCCCCGGGGACATGCCTGCCGATTCCGCCGCCCTCTTTGGCGATCCGCTTGCGACGATGATGCCGACTGCCCGGCGAGACTACGAGGAGTCGCGGATCGAGCTCGGTGAGACGGTCACCATCGTCGCCACGGCGCTCCCGTTCGACCAGCTCGCGGACCCCGACGGCTCGGACGTCGGGGAAGGCGATGCGGTAGGCGGACCAATGGCCGCGACCGCGGACCCCGAGATTGCCGCGGATCTCGAGGCCGCGCGGGCCGCCGGGACGCTCGAGTCGAATGCCGGCGAGGCGTGGGGGAATGCCGCAATCCCGGGATTCGGCATTGGGCGTCCGGTTCGCGCGCCGAAGCTCGATTCCTCGGCCACGCCAGCCGCGATCGCGGATACGCGCACGGCCGAGGACTTCAAGCGAACGTTCGACATCGGCCCACAGGAGCTCGTCCTCGCAGTCGATGCAGACAGGACCATGCTCGTATCGGCCGGGTCCCCCGCGGTCGCGATCACGCGGGGTGAGGACCGCTTCCTCGTTGGGCTCCTGGGTGCCGTCCTCGCGATCGGCTCGGCAATCGCCCTGGCGGTGCTCATCGGCGGCGGATTTGCGGTGTGAGTGCCTTCGCGATCGCGGCCTCGTTCGCCGTCCTCCTGGTCATCGTCATCGTCGTCTTCCTGGCCTTCGTGACGTACAACTCGGTCGTGACGCTGGGGCAGCAGGTCGCCAAGGCTTGGGCGAACATCGACGTCGTGCTCAAGCAGCGGCACGACGAGCTGCCGAACCTGGTCGAGGCCGTGCGCGGGATCATGGCCTACGAACAGGAGACCCTGACCCGGGTCACGAGGCTCCGAGCTGCCTACTCCGCGGACGCCGCGATTCCATCGCAGGCGGCAACGTCCGAGGCGACGAGCTCGGCCATCCGCCAGCTCTTCGCCGTTGTGGAGCGTTACCCGGACCTGAAGTCGCAGGCGAACGTCCTCGACCTGCAACGCGAGATCGCTCGACTGGAGGGGATCATCGCCGACCGCCGGGAGCTCTACAACGACACGGTCTTCCGGTACAACACCCGGATCGCACAGTTCCCGACGAACACGGTCGCCTCGCTGTTCGGATGGGCGCCTCGGCCGTTCTTCTCTGCGCCGGTCGGGGACGGGACGGTGCCCGCGGCGGACGTCAGGGTGTAGACACCGCGCCCACGGTGGTCCCCGGGATCTGGCCGGCGACGACCATCCCGCCCGGGCTGCCGACGGTGAAGTTGATGACGGCGGGCGCCGAGCCCAGGAAGGCGGCCCCTCCCTCGCGGTCGTCGACGACCCGAACGACCAGGCGCCATAGGCCCGGCAGCGTTGGCGCGCGCACCACGGCATCGATGACCTTTGCGCCACCCGGCTCCAGGGGCACGGGTCCAAGGTCGACATCGGGCGGCAGGACGGGCACGGCGCGGTCGTAGTCAACCGAGTCGGGTCCGACCCAGGTCCCCACGAGCCGGGAGTTTCGAGGCGCCAGCGTCACGAACGCAGGGCCCGCGGCAGGCGTCGATTCCGCCCAGGTCTCGGCCCCGATGTTCGCCACCGCAAAGGAGATGGCCCTGAATTCACCCGGGCCGGCCTGCTGCTCGCCGGGCAAGCCAAATCCTGCTGCCCTGGATCCGGGAACGTAGAGGTTGAAGGGACCCGCCGTCGCCACCTGATTGCCGAACCGATTGTCCGTCAGCGTCATGGTCACCCGATAGATGCCGGGCAGGGCCGGAAGTGGCGCCACCGCGTCGAGGCCGTCCATATCGGCGTCGGTCACCGTCGACGACAGGCGCGGGGACGATGGGTCCGAGGGCAACGACGCGACGTCCGTCGCAAGGTCGTCGGGCTGGTCCAGCGCCTCGACCTGGACCGCGGCACTGAACGTCGGCGGCGTCCAGCCGTCCGGCACCGAGTCGATCGGCCAGTGCACGTGCAGCCCTACGGCATCTCCGATCGCGCTTGCCGTACCGAGTCGGACGCCGGCGAACGGCTCCGCGGCCGCGGCTGGCGTCGTCGCCGCCCAGACGGCGCTGCCGGAGTGCCAGGCGAACTGCTTCAGTGCCGAGGCGGGGATCCACTCGCCGCCCCAACCCGATGGGGCGAGGGGGTCCATGACCAGGATCCGGCCCGTCTTCGGGTCGTACGCGTCGAGATAGATCGCGTGATCGTCCAGGGGGCCCGTCCTGGACCAGAGCGTCGGATCCCAGCGTGCAAAGTGCCGAGGAAGCTTGCCGTAGTCGCCGAGCAGGATCGCGCCGCTGCCATGTCGCAGCCGATCGATGAGCTTCGCCCAGGTGATCCGGTCACCGCCCTGGGGCGACCACTTGAGCGTCACGCCGAGCTTCGCGAACGCGCGACGCACGTCGGCGAGGCTGGAGCCGCCGGTGGGATCCTTGGCGAGCACGCGGAGACGTTGGCGGCTGACCATCAGCGAACCGTTCGTCCACTTGTCGAGCAGCATCGAGGCTGACGCCCACGTGCAGTCCACCCACGGCCCCGGTTGACGCTCCGTGACGAACGTCGGTCGGTAGCCGGGGAGCGGACGAGGTGGATCCAGGGCGAACGACGGTGCCGGCATGGCCGAAAGCAACAGGGTTGCCGCGAACAGGGCCGTGCCGGCGACGCGGATCAGCTGCCGGTTGGGTGACATGGAGGAGCTCGTTACCTGCCGTGATCAGGAATCGCCCGGGAGCGACGAGCGCTCGGGCAGCCGCTGGGGAGGCCGCTCCGAGCGTCGTCCCAGCCTCCCATCCGCGTCGCTGCGCCGGCTACCCGACGGTGGTACGGGGGTGAGGATGACGGCAGGGCCATCTCGACCGGAGCACGACGGAGCGTTACGCCGCCGCGCCAGGTCCGATCAGGCGGGACAGGCGCTGCCCATGCCTGGAGTCGATCTCGGCTGTCGCAACGGCCGGGCTATCGCGACGCCTGTGCCGAGGCGTCGATCGGCATTAACGTTCGCCTGGCCTGGTCCGCTCCGTCACCTCCGGCAATCGCGGCGTCGAGGCGTGCCAGGAACGGAGCTGCCTGCAGCCGCGTGAAGATCTCGCGCGACGCCTCGGCAGCCGCCACGACCTCGGAGTCGGTGGAACCGAGCAGGAGCGCCATGTCGAGTCCGGCCAGGGCCTCGTCCCAGACAAGACCGAGGTCGCGCCACGCGCGAAGGGCATCGCGGTACAGGCCGAGCGCGTCGGCCGGCCGGCCCTCGAGGGCGGCGATCCCGGCCCGGATCTGGACACGGCCCGCGTCGATCGCAGGGCCGTGGAGACCGGAGGCATCGAGCACGGCCAGGTCCTCCCCGGCGGCCTCGAGATCGCGGTTCCAAAGTGCGAGTCGCGCTCGGCGTGTTCGGGTTTCCACGACCAGCGGCGACTGCAGCTGTTCGGCACGAAGGAACGACGCCCGAGCGTCGCTCGACCTCCCCTGGGCAAGAGCGGCCATGCCCTGGCCCATGGCCACGTTGGCCGTCGTCTGGGTATCGTCGCTTTCCGTCTCGAGGCGCCCGATCTCGGCCAGGATCTCGTCGACGGCCTCGCCCCGGAACGCCCTGAGTGGGATCGAAGGGAGCAGCAGCCACATTCGATCGATCGCGTCCCAATCCTCGGCGAGGGCCGCCTCAAGACCGTTCAGCTCCGACTCCCATTCGCCCGTTCTGAGAGCGAACTCGGCAATGTTCTGGGCCATTGCTGCGATGTCGCCGCGGAGGCCGAGCCGACGAGCGATTGCCAGCCCAGCCTGAGAGGTCGCGAGCGCCGCACGCGGATCGCGAGACCCCTCGAGGTACGCAATGTTGTTAATGGCCCGGAGCACGATGGTGCCGAACCCGTTGGCCTCCGCAAGCTGGCGACCGGCCAACACCACCCCGAGCCCTTCGACGGCCCGCCCGATCGAGCCGAGCGCCGTCCCCTTGGTGACCAGCGTGTCGGCGAGGATGGCCCGGAGATCATCACGCTCTGCCGTGCGAAGGATTGATCGGCGAGCTCGATGGCTCGATCGTTGGCGTCGGTCAGGAAGTACGCGCGCGCGAGCTGGCTGGCCACGGCGAGGCCTTCGGGCTGGGCGATCAGATCGTCGAACTCCACGACGGCCGGTTCCAGCAGCGCGATGGCGTCAACGGTTCGAGAGGCGCTGATGAGGGCGCGTCCGAGCATGGCCGTCGAGCCCGCGATCGCGGGGCGATCTCCCAAATCACGCCGCTCCGAGAGCGCGCGCCGAAGCAGTTCCTCCGCTGACTCGTACCGGCCGGCCAGGGCGGCCGTCTCGCCGGCGCGCTCGAGCAGCTTCGTCGCCTCCGCTGGGTCGGTGGTGACGGTCAGGGCCTGCTCGAGGAAGGTGAACGCCTGGTCGTAGGAGCCGAGGCCGATCGCCCGTTGCGCGGCCGCCGTCAGGGCGATCCGAGCCTGGGCTGCCACCGCGTCTGCCTCTGGTCCTTCGGCACTGTTGCGGTACGCGGCGAGATAGTGGCCCGCCAGGCCGCCAGCGATCTCATCCGTATCGAGGCTCTCGAAGAAACGGGCCGCTGCGAGGTGACGGACCTTCCGGTCGCGCTTGGCCAGGGAGTTGTAGGCAACCTCGCGGATCAGGGCCTGCACGAAGACGTACTGTCCGCGCTCGGGGCTGCGAGGGTCCGTCTCAAGACGAAGGATCTCCCGCCGAACCAGGGACTGGAGCTGGTTGGCCAGGACGTCGCCGTCGAGGCCACCCATCGACTGGAGGCCGGGCAGGGTGAAGCTCTGGCCAAGGACCGCGGCATCGGCGACCAGCGCCCGATCCTCGGCTGGCATGGCATCGAGGCGCGATGCAATCAGGGCGGTCAATGTCTCGGGCACGGCGAGGCTGGACAGGTCACCGGTCGGGCGATAGACCCCCTCGTCGAGCGTGAGGCGACCCTCCGAGACGAGCATTCGGACCGTTTCGACGGCATACAGCGGGATGCCGTCCGCCCGCTCGACGATTGCCCGCTCGGCGCCTTCAGGGAGGCCGGGAACCAGGCCCTCGAGGAGGGCTCGCATCGTCTCGGGCGCCAAGGGCTCGAGGAAGATCGAGGTGAAGCTGCGCTTCCCGGCACCCCAGTCCGGGCGCCGTTCGATAAGGTCGGGACGGGCAAGCGTCACGACGTAGATCGGGAACGATCGCGACCACTCGAGCAGATGGTCGACGAAATCGATGAGACCGCCGTCGGCGTAGTGGAAGTCCTCGAAAACCATCACGACGGGCGCCGTTTCCGCCATCCGCTCGAAGAAGGTTCGCCATGCGGCGAAGAGCTCATCGGCGGCCACGGCTCCGGCGTCCACGCCAAGCAGCGCGAGGAGCGCCGGCTCGATCCAGCGCCGATCGACTTCGTCCGCGACATGTTCGGCGAGGCTGGCGGCAACCTTGGCGCGGGTCGTCGGCTCGTCGTCGGTTTCCAGGAGGCCCGCCCGCCGCCGGACCATCTCACCGAGCGCCCAGAAGCTGATGCCTTCACCGTAGGCCGGGGAACGGCCATCGTGGAACCACACGGTGTCGACGAGGCCGTCCCGATACTTCGCAAACTCCCAGGCGAGCCGGCTCTTGCCGATGCCCGCCGGCCCGATGACCGATACGAGCCTGGCGCGACGCTCCCGCGTCGTGGCGTGGAACAGGTCCTTGATCAGCCTCAGTTCATCGTCACGGCCCACGAAGGGCGCCTCAAGCGCCTCAGACCGATTGCGGCCCCCGATCTGGGCGATGACGCGGACGGCGCGCCAGGCCGCAACCGGAGCAACCTTGCCCTTCAGCACCTGCTCCCCGGCGGGCTCGAACGCGATCGCCCTTGACGCTGCTCGCTCGGTCGCGTCGCCGACGAGGACCGTCCCCGGCGCGGCGACGGATTGGAGCCGACTCGCGGTGTTTACGATGTCGCCGGCGACCATGCCCTGGTTCGTCGCTCCGATCGTGGTCGCAGCCTCGCCCGTGAGAACGCCTGCGCGGGCGGAGATCCCCGGCCCCAGCGACCTCACGGCGTCGACAAGATCAAGCGCGGCGCGGACGGCGCGCTCGGCGTCGTCCTCGTGGGCGATCGGCGCTCCCCAGACGGCCATCACGGCGTCGCCGATAAACTTCTCGACCGTCCCGCCGTACCGGCCGATCACGTCCCGGGAAAGCTCGAAGTAGCGAGAGAGCAGCTCGCGGGTATCCTCCGCGTCCCGGCCCTCCGCGAGCGTCGTGAAGCCGACGAGATCCGCGAACAGGACAGATACGAGACGGAGCTCCGCCACCGACCCACTTTCGGGGGATCCCACCGGCACCACGTTGGCCGGCGATCGTCCGGGTACCGACCCGACCGGGCCGGCAAGCGGGGCGCCTGGCGCCGTTGTCGCGTCGAGCGCCGCCCCGCAATCGCCACAAATCGCTTGCCGGGTGGGTTCGACGCCCCGCAATTGGGACAACCCGACGCGAGCGGGGCTCCGCAGTCACCACAGAAACGCTTGCCAGGCGGGTTTTCGGTCCCGCAGCTCGTGCAGACCACCGAGGGTTCTCCGTGCGGCAGAAGAATCGAGAGTACACGAGCGTAGCTCGGCCGTGGCCCCCGTCGCCCGGAAGCCGAACCGGGTGTTGGCGTGCGAGTGGCCGGGGACGACCCGCCGCGGTTCGCGAGCCCGTTCCGCCGCCTCGTAGACTGGGTGATCCCCGCACCATGGAGCCAGATCGCTCGTGAATCGGCTCGTGGACCTCGGCGGACCGCTCCGCGATTCGCTGGTTTCCTCGATCGGTGATGTCGCGTTCGGCATGGAGGATGGCGCCGTCTCGGTGGCCGGGCTTGTGTTCGGCGTCGCCGCGAGCACCTCGGACAGCCAGATCGTGCTGCTCGCCGGCGCGAGCGGAGCAATCGCCGGCGCCGTGTCGATGATGGCCGGCACCTACCTCGACGTGCACTCGGAGCGGAGCCGAGCGGCGAGCCTCGTGGTGCGGGCCCGGAATGAGATCGCCGCCGATCCGTCCCGGGTGCGGGCGCGCGTCGCCCGGCAGCTTCGGGGCGCCGGCTTCGACGATGACGAAGTCGCCGGCGTCTCGGCCGCGTTCGAACGAAACCCCCAAGCGCTCCTCGACTACGTGGCTGCGTTCGAGCTTGGCGTGCCACGTGTTTCCAGCGCCTCGGCCTGGACCCATGCACTGTGGATGTTCGCCGCCGACCTCCTCGCAGCAAGCGTTCCGGTGGTCCCGTTCGCCCTCTTCGATATCGAGACCGCGCGGCCCGTCTCGCTCGTGGTCACGGGGGCGCTCATGGCCGCGCTCGGGATCGCCCGCGGGCGGATCGGGCACGAATCCATCTGGCGGACCGCCCTCCAGACGATGGCGATCGCGGGCGCGGCCGCCCTCGCAGGGGTCCTCATCGGCCGCCTTGTGTCGCAGTAGGTCCGGCCCGGACGTTCGAGATCCGGCATCGACCTGCACCCGTATACGATGGTCGCCGGACCATCACAGGCCGAGGAACGATGCTCTCGACGCCCGAACCGGCCACCTTCCTGATCGCCGACATCTCCGGGTACACCGGCTACCTCGCCGATGTCGAGCTCGACCACGCACAGGACATCCTGGCCGACCTCGTCGGCGCGGTCGTCTCGGCGCTCCGGCCCAACTTCCGGCTGGCCAAGCTCGAGGGTGACGCGGCGTTCACCTACATGCTCGGCGAGACGATCGACGGCTCGATGCTCCTCGACACCATCGAGCGCTGCTACTTCGGGTTCCGCCGACGGCGCCGGGATGTCCGCCAGGCGACGTCATGCCCCTGCAACGCCTGCGTCCGGATCCCCGACCTCGATCTCAAATTCGTGGTGCATCACGGCGAGGCGATCATCCAGAAGGTCGCCGGGCGGCAGGAGCTCCTGGGATCCGACGTCATCGTCGTCCACCGACTCCTCAAGAACGAGGTCGTCGAGCAGCTCGGAATCCCGGCCTACGCGTTCATCAGCCAGGCCTGCATCGACGCCGCGGGCCTCGATCCGGCCGCTCTCGGCATGACGCCACGGACGGAGACCTACGACCGGATCGGTGACGTTCCGGGCTGGGTTCACGACCTCGGCCGGCGCTGGCAGGACGAGGCGGCCCGGGCACGCGTCTTCGTCACGCCCCAAGAATCGATCCTCACCGTCTCGATGCCGACATCGGCCCCGCCGCAGGTCGCCTGGGAGTTCATCACGAAGCCCGGCCAACGGATGCTGTGGCAACCCTGGGTGACCGAGGTCAAGGTCCAGGGCGCCGCGGGCGGGCGTCGTGGGCCCGGCTCGTCCAACCACTGCATGCATGGCAAGGACGCGGTCGTGGAGGAGATCCTCGACTGGCGACCGTACGACTATGTCACGGACATGACGGTCCTCGAGACGCCGAGCGGACCCATCAAGCTGCCCCATACGATCGAGTTCGAGCCGACATCGACGGGCACGACGATCCACTATCGCTTCGCCCCGCCGAAGAAGAAGAGGGAGCAGGCGATCGCAGCGCAGATCGGCGCGGCCTACGGCGAGGCGCTGAGGTCCGCGGTGCCGCGGCTCGTCGAGCTGCTCGACGACGAGATGGCGACCCGGTTGGCGGACCGCGGGCCAGAGCCGGAGCTGGCGACCCCGAAGCCGGACGGCCCGCTCGCGGGAATCGGGCCACTGGTGATGCTCGACTGAGAGGCGCTGCAGTGGTTGAGGCACACACTGGGCACGTACCTCCCGAGCCGGATCGTCGGGCCCCGCGGAGTGCACGCGGCCGGCCGCTGAGGCTCCTGTTTCCGAGTCTCGCGGGCTACTCGCAGACGTGGCTCGGCGCGGACGTCCTGGCCGGCCTGGCCCTGGCTGCGGTCTGTGTGCCCGAGAGCATGGCGGATGCCCGGCTGGCCGGGATGCCGCCGGTGACCGGGCTGTACGCGTTCCTTGCCGGCGCGCTCGGCGTCCTCCTGTTCTCGACGTCGCGGCAGCTCTCCGTGGGGCCCGACTCGACGATCGGCCCGATGATGGCGGTCGGCGTCGGGACGATCGTTGCCGCGAGCGGCCCGGACTACGGGTCGCGGATGGCGCTCCTCGCGCTGCTCGTCGGGGTCGGGGTCCTGGCGGCCGGCATCGCCCGGCTCGGATTCCTCGCGGACCTCCTGTCCAGGCCGGTCATGTCCGGGTTCCTCTCCGGGGTCGGCATCACCGTCGTCATCGGGCAGATCCACGTGCTTCTCGGGCTGCCCGGCGCCAGTGGCGGCTCGCTCGAGAAGCTGGCCGACGTCGTCCGGAACCTCGGCGGGGTGCACGGCGCGACCCTCGCCACCGGGGTGGCGGTCCTCGTGGTCCTCGTCCTCGGCACGCGGCTGGGCCGACGGTTTCCGGGGGCGCTCGTGGCGGTCGTCGGGTCCCTCGGGGCCGTTGCCGTCTTCGATCTTCCCGGCCACGGCGTAGCGTTACTCGGCTCCATTCCCGCAGGGTTTCCGGGCCTGTCGGCCCCGACGGTCGGGCTCGCGGACATCGGGGCGTTGATCCCCGTCGTGGTCCCGATCTTCTTCGTGATCCTCGCCCAGACCGCCGCGACATCGCGCAGCTTTGCCGTGTCCGGCGGCTACGACGTCCTCATCGAACGCGACTTCCTGGCCGTCGGCGCCGCGAGCGTCCTGGGCGGCCTCGTCGGCGGTTTTGCCGTCAACGCCAGCCCGACGCGGACCGGGGTGGTCGCGGAATCACGCGGTCGGACGCAGGCCGTCAACCTCGTCGCGGGCCTGCTCGTCGCGGTCGTCCTCCTCGTGGCGACCGGGCTCATCGCGCGCCTGCCGGACGTGACGCTGGGCGCCATTCTCGTCGCGGTCGGCGCGAAGCTCGTCAAGTGGCGGGAGCTGGAAGCCGTCGCAAGGTACAGCCGGCCTGAGTTCGCCATCGCCGTCGTGACCATGGTCGTGGTCGCCGGGGTCGGGATCGAGGAGGGCATCTACCTCGCGATCGCGCTGGCGCTGCTTCGGCGGACGTTCCTCGCGGCCCGCCCGCACGACGCGGTGCTCGGACGGCTGGCCGGCCCGGACGGCGTCTGGGTCTCCACCCGCCACCGGCCGGACGCCACGACCAGGCCCGGGGTCGCCGTGTTCCGTTTCGACGCCCCGCTCTTCTACGCCAATGCGGAGCACTTCGCCGAGCGCGTCGAAGCCCTTATCCACGAAGCACCGGAGCCGGTCACGAACCTCGTGGTCGAAGCGGTGGGGATCGACGACCTCGACTTCACCGGGATGCAGATCCTGACCGAGCTCGACGACGTCCTCGCTGCGCGGCACGTCTCGCTCGTCATCGCCCACCCGTTCGGGCGCCTGGGCAACGAGTTGACCTCCGGATCGCTCGCCGAACGGTTCCGGGGTCGAGTGTTCAACTCGGTCGACGAGGCAGTCGCGTCGAGCATCGGCTGACGGTGTGCTCGGGGTCGCCCGAACCTGGATTTGTCGGACCAGGGGCCGGGATGGCGATCAGCCGGTCAGGGAAGTCAGGTCGGGCGGCTCGACGCCCAGCCAGGACGCCACGTTGCGGATCGCCTGGCCTTCAAGTTCGCTAAGGCGAGCTTCACCCGCCACGTACCTGGCGCCGCCAATCCGAACGGCAAGGTCGATGAGCCATCGGATCAGCAGCTGAGCCTCGTCGGGCGGGAGGCGCCTCATGGTGCCGCGCGTTCGCGTCAACCCGCGCCGCGGGTCAACCCCGGCGGCCTCGAACGAGCTCCACAGTGGGTCGAGGTTGGCGACGAGCGTCTCGAGCGCCGTGCTTGCCACGGTCGAGCCTGCGAGCTCGCCACCGCTCGCCCCGAGCTCCTCCACGAGCCGCCGGAACTGGCTCGGCTCCGGGGCTCCGTCCGCGCGGGCGACCGCCGTGTAGACCCAGAGCGGGGCGTACACGAGCGTCTCCCATTGGCTCTTGCTCAGCTGCTGCGCCATGTTCGGAGGATACCCCTGCCCACAGACCTCCGGGCCGTGCGGCAAGGGGCTCCGGCCAGCACACGCCCTTGACGATGCTCGCCGGGCGACCGGTGTTCTTCGGACGGCCCGCTTCGTCACCGCCCGCGGGACGCCAGCGCCTCGGCGCCAGCGACGCTCGGCGACACCGGCGATGATAGGCGCGACGCGGGCGAGCCCAGGCCGGCGCCGTTGGAGCCGCGCCGGGCCGGCGCGGCCAGGCGAAATGGGGGTGCACGCGTATGGCCAACGACCCGCAGGCCGGCACTGCCGCCGCGGAGCGCGGCGCGCAATCGGACGCGATCGTCTTCTTCGGGGCAACCGGTGACCTCGCCTACAAGCAGATCTTTCCCGCGCTCGCCGGGCTCTTCCGGGATCAGGGGCTCGACGTTCCGGTGATCGGGGTGGCGAGATCCGGCGACCTCGCGAGCCTCCAGGATCGGGCCCGCGACAGCCTGCGCGCCGCGGGCGTCGAGCCCGACGCGGCCACGACATCCCTCGTCGCGCACCTGCGGTACGTCAAGGGTTCCGATGACGATCCCGAGACGTTCCGGGCAATCCGCCGCGAGCTCGGCGCCGCGCGTCATCCGCTCCACTACCTCGCGGTTCCCCCGCCGCTATTCGCAGAGGTCGTCAGGAACCTCGCCGAGTCCGGCTGCGCCAAAGGAGCCCGCGTCATCGTCGAGAAGCCGTTCGGGCACGACCGCGACTCTGCCCGGGCACTGAACGCCGTGATCCACGAGGTGTTCGCCGAGCCGGCTGTCTTCCGGATCGATCACTACCTCGGCAAGGAGCCCGTCGAGAATCTGCTCTACTTCCGGTTCGCCAATGGATTCCTGGAGCGAATCTGGGATCACGAGAGCATCGAGAGCGTCGAGATCAACATGCCCGAGGCGTTCGATGTCGCCGACCGGGGCGGGTTCTACGACCAAGCCGGCGTCATCCGCGACGTCGTCCAGAACCACCTCCTCGAGGTCGTCAGCCTGCTGGCGATGGAGCCGCCATCGGCCACCGTCGTCGACTCGATCCGGACGGAGCAGGCACGGGTCATCGCGGCGATTCGGCCCCTGCGTTTCGGCGACGTCGTGTTCGGCCAGTACGCGGGCTATCTCGACGTCAAGGGCGTCGGGCCCGGGTCGACCACCGCGACGTATGCCGCACTCCGCCTGACGGTCGATACGCCGCGCTGGACGGGCGTCCCGTTCCACGTTCGGACCGGCAAGTGCCTGCCGGTCACGGTGACCGAGGTCCGCGTCCAGCTCCGCGAGCCGGCTCGCAGCCCGTTCGGCGAGGCGGAGCCGCCCGATGCGGACTACCTTCGATTTCGGCTCACCCCGGACATGTCGATCTCGCTCGGAACGCGGGCAAAGAAGCCGGGCGAAGCCATGATCGGGGAACCCGTGGAGCTGTTCGCGGCCCATCGACGGCCGTCGGCGAAGCCTCCCTACGAGCGCCTCATCGGGGACGCGATGCGTGGCGACCAGTCGCTGTTCGCGCGCGAAGACTGGGTCGAGGCAGCCTGGCGCGTTGTGGACGGGGTCCTCGACGGGCCGGCCGCGCCGGTCGTCTACGAGCCGGGGACCTGGGGCCCGGCTGAGGCCGCAAGGCTCCTCGGGTCGGGCGAACGCTGGCATGATCCCGCACCGGATGCGGGCCGCGACCGCGCGACGATGAGCACGCCCTCGGCCTCGTGAGCGGGGCAGACGGGGGACAGGCACCGGGCGGCCCGGGGATCGCACCGACCTGGTCGAGCAGCGACAAGGACGCCGTCGGGACGTCTCACTACTCGAGTCGCGTGTGGTTCACGATCGGCCACGGCATCGTCAACGAGGTGTACTGGCCGCACGTGGACCGGCCCCAGATCCGCGACCTCGGGTTCATCGTGGCGGACGGAGCCGGCTTCTGGAGCGAGGTCAAACGCGACGCGACGCACGCCGTGCGCCACGAGCGGGGCGGCATTCCCGCCATCACCGCAGTCCACGAGCACGCGAGCTATCGGCTTACGCTGCGAATCTGCGCGGATGATCACGCCGACGTCGTCCGCATCCAGGCTCGCCTCGAGGACCGCCGCGACGCGGTGTCCCGTGCCGCCGCCGGACTCCGGCTGTACCCGCTCCTCGCCCCGCACCTCGGGTTCGCGGGCATCGCTGGCCGGGCCTGGGCCGGTGCGTACAAGGGCCAGCAGATGCTGTTCGCCCAGCGCGAGGAATGGTCCCTGGCCCTTGCCTCCGACCCGCCGCCCGAGCGACAGAGCGTCGGTTTCGTGGGCGCCTCGGACGGCTGGCAGGACTTCGCGACCAACGGCCGCATGGACTGGACGTACACGGAGGCGGCCGCCGGCAACGTCGCCGCGATGTCGGAGATCGTCCCGGAAGGCGGCGTGGTGACCCTCGCCCTGGCCTTCGGCTCGCGCCCGGAGGAGGCCGGCCTGGAGGCCCGCGCGGCGTTGGCCAACCGCTTCGACGCGGCATGGACGGAGTACATCGGCAACTGGAAGGGCTTCGCCCGGACCGTCGTTCCGCCGCCCTCGGCCCTGACCGGCGCCCAGAGGGATCTCTACAGCACTTCGGCATCGGTCCTCCGGGCAGTCCAGGATCGGACCGAACCCGGGGCGACCGTGGCGAGCCTGTCGATCCCGTGGGGCAACACCCGAAACGACCTCGGCGGCTACCACCTCGTCTGGTCGCGCGACCTCGTCGAGTCGGCCGGTGCGTTCGTGGCCCTCGGCGCCACCGCGTCGGCCCGCCGGACCCTGGCCTACCTCGCGGCGTCGCAGGAGGCGGACGGGCACTGGGCGCAGAACCAGTGGGTGGACGGCGTGCCGTACTGGAAGGGCGTCCAGCTGGACGAGGCGGCCTACCCGTTGCTGCTCGCGGACGCTGTCCGAACCGGGGCCGCCCACATGCACGGCCGGAGCGGTGCCCAGGCGGACGCCTTTCGGGAGTTGATGTCGGACTCCGTCCTCGACGGCATGATCCGGCGGGCGGCCGGCTTCCTCGCCAGGACGGGTCCATCGACGGCCCAGGACCGCTGGGAGGAGAACGCGGGCCTGACACCATCGTCGCTCGCGCCGGTGATCGCGGCGCTGGTCGTGGCCGCCGAGCACCTGCCCGAACCGTCTTCGGCCTACTGTCGCGAGCTCGCCGACGACTGGAACGCATCGATCGAGGATTGGACGTACGCCCGTGGAACCCGGCTGGCTCGGGCCAACGGCGTCGATGGTCACTACGTCCGCATCGCCTCGCCGGACGTGCTCGCGGGGGCCCCGGTGTCGACCGCGGTTCCGGTCCGCAACCGGCCGCCAGATCACGGTTCCGTGCCGGCGGACGAGATGGTCGGGACCGACTTCCTGGCCCTCGTCCGGTTCGGCCTCCGGCTGCCGGACGATCCGCGGATCGTGGCGAGCCTCACCGTCGCCGACGCGGTGCTTCGCACGGAGACGCCGAGCGGGCCGGTCTGGCATCGCTACAACGGTGACGGCTACGGCGAGCACGCCGACGGAGCCGGCTTCGACGGGACGGGCATCGGACGCGGCTGGCCGCTCCTCGTCGGAGAGCGGGGCCATTACGAGGTGGCCGCAGGTCGAGACGCGCGCCCGTACCTCGAGGCGATGCGGCGTATGGCATCGCGTGGTGGCATGCTGCCGGAGCAGGTCTGGGACGCGGAGGCAATCCCGGAGCGTGGCCTCGCCCCCGGGCGCCCGAGCGGCTCGGCGATGCCGCTCGCGTGGGCTCACGCGGAGTACATCAAGCTCGTGCGCTCGATGGCCCTCGGGCACGCGGTCGACCGGCCCGAGGTTGCCTGGCGGCGCTACGCCGGGCGCGCACCGGTCCCGACCCGGGCAACATGGCGATTCGCCGCAGCCCGGCCGGCGATGTCGGCCGGGCGCATCCTGCGCATCGAGCTCCTTGCCGCCGGCCGCGTGCGCTATTCGGTTGACGATGGTGCGCGCTGGGCCGACCTCGACGCCCTGGACACGGGCCTGGGCGTTTGGATCGCCGATGTGCCCGGTTCGGCCGCGCTCGTCCCGGGCCAGTCGGTCCGGTTCACCATCTGGTGGCCCAACGCGGAACGCTGGGAGGGCCGCGACTTCAGCGTCGAGGTCTGCTGACCTCTCGGGTCGTGGTCCGTTGTCGCTAGACTTGATGTACCGGAGACTTCCTCGCCGTCAAGGCGGACCGCGTCTGTGGAAGTTCCCAGCAGCGGCGCTGGCGGCAGACCGCGCGACGCGCCCCGAGCCCGGGCGTCGCGAATCAGGAGGAAATGGTGGAGAACCCGGTCATCGTCGCCATCGACGACGATCCACAGGTCCTGCGGGCCGTCGAGCGCGACCTGCGGAACCGATTTGGATCGGCCTACCGGATCGTAGCCGCTGACAGCGGTGCGACCGCACTGGACGTCGTCCGGCGCCTCAAGCTGCGCGGATCGGCCGTTGCCCTCTTCCTCTCCGACCAGCGCATGCCGGAGATGAGCGGCGTCGAGTTCCTGACCGCGGCGCGTGAGATCTACCCGGACGCCAAGCGGATCCTGCTCACCGCCTACGCGGACACCGAGGTGGCGATCACCGCGATCAACACCGTTCAGCTCGATCACTACATCCTCAAGCCGTGGGACCCGCCCGAGGAGAAGCTCTTCCCGGTCCTCGAGGATGTGCTCGGCGATTGGCAGGCGAATTTCCAGCCGCCGTACGAGGGCATCCGGATCATCAGCCACCGCTGGTCGCCGCGAGCGCACGAGATCAAGGACTATCTCGCCCGGAACCAGATCCCGTATCGCTGGCTCGACGCCGAGACCGACCCGGAGGCGGCCCAGCTGGCCGCCAGTGCCGGTGTGGACGCGGCCCGGCTGGCGCTCGTCGTGTTCGCCGACGGAACGCACCTGGTGGCTCCCTCGAACGCGGATATCGCCGGACGCATCGGCCTCCGGACGCACGCGGCGCTGCCCCAGTACGACCTCGTCATCGTGGGCGGCGGGCCCTCGGGTCTCGCCGCGGCGGTGTACGGCGCATCCGAGGGGCTCAAGACGCTGATGGTCGAGCGGGAGGCGCCGGGCGGGCAGGCCGGGACGACGTCCCGGATCGAGAACTACCTCGGCTTCCCGGCGGGGCTCTCCGGCGCGGACCTCGCTCGGCGGGCCGTCGTCCAGGCCAGCCGGCTCGGGGCCGAGATCCTGACGCCGCAAGAGGTCGTGAGCGTGAGCCTCGACGATCGCTACAAGGTGGTCGGGCTCGCGGACGGCTCCCAGGTGAGCTGCCAGGCGTTGCTGGTCGCGACGGGGGTCGAGTACCGGAAGCTGACGCTTCCGGACGCCGACCGGCTCACGGGGTCCGGGATCTTCTACGGCGGCGCGACCACCGAGGCGACGTTCTATCGCGGGGAACGGGTCGCCGTCCAGGGAGGTGGCAATTCCGCCGGTCAGGCGGCCGTCTACCTCGCCCGATTCGCGGAGCACGTGACCGTCCTCGTGCGCGGAGATTCCCTTGCTGCCGGGATGTCGGCCTACCTCGTCGATCAGATCGCCGCGACCCCGAACATCACGGTCCGGGTCCACACCAGCGTCACGGCCGTCCATGGCGCCGATGTGCTCGAATCCGTCGACGTGCTGGACAAGGCGGTCGGAACGCCGGAGACCCTGCCGCTCGCCGCGATGTTCGTCTTCATCGGCCAGGCTCCGCGGACCGACTGGCTCGGCGATCTGGTCGAACGCGACGAGGCCGGGTTCCTGCTTACGGGCGTCGACCTCGCACCGGCGGGCCAGAAGCCCGCCGGCTGGAAGCTCGCACGCCAGCCGTTCCTGCTCGAGACGAACGTCCCGGGCATCCTCTGCGCCGGCGATGTCCGGGCTACTTCCGTCAAGCGAATTGCCTCGTCCGTCGGCGAAGGGGCCATGGCCGTCCGCTTCGTCCACCAGGTCATCGCGGATCAGTGACGTGTCCCTGACCGCGGGTGGCGCCGACGAGGCCGACCTTGCGCTGCTGCGCCGCGTGCCGCTCTTCGCCGAGCTCTCCGAGGAGGATCTCGGGTCCGTCGCCGGGGGCGGCGAGCCCGTCGAGCTGGCCGCGGGCGCGATCCTGGCCGAAGAAGGCGAGCCCGGTGACGCGCTCTTCGTGATCCTGTCGGGCGAGCTGCAGGTCGTGAAGAAATCGCGCACGACCGAGGTCCCGATCGCGGTCCTGGGACCGGGCGAGATCGTCGGTGAGATGGCGATCTTCGAGGCCCAGCCGCGGATGGCCTCGGTCCGGGCCGTATCGCCGACGCGGGTCATGCGCATTCCCCGGGACGAGATCCTCGAGCTGCTCCGGACGCGGCCGTCGGCGACCCTGTCGATGCTCCGGACTGTGATGGGCCGCCTCCGCAGCACGGAGGCGATGCTGCGGGAGCGTGAGAAGCTGGCCGCGCTGGGGACGCTGTCCGCCGGCCTGGCCCACGAGCTGAACAACCCGGCCGCGGCCGTCCAGCGCAGCGCGTCACTCCTGAAGGACGAGCTCGATCGATGGGCCGCGGCGACGGGTGCGCTCGGAACGGTCGTCGACGACCAGGAGCACGCCGCATACATCGCGGAGCTCGCGACGGAAGTGGCCCGGCATGCCGATGAGCCGACGCCACTCGACCCGCTCGACGCCAGCGATCTCGCCTGGGAGCTCGAGACGTTCCTCTCGGATCGCGGTGTCGCGGAAGCCGGCGAGCTGGCGTCCCCGCTCGTCAGTGGCGGTTGGGATCGCGCCCACCTTGAGCGGATCGAAGCGCAATTCCCGGGCGATGGGCTCGGGCGCGTCGTCACGTGGCTCGCGGCCGGCAGCGCCGTCCATGCGCTCGTCGCAGAGGTCGGGACGGGTGCCCACCGCATCTCCGAGATCGTCAAGGCGGTCAAGGAGTACTCGTTCATGGACCAGGCGCCGGCCCAGCGCGTGGATGTCCGAAGCGGCCTCGACAACACCCTGGTGATCCTGCGGCCCAAGCTGAAGCACGGGATTGCCGTCGTCCGGGACTATCAGGCGGACCTGCCGGAGATCGATGCCTTCGGGAGCGAGCTCAACCAGGTCTGGACGAACATCCTCGACAACGCGATCGACGCGATGGGAGGAGCCGGCGAGATCCGGATCCGGGCTTTCACCCGTGACGCCGACCTCGTCGTGGAGATCTGCGACAACGGGCCGGGCATGCCGCCCGAGATCCGGGACCGGATCTTCGAACCCTTCTACACGACCAAGGGGCCCGGCAGCGGCACCGGACTCGGACTCCACATCTCGCACAACGTCATCGCCCGCCATGGCGGCCGGATCAACGTCCGGTCGCGGCCTGGCGAGACATGCTTCGAGGTCTGCCTGCCGCGCGAGCGCCGCCCGGCCTGAGCGACACGCCGCGGTCGCGCCCGGGCGGGCCCCGCCTGCCGCCCCCGCGTCTCAGGAGGCGGCGTCGACCATCGGCCGGACCTCGCCGATCCAGCGCTCGAGCGTCTCGTCGTCGAACGGGGCCGCCATCTCGGCGAGGAAGCGGTGGAACCCAAGCGGCTTCACCGCCAGCATCCGTTCCGCGATCTGGTCGGGCGTCCCGACCCAGAACGTGTCGTCGTCGAGGACCTCCGCCATCGGCGTCCGGTTGTGGGCCATCTGGCCCTCCCAGACGCGGCGCGCCTCGGCCTCGGTCGACCGGATGATCGGCTTGCAGCCTGCCGTGAACTCGATCTCGGCCGGATCCCGCCTTACCTCGTCGCAGTGGCGGTGCAGGACGTCGACCTTGTGCTGCAGGAAGTCGGCCGTGCCCATGGCGTTCCACTGGTCTGCATACCGGGCCACCGTCCGCAGGGTCTTCTTCTCGCCGGAGCCGCCGATCAGGATCGGGAGGTGCCCCTGGACCGGGAGGGGCAGCACCTGGAACCCGTCGAAGGCGTAGTGGCCGCCGGACGGGGATGTCACGGCTTCGCCGTCGAGCATCGCGCGGAGGGCCGCTGTAGCTTCGTCGAGCCAGTCGAGGCGCTGCCCGAAGCCGGACCCGAAGTCGATCCCCGCCGCCGTGTGCTCGAGGTCGAACCAGGCCCCGCCGAGGCCCGCGATCGCCCGCCCGCCGCTCACGTGGTCGATGGTGGTCAGCATCTTGGCCACGACCCCGGGGTTGCGGAAGGTGTTGGCGCCGACGAGGAGCCCCAATCGAACGCGGCGGGTGACCTTCGCCCATGCCGCGAGCGAGGTGTAGCCCTCGAAGATCGGCTGGAGGGGATCGCCGAAGATCGCGTACAGGTGATCCCAGGCCCACAGCTGGTCATAGCCGAGCTCATCCACCCGGACGGCCGCCGCCTCGAAATCGGACCAGGAAGTGGCCTGGCTCCAGAGCAGAACACCGAGTCGGGTTTCCATGTTGGGCAGGCTCCGATGGTAGCTGGCTGATCCATGCAACGGTACCGCCTCTCCGTCTTGTGGACCCTCGCCTCGCCGTGGCTCGAGACGGCGGCGGCACGGCGTCCGCGTTTCCCGTCCGGGAGTCCCGAGTCCATGAGCCAAACAGCAGGTGCGCGGAACGGCCGGAGATTCAACGCTGGGGAGGTCGCGGGCGCGCCGCCGATCGACGGTACGAACCCGGCGTCCTTCGAAGCAGGAGTATCCGAGTCGTGCGCGCGGTTCATATCCCCAAGAACCAGCTGATGCTTATCGCAGGCTTGGTCTGGTGCGCAGCCGGGGCGATGGTCTCCGTCATCGGACTGCCGCTGGAGCTCGGGCTGGCGCCCTCGAACCTGGTCCTCGTCCCGCTCGCGCTCGCGATCTTCGTCGCGTTCTACTTTCTCGTCTTCTCCCGGCTCGTGCGGAAGCACACCGGGCGAATCCGCGCGCGCAGCGAGGATCGCCTGCCTTTCTGGCACTTCTTCAATGCGTCGTCCTGGGCCGTGATGGCCGTGATGATGGGCGGGGGTATGGCGCTCCGGCTCTCACACGTGATGCCCGACTGGATGATCGCCTTCTTCTACAGCGGGCTGGGCGTCGCGCTCTTCCTGTGCGGCGTGCAATTCCTGGGGGTCTTCGCGCGCAGGGACGTGCTGGCGCTCGCTTCCGATTGATCCGGACCGGTTCCCGGGCCGGAGCTCGCGAGCGTCGTCCGGCACGATCTGCCGACCGGCCATCGGAGTCCGATCAGACCTGGACGGACTCGGGCTCGCCGTTGGCCTCACCCGAGCCCGGGATGCTCCCGTGGACCTCGGCCTCTCCGGATTCGAACCAGCCCCGCAGGCTTCCGCGCCAGAGGGCCCGTTCGTGGAACTTGCCACTCGGGTCGATGCCGTCGAGCCCGCCGGCCGTGACCAGGGTCTCCAGCAGGGGAGCGAGCTGCGAGCCGTAGACGTGCATGCAGGGCTCCGGTCGCACGCCGGGCCACGAATAGCAGGACACGACGGTCCGTCGCTCGGACGTCGGCACACCCGCCGGCAGGCCGTCCCAGGCTGGATCGTGGGGCGCGAACTCCCATTGGTCGAGGTTGCCCTGAGGGATCCCCTCGACGCCGCGGACGACCGGTGGCTCCACGTCGAGGAGGTACGGATCGACGGACAGGTCGCAGATCACGGCGTGCGTCGGGAGCAGGGCGAGCCAGGGATTCGGTACGAGCGCCACCGACGGGTCGCGTCGAGCGGTGGCGTCGACGAGGAGGTCCGTCATCAAGAGGCGGGCCTTGAGGTATTCCGGGTCGCCGGTCAGGTTGCGCCCGGCCGTCACCACCTCCACACCGGGCAGTCCCGCCCGCGTGTACGACTCGTTGCGGGCGTCGTCGCCGTACTTGGTGGCGAACTCGACGGCATGGCGGCCCACCCGGCCCGCACCCATGATCAGGACCTTGACCGTGGAGTGACGCGGGCCGCCGAGCTCCGGCCAGGTCCGTTCCAGCGCGGCGAATGCCGATGAGATCCCGTTCCACGCCACGCTGCGAAGGTTCTCCACGAGTCGCCGCCCGTCGTCATTTCGCATCAGGTCGAGGCTGATCGCCTCGATGCCCATGTCCCGGAGCATGCGGACGCGAGCCGGGCGGGTCGCGAAATGGAGCATCGAGACGAGAACCGCGCCGCGGCGCAGGCGGTCGTACTTGCCCTCCGGGGCGCGGAGCACGACCACGATGTCCTGGCGATAACAGTCGTCCTCGTCCGAGACCACGACGTCCGGCGACAACGCGCTGTAGTCGAGGTCCGTGTAGCCCATCGCGGAGCCGATGCCACTCTCGACGTGGACCTCGGCGCCGTTGGCGGCCAGCAGGCCGATCAACGGGGGCAGGAAGTCGCGGCGTTCGCTCGGCTCGCGATGCATCCGGGGGAACCCGATGGTCAGCCGGGTACGGGTCGACATTGCCACCTCCTCGTGCGCTTGATGCGGGGCCAGCGACCACATCCGCACCTCAACCATAGGCACGCCGGCACGGCAGGGTCGAGGGCCACTTGGCCTCGACACGGTCCAGCCGGCCGGCCCGCCCTTGACGTACGAACGCCGGCGTCCAGCGCCCCCGCGGAGGCGGTGCGATGCTTTCCGGGATCGAGGAGTTACGACAGAGGCACGGCATGGCCAGCGAGCAGCATCTGACGATCGGGTTTCCGCGCATGTACAACGAGGTTGGCGAGCGACGAGCCTTCCTGCCGTCGCTCGTCGGACTCCTCGCCACCATGGGCGTCGATGTGTTCGTCGAGGCCGGTAGCGGCGCCGGCATGGGGTACGCCGACAAGGCCTACCTGGAGACATCACCGCGAGTTCACGTCGTTGACGAAGCGACCGCGTACGGCCAGGACATCGTGGTCGTGCTGCGAGCGCCCGAAGGGCGGTACGAGTTGGTCCGCCGCGGCGCGATCCTGCTGTCCATGCTCCATTTCGTGACCCGCCCGGAGCGCGTCGAGCTGCTCCGTCGCCTGGGGATCGAGGCCATCGCCCTGGACATGATCACCGCCGACAACGGCCAGCGACTGGTCCAGAACCTGCGTGACGTTGGCCGAAACGGACTCGCCGCGGCCTTCGACGCCCTGGAGCGCCGATGGCCGCCGCTGCTCTCCGCCGACCGACCGCCGGTCAGCGTGACGGTCATCGGGGCGGGCGCCGTCGGCAAGCAGGCCATCGAATCGGCCGCCCGGGCGGGCGACGAAGCCCGGAACGCGCGGATCATGCGCGAGGGTCTGCCGGGCGTCGAAGTCGTGGTCGTCGACCAGAACCTGTCGGGTGACGAGACCTACTTCCGTCGCCGCCTCGGCCAGACCGACATCCTCGTCGATGCCACGGCCCGCCGCGACACGTCCCGTCCGCTGCTCCCGAATGCCTGGCTCGGCTGGCTGCCCGACCACGCGGTCGTCTGCGATCTCGCGGTCGACCCCTATCTCCTCGATGACGATCCGCCCGTCGTGCGGGGCATCGAAGGCATACCCCAGGGCAACCTCGACCAATGGGAGTTCGGGCCCGACGATCCGGCCTGGGACCGCCTGCCGCCGGTCATCCCGACCGCGAACCGGCGAACGGTCGTCTCGTGCTACTCGTGGCCGGGCGTGCAGCCCGAGGCGTGCATGGAGCTCTACGGCTCCCAGTTGACGCCGCTCCTCAAGACGCTCATCTGGTATGGCGGGCTGGGGGCCGTCAGTCCGGACGTCTCGTTCCACGGCCGGGCGCTCTGGCGCGGGAGCCTGCGCCACTTCCTCGAGGGCGACTCGGCGGCCTGAGCCGGGGCTGCCGACGATGGCCCGACGCAGCCGGACGGCTTGACGCCGGCGGTTGGCTCAGGCCCCGGGCCCTCCGAGATGAGGAGGTAGGTCTCCATCTCGCCCTTGCCCTTGACGGGCGGGGGACCGGGCCCCGCAGCCCGGGCGACCGAATCCTCGACGTCAGTCGCCGTGCACGGGCCGTGTGCGTCGACGCTCGTCGCGTGCGAACATGCTCGGCGACGAACGCGCGGTCCGCGCACCGAAGGGGCGCACCGAACGCTACCCGCTCGACGTCGGCTTGCTCATCTCGGCATCAAGCGTCGTTGCAGCGGAGGCACTCGTGAACCCTTTCTATCTGCGCCGAAGCCGGCGGCCATCCTGGTCCCTGGTGTTCGCCCTGGGCCTGGCACTCGTGCTGGGTGGCTGTGGAGCTTCAGGCTCCGCGGCACCATCGGTCGCCGGGTCCGATGCACCGTCCGGCACTCAGGCGGACGCCACGCTTCCACCCCCGAGTTCGGGCAGCACCGATTGCGTCGGATCCGGCGCCGTCTTCTGTGGCCACATCTCGGTCACGGGCGGGATCACTCGAGAACTGGACTTCGTATCCAGCCCCTTCGTGGACAGTTGTGCCGTCTGGGTCAAGGGCGACAGGAATGATCTGACGACCCTCGTGTTGCCGGTCATCCTGGAGGGTGATCTCAACGTGGACTTCCATATCTACCAGAACTACCACGGCCCGGCTTCGTACGAAGGCGGCGATCTCGCCGGCGGCTTCGGACCGCTCATGATCGCGGTCGGCCACGACACATTCGAACTCAGCGGCAAGGCAACCGCCACGGCTACGGTGGCAGGGGATGGGTCGGGTAGCGTCGTCGCCACAGCCCTTCAGCCGACAGGTGACAGCAACGTCGTGCAGGTCCCGGTGGACGTCAACATGACGTGGACCTGCTACACGAAGTAGCGGGACGCGTCTGACTTCATCCCGGGCGACCCGTTCCCGCCCAGTGCCCGGTCAGAGGTGGCGACCGAAAACCGGACCTCGGCCTGGGTCGGTCGCACGGGCGATGTCATCGGGCTGGGAGCCCAGACCGCCCCGGAGTCGATCAGCGCTACCGCTACCGCAGCGGGGGTCGCCGCCGGTTCGATCGGCTACGTGGCCAAGGCTGCCGTCGTGGGCGGTGTCCGCGGATCGTCCGAAGCTGGCGTCGAGACGCTCGAAGCGATCAGCCGCACGAGCCGGAGTGCCGTCACCGAAGCCTCTGCCGTGGGTGCCGATATCACCACCGCCGCAGTCGGCGCCGTCGAAGGCGCCATCGAGATCGCCAAGGAGACCAGCGTCAGCGTGGAAGCAGCTGCCGCGGCGGCTGCGACCCGGGTCCGGAATGCCGTGCAGGGAACGATCCGCGGCGTCAAGGTCATTCTCAAGACGCCGTTCGAGTAGCTCGCCCGTAGCGGGTCCGCCAACCGTCCGGTCACGAACCAAAGAGGCAGCCCTCACACGGGCGCCTGGCGGTAGACCGGATCCCCGCGCACCCCGTGGTCAGGGGGAAGGTGGAGCGGGAGAAGGGTCTCGAACCCTCGACCTTCTGCTTGGGAAGCAGACGCTCTGCCGACTGAGCTACTCCCGCTCGGGAGGGTGCCATTCTACTCAACCGCGCTCACCCAGGCGACGGCAAACCAAATCGTGGCGGGGCCTCTTGGGTTCGCGTAGTCGCATCACACAGCGGCGCGAGATCCAATAGGCGATTTGCGGCGTATCAATGTCATGAGCCAGATTGGACGAGACATCGAAGGACGGGTTGCCGTCGACCGCACACGTTCCCGCCGTCGGCCCGTCAAGGCGGCCGTCGCCATCGTGATGGTCGCCGCGGCGACGCTCGCCGCCTGCTCTTCGGGTTCGGGCGGGTACGGCAGCCCGGCGGGTACGGCCGCGACCCAGGGCCCAGCCGGCCCGGCGGCGACGGTCATGCTGAACCAGGTCTCGGACGCGACGCTCGGCGCCCATCTCACGGGTGACGGCGGCCGGACGCTCTACGTGCTCACCACGGACGGCAACGGGACGAGCACCTGCGCGGCGAGTTGCGCGACGACCTGGCCGCCGTTCACGCTCCAGGCCGGCCAGACGGTCAAAGCGGGCGACGGGGTCACCGGCGCGATCGCTTCGCTCACGCGCAGTGACGGCAGCCTGCAGGTGACCTACGCGGGCTCGCCGCTCTACTACTTCTCGGGCGACAGCAATGCCGGCGACGTCAACGGTCAGGGTGTCGGCGGGGTCTGGTTCGTCGCGGCCACGAGCGGCGGCCCCGGCGGGCTCGGGACCGGGACGCCCGCGCCGACCCGCGACAGCGACTACTGATGGAGAACGCCCAACCCGGCGGCCTCATCGCAAGTTCCGTCTGGCCTCGACAGCGCCCGCGCGTTCGATAACCATCGCTCCGTGCTCGATGGGCGAAACCAGCCATGACACGTTGGGACCTCGACGACGACGTCGAGTCGCTCGACGACACGGTCCTCGTCGGCCGCATCGCGGCCGGTGACGAGCGGGCGCTGATGGTCGTGTACGACCGCCATGGCACGGCCCTGTTCGGCGCCGCGCTCCGCTTCCTTGGCGATCGGGAGACTGCGGCCGAGGTCGTGCAGGAGACGTTCCTGGCCCTCTGGCAACGCGCCGCCCGGTTCGACCCGGGGTCGGGCCAGCTCCTGGGGTGGCTGATCGGCATTACGCGGTTCCGGTCGCTCGATCGGGCCCGCGCCGAGTCTCGCCGCCCTCCACGCGTCGAACAAGCATGGGCCACGCGCGGTCACCGGGCGTGGGAAGCCGGCGAGCGACCGCAGGGGTCGTCGGGCGTGTCGTCGGCTGTCGAGGAGCTCGACCCGGCCGGCGAGGTGGATCGGAGATGGACCCGGGCCGTGGTTCGGAACGCGCTGTCGGCGCTGGCCGAGCAGGAACGCGAGGTCCTGGTCCTGGCCTACGACGAGGGCCTCAGCCAGTCGGAGATCGCCGCGCGGACGGGCTGGCCGCTCGGGACGGTCAAGTCCCGGACCCGCCGTGCCCTGGCGACCCTCCGGGAGCAGTTGGGCGCGATTCCGGACTTGGTGGTGGAATGAGGCCCATCGATCACGCCGAGGCACACGAGCGTCTGGCGGACCTCGCGCTTGAGCCGGCCAGCATGGCCAGGCTCGACACCGCACCGGAGCACGCCGACCTCCGGGACCACCTGGCATCGTGCGCCTCGTGCCGCGCGGATCTTGCCTCGTGGCGAGCCACACTGGTCGCGCTCGACGAGGCCGTCGGCTCGACGGTCGGGCGTCCGGGCCGCCTCCGAGACCTCGTGTCCGAGGCGCCGGTGGAACCCCCGGCCTCGCTCCGTGCCGCCGTCGCGCGCATCCCGGGGCCTGGAGCAGTTCCTCTCCGCGACCCCACCATCCCGACCGCGGTGTCAGGTGCGCCTCGCCTGGCCCGGATCGGCTGGAGGCGGGCGCTCGCCTCGGTCGCCGTCCTCATCGTGCTCGTGAGCGGTGGCACGATCCTCCGTGACCAGGCAACGACCAACGACAGCACGCGCGCCACCGCGCAGGCGCTCGAACAGGTCGCCGGCGTCCTCGACCGGGTGCTCCTCGAGCCCGGGCACCGCGAGGTCGCCCTGGCGGATGCGAGCGGTGCCGCTCGGGGCACGCTGGCCTGGTCGACGCATGACCTCGTCGTGATGACGACGGCGCTGGCCCCCGGCGCCCCGGGGACGGTCTATCGGTGCTGGGTGGAGCGGGCCGGAGTCCGCACGCCGGTCGGACAGATGTGGTTCGCTGGGAGCCTCGCCTCCTGGACCGGATCCCTCGACGATTGGGCGACGATCTCGCTCGCAGGTGGCGGCCGGTTCGGGGTGAGTCTCGAGCCATCTGCCGGGGGCATCGACGGGACGCCGGTCCTCGTGGCCCGGCTCCCAACGGACGGATCGCCGGTGGCCTCGCCCGCGGCGGCGCGGCCGACCTGACAGGGCGCCGCGCCGGCCGTTTGCAAACTCGATTGCAGGAGTACCAATGGATCTTCGAAACGCCGGACCAGCAGTGCTCCGATTCCTGGGCGCCCCTCGGTATGCGGTGATCGCAACCCACGAACCGGACTCGGAGCTCTGGCAGGCGGTGGTCTGGTACGAGGTGACGGACGACGGCATCGTGATGAACGCCCGCGCCAGCCGCCGCTGGCTGGCCAACCTCCGGCGCGACCCGCGACTGAGCTTCGTCGTCGAGGACGGCGAGGACTACGTGCTCCTGCGCGGGCGGGCAAGCGTGGCCGATGATCCTGCGCAGGCCCTCCTCGACGCCCGATCCCTGGCCCTGCGATACGGGAGCGAGGAGACCTTCGCCGGGCAGCATCGGGTCAGCGTGATCTTCCGTCCGGACCACGTGGCGGTGCACGGCGAGGTTCGCCTCGGACCGGTGATGTCCTGACGGCGCGCCGTCCTCTCGGCGAGGAATCACCGAACCGGGCGCCTCAACGGTGAGGTTCGAGGCAACCGCACCGCTGGTGGAGCCCTCAGCCCAGCGGTTTGACCACCATGTCGAAGACCAGCGCAATCGAGACGACCGCGAGCATCCAGAAACCCGGCGGTCGCGACCGAAGAAGCCCCTCGAGCTCGGGCGACGGTCGGTCATCCGGGCTCTTGAGGGCGGCGGTCAGAACCCGGCCATGCCAGCGTGCGTCGATCACGCCGCCAAACACGAACGCCGATACCGCCAATCCGTATGAGATCAGGAGCCACGGGCGCGTCAGGTCGAAGTGCCCGGCCCAGGCGGTCACGACGCCCGAGCGACGCGATGGCCGCAAGCACGAAGGTGACATGAAGGCCCTTGATCAGCCCGACGATGGGCATCGGCACTCCGCGCAGTTGGATGGCCCCAACGAGGGGAGAGTGTAGTCGCCGGGGGACCGTCAGTTGACGCCGAAGCCCGCGCGCGCCGGCTGGATCGGGCCGAGCTCCCACTCGACTTGGCGTCCCTGCCTTGACGCGGGCCTCTGGACGCGCTACCCCGTGCACAGCACGTGGCTCGGTTGGCGCGTGACCCGCGCGCCGTGCGTGCGACCCGGATCGGAAGCAGGGACATGAACCTTCGCAGTGGACGATCGACTCGCCCTGGCTCGGCGGTCACCCTGGCAGCGGTGGCGGCGATCCTCGCCGGTTGCATCGGATCGGTCTCGCCGACGCCGGATGCGATCCCGTCCCTGCCGACCCCGACGGCCGCGACGACGCAGCCTGCCGCGACGCCCGTGTCCTCGTTGACGGGCATCCACCTCGACGGGGGCACCGGCACGCCGTTCGATGATCCGTACGTCGATCGGCTCATCCCGACGCCGAGCGGGTTCGCGCTCCTCGGCTCCGAGCAGGCGACCGGCACGGCCGTGCTGGCCGAGGGCTCGGCCGACGGCCGTGGCTGGGTCCGGCTCGACCCGGCGCCGTTCGGGGCCGACATCACCACGCTGACCGGTGGGCCACCCGGGTGGATCGCCGCGACCCTGGATCAGTCGGCAGCTGTCGCTGCGGCGACGCTCTGGCACTCGGCCGACGGCGTCAGCTGGGAGGCGCTCCCGGCCGGGGCCGGCGGCACCGACGCACCGGCCGGCGTGACGGCCTCGAGCGCCGGCCCCCGGGGCTTCATCATCGCCGGCGACGTGAATCGCCCGGATGGCACGGCGCCGGCAGTCTGGTCCTCACCGGACGGCCTCGCCTGGACCGAGGCCGCGGCCCTCGAGGGCGCAGGGTACGACGAAGTTCTCTCGATGCCTTCCGGTTTCGTCGCGGTGTCGACCGACGGCCAGCCCTCGGCCGCCTCGTTCTCGACGGACGGTCGGACGTGGCGCGATCTGGCCGCGGACGCGGGATCGCCATTCGGCCAGGACGGGCCGCTGCTGGTGGCCGCGGTCGGCTCGACCCTCGTCGTCGTCCGATACGGGGCGAACAGCGCGCTGGAGGTCTTCAGCGCCGACCTCGATGCCACGCCCGGCGCCGGACCGGTCAGCTGGCGTCACGACGCCTCGACCGACGGCGTGTTCGCCGGAGCCGGTGGGTCGGCGATCGTGGCGTCGAGCGGAGGCGTCATCGTCCTCGGCTACGAGCGAAGCACGCTCACGCCGATCGCCTGGACGAGCCCCGACGGCATCGCCTGGCATCGCACGACCCTCGACCCGGCGACGTTCGGCGGCGGGGTGCCCGCGATCGCGGCAGGCAGCGCTGCATCGGGGACCTCGGCCTTCGTGGCGATCGGATCCCGCACCACCGACGCCGGCGACGTGCGACCGCAGGCGTGGCGTTCGGATGACGGGACGGCATGGACGGCCGCGGACGGCGACCTGCTCGGCACACCGGTGGCCCCTCCGACCGGACCGTGCCCTGCGACGACACCGACGACCGTGGACGGACTCCTCGCGATGTCCGCGCCGCTCTGGCCCGCCTGCTTCGGCGCGACGACCCTGTCCGTGCGCGGCTACGTCGCCGACTGTGGCGGATGTGGCGGCACGACAGACCAGGTCGCTACTCCGTCATGGCTCATCGATCCCCTGGGCTTCGCCCCGTTCTGGCTCAGCCCATCCGTTGTCCCGGCAGCGAGCGGTGGCGGTCCGTTCCCGGTGCGGATCGACGCCTCCCATGCCCTGACCTTCCCGCCCGTCAATACCCACGTCGAGGTGACGGGGCACTTCGACGACCCGGCCGCGACGACCTGCCGGGTGTCACCGACCGCCGGGGTCTTCGGGGCGGTCGTCCCACCGACGCTGTCCATCGCTCGGTGTCGCCAGGCGTTCGTGGCGACCGCGATCCGCACCATCGCGCCCTGAGACAGCCTCGCACCGCGGCCGCGAGTCGAGGCGCTTCTCTCGGCGGCGGCGCCGACCTGCCGAGATTGGGATCGCGGCGGTACTACAAATAGCTACACCCAACGGGCCATACCAATCGGGACCGATGGCGCGCAGGATGGTTGTCTGGTGGCAACCTCCATTACGGCAAGGGCACCTGGCGCGCGGGTCCGGCGCGGACTGTGGGTCTTCTTCGGGCCGCGCGAGTTCCCCGTTACCGTCGGGTTCCTGACGACCCTGATCGGGGCGGTGGTCCTGACCGGCTGGTGGCTCGGGATCGACCAGCTCAAGTCGATCGTGCCCGGCGTCGTGACCATGAAGGTCAACACGGCAATCGGATTCGTCCTGCTCGGATCGGGGCTCATGGTTCGAGCGCGCGGGAGCCGCTGGGCGACGATCCTCCTGATCGGGACGATGGCGCTCGCCGGGATCGTCGGCAGCCAGTACCTGATCGTTGGTGATCTCGGGATCGACCAGTGGCTCTTCCACGAAGCGCCGGGCCAGGTGGGCACCGTCCAGCCGAACCGGATGGCACCGATGACGGTCGCCTGCTTCCTCCTCATCGCGGGCGCGATTGCGCTCGAGTCACGCGACCGCTGGCGGCGCGTTTCGGTCGCGCTCGTGATGGCCGCGGTGGCCGTGGCCTTCTTCAACATCCTCGAGGCGCTCTTCCATCCTTCCGCGCCCACGCTCCTCGCCGACGACACGCAGATGGCGGCAGTCACGGCGACGGCCTTCATCCTGGCGAGCGTCGGCCTCTGCAGCCTGCTGTCGCTCGACGGGGAGTTCGTCGGGTTCACGGGCAACGAGGTATCGGCGCGGCACGCCCGGCGACTTCTCGGCGCCGCGATCGTCGCGCCGACGCTCATGACCACCCTCTGGCTCCGGGGCCAGGAGGTCGGCCTCTACGAGGCGCGGTACGGCGCGTCGCTCGTGGTCATCGGCACGATCGCCTTCCTGGCGGCGATCATCCACAACTCCGCCCGCGCGAACCAGCGGTCCGAGGCGGCGCGCGAACGAGTCCGCGAGGAGCGGGACCGATTCTTCGATGTCTCGCTGGATATGCTGGCGACCGCCGATGACCGCGGCTACTTCATCCGCCTGAACCCGGCCTGGACGACCACGCTCGGCTACGAACTCGACGAGCTGACCGCCAGGCCATTCGTCGACTTCGTCCATCCGGAGGATCGAGAGGCGACGAGTGCCGAGGCCGCGCGGCAGATCGAGCGGGGCCAGACGGTTCTCAACTTCCAGAACCGGTATCGCCATCGCGACGGCTCGTACCGCTGGCTGGAGTGGGCCTCGACACCGTCCGCGGATGGGTCAAGGCTGTATGCGATGGCCCGCGACATCACCGCCCGGAAGGCCGAGGAGGACCGGCTGGCGGCCCTCGCCGCTCCGGCTCGCGAGCGCGAGGCGCGGCGCGTCGCGGCCCACGCGCTGATCGAGGAGGTCATCGCCGCACGGGCCTTCTCCCCGGTCTACCAGCCGATCGTGGATCTCGCGAGCAGAGGTGTCGTCGGATTCGAAGCCCTGACCCGGTTCGACGGCGGACGACGGCCCGACGAGATGTTCGCCCAGGCGCTCGATTGCGGGCTCGGAACGACGCTCGAGGCCGCAACGCTCGAGGCGTCCCTCGCGCAGGCGGCCGAGCTTCCGCGGCGGGCCTGGCTCAGCCTCAACGTCTCGCCCGCCATGATCGAGCTGGACGGGGTCCTCGAGGGTCTCCTGCAACGCACCGAGCGGCCCGTCGTCCTCGAGATCACCGAGCACGAGGCGGTCACGGAGTACGGGGCTCTTCGCGATGCGGTCCTGCGACTGGGACCCAGGATCCGCCTCGCTGTGGACGACACGGGTGCGGGCGTCGCGAACTTCAACCACCTCGTTGAGCTCCGCGCGGACTTCATCAAGATCGACGTCGGGCTCGTCCGGGGTGTCGAGCACGATGTCGGAAGACAGGCAGTCGTGGCCGGTCTCGTCCACTTTGCTGCATCGGCCGGCTGCCAGGTCATCGCCGAGGGCATCGAGACGGAGGCGGAACAGGCCACGGTGACAGGCCTCGGGGTGACGCTCGGCCAGGGCTACCTGCTCGCGAGGCCGGCTCCCGTCGCCATGTGGCGCGACAGCTCGATCGTGCGGTTGGCACCGGTACTGCCGCTGCGTCCGACGCCGGGCAAGGACGGCCGGCGGACCTCGTTGGTGAGCTGACCCGACCGCGAAATCGGCAGCCTGGGTCGCGGCGCCGAGCCGTGATGGACGTGGCCTGATGGACGTGGACCGCGGCCCAGGACCATCAAGGTTGCGCGGCGGCGCCACGCGCGGTGTCGTGGCGGTCGGGCCCCCTACCCTCGGGCACGTGTCGACGATCCGTGCGCGAACCGGAGAGCACGATCCAACCCGTGACGATCGAGGAAGCCAGGGCCGCAAGGATGACCGGTTCGCGAAGGAGCGCCATGACGCGGCCCACCAGCGGTAGCGCGAACTGCACCTTCCCCACGATGTCACCGCCGCGGGGATGCCACGGGTCGTTGGCCGCGTTGTTATCGCCCTGGACGTCGAATCCAGCGTCGGCCGTGCCGCCGACGATGCGGTGGATCACGAGATATCCTGCGCCGATCTCCCCTGCCGGAACGCGATATGCGACGGCATCGCCGCGCAGGTAGGTGGGAGCGGGCTCCATCAGGAGCAGGTCTCCGTCCTGGTACGTCGGCAGCATCGAGGTCCCGCGGACGAGGAGAAGGGTGACGCTCCCGCCAAGATTTGCCGGCCGCAGGGCCACGGCCCAGAAGGCCACCAGCGCGATGACCGCGATGACGCGCAGGACGCGCAGGAGGTGCCCGAGGCTCGTCATGGGACGGCCGTCCAGCTCACGATCAGCTGCGGAGCGCGGTTCACGACGGCTGCCTCCTTCGAGGCAAACGTGGTGGTTCGGGCCGTGGACGAGCCCTCGACATCGTCGCGAAGCATCCAGCCGGCGTTCGTCGTGCTGCCCGCGACGAACGCCGCGACATCGGTGGTCACGATGGCACCGGAGACATAGGCGTTGGCGGTCAGGTTCTCGCAACCTGTTGGCGTGCCCGCGTTGAAGGAGTCGGTTCGCGATCCCGTGGCCGGGTTGTTGATCGTGGTCCCGTACGGCTGGGTGTTCCACGTCAGCGTGGCTTCGGTCCAGGTCGTCGCGACGCGGAACACGTCGATCGTCCTGCAGGCCCCCGCGAGGGCCGTGGCGAACAGCCGAAGGGTCGCCAATTTCACCGTTGCCGTGGCGGGGATCACCGGCGAGCAGCGCGTGAGATCGAAGCGGACGTAGATCCGCTGGTTCGCGTTGGTCGACGACGACACGACGATCGTCGAGGCGGTCCCCGCCGCGGTCGTCGGCGTGGCCTGCTTGACGGTCGCGTCGGTCACCGAAGTCGTGGAAGACGGCGTGGCGGACAGCGTGCAGGATCGGTAGGAGGTCAGGCTTCCACCCGAGACCGGGACGCTCGACGCGAACCCGTAGGGCGCAAGACCTCCGATCCCGGCCGAGCCCACGCACAGGACCGCGATCATCCCGACGACCGGGACCCAGGTGCGCTTCACGGCCCGATCACGAGGATGTCGACCTGATCCGCCACCCCGACGGCGACGGCCGTCCCCAGGGTCACCGTCACCGTGCCGCCTCCGACTGGAACCGTGGCCGACCCAGTCGAGCTGGCCGTCCCGTTGTTGACCGCCGCCCGAACCGTCGCGCCGCCGCACGCACTCGGAAAGCCGGATGCGACGATCGCCGTGACCGAGGTGCTCGGCACGGTCTGGACGACCGCGATCGCCGACGCCGTGCAGTGAGCAATCGAGGCCGATCCGGTCCCGAGCGTCCGAGCGCCCAGCGCGAGTGACGCGGCCTCTCCCGTTGCCATAGCGACGCCGGCGGCGAGGATCGCCCCAAGGATGGGAGTCAATCCTCGCCGCCACATCGTGCGCATGGTGTCGGGGCTGGTCCGGGCGTCCGGCTAGCCGCTGACGACGACGGTGATGCCCGTGATGAGGCTCGCATCGATGACCGGCGAGAACGCGGCCGAGAAGCTCGTGCCAGAAGCCGGTGTCGTGCCCGTTGCCTCCCCGAGGGAAGCGTTGGCCGAGCCCGAGAGAGTGACCTTGTAGGTCTTCGAGTAGCACGTCGAGGCGAGACCCGTGACCGTCACGGTGCCGATCGTGTACCCGGGGGTCGTGGCCGAGTAGGTCGGGGTGTAGGCGGCGGTAAGTGCGCCCGCCTGGCAGGCTGCGACCGATGAGGTCGCAGCCCCGAGGCCACCCGTGGTGAGATTGAGGCTGGCCGCCAGGCCATATACCCCGCTGAATGTCAGCAGGGCGGCGAAAACTGCCGTGATAACGCGCTTCACGTTGGCTGTCTCCTGTTGCACCGAGTGGGGACTGCGTAGGTGCGTCCCGGTTCGGTGTGCGTGGAAGTTGTCGCTGACCTACCCTTCCCGAACAACCGTCCGGACGGGCCATCAGCGTCTTTCCGAAGGTCCGTGACTGTTGTCACAGAGCGGGGGTCGCCGTTGGGCGCCATGGACATCGCTGGTGTCCGCCAGGAACGGGCTGACGTTGCGGAGCGGGCAGAGGAGCCCGTTGACGTGCAGCGGGCCCTTCAGGATGTCGGGGGGCCGTTCCTCGAGGCCCTTGGCCTTGTGCGCCTGACGCACCTGGTTCGTCGTGCGCGATTGCGGACGGTGCCCGCGGGAAAGGCGATCTTTCCCAACTACGACGACGGGACCGGGATCGTCGTCAGCGGAATCACCCGGACCTTCCTCCGCTCGCATGACGGTCGCCAGCTGTCGATCCGGTACGCCCGGCGTGGGTCGATGATCGGGACGATCACGGGACTGCGCCGGACGGCTTCGCGACTCACTGTTCAGGCCGTCACCGACTGCCGGATCGTGGAGTTCGATCGCACGGTGCTCGGCGACCTCGTCGCGAGTGACGCGGATGTCGGCGCCGCCGCGCTCGACGAGATGGCACGACGTCTCCACGATCTCTACTCGGCAGCGGCGATCAACGCGTTCGGTTCGATGCGAACACGAATCGCGCGGCAGCTGGTCGATGTGGCCCAACGTGATCCGACGACCGGCGCGCTCGTGGCGACCGTCACCCAGCAAGATGTCGCCGACGCACTCGGAACGGTCCGCGAGGTCGTGGCCCGGAATCTCGCCTCGATGCGCCGCGAAGGGGTCATCGGCACCGAGAAGGGTCGGATCATCCTGCGGGAACCCGATCGCCTCGCCGCCTCGATTGCGGGTTGGTCGGACGACTGATCACCGCCTGACCGTCCTCGATGCACGTTCGCCTGGCACGCGAGGCGCTGCCCGCCGCCGCCCTCGACAACCGCGCGAGATCGCCGGAACGTGATGGCGATCCCAGCCCGATCGGCCAGGAGGACCGCATACGTGCATAGTCGCATCGCCATCGCGGTGGCCGGACTGTCCGGCCATCACCCGATGATGCGGTGGCGGTGAGGTGGTCGTGACGCGCGAAATGACTCCGAGCGCCGTTCGATCGTGGCTCGTCGACATGGACGGCGTCCTGGTCCACGAGGGCGTCGCCATCCCGGGAGCCGATCGCTTCCTGGCCCGTCTCCGCGACCTGCAGCTTCCGTACCTGGTCACGACCAACAACTCGATCTACACGCCGCGCGACCTTGCCGCGCGGCTGTCGGCGAGCGGCCTCGAGGTTCCCGAAGGGGCGATCTGGACGTCGGCGCTCGCGACCGCGCGGTTCCTGCAGGATCAGCGGCCGAACGGGACGGCGTTCGTGCTCGGCGAGAGCGGCCTGACGACCGCGCTCCACGACGCGGGTTACACGCTGACCGACCGGGAACCGGACTACGTCGTTCTCGGCGAGACCCGCACCTACAGCTTCGAGCGAATCACGCGAGCCGTCCGACTCATCGCGCACGGCGCCCGGTTCATCGCGACAAATCCGGATCCGACTGGGCCCACCCCTGAGGGGCCACTGCCGGCAACCGGAGCCGTCGCCGCGATGATCAGTCGCGCGACCGGGCGTGAGCCCTACTTCATCGGCAAGCCCAATCCGCTGATGGTCCGGGCCGCGCTCAACGCCATCGGTGCGCACTCGGAAACTGCGGCCATCGTCGGCGACCGCCTGGAGATCGACGTGAAGTCGGGCCTCGAGGCCGGCATGTACACGGTCCTGGTCCTGACCGGCGCCACGAACCGAATTGACGTGGCGGGGCACCCGTACCGACCTTCGCTGATCGTGGAATCGATCGGCGACCTGGTGGACCAGCTCGGGGTGGTGGAGACCACCTGACGAGACCAGGACTTGCTCGGCATCATACGCATCGGCCACCGGCGCGCAGCGCCGAGCGTGTGCTATCCGACCCGCGAGCTATTCGTCGCGTCGCGCTCCCGTGCCGGCGCCCGCGAGGGGGCGTCGTTGCGCCGGGGGGCCTGCGGCCACCACCCACGTCCCGGCCCGGCCGGCCATGATGGCGACCGCATCGCCCAGGGCACCGATCGCCGCGAACCCACCGGTCCGACGGACGAACTCGGCCGCCGCCTCGACCTTGGGTCCCATCGATCCCCGGGCGAACGTACCGTCGGCGACACCGGCCGCGGCCCCCGCAACCGTCAGGCGGTGGATCGGCGTCGGGTTCGGGCCGCCCCAGTCGCGATGGGCGGCCTCGACGTCGGTCAGCATGAGCAGCGCGTCGGCCTCGACGGTCTCTGCCAGGACGACGGCAGCCAGGTCCTTGTCGACGACGGCCTCGAGTCCGACGAAGACGCCTGGAGCCGTCCTGTCGACCGGGATGCCGCCGCCGCCGGACGTGACGACGAGCGTACCGGCGTCAACGAGCGCGCGGATGCTCCGCGCCTCGACGATCTCGATGGGTCGTGGCGACGGGACCACGCGCCGCCATCCGGGCCCGTCGGGTGCGATCGACCAGCGATGTTCGTCGCCCATCCGTCGGGCCGTGGCCTCGTCGTACATCGGGCCGACCGGCTTCGACGGCTGGTCGAACGCCGGGTCGCCGGGATCCACGACAACCTGGCTCAGGACGACCGCGATGGGCCGCTGCCGGCCCTCCATCGCGAACCGGGCGGCGAGCGCCTGGGCGAGGAGGTAGCCGATCTGGGCCTGCGACTCCGCCACGAGGACGTCGAGGGGTGGTGGTGGGACGATGTCCCGAGCGGCATCCGCCTCGATCGAGAGGAAACCGACCTGGGGCCCGTTGCCGTGGGTCAGCACGACCTCGTGACCCAGGAGCTCGAGGTCCACGATCGACCTTGCCGCGCCGAGGAGGTTCCGACGTTGGACGGCCGTCGAGCCCTCCTCCCCGCGCCGGATGAGGGCGTTGCCGCCGAGGGCGACGACGATGCGGCTCATCCGAGCTCGGCGCCGTCGAAGTCCCCGGTCAGGAGCGCGTACAGGAGCGCCGTCTCCGTGTGGAGTCGGTTGGCGGCCTGCGGCCAGACGCGTGACGCCGGCCCGTCGATCACATCGTCCATGACCTCTTCGCCGCGATGGGCAGGCAGGCAGTGGAGGAACACTGCTCGGGGGGCGGCCAGTTGCATCAATCTCGCGTCGACGGTGAACCCGGCGAAGGCTGCCCGCCGGGCGTCGCGCTCGGCCTCATCGCCCATCGATGTCCAGACATCGGCGTAGACGGCATCGGCGCCGCGCACGGCCTCGGCCGGCTCGTGGGTGAGGACGATCGAGCCGCCACTGAGGGCTCCGCGCGCCCTGGCTGCCGCGAGTATCTCCCCGGACGGCTCGTAGCCCGGTGGGGTGGCCACCCGGAGCTCGAGCCCGGTGAGGCCGGCGGCCTCGATCAGGGAGTTGCAGACGTTGTCGCCGTCACCGATGAACGCGAGCCGGATGCCATCCGGCGGCCCGAACTCCTCCTCCACCGTCAGGACGTCGGCAAGCGCCTGGCAGGGGTGGTGTTCGTGGGTCAGGGCGTTGATGACCGGAATCGAGGCCGCCGCGGCGAGCTCCTCGAGCGACGTCTGGGCGACGGTCCGCACCGTCAGCCCGTCGAGGTAGAGCGAAAGGGCCCGGGCCGTGTCGGCGATGGTCTCGCCGCGACCGAGCTGGAGCTCGTCGGGGCGGAGGACGATGGGCAGCATGCCGAGCATCCAGGCGGCGGATTCGAAGCTGACTCGCGTGCGCGTGGAGGGTTTGTCGAACAGCATCCCCACCCGCCGGCCTGCGAGGCTGTTCCGGAACGCCGCCGGTTCGCGCTTGAGCCGGGTGGCCAGGTCGAGCACGGACCGCATGCCGCGCGGCCCGAGCTCATCAAGGGTCCTGAGGTGACGGGGTGCCGCGGCCGCCTTGGGCGGCCGCGGTGCGAGCAGGGTGGCCATGGTCTCAGGCGCCGACGAGGGTACGAGCGCCGGCACGCTCGAGGATCGGCTCGATGAGCTTCGCCAAGGGGGTCCCGTCCACCTGCGCGAGCTCGTAGCGGACCCGGGTGATGGGCTTGTTCAGGACGAGGACCCGGGTGAGGTCGATCGGCGTCGCCGAGAGGACCAGGTCGGCGTCCACCGCGTTCAGTGTCTCGGCGAGCTCCTGGATCTGCGTCGTCCCGTAGCCCATCGCCGGGACGAGCGGTTGGAGCGCCGGATATCGATCCAGGACGGCCTTGATGGAGCCGATCGCCGCGGGCCGCGGGTCGACGAGCTCGGCGCCGAAGCGGCTCGCCGCGACGACGCCGGCCCCGAAGGTCATCCCGCCGTGGGTCAGCGTCGGACCGTCCTCGACGACCACGACGCGCCGTCCCGCAATTGGCGGACCAACGAGCTCGAGGTCCGAGCGGGCCGTCAGGACCTCAGCGTGCGGATTCAGCTCCTGGATCGATGCCCGGACCGCCTCGACCATCGCCGGCTCGGCCGAATCGATCTTGTTGATCAGGACCACGTCGGCCATCCGGATGTTCGTCTCGCCCGGGTGATAGCGGCGCTCGTCGCCGGCGCGCAGCGGGTCGGCCACGACGATGTACAGGTCGGGCCGGTAGAACGGGAAATCGTTGTTCCCGCCGTCCCAGAGGATGACGTCTGCCTCGATCTCCGCTTCGTGGAGGATCGCCTCGTAGTCGACGCCCGCATAGACGACGTGACCGGCGTCGAGGTGGGGCTCGTACTCCTCCCGCTCCTCGATCGTCGTCTCGTACCGGTCGAGGTCCTCGTAGGTCGAGTAGCGCTGGACCGCCTGGGCGGCAAGGTCGCCGTACGGCATCGGATGGCGGATGACCACGGGCGTCACGCCGCGGTCCGCCAGGAGGGCCGCGATGTAGCGGGTGGTCTGGCTCTTGCCGGACCCGGTGCGCGTCGCGCCCACGGCCACGACCGGACGGCGGCTCGGGATCATGGTCCGGTTCGGGCCGAGAAGGGTGAAGTCGGCGCCCGCTGCCAGCGCCCGCGAGGCGACATGCATCACCGTTTCGTGGCTGACGTCGCTGTAGGCGAAGACCACGGTCTCGATCTGCTCGTCGCGGATGATCCGCTCGAGCTCCTTCTCGGCGAGGATCGGGATGCCGGCCGGATACAGGGCACCGGCGAGCTCCACCGGGTAGCGCCGATCCGCGATTCCCGGGATCTGCGTCGCGGTGAAGGCGACGACCTCGACGGCCGGATCGTCCCGGTAGGCGACGTTGAAGTCGTGGAAGTCGCGCCCGGCGGCGCCCATGATGAGGATCCTGCGGCGGGCCATGACATGCCTCCAGTAAGGGTCGTCCGAAACGACACCTGTCGAGGCCGTCGAGCAGAGGGGCGCGTCGACAGCCGGCGTCGACGACGAGGTCCGTTGTGACTGAGCCTGACTTGACCGGGCGCCGAGCGCACCAGCCATTGGGTGCCGGGCCGAATGCCGAACGGCCCCAAGTCGCGGCCGTGGATCTCAGCGGCGATCCTGGCCGTCGTGCGCGGGATCGGCCGTCCCGCGCGCCTCGCTCAGGGCGTCAGGCGGCGTCATCCCTCCCCGGCGCCCCGTCCGGCGTCATCGCGAGGTGCGACGGCCACCAGTTCCAGCGGCCGAGAAGCACGACCAGCGACGGGACGAGGAGGGAACGCAGGAGGAAGGTGTCCAGCAGGATCCCGGCCGCGACGCCGTAGCCGATCTGCTGGATCTGGCCCCCGCCCGCGTCACCACCGGCGACGGCGAGCACCGCGAAGGTGCCGGCAAGGATGACTCCGGCCGTGGTGATGGTGCTGCCCGTCCGCCCGATCGACCGGGCGACGGCGTCGCGGAGCGGCAACTCATGAGCCTCCTCCCGGATCCGGCTCATGATCAGGATGTTGTAGTCGGACCCGAGGGCCATGAGGAACACGAACATCAGGAAGGGCAGGATGAAATTGATCCCATCCTGGCCCCCGAGGTGGACGAAGACGATCCCGACGAACCCGAGCGCGGCGAGATACGAGAGGACGATGCTCGCCACGAGGTAGAGCGGCGCTACGAGGCTTCGAAGCACGATCGCCAGGAGCAGCGCGATCAGGATGGCCACGATCGGGATGATTCGCTGGAGGTCCGTCGACGAGATGTGGCTGACGTCTGCGGCGAACGCCACCTGGCCGTAGACGCCGGAGGCCGTTGCGCCGACGGATGATGCGACTCGGGTCACGTCCGCCCGCATTGCCGGGACCGCATCGAGCGTCGCCGGCTTGGACGCATCGCCGTCGGCGAAGACGACCGAGAACTGGATGGTCTTGCCATCGGCGCTGATCAGCTGGCCGGTTGCCCGGTAGGCGTCATACAGCTGCGCCGGGACGACGGCGGCCGATTGGACCGGCGGGAGCTGCTGGGCCGGTCCGAGCTGCGCATGGAGCTGGGTGAGCTGGTCCGTCGTCAGCGGAATTCCCAGCGGGTTGAGCGGCCCGACGGTCCCGCTGAACTCGGGCAACCCGTTCAGGCCGGCCTGGGCTCCATCGAGGACCGTCGGGTCGTCCCAGACGGAGTTCGGGAAGTGAAGGAGGATCGCGCTCCGGTTCGACTGCGACGACGGGAAGTGGGCAGCGATGAGGTCCGAACCGGCGCCCGAATCCGTGCCCTTGTTGGCGCTGCTGATGTCCGCGAATCCGGCGACGCCGGTCGTGAGGAGCGTCGCCCCCAGGGCCGCGAACAGGATCACGCCGCCGACGAGAGTGGCGCCTGGCCGACGTGTCGCGACGACGCCGATCCGGTCCCACAGCCCGTGGTGGTGCTCGCTCCTTGCCTTGGCGCCCGTCGGCCAGAAGACCGCCCGACCGAAGATCGCCAGGAGCGCGGGGAGCAGGGTCAGGCCGGCAAGCAGCATCAGGGCGATCCCGATCGCAAGGGCCGGCCCCAGGCTCTGGTAGAACGCGAACTCGGCGAGCACGAGGCTGACGAGGGCGGCGATCACCGTGAAGGCCGAGAAGGTGATCGACTCGCCGACGCGACTGACCGACCGGATCACGGCCTCGTGCGGCGTCAGGCCGCGACGGAGCTCCTCGCGGACGCGGAACACCAGGAAGACCCCGTAGTCCGTGCCGGCGCCGAGGATGAGCACGACCAGCAGGAGCTGGGTGATCGACGAGACGGGTACTCCGATCTTCGTTGACTCGGCGATGACCGGCCCCGACAGGGCGAGGACGAATCCGGCCGGGATGAGGGTCACGATCGGTGCCAGCACCGCCCGGAAGGCGAGCAGCAGCAGGACAAGGATGAACAGGAGCGAGAGCTCCTGCGTCTGGTTCTGCGACGTGCCAGACGCGGCGACGGCATCGATCTGGGCGGCGAGCTGGCCGGTGAGGTGGACCTGCAGGCCGGCCGGCGTGCCGGCGCCGGCGAAGGTCGACCGAATGGCCTCGACGACGCCCTTGGCCTCGGGCCCGGCGCTGAAGGCCACGACGTCGGCCTGGACGATCGCCTGCCGTGCGGCACCATCCCCGGAGACGCCGAGGTCGACGACCAGCTTGATCTTGTCGAGGGCACGGACCCTGGCCTCGATCGCGTCGATGGCGGCGTTATCGGCCGAGGTCAGCCCCCCGTCGCGGGCCGCGATCAACGTCGCCGCGGCGAGGCTCCCGTTCTGGAACGGCGCGGCCAGTGCGGCCGCCTGCATGCTCGGTGCCGAGGAGGGGAGGAAGCCGCTCGTGGTGTCCTTGGCGACGTCCGCGAGCGCCGGCAGGTAGCGGACACCGAGGAACGTCACCACGATCCAGGCGAGCACGATCAGGAACCGGAAGCGCACCGAGAAGCGGCCGAGTGCCGTGAAGAAGCTGCTCATCAACGTCCTTTCGTCGGCGCTCGCGGGCGGGACCAATCTGCCGCGCACCAGCCGCGCCGTCGCCGTGGGACCACGTCGCCTGCGAGGACCGAGGCGCCCACGCGCCCGGTCTGCGATCGACGTTGGACGTCCGGAGGATAGCGGAACCGTCGCAGGGTGCCGGATTGGGCCGACACCCGCACTTCCCGGCCGCGCCATGATCGGCGGCCTCCCGCGATCGGCCTCGGAAAGCCCTGCGCGCGTCAGCCGGCGCCGAGGGCCGACAGGAGCTCTCGAGCCGCCCGCAGGTCGACCGTATCGAAGCCTTCCGTGAACCACTCGTACGCGGGTCGAAGGAGATCGTTGGCTGCCGCAGCATCCCCGGCGTCCTGGCGCAGCCGGGCCAGCCTGGTCGCGGCCCGGAGACGGGCTATCCGCGTGTCCAGCTCACCCGCCCGGTTGAAGGCGCGCTGGTACCACCCCTCAGCGTCTGAGCTGGGATGTCCCTCCGCCGCCGCGACGGCTGCCAACAGAAACGTCAGCGTCTGGGTCTGGGTGCTCGCCCGGGTCTCGGGTGGGGACGCTTCCATGCTCGCTATCATCGCGCCCCGGGCGCGACGGCGGGCGGCGGCCAGGTCCTTCGCGGCCGGCCTGTTGGCATCGTGCGGGGAATCGTTCGCTCGAACGGCAATGCCCGAAGGGTGCCCAGTGACCGGGGCCGCCCTTACCCGAACCAGATCTCCACGCCGAGCGAGGCGTTCGACTCGATCGAACGGACCTCCCGGTGGCGGAGCAGGTCAACCCACGGCGCCAGCCGGACCTGCCGCTCGAGCTCGAGCGCCCGGAGCGCAAACGCGACGGCCACTGGGTCGCGGGAGAGGCGCCCAGCCGCGAGGTCGGACGCGCTCGTGGTGATCGGCTCGCCCGGGAGGATCCGGCGTCGCGCGGTCACGAGCTCGTCCATCGTGAGGATCATCGAAAGACGGCTCCGGCTCCGGGCAACCTCGCTAACGAACGCCGGCGACGACCAGCGGGCCGGATGCTCGTCGTCCCGGCTCAACAGCGAGTCGAGCGCCCGGGCGGCGTGCTTCGAGGTCGCGGACCACGCTCTGGTCGTCCGGGGAATGGGTAGCTGAGGTGAAACCCGAAGCGAGGTTCGCGACTTGCGCCATCGGTGCGCTCCATTCAATTCGCCGCCGGGATCGGTCAGCCCCGGCCGGCACCTGTAACGATGAGACCTGATCGGGGGCATGGCGATGTGAACGCGATGTCAATTTGGAGACTTTTTGGAAATCAGGGGTCGGTCCGCCGGGTCGCGGGGCATGCTCGAGAGGACGGTCTACCATGAAGGCGCACCCAAATCGCGCCCCCGCCACGATCGGAAGGAACTCATGGATCGAACCTCTGCCAGGTCAAACCGTGACTGGTGGCCCAACCAGCTGAACCTCGCGAGCCTTCACCATAACTCGCCCCTCTCCGATCCGATGGGTAGCGGTTTCCGGTACGCGGACGAGTTCCGGAAGCTCGACCTCGATGCCCTGAAGAGGGACATCCTCGAGGTCATGACCACGTCGCAGGACTGGTGGCCGGCCGACTTCGGCCACTACGGTCCGCTCCTCATCCGGATGGCCTGGCACAGTGCGGGCACCTACCGGATCAGCGACGGACGAGGCGGCGGGGGGCGCGGCCTGCAGCGGTTCGCGCCGCTCAACAGCTGGCCGGACAACGCCAACCTGGACAAGGCGCGCCGGTTGCTCTGGCCCGTCAAGCAGAAGTACGGCCGCCGGATCTCGTGGGCCGACCTGATGATCTTCGCCGGGAACTGCGCCCTTGAGTCGATGGGCTTCAAGACATTCGGCTTCGGCGGTGGCCGCGAGGACGTGTGGGAGCCCGACGACACCGACTGGGGCCCCGAGGCAGCGTGGCTCGCGGACAACCGCTACAGCGGCGACCGGGACCTTGCCAACCCGCTGGCGGCCGTCCAGATGGGCCTCATCTACGTCAACCCGGAAGGCCCCAACGGCAACCCCGATCCCGTGGCCGCCGCGCACGACATCCGCGAGACGTTCGCGCGCATGGCGATGAACGACGAGGAGACCGTGGCGCTCATCGCCGGTGGGCACACGTTCGGCAAGACCCACGGTGCCGGCCCCGCGACCAACGTCGGTCCCGAACCCGAGGCGGCGCCGATCGAGGCCCAGGGCCTCGGCTGGAAGAGCAGCTTCGGCAGCGGGGTGGACGGCGACGCCATCACCAGCGGCCTCGAGGTCACCTGGACCACGACGCCGACGAAGTGGAGCAACAACTTCTTCCAGAACCTGTTCGGCTACGAGTGGGAGCTGACCAGGAGCCCGGCCGGCGCGCATCAGTGGATCCCCGCGGGCGGCGCCGGCGCCGACACGGTTCCGGATGCCCACGACCCCGCAAAGCGCCAGGCGCCGACGATGCTGACGACCGACCTGTCGCTCCGCTTCGACCCGGCCTACGAGAAGATCTCGCGGCGCTTCCACGAGCACCCCGACGAGCTCGCCGACGCGTTCGCCCGGGCGTGGTTCAAGTTGACGCACCGCGACATGGGGCCGCGCTCGCGGTACCTCGGCCCGCTCGTGCCGAGCGAGCCACTGATCTGGCAGGATCCCGTGCCGGCCCTGGACCATGAGCCGATCGGCGACCGGAAGATCGCCGACCTGAAGGGCAGGATCCTTGGATCGGGGCTGTCCGTCGCCCAACTGGTCTCGACCGCCTGGGCATCGGCGGCGTCGTTCCGTGGCACGGACCGTCGCGGCGGGGCCAACGGCGCCCGCATCCGGCTGACACCGCAGAAGGACTGGGCGGTGAACAGCCCGTCGGAGCTGGCGAAGGTATTGAAGACCCTCGAGGGGATCCAGTCGGAGTTCAACGCGTCGCAGAAGGGCCGGAAGCGGGTCTCGCTCGCCGACCTGATCGTCCTGGGCGGATGCGCTGCCGTCGAGCAGGCGGCGAAGGCTGCCGGTCACGACGTGAAGGTTCCCTTCGCGCCTGGCCGCACGGATGCCTCGCCGGAACAGACCGACGCGGACTCGTTCGCCGTGCTCGAACCGCGGGCCGATGGGTTCCGCAACTACGTGGCGGCAGGTCAGGCCTCGCCGGCGGAGGTGCTGCTCGTCGAGCGGGCGGCCCTCCTGGCGCTGACCGCACCCGAGATGACGGTGCTCGTCGGTGGCTTGCGCGTCCTCGGCGCAAACACCGGTCGGACGTCGCACGGCGTCTTCACGGATCGCCCCGGGACGCTCACCAACGACTTCTTCGTGAACCTCCTGGATATGGGCACGGAGTGGAAGGCGAAGTCAAAGGCCCGCAAGGTGTTCGAGGGTCGTGACCGTGGGACGGGCGACCTCCGATGGACGGGCACTCGCGCCGACCTCGTGTTCGGATCGAATGCCGTGCTCCGGGCGTATTCGGAGGTCTACGCGAGCGCCGACTCGAGCGGCAAGTTCGTCCGTGACTTCGTGGCGGCCTGGACCAAGGTCATGAACCTCGATCGCTTCGACCTGGCCTGATCCGGGTCGCCCGGAGATCAGCTCGGCCGGCGTCCTGTGTGCCCGGACGCGCCAGTGCCCCGATTGACGATCGGGAGGACGATTGGGGACGTGGCTGGCAGTGTCGGAAATCGTGGCTCGCGCCTGAGGTTCGTCCTCGCGCTCGCGCTCGCCCTCGTCGCGGGGCTCACGGGATCGCAGTTGGACGCGCCTCCTGTCACGGCCGCCGCCACGTCGCTCGCCCCGTGGAACGGCGGGATCGACCTCTACCGCACGGGGGTCTTCTCCACGCAGCGGACCTGGCTTTGGTGCACGGCCGCCGATGTCCAGATCATTCGGAACATCGTGACCGGTCAGGACGATCACTCGAAGTCCGGCCAGCAGGCCTACTTCGACTACATGCGGGCGCACGACCGCTACGACCTGCCGCTGAAGGACGGCGTCGATGCCGCGGGCTGGACCGCCGGCCTCAAGAAGTTCGTGGACCCCCGGTACGCGCTCTACGAGAGTCGAAGCTTCGACGCCGCCCTCGTCGCCGCCGTCACCAATCTGCGGCGGACGAACCTGCCCGTCGCGATCACGGTCGAGCATGGCAACCACGCCTGGATCATCACCGGTTTCACCGCCACGGCGGATCCGGCGGTCACGTCGCGGTTCACCGTCACGAGCGTGCGCGTGACCGGGCCGCTCTGGGGTCTGCAGGATCGGACGTTCGGATATGACATGAAGCCCGATACACGGCTGACTCCGAAACAGCTGGAGGGGTTCTTCACGCCCTGGCACTACGCCCCGATCAAGATGGCGTGGGAGGGTCGCTGGGTCTCGATCCAGCCCGTCGCGGCCGAACCCGCAACCGCTCCGGCGGCCCCGGCGACCGCGCCGGCGCCCGCTGCCACGGCCGCCCCCGCCGCGCTCGGGGACCCTCGCGCGGAGCTCGAAGTGGGCTTGCGGCCCATCGCGCCACCGACCAAGACGCCCGCGGCACTCGCCGCCGTCACCCCGAACGCCTCGCTGGCGACGCAGGTCGCGGCGACGCCGGCGCCCGAGTCCAGCCCATCGGGCTCCAGTGCCTGGATCCTCGCTGCCTTGCTCGGACTCGGGTTGCTGGCGGGTGTTTCCGTGCTGGCGGCGCGCCGGATTCGTTGACGCGGCCCGACTTGAGGGCGCCCCCTGGACTACTCGCCCATCACCGTGAAATGGACCTTGCGGTCTCGTGGCCGGGTTCCGTCGAAGTCGACGAAGTAGATCCGGCCGAACTCGCCGAGCTCCATAACCCCGTCGTTCACGGGGATGGTCTCCGAGCGACCGATGAACCCGGAGCGGACGTGGGCGTCGGTGTTGAGGCTCCACCAGGCCTCCTCGCCGAGGTCTCCGGTCGCATGGGCGATGTGCTTCGGCCCAGGGTGCATGTACTGGCCCTCGTGCCGGCAGGTGGGCGCCATGATCTCGAGCCGGTCCAGCATGTCCTGGGGCAGGAACTCCGTCCCGTCGAAGGTCCGGTCGTTCGACTCCTCCTGGATGATCACGGAGCAGGTCGTGTGCTGCGAATAGACCGTGATCGTTCCGGCCCGGATGCCGGACGCCGTTACCGCGGCGGTTGCCGCGGCCGTGACGTCGTGGAACATGGGCTTGTGGAGCGGGCTGTGCACGTCGATCAGGGCATGGTGGACGGTCATCGAGGGTCCTTTCGCGCTGGGTCGGTCACGGCAGCGATGCCGAACGGAGTTCGTTCCACGTTCTCGCGGTCGCTTCGATCATCGCCCGCATCATGGCGACCGGATCGTCGGCCTTGAGGATGCCGCTCGAGGAACCGGTCCCATCGAGCCCGAGACGCATCATCTGCTCGACGTCGTCCGGGCCGTTCACCCCGGCCCCGCTCATGACGAGGATCGACGGGTCCAGGCCCTTGACGGCGGCGACCGATTCGGCGACGAACCCGGCCATGACGTTGCCCGCGGACACGCCGCCCGCGATCAGGTCCGGTGGCTCGGCGAGCACGATGTCGGGCCGCAGCCGGGCGAACGCGGCAGCCTCCTCGGGCGAATCGGCGAAGACGAGCGTCGCCAGCCCAGTGGATCGTGCCCGCTCGATCGCGCGCGCGATCTCGTCCCGCGACATGCGCCGTTCGGAGTGGTTGAGGAGTGTGCCGACGGCCCCCGCCTCGCGGACGGCCTCGGCCAGGACCCCGCCCACACCGCGGCCGGGCTCGACAGGGTCCATGTGCTGGGCGAACACGAGGATCCGGCTCGTTGCCGCTACGACCGCCGGGATGTCGACAGCCTGGGGGTCGAAGATGATCGACACCCCGGTCTCGGCGGCCAGCCGGTCCGCCTCGACGGCCAGCCGAACCGCCGCCGCGCCCCAGCAGTAGCCCTTGAGGCCGATCTCGAAGACCGGTGGCCGGATTCGCGCGGCTGGCCCGGGGTTCAGACGACCACCGCCTCGATGCCGAGCATCCGCGCGAGGTGGAGCAGCTGGGGTGTCCATCGACCGTGCGCGGCGCCCATGTGATGGGTGGCGCCGGCCCGCAGCCAGCCGTCGCACCAGTCGGCGATGCCCAGGGAGTCGTGGCGGAAGAGCGTCTGCGGTGCGGAGATCGAGCGGGGCGGGAACGGCAGCAGCTCGCCCTCGCTGATGACGAAGCGCCAGCGGTTGCCGCCGACCGTGACCAGCGCGAGGTTCGTGATCGGCCCCGGCTCGTAGGCGAACTCGAAGCCGGCCCCGAAGCCGTGGACACCCTTGTAGTAGATGGAGTGCTTGACCTTGACGGCTCCCGGCGTTCCCATCGCCGGGTTGCCGTGGCCGTCGTGGCGAGAACATGACGGCGTTCGTGTCGTAGTCGATGACGTAGTTCTCGAGGGTCGTCGCCTGGCCCGCCAGCTCCGTCATGATCAGCTGCGCGACGGCGGTGTTGACGTCACCCTCGGGCGAGGCCGGGATGCCGATCTCGCAGAGGCGCCCGGTGCCGTAGGACGGGATGATCCCGACTCGCGGGTCGGTGAGCCAGACCTGGTCGAACGCGGTGAAGGCGTCGAACCTGTGCTCCTTGACCACGGATTCGAGGGCGAGGGCCAGGCGGACGGAACGCTCGAACAGGGCGCGGCTCCATCTCGACCGTGTAGCTTCGCCCGCTCCTCGGCCATCAGCGCTCGACGTCCGCCTGCGGGATCTCGGCCATCCGGACGGCGACCTTCTCGGGCTCCAGTGGCCAGGTGACCGGGCCGATCGTCTCGCGCATCGAGAGCCCGTCGAACATCAGGTCCGTCATGCCCTCGAAGTGGTGGCCGACGAGCGCGACGCGCGTCTCACGGAGGCGGCGTCGTACAGCGGCGGCCTGGATCACCTCCTCCACGCGGCGGCGGCCGTCGGGGTCGTCGAAGAGGGAGGTGACGAGGGCGAACTCGCGCCCGGTCCGGAGGAGGAGCGCCGTGAGCTCCGGCATCCCGGCCATGCCGGAGTTGAGCATCACGACGTCGAACCCGTCGTCCTCGTCAAGCCGTCGGATCTTCTGGGCATTCCAGACGAGGACCGGTGCGGTGGTGTCGAGCAGCGCACGTGCCGGGATCATGCCCTTGGTGTAGGCGAGCTCCATGGCCACGATGATGTCGACGTCCGCGGCGTTGAACAGCCGCGCCGCGGCGGCGGCCTGGTGCTCCTCCTCCACGAGGCCGGCATGGACGACCTCGCCGTACTGCGGCAAGCGTGTCGGCGATCTCCTGCGCGGCGGCGGTCGCCGCCGGACGCATGTGGGCCGTCTTGTTGTAGTCGTCCTCGAGGAGCGCCATCACCAGGACGCCGATCTTCGCCTTCGTTGTCACCTTGCGATCTCCCTTGCTTCGAAGTCCCGCCTCGGGTGCGTTGGTCGATGGGTCAGCACGGCCCTGCCGGCCTGCTCGAACTCGGGACGCAGGGCATCGAAGAGCCGGACGTACCGATCGTAGGCGTCGTCGTACGTGGCACGCTTGGCCGGATCCGGCTCGAACCGCGCGCTGGTGGTCACGAGCGATCGCCTCCGCGGCCGCGAGATCGGGAAAGGCCCCGACGGCCACGCCCGCCAGCATCGCGTCCCCGCGGACGGCGGCGTCCTCACCGTCGAGGGTGACGATCGGGAGGCCGCAGACGTCGGCCTTGACCTGGTTCCAGAGCGCGCTGCGAGCTCCGCCGCCGTGCGACCGGATCTCGGTCGCCGACGCTCCCGCCCCCGCAAGCAGCTCCACGTTGCGGCGCAGCATGAACGCGACGGACTCGAGCACGGCACGCACGAAGTGGCCCCGCGTGTGGGGGAGGGTGAACCCGGCGAACACGCCTCGCGCCTCGGGCACGTACTCGGGGCTGAAGGCGCCCGCGAGGTGGGGCAGCATCGTCAGGCCCTCGCAGCCGGGTGGGGTGGTGGCCGCAAGGTCGGTCAGCAGGTCGTAGTCAGTCGGGCCACCCGCGGCCGCCTGCTGCGTCTCGAGGGCCCCGAACTGGTCGCGGAACCAGGTCAGGGCCATGCCGCCGGTCGGGCAGACCGGGCAGTAGAGGTATGTCCCCGGCGCGGAGTGGATGTACACCGGCGTCCGGCCCGTGGGGTCCGCCCCGTGGCGGTTCGACGGCCGCCTGGATGGTCAGTGCGCCTCCCGTGCTTTCCGAGACCATCCCGCCGCCGATGTTGCCGACGCCCACGGCTCCCGCGCCCTGGTCCATCCCGCCGGCGACGACCGGGAGTCCTTCCGGCAGCCCGAGCGCTTCGGCGGCGGCGCGGGTCAGCCCGCCCACGATGGACCCGGGAAGGACGATCTCCGGGAGCCGCTCGGGCTCGATGCCGACGGCCTCCAGCATCGGAGCCCACCAGTCGCCCCGCCGGATGTCGAACAGCATCGTGGTGCACTGGACCCCGCCGTCCGTGGCGAAGCGGCCGGTGAGCCGCCGGATCACGAAGTCCTCGGCCAGGACGAACCGGGCGGCGGCTCGGAACAGGGCCGGCTCGTGGGCGCGCCACCACGCGAGCTTCGCCGCGGTCCAGGTCGGATTCACGTCGGGCACGCCCGTGTGCTCGTAGACCGCCGCGGTGCCGAATCGCTCCTCGAGCTCGCGGGCCTCGGTCGTTGCCCGATTGTCGAGCCACACGAGCGCCGGACCGAGGGCTCGACCGTTCGCGTCCACGGCTGCCACGGTCTCGCCCTGGCTGGAAACGGCCAGCGCCGCGATCTCCCTCGGTTCGACGCCGGGGGCGGCGCAGGCAGCCCGAATAGCCTCGACGGCGGCCGTCCACCACGTTTCCGGGTCGATCTCGACGTGGTCGGGGGCGGGATGCGCCAGCCGGTACTCTCGTCCTGCCGCCGCCACCCGTCGCCCTTCGACATCGAAGACGCCGGCCTTGACCGAGGTCGTGCCGACGTCGAGTCCGAGGAGAAGGGTCACCGTGCCGCGGACGCTACTCGAGTCCGTGCGTCGCTGCAGCGGCCGCGGGGTCCGCGCCCTGCTTCACCACGTCCCGCAGCGCCGCCATGAACCGCACGGGATCCTTGGCGCCGACGAGGTTCCGGCCGAAGACCACCCCCCGCGCCCCATCCCGAACGGCGGTTGCCGCGAGCGCGAGCGCATCCACCTCGTGGGGCAGCTTCCTGGCCCCGAGGGCGAGGATCGGAACTGGGGTCGAGCGCACGATCTCGGCGAACCGTTCCCCGGTGTGGAAGGTCTTGACGAGGTCGACGCCGAGCTCGGCCACGATGCGACAGCCGATCGAGATCACTTCGTGTCGTTCCTCCGGCGACACATCCTCATGACCGGCGGGATAGACCTCGCCGACGATGGGGACGCCCGCGGCACGTGCCTCGGCAACGCAGCGAGCGACCATCTCGACGTTTTCCGCGTCGACGGCCTCGGAGCCGGTCTTGATCGACATCCCGACGAGGACGACGTCGGCACCGAGAGCGATCGCGCCGGCGGCCGAGATCATCGGAACGCTGCGGCTCTCGTGATAGCCCCACTGCGTCGCGTACTGCGTTCCCCAGTTGAGGCGGACGAGCATCGCCGGGGCACCACGATGGCTGAACGCCGCGGCGAGATGTGGTGCCATTCCGGGGCTCAACAGGATCGCGTCGGCCCCTGCCAGGCGATGGACGACCGCCGAAAGGTCTTCGAAGCCCGGTCGGGGGCCGTTGTAGAGCCCGTGATCGATCGCGGCGACGATGGCATTCGAGCCGCCGTCGAAGAGCCGCGCCAACCGGATGTCACCACCAGAACCCACGGGATTGCCTCCAGCTCCGCGGCCTCGAGGCGGTCCCGCGGGCTGCCCTCGACGCCGGATAAGGATGTGTCGTTTGATGCATACATGCTATGCGGAACATGTGCAGTGTCAAGGCCGTGCAACGTGAGATTGAGCATGATCCTGCATGAGTCGCTCGGAAACCTGACATATTTCGTGCAAGACGTCTTGCGGATCGCGGGCGGTTCGGCGTACGATCCCGACCAGGCCGCTCCCCAGGGGCGGCGTGCTGGCGACCTGGACACGCACCGACCGGGTGCCGTTGCCGATGGCGCTGCGTTCGGGCGACGAGGACCCCCCGTCCAGGGATGCTCGTCGGAAAGGAGACAGAGGCTTGAACCGAAAGTTGCTCGCGTTCGCGGCGACCCTGGTCATGGTCGGGGCCGCATGTGGAAGCGGAGCGTCGCCGTCACCGGCGGCCACCACCACCAGCTCGCAACCCGGCACGTCGGTGGCGCCCACGACTGCGGCGCCCGTGACGCTCACGCTCTGGCACAACTACGGGACCGAGGCGAACGCCCAGGTCACCGACGCTCTGGTCAAGGCCTATATGGTCAAGTACCCGAATGTCACGATCAATGTCGTCAGCCAGCCGGCCGACAACTACTTCGCCCTGCTGAAGACGGCGGCCATCGCCGGGACCGGACCGGACCTCATGACCATGTGGACCGGCCTGTTTGCACTCCAGAACCAGGGCTACCTCGAGCCCTTGAATTCGTACATCCCGACTGACACGCTGAAGCAGTTCAACGGCATCGACTGGTGCTCGAAGGGCCTGTCCCTCGATCAGGGCGCCATCTGCGTCACGCTCGACATGCAGCACTACAACGGCTTCTACAACAAGAAGCTGTTCGAGCAGGCCGGGATCACGTCGTTCCCGACGAACTGGACCGAGTTCCTCGATGCATGCGCCAAGCTCAAGGCCGCGGGCATCCAGCCGCTGGCTTACGGCACGGGCGGCCAGGCCCTCAACTCCGGCTTCTACCCGTACTACGACCTCAGCTACCTGATGATGTACCTGTCAGTCGGCGACTGGCAGAAGCTCTACAGCGGAGCGATCCCCTGGAACGACCCGGCGATCGTCGCGCAACTGACCAAATGGGCCTCGCTCAAGTCCCTCGGCTACACGAACTCCGATGTTCTGACGAACACGGACTCGGTCGCCCAGTTCGAAACGGGCAAGGCCGCCATGACCCTCGAGGGATCGTGGGACTTCCAGGAGTTCAGCGACAAGATGGGCGCCGACGTCGGCGTCTTCGTCCCGCCTTTCAACGACACCAACGTCAAGGGCGTCGTCGAATTCCCCGGTGACGGCTTCGGCGTCACGAGCTACTCGCAGCACAAGGCGGACGCGGCGGCGTTCCTCGCCTGGATGGCAACGCCGGATGCCCAGAAGATCATCGCCGACGGTGGGCTGATCCCCGTAGTTGCCGGGACCCCGGCGACCAATCCGCTCGCCAACTCGATGCTCGACTTCGCCGGGACGCAGGGCTACACCCGCTACCCGATGATCGACAACGTCATCCAGCCCGAAGTCCAGGACGTCGCGACCCGCGTCCTGAACGCGATCCTCGCCGGAACCATGAGCCCGACGGACGCGACCAAGGCCATGGCCGACGCGCTCAACCAGCTGCCGGCCGATCGCCGTGGCGACACGTACACAGCACCCGCCGCCGGCGGTTGATCTCTTGCAGCCGGCGGTGGACGCGAGCCACCGCCGGCTGCACTCTTCCCCAATGACGACCTACCCGACGGCCGCGGCCAGCTCAACCACCGCCGATGGGCGAGGCAGGCGCGGCTCCGGCCGCCTTGGAACCTCGCGGCGGCGTGCCGGCATCGCCTTCGCCATGCCGGTCATTCTCCTCGAGGTGCTCTTCCTGCTCGCGCCGCTGGGCCAGGCGGTCTACTACAGCTTCACGCGATGGGACGGCCTGACCTCGACCTGGATCGGGACAGCCAACTACCAGCGGCTGTTCGGCGACCCGACGTTCTGGCGGGTGGTCGAGAACAACCTCCTCCTGCTGGCCTCCGTCCCCTTCGCGATCCTCATCCCGCTGCTCGTGGCATACCTGCTCAACGAGCACGTCCTGGGCTGGCGATTCTTCCGGTCCGCCTACTTCCTGCCCACGGCGATCTCGTGGGTCGTCATCGGCATGGTCTCGCTCCGCGTGTTCGCAAGTGAAGGGATCCTCAATCACGTGCTCGACGCGGTGGGGCTCGGGTTCATCCACACGGACATGCTCGCGGGCGAGTTGTCGGCGATGGGGGCCGTCGCAATCACGTTCATCTGGTCGGTCTTCGGGACCAATACCATCATCTTCATCACCGGCATGGCCACGCTCGACCGCGAGGTCTACGAAGCGGCCAAGGTCGATGGCGCCGGGCCGTTCACGACGTTCGTGAAGATCACGATCCCGATGCTCATGCGGTTCATCCAGTTCGCCTTCATCCTGACCCTGATCACCGCCTTTACCGCGCTCTTCAGCCTGATCTTCGTGATGACCGGTGGCGGACCCGGGTACGGGACCACCACGCTCGAGTTCTATGTCTACCAGCAGGGGTTCAAGGTGGGCGTCTTCGGCTACGCGGCTGCGATCGGGATCGTCCTCTTCGTCATCGTCTTCGCGATCAGCCTCATCCAGCTGCGGATCTTCCGCAGCCGGCTGGACTAGCCGTGTCGATGCGCATCACGCGGCGCCAAATCTCCCGCGGACTGATGTTCCTGATCCTGTCCGTTGTCGTCGTGGTCATGCTGTTCCCGTTCGTGTTCATCGTCCTGACCGCTTTCCGGTCAAAGGACCAGTACCTGACCGGCAGCGGCTTCTCGCTCGACAGCTGGACCGAGCTGTTCAAGTACCTGCCCGTCGGGCAGCAGCTGATCAACTCGACGATCGTGACCACGGGCTCGGTGCTCCTGATCATCCTCGTGAGCTCGACCGGCGGATTCGCCTTCGCCAAGCTCGGATTCCGGGGGTCCGGGGTCGTCTTCCTCGTGATCCTCGCCGGGATGATGATCCCGATGCAGTCGATCATCATCCCGGAGTTCGTGAACATCGCGCGGATCGCGCACCTCATCAACCAGTTCCCCGGCGCAATCCTGGTCTACGCAGCGCTCGGCGCGCCGTTTGCTACCTACCTTATGACGACCTACTACCGGGGGATGCCGTCGGAGCTGATCGAGGCATCGATCATCGATGGCGCCTCCTACTGGCAGGTCTTCCGGCTGGTGATGTTGCCGCTGAGCATCCCGGCAATCACGACCGTCGCGGTCCTCCAGTTCATCCAGGTCTGGGATGACCTGCTGGTCGGCCTGTTGTTCCTCAACGGACCATCGGTCCGCACGATCACCGTCGGGCTCGCCGTCATCCAGACGGGCCGCGTCGTCAACGTCCCGGCGCTGATGGCCGGCTCGCTGCTCTCGGCCCTGCCGGCGATCATCGTCTATCTCATCTTCCAGCGGAACCTCATCCAGGGCCTGACGATGGGGGTGAACAAGTGAGCCTGCCTGCCGGCCTAGCCGCTGACCCGACCGCGCTGTCCGCCTACGAGCGGCGCGACGAAATCGCCAGGCTCGTCGACGAGGCCCATCGGGTCAGCGTCGCGGAGCTGACGGCGCGCTTCGGCGTGACCGACGCGTCGATCCGCCGCGACCTGATCCTCCTTGAGTCGGAGGGCCGCCTTCGGCGGATTCACGGCGGGGCGCTGAGCCATGCCGCGAAGATCGCCGCCGGGACCTACGCGACCAAGCTTCGGATCAACGAGGACGAGAAGGTCCGGATCGCGATTGAGGCGGCACGCCTTGTCCAGCCCGGCGAGGTGGTCCTCTTCGACTCGGGCACGACGGTCGCCCAGGTCGCCGCGCAGATGCCGGCCGCCCTCCGCGCGCCGAACGCCATCACGGCCGTCACCTATTCGCTCCCGGTGATCGATGAGCTCGGGAGCTGGGATGCCCCGCACCTCGTGGTCGTCGGTGGGCTGTACCTCCCCGAGTACCGGGCGTTCGTCGGCCCCGAGACGATCAACGGCCTGCGCGACCTGACCGCGGACGTGATCTTCCTGGGCTGCGATGGGCTGACGGTCGAGGCCGGGCTCACGACGCCGCACGTCCTCGTCGCGGAGGTTGGCGCGGTGGCCACGTCGCGCTCCCGCAGGGTCGTCGCAGTTGCGGACTCGTCGAAGCTCGGGCGACAGGGATTCAAGCCGATCGTGTCGCTTGCCGAGATCGATCTCCTGATCACCGACGGATCGGCGGATCCGGCTCGAGTTTCCGAGATTCGCGACGCGGGCGTCGAGGTGATCCTCGTTTGACGGCAGGAATCTCGCGCGTAACGGCGACGGCCACGAGCTGGCACGGGCTCGATGCGTTCGAGCTCGAGAACGGCTTCCTCCGAGTCACGGTCGTTCCTTCGATGGGCGGCCACGTTGCGGAGCTCGTCGACCTGGCGGCGAACCGTGACCTCCTGTGGCACAACCCGCGGATGGTTCCTCGCCCGGCGCCCTATGGCGCCTACTTCGACGACTGGTGGTCGGGCGGGTGGGACGAGATCTTCCCGAGCGGCGACCTTGGCCATCTGCACGGGGAATCGCTGCCCTACATGGGCGAGATGTGGTGCGTCCCATGGGAAGCCTCGGCGAACGTGACCTCCGACGCGCATGCGGGTTCGATCGACGCGGTCGGTCACGGGACCGTCGCCGCGGCGAGGTTCGAGCGGCGGCTCTCGCTCGTGGCCGGTGAACCGATCCTGCGGGCGACGTATCGGATCGAGAATCTCGACGTCCGCGCCCTGCCATTCACTTGGGGCATTCACCCCGCGTTCGCCATCGGGACGACACACCGGATCGACCTGCCCGAGGCGTCCATGCGCGTCGGCGTGTCGTCCTCGCCCGAGCTCGGGGCGGCCGGTGACGTCTATGCGTGGCCCCTGCTGGCAGACCCGACGGCCGCGAGTGGCCATCGGGACATCTCGCGTGTCCGTGGCCGAGAGGCCGGGGTCTTCGGGGGGCACTGGGCGGCGGGCCTGACCGCCGGCTGGCTTGCCCTGACCGAGACCGCGACGCGCCGCGGCGTCGCGATCGCGTTCGATCGCGATGTCTTCCCGAACGCGTGGCTGTGGCAGGTGTACGGCGGATGGCGAGGCCACCACCACCTGGCGCTCGAACCATGGACCACCATCCCGATGGATCTCGACGGGGCCGTTGCGGAGGGGCGGGCGCGGTCTCTGGCCCCCGGCGAAATCCTCGAAACCGAGGTGATCTTCGTCCTCTACGAGGGGCTCGATCGAGTTACTCGCGTGGAGCAGGAAGGCGGGAACGTCGTCGTCCGCTGAGATGCGGACGCTCAATCGGCAGGCGCTGCGACCCGCCAACACGGTGCTTGCGCGCTGAACGCGGCGGTTCGATACTGCGTTCGATCCTGATGCTGGCCATCGAGGCCGCCGCGAATGTCATCGCAGGGTCCGCCGCGCCCGAGCCCAGGGTCGTGCCGGAACCTGCCGAGCGTCCCGCAGCCCGCATCCAACCTGGGATCGTCGGTGGAAGGCGATGGCGGAAGGGCACCCGGAACGGACGCACCATCCCCTCGCTGGAGGGCCAGGTACATGAGCGCCACTTCCGAACATGCGGGCACATCGCGCGTGGTGCGACGAGCCGTGGGTGTGCTGGTGATTGCGACGTTGCTCGCCGCGTGCGGCAGCTCGACGGCCAGCAACTCCCCAGTGGCCACGGTGGCCGATACGACGACGGCCGCTCCCACACCGACCCCCCAGCCCACGCCCACCGCAGCGGCGCCGACATCGGTGGTGACCGCAACGGACGAGCCGACCGGTGTGCCGACGTCGCTCGAGCCGTGCGTCGTGGTGCCCGCCGATGAAGCCTCCGCCCTCGCCGGCACGACCTTCGCGGCCGGCACGCCGTCGACGACGTCGGGCAACGGCAAGGTCTGCACGTACACCGCGACGGGCAACGTCATGGTCGTCGTGCTCGGGGTCGCACCGGACGTCGCGACAGCCCAGGGCGAGGAGCAGTCGATGAAGGACCAGCTCGAGCAGGGCGTCCCGGGGGTCACGTTCCAGCTGACCGAGCTGCCGGGCTTCCAGGACGGCGTGGACGCCGCGATCGTCACTGGGAGCGAGACGGTTGCCGGCCAGTCCTTCTCCGCGACGGCGATGTACATGCTCAAGGGCACGACATTCCTCGGCATCAGCGACGTGGTCGTCGGCGCCGGACAGGCGATGACAAGCGACGCGATCAAGGCGCAGGCGCCAACGTTCCTCGATCGCCTGCCCTGATGGTGACCGACCGGGCCGGCTCAGCCGGCCCGGCCTGCGCGACCTCTTTCGCCGACGGCCCCGAGCCGAAGCTCAGCCCCAGAGCCGTCCGCGGAGGATCCCGGGCCGGTTGAGGAAGTCGAGCCACAGCTCGGGCCGTTCGAGCTCGATTGCGAGGCGCCGTCTGAACCGCGGGCCGGTGAGACGCAGCGTCGCCCGGCTCTCCTCGAGGACGTCCCGGAGCCGCTCATCGACGGCAATGCGAACGCCTTCGGCAGGCACCGCGTCCAGGAACGTGCCGTCGCCCGCTTCGTCGCGGAATACGGCCGTGAGGTCGCCGCTGACGACGCCGCAGCGCTGGCTCGCGAAGTAGTCGATGACGAGCGTCCGGCCCGCCGCGATCTCTGCGAGCTCCTCGCGAAGCCGTGGTTCGACGGCGATGTGGAGCTGCGAGGCGGGCGACTTCGCGCGATCTTCGTCAGTCACCGGCCAAGGATGCCACCGATCCGATCCAATGGGATCGGCGATGTCGGATCGAGCAGCCGAAATGGTTGACGACTCCGGCCTCGTGATCCTAGGCTGACGCCACAACTGAAGAGCGACTTATCAAGAGTGGCGGAGGGACCGGCCCGAAGATGCCACGACAACCTACCGACGTGAGCCGGCAAGGTGCCAATTCCGGGCAGGCCCTCCGCCTGCGAGATAAGGGAACCGCCAGCGAGACCCTTCCGAACCGGAGGGGTCTTCTCGTGTCCGGTCCCGCTGCCCGACCAGCAGCATAGGAGGACCGGACCATGTCCCTCGCGCGCGGCGCACATCTCGTCGGCGGCCTCGCCGCCCCAACCGGCCCGGAGGCCATGGCTTCCACGGCCAGGATCCTCGGCCGCCACCTGGCCCGCTTGACCGACGGCGAAACCGGCCCCCGGAGCCAGTGGATCTGGTGGCAGATCGACCGGCTGACTGCGGTGCCCGGCATCCGGATGGGCCCGCCCCACGTCAACGAGGAGACCGGCAACCCCGACTATTCCGTGTTTCCCGGGCTCGAGGTCGATCCCGGGGTCTCGATCCCGGCTGGGGCCCTGGGCTATGCCGAGGCCGCCATCGAGTCCTACGCGGACTTCGTTCGCCTGCGAGCGGGCGGCACGATCCCGAGCGGCATCCGGTTCCAGGTCAGCATCCCGACGCCCTACGCGGTCGTGGTCGCCTGGGCTAACGGGGAGTCGCAGCGCCGCCTGTGGGCGCCGTACCGCGCCGCGCTCTTCGCCGAGATCGAGCGGATCCAGGAGGCGATCCCGGCGCCCGACCTCGCGATCCAGTGGGACGTCGCGGTCGAGATCGGTTCGCTCGAAGGCGTGTTCACCCCGATCGCCGAGCTCGCGTCGTTCGACCGCATCGTCGAGGAGCTGCTCGCCTGCGCTCACGCTGTGCGCCCGCCGGCGCAGCGGGGATTCCACTTCTGCTACGGGGACTACAAGCATCGCCACTTCGTGGCGCCGGCCGACCTGTCGCTGCCGGTCCGGCTGGCAAACGCCGTTGCGGCGAAGCTCGACGTCGACTTCGTCCATATGCCGGTCGACCGGGAGAACGGGCTGGCAGACGCGTATTTCGGCCCCCTCCGGGACCTCTCGATCGGCAACGCGGAGCTCGCCCTCGGGGTGATCGACTACGAGGACGACCCGGCCCGCATCGACACGCTCGTCGCCCGCGCGAGCTCGGCCGGTCGCACGTTTGCCGTCGCGACAGAGTGCGGTATGGCCCGGCTCGGGGAGCGCGGCGAATCGGTCACGCTCGATGACCTCCTGCGCCAGCACGCGCGCGTCGCCGATCCGGTGCGGTAGCCGCCCGAGGCGCCGCGTCGGCGGCGCCGTCTTTCCGGGCCATGCCGTCCCAGTCGGGCACAAGCTGGCCGCTCAACCGGCGGGAGCCGGCCGCGTGTCGACCCGTGCCGGGTGCGACGCCTCCCAGGCCTGGATCTCGGGCAGCTTGTCCATGACGTACCCGATCTGATCCGTACCGCGAAGCAGCATCAGCTTGGCGAACGGGTCGACGTCGAAGTCGACGGTCGAGCCGTCCGGCAGCAGGATTCCCTGTTCGGCCAGGTCCACCCTGAGCTCGGCATCCGGGTCGTCCTCGACCAGGGCGAAGAGACGCGCGTGGGTGCCGGGGTCGACTTCGATCGGGAGCACGCCGTTCTTGAGCGCGTTGTTGCGGAAGATGTCGGCAAAGCCCGTCGAGATGACGGCGCGGATGCCCCAGGCCTCCAGCGCCCAGGGCGCGTGCTCTCGCGAGGAACCCGTGCCGAAGTTGTCACCGACGAGCAGGATCCTCCGGCCGGCAATGCCCGGCCGATCGAGGATGAACGGCGGGTCCTTCACCGACCCGTCCTCGTTGAAGCGCCAGTCGCGGAAGAGGACGTCGGCCAGGCCGGCCTTGTCGGTGATCTTCAGGTAGCGCGCCGGCACGACCTGGTCGGTGTCCACGTTTTCGGCGGCAAGGGGCACGACCTTCGAACTGAAGCTCCGGTACGGCTCGGGCATGGCCGCTACCGCCCGCCGATCCCTTCGGCGGCCTCGATTCCCGGCAACAGGCGCGGATCGGCGACCATGCCAGCGACGGCCGACGCGGCGGCGGTCAGTGGCGAGGCAAGGAACGTCCGGCCGCCCTTGCCCTGGCGGCCCTCGAAGTTGCGGTTGCTGGTGCTTACGGCGTACTGGCCCGGCGAGAGCTGATCGCCGTTCATCGCGATGCACATCGAGCAGCCCGCCTCGCGCCACTCCGCGCCCGCAGCGCGGAAGATCTCGTGGAGGCCCTCGCGTTCGGCCTCGCGCTTCACCTCGTCCGACCCCGGCACGATCATCATCCGCACGTTCGGGGCGACGTGGCGGTCCTTCAGGGCCGCGGCGGCGAGCCGGAGATCACTGATCCGGCCGTTGGTGCAGCTGCCGATGAACACGACGTCGACGGGCTGGCCGAGGATCGCCTGTCCCGGCGTCAGGTCCATGTAGTCGAGGGCGTGGCGAAGCGCCCGCTGCTGGGCCGGGTCGGTCGCCGCCGCGGGATCCGGCACGCGGCCGCTGATGGGCATGCCCATGCCCGGATTCGTCCCGTAGGTGACCATCGGTTCGAGGGCCGAGGCGTCGATGACGATCGATTTGTCGAAGGCCGCGTCGTCATCGGTCGGGAGACGGCGCCAGCCCTCCACGGCCTTGTCCCAGGCCGGCCCGTGCGGCGCATGCGCGCGCCCGTGGAGGTATTCGAACGTCGTGTCGTCGGGAGCGATGAGCCCGGCCCTCGCGCCGCCTTCGATGCTCATGTTGCAGATCGTCATCCGCTGCTCCATCGTCAGCGCACGGATGGCCTCGCCGCGGTACTCGAAGACGTGGCCGGTCCCGCCGGCCACGCCAATTCGGGCAATCAGGGCGAGGATGACGTCCTTGGCGCTGACGCCCGGCGCGAGGCGACCGTCCACCCGGACCTCGTAGGTGCGTGGCTTGCGCTGCAGGAGCGTCTGCGTCGCCAGGACCATTTCGACCTCGGATGTGCCGATCCCGAAGGCAAGCGCGCCGAAAGCCCCGTGGGTGCTCGTGTGTGAGTCACCGCAGACGATCGTCATCCCGGGCTGGGTCAACCCCAGCTGGGGGCCGATGACGTGGACGATGCCCTGGCCGGGATCGCCGAGCCCATGCAGCGGGATGCCGAAGTCGCGGCAGTTCGTGTCCAGCTGCTGGACCTGGGCCGCGGCCATGGGGTCGAGGAACGGGAGACCCCGGGGGGTCGTGGGGATCGAGTGATCGGCCGTGGCGACGGTCCGCTCCGGGTGGCGGACCCTCAGGCCCCGCTCGCGAAGCCCGGTGAACGCCTGCGGGCTCGTGACCTCGTGCACGAGGTGCAGGTCGATAGCCAGGAGGCTGGGGGCGCCGGGATCCGTTGCGACGACGTGGTCGTCCCAGATCTTTTCGACCAGGGTCTTGGGCGATGTGTCGGACAAGGCGCAGAACTCTCCTGACTGGGCGGCGATGCCGCCGAGGCTGGGCTCGCGAGCGTATCAGACAGCGGAAATCCGGGACCTGATCGGTTCTGTCCGGCAGGGTGGTCCCGACCTGACCGCCAGGAGTCCTCGGTACGTCACGCGCCGGGTGGGGGTGCCCGCGGGCAGGTCGCTTGCCCGCCTCGCCGTCGCGATCAGGCCTTGCCTTCGTGGTGCCCGCCGAAGCCAAAGCGCATGGCAGAAAGGACCCGGTCGGCGAAGTCGGCTTCGCCACGCGACATGAATCGCTCGTAGAGGGCCGTCGTGAGAATCGGCGCCGGCGCGCCCACGTCGATCGCCGCGATACTCGTCCAGCGTCCTTCACCGGAGTCCGAGACTCGTCCTTCGAAGTCGGCGAGGTCGCCGCTCCGGAGGAATGCCTCGGCGGTGAGGTCCAGGAGCCAGGAACCGACCACGCTGCCGCGCCGCCAGACCTCGGTCACGTCGGGGATGTCGAGGTCGTACTGGTAGAGCGAGGGGTCACGGAGCGGAGTCACCTCGGCGCTGACCTCGCGGGCCGTCTGACCGACGTTGGCGTGCTTCAGGATGTTGAGGCCCTCGGCGTAGGCGGCCATGATCCCGTACTCGATGCCGTTGTGGACCATCTTCACGAAGTGGCCCGCACCGCTCGGACCGCAGTGCAGGTAGCCGTTCTCCGCGGGCGTCGGCTCTCCGGACCGGCCCGGGGTGCGCTTCGCGGCGTCGACGCCCGGGGCGAGCGTGCGGAAGATCGGGTCGAGGCGACGGACCGTCTCGTCAGGCCCGCCGATCATCAGGCAGTACCCACGGTCGAGGCCGGCCACCCCGCCGCTGACCCCGATGTCGAGATAGTGGATCCCGGCGCCGGCGAGCTCCTTCGCGCGCCGGATGTCGTCGACGTAGTACGAGTTCCCGCCGTCGACGACAACGTCGCCCGGCGCCAGCAGTGGGGCGAGCTCCTCGAGGGTCGCGTCGACGGCCGCGGCGGGCACCATCAGCCACACGATCCGGGGCGTCGCGAGCTGTCCGGCGAGGTCCTTCAGGGACGTTGCACCCGTCGAGATCGCCTTGTCGGCGACCAGCCCGTTCACCGTCTCGGCGTGTCGCGCATAGCCTGCGACCTCGTGCCCGTCGCGCAACAGCCGGCGGGACATGTTCGCGCCCATCCTGCCCAGACCGACCAGCCCGATCTGCATCGCCGTCGCCTCCGTCCTTGTCCTGTGTTTCGTCGCGGCATCGAGATCGGCGTCCGGGCCGAGCCCGGCTCGGTGGCCGGTCGGACCGCCCGCCGGGTCGGTGCCGATGATCGTCGCTCCATACAGGCTAGTCGATGACCCGCCCGGACCTCCGCGAGGACATGAAGAAGCCCCGGCTCGGATGGCCGGGGCTTCGATGTTCGCGGCGAGCTGCCGGAAGATCGCGGCTGCCGGCGATCCGGCGCGACTCAGCCGATGACGTACACGACTGCCACGGTGACGGAGACCTCGTTCGTGCCCGGCTGGACCGGTGTCTTGACATCCGGGACGGCGGCGCTCGCCATCGCGCCGTAGTAGACCGGGTAGGGGACCGGGGCTACGGTCTCGCTGATCGAAGCGACGGTTCCGAGCGAGACACCGGCCGCGCCGGCCAGGGTCTGCGCCTTGGACTTCGCCTCGGCCATCGCGGCCTGTCGTGCCTGGGCCTCGGCCGCGGCCTGGTTCTCGACCCGGAACGTCACCCCGTCCATGGTGGTTGCCCCGGCGCCCAGGGCACCGTCGATGGCATCGCCGATGTTGTCGAGGTTGCGAATCGTGACCGCGATCGCGTTCGACAGCTGATAGCCGGTCAGCCGCGGTGCGCTCGAGTTGGACGAGTAGTCGTAAACGGGCTGGAGCGAGAGGATCGTGGTCTGGATGTCGCGATCCGCGATGCCCAGCTTCTTGAGGGCCGCAATCACGGCGGTCATCGACTTGGCGTTGCTGGCGCGCGCGTCCTTCACGGTCTTGGCCGTGATCGAGACACCGAGCCTGAGGTCCGCGATGTCCGGGCTGATGACGACGCTGCCCGTGCCGCTGACGCTGATCGTGTGCTCGGGTGTCGTGGTCGAGGGATCGGCGGCAAGGATCGAATGAGGTGTCAGCGCCGGGCCGGCGACCACGGCGACGACGAGGCCGGCGGCAAGGCCGAGCGCGGCCCATCGAACACGCGGGCCCGGCACGGGGACGGAAACGGTGATGGTCGATCGTGGCATCGGAGGCTCCATTCGAGCTGCGGGCGGCGATATCGGCCGCATGGTCCGCAGACGCATCCGACCCCACGATGGGTTCCTTCGCCAATCGCCATCGCGCTTTGGCGGTTCGGCGACCGGGTCGCTACCGGGGCGCGTCCCGTCGTCTTCGCGCCCGACCCTTCGACCAGGAAGCTCGTCACGCACCGGGCGCCGTCCCTAGTCCTATCGGGTGCGTTCAGGCTGGTCATGTTGGGTCGTGGCAGGTCGGGCCGTCGGGGATGACGCTGGCGGCCCGTGGAATCCACCGACCGAACCAGCCAGCCGCGTTCCGCCCGACCAGCCGTCCGGGCATCCGTTTTCGCGGCGGCCCTTGCAGCGGCGGCACTCGTCTTCCTGGCCGTCGTCCCGGTCGGTGCGTCGACGAGCGCGATGTCGCCCGCGTGCTCCGGGGTCAACGTCCGTCGGGCGGCCACCACCAGTTCGTCGATCGCCGTGAATCTCGGCCTGACCGCCGCGCTGACGGTTTCCGGAACGGTATCCGGCGCGGCCTGGAGCACCAGCTGTCCGACGTGGAAGTCAGGTCGCACCTGGTACGTCGTCACCGCCATCAACGGCGTTGCGGTGAGCAGCCGCTACGGTACGCAGGTCCTGTACGCGGCGACGGGCGTGCTCAAGGCCGCGCCCGTGGCCGCCCAGACTCCACCACCGACCGCATCACCCAAGCCGCCGGCGGCGACGACCGCGCCGCCGGCCGCCACCGTCAGCCCGGGGCCAGTGGCACCCGCCACGCCCGCGACCGAGGTGGCCAAGACCCAGACGTTGGCCACGGCCTGTAATGGCGTCAACGTCCGCCGAGGCGCGACAACGAGCGCGACGATTGTTGTGAAGCTCGGCTCGTCCGACACGGTGACGGCATCGGGGACCGTGTCCGGCAAGGCGTGGGCCACGACCTGTCCGACCTGGAAGGCCGGCAGCGGCTGGTACGTGATCACGACGATCAACGGGACGTCGGTCGCGAGCCGGTTCGGCGTCTCGGCGCTGTACGCGGCGACCGGCACGCTGAAAGCAGCCACGGTCGCGGCCACGCCATCTCCAGTCCCCACCGCCGCACCGACGCCCAGTGCGACGGTGGCGCCCGCGCCAATCGTTCCGCCAGCGACGACGCCCATCCCGACCTCCGCACCCACCAGGACGCCGGCCCCCGCAGGCTCACAGGCGCTGGTGCCCGCCTGCAGCAGCATCAACCTGCGCGCGTCGGCCACGACGAGCTCGTCGATCGTCACGAGGCTCGGATCCTCGGCCACGGTGACCGTCTCGGGGATCAAGGCCGGTGCCTCGTGGAGCACCTCGTGCCCGACGGCCAAGTCCGGGTCGGGCTGGTACGCCGTGACCGAGGTCAACGGGACGTCGGTTCGGACCCTCTATGGCGTGCCGGTCGTCTATGCGGCGACCGGCATTCTCACGACGCCCCTGACGGCGACGGTTCCGGTCACGGGCGTGGTAGCGCTCGGGCCGGCAACCACGTTCTTCGGGCGTGGCTACGGCCACGGCGTCGGGCTCTCCCAGTACGGCGCACGCGGTCGTGCAATCGCCGGCCAGAGTGCCGCCCAGATCCTGGCTCACTACTACCGGGGCACCACGATCGGGACGCTCGCCCCGAGCGCGGGGATCCGGGTCCTCCTGCTCAACGACTTCCCGGCCACGAGTACGACGCCGCTGACGATCGCCGGGCGGGGCGGGACGTGGGCCGTGAGCGGGGTCGACGCAGTCTTTCCGACCGACTCGACCCTTCGACTCTGGCCCTCGACCGCCGGCAACGGCGAGTGGCAGATGACCGTCACGTCGGCCACCGGGGCCGCGCTATTCGCCGGCTCCGCCCCGGCCTCGGCTCAGGTCAGCGGCATCTCCACGACGACGACCCTGCAGCTCGTCTCCAAGCCCAGCAGCTTCGATCTCTACCGGGGCACGCTTCGCTGGGTCATCTCCGGCCCGTCGGCCGACGTCATCAATGACCTCCCGCTCGAGGACTACCTGCGGGGCGTCGTCCCGGCCGAGATGCCGAGCACGTGGCCGCTCGAGGCCCGGATCGCCCAGACGATCGCCGCTCGCTCGTACGCCGCCTACCGGCTGCACCCGACGACCGGGACATTCGATGTCTACGACGACACGCGCTCGCAGGTCTATCGCGGCGTCCATGTCGAGAACGCCGCCGCCGACGCGACCGTCGCCGCGACCGCGAACCAGGTCCTCCGCAGCGGGACCGCGATCGTCAATGCCCTATTCCACTCCACCGGTGGAGGCGCGACGGAGGACAACGAGAACGTCTTCGTGTCGTCGACCGGCGCGAAGACCGCAGGCTCCGTGAGCTATCTCCGTGGCTCGTCGGACCGCGATCCGAGCGGCGCCGCGTACGACGCGGCGGCACCGTACGCGACGTGGCAGACCGGCACCTACACGATCGCCCAGCTGTCCTCGATCTTCGGAGCCGACAGCCGATCCGCCGTCGGCACGCTCGTCTCCCTCGATCTCTCGAACCGCGGCGTATCCGGGAGGCTGATCAGCGTCACCCTCAACGGCGCGACCGGGAGCCGGACGCTGTCGGGCCAACTGTTCGTCGACATCTTCAATGCTCACCGGCCGGCTGGCGACCCGCCGCTTCGTGACACCTTGCTTGGCCTGTCGCCGATTTCCTGACGCCGGCGGTCATCGGCCGCTGCTACAGTCACGGTCCCCAGAACGCAATCGATGAGGGACCGCGAGATGGCTGAGGACCGGACCAAGTTCATCCTGGACGAGGATCACATCCCGCGCAGCTGGTACAACATCGCCGCGGACCTTCCGAAACCAGCGCCCGCGGTCCTCCATCCGGGCACGGGACAGCCGATCGGCCCCGCTGACCTGGCGCCGCTGTTCCCGATGGAGCTGATCAAGCAGGTCGTCAGCCAGGATCGCGAGATCGAGATCCCCGAGCCGGTCCGCGACGCGTACCGACTGTACCGACCGAGCCCGCTCTTCCGGGCCCGCCGCCTCGAGCAGGCCCTCGATACGCCGGCCCACATCTACTACAAGTACGAGGGCGGCAGCCCGTCGGGAAGTCACAAGCCCAATACGGCCCTGCCGCAGGCGTACTACAACAAGCTCGAGGGGATCACCAGGCTCGCGACCGAGACGGGCGCCGGCCAGTGGGGGAGCGCGCTCGCCTTCGCGGGGGCCATGTTCGGCATCGACGTGAAGGTCTTCATGGTCCGCAGCAGCTACGACCAGAAGCCCTACCGGCGGGTGCTCATGGAAACGTACGGCGCGTCGGTCGTGGCGAGCCCGAGCCCGGACACGCAGTACGGCCGGAGCATCCTCGCCGATGTCCCGGATCACACGGGCTCGCTCGGCATCGCGATCAGCGAGGCCATCGAGGACACCGTCACTCACCCCGGCACCCGCTACTCGCTTGGATCCGTGTTCGATTTCGTCCTCCTCCACCAGACGGTCATCGGCCAGGAGGCGATCGAGCAGATGGCCATGGCCGGCGAGGAGCCGGACGTCGTCATCGGCTGCGCCGGCGGCGGCTCGAACTTCGCGGGCCTGGCATTCCCCTTCCTGGGCCGGGGCTTCCGGGGCGGGCCGAAGCCCCGGATCGTGGCCGTCGAGCCGGAGGCAGCTCCGTCGTTGACGCGCGGCGTCTATCGCTACGACTTCGGCGACACGGCCCAGATGACACCGTTGGTCAAGATGCACACGCTCGGTCACGACTTCATCCCGGAGCCGATCCACGCCGGCGGTCTCCGGTATCACGGAATGTCGCCCCTGGTGTCGCTGCTCAAGGAAGAGGGCCTCATCGAGGCCCGGGCCGTCCACCAGCGAGCGTCCTTCGAGGCCGGCGTGCGGTTCGCCAGGTCTGAGGGGATCCTGCCGGCACCGGAGCCGACCCACGCCATCAAGGCGGCCATCGACGAAGCGGTCGAGGCCCGGGACGCGGGCCAGGCGAAGGTGATCCTCTTCAACCTCTGCGGCCACGGGCACTTCGACCTGTCGGCGTACGAGCGGTACCTGTCGGGGGCGTTGGAGGACTACGAATACCCGGCCGAGAAGGTCGCCGAGGCGCTCAAGGCACTCGAAGGCCTGCCCATCGGCTGACGTCGCGAACGGCACCACGCCCCCTGTCTGGCGTTCGGGGCCGAGCCGATCCGGCCGTCCCCGGGCGGAACGCAGTTCTGGTTGCGCGGCTACAGTTCCCCGGTGACCACCGCAGGAATGGCCCTCGCAACGCGCGGCCTGCAGAAGAAGTATGGGTCGAGGGCGGCGCTGAACGGCCTCGACCTGACCGTCCCGCAGGGCGTCGTCTACGGCTTCCTGGGACCGAACGGCGCCGGCAAGACGACGACGATGCGGCTCCTCACCGGGCTGATCCATCCGGATGCGGGCACGATCGAGGTCCTCGGCCGGCCCTTCGGCCGGGGCGACCGGCACCGGCTGTTCGAGGTCGGCGCGCTCATCGAGTCGCCGTCGTTCTACCCATACCTGTCGGGCCGGGAGAATCTCAGGGCCCTCGCCGCGACCGGGGCGCCGACGACGCCCGGCCGCATCGATGAGCTCCTGGAGCTCGTAGGCCTGCAGGAGCGCTCGAAGGACAAGGTCCAGACCTACTCGCTCGGGATGAAACAGCGGCTCGGGATCGCCGCCGCGCTCCTCAGCGATCCGCGCCTCCTGCTCCTCGACGAACCGGCCAACGGCCTCGACCCGGCCGGGATCGTGGCGATGCGGGAGACGCTCCGCCACCTCGCCGCCATCGGCAAGACCGTGTTCGTGTCGAGTCACGTGCTGGGCGAGGTGCAGCAGCTCGCCGACGTGATCGGGATCATCGCCGCGGGCCGCCTCGTGCGCGAAGGGCCCATCGAGCAGCTGCTGCAGGGCGAGGGCGCGGTTCGCGTGCGCGTCCAGCCGAGCGAGATCGCCGCGGCGGCGGCGGCCCTGGCGGCGCTCGACCCAGCGGGCGAGGTCACGAAGGCCGACGGCGATGAAGGCTGGCTTGCCGTGCATGTCGCCACGGACCGGGCCTCGGAGGTGAACCGGACGCTCGCCGCCGCCGGCATCTACGCCTCGGCCCTCGAGGCGGGCAGCGACCTCGAGTCGCTCTTCCTGGAGCTCACCCGCGGCGACGCAACTTCGAGCCACGAGGGAACCTTCTTCGGCCTCGCCGGCGCCGGCGGCCCGTCAGGTCCGAAGAGCGGACAAGGAGACAGGGAGGCATGAGGCTCTTCGTCGCCGGCCTGCGCAAGCTGGTCCGCCGTCCAGCTTCGTTCGTCACGCTCGGCCTGCTTGTCGGCCTGCTCGGCCTGATCATCATTGCCGTCAGTGCCACCGCCGGATCGCGAACCGGCCGCGCCGAGCAGGAAGCGCTCCTCCTGGTGACCTTCCCGGGCGCCTACTCGCTGATTCTCTCGTTCATCCTCGGCCTGGGTGGCCTCTTCGCCGTCATCTACGGCGCGGCCGTCGCCGGCTCCGAGTGGAACTGGGGAACGTTGAAGGCAGCCGTCGCCAGGGGTGAGAGCCGGAGCCGGTATCAGCTGCTCTGGTTCGCCGCCATCGTGGTCATGATCGGCATCGGTCTCGTGCTTGCCCTCGCCGCGGGGATCGTCCTGGCGATCGTCGGCGCAGGGATTGCCGGCGTCTCGACGGCCGGGCTGAGCGACACCGAGACGCTGAAGTCCATGCCCGAGCTCATGGCCAGATCGTGGCTCGCGATCGCCGAGGAGGGCGCCCTCGGCTTCGCCATCGCAACGCTGGCGCGAAGCCAGCTCGCCGGAATCGGTGCCGGCATCGGCGTCTATTTCGGCGAGCAGTTCGCCTCGATCTTCCTGCCGGACGTCGTCAAGTACCTGCCGTTCAACGCGGCCAACGCCGTCGTTGCAACCTCGAGCCAGGGTCCCGGTGGCGGCGCCGTCAGCCGCCTCGAGCCGAATGTCGCCCTGCTGGTGGTCGTGGCCTGGCTGGTCGGCGCCCTCCTCGTGACCACCATCTTCACCGAGCGGGCCGAGATCTCGGGCTGACGCAATTCGCCCGGCCACGAGTCGGGCCGCAGGCGCCAGCCCGTCGGTCGGGGGTCGGGCAAGATGTGCGGATGGATTCGATGCCGCCCGAGGCCCTGCTGGCCGACTACCCGCCGCCGATGCAGGAGATCGCGGCCTGGCTGCGCGAGGTCGTCCACGGGGCAGTCCCTGATGCGACCGAACGCGTCCGGACCGGCTGGCGGATCATCGGGTACGACCTTCCGATCACGGCGCGGCGATCGGTCTACTTTGCCTGGATCATGATCGAGCCCGCGCACGTCCACCTCGGCTTTCCGAACGGCGTGCTCATGGCTGATCCGCGGGGCCGCATGAGTGGTCGAGGCATCACGAAGAAGGCTCGCTGGGTCACGATTGTGCCAGGAGCGACAGTCCCCGCGGAGGACCTCGCCGAGCTGATCCACGAGGCCGTGGCGGTCGCGATGATGTCCCGCGAGGAGCGGGTCCTCCGGGCGATGATCGGGGAGGAAGCACGGTGAGGACGAGGTGACGATGTCGGAGCCGGAGGTCGGCGGCCAACCGACCCTGAGCGATGACGTCGTGACCCTGCGGCCCTGGCGCCCGACGGATGCCGAAGCCGTCTTCGCGGCCTGTCAGGATCCGGAGATCCCGCGCTTCGTACCCGTTCCGCAGCCATATACACGCGCCGACGCCGAGACCTTCGTGCGCCAGTCACGCGAGGAGTCGGTCGTCGGTCCGAGCGCGCACTTCGCGATCTGCGACGCCGCGACCGGCGTCCTCCTCGGCGCGATCTCGCGCCATGCGTGGGCCGGTGTCCCGCGAGCGTCGATCGGGTACTGGCTGGCTCCAGAGGCGCGCGGCCGCGGGATCGTGACGCGTGCCGTTCGCCTGCTGGTCGACTGGACGTTCTCGACGACGGACTTCATCCGGATCGAGATCTACACGGACGTCGATAACCTTCGATCCGGCCGCGTCGCCATTCGCGCCGGGTTCGAGTCCGAGGGCGTCCGGCGGGCCTGGGACCTTGACCGTGGCGGACGCCAGGTCGACGCGGCCTTCTACGTACGCATTCGGCCCGCCTGAGGCACCACGGCGCGAGGTCGCCCGATGGGCGCACGATCGGCCCCTGCTATCGTCCGCGCATGGATCGCGAGGAGCGGAGCATCGCTGCCGACGTGGGTTCACGGGAGCCGCTCGTCGCAACCTGGCTCGGGCGGATCCCGTACCGTGACGCGTGGGCACTCCAGAAGCGTCTCGTCGACGCGCGCGTCGACGACCTGCTGCCCGACACGCTCCTGACGCTCGAACACGACCCGGTCCTCACGCTCGGGCGAAACGCCGACGAAACGCACGTGCTTGCGTCGGCTCGTGAGCTGCGCCGCCGCGGCATGGAGGTCCTTCGCGTCGAGCGTGGCGGAGAGGTGACCTACCACGGACCGGGCCAGCTCGTGGCCTACCCGATCCTTCGGCTGGGGAGCCGGGGGATCCTGATCCGGCCGCTGGTTCGAGCGCTCGAAGAGGCGATGATCTCGATGTGCGGCGCCCTTGGGGTGGTCGCAACGCGGCGGGATGGACACCCCGGCTGCTGGGTCCTCGAGGATCGACGACCGCCACGCAAGATCGGCGCCCTCGGGATCCGGATCGAGCGGGGCGTCAGCTATCACGGCATCGCCCTCAACGTCGCCCCCGACCTCCGGGCTTTCGAGGTCATCAACGCCTGTGGCATGCCAGGCGTCGTGTCGACATCGATCGCGGAGGAGCTCGGGAGGACCGCCGAGCCACCTTCGACGGCTGCGGTCGAGCGGGCCGCGGGGATATTCGCGGCCGCCTTCGCCGACGAGCTCGGAGCGCCGCTGCGCTGGGTCGAGGCGAGCTCCGTCGAGTCCCCGATCGACGAGGCCGGCAAGATGATCGGCGCCGGGGCGCCCTGAGATGCCCGCCGGCCTCTTCGAGCTGCGCAAGGATTCGATAACCGGCTGGTGGGTCGCGACCATCGTCGATCGAGCGTTCCACCGCGACCGATTCGCTCGAGCGGCCGACCAGATCGACGACGACGGCGACTGCCAGAACTGTCGGCTTCCGCCGGGCGATGGGGTGCGGCTCCGCGTCCTGAAGGACTATGCCTTCCACGTCGTCGGGACCGAGGAAGAAGCAAAGGAGCTCGACCAACGATTCGCCCAGGTTGCCCTCGACGGCGCTCGCGCCGCCGGTAGCTGGCGGGCGATGTCGGCGCCGCCGCGTGAGCATCGTGCGCTTCACCTGGTCGGATCGGCCGTGGTCGAAGGGCTCGTGACGGGTGCCCGCGACGCGATCGAGGCAGCCCGACTGGGTAATCAGACGGAATACCTCCAGGTGGTCCAGAACTGGGGTGCCCAGTCGGGCGCCCGTACCAACCACCTCTGCCTCGAGTTCTACGACCTGCCGCAGATTCCGCACCGCGTCGCGGAAGAGCTGGGGGGCGCCGCGCGATTCGTGATCCGTGAGGGTGAGTGCCCGTACTGCCGCCTCGTTCGCGAGACGACGCGAACCCGCAACCGGCTCGTCTGGGAGGACACCGACAGCGTCGCGTTTGCGCCATGGGCATCGCGCTCGCCGTTCGAGCTGTGGATCGTGCCGCGGCGCCATGAGGCCGACTTCGGGCGTGCCACGGAGCCGGAGATCCGGGCCACGGCGACGGCGCTGCGCAACGTCCTCACGACGCTCGCCGGCACACTCGACGGGCCGCCGTACAACCTGATCCTCCACACCGCGCCGCTCCGCGAGCGCGTCGATGCGACCTATCACTGGCACTGGGAAGTTCATCCTCGCCTTCGCGAGATCGCCGGGCTCGAGCTCGGGACGGGCCTGCCGGTGAATCCCGTTTCGCCGGAAGACGCCGTCGAGGAACTCCTGGCGCGGGCCGACATGGGCACTGGCGAGCGGTCAGGTTGAGTCTGATGCGTCACAACGGGCCGGTGGCCCTCGTCCCTCGAACTGGCGGCGCGCGACGTCATTTCCCTGCGCCCGTTTCGACCACGGAAGGACTTCCATGCTGGGCAGCGGCGAGCCGGGGGGCTTGGCGGAGACGACCGGAACGTTCCGGCGAGCGGGCTGGGCGATCGCCATGACCGGTACCTGGAACCGCGATTCGGCGGGCGCCTTCCTGGAGGCGCTCTTCGCCAAGCATCACAACGAGATCTACGCCTACCTCGTGCGCATGACTCGGGACCCAGAACTCGCCGCGGACCTGACGCAGGACGCCTTCGTGAAGGCGTACAAGGCCTACGACACGCTCCAGAAGGGCGAGAACGCGCGCGCCTGGCTCTATCAGATCGCCCACCGTGTCGCCCTCGACGACATTCGGCGCAAGAAGATCGTCCGCTTCTTCCCGCTCATCGGCGACGGCAAGGGTTCGTCACCGTCGGCGGAGCACGTCAGCATGGATGTCCGCCTGTCGGGTCCACTTGACCGGGCGCTGGCCCGAATTCCGGAGCGACAGCGCGCGGCGCTCCTTCTGGCCGAGATTCACGACCTGACCGGACTCGAGCTGGCGGCGGCCCTCGGTGTCAGCCACGTCGCGGCGCGCGCGCTGCTGACCCGGGCCCGGGAGTCCCTTCGCCAGGCGCTGGCCGCGGAGCGGGCCGCCGAATCGTCGGCCGAGGCTGACCGTGACGCGACGTACGCCCAGGGACGGGGGCGATCCGGATGACCCTCCCGTTCCGTCGCCGGCACAACGATGCGGAGGCGTCGCACGATCGCGCGCGATCGCTCATCGCGTCCGGTTTCCTGGAGCCCCTCGAGGGAGGCGACGCCGCATGGCTGCAGGGCCACCTCACGGGTTGCCTCGAGTGCCGCAACGATGCGGCCGCCTACGAGAGCGACCGTCAGCTGCTCCGGATGCTGCGTGACCGACCCGAGGAACCACCGAGGGATCTGTGGGCCCGGACCGCCGCCGAGATCGAACGAAGCCACGGTCGTCGAGAACGAGGCGCGCGCCCCGGTCGCGCCGCGCGACCGGCCCGTCCGGTTCGTATCGGGCGCGTGCCGCTTGGCGTGCTTTCCGGGGTTCTCGTCGTCCTCGTCGTGGTCGGGGCGTCGCTGGCCCCGCGGTCGGGGCCGGACGTCGGGCCGCCGGCAGACACCGATACGGGCCTTGGCTCCGCCGGTGCGGAGGCGACGCCGCTCACCGTGGACGCCAACGGGCTCGCCTGGATCCAGCTCTCGCCGGACGGGTCGTACCAGTTCCTGCAGGCCAACGTCAACGAGGTCTGCGCCGACGCCCGCGACGGTTGCGCGCCCCTCAGCTCCCGGAACTCGACGCGTCTGAACCTGAACCAGGCGCCGCAGTCCGTGCTGCTCTCACCGAACCAGTCGCAGATTGTCGTCGTCACGAAGTCGGCATCCACGAGTGGCTCCGACATCGTCGTGGTCGCCGTCCCGGTCGCACCTTCGCCCGCGCCCAGTCTGCGGGCAAGCGGCAGCCCGACCTCGAGCCCGCCTGCATCGTCGAGCCCTGGCCACACTGCGGCCGCGACGCCGACGATCGCGCCCAAGCCGACCCCGACGCCGACGGCCACCGCGACCCCGACGCCGACGGCCGGCGCGACCCCGACGCCGACGGCCGGCGCGACCCCGACCGCGACTCCGACGTCGGTCCCGACACCAACCGAGACCCCGTCCGGGAGCGAACCGCCGACGTTTGCCGCGAGCGGCGCGCCTGAGGCGTCGGCCAGCCTCGAGCCCTCATCAGGTCACGCGATCGTGACCGGGGTCGTGATCGTCGGCGACGCCGCCTACTCCGCGGACGGCGCATGGCTCGCGTTCTCGGCACGGCCGGCCGATGGGACCACGGGACCGGACCTCTACACCTGGCACGTCGGGGACGACGTCGCGGCGCAGGTCACCACCGATCATCGAACGTTCTTCTCCGGCTGGCTCGGCGGGCGCATCCTCGCGAACCGCGTCGAGTCCACGCCGGTCGTACCCGAGGCATCGATGGACGCCGACGCGTCGGCAAACCCGACCGTCGAGCCGACGGCCACGCCAACCCCGACCGCCGCGTCGAGCGGCGAACCTGACGGGTCGTCCGCGCCGATCTCCGAGGACCAGCCCGTCGCGTTCCTCTTTGATCCGTCGACAAGCGAGACGACGCCACTCGGTGGTCCCGACATCTGGCACCCGACGGTGGATCCGTCCGGGCGCTCGATCGTGTACTGGTCGGGGACGCTCGTTCCCGACGCCTCCGGCGTCGGCTGGAGCCTCGGCACCGGCCGGCTTCTTCTCGACGGCTGGCTCGATGGCGCGCCGGCCACGACCGATGACCCATCCGCAGATCCGACCGCGACGGTCGACCCGGCCGCCGACCCGACCGGGACGCCGTCCCCGACCACGTCGCCGGCGTCGTCGTCCGACCCGGCGCCGCAGCCGATCGGCCCCGCGGGGCATCCGGTGGTCCTCGCCGACGGCCCGATCGCCGACTTCGACGCGTGGTTCGATCCGTCCGGGACGCGCCTGGCACTCTGGGTCGCCGACCCGGTCGACCCTTCGGTCGGCACGCTCCGCCTCGTCGTCCTCGACCCTGAGACCCTCCAGGTCGATACGAGCACCGACCCGCTGCCGGGCGTCGCGGCGCTGCGCGGGGTGTCGATCGGCAATGGACGATTGGCCTGGGTGACCCCGCCCGGCCAGGACGGGCAGGGTTCCCACGTCCAGGTCCTGGCGTGGAGGGCGCGGGAGTTCGGGCAGATCCGGACGATCCAGGGAGATCGATTCCTCGTCGCTCGTTGAAAGGCCGGACGCAACGTCGTGGGCCCGAGCGGTCAAGACAGACCGCACCCTCCTGTCGTAGAGTCCACCAGTGCGACCCAGCAGAACGGTCGCGATCGCGGCGCTCACCGCCGCTCTCGCGCTCGGATCGCTGCCCGGCCTGGCAGGCTCCCAAGAACCGAGCTCTGACCAGCAGCCGTCTGCGGCAGCGTTCCGACAGGTAGTCCTAGCAGCGACGGGCGGTCGATCGACGCCCTCGATCGCGGCCCCGGATTCCGCCTACGCTGCGGCAGGCCATCTCGACCCCACGGCCGCGTTCAGCGAGGCGGGCACGGCCGTCGCCCCGGCCGATCGGGTGCCGGTCTCGGTGCCGGCGGTTCCGGCGAGCTGGAGCTGGAAAGCCCCGAGGTACAAGATCAGCGGCTACGCGACCTTCTACGACAACGGTACGACCGCCATGCGTCTGCCCCGGGGCACCCATGTCGTGGTCTGCGGACCGGGCGGCTGCATCGAGCGGGTGGTCAACGACTACGGGCCCCAGAAGGCCTCGCGCGTCGTGGACATGTATCGGCCCGACTTCTTCGCGATCTGCGGCTGCGGCTGGTGGGCCGGTACCGTCTGGGTGACCGTCTCCATCTACTGATCGAGTAGACTCGACACCGACCTTCGAGACCGGCCGCGAGAGCCGGAGGCAGGCCCCGTGAGGCCGGAAGGGAGAGGAGACGCCAGTGGCACGGCGCAGCGGCGAGACGCCCCACCGGCCCGGGAGCCGCCGGTGAGCGGCCGACGGATCATGACGGCGGAGGAGATCCGCCGGGCCGTGATTCGCATCTCGCACGAGATCGTCGAGAAGCAGGCCGGCACGGACGACCTCGTCCTCGTCGGCATCCAGCGGCGCGGCGTTCCCATCGCCCACCGTCTCGCCGCGGCCATCCACGAGCATGAGAACGCGGCCCTGCCCGTCGGCGCGCTCGACATCACCTTCTATCGCGACGACCTCTCGATGCTCGCCCAGCAGCCCGTGGTCAAGGGGACCGACCTGCCGTTCGACGTGACCGGCACCACGGTGGTCCTCGTGGACGATGTCCTCTACACGGGCCGGACCATTCGGGCGGCCATGGATGCGCTCATGGAATACGGCCGTCCCCAGGCCATTCGCCTCGCGGTGCTCGTCGACCGCGGCCATCGCGAGCTGCCCATCCGGGCGGACCACGTCGGCAAGAACGTCCCGACGTCCCGGGAAGAGCTCGTCCGCGTCCGCATCGAGGAGGTCGACGGGGAGGATGCCGTCGATATCGATCGGGGCGGCGCGGACCCGACCGCTTCCGGCGCACCGGCGGCCGCGACGCCGAGGGTCGGATGAATTTGGCCATGGATCCGGCACTCGCGCCGCCGGTCGATGTGGCGGATGGCCTCGGCGCCGAATCGGCCGGCCAGAACGTCGCCCCGGCCGGCCGATGGCCACACCGGCATCTCCTCGACGTCGACGTGCTGTCGGTCGAGGACCTCGACCTCGTCATGCACACCGCGGAGACGATGGTCGAGATCCTGGCCCGGCCGATCCCGCGGGTCCCCGCCCTGCGTGGCTGGGGCGTCACGAACCTCTTCTACGAAGCCTCGACTCGGACGCGGGTGAGCTTCGAGGTCGCGGCCAAGAACCTCTCCGCGGATGTGGTCAACGTGACCGCCTCCGCGTCCTCGGTGACCAAGGGCGAGTCGCTGATCGACACGATGCGGACGCTCGAGTCCCTCGGGGCGCGGGTCATGGTGATCCGCCATCCGACCGCCGGGGCGCCGTACCTCGCGGCCGAGGTCTTCAGCGGCAGCGTCCTGAACGCCGGCGACGGCGCCCACGCCCACCCGACGCAGGCGCTCCTCGACCTCTTCACGATGCGGGCGCATCTGCCCGGCGGGTCGGTGGCCGGGCGGAAGGTCGTGATCCTCGGTGACGTGCTCCATTCGCGGGTCGCTCGCAGCAATCTCTGGTCGCTCACGGCCGCCGGCGCCGACGTCTGGGTCTGCGGGCCGGCGACCCTCCTCCGCGGCTTCGACGCCTGGGGAGCGGCCGGGGTTGCCGGTTCGCGACGGTTCACCGTCACCTCTGATCTCGGCGCAGCGCTTCGGGACGCCGACGTCGTGATGGCCCTCCGGATCCAGCGGGAGCGGATGGCCTCGGGCCTCCTGCCGTCGCTCCGGGAGTACGCCGCCCGGTTCGGGCTGACGCGCGAGCGACTGTCGCTGGCGAAACCCGATGCGCTCGTCATGCACCCCGGGCCGATGAACGAGGGCGTCGAGATCGCGCCCGATGTCGCGGCGGGGAGCCAGTCGCTCATCACCGAGCAGGTCGCGAACGGGGTCGCGATCCGGATGGCCATCCTGTACCTCCTCGCGGGCTCGCGGCCGTGACGGCGGCCTCGGCGACGACGACCGCCGCCGGCAACGCCGTCGGCGCCCGCCTTGCCGATCTCGAGATCAGCCGGGCCTGGCTCGTCGATCCCGCGTCCGGCCGCGAAGGTCCGGGCGAGATCGTCGTGACGGACGGCAGGCTCGAGGCCGTCACCTGGCTCGAAGGCGACGAGGCCGACGGGATCGACGCAACCGGCGTCGTGGTCGCGCCCGGGTTCCTCGACCTCCATGCCCACTTCCGCGAGCCGGGCAACGAGGATGCCGAGACGGTTGCCAGTGGCCTTGCCGCCGCGGCGCACGGCGGCTTCACGGCGGTCTGCGTCATGCCCAACACGACGCCCGCGATCGATGAGCCGTCGGTGCTGCACCGCATCCGTGACGCGGCGGCCGCCTCGGGATCGCCCGTGACCCTGCTGGCGCACGGGGCCGTCTCAGCGAACCGGGCAGGGGAGCAGCTCGCCGCCCTCGGCGAGCTGGCCGACGCCGGGGTCGTGGGGTTCAGCGACGACGGGTCGCCCGTCGGCTCGGCGACCCTGTTCCGGAACGCGATGGCCTACGCCGGCATGGTCGGGTTGCCGATCGTCGACCACGCCGAGGACGCCTCGATGACCGCGGGAGCCGAGGCAAACGACGGCGTCATCGCCACGGTACTTGGCCTTCGAGGCTGGCCGGGCGCGGCCGAGTCGAGCGCGGTCGCGCGAGACCTGGCGATCCTGGCCGACGTCGCGCGGGAGGTTCCAGGCGCCCGCCTTCACCTGACACACCTGTCGACGGCGGCGTCACTCGAGCTCGTGCGGCAGGCGAAGGCGGCCGGCCTACCGGTCACTTGCGATGTCACGCCGCACCACCTGGCCTTCACCGACGAGTGGATCGTCGGGGCGCGACGGTGGAGCTGGGAGGCCCTCGACGACGCCGGCGCGGCGCGCGATCCCTGGGCGGATGGCGCGATTTCCGCGGGCGCGTTCGATCCCTCGCTCCGCGTTAACCCGCCACTCCGCGGGCCGGTCGACGCTGCGGCATGCTGGGCGGCGCTCCGCGACGGCACGGCCGACGCGATCGCCACCGATCACGCGCCGCACACGGAGGTCGACAAGGCGATCGAGTTCGGGCACGCGGCGAACGGAATCTCCGGCATCGAGACCGCGCTGGGGATCGCGATCGCCGGCGTCGATGCCGGGCAGCTGTCGCTCGCGGCGGCGATCGCGGCCCTCACGACCGGGCCTGCCCGCGTGCTCGGCTCGCGTGCTCCCGGGGGCGGCGCAGCACGCGGCCTCGTGGAGGGCGAGGTCGCCGACCTCGTGGTCTTCGACCGGTCGGCCACGTGGGAGGTATCCGCGGATTCTCTCGCTTCGAGGGGTAAGAACTCCCCGTTGCTCGGCCGCGAGCTCAGCGGACGCGTCCTGCTGACGGTCGCGGCGGGGCGAGTCGCCTATGAGGCGCCGGACGAGGATTAGGTCCCCAGCGGGACGGCGGGGCTCATTCGGCACGGTCGATGCATCACGGGTTGATCACGCCGTCCGCCCAGGCGACGCGGGTCACGACGAACTCCTGATCGCACTCCTGCCGGTTGTCGGGCTGGCAGCGAGTGGCGCGCGGATCGTGGAAATGGCCGACGAGCACGGCCGGTGTCGGCGTCGCGTCGCCATCCGACGGCAGGGGCCGCTCCCAGTCGCTCCGCGGGCCGTCGAAGACCACATCGATCGAGGGGCCGATGGCCGGGCTGGTCCATTGCTGGTTGCCCTGATGGTGGACGACGGATTCCGGCTGCGCCAGGAGCCAGCCGGCGAACGCCGGGCAGCCCTCGATGTTGGGGATCTCGGGAACCAGTGGGGCAGGGCAGCCGAGGGGAAACGGCTGCTGGAACCAGCCCGCGACGGTCATGTCGGTCGCCACGCCGGCGGCCCGAGCCTGGATCGCGTCCGGAACCAGGATGGCGCCGAGGCCCGCCGGCAGCGGCGGGAAGCTCACCGCGGGCTTGATTCCTGCATTGTCTGTCGCGGCCGGGCGGGGCAGAAGCAACGTAGTCACGCCCCACGCCCCGGCGATGCCGAGGAGGAGGATCAACGCGACCACGGCCGCCGTCCGGCGCCCGACGCTGTCCATGGCATCAGGATCCTCCCGGCTCGGGCTCGATGCAATGCCCCTCGCCGCGCGTCGGGCGCCGTCAGACCGCTACGATGGACGCGATGGCCAGCCCGAAGCTCAACAATGACTTCGAACGCCGCGCCTACTGGCACGCGACGATGCCCCTGATGCACGGCCGCGGCGGCCGGCAGCTGCCGGACAGCGTCGATGTCGCGATCGTCGGCGGCGGCTATACGGGGGTCGCGGCAGCCCGGAAGCTCGCCCTCCAAGGGGCCAAGGCCGTCCTGCTCGAGGCAAACAACCTTGGCTGGGGCGCCTCGACCCGCAATGGCGGGATCGCCCATCCCGGGTTCAAGTGGGGTCCACAGGCGCTGTCCCGGCGCTGGGGAGCCGCGACCGCTCGGGCGATCTACGCGGAGTCCCTCGAGGCAACCGAGTTCGTCTTCGGCCTCATCCGCGACAACGACATCGATGCCGAGCTCCGCACGAACGGCTGGCTCGAGCTCGCCTGGGGGCCTGGACACGCCGACGAGTTTCCGGCCGAGGCCGCGGGGCTCAACGACTTCGGGGCCCGCGCCCGCGTGATCGCCAGGGACGAGCTCCGGACCGAGATCGGGACGGACGCATACCACGGCGGGCTCGCGATCGACCCGGGCGGGGTGCTGCATCCGGCGAAGTGGTTCGCCGGCCTGGTGGGACTCGCGGAGCGAGCGGGCGCGGACCTCCACGACCAGACTGCGGTGCGGTCGATCCGGAAGCAGGCCGACGACCGCTTCGTTGTCGAGACCGCGCGCGGCGCGATCCTCGCCCGGGACGTCCTCGTCGCCACCAACGGCTACACGGATGGCGCCGCCCCGAGCGTCCGCCGGCGGATCGTCCCGATCGGGAGCTACATCATCGCCACCGAACCCCTTCCGGAGGATCTCGCCCGGGAGATTTCCCCGACGGGGCGGGCCTACTTCGACACGCGCAACTTCCTGTCCTACTGGCATGTGTCGGCTGATCGCCGCCTCATCTTCGGCGGGCGGGTCAGCTTCCTGCCAACCTCCGTGGACCGGACCGCGCGGCTGCTCTTCCGGCGCATGCTCGAGATCCACCCGCAGGTCGCCGGATACCGAGTCGAATACAGCTGGGGCGGCAGGGTCGCGATGACATTCGACCGGATGCCCCACATCGGGCGGCTCGGCGGGATCATGCACGCGGCCGGCTACTCCGGGACCGGGGTCCTGATGTCCACGTATCTCGGGACGCGCGCCGCGGAGTGGCTCGGCGGCGGGCCACCGCCTGCGCTGGCGAAGCTCCGGTTCCCGCTCGTGCCGGCGCCCTACGAGGGCCGGCCGTGGTTCCTGCCGGCGGTCGGTGAATTCTTCCGGATCCAGGACCGCCTCGCGGTGCGTGGGGTTCGCGAGGCCGATGCGGCAGCGGTCGGGGAGAGGACCGGCCCCGGACCCGACGAGGGCTAGTCAGTCGAGCTCGGCGGCCAGCAGCCTCAGCGAACCCAGCAGGCCCTCGACATCCTCGTTCGTGCTCTGGGTGTTGAGGATCCCGGCGCGGAGCCACGTCTCGCCTCGAAGCCGGGTGGTCGACACCCAGCCCTCCCCTGACCGCTCGAGGGCGAGTTGCAGGGCGTCCTGGTGTGCATCGAGTTCAGCGCCGCTCAGGCCCGGCTCCAGATGTCGGAAACAGACGACCGAGAGGGACGGGACCGCCGGGAGTGCTTCGAAGTCGTCGCTCGCGGTGACCACGGCGGCCAGGTGTGCCGCCAGGTCATTGTTGGCCTCGATGAGGCGTCCGAGCCCGGCCGTTCCGAGGTGGCGCCATGAGAACCAGAGCTTGAGGGCTCGCCACCGCCGCGTCCCCTCGAAGCCGAGCTTCCAGTAGTTCAGGCCCGCATCGTGGGGATCCGGGGCCGCCGCCGGAGCAGCTCCCTGGGCCGGTGAACCGTGACCGGCCCGGTAGTACTCGGGTCTCCGCTCGCCGAACACAGCCTCAAGCAGCGCGCCCCGACGGACCATGAGGCCGCCGATGTCGTAGGCCTGGAAGAACCACTTGTGCGGATCGACCGTCACCGAGTCCGCGAGCTCGAGGTCGGGAACGCGGGTGGCGTCGCGACGTGATAGCCGGGCACCGGCGCCGTATGCCGCGTCGACGTGGAGCCACAGGCGCTCGCGCCGGGCAATCTCCGCGAGCTCGCCGATCGCGTCGACGGCGCCGGTGTTGGTCGAGCCCGCCACGGCCGCGATCGCAATCGGCATCAACCCGCGCGCCCGGTCAGCCTCGATCGCGTCGGCGACCGCTGGGCCTCGCAGCCGGAAGTCGTCGTCGGCGGGCAGGCTCACCAGCGTCTCCGGCGGGAAGCCCAACTCGTCGAGCGCTCGGGCGATCGAGAAGTGGCCCTGATCGCCGGCGTAGATGCGGAGACCCTCGAGGGCCCGCCCGCGCGGCGGGCGATCCAGGCCGAGCAGGGCCGGCGCGTGCGCGTCGCGCACGAGCGCCAGGCCGATGAAGTTGGCCATCACGCCGCCCGAGGTCAGGATCCCGAAGCTCGCCCGGTCGTAGCCGAGGAGGTCGCACAGCCAGCGCACGACCTCCTCCTCCATGGCGGCGGCGATCGGCCCGGCATGCCAGATGTCGACTCCCTGCTGGGCGAACTGGCTCAGGACCTCGCCGACGATCGAGGCGACGAGCGGCGGCGGCGTGAAGTACCCGAACGAGCGCGGGTGATAGGCGCTGACCGTGTGGGGAGCGACCCGGACCCGGAACTCCTCGAGGACGTCCGACAGTGGGATCTGGGTCCGTCGGCGCCGGGCCGGGCTCCCGGGTCGGGCCGAACCAGGCCAGGCGCAGGTCATCCCAGGCCGTGTCCTCGCCCATCGCCCGATCGAAGGCGTGGTAGTACAGGTACTCGAGTCCCGCCGCCCAGGCGGCAGCGCCAGCCGCGGCCAGGGCATCGCGGGACCGCTCAGGGTCTCGGATCCCGATCAGCTCGGGCTCCGGGTGCCATTCGAAGGCCGAGGCGAAGTCCGGGGGCACGGCCGGCCGGGTCGGGCGGCGCCGATCGCGAGGCGGGGTGGGCATCCGGCCGATGGTACGGGAGGCACGAGCGCGCGCGCAGGTGAACGATCCGGTGCGCGCCGCGCCGCGCCGCCAGGACGGAGGAAGGAACGCGGCCTCAACGCGACGGCTCCCGGCCGGATCGGCATACTCGGCCAAGTTCGAGCTTCGCAGCGGAGGCGCGTGGTGGCGGATCGGCGGACGATCGTGTTCTTCCCCGAAGGGGCGTTCGGGCCCACCAACAACTGCGTGGGGATCGGCCAGGTCCTGCAGGGGCTCGGGCACCGCGTCGTCTTCATCGTCGAGGAGTCGTTCGCCGGCACGCTCGAGGCGCAGGGCTTCGAGGAACGACTCATGCGCCTCGCGCCCCCGCCCGAGAGTCCCGAAGTGCCGGGCCAGTTCTGGATCGACTTCATCCGGCACACGGCGCCGATCTTTCGCAAGCCGACGATCGAGCAGCTGGGCGAGTTCATGGCGCCGACGTGGCAGGCCCTGATCGACGGCTCGAAGTACGTCGACGAGCGGCTCCGGGAGGTCATCGACGAGCTCCACCCGGACGTGGTCGTCGAGGACAACGTCGTCGCCTTCGCGGCCCTGCCCGCCTCGGGCGTGCCGTGGGTCCGGATCGTGTCCTGCAACCCGGCCGAGCTCAAGGATCCGGCGATCGCGCCATTCTCCTCCGGATTTCCCGCGGCCGACCGTTCCGCCTGGCCCGCCTTCCTCGAGGAAGTCGATCGAACCCACCGGGAGATGTGGGCCGACTTCGACGCCTTCATGCGCGAGCGCGGCGCTCCCGACCTGGCGTGGACCGCGGGCGGGCCGGACTTCATCCACGAGTCACCATGGCTCAATCTCTACTCGTACCCGGCGGAAGTCGACTATCCCCGCGACCGTCCGCTGGGGCCGATGTGGCATCGGCTCAATTCGACGATCCGGGCGGCGACGGCGTCATGGGACCTGCCGGATCACCTGCGCGGCGAAGGTGCCCTCATCTACCTGTCGCTGGGCAGCCTCGGATCGGCCGACGTCGGGCTCCTGCAGCGTCTTGTCGATGTCCTGGGCACGACGCGCCATCGCGTCATCGTGTCGACGGGGCCGCTTGGCGACCAGATCCGGCTGCACGATCGGATGGCCGGGGCGCCGTTCCTGCCGCAGCCGGCGATCCTGCCGCAGGTCGATCTCGTGATCACGCATGGCGGCAACAACACCGTGACCGAGGCGTTCCACCACGGCAAGCCGATGATCGTGCTGCCGCTCTTCTGGGACCAGGTCGACAACGCCCAGCGCGTCGACGAAACGGGCCTCGGCGTTCGCCTCGCGGCGTACGACTTCGACGATGCGCAGCTGACGGACGCGATCGAGGGGCTGCTCGCGGATCGTGCGCTGCAAACCCGGATGGCGTCGATGTCCGCGCGGATCCGGGCGACGTCCGGGACGGCGCGAGCCGCCGCGCTCATCGAGCGGGTATCCCAAACGGGCGAGGCAGTGACGGATTGATGCGCCACCGTCGGCGGCACGCGGCCTCGGCCGGGCACACGCGAGCCCCCTCCTCGTAACTCGGCTAGAGTCGCTCGGTGACTTCTCCCGATCCGGACGCGCAGCCGCCATCGCCGACCACGCGCGATGTGCAGTACAAGGGCGCGCCCCTGGATTCCGAGAAAGGCCCGGGCCTCGGCTGCTTCTGGTCGCAGGTCGTGGTACTCGGTCTCCTGATCATCCTGACGCCCCTCAGCGTTGTCTGGAACTGGCCGGCCCTCGTCAGCGGCGGACTGCTGATCGCGGTCCTCGTGTTGCTGCTGTTCGCCGGGCAGACGGTGATCTTTCTCCTTCGCCTCGTCGCGGCGGACCGGCGGGCCGCCGGTCGGCGACGCCCGCTTGCTTCGTCGACCCGCACGGTCGGAGAGCTGGAGGATCAGGGTGCGATCGAGGTCGCGGCCAGGACGGATCCCGCCCCCGATGGGACACCGCCAACCGCGCCCGACGCGCCGGATGCGGGCCTGTCCGCCGATGCGGGTGGGGATACCGCCGACGGCGTGCGAGAATAGGCGCGGCGCCGCGACCCGGCGCCGCCGTTGCGCCAAGAGGGAGGATCGCTCGCCCCGTGCCCGTGCTCGCGACCTATTTCTCCGTTCGTCCCGGGCGTGACCCGTTCTTCAAGTTCTTCATGAAGACGTTGTTCCCACGCCAGGTGAAGGACTACGAGGAGAAGTACGGGATCAAGTTCCTCGGCTGGTACAACGTTGCCCACGGCTGGGACTTCGACAACGTGATCCTGCTCGACCTGCCTGACTACGCCACCCTCGACCGTCTCGAAGCGGACGAGAGCGTCCGCGCCTTCGGCCACCGGGCCGGGGAGTGGATCTTCGAACGCCACCACTCGATGTTTCTCCGGGAGCGAATGGGCCCGGATCTCGAGTTCCACGGGTAGGAGATGTGATGGACCGTCAGCGAAATGACCTGCTCGCCGAGATGGCCCGCGATGCCGCCCTCGAGCGATCCGACTTCCTCGTGCGGGCGGGAGGGGAACTGGAGCGGTTCCTGCGCGACCAGGCCGAGCGGGTCAAGGAGCTGGGCGGCCTCACCCTCATCGACGACGACCCCGACTACCTCGCCATCGCCCCGGACGGGACGTTCCGGAGCCGCAGTCGAGTCTACGACGAGGCCACCGGCGAGTGGCAGTCCGAGACCGAGATCATCGAGACCGGTGGCGAGCTCGTGGAGCTGTACAACCCGGCCGACATCTACCAGGCCTTCGCGGATGCGGCTCGTGTCGGCGTGTGGGCCGAGGGCGAGGGCGACGCGACGGCGGACGGGACGGGCGGCGGTGGTCCAACGCTGTCCATCGAGGACCCGGACCCATACGCCGAAGCCGCCGACCAGTGGGCCGCAGGACAGCCCGAAGTTCCGATCGTCGACGACGAGACGAGCGCGGCGGCCGCGCTCTACGAGCTGGCCCTGGACTTCCAGGAGCGAAGCCAGCGATCCGAGGCAGGCCTCCTCGAGCAGTTCGAGAACGCCGCTTCGTCGCTGACCGGCAAGGTCGGGACGATCGTCATCGTCGACGACCTCGACGAGCACCTCGAGCTCTCGGGCCCCGGCTTCCGCGGCCGCGTCATCCCCGAAGGCGACGCCAACTGGACGGACCTTGGTGGCGGCGAGGACGTGGTCCGCTTCTACGACCCGACGGACGTGTTCGGGGATCTCGCCGATGCCATCGCGGAGGCGTTTCCTGGAGTGGCCGGGGACGACGAGGGCGACGCCGAGGACGATGCGGACGAGGATGACGACGAGGTCTGACCGGGATCCGTGCCGAATCCGATCCGCAGCGTGACGCCGGCCTGAGATGCAGCTGGTCGGCGCCGAGCTCCTCGAGAGCCGCGAGTTCCTGCCCGGGCAGTGGCTCCAGTCGTACCACGCACCGTCGCTGGCGACGGGGTCGCGGGCCGGCCAGTTCGTCCACGTCAAGGCCGGCGACCTGTCCGGTCTCGTGCTCCGCCGCCCGTTCTCGATCAACACCTCGGATCCAGGCAGCGGCACGATCACGATCCACTTCCGGACCGTCGGCCGGGGCACCGAGTGGTTCACGCACCTCAGGCCGGGCGATGTCATCGACATGCTCGGTCCGCTCGGACGGCCGTTCGAGGTGGACAGCCGGAGCCAGCATCTCCTGCTCATCGCCGGCGGGCTGGGGATGGCCGGCGTCCGCGCACTCGCTGACGAGGCCATCCACGACGGGCGCCAGGTGACCCTGCTGTTCGGGGCCGCCAGCGCCCGCGACGTCTACCCGACATCGCTGCTGCCGGACGAGGTCGAGTACGTCGTCGCGACCGACGACGGCTCGATGGGCCATCACGGCTTCGTGACCGAGCTGCTCCCGGAGTACGAGGCCTGGGCCGACCAGGCGTTCGCCTGCGGGCCTGAGCCGATGCTTCGGGCGCTGGCGCGGCTGGCAGCCACGCGGCGGACACGCCTCGGCGTGGCCCACCTTGGCCGGAAGCGCGGGGGCGGCAAGGTCGCTGCCGTCGGATCTCCGGCGGCCCGCAGGAAAGCGTTCCTCCAGGTTTCGATGGAGCAGCGCATGGGCTGTGCGGTCGGGGCCTGCCTCGGTTGCGTCGTGCTGGCGACCACCGGCGCGCCGCAGCGGGTCTGTCGTGAAGGACCGGTATTCGCCTCCGAGGAGATCGACTGGGAAGGCGGCTGGGGGCGATGAAGGCCAAGCGTCGCGCGGTGACGTCGCCCGGCCTCGGACCGAGTGCACGCCGGACGCCGACGGTCAGGAAGGTCAAGTCGGCGATCGTTCCCGCCCGGCCGCGAGCCGCCGCGAGCCAACCGGGCGCCGCCGCCACCGCCGCGACGCAGTCCGTCGATGCCGGCAGCCTGGAACCGGTCGACCTCCGGGTCGAGGTCGGTCGCGGCCTCGTCCTGCCGAACCCGATCCTCGTCGCCTCGGGGACGTTCGGCTACGGCATCGAGTACGGCGACGTCGTCGACGTCGATCGCCTCGGCGGCATCTGCTGCAAGGGGACGACGCTCCGACCGCGGGTCGGGAATCCCGACGCCGAGGGTCACGGAGACGCCCGGCGGAATGCTCAACTCCATCGGTCTCCAGAATCCCGGCGTCGACGCGGTCGTCGAGAAGTACGCCGGGACCTGGGTCGGCTGGCGGGTTCCCGTCATCGTCAACGTCGCGGGTGAATCGGTCCACGACTACGTCGAGGTCGTTCGCCGCCTGGACGGCGTGCCCGGGATCGCGGGCATCGAGCTCAACATCTCCTGCCCGAACGTCGGCCGCGGAGGCCTCCAGTTCGCCATCGACGCCGGCGCGGCCGGCGAGGTCACGGCCGCCGTCCGACGGGCGACCGACCTGCCGCTGCTCGTGAAGCTGTCGCCCAATGTCGCCGACGTCCGCCCGATTGCCCGGGCGATTGCCGACGCCGGCGCGGACGCGCTGACGGCGATCAACACGCTCTCGGGGATCGCGGTTGGCGCGACGCGAGAACGGCCGCTCCTCGGGAACATCTACGGCGGGCTTTCGGGGCCCGCCATCAAGCCCGTCGCGCTGCGGGTGGTGTACGAGGTCAGCCAGGTCGTCGACATCCCGGTCATCGCGATCGGCGGGGTCACCGAGCTGGCGGACGTCCTCGACTTCCTGGCGGTCGGCGCGGTCGCCGTCCAGGTCGGAACCGCGATCTTCGCCGACCCGACGCTGCCGGTCCGGCTCGTCGACGAGCTCGCCGGCGAGTGCCGCCGCCGCGGCCTCTCGTCCTACCGGCCGCTCATCGGCACGGCGCTCCCGAAGCGCGCCTCGGCGCCGTCCTCGAAAGGCGTCGAATACCGGCCCTGAACCGGCCGATTCCCGAGGGGCGTTGCGTGGAACCCCGCATTGCCGTTGGCCTTCGTCACGCCCAGCATCGACGTCATGGAGACATGGACGACCGGTAGGCGCCTGGGCATTGCCCTTTCGGCGATCGCGGCGATCTCGATCGCGTTCCTCCTGTTCGCCGGCGGCCAGGTGCACACGATCCTGAGCACGGTGGGCTCGTCCGTCGGCACGCCGTCCACTGTCGGCGGGGACACGACCGGCGCCACGGTCCCGGATCCCGCGCAGCCGCCACCGGCCGGCGGTGGCGATACGGCATCGACGTCAGACTTCGTGGACGTCTCGAGGATCGACCTGCAGATCATCAAGACCGGGACCGTCGACCTCGAGGTCAACGTCGTCCCGGATGCCGTCTCGACCGCATCCGCGCGGATCACCGCGCTCGGCGGGTACGTGAGCGGTTCGCAGCAAACCGGCGACGGAGATACCGTTCACGCGTCCGTGACCTACCGCGTCCCGGCCGCTCGCTGGGAGGACGCCCTCGCCGCGATCCGGGCAGTCGCGCTGCGCGTGGTCGACGAGAAGACCGAGACGCAGGACGTGACCGGCCAGGTCGTCGACCTCGGCGCCCGGATCACGAACCTCCAGGCAACCGAACGAGCCCTCCAGGCGATCATGGACAAGGCGACCAAGATCGCGGATGTCCTGTCCGTCCAGTCGGAGCTCACCACGGTCCGCGGCGAGATCGAGCAGGCAACCGCGGATCGCCAGCACCTCACCGAGCAGGCCGCGTTCTCGACCCTTACCGTCGGGTTCGGGTTGAAGACGCAGCCGGCCGTAGTCGTCGCCCGGCAGGGCTTCGATCCGCAGGCGCAGGTCGACCGGGCAAGCGCCAAGCTCGTCGACATCCTGCAGGCGGTCGCGACGGCCGGAATCTGGTTCGGGATCGTGTGGCTGCCGGTGCTCCTGGCGGTGGGCATCATCGCGCTGCTCCTCGGCCTCGGCGTCCGCTGGGGCCTCGCGCTCCGCGACGGCACAGGTGGCGGGCGGTCCGGGCCACCCGGACCGGGCTCGTGGGCCGACGTCCCACCTGGTGTCGAGGGCCGATAGGGGGATAGGGGCGGCACGAGGTCGCGAATCCACGAGGCCGCCTGCGGACTTCGGCCGGTCGACCGTACACTCGGACCGATGACCTCGATCAAGCCCGTCGCCGCCATTGCCGCCCGGGCCGAGATCGCTCGCCGGACCGAGGCCCTGTTCCGGAAGTCGGGGGCTCTCCGCGAAGGTCACTTCCTGCTCAAGAGCGGCCGTCACTCGGACGCCTACCTGGAGAAGTTCGCGGTCCTCTCGGACCCGGCCTCGACCAGCGAGCTGTGCGGCTACTGGGCCGCGGGCCAGCGCGACTCGCACGGAGTGCCGATCGTCGACCTCGTCGCCGGCCCCACCACGGGCGGCGTGATCCTCGCGTTCGAGACGGGCCGGCAGCTCGGCACGCCGGCAATCTTCGCCGAGGAGGTCAAGGCTTCGGACGGCTCGGTCCGCCGGGAGTTCCGGCGCGGATTCCGTATCGAGTCTGGCCAGCGCGTCCTCCTCGTCGACGACATCCTCACCACGGGCGGCTCGCTCCTGGCGATGATCCCCGCCGTCGAGGCGATGGGCGGCGACATCGTCGCCTGCGCCGTCCTGGTCGACCGGAGTGGCGGGATGTCCACCCTGACGTCACCCCGAACGGGGCGCGTCTACCCGCTGCACGCCCTGTGGGCCATGGACCTGACGACGTACGAAGCCGGACCCCCGACCTGCCCCCGCTGTGCCGACGGGACGCCGCTGTATGCACCGGGGAGCACCGGGACGGTAGGTCCCCCCTGACCGCAGGAATGCGGCGGGCGGCAATGGCGGTGGTCCTGTCCGTCCTGTCGCTGGCTGCCTGCCAACCCGGCGCGGGCGATTCAGCGGGTGCGACCGGGCCGGCGGCGACCACGACGGCCACGCCCGGCGTTGCCGCACCGGCGACCGACCCGGTGGCAGGCGTCGTGACGCATGTCGATTCCCAGGGCCTCGACGCCGTGACCGGCTTCACGCTTCGGACGCTTGATGGCCAGACCTACAAGTTCGTGATCGGGCAGCTCGAGAACGGCACCGCATTCCCGCCGGGTCATCTCGTGGAGCACGCCACAACCTCGGCGCCGATCCTCGTCACGTTCGAGGCGGACGGCTCACAGCTCGTCGCGATACGCCTCGTGGACGCGCCCGTGGCTGCGACCGGCGAGCCCTCCCCGTCCTGAGCGGGGCGTTACTTCACCGCCTCGGCTGCCGCGGTGATCTCGTCGACGGAGACGACCCCTTCGAACTCGGCAGTGACGATCCCGTTCCGATCTACGACGAAGACGTATGGCTCCGAGAGGATCCCCCATTGGAGGACAGCGGGGATCGATTGGAGTTGACCGTTCGCGTCAAGCACCGGCTGCAGGCTCCCGTTCTCGAAGGTCAGCTGGTACGGCTCGACGTGAATGAAGTCGACCGTCGGGAACTGCTGCCGCGATGGGCTTGATGCGGTCGAGCGTCGGGCCGCACTGGGCCGTGGTGCAGAACTTCGGGGTGGCGAAGACGAGCACGAACGGCTCGTGCGCCGCGAGCGCGTCCTTGACCGACGTCTTGTAGAACGCCGGGTCGGGGTTGGTGTCGGTCGAGATCATGGCCAGCTGGCCGTTGACCGACGCGGCGGTCGGGGTGTCGGAGGCAGGGGCCGCTTCGCCCACCCGGACTACGGGCGTGCTCGTGGCGACGTCGAACGTCATCCGGATCGTCTCAGCCGCTGAACCCGCGGCCGCGGTCTTGAACTCGGCGCCCCACGTGCCCGCCTCGGGGAACGAGACGTTCGCGACGTAGAAGCCGCGGACCTTGTCGATGCCCCAGACGAACGTCCCGGTCTCGGTCTCGACCGAGGTGCTGCCGCTGCGCCCGAGGTCGTAGATCGAGATGCTCACCGTCCGGTCCGGCGCCGCGACCGGCGCGTTCTGGGCGTCGAGGAACGTGAACAGGAGACGGTTGGTCCCGCAGGTCAGGCGGCTGTTCGCGAGCACGGGAAAGACGGTCGGGGCGGTGGACGCAGAGGTCCAGCCGGACTGGTTGGCAGGCGCCGCCGGTGCCGGCAGGCAGTCACCGCTCGCCGCAGGGGTCCCGACGTTGCCGGAGCTCGCGGAGCTTGCGGCGCTGCTGCACGCCGTCGGGATGAAGGCCAGGGTGAACAGCACGACGGGCAGGAGGCGGCGGTTCGTTCTGCGCATGCCCAGAGCGTAGACCGGAAGGCTTTACTGCGCCTTCGGGGCGACGGCGCCGCCGGGACCGGTCGCGGGGCAACCGGGACGGTCCAGGCTTGGGCCTGGTCGCAAGCCAGCGCGCCGGGAAATCGTCGAGCGACGGGTAGAATGTGCCGGCCCGTCGTCCTCACCCAGCCCGGAGTGCCGTGACCCGCTTCCAGCGCCTCGCTGCCGCAACGGTCGTGACGACCTTCCTGCTCGTCACGCTCGGGGTCATCGTCCGGGCGACGGGCTCGGGCGTCTCCTGTCCGACCTGGCCGGGCTGCTTCCCGGGCCAGTTCATGCCAGGCCTCGATGCCGACTACCACGTCTGGCTCGAGTGGATTCACCGGACCGTCGCCGCCGCGATCGGCTTCCTCGTGATCGGCCTGGCGATCGTCGCCCTGCTCGATCATCGGGATCGTCGCTCGATTCTCTGGCCGTCGCTGTTCGCGGTCGTCCTGGTCGGGTTCCAGGCCTGGCTGGGCGAGGAGACCGTCCGCCTGGGTAACTCCGGCCCGAGCGTGACGGCGCATCTTGCGGCCGCGATGGCCCTCGTAGGCGTGCTGGTCTATCTGCTCGTCAGATCCGGCTACCCGGCCCGTGTTCCAGGCCCAGGCGGGAGCCAGCGATTCACCCTGCTGGCCTCGTTCGCCGCCGCGGCCACGTACATCCTGCTGCTCTTCGGATCGAACGTCACGGCGCGAAACGCCGGTCTGGTCTTCACGGATTGGCCCCTCATGTCGGGCGGGATCTATCCATTCGACCCGAACACGCCGAGCGACGTGGCCGTCCTCTACGCGGCGCATGCGCTCCATCGCTACGTCGCCGGGATCGTCTTCTTCATCCTCCTCGGCGTCCTGCTGGCGGCACGTCGTCGCCGGCCGTTCCGGGCCGGCCTCGCCTCGATGGCGACCGGCATCTTCGCGTTGTACCTGGTCCAGGTCGTGATCGGGGGGCTGCAGGTCCTTACCCTCCTGTCGGCCTGGACGCAAACCCTCCACCTGGCGATCGGCGCCGTGATCTGGGGCGGCACCGTCGCCCTCGCCGTCTCGAGCTACTACGAAGCGCGGAGCGAGGCGGCAACCGGCTCGATGGCATCGGGCACCGGACCCGCCGGCACTCGTTCCGACGATCCCTCGTCACCACCGCCGGGGGCAGCGACGACCGCCGTGGCCGGAGGGTCGAGCGCCGCGACCGTCGGATCAGGCTCCACGAAGGCCACCATCCGCGCCTACGTGGCCCTCACCAAGCCCCGGATCATCGAGCTGCTGCTGGTCACGACGGTCCCGGCGATGGTCCTCGCAACCCGTGACGTGCCCGGCATCCAGCCGCTCGACTGGCTTCGGCTGACGTTCTGGACGCTCGTCTGCGGGACCCTCGCGGCCGGGGCCGCGAACGCCATCAACCAGTACCTGGATCGCGACCTCGACCAGCTCATGGTCCGCACCCGGCGGCGGCCCCTGCCCGCACAGGACATCGCCCCGGAGCGGGCCATGATCTTCGGGATGATCCTCGCCGTGATCTCCGTGGGCCTCATGTCCTGGTTCGTGAATCTCCTGGCCGCGTTCCTCACGCTCCTCGCTATCGCGTTCTACGTGGTCGTGTACACGGTGATGCTCAAGCGCAGCACGCCCCAGAACATCGTCATCGGCGGGGCGGCCGGGGCGCTGCCGCCCGTGATCGGCTGGGCCGCCGTCACCGGCAACGTGGGCCTGCCGGCGATCATGCTGTTCCTGCTCGTCTTCTACTGGACCCCGCCCCACTTCTGGGCGCTGGCCCTGAGGATCCGCGGTGACTACGCGGCCGCGGGCGTACCGATGCTCCCCGTCGTCCACGGCGTGGCCGAGACGAGCCGCCAGATCGCCCTCTACACGATCCTGCTCGTAGCCATTTCGCTCGTCTTCGCGGTCGTGGGCCAGATGGGCCTCGTGTACCTCGGCACGGCGGTCGTGCTCGGAGCCATCTTCCTGTGGCGTGCCTTCATCCTCTGGCGGCAGGGAGCCTCGCCCGAGGCGTCGACGGCGCAAGCGATCCGGCTGTATCGCTTCTCGATCAGTTACCTGACCCTGCTCTTCGTGGCAGTCGCCATCGACGCGGTCGTCGCGCTGCCGTTCTGATCCCGTCGCCGGAGGCGGGCCACGGTCCAGCCCCGGATCCGTGCCCTGGCGTCGCGCCGTCGGCTGTGCCTCGGCCGGCTATTCGCCGACGGAGCCCGGGACCTCCTCGAGCAGCCTGACCTCCTTTCGTCGCGCCACCCGGCCCTCACGGTCGAAGATGCCGAGCATCAGCTGGACCACCGGACCGATCCCGAAGGCGAACACGAGCGTCCCGACGCCGATCGTCCCACCCAGCACCCAGCCGGCGATCAGCACGAGGACCTCGATCGAGGTCCTCGATCGCCGGATCGACCAGCCGAACCGGTGGTGGGCGCCGACCATCAGCCCGTCGCGGGGTCCGGGACCGAGGTCCGAGGAGAGGTAGAGGCCCGATCCGAGGCCGATGACCAGCACCCCGGCGACCATCTGCCCGAGCTGGAGCGGCAATGCCGTCTGGGCCGGCAGGGCCGCGTTTCCGATATTGGTCGCCGTGCCGATGACGGCGACGTTCATGAGCGTGCCGATCCCGGGCCGCTCGCCCAGCGGCCACCAGAGGGCCACGATCGGGAGGCCGAGCAGGATCGAGACCGTTCCCATCGGCACGCCAGTCCGGAACTGGATGCCCTGGTGGAACGCCTCCCACGGGCCGAGGCCCATTCCGGCCCGAACCATCAGCGAGATACCGAAGCCGAAGACGACCAGGCCGAGGAGCAACCTCGGAAGGCGACGCGGGAGATCGGCCGGGATGAACCAGCGGCGCGTGGATGGGCCTGCCACCGCGGGATGGTAGCGCCTGGCCCACGAAATTCGCCGGGCGCTTCGGGCCCGCTCACTCGGGGCGCTTCCGCGGATGCGGGCGCCTGCGGTTCTGGCGGGTCACTGGCACACTCCGCGCATGCACCTCCACTTCCTCGGCGGGGCGGCCACGGTCACCGGCTCCCGTTTTCACCTGACGACCGAGCGCGCCAGCGTCCTCATCGACTGCGGGATGTTCCAGGGAACCCCGAACGAATCGATCCGGAACCGCATTCCCCTCGGCTTCGACCCGGGGAAGCTCGACGCGATCCTCGTCACGCACGCCCATCTCGATCACTGCGGCCTGCTCCCGGTCGCCGTGCGGATGGGGTACCGCGGTCCGATCCACCTCACGGCACCCACGGCCGAGCTCGCCGAGCTCGTGCTCCTCGACAGCGGGCGGCTGCACGAGGAATTCGCGAAGCGAGAGATGCGCTGGGAGTCACGCCACCCCGACAAGGCAATCGTCGAGGACAAGGCGGCGGTCGCCGGTTACGTGGCCGCGCTCGAACAGGCCGGTCAGGAGGACGTTGCCGGCCAGGGTCCCGGGGTGGACCCCGGCGTCGGGTTCGACGCGGCTGAACCCGAGGGGTCGCGCGTCCTCCGGTTTGCGACCGGTTCGGTGAAGACCGGCGAGCACGTCGAGACGATGATCGAGGCGGCCGGCGGTGATATCACCCCGATGGAGGATCCCGAGGCCGATCTCCGGGCATCCGACCCGGAGCTGCTGATCGACCTCGACGCGCCGCTCTACACGGAGAAGGACGCGGCGGCCGTCCTGCCGTATTTCAAGACCGTCCGCTACGAGGAGGAGATCGAGGTCGCGCCGGGCATCCATGCCACCTTCCTCGACGCGGGCCACATCCTCGGCTCGTCGATCATCCGCCTCCGGATCCAGGAGCAGGACGGGGGTCCCGAACGGACGCTCGTCTTCTCGGGTGACCTTGGCCGAACCGGAGCGCCCATCCTGAAGGACCCGACCGTCCTGACCCGTGCCGACTACGTCTGCATCGAGTCGACCTATGGCGGCCGGGAGCACGAGCCCCAGGCCGAAGCGGTCCGAATCGTCGCCGAGACGGTCCGCGAGGTGCAGAAGAGCCAGGGCGTCCTGCTCGTGCCGTCGTTCGCGATCGGGCGAACCCAGGAGATCGTCTGGCAGCTCGACCGGCTGATCGACGCCGGCGAGATCCCCCTGTTGCCGCTCTACCTCGACTCCCCGATGGCTTCGAAGGCGTCGGACATCTACCGGCGCCACCCCGAGGTCTACGACGAGGAGACCGGCGCGATCTACCGCGCCGGCGGCACCCCGCTCGATTACCCGAACCAGACGGTCACGAACAAGTTCGAGCAGTCGAAGACCATCGAACACGCCAAGCGGCCATACATGATCGTGGCCTCGAACGGGATGCTGACCGGCGGCCGCGTCGTGGGTCATCTTCGGAACCTGATCGACGATCCGAACGCCACGATCCTGTTCGTCGGCTACCAGGGCAAGGGAACGCTGGGCTCGCACCTCCAGGCCGGCGCGAGCACCGTGAAGCTCGAGGGCGAGATCCGCCAGGTCCGCTGCCGGATCAAGTCGATCGACGGGTTCTCGGCCCACGCCGACGAGCCAGGCCTGTTGGCGTGGATCGGCCGGTTCGGGAGTGGTCTCCACGCCGGCGACCCCGGCTTCCCCCGCAAGGTCTTCCTGGTCCACGGCGATCCGGCGGCCCAGGTGGCGCTCGCTCCGAAGGTCCAGGCGCTGGGCTTCGACGTCCAGGTACCAGCCTGGCACGAACGGATCGCGCTGGACTAGGGCTTCGCGCGGTCGCAGAGGATCTTCGCGCTCCGCAATCGACCCCGCGCGCGGGCACGGCGGGTACACTCCGGAGCGACATGAAGCTCCTCATCGCGTTCGTCCATGCGGAGGACATCGGACCCGTGTCCGATGACCTTCGCGCCGGCGGCTACCGCTTCACCCGGATCCCCTCGATCGGCGGCTTCCTCGATGAGGCGAGCGCGACGTTCGTGCTCGCGGTCGAGGACCTCGGCGTCGAGGACGTCCTGCGCTCGTTCGAGCGAAGCTCGCAGGTCCGCGAAGTCGAGGTGCCGCTCGTGCTGCAGGAGCGCCTCGAGGACTGGCGGGCGCGCACGGTTCGGCACGGCGGAGCGACCGTCCTCATCGCGGACCTGGAGCGAATCGTCCAGACCTGAGGCCGGTGCAGGTTCGTCAGGCCGCGAACGCTCCTCGGAACGAGGCCCGCTGCCCGGGCAAGCCTGGCCCGACCACTCAGCCCCCGGACCGGGGCCGCGTCCGGGCGGCGATCCGCTCCAGGGTGCCGGTCCAGCCCGGGTCGAACGGATGACCGGGCGCGTCGAGGTCGATGACGACGGGCGCATGGTCGGACGGCGTCGGTGGGCCCTTCCTGGCCTGGCGATCGATCTCCGCCCAGACCACCCGCCGGGCGACCGGCTCGGTGACGTACAGCAGGTCGATCCGCATGCCCTCATTCCGATGGAACATCCCGGCCCGGTAATCCCACCACGAGAATCGCCCGGGAGCGGCATTTGCGGTGCGGAAGGCGTCGACCAGGCCGAAGGCCCGGAGTCGCGCGAGCGCCTCCCGCTCCCGTTCCGAAACGTGGGTTCCACCATGCGTGGCGACGGCATCCCAGACATCGTCGTCCGAGGGCGTGATGTTGTAGTCACCGCCGAGGACGAGCGGCTCGGTGGGGGAGCGGGTTTCGTCGAGCCAGCGGTCGAGTCGTGCGAACCAGGCCAGCTTCCCCTCGTAAAACGGTGAGCCGACCACCCGGCCGTTCGGTGCGTAGAGCGACACGACGCGGACGCCGTCGCAAACCGCCGAGACCATGCGCGCCTCGTCGAGCGGGTTGAAGTCCTCCTCGGAGACCGCCACGACAGCCCCCGACGAGGAGTCCCGAACTGGGCCGTCGCCGAAGTTCGTGACGACGTCCGTGGCACCGACCCGGGTCGCGATCGCGACGCCGTTCCATCGACCCTCACCGTGATGGATGAGGTCGTAGCCGAGCATCCGGAACGGCATCACCGGCGCGTCCGCGTCGGAGAGCTTCGTCTCCTGCATCAGCAGGACGTCCGGCTGGACGCGGTTCAGCCAGCCCTCGACGGCATCGAGGCGAGCCTTGAGCGAGTTGACGTTCCAGGTCGCAAGTCGCATCGGTCGGCCGCCTCCGCCCGAGCCCGTCAGTACCGCCGGCCGCGCTGGCGAGCGAGGTCGAAGTTCGCGGTGTCGGAGATGGCCATCACGGCCATCGTCCCGGCCTGCACCGGATCGCTCACGACGAGGTCGGCGACCTCGGTGATTGACCCGACCATGTTCAGGCAGATGATCGGGATGCCCTGCTCGCGGAGCTCCCGCGCCGCGGCGGAGATGTCGCCGCCCATGATCGAGCCCGCCAGGACGAGGAGCCGTGCGCGCGGCAGGTCGGCGACGGCGCGGACGGCGGCCGCGATCTCGTGCTCGCCGACGAGGGCGATGGTGTCGACGGAGATCCGCTCGCCGCGGAGGTTGTGCCGGTCCGCTTCGCTGACCGCCCCGAGCGCGACCTGGGCAACCTGGGCGCCACCCCCGATGACGATGACGCGCTTGCCGAAGATCCGATCGAGCGAGCGCGTGACCCGGTGGGCCCGAACGCCCTTGGTGCCGTGGACCGTTCGGACGATCAGTTCTTCGTCGAGGCCTTCGACCTCGATCTCGATCTCGACCCGCTCCGCCGTCCCGTCGGCGGGCAGACGCCGCACGGTCGAGAGGTTTCGGAGCGTGCCCCCCGCGGTGCCGAGACGGTCGAGGAGCGCCGGGATCGAGGCGGCGACGTCGTCGACAATGACGCGGACCGCGACGGTGACGGGGAGCGTGGATCGGCGGGTCACGACTGTTCGGTGTCTCCGATCAGCCGGCGCGAAGGTCGGAGACGGTCAGGTGGTGGGGATCGAGCCCATCCGCTGCGTCGTGCTCCTCGAAGGCCAGGCCGACGGCCTGGAAGGCCGCGCGGGAGGCCGCGGGGTCGGAGGTGGTGAGCATGAGCGCACCGTCCGTGTCCTCGGCCACCCCGACGATGCCGGTGATGTTGACCGAGCGCTCCGCGAGCGCCGCCGCGACGCGTGCCAGCGAACCTGGCTTGTCGTCCAGCTGGATCGTGAACCACACCGACAACGTGCACCTCCTGTCCCGACGATGGTAGCCGACCCGGTACGCTTCGCCCGATGGTGCCGACGCTTGCCTACCGCCTCATCGGCCGCTTCTCGACCTCGCGGCTCGACCGCTGGCTCCATCCGTTGCTGTATCGCGCCAGCGGCGGCCGCGGCATCTTCGGCCACGTGCTCGGCTCGGACATGGTGCTCCTGACGACGATCGGCCGCGGGTCCGGCCGGCCGCGCTCGGTCGTCCTCTTCGGGTTTCCCCTTTCCGGGTCTCCCTCCGGGCCGGCGGGCGGCTGGGCCGTCGTCGGGTCACGCGGCGGTTCCGGACAGGTCCCCGCCTGGTGCCGGAACCTCGAGGCCGATCCGGACGCGACGGTCCAGGTCCGGGACCGCGTCACGCACGTCCGCGCCCGCCAGGTCGAAGGGCCGGAGTACGAGGCGATCTTCGACAGGGCAGCGACGATCTACCCCGGCTATCGCCTCTACCGCGCCGAGGCGCGCCACCGGATCCCGATCGTCGCCCTCGAGCCGGCCGCCAGGGCCGGCGGCGCGTCCGCCTCGCCGGCACCGGGTCGATGAGCGCGGCCAAGCCCACGCCGCTCCTCATCCAGGTCTTTGGACGCGAGGATTCGTCGGACACCCGGGCGGCGATCCGCTTCTTCAAGGAGCGCCGCCTCACCATCCAGTTCGTGGATCTGCGACGAAAGGGGATGGCGGCCGGCGAGCTCCGGCGATTCACCGACCGGTTGGGCGCGCTCGCCCTCGCCGACGTGGGCAGCCGGGCATGGGCCGATGCCGGCCTCGGTTATCTCCGCATGACCGCGGATGAACTCGCGGCGAAGCTCCTGGCGGACCAGCGCCTCCTGGCGGTCCCGCTGGTCCGGATCAACAACGGGTTCGCGGCCGGCCGCGATGAGTCGGCCTGGAAGCACCTGCTCGCGGAGGCCTGACGCGACGTCGCCGGTCAGCGCCGCGACCGCATCGCGACGACGATCCCGATGACGACGCAGGCGGCGCCGATCGCTGCCCACTTCGGGTCGCCGATCATGAAGCTGCCGCCGGCGGTGAGGATCCCGAGGCCCTGCCCGATCCAGACGACGCCCGCGACGACGAGGGCGGCGGCGAGGACAAGCCGCAGCGGGGACCGTGGCGCGATGTCCTGATGGTCCATCGTCGTAGCATGCCACCGAACGTGACACAGGCCGTACCTGGAGGTTGCAGCGTGCCGACCGAGCCCGGCGAGCCAATCAGCGAGAACCGGCGCAGCGGACGCCTGACGATCGGTCCCCGAGCCGCCGCCCGAATGGACTCGGACCCCACCATGACGGAGGACCGCAAGCTCCTCGAGCAGACGGAGCGGCCCTCGTTCCTCAACTCCGATCCGTGGCGCGCGCTCCGGATCCTCTCCGAGTTCGTGGACGGCTTCGATGCCCTCGCGACCGTCGGTCCCGCGATCACCGTGTTCGGCTCGGCGCGAGTGGGCGAGGACTCCCCCGTGTACGCCACGGCGCGTGAGATCGGGCGGCTCCTCGCCCTCGAGGGCTACGCGGTCATCACCGGCGGCGGGCCAGGCGTCATGGAGGCCGCGAACCGCGGCTGCCAGGAAGGCGGCGGGATGTCCGTCGGCTGCAACATCGAGCTGCCGCACGAACAGAGCCTCAACCCCTACGTGGACCTTGGCGTCGCGTTCCGCTACTTCTTTGCCCGCAAGACGATGTTCGTGAAATACGCCGACGGGTTCGTCATCCTGCCGGGCGGATTCGGGACGATGGACGAGCTCTTCGAGTCCCTGACCTTGATCGAGACCGGCAAGATCCGACACTTCCCGATCATCCTGGTCGGGACGGCGTACTACGCGGGGCTCCTCGACTGGATCCGGGATCGGCTTCTCGCCGAGGGGATGATCAACGAATCCGACTTTGACCTGCTTGTCGTGACGGACGACCCGGCCGAGGTCGTCCGGATCATCCAGACCAGCTCGCGACGGAGCCTTGCCACCGGCACGGAATGAGCCGTGGCCGAGCGGCGGCGCGGGTTGCGCGGAGCCGGCTGCCTTGGCACGGGCGGTCGGCACCGGCTGCATGGACCGCCGAAGACTCCACGCTCAAGCGGTCAGTCGCCGTCGTCGGGGGTCGCGACCTCGATCATCCCGTCGGTGATCCTGACGGGGTAGAACCGGAGGCGCCGGACGCGGGTAAGGCGCCTCGCCTCTGATTTGATCCCGGGTACATCGGTCTTGGGTTCGCGTCCGCCCGGCGTCCAGACGGGGTGGTAGACCCCGTCTGCGGCGAGGCCTCCAGTCGTCGGCATCTGGACGGTCTCACCGCTCGAGAGATCGAACCGTCCGCCGTGCAGCGGGCAGTCGACGATGCAGCCCTCGAGCCGGCCGATCGACAGGGGTGCCGACATGTGCGGGCATCGATCGTCGACTGCGACGATGCCGTCGTCGATGTGGGCGATGAGGATGTCGAGGTCTCCGCGGCTCACGCGTCGCATCGATCCCGGCGGGAGTTCGTCCTCGGCTAGCGCGGCCGTGAACGGCGCGCTCGCCGAACCGATCGCGCGAAGCCGTGGCGGGCCCGGGTTCGGACGGGATTGCACGTGGCCAGCCTACGCTGCTGGGCGTGGTTCGGCCGACACGCCGCGGCAGGTAGTCACGGCGACGTCGGGCCGGGAAACGTCAGTTGGCCGCCACGACGGGATTCGACGCCGAGGCCTCCGTTCCGGGGCGGCCGTGGGTCTCGGACGCCGGAGCGTGGCTCGTTCGAAGCGGGATTTCGTGCAGGAAGAGCGACACCACCACGGCCACGGCCGTCGCGCCGACGCCGAGGAGCATGGAGTTCGCGATGGCGATCGTGAACGCCTGGTGGAAGCCCTGGATGAAGGCCGCCTGGAACTGGGCCGGCAGCTGGCTCACGAAGGCCAGGGGGTCGCCACTCGACGTGACGGAGGTCAGCTGGCCGGGGTCGAAGCCCGGAGGCGGGCTCGTCGGGACCATGGCCTCCGGTGCGCCAGCCGCGACGATCTGGTCGTGAAGCAGGCCCCAGGTGAGGTTGTTCCGGAAGAACGTGAAGGCCAGGGTCAGGCCCATCGTCGTGCCGATCTGGCGGAACAGGGTGAGGTCCGAGGTCGCGGCGCCGAGCTCGTGGAAGGGGACCGCGTTCTGGACGATGATCGTGAAGACCGCGAACGTCGGTCCGACGCCGAAGCCGGCGATGAACATCCATGCCGAGAGGGTGAGGTTCGAGGTGTCGGCGCGAAGGCCGGACATCAGGTAGAGGCCGACCGCGAGGATCGCGAGTCCGCCGATGATGAGGAGCTTGTAGCGGCCCGTCCGGCTGACCAGCGCGCCCGACGCGATCGAGCTGATGATCAGCCCGACGAGGAACGGCAGGAGCTGATACCCGGACTCGGTGGCGCTCGAGCCCTCGACGATCTGGAAGTACAGCGGCAGGAAGATGATCGCTGCCCCGAAGCCGAATGTGGCCAGGAAGATCGCGACCATCGAGGCGCTGAACGTCCGGTTCCGGAACAGGTGGAGCGGGATGATCGGCTCCGCCGCTCGCGACTCGACGACGATGAAGACGCCGAGGATCACGACGCCCGCGACGATCGAGCCCCACACGGCCGGATCGCTCCACTCGGAGGTCTCGGCCAGGGTCAGCCCGATGAGGATCGGCATGAGCCCGAGGGCCAGCGTGACCACCCCGGCGTAGTCGATCTTGATGTTGGTTCGGTGGCCCTTGATGTTCGGCAGCAGCCGGGCGATGACGATCAGGGCAATGATCCCGATCGGCAGGTTCACAAAGAACACCCAATGCCAGCTGAAGGTGTCGGTGAGGAAGCCGCCGAGGCCCGGCCCGACGAGGAACGCGATCCCGAACACGGCCCCGAAGAGTCCCTGGTACTTGCCGCGCTCGGCCGGGGTGAACAGGTCACCGATGACCGCCAGGGCGATGGGGAAGAGCGCGCCCGCGCCGAGTCCCTGGAGCCCGCGGAAGAGGATGAGCTGCCACATCGTCTGGCTGAGGCCGGACAGGACCGAGCCGATGAGGAATACGGTGATCCCGATCAGGAGGAGGGGCCGCCGGCCGTACAGGTCCGAGAGCTTGCCGTAGATCGGGACGGTGATCGTGCTGGTGATGAGGAAGATCGTCACCACCCACGTGTAGTAGTCGGCGCCCTGGAGCTGGGTCACGATCCGCGGCAGGACCGGACCGACGATGGTCTGGTCGAGCGCAGCCAGGAACATGCCCAGCAGGATGGCGCCGAGGATCTCGAACTTTGCGCGTCGGTCGAGACCGAGCGCGGGGTCATCCTCGACCGTTGGGACTTCAGGCCCGTCGAGTTCGACGGGAAACGATTCCATGGGGATGCGGTTCCTTCCTGCCCTGGTTAGGCGTGTGTGTGCGTGTGGGCGTGCCAGGAGTGGGAGATCGGGTCCTCGGCCGCGAGTGCCGACCGGATGTCGACGAGCGCCTGCGCGAGGCATTCGAGCTGCTCCGGGGCGAGATGCGCGAGGATCGACGTCATGCGCCCATGGCGCACGGCCTGGATCTCCTCGAGCGCCTGTTGGCCGGCGTCGGCGAGCTGGACCAGGACGACCCGGCGGTCGCCCGGTACACGGGCCCGCACGACGAGGCCCCGTTCCTCCATTCGGTCGATGATGCCCGTGGCGCTGCTGACGGAAACGTCCAGCAGGTCCGCCATGTGCTTCATGGACAGGTCCCCGTGATGCTGCAGTGTCCACAGGACGTGCATGTGCGTCATGCTGACGCCCTGCTTCACGAGGCGCCCACTGGCCTCGCACTTCATGCTGCTGACGACATCGAGGAGGGTCGAGAGGATGGCCTGCGTCAGGACGGCGGGCTCACCGGCTGGCGTGCTCTCGTCCGACGACGCGGGAATCGTGCTGAAAGTACTTGTCATGACACGAACAATCTATCCGATCTATAAGATCGTGTCAACGTTGACTGTCGACGTCGGATCGAGGAAGCCGCGGAGGACCGGATGCGCTTTGCCCTGATGATCGAGGCCCAGCAGGGCCTGTCCTACCTGGACCAGCTCCAGATCGCCCGCCGTGCCGAGGCCGCCGGCTTCGAGGCCTTCTTCCGGAGCGACCATTACGCGAGCTTTCCCGGTGGCGGCGACGGACCCACCACCGATGCGTGGGCAGTGCTCGCGGGCCTCGCTCGCGAGACGCAACGCATGAGCCTGGGAACGCTCGTAAGTCCGGTCACCTTCCGCCACCCGGGCAACTTCGTGAAGGTCGTGACGACGGTCGACGAGATGAGCGGTGGACGAATCGAGGTCGGTGTCGGCGCCGGCTGGAACGAGGCCGACCACCTGCCGGTGGGCCTGTCATTCCCACCGATCGGGGAGCGCGCGGACCTCATGGAGGACGAGCTGGCGCTCCTCCACGGGCTCTGGACCGAGCCGGACGGCTGGTCGTTCGAGGGCCACCAGCTCCGCGCCACGAACGCGTCCCTGCGTCCGAAGCCGATTCCGACACCCGGTCGACCACGGACGTCCAGCGGCGCCGTACGACCCCGGATCATCGTCGGCGGCGAGGGCTCACCACGGAGCTTCCGGATGGCGGCGCGCTACGCCGACGAATTCAACTTCAGCTCGTCGTCGCCCGAGCGGGTGGTCGAACGCATGGCCGTGCTCGACGATGTGCTCCAGGCGGCCGGACGGGACCCGGCGACACTCACCCGGTCGGCGATGGTCGGGACGATGCTCGGTCGCGACGCCGGCGAGGTCGAGCGTCGGCGCCTGGAGCTCATGCGCGTCCTCGGGGTCACGGGGGACGGCGCGTCCGACTGGTACGAGGCACGGCGGGCACGCTGGGTCCTCGGCACGCCGGACGAGGCACGATCGATGGTCCGGCGCTTCGCCGACGCGGGCGTGGAGCGCCTGATGCTCCAGGACTTCCTGCCCTGGGACCTCGAGATGGTCGACCTGATGGGCGAGGCGCTGATCGGCCAGGTCTGACCGTTCGACAGGTGACTCCCTCAGATGGCGCGTCGGACCTCGATCTCGATCGCCAGGCTGAGGGACGCCCCTGGCGGCAGCGCGACGAGGCCGTCGGGGTCCCCAGCGACGAAGCGGCGGAGCCCCCATGGCGCGTGGGTCTGGGGCTCGACCGCCACCGCCGCGGCACCCATCGGGCTGGCCACGGCAACCGCCAGTCCGGACGACGACCGCGCTCGCAGCGAGGCCTCGAGGCCGAGGTCGGGCCAGGCGAGCTCGACCGCCGGGTCGCCGATATCGAGCCACGTCGCATCGAGGTCATCGGGTATGGGACCGCGGCGACGAAGGTCGAATTGGCCTGCGACAGCCTCGGCGATCGACGCCGGGGCCACGTTCGTCGTGACCACCCGCCGCCCCGAGACCGCGAGGTCGACCGGGGTCACGAACCACGGATGGAGGCCGAGTCCGGCGGGCATCGGTGCGTCGGATCGATTCGTGACGACGAGCTCCAGCCTGAGCAGCAAGCCGGCGACCGTCACTCGCTGGGTCACCTCGTACGGCCACGGCCACCCGTCGCCACCGCCGAGCACGGCGAACGTGTCCGCGTCGCGGCGGGTCCAGGGTACGGTGGCGACCTGACCGTGGATCGCGGTCCCATCCGGGAACCCTGGCGGCAGATCGACCGTGCGGCCACCGACGACGCTCGGGATCGCGCTGATGCGATTGCACCAGGGCGCCATCACGTAGCCGCCCCAGAAGTACGGATCTTCCGTGTGGGCCAGGGCTGACGCGGGTGTCCGCAGCAGGTCGACGCCGAACGCCCGGAGCCGATGGAGGCGGCAGCCGACCGCCGGGATGAGCTGGACCTCGAGCAGTTGGCCACCGATCGTGACGATCTCCGGGCCAGCCGCCTCGGTCGAGCTCCGGTCGCCCACATCGACCACGGTCATGAACCTCCGGGAACCCAGCGCGCCGGGGCGGATGCCCCTCGGGCGATGATGGCGAACTCGTCGGCCGCGATGTGCTGCCACGGCCCGAACTGACCGTCCGGCCACTGGATCCGGACATCCGCCCCGTCTGCCGATCCAAGGCCGAAGTGGATCCAGCCCAGCTGGCCCGAAATGTGGCCGCCGCCGATCGTCACCTCGCGGGAGATCGTCTGGTCGCCGACCTTCACCTCGACCCAGGCGCCGATCGCGTCGCGATTTGGGCCGGGCTGCTGCAGCTCGAGCCCGAGCCAATGGCCCATGGCCGCCGGGGCGGCGGCGTCGCCGCCGCCGACGTTCCGCCAGACGATCACGTCGGCCCCCTTGTTCACCAGCACCAGGTCGAGCAGGCCGTCAAGGTTGAAGTCGGCGAGCGCCGCGCCACGCCCCCGCTCGAAGCTGACGATCCCCGCCTGCATCCCGGATTCCCGGAACGTGCCGTCGGGCTGGCCGAGCAGAAGGTTGCTCGGATCCTTGATCGCGTAGTCGGGCTGGGCGTCGACGTTGCCCTTCGAGATGAACAGGTCCATGAAGCCGTCGTTGTTGACGTCCTCGAACTCGGGATGCCAGGCGGTCGAAGGAAGGTGCAGGTCGCCCGTGTAGGGCTGCGTGGCGTTGACACCGCGCTTGAGCCCGATGTCGCGGTAGGTAGGCCCGCTCGGCCCACTCGTCAGGGTCTGGAGCTTGCTGTCGTTCTGGCTCGTGAGGAAGATGTCGGGGTAGCCGTCGCCGGTCACGTCCTGGCTCGCGATTCCCATGCCCTGGATCTGCGTGGTCACCCAGCCGTCGGCGGCCGTGTAGAGGCGGGGCGTCTCACCGGGCGCGACCCGCCACAGTTGCTCCTGCCCGTTGGCCGGGTCGTAGTACTCGCGATCGTTGCTGATGCGGAGGTCCCGACGCCCGGACCGATCCCAGTCGCTGAAGAGCATCGACAGCGGGCAGTACGCCGGTAGCAGCGGGATCGGCGGGCCGTACGTCGCCCCTGATGCCGCGGGTCGGAACATGGCGTTGTCGGCGCAGGTCGTGCCCACGGAGCCGTCCTGCGCGAGCGTGAGGTAATGCCCGAAGGCGAGCGTCGGGAGCGTGGCATCAGCCTCCCAGGTCGCGCTGAACGCGGTCGTGTCGCCCGGGAAGCCGTCGAAGCCGAGCGCGGCGCTGGCCTCCTGGAATTGGCAGTTCCCGAGGCCACGAAGGATCCTGGTCTCGCCGGAACGGAGGACGACGAGATCGGTCCTGCCGTCGCCATCGATGTCGATCGGGTAGGCGCCGTTGACGGCCGTCAGGTCGGTGACCGGGTCCGGGATCCGCGTGAACGCGAGAGCTCCGCCGATGGTGCTGTCGTTCCGGAACAGCGCGGCGCTGTTGGTACCGCCCGCGATGTACAGGTCCGGACGGCCGTCGTCGTTGCAGTCGAGCACGGCCACGCCGCCGCCTACGGCATACTCGAAGCCGCCGTCGAAGCGCTGGCTGAGGCCGGAAGAGGCCGTCTCGTCGATGAAGTGCGGTGCGCCGGCGGCAACCGCCGTCCCGGGGCGAAGCACCAGCACGCCGGCCCCGCCCGCCACGGCGACGAGCCCGACCGCGACCACTCCGAGCACGATGCGGCCGCGCGTCAGCTTCATCGCGTCACGAGGGCGTGACCGTTCCGGCGAAGTACTGCTCGGCCCGCGCCCAGGCCGCCTTGCCGCACTGCGATCCCACGATCCGGCCGTTGAAGTCGTCCGCCTGGATGTGAATGCCGCCCCACAGGCGTGACTGGCCGGCCTGGTCGGAGGCGTCGTAGTAGGTCGCCCACTCGAGCCGGATGTCGGTGCTCGGGCCCTTCTCGAACTTGAGCGAACCCGCCTTGATCGTGTAGCCGCTGACGCCGCCCGGGAAGTACTCGTTGCCCGTGATGGCCGTGAGCACTTCGGCTCCGGCCCGGCTGAACGCGCTGTGGCCCGAGGCATAGCCCGGGAACGACGGGGTGACGAAGGTCGAGAGCTGGTACGGCACCCATCGCGTGGCGAGGATCCAGCGGACGCCCCCGACCTCGGTCTTCGGATCCGCCGGGTTCCCGGCCCACGACCGGACGGCGATTTCGCCCTCGTGCCCGGCGAGGGCCGCATGCCGCCCGCCGGGGGCCGTGGTCTCCGTCGTGACGACCTCGATGAGGCCCGGCACGAGTGGCAGGCCCTCCCGGTCGTACGACGGACCGTTCGGGTCGCTGGACTGCCCGAGACTGCCCATGTAGCGGATCATCGAGATCGGTCGGACTGGAGTCGTAGTAGCCCTTCAGCCCCCAGGCCTCGATGGCCGCGTCGTGTACGGCCCCGTTGAGGGCGAGGTAGAGCTTGACGTCCCACTGGAGCCGATCGACAGAGGGGCCCGCTCCGCCGATCCGCAGGTTCGGCGCCATCTCGTCGGAGACCAGGTTGGCAAGCACGTTCCAATGTCCCGGTGGTGTCTCAGATTTCGGCCCGTCCGCCCAGAACTCGGCCATGACGCGGCCGAAGTCGGCCTCGTTCACGACGTCGGGCGGATACGGCTGGCCGGTCACGGGGTTGATCGGATGGCCGCACCCGTCGTTCGTCCCGAGATCGTTGCCGCCCCGCGCCCCGGGTGAGATGTCGATCGTGGCCGGGCTCGCCGGGTCGAGCAGGCTGCTGTCCCGGATGACCTCGACCGCCTGGTCCTTGAACGCCTGATCGGTTGCGGGGTCGCCGAGGCGCGGTGGCGGTCCCGGGTCGATCGGCACGCCGGGGGCGCCCCCGTCCGGGATCGCGAAGCTGGTCACGTGCCCCCAGTGGGGTCCCACCGCCACCTGGACTCCGTTGGTGACCGGGATGCCGTTCTGGCTGATCATGTGCGCGATCTGGAGCGGTTGCCAGCGGTTCGGATCGGTCATCGTGATGGTCGAGCCGTCCACGGCCAACGGCGGGTTCACGGGCTTGTAGCTCGGCGACGCGTAGTCACCCGCCTGGTTCGATCCGTCGTCGGCCCCCGCGGCGAGCACCGCGGCGGCAATCCGATTCCCGACGGCGGCCGGCGATGTCCCGCTCGTGGCGATGTCGTCGATCCGGTAGCACAGCGTGTCCATCACGTCGGCGAACTCCGACAGCGAATCCGAGCCGCCGACGGACTTGATGAAGCGCGCCGACAGGACCCTGTACGCCGCGTAGCTGATCGCCTCGTTCCGTGCGGCAGGGACATCCGTCGCGGTGTCCTTTTCGGTCACGAAGACGCCGTCCGCCACGCCGTCGTAGGCGGCCCAGGCGTCCCACATCGCGGCCGACAGGTGGTACAGGTTGCGAGCATGCAGCGGGGGATTCGGGAGCGCCCGTCGGATGGCGTCGAGGAGGGCCTCGTCCCAGCGCCGGGCCACGGACCACTCCGGATGATCGGCCGCCGCGATGGGGCACGAGGCTCGCGTCTCCCACGGTCGGGCGACGGCCGCGAAGGCGGCAAGCCCGAGGATGGCCACGATGGCGACGACCGACGCCCCGACCCTGAAGCCGCGAGACCGGATCACGAGTGCCCCCTGCTGGTCGACCCGCTCAGGCGGCGTCGAAGATTCGCTGGATCACCTGGAGATTCGCGACCGCGTCGGCCGGGGGGACGGGCACGGCCGTGCGATCGAGGACCGCGGCGGCGAACGCCGTTGCCTCGACCCCGTACGGATCCGCGGGCTCGAACGTCAGGACCTCGCTTGCGGGGTCGACGGGCGGTTCGCCGCCGTGGAAGAGCCGAATGCTCGTCGGCCGATCCGGCGGGATGTTGAACGGGATGTCCAGGTCGATCCGCCCATCGGTGCCGTAGATATGGACACGCTGATCGTCCTCCGCCCGCGTCGTGCAGGTGAAGGTGGCGATCCCGGTCTCGAACTCCAGGAGGGCGCTCGTCAGGACATCCACGCCGCTGGCCGGGTCCCGAAGGATCGAGGACTCGACGCGACGAGGTTCGGCGCCGAAGAGCATCCGGGACAGGTTGACGTTGTAGCAGCCGATGTCGAAGAGCGCGCCGCCGCCGAACTCCCGGATGTTCCTGATGTTCGTCGGGTCGTCGTTGAAATAGGAGAACCAGCTCTGGACCGCGGTGAGCCTGCCGATCCGGCCGCTCGCGACCAGCGCGCGGGCGGCGACCCAGGACGGGTGATGGCGGTACATGAAGGCTTCCATGAGGAGGACGCCGGCCCGATCCGCGGCGTCGATCATCCGCCTCGCATCGGGAGCCGTCATCGCCAGGGGCTTCTCGCACAGGACGTGCTTGCCCGCCTCCGCCGCGGCGATGGCCCAGGTGGCGTGGAGATGGTTCGGGAGGGGGATGTAGACGGCATCGACGCCGGGGTCCGCGAGGAGGTCCTCGTACGAGCCATGGGCGATCGGAATGTCGAAAGCGCGCGCGGTTTCGCGCGCGCGCGCGAGGTCGCGCGACGCCACGGCGGCGACCACGCAGCGGTCGGCGCCGATGATCCCGGGTATCACCTTCTCGCGGGCGATGCCGGCGGTGGAGAGGATCCCCCAGCGAAGGTCGGTCATCTCCCGGTCAGCCCCACGACGTTTCCGTGACCGGTCGAAAGGCGACCTCGAGCATCCGGTGATTCCGCGGTCGGGTCACGACGAACAGGACCGCCTCGGCAACATCGGCGGGCGACATCATCCCGGCGAGCTGGGGCATGTCCGGCGTGCGCCCATGGCCCATGGCGAAATCCGTGGCGACGCCGCCGGGACAGACGCTCGTACAGCGAACGCCCTGCTCGCGCAGCTCGTGGTCGAGGGCGGCGGTCATGCCGACCTGGGCGAATTTCGAAGCGCAATACGCGACCTCGTAGGGGAGGCCGCGGCGACCCGCCTCGCTGGCGATGGTGACGATGTCGGCAGCATCACTCTTGAGCAGTTCCGGCAGCGCCGCCCGGACCGCATAGAGGGCACCCTTCACGTTGACCTCGATCATCTCCTCGAGATCCTCGGCCGGCAGGTCGAGGAACGGTCCGTAGGCTCCGACACCCGCGTTGACGACAAGGATGTCGAGGTGGCCGAAGCGCGCCACGGTCGCGGCCACCATCGCTTCGAGCGAGGCGGCATCGCGCACGTCACAGGCCTGGGCGAAGGCGCCCTCGATCCCGGGGTTGTCGCCGCTTCGCGAGGCCAGGGCGACCTGCGCTCCGGCGTCGGCGAGGATCCTGCCGGTAGCCGCGCCGATGCCTCTGCTCGCCCCCGTTACGAGGGCGACCCGGCCTGCGAGTGTGTTCATCATCTGGTTCCTCACGTGCGGTCCAGGCCCATGCCGGGAAGTCGATCCGGTCCAGTTGGCGGGGTCGGGCGGGGCGCGCGAGGGCGCCCGACAGGGCGGATCCGTGCTCCTCCGGCTCATGACGTGGATATCCGGCTTGACACGGGCCGCTCCCATGGACGAGCCTAGCACAGACATTTGCAAGAGAGGAACACAAACCTTGCAGAAGCGGGACGCCCGCCGGTGGTAGGCGGTCGCGAGGAGCTCGGACTGCGGAGCGAGACGGTACGCCGCGCCAACCTGAGTGCGATCGTCCGGGCGCTCCACCTTCGGGGGCCCCTATCGCGATCCGAGCTTGTTGCATCCACGGGACTCACGCGCAGCGCGATCCGGTCCCTCGTCGGTGACCTGGCTGCCGGCGATTTCGTGTCGGAGGAGGCAGCCGTCCGCCTCGGCACCCCTGGCCGCCCGTCGCCCCTCGTGCGACTCGTCGACGATTCTGCGGTCGTCCTGGCACTCGAGATCGCGGTCGACTCCGCTGCCGTCGCCGTCGTCGGCCTGGGTGGGAACGTGCTCTGGAAGCGACGGGTCGAACGCCCTCGAGGGCACTCATCCCTGGACGAGATCGTCGCTGATCTGAGCCATCTCGCCACCGCCGCGCGGGCAAGGCGCCCTGCCGGTGAAATGCCCGTCGGGGTCGGGGTGGCCGTGGCCGGGCTCGTGGGCCGTTCTGACGGGGTCGTGGCCTTCGCACCCAACCTTGGCTGGATCAATGTACCCCTCGGGGATCGCCTGGCCGAGGTGCTCGGCATGAATATCCCGGTCGGCGTGGCCAACGAAGCGGATCTCGGTGCGCTTGGAGAATTCCGACGCGGGGCGGCCCGCGATGCCAGCGATCTCCTGTACGTGCATGCGGAGGTGGGTGTCGGTGGCGGCATGATCGCCGACGGGCTGCCGCTCTCCGGGAAGGCCGGCTACGCCGGGGAGATCGGTCACATGCCAGTCAATCCGATGGGCCGCACCTGCCGCTGCGGTTCGATCGGGTGCTGGGAGACCGAGATCGGCGAGGGCGTGCTCCTCGAGCGCGCCGGATACCCGGTCGATGGTGGATCGGACGCCGTCGCCGCGGTCATCGCCGACGCGTCGGCGGGTCGTCCCGAGGCGCTGGCCGCCCTCGAGGAGGTCGGACGGTGGGTCGGCATCGGCCTGGCCGGGCTCGTCAACGTCCTCAACCCGGGCTGCATCGTGCTGGGCGGCCTGTTGTCCCGCATCTTTCCATTCGTGGTCGGGACCGTCGATGCCGAGCTTGATCGACGGGCCCTGGCCGCGCCGCGGGGCATGGTGGTCGTGGTCCCGGCGTTGCTGGGCGTCGACGCGCCGCTCCTCGGCGCCGCCGAGATGGCCTTCGAGCCACTCATCGTCGATCCGGCGGCGTGGCTCGGCCCCCGAGCTGTCCTGAACCAGCTGGCGAGCGCATGATGCGCACGTCCTGGCGACCGGCGAAGCCCGCAGATCGTCCCCGGGTGCACGTTGCGCACCTCGTGTCAAGAGCCCGTAGAAGTCGTCGAGGAGGGTGCTAGCCTACCGACGTGATGCGATCGAAAATCCATGGCAATTCCGGAGGAGGAACTCGCTCGATGATGGTTCGTAAACTGGCGGTCATGACGGCCGCCGCCGCGATGGTTCTCGCGGCCTGTTCAAGCACGGGCAATACCACTGCCCCGAGCGGCTCGACCGCGGCCAAGGGCTGCACGGTCGGTGTCTCGTGGAACAACTACGACCAGGAGCGCTGGAAGAAGGCTGACGAGCCGGCCATCAAGGCCGCGATCGAGGCCGCCGGCGGCACGTACATCAAGACCGACGCCCGCGACAGCTCGGAGCAGCAGCTGACCGACGTCGACACCCTGATCAACCAGGGCGCGAAGGCCCTGATCATCCTGGCCAAGGACGCGACGGCAATCCTGCCGGCCGTGACCAAGGCAGAGACAGCGGGCATCCCGGTCATCGGTTACGACCGCCTGATCGAGGATCCCAAGGCGTTCTACATCACCTTCGACAACAAGAAGGTCGGCAACATCATGGGCACGGTCATCAAGGCCGCCGCCCCGTCGGGCAACTACGCGATCATCAAGGGTGACGCGGGCGACCCGAACGCCGAATTCCTCCGCTCCGGCATGACCGAAGCCGGCATCCCGGCCCTCAATGACATGAGCGGCCCGATCCACGTCGTCTTCGAGCAGAACACGCCGAACTGGGACACCACCGGCGCGCTCAACAACATGCAGGCGGCCCTCAACGCCAACAACAACAACATCCAGGCTGTTCTCTCCGAGAACGACGGCATGGCGACCGGCGCCGTGCAGGCGCTCCAGGCCGTTGGCCTCACCATCCCGATCTCGGGCCAGGACGGCGACGCCGCTGCCCTGAACCGGGTCGCCCTCGGCACCCAGACCGTCTCGGTCTGGAAGAACGCCTTCGCCCTGGGTGAGACTGCAGGCAGCATTGCCGAGCAGCTCTGCGGCGGCACGGCCCCGACGGCCGTCAAAGCCCCGTCCGACCTTCCGGCGGCGGCGGCTCCGGCCAGCCTGACGTCCGTCCCGTTCACCACCCCGGGTGGCAACACCGTCAACTCCATCACGCTCTCGCCGACCCCGATCACCAAGGACAACCTGAAGGACGTCATCGACGCCGGATGGGTGACCAAGGACGTGGTCTGCGCGAAGGTCACGGCAGGCAGCGTCGCCGCCTGTAACTGATCCTCCGGGTCAGTCGTAACGGTCAAGCACCTGGCTCGCGGCCCCGGTTCCCGGGGCCGCGAGCCACATCGGCTCGACGAAGGGAGTCGCCGGACATGACGGCAGCTGCGAAGCCTGCGCCAGCCTCGAGCACGGGTGGCCCGCTTGGCGGGATCGTGAACGTGCTCCGAGCGATGGAGATCGACGTCCGGCTCTTCGGCATGGTCGTCGCGCTTGTCGTGATCCTGGTGGGCTTCGGTTACGCCACCGACGGGCAGTTCCTGCAGCCGGTGAACCTCCTGACGCTCTCCGTCCAGGCTGCTTCGGTCGCCGTCCTCGCGATGGGGATGGTCCTCATCATCGTCTCCCGCAACATCGACCTCTCCGTGGGCTCGGTCGTCGGCGTGATTGGCATGACCTACGCGGTCCTCATGCACGAGATCTATCCATCGACCATCGGCCCCGACACCGCCTACGGCTGGATCCTCGCGCTCGCGGTCGGCCTTGCGATCGGTGCCCTGATCGGCGCCTTCCAGGGATTCATCATTGCCTACATCGGGGTGCCATCGTTCGTCGTCACCCTCGGTGGACTGCTGGCATTCCGCGGCCTGATCTGGGTCATCAGCGGCGGCTCGACGCAGGCCCCGGATGACAAGCAGTTCGTCGTGCTCGGCGGTGGCCCTCAGGGATCCCTGGGCGGTCCCCTGAGCTGGGCGGTCGGGATCGCAATCTGCGTGGCGGCGGTTCTCCTGATCGTGAACTCGCGCCGGCAGCGGCAACGCTTCGGATTCCCGGTCCGGCCGATGTGGGCGGAGGCGCTCGTCGGAATCGTGATCTCGGCGGTGACCCTCGGCGGCGTCTACATCGCGAACTCCTACAAGTGGCCCACCGGCCTCGCGACCCGCTACGCCCAGGAGCACGGCATCACCGAGCCGCCGGGCGGGCTGATCATCGACTCCGGCATCCCGTGGCCGGTCGTCATCATCCTCGGCGTCGCCCTGGTCATGACCTTCCTGGCGACCCGGCGGCGCTTCGGCCGCTACGTCTTCGCGATCGGTGGCAATCCGGAGGCGGCCGAGCTCGGCGGCATCAACACGCGCTGGACGATCATGAAGACGTACATCCTCATGGGCCTCCTGTGTGCGGTCAGCGCGGCGATCGCCTCGGCCCGCCTGAACGGCGCCACGCTTGACCTCGGGTATGGCTATGAGCTGTACGTGATCGCGGCTGCGGTCATCGGCGGAACTTCGTTCTCCGGCGGGATCGGCACGATCTCCGGAGCGGTCCTCGGAGCGCTCGTCATGTACACCCTGAAATATGGGCTCGCCTTCAAGGGCCTGAACTCGCCGATCCAGGACATCGTCGCCGGCATCGTCCTCATCGTCGCCGTTGGCTTCGACACGTACAACCGGAGGCGAACGCGATGACCGCGACCGCAAGCGCGAGCAATCCAGCCGCCGTGCAGGCGCCGCTCGTCGAGATGCGGAACATCTCGGTCTCGTTCGGCGGTGTCCACGCCGTTCAGGACGTCACCATCAACCTCAACGCGGGTGAGGTCATGGGCCTCGTCGGCGGCAACGGCGCCGGCAAGTCGACGCTCATGCGGACGCTGTCCGGGGCGCGCCCGGCGGACACCGGCGAGATCCTCATCGACGGTCGAAAGGTGTCGATTTCCAACCCTCGTGATGCCAAGGCGCTGGGGATCGAGACGATCTACCAGACACTCGCCCTCGCCGACAACATCGACGCGCCGGCGAACCTGTTCCTCGGCCGCGAACTGGTGAGCCGGTCCGGAAATCTCGACGACGCGGCGATGGAAGACGCGACGCGCAAGGTCATGGGCCGACTGAATCCCAATTTCACGGGTTTCAAGACCCCGGTCCAATCCCTCAGCGGCGGACAGCGCCAGGCCGTGGCGATCGCCAGGGCGGTCCACTTCAACGCTCGGATCCTGATCATGGACGAGCCCACGGCCGCCCTCGGGCCGGCCGAGACGGAACAGGTACGGGACCTGATCCGCCAGCTCAAGGCAGAGGGGATCGGCATCTTCCTGGTCAGCCACGACATTCACGACGTCTTCGACCTCTCGGATCGAATCAGCGTCATGTACCACGGCGAGCTCGTGGACACCGTCAACAAGTCCGAGGTCCAGCCGGACGAAGTCCTCGGGATGATCATCCTCGGCAAGAAGCCGGGCGAAGTCGGCCAGGGCGAGCTCTCGAAGCTTCTCTAGTCCGGCCGATGGAAGCCCGGCGCGAGCGCCGGGTACAGCGCGCGGTATGTCGCCTGCGCGGCGGCATACTCGGTGCGCTCCGGCCCCGGTGACGCAGCGGGCGAGATCGTGACCAGGGCCGCAGTCGCCGACGCCACATCGACGAACCAACCAGCGCCGACTGCGGCGAGGACGGCCGCGCCGAATGCGGCACCTTCCGTGGTCGACGTGGTGACGAGGTCCGCGCCCAGGACATCGGCCAGGATCTGGCGCCACAGCGGACTGGCCAGCCCGCCGCCCGACGCGCGGATCTCCGTGGGTGGGCGCATCCCCGCCTCGATCATCAGGTCGAGACCGTCACGGAGGCCGAACGCGACGCCCTCCAGGACGGCTCGCGTCAGGTGACGGCGATCGTGGCGGAGGGTCAGGCCGACGAACGCACCGCGAGCCAGCGGATCCGGGTACGGACTCCGTTCGCCGCTCAGGTACGGGAGGAAGAACAGGCCGTCGCGCGCCGCAACGACGGGTCCCGCCTCGGCCGCCAGCTCGCCGAACGGCTCGCCGGGCGCGAGGGTGTCGCGGAACCAGCGCAGGCTGCCCGCTGCCGAGAGCATCACCGACATCAGGTGCCATCGATCCGGTACCGCATGGCAGAACGCGTGGACCCGGCCGCGCACTTCGTGGATCGGGCGCCGCGTCGCGGCGAAGATCACCCCAGACGTGCCGAGTGACAGGGCGACGATGCCTTCCTCGACGGCCCCGACGCCGACGCCGTTGGCGGCCTGGTCGCCGCCCCCGGCGACCACCGGCGTGCCGGCTCGTAGCCCGGTGGCGTTTGCGGCGGCCAACGAGATCGCGCCCGTGATCGCTGGCCCCTCGAAGGTCGGCGGAAACCACGCTCGGTCGAGCTCGAGGGCGTCGAGCACCTCCGTCGACCAGTCACGGGCGGCGAGGTCGAAGAGCAGCGTCCCGGACCCGTCGGCCTTGTCCATCGCGAGGTCGCCCGTCAGGCACAGTCGAACGTAGTCCTTGGGCAACAGGACATGGGCCAGGCGTGCCCACGCCTCGGGCTCATGGCGCCGAACCCAGAGCAGCTTCGGCGCCGTCAGGCCGGCGATCGCGTCGTTACCGGTGATCTCGACGAGACGTTCCGGCCCGACTTGCGCCCGGATCTCCTCGCATTCCGCGCCGGTCCGCTGGTCGTTCCAGAGGATCGCGGGCCGGATGACCGAGTGCGAGCCATCGAGCAGCACGGCACCGTGCATCTGGCCCGTGAGGCCGACCGCGGCGACGTCCTCGATCCGCACGCCCGGCGTCGCCAGGACGGCACGGATGGCGGCCTGGGTTCCCGTCCACCAGACGGCCGGATCCTGCTCGCTCCAGAGCGGCCTGGGCATCTGGACGTCGTATTCGGCGACGCCGATCCCGACGACCGCCCCGGCAGTGTCCACGAGGACGGCCTTCGTCGCGGTCGTCGAGGTGTCGATCCCGAGGACGAGGGCCATGACTCAGGCAGGGTCGGCGGCAGTCTCGTCGATTGCCCAGATCGCCTGGTTCACCAGGTTCTCCAGGAGCTCCTGGCCGCCGGACACCGGTCGGGGATCGATCTTTCCGGTGAGGACCTCGCCGGCGAGCATCTCGAGGAGTGCGTCCCCGCCCAGGATCGACCGACCGAGAGCGCCGCTCCAGCCCGCGTAGCGCTCCTCGCGGAGCCGCTCGATCGCCCCCCGTTGGACCATCTCCGCGGCCGCGAGGAGCGCCCTCGCCAGCGTGTCGATGCCGCCGATGTGGCCGTGGAACAAATCGGTCCGGGCGAGGCTCTGGCGACGAAGCTTCGCGTCGAAGTTGAAGCCGCCGGTCGTGAAGCCACCGCCACGGAGGATCTCGTAGACGGCCAGGGACAGTTCGTCGACCGAGTTGGGAAACTGGTCCGTGTCCCAGCCATTCTGGTAGTCGCCGCGATTGGCGTCGATGCTCCCGAAGATGCCGAGCGCGATCGCCTGGGCGACCTCGTGCTGGAAGCTGTGACCGGCGAGCGTCGCGTGGTTCGCCTCGAGGTTGACCCGGTACTCGGTCTCGAGTCCGTGCCGGGCGAGGAAGCCGTAGACCGTCGCGGCGTCGTAGTCGTACTGGTGCTTGGTCGGTTCCTGGGGCTTCGGCTCCAGGAGCAGCGTGCCCTTGAACCCGATCCGCTGCTTGTGCTCCGCGACCAGCCCGAGGAAGCGGCCGAGCTGCTGCTCCTCGTGCCGGAGATCCGTGTTGAGGAGTGTCTCGTAACCCTCGCGACCGCCCCACAGGACGTAGTTCGCCCCACCGAGGCGGTGCGTCGTCTCGAGCATCACCTTGACCTGGGCCGCGGCATAGGCGAAGACGTCCGGATCCGGGTTCGTGGCCGCGCCGGCCGCATATCGCGGGTGGCTGAAGAGGTTTGCCGTGCCCCACAGGAGCTTGATCCCGGTCTTCTCCATCCGCCGCTGCGCCTCGTCGGCCAGCGTGTCGAGGTTGGCCGTCGACTCGGCAAAGCTCGCGCCCTCAGGCGCCATGTCCCGGTCGTGGAAGCAGAAGTATTCGACACCGAGCTTCTCGAAGAACTCGAAGGCGGCATCCAGCTTGGCGCGCGCGGCGAGCATCGGATCGAGGCGCGCATCGAGCCACGGCCGGTCGAAGGTTCCCATGCCAAAGACATCGGAGCCGGGCCAGTTGAACGAGTGCCAGTAGCAGACCGCGATGCGGAGGTGATCGGCCATGCGCTTGCCGAGCACGAGTCGATCCGGCTCGTACACCTTGTACGAGAGGGGCTCGGGCGACGCGAGGCCGCCGAAGGGAATGCGCTCCGGAACGTCCGTGAAGAAGGTCTCGGCCATGTCCCATCCTCCCCGCCGACCGCTGGTCGGCGGCTTCCTTTGTCAGATGGCGAGCCTATCACACGTTTGTGTGAAACGAACACAAATTACGACCGACTTCGACGCTCGATCAGCCCGCAGCATCGGCCGCGGCGAGGTAGCGCGGCTCGTCGCGGCGAATGGGGTCGGGGTCGACGCCGCGGTTCGAGGCGAGGGCGAGGGTGAGCACCTGGAGCGGGACCGCCGTGCCGACCAGGGCGGCAACGGGACCGGACAACGACGGCGCATCGCCAACCAGGATGCGCCCGGCCGGGGTGAGCGACGGATCGATCTCGGCGTTCACCACCTCCGACATGATGCTGCCCGCCACGATCCCGATCTCCCGGCACGCGCGCAGCACGCCGAGGGCTCGAGCGGTCCGGGCGCCCCTCGCCGCAGAGTCCGCGTGGATCAGGATCACGCCGGTGCGCACGTCGGTTCCCGCCAGATGCCCGTGCAGCACCGTTTCGAGGTCACGCATCGTTGCCGGGATGTGGGTGCCCTCCTCGATCTTCAGGGCGAGCTCGCGGGCGGCGACCCGGTCCACGCCCGACCCGAGCACGACGATGCGGTCGAGGCCGCCGAGAGCACCGGCCATCAGCCGAGCCGACTGCTCGGCCGTCGGTGCCAGCCCCTGCGCCAGGAGATCGCTTGCGGCCGTCCTGTCGACGGCGGTTCCCGTGATGTGGGCGGCGACGGCGGCGGCCGCGAGGATCGGGGACAGGTAGCCGATCGTGTGGCACCAGCTCTGATCGAGCTCGCCGGTCGTCACGACGATATCGGCCAGCTCGGCGCCCGGTGAGGCGGCGCTGACGGTCACGATCGCCGTCGTCGCTCCACTTCCGCGGGCGACCGAGAGCGCGCGATTCGTGGCGCCCGTCGCTCCTTCGTGGCTGATCCCGATCACGAGGCTCCCACGGCCGCCGAGTGCCGGGTCCAGGGCCGCCTCGAACGCCTGCATGGCAATCGGGGTCCCTCCGGCACCGGGTGCCGATGCGAGGCCTGCGAGCGCACACGCGTGGCGCAGGATCTCCGCGGTGGCCTGGGCCCCATGCTCGCTCGTGCCGCAACCGACCACGAGGATCGGCCCGCCGGACGAGGCCGTGGCCCGGACGGCCGCGGCAAGCCCGGAGGCCGGTGAACCGGCCCCGGCGAGTCGATCGAGGATTCGCAGCGCAAGGGCCGGCTCCGCTTCGATCATCTCGGTCATGTGCCACGGTGGCCCAGGCCGACGAGACGGCATGTCGGTGGAGGCCCACGGCTCGGGAGCGCCGGGGAGGGGAGCGGAGGCGTCGAAGGGTTCCATGGTCGGAGCATACCGAGGCCCGGCACCGCGGTTCAGGCGCCGCGCCCGTCGCGTCCCGGGCCGCTTGTACCCGCCGTGCCGCGCGCGCATCCTTGATGGGTGGGGAGTGACGGGGAGCCGGATCGCGAGCTGGCGGGGCCCCAACCCGCGCCCACGGTCGAGGAGGCCCTCGGCGAGGGAGCCGGGTCCGTCGGGCGGCACCGGCCGGCGCTCCGATTTTCCATCGCGGCGGTCCTGGCTGTCATCGCCTTCTGGGCCGTCTACGCCATGTTCGTGCTGACCACGTCCGGACAGCACGTCGAGAACGAGTCCCTGATCGGCGCGGCGCTGCGGAGCCTGTCGGACCGCCAGGCGTCGCTCGAGAGCCTCTCCCTCGTGAGCCTCCTGTCCTTCGCCTTCGCCATCGTCTTCATCTTCCTGATCGCGGCCGGGAGGCGGCGCCTCGGTCTCGCCCTCGCGATCGCGATCGCCATGGGGAGCTCCGTGGTCGCAGCCGAGATCCTCAAGGCAGGCCTGCCGCGGCCGGAGCTGAGCGAGGGACCGGCCTGGATCCTCCGCAACAGCTTCCCCAGCGGCAGCGCCACGATCGGGGCAGCCGTCGGCCTTGCCCTGCTGCTCGTCAGCCCGGATCGACTTCGATGGGCTGCCCTGGTCGTCGGCGCGGCCATCGCGGCGGTCGTCGGTCAGGCGACCCAGGTTTCCGGGTGGCACCGGATGAGCGATGTCCTCGGAGGCATCCTGCTGGCGGTGATCGCGGCCTGCGTGGCCCTGGTCGCCCTCTCGCGCGCGAACCTCGTGCGGCCTTCGAGCCAGGCCGGGGTCAGCTCCCGGATCACCACACTTCTCGTCGTCGCCGGCGCGGGAGCGGTCCTGCTCGGGTGCGTGATCCTCGGGATCTCGTACGCCTTTCCGGTGCTCAAGGCGCCTGCGGGTGCCGAGGCCGCGTTTGCCCACACAACGCTGGACCTCGTGGGATCCGGCGTCACGGTCCTGGTCTTCGTGGCCTTCGGCCGTGTCATCGAACCCTATGCCCTCGGCGCTGGCGAGGAGGTCGTACCGGCCGCGCCCGCACCGACGGTGCTCGAGAACATCTGAGGCATCAGGCCCCGCACCCGGGCAGGCCGGTGCGGTCAGCGGCGCGGCTTGACTGGATCGGCGCGCGCGATCCGCCCGATCCGCCTGGCCGGCCCGTAGCGGAACCATGCCCGCCCGACGAGCAGCTCGACCGACACCGGCCCGTATCGCTCGGAGTCGACGGGTGGGCCAAAGCCCGCCCGCGCTGCGATGTCGACCGACGCGTCCGATCCGAGCCACGCCTCGTCCGCCTGGATCACGATGTAGCCGCCGTTGAAGGGCACCCGCTCGCCGCCCCGGGCCCGGACGCGCTTGATGGCAAGTTCGCCCGTCTCCGGCTCGTGGAAGACGACGACCGAACCCGGCCGGGGCCAGCGCCGGATCGTGGGGTCGACGAGCAGCCAGTCTCCCGGGGCGATGGCCGGGAGCATCGAGCCCTCGGCAACGACCACGCGCCACGGTCCCCGGACGCGACCAAACAGGGATGTCGTCCGGCTCGATCGTCCCGGACGAGCCGACGCCGGAGCGGGCGTGCCCGACTCCGGCGTCATGGCGAACTCGAGGAGCGGACGATCAGCTCGGCCGGCCGGCGACCCGTGTCTTGCCGAGGCCGCCCGTCGCCTTCCACGCGGCATCGACCTCGTTGATCAGGTCGAGGAGCTTCTGCGCATCGGCGAGGTCGGTCGATCCCTTGACCTTCGAGACCTGCTTCGTCGCCTGCCAGAAGAGGTCGTGGAGGTTCGGCACGATCGCGAGGTGTTCGGGCTTGAAGTAGTCGTGCCAGAGGACGTCCAGGTGGTGCTTGACCAGCTCGGCCCGCTCCTCCTTGATGGCGATCGCCCGCGTCCGGTAGGCCGCGTCCTCGTTGCCGTTGTACTTCTCGACGATCCGGTAGCAGGACTCCGCCTCGATCCGCGCCTGCTCGGGGTCGTACACGCCGCATGGGAGATCGCAGTGGGCCCGGGCTGTGGCCCGCGGGGCAAGGACGGTGGACAGTGCGCGACGGACTGACATGGTGGCTCCTTCGGACGTATCGGAACTCGGATGACTGTGGTGTTGAGTGTCCGGAGGCGGGACGGCACTGTCAAACGGCGGGGATCTGGGGTCTAATGCGCCTATGGGAGCCACCGCGACGCCGATCGATCTGGAGACCGTCGTGGGTTCGGCAGCACGCGGCGCTTCATTCCCGAAGCTCAGGGACGAGTCATGATCCGCGGCTGTCTCGTCACCGGGTTGCTGATCATCCTGCTGTTCGCGATCGTCCCCTGGCCGTTCTGGCCGTTCCTCGTGATCGCGCTGATCGTGCTCTTCGTCGTGGCGGCCGCGCTGGGCCTGTTCAAGGGGATCCTTGACGTGATCTTCCGTCGCTGATGCGGTGGCCGCGGCTCCGCTGGACCGGCGCCGGTCACGGAGCGGCGACGGCACCCCGGACGGCCACCAGCACGGCATCGGATACGACCGCCGCGCCACCGGCAACGACGGCGCGGGTCGGCTCGAGCCGGACGATCTGGAGGCGGATCGCGTCGGGCAGGACAGTCGGGGCCGTCAGGAGCACCGGTGCGCCCTGGGCACCGGCCGCTGCTGCTGCCGCGAGCGCATCCGCGAACGACGACCCCGACGCGGCGTAGATCAGCGGCACGTTCGGCGCGAACGTTGCCGCGATCGCGGCCGAGGTTGCATATCGATCCTTCCCGGCGATCCGGCTCACGGCCGCTCCGGGAACGGCGGCGCGAATCGCGGTCCCTACCGCGACCGATACCGCCGCGGTCCCGCCGATGATGACGATCCGTGCGGGCGCCAACCTGGCGAGCTCGGCGCGCGTCGCATCGGGCAGGACGTCGGAGCGCGTCAGGAGGACCGGCCCGCCATCGCGAGCCGCCGCGGCTGCAGCAGAAACCGCGTCCGCGAAGTCACCCCCGGCGGTGACGTAGGCAACCGGTGCCGTCGTCGGGAACGTCGCTGCAGATATCGCGGCGGCCGTGCCGTAGCGATCCTGACCCGCGACCCGCGTGGCTCCCCCCGGTGACAAGGCGGCGAGCTGTGCCAGCACGCCATTCGACACGATGGAGGTGCCGCCGGCGACCACGATGCGGGCCGGCTTGAGGCGCTTGAGCTCGGTCAGCGTGGCCCCGGGGATCGTCGTGGCCGTGACGAGCAGCACGGGAGCCTTGTCGACCCCGGCCGCCGCCGCGGCCGCGAGAGCATCCGGGAATGATGCCCCGGTCGCAACGTAGGCGACGGAAACACCGCGATCGAAGGCGTCGGCGGAAATCGCCGCGGCCGTGGAGTAGCGGTCCGGTCCGGAGCGCCTGACCGTACCGAACGCTCCGACGATGGCATCCCAGTAGTCCGTTCGCCCCTCGTCGTACCCGAGCGCCCAGATGCCAACGCCGGCGAGACCCCGTCCCGCGGCCAGGACGTACCTTGCGCCGAGCGTGGCGGGGTCGTCGAAGTACGTCTCGGTCCAGGCCTTGGTGACGGGATCCTGGATGGCGAACCACTTCGAGCCCTCGACGGGATCGGTGTGGATCACCGTGCCGGCGGGGATGGCGGCGAGGTCCGTCCCGGGAATGAACAACCCGGCGGAGCTCGTTGTCGTGGCGTGGAGGTCCCCCGAGGTCGTGTTCCACGAGCGTCCGTAGTAGGGGAGCCCCAGCAGGATCCGGTTCGCGGCGATGTGCATGCCCGCATACAGGTCGAGCGTCGTCGTGAGGCTCTTGCCGCCATCCGTCCGGGCGATCGGGTCGATGCTCCCCGCCGGGCTGGTCCCGGACGTCCGGTAGCTGTAGCCCATGATGAAGACCCGATCGGCACCGTTCGCGATGGCCTGGGCGGCCATGCCTCCGCCGGAGATCGAGCCGTTGGTCGCGACCGAGACCCGCGCTGCCGGGTTCGAGGCACGGAGCGTCGCACGGAGCCGACCCACGAACGTGCCATAGGCCGCGAAGTCGGAGTTGGCGAGCAGCTCGACATCGACGGCGACGCCGTCGAAGCCCTTGGCGAGGACGAGGGCGGAGATGACGCCGATCGCGGTCGCCTGGGCCAATTCGCTCGCGAAGAAGGCTGCGTTCTTCGCCTGGCCGAACGAGGTCAGCGTGAGGTCGACACGGACGCCGTTCTGATGGGCGTGCTGGATGATCGTGGCCGTGGTCGGGCCGGTGACCCTCGAATAGCCGGTGGCCGTCTGGTCGATCAGGCCACCCGAGGTCAGCCCGACGGAGAAGACCGCAATGTCGGAGAGCAGGTCGTACCGCAGGTAGGCGTCCGTGGTCGAGTTGATCTCCCAGTACGGCAGGTAGCCGTAGACCTCGCTCGAGAGGCGATGGGCGAACCGGCCCGTGGAAAGTGGCGCCGGGACCTGGACGGTCGAGCTCATGCCCTGCCCGGGGGCCGCTTCGGGAATGGATCCCGTGGCGCCATCGGCCGTCGGCGCGATGATCCCGGTCGACGCCAGGACGAGCAGGATGCCGAACATCATCCGATTCCCGGCTTGCCGGACGCGCCGGCGGGCGGGGGCTCGGCGGCGCGGCAGTGACGGCATCGGACGCACAAGTCTCCTCAAGGTCGGCCTCACCTTAGGCCGGATCGGGAAAGTCCGCGCCGGACCAAGGGTCTGGAACCGGTGGCCCGATGGTCCGGCCGACGCCACGACGCGGGCCCCCGGTCGAGGGCTTGGACGGCCGGTATGATGTCGGTGATGACGGACCGTGGCCTGCCCATCGTCGACGGCGCTCCAGCCTGCCCGTTCGTGGCCTTCGACGACGACCGCGACGCGCGAGCGACGAGCCCCGATCATCGGCACCGCTGCTACGCGGAGGTCCGCCCCGCGCCCAGGGCGCTGGCGCACCAGGAGGCGTACTGCCTCTCGGCCTCCTTTGCGGTCTGCCCGACATTCCAGGATTGGGCCCGCCGCGAGGCGGCGAAGGCCACCGCGACCGCCGCTTCGGCGCCCTCGGCGATCTCGGAGGGCCTGGAATCGGGCTACGGCGCGACGGATCGCCCATCGGCCCATTTCGACGCCGAGGACGACGACCTGCCACGTCGCAATCCACCCCGCGAGTGGTCCGCGCCGCCGCCATGGGTCGGACCGGACCAGGACGCTGACGATCAGGACGACGAGCAGGACGGCGACCACGACATCGGACCCATGCCGGCGCCCGGGGGCGGGCTGTCCGGGTCGTTCGCGGACCGCCTGGCGGGCCCCGAGTCGGCGGGGGCCGACGAGCCCGTCTGGCGCGACTCACCCCCCGGGACGGTGACCGAACCGACGCCATCCGCCTACGGAGGGCCGCGGTACGAGGACCTGCCCGAACGCCCATCGCGCTCGGCGCGCGGTTCGCGCGGCGCGCCGTCGGCCCGACCGCGAGATGTTGAACCCCTTGCGGGTGGACCGGTCTGGGAGCGGCCGCGGCGTCGCGAGGCCTATCCGACCATCAAGACCCGAATGGGTCTCGGCAGGCTCAGCGTGCCATCGGTCGTGATCGGGCTTGCAGCGGTCGTGATCGCGGCCGTCGCACTCTTCTTCCTGCCAGCCCTGCTCGGGATCGGCAACCCAGCCGCCACGCCGGGCCTGACGGGGAGCGCCGCGCCGAGCGGGTCGACTGGCCCGACAGTCGCGGCGAGCCCAACGGAAGTACCCCTGCCGACCCAGCAGATCTACGTGGTCCAGCAGGGCGACACGATGTCGAAGATCGCGAACCGGTTCGGCGTCCCGCTCCAGACCCTGATCGACGCGAACAAGACGACGATCCCCAACCCGGACAAGATCAAGATCGGGGACCAGGTCACGATCCCTGCCGCCGCCCCGACGACCCTCCCGGGCGTCGACGCCTCGGCCTCGCCGTAGAGACTCGCGGCTGCCCCGCCAGCGGTCCGTCGTCCGGCTAGCGCGGGGCCAGGTTGATCGACGTGATCTTGCCGGCCTCGACGCGGAACGAGGCATCGAGGTGCTGCGAGAGCGCCCCGGGCCGGACGCTGAGGACGTCCGCCTGGTAGGTGATCCCGAGGTCCCGAACCTCGCCGGGGATCATCTTGAGGCCCGATTCGGCCCGCAGGAACCAGCCCCCGACCTGCTCGACGCCACGGAGCGTCCGGGCGTTGTCGCCGACGTGGATCCGCATCTCCACGCGCTCATCCATGAGGGCTACGGCGCCTTGCCGGTCGCCGCCGTTGAGTTTCTCGAAGAAGACTTCCATCGTGTCGACTGCACCCATGACGGCAGTGTACGGGCGACGAGCCGCGATCACAGAGCGGGCCGGTTGGCGAACGGCTCAGAAGCCGCCGCCTGCCCCACCGCCGCCCCCGGATCCGCCCCCGCCGAAACCGCCACCGCCGCCCGACGAGCTGGGAGCGCTGCCGATGGTTCCGAGGGCGGAGAACATTCCGCCGAGGTCCGGGACGCCGGACGAGGAGAAGAGCCCGCCACCGCCACCCGCGATGCCGCCGCCCAGCCCGACCCCGCTCCCGCTTCGATACCAGAGCGGCAGGAAGCCGGTCTGGGTTCCGGTCGACTCCGAATCGGCCATCGTCCGGCCCAGGACATCCTGGACGGCTCCCGCGAGGCCGAGCGCAACGGACCAGACAAGCGCCTGATCGGGTGTTTCGAGCCAATCGAGGCCGGCATCCTTCACGACCTGGTCCATCGAGCGCGCCTGTTCCATGGTCTTTTCGAGCGTCCGGCGGTAGGCGGCCAGCCAGGCCCGCTGCATCGCCCCGGCCATCGTCCGGGCAGGCATCGCCGATGCGATCAGGAACGTGAAGATGCCGACCGCCACCGCGGCACCGCCGATGAGCGTGAGGCCGCTCATCGGGATCGAGGTGCCGGCCCAGATCCCACCACCGCCGAGGAGACCCTCCACGACCCCGATCGAGTGCCATCGACTCACGACGCTCGACGGCCGTGTTGCGAACCAGCCTGCCTGGACGGAATGGTCCTGGAGCATCTGCTCGAAGGTGGGGACGCTGGCGGCGAGCTTCGGCAGGTCGTCCGCACTGATCGTCTCGTCCTCGGCGATGGACCCGAGCCGCCCGAGGAGGTAGGTCTCGGCCGTCGAGATCGCCCGGCGGTTGGCGAGGGCAATGCTCGACCTCGCGATCGCCGCTCGCTCGGCGGCCGGGTCGACGCGCGCGGTTGTCGATCCGCCGCCGGCAGGCGCGGGCTGGGCGTCGACGGTCACGTCGGCCAGATCGTCGATCGCCTCGTGCTCGGCCGCCGCGCCGAGATCGATCGAGAGCTTCTTGCGGCCGAGGCCGAGCAGACCTTCGGTCTCCCGGAAGGCGACCTTGCCCCGGCTGGCGAGATCGAGGAGCGCCGTCGTCAGCGAGCGCCGGGAGGTGCTGCCGTCGTAGACGAGGGTCGCCGTCGCGGCGGTCATCCCGTCGGGAGGTGCCGGTACGAGCACCGACGCCGAATCGACGTAGACGGGGTCGCGGCCGAAGCGAAGCCAATGGAAGAGGGCCCAGCCCCCCAGGCCGAGGAGCACGAGCGCGCCGCCCATGATCCCGATGACGGCATTCGCCTGTCGTGCGAACTGGAGCTGCTGGGCGTGCTCGGGCGTGGCGGCGGCATCGACCCGCTGCATGGCGATGAGGGCCGCGCCGTCGAGGTCTCCCGCTTCGAGCTTCGGCAGCATGTCGTTGTCGAAGATCTGTTGCCGCTCGCTGTCGCTGAGGAAGGTCGACCGGAACCCGGCACCGGCGTAGAGGCTCACCTGGCCGTGGACAAGCGACGGATCGAGATCAAACAGGATGACCAGGCTGTCGTCGAAGCCCTTCCGGCCGATGCCCCACTGATCGATGAGTGCCGCGGCGTTGTGCTCCGAGTCGGCCTGCGTGATCTTGTACGGCCAGACCTGGGTGTAGACGACGACCTGCGCGCCCGTGCGTGCTTCGATCGCGGCGATCGTCGTCTGGAGCGAGGTGATCGTCTCGGGCCGGAGGACCCCGGCCGTGTCGTAGACACGTTGCCCGCTGACCGGGTTCGGGAACGGCGGACCGGGGTCCGCGGCGAGGGCAGCCGAGAGTGGCAATGCGAGCGCGGCCACGATGACGAAGAGAAGACGCGCGATCCGGAAGGCCATGCTGTCAGCGTACCTCTCAGCCGAGGGTCGTGATCGTGCTCCGGCGACGTCCCAGGATCAGGCGACCGTCCGGCTCCAGCAGAATCTGGGCTGGTCGCGGTCGCCCGTTGTAGGTCGTGGCCATCGAGGCGGCGTACGCCCCCGTATCGCGGATTGCCACGAGATCGCCCCGCCTGAGGTCCGGCAGCGCGTGGCGGGCGAGGTCGTCGGTCGATTCGCAGACCGGCCCGTCGACATGGGTCGCGACCCGCACAGTCACCGAGTCGCCGTCGAGTGGACGGCCGAGCGAAGTCAGGGCGACGACATCGTGGCGGGCCCCGTACAGTGCCGGCCGGATGAGCTCGGTCATGCCGGCGTCGATGATGACCCGCGGCCCGCCGCGATCACGAACGTGGAGGACGCGCGCGACCAGGAATCCGGCCCTCGCGACGACGGCCCGGCCCGGCTCGATTGCGAGGCGGCCCGGGCGGCGATCGGCCGGGATGCTCTCCAGGAGCGCCGGCAACTCACGGGCGAAGTGCGCAGGCTCCGGCGCCGGCTCGTCGAGGGGCATGACCGGGAAACCGCCGCCCACGTCGAGGGTGTCGAAGTCCGGCCGTGATCCGCGCACGAGGGCCCCGAGCGCGAGCGCGCGTCGCACCGCATCCCGCCACGCGTCCACGAATTGAAGCTGCGACCCCACGTGGAGATGGATGCCACGCGGACGCAGGCCGCGCCCACCCGCGATGATCCCGACGGCCGCGGTCAGCTCGCCGGAATCCATCCCGAACTTCGATCCGGCCGCGCCGACAGCGAGCCCCGGGATGGTCTCCGGCACCACCTCGGGGTTGAACCGCAGCAGCACATCGAGGGCGCCGTCGCCGATGCCGGCGTCGGCGAGCTCCACCAGGGCCTGGGCCTCGTCCGCCGATTCGATCGCGACCCAGCGCGGGGGTTCGCCGCGCCGAGCCGCCCGTACGACTGCCCGGAGATCGTCGTCGGACTTGCCGATTCCCTCGACCGTCACGTTGTCGTTCGAAATTCCGGCTCTCGACGCGATGGCCCACTCACCGCGCGACACGACGTTGGCGCCGAAGCCCAGGGCACCGATGCGCGCCGCGATCGCGGTCACGTCATTGGCCTTCAGCGAATAGGCGCGCAGCCAGGGGTCCGGAAACGCGGCGGCGATCCCTGCTGCCGCCGCCGCCAGGGTCGCGACGTCCGTGACGGCAACCGGCGTGCCGAAGCGATGGCCGGCCAGCCGGAGGGCGGACGCGATCTCCGGCAGCCGGTCCACGTCGCTAGGAGACGACCCTCCGTCCGGCATTGACCATCCCGAGCAGGGTCGAGACCACGCTGATCACGATCGACCCGAGGAGCGCGCCGACGAACGAATCGGCGCTGAAGCTCGGCGGGAACCCACCGATCGTGAATCCGAGCCCGAGCCGGTCGGACACGAACGCCACGAGGAGCAGGAGCAGGGCGTTGAGGACAAAGGCGAACAGGCCCATCGACAGGAGCGTGATCGGGAACGACAGGATCTTCAGGATCGGCTTCAGGTAGCTGTTGACGAGGGCCAGGATCAGGGCCACGGCCAGGAGCTTCCACCAGTCGCTGCCGTAGTCGAAGTGGATCTGGGGAATTACCTGGATCGCGGCGAATACGCCGATCGCGTTGATGACAACCTTGACGAGCAGATCCGTCATGCGGTCCCTCCGGTGTTGCGTCGGCGGCCCGGGCCGGTCGGCCGGGAGCGATCATCGCACGTGGTGCGCGGATGTGGGTCGGTCACCCGTTAGCGAGCCGGGACTGGAGGCGGGCCTTGACCTCGGGCCACTCCGGGGCGGTGACGCTGAACCAGGCGGAGTCGCGGAGCGGACCCGTCGGCATGATCATGTGGCTCCGGAAGATCCCCTCGAAGGTTGCCCCAATGCCGAGCAGCGCGTTCCTCGACTTCTCGTTGCGGGCATCGGTCTTGAACTCGACCCGGTTGGCGCCAAGCTCCTCGAAGGCATGGGTCAGCTGGAGGAGCTTCGCTTCGCGGTTCGCGCCGCTGCGCTGGTACGCAGGTGCCAGCCACGTCCACCCGATCTCCAGCCGGCGATGGTCCGCGACGATCGACATGAAACGGGTCGAACCGACCGCCACTGCCCGTGGCGAGGTCAATGGTCGCGAACGGGAGCTCCGTGCCTGCCGCGCCGCGTTGGCCGTGGCCGCGCGAACCCATGTTTCGATGCCGGCACGGTCCGCGGGCCGGGCGACGGTCAGGGCCCAGATCGCCGGATCCGCGCCTGCCACGGCGAGGTCGTCGACGTGCTGGAGTCCGAGGGGCTCGAGCCGGACCCGTTCCCCGGCAAGGACGACCGAGCGCAGCCATGGCTGCGGCGCCGGGGTCATCGCCGGCTCGCGTATCGCGGTCATGCGACGCTCCGGCCGGCGAAGACCGGCATCTCGACTGGATCCTCGCGACTGGTGAACGGCCGGAGGCGAGACTCCACGCGGGGCCGGGGTTCGAGAGCTGGGTCGTCATGCATGCCGTCGAGTATGGCTCGTTCGGCCCTCATGGCGAAGGTCGTGGGCATCATCCCCATGTACGCAGGTTTGGCAATCGGTGCCGCGGGAAGCGGCTGCCCAGGACGGGTCAGGCTCGCGACGCGGCCACGTGATCGATGGCTCGGCGCAGGTGCTCCAGCGCCGCCGGGTCGAACTCATAGGTCCAGGGCCGGATGCGGTCGGGATGTTCGAGCCCCTGGTCCAGCCCCTGCGCGAGCGCTTCGCGTGACATCAGGATGAGGTCGGCCGACCGGTCGAGCTCTGCCAGGCCCGCCGCATCCCCGATCAGGACCGGCAGGAGCTCGATCCCCGTGGTGCCGGCGATCGCGAGCGTCTCGGCGATGTTCTCGGCCCCACGTTCCGAAGCGCAGACCATCCCGACCCGGGCGCCCGACGGGAGACCGGCGATCTCGTGGACCATCTCCATGTAGCCCGGGCCGACGAGCATCGCGACGACCGGGATCCGGCCGCCGGCGAGAGCCTGGGCCTCGTCGGCGTGGAAGGTCGTCGTCGCCACGAGGTCGTAGTGGAAGCGGTCCAGGCGGTCGGGGATCTCGTCGAGGAGCGTGCCCTCGGCCTCGATCTGGCCGGGAAACTCACCGTTGAGGCGCTCCGCGTCGTAGCCGGCGTCCGCCGTGGTGCATTCGGCGAAGAGGACGCGGACCATCGGTCCGGGCCGCCGGCGCTCCGATGAGGCCGCGAATGTCGCCGCTGCCACCTCGTCCGCGGTGAAGCCGGACTGCGCCGCACGTCGGAGCATCTCCGAGACGATGCCGGCCAGGGCGTCGGGCCGACGACCCGTCGGCGGACGATCGGCGACTGCCGTCCCCGCTCCGTGGCGGCTCGTGACGTAACCGGCGTCCGCGAGGCGTCGATAGACGGCCCGAATCGTGTTCGGGTTCACGCGCAGGGCTGCGCCCAGCTCCCGGACCGGCGACAGTCGCGAGCCTGGCAGGAGCCGGCCGGAGTCGATCTGGTAGACGAGCTGCCAGTAGATCTGCGTGGAAATCGGGACGTCGCTGTCGCGCATGACGTCCAGGTCCCGGCCGGATGGGCCATTTGGCGCCGCTTTTGGGTCATCTGCATTGGTTGACATAGTGCACTAGTCCAAGTACCGTTGGATTTGGCCTAGTCCACTGTACCAAACCGCGTGCAGGGCCAACCTACTGAAAGGAACAAACGATGACCGGCCTCCTCATCCTGGGGCTCATCGTCGCCGCATTCGTAGCCCTCGACCTCGTCAGCCTCGCATGGGGCGTCGACACTCGATCCGGGTTCGACGGCCGCGAGCCGATCGGCGACAACGCCTGACCCACGGCCACCCTCGCGGCCGTCAATTCGAATATCCCGACGGGCGTCTCCTCCCTGACGTCCGTACCCCCGTCAGCCCGTGGCGCGCCCGCCATGGGCTGACGCTGTTTCCGGGCTTCGCCGGGGCTGATCCGCGGACCGGAGACCGCCGCTCGGCTGATCGGCCCTCGGTTCAGGACCCCGCTCTGTCGGCTTTCACGGTGACGCGCTGTTCGACCGCGACGGTGACCTCGGCGAGCGGCTCGATGGTCACCACCCAGGAGAACAGCAGCGCGCTGCCCTGGTAGACACGTTCGAAGCCGTTGTCCGAGTTCGAGATGGTCTCGATCGGGGCCCACCATGCGTCGGCGACGGGCGTTGGCAGGCTCGTGAGCGCGATCCCGACCCAGTCGTTTCCCTGGGCGATCCGGGCGATCCCGGCGGCTTCGCCCCGGCCGTCGTGGGGCCCGCGGGCACCCCCGACCTCGTACCAGGCGGAGGGATTGCCACCGCCACCGAGGAGCATGACCGACCATTCCTGGCCGAGCCGGCAGGCCAGCGCCGCCTTCGAGGTGTTACGGACCGTCGCCGCCACGCGCAAGGTCGGCTGAAGCCGGTCCCCCGCGAGGGTGATCTCCTTCCGGATCTCGAGGTCCTGGTCGCCCGCCGCCGTCCGGATCCTGGCCTGCGAGCTCACCACGAGCCGCGCTGCCCCGAGCTCGACGATGGAGTGCGGCGCCACGAGCGCGTTGCCGAGGTCCTCGATCTCGCCTGCGCCGTACGAGGCCGCGGTCGCCTCGAGCGGCAGGAAGCGCAGCAGCCCGGAGCGGCGTTCATGGTCGTCGTAGATCAGTCGATCGGCGAGCCCAGCCTCCTTCGACCGGATGATGTCGTGGATCGAGGAGAGCGCCGCGTCACCAGCGCCGCTCGCCAGGTCGCCGTCCGCGACCGGCGAGTCGTTCGCCTCGCGGCGCAGCGTCTCGTGGTAGGCCTCGGGGCGGCGACGCAGCACGGCTGCCAGGGCGTGACGCGCTGCCCGGATGTCCCAGTCGCCGATGCCGGCACCCTCGTCAAGATCGACCGTCACGACCTGGCCCTCGTCGGCCAGGCGAACGTCGTCGCGCCCGTCGAGGTCGAGGTCGAGGACCTGCCAGGCGCGTCTCGTCCCGAGGGCCTGGTCGGCAGTGTCCTCGGCGGCGATGAGATGGGCGAAGTTCGCGAGCCGAAGGTGAGGCAGGTAGATGCCGCCGAACAGGCCGTGCCAGTAGACGTCGTTGGACTGGCCTCGCAACAGGTCGTCGGTCGCCCGCTCCCACGACGCGCCCCCGGGCATGGCGGCGACCTTCTCCGACACCCGGAGCATCCGCTTGTGGAGGTCGTTGACCTCGCGGTACTTGACCTGGAAGTTCCGCCACGACGCACCGCGCAGCCAGCGCGGCTCCGGTCGATTCGCGGCGATGTCGGCTTCGAGGGTGGCGTGAAATGCGCGGCTTTCGACTGGCGGCAGCGCCCACTCGCCCATCTCTGCATACGACCCGACGGGGATGTAGACGTGGCCGAGGGGGCGATGGGCGACGAGCCAATCCGACGGCGTCGTGGTGGTGAGCCAGTCGCTGTTGGCCTCGAGCGCCTCGAAGAAGCGATCGACCCAGCGGCCCGCCCCCCAGCAATGCTCCAGGGTGTTCGGCCAGGAGCCGAACTTCTCGCCGTCGTCGCCCATGGTGCCGAGCCGCTCGCCGCCCTCCGTGGCGGCGTCCCGGAGATAGGAGATCACCTCGTCGACATCGCGGAACGGGATGCGATAGCGGAGCCCCTGCTCCGTGCCGAAGACCGTCAGCAGCCGGCCCTTGTCGTCGGTCGAATACGGCCCCCACATCGCGTCCTCCGGGACGGCGGCCGCCCGGAAGTGGGCATCGTCGACGATCGTCGCGGCATAGCCGGCCGCCACCAGGGACGTCGGCAGGTCGGGTTCCCAGACACGTTCGGCGAGCCAGGCGGTCCGGGGCCGGTGGCCCACCAGTGCCTCGACCGCCTCGGCCATGCGCGTCAACTGCTGGATCCGGTCCCGCTCTGGAAGCGAGGCGAGGACCGGCTCGAAGTGCGCACCGCCGATGACCTCCACCTGTCCGCGCGCGGCGAGCGTCCGTAGCAGGTCGAGCGCCTCGGGCCGCTCCGCCTCGAGCCATTCGAGGAGCGGGCCGGTGTAGTGCAGGGCAAGGCGGACAGACGGGTGACGGTCGAGCGCCTCCAGCATCGGCAGGTAGGCGCGCTGGTATGTTTCCTCAATGACCCAGCCGAAGTTCCCGACCGGCTGGTGATTGTGGAGCGTGAGGGCGAGGCTGATCTGTCGCGCCATCGAGCGATCCCCCAAGCCTGATCTTGACGGCGGGCGAAGCCCGCGATACGGTTCTAAACCGGTTTGCTAAACCGCTTTGCGGTGCCCATTCGATCATACATGGCGGCTGGTCCGCCGAGCGCTACCGAATCGTGTCCGGGCCGAGGCCTCACCCGGGCTGCAGCTGGGATGGAGTGAGGGTTCGTGAGCATCGAGGTTCCAGATTGGGCCCGGGACGCGGTCTTCTACCAGATCTTTCCGGACCGCTTCTCCCTGAGTCCGACGGTCCCCAAGCCCGGTCCGCTCGAACCCTGGAGTGACGCCCCGACGCGCCACGGGTACAAGGGCGGCGATCTCCTCGGCGTCGTCGAGCGGATGGACGAGCTGGAGGACCTCGGGATCTCGGCGATCTACCTCAATCCCATCTTCGAGGCCGCCTCGAACCATCGCTACAACACCTACGACTACGGCCGGGTCGACCCGCTCCTCGGTGGGGACGACGCCCTCCGGGAGTTGCTCGACGTCGCCCACGACCGCGGCATCCGGGTCATCCTCGACGGCGTCTTCAACCACGTCGGCCGCGGCTTCTGGCCGTTCCAGCATGTCATCGAGTCCGGTTCCGCATCGCCGTATCGCGACTGGTTCTACCTCGACGACGACGTCCTGGCAGGCCGGCGCGGGATCGTCCCCCAGGACCGTCTCTGCCCCGACGACGGGCCCCGCGGCTACCGCTCCTGGTGGGACGTTCCGTCGCTGCCCAAGCTGCGAATCGAGAACCCTCTCGTCCGGGCCCACCTCTTCGACGCCATCGAGCACTGGATGCACTTCGGGATCGACGGCTGGCGGCTGGACGTGCCGGCGGACATCGCCGACCAGACGTTCTGGCCCGAGTTCCGCCGGCGGGTCCGGGCCATCAACCCCGAGGCCTACCTGGTCGGCGAGATCTGGCACGAGGCGCCGGACTGGCTCGGCGGCGATCGCTTCGATGCGCTGATGAACTACCCACTTGGCCTGGCGATCCTGGGCTTCGTTGGCGGGCCGCACATCGACCGCGACGTCGCGGCGGGCCAGACGGACTATCGCAACTCCCTCCAGGAGCTCGACGGACAGGCGTTCGGCGCGCGACTCGCCCGCTGCCTGACCGTCTACGACCCCGCGGTCACGTCGGTCCAGTTCAACCTGATCGGGAGCCACGACGCGCCGCGTGCGCGAAGCGTCCTCGGCGAGGACCTTACCCTGCTCGGGCTCTCCCAGCTGCTCCTGCTGACCCTGCCCGGAACACCCTCGATCTACTACGGGGACGAGCTGGGGATGAGCGGCCACGCCGACCCGGACTGCCGCCGGGCCTATCCGGCCTCGATCGAGGCGCTGGGCGAGGACGAGCGCGCGCACCGCGCCCGCGTCAGGGCCCAGGTGCACGCCCGGCGCGCGCACGTCGCCCTGCGCCGCGGTGAGGCGCAGGTCATCTCGTCGAACGCCAGGGCGACGATCGTCGAGCGCACGGCAAACGGTCACCGGGCCCTCGTCGCCGTCAATGCCGGCGACGAGCCGATCGATCTCCAGGTCCCGGGCGGGGCGTTCGAGGGCTTGAGCGCGCTCGGCGCGCTCGGGATCGGCTCGGCCGCGGTCCGAGCGGAGGCAGGCGTCCTCGCGATGGGCCCCCGAAGCGCGATCGTCCTCGCCAGCGACTGAGGGCTCGGCCGGGGAGGGCGGGGCGGCCGTGCCGCGCTTCGTGAACCGCTGCGGATCCGGACGTCAGTCGGAGACGGCACCCCGGCCCGTACCGACGGCAACACCGGCCGCCGGGAGGTAGAGCTGCTCCGCGTACTCCTGGAGCATTCGGGTCGTGGAGAAGCGCCATAGCGCCTTGGCCATCGATCGGCGCATCCAGCCGAGCCAGGTGCTCGGCATTCCATTCGCCTCACGCTCGTAGTAGGCCGGCACGACCTCGTCCTCGAGCACGCGATAGAGGTCCTGGACATCCGCCCAGTCCTGCGCCCCCTCGTCCGGATTGATCTCCCGGCCGCCGATCGCCCAGCCGTTGTCTCCGTCGTAGCCCTCGTCCCACCAGCCGTCGAGGATGCTGGCATTCACGCCCCCGTTCGCGGCGGCCTTCATCCCGGACGTTCCCGACGCCTCGAGCGGCCGGCGCGGGTTGTTCAGCCAGACATCGACCCCCTGGACGAGGAACCGGCCGATGCGCATGTCGTAGTCCTCGAGGATGAAGACCCGTCCGCGAAGCGCGTCGCTCTGGGTGCGGGTGAAGATGTCCTGGATGACCTGCTGGCCGGGCCGGTCGGCCGGGTGGGCCTTGCCGGCGAAGATGATCTGGACGGGCCGCTCGGCGTTGCGGACGAGCCGGGCCAGGCGGTCCATGTCGGTGAACATCATCCCGGCCCGCTTGTAGGTCGCGAACCGGCGGGCAAATCCGATCGTCAGGACGGTCGGATCGAGCACCGAGTCGAGCTGGTCGAGGACGGCCGGCGGCTGTCCGTGGCGGGCGAACTGGGCCCGCAGGCGGCGCCGGGCGAAGTGGGACAGCTCACCCTTCTGGCGGAGGTGCGCCGCCCAGAGCTCGGCATCCGGAACTCGATCCATGCGCTCCCACCATCGGCCGGCCGCGGTTGACGCGTCCAGCTGATCGAGGTCCGCGTCGAGATAGCGGATCAGCAGCTCGCGGATCGGCGTTCCCACCCAGGTCGGGGTGTGGATGCCGTTCGTGATGCCGAGGATCGGCGTCGTGATGACATCGCGCCACGTCCGGTTCGCGGTCTCGGCGTGCAGCTGGCTGACGGCGTTGGCGCCCATCGTGAGGCGAAGGCTGAAGGCGGTCATGTCGAACTGGGCCGCGTTGCCGTCCGTCCCGAGGCCGATGTCCAGGACCCGGTCGAGGGGGACGCCACCGGTGTTCGGGCGTCCGTCGCCCTCGAGGAGCGGGCCGGCGACGCGACGAACGAGGCCGGTGTCGAAGCGTTCGTTGCCGGCCGAGACCGGCGTGTGGATCGTGAAGACGCTGTCGCGCCGGATCCTGGCGAAGGCCTCGTCGAGCGACGCCCCCGCGGCCACGAACTCGCGAGCCCGCTCGGCCAGCAGGAACGCCGAGTGTCCCTCGTTGAGGTGCCAGACGGCCGGTTCGATCCCGAGCGCCCGGATCGCGCGGACACCGCCGACGCCCAGGATCAATTCCTGGTGCAGGCGCATCTCCCGTCCCCGGACATAGAGCTGGTGCGTGATCGGCCGGTCGCCCTCGTCATTGTCGGGCGTGTCCGTGTCCAGCAGGAGGACCGGGACGCGGCCGACCTGGGCGGTCCAGACGTCGGCCCGTACCTCGCGGCCGGGCAGCTCCACGGAGACGGTCAGCGGTTCGCCCTCGCGAGCGAGTGCCCGCGCGAGGGGCAGACGATTGAGGTCGAAGTTCGGGTAGGCATGCTCCTGATGGCCGTCGGCATCGATCGTCTGGCGGAAGTAGCCCCGGCGATACAGGAGCCCGACGCCCACCAGCGGCAGGGCCATGTCGCTCGCGGTCTTGAGGTGGTCGCCGGCGAGGACGCCGAGCCCGCCCGAGTAGATGCCCAGCGACTCGTGCAGGCCGTACTCCGCGCAGAAGTACGCGATGGGACCCGGAAGGTCGCTTGCATGGCGCTTGTGGAACCAGTGATCACGCCCGTTCGCGAGGTACCGATCGAAGTCGCCGATGACCTGGGCGTACTCGGCCATGTAGTCCGACGAGTCGAGGAACTCGGTCCAGCGGACCTGTGAGGCCAGCACCGGGATCGGGTTGCGATAGCGGCCCCAGGCGAACGGGTCGAGGCGGGCGAACAGCGCCTTCGCCTCAGGGTGCCACGTCCACCAGAGGTTGTAGGCGATGCGGTGGAGGCCCTCGAGGGCCGGGGGCACGCGGAGCGGTCCCGGCGGGACCGACGGGATTCGAACCAGGGGATCCATTCGTCCTGAATGGTACCGGTTTTGTGATCCTGTCTGCCAAAGTAATCTCGCGCGCTGCCGATCGGCAGGACCGCCCGCCGCTACCATGCCGCTGTGCCGATACGTGTCGCCTTCCTCGCCGCCGAGTGCGAGCCGTGGGCAAAGACCGGTGGCCTCGCGGACGTCGTCGACGCCCTTGCGCGGGCACTCGGGGCGGTCGCCGGCGACGCCCTCGAGATGCCGGTCGATGTCTTCCTGCCGCGGTACCGGTCGGTGGAGATCCCGGCCGGCGCGATCACCGGCGAGAGAACCCTTCGGGTCGTCGACCCGGCGAGCGCGGACGGCGCGGGAATCGAGGTTCGCATCGTTGATGTGGCGGCCGACGGTTACCGCTTGCGGCTCGTCGATCACCCGGCAGCCTTCGATCGCGACGGCGGGTATTACGGTGATGCGGGTGGTGATTACCCGGACAACGCCTGGCGGTTCGGGCTGTTCTGCCGTGCTGCTCTGGCCGCGCTGGAAGCAGAAGGCCGCCCGCCCGATGTCCTGCACCTCCACGACTGGCACGCGTCGCCCGCGGTTCGCTACGTGGCTCCAGGGCCCGGGGGGCCCGCTACCCTGCTGACGGTTCACAACCTCGCCTACCACGGCTGGACGCCACGCGAGCGCGTTGCGGACCTCGGCGGGGAGTGGACCTCTGCCCTCGCGGCATCAGCGCCCGGCATCGATCTCCTCGGCGAGGGAATTGCCCGAGCGGACCTCGTGAACACGGTCAGCCCCGGGTTTGCCGTCGAGGCGCTCACGCCCGCGTTCGGGATGGGGCTCGACGCTGCGCTTCGGGCCCGCGGCGATGCGTTCACCGGGATCCTGAACGGCCTCGACACCGATCTCTGGGATCCGGCGACCGACGCGGTCCTCGCCGAGACCTACTCGCGGGCGAACCGTGTCGGCAAGGCCGCCTGTCGCGCCGACCTGCTGGCCCGGGTGGGGATGGACCCGGACGACCCGGGGCCCGTTCTCGGCATGATCGGCCGGCTCGATCCGCAGAAGGGCTTCGACCTCCTCGCGACGTCGTCACGCGACCTCCTCGACGACGGGTTTCGGCTGGTCGTCCAGGGCTCCGGCCCCGCCGAGCTCGTCGCCTCGCTTCGGTCGCTCTCGGCGGTGCGGCCGGACCGGGTCGCCCTGATCGAGCGATTCGACCGAGAGATGGCTCGGCGCATCTACGCCGGTGTCGACGGCTTCCTGATGCCGTCCCGCTTCGAGCCGTGCGGAACCGGCCAGATGGTGGCCCTGCGCTATGGCACGCCGCCGATCGTCCATGCCACGGGTGGCCTGGCGGATACCGTCCGCGACGAGCACGAGCACCCGGGGGAGGGGACGGGATTCGTCTTCCGCCACGACACGCCCGACGGCCTGCGTTGGGCGTGTCGCGAGTTCGGGGCACGATTCCTCGCCCGCGGATCCGCCTGGGAGGCGCTCCTGGATCGTGGCATGGCCGTCGACTTCGACTGGCGCACCGGGTCGGCGCCGGCGTACCTGGCCGCGTATCGCCGCGCCATCGAGATCCGTCGCGGGCGCGCGGCGCCGAGGGCGGTCAGCCGAGCGCGCGCAGGATCGCGCTGACCGTCGCCTCGGGGAACATGCGCTGCGGCGAGTGGGGGGCGCCGGCGATCGTCAGGACGTGGTCCATCCCGAGGCGGGCCGCGAAGCTCGGGACCACGGCGTCGGGGATCATGCCGCCCGCCGCGAACTCGCCGCGAATGAGCCAGACCGGAACGCCGGAAACGCTCGGGTCACCGAGCGCGGACAGCCCACCGTCCCAGTCGCCGTTCTCCACGAGCACCGCGAGCACGGCCCCGGCATCGAACTGCGTGAGGCCGAGCGCCTTGGCCCTGATGTCGCCGTCGGTCCAGCCCGGGCTGGCTGCACGTATGGCCGCCTCGGCCTCGGCCAGGTCCGCGTAGTGCCGCTCGACCGGATCGTGGGTCATCAGCTCCATCACCGATGCCGGCAGCGCCGGTGGATCGAGGAGGAGGATCCGACCGGGTCGGAACCCCGCCGCGGGGAGCGCCGCAGTCGCCATGGCGCCCCAGGAATGCCCGAGGATCGCCGGATCGACGCGCTCGAGATCCATCGCCCGGAGGCAGGCGGCAAGGTCCGCCGCCGTTTCCCGGAAGACGTGCCGGCCGGTCCAGTGTCCGGTCCGACCGTGACCCGGGAGGTCGAGCGCCACGACGTGCCGTCCGCTCGCGGCGATGGCCGGCGCGACGCGCCAGAACGACTCGGCGTTCGAGGTGACGCCGTGGACGAGGACCAGGGTTGGATTGCGCACATCGCCCCAGGCGTATGTCGCCCAGGGGATTCCCGCGGCGTCGATGGTGGCGCGCCGCGCCTCGCCGAGGTCGGGCGAGGCATTCCGGAGTGCCGCGGCGACGGCCGGGGGCAGGTCGTCGGGCGTCGCCCGGATCAGGGTCCTGGCGGGGTCCCCGGCGCGCTCCATGTCGGGAGCTCGGTGATCGGTCACGGCGCAAGCCTACCGGTACGGCCCCCATGCGTCGTGGACGGCCGCCCCAGCTCACGGCTGAAGGTCGATGACCACCACGCTTTGCGCCGGGATGGACGGCAGGGGCTGGTAGCCGGTGAACCCGCCAGCCGGGGTGACGACCGGGGCGACGGCGTCGGTCCCCGCGACGCCACCGAGTGCCAACGTTGCCGACGGGCTCCCGCAGAGCGGGCCCATGTCGAGGGTCAGGGATGGGGAGACCGGCGCGCCTGAGACATTCGTGACGACCAGGTCCGTCCCATCGGGACCAGACCGCAGGGCAGCGTAGACCCCTGGGTTGTCGGCGTTGACGCCCGTGTACGTGCCGTCCGACAGCACCGGATGCGCGGCCCGGAAGCGGATCAGATCGCGGTAGTCGGAGAGGAGGGACGACGGGTCGGCCGCCTCCATGGCCACGTTCACCACGGGGGGATCTCCCGATAGTGCTTCCCAGGGCGCGTGCGTGCTGAACCCGGCTGCCGGTTCGCTGGCGTCCCAGCGCATCGGCGTCCGGATCTGGGGATCCGGCTTCTGACCGGACATGCCGATCTCCTCGCCGTAGTAGACGAACGGGACGCCGGGCCCGGTCAGGAGCATCGCCGCGGCCAGGCGCAGCTTGGCGGGGTCGCCGCCGAGAGCACTCGCGACCCGATCCATGTCGTGGTTGGTCAGGAACGCTCCGAATCCGCCGGTCGGGTAGAGCGTCGTGATCCTGGCCAGGATGCGACCGATGCTCGACGCGTTGCCGCTGCTCGCGGCATCGACGTACCCCGAGGCGACGGTGAAGTCGAAGGTCATGTCCAGGTCGGCCGGCACGTAGCTCGAGCTGATCGGGGAGGTGTCCCAGACCTCGCCGAGGAGGAGCGCCCCGGGCGAGGCCTGCTGCAGCGTGCGTCGGAGCGTGCCGAGCCAGGCATGCGTCTCGGGCGTGTTCTGCGTGGTCGGGCCATCCTCGATCATGTACTTCGCGGCATCGAGCCGAAACCCGTCGACGCCAACGTCGGTGAGCCAGAAGCCGGCATCGGCCGTCAACTCGGCGGTGACGGCCGGGTTCGCGACGTTGAGGTCCGGCAAGTCCGCTCCGAAGGCCGCGTAGTAGTAGCGGGCGCCGTCCCGGTACCAGCCTGTGCCCTGGGGAGACGAGGCCCAGACGTACCAGTCGTCGTGGGCCGAGCCCGGCGTCTGCGAGTCGATGAACCACGGGTCCTGGTTCGAGGTGTGGTTGAGCGGCAGGTCGAGGATGACGGCGATGCCCCGCTGGTGGGCAGCCGCGACGAGGGCCCGCATGTCGGCGAGCGACCCGTACTCGGGGTTGACCGAGCGGTAGTCGGTCACGTCGTAGCCGTGATAGGACGGCGAGGGGAACGTGGGCATGAGCCAGAGGCCGGTCACGCCCAGGTCGGTGGTGGTGGCCGGGTTCCCGTCGTTCAGCTGGTCGAGTCGAGCCGTCAGCCCCTTCAGGTCGCCGATCCCGTCGCCGTTGCTGTCCGAGAAGCTCCGCACGAAGGCCTCGTAGAACACCCGATTCGTCCACCAGCCCGGCTGGTCCGTCGAGGTGACGGGTGGTACCAGCGGTGGGATCGGGGGGCAGGTCGGCGGGGCCGCGACCGACGAGCTTGCGCTTGGGCCCGGGCCGCTGGCTGCCGTCGTCGGGGCAGGCGTCGAGTCCGAGGTGCAGCCTGCGAGCGCGACCGCGAGAAGGAACGCCCCAAGCCTCGTCGCCAACATCGCGTGGCGCCGCGAGGCGATACGGGGGCCAGACGTCATGACCGACCCCCGGCCGAGGTGATCAGCCCTTCACGCCGCCGACCGTGAGGCCGGAGATGATGTAGCGCTGGAGGAACAGGTACACGACCGACACCGGCAGCGCGACCATGACTGAGAACGCCGCGAACTGCGACCACGGGGTGCTCGCCGAGTACTGGCCGACCATCCCGTTGAGCGCCATGGCGAGCGTCGTGAGGTCGGCGTTGCCTGTCAGGAACACGGACGAGAAGTAGAACTCGGTCCAGCCGGCGATGAAGCCGAAGAAGGCCGTCACCGCGAGCACCGGCGTCGCAAGGGGCAGGATCACCAGGATGAAGGACTGGAATCGACCGGCCCCGTCGATGCTCGCCGCCTCCTCGAGCTCGCGTGGAATCGTGTCGAAATAGCCCTTGATGTTCCAGATGGCGAACGGCAACTGGCTGGCCGTGACCGCGATCGCCACGCCGATCAGCGAGGCGCGCAGGTTGACGGTCCCGATCTGGAGCTTGTTCATCTGCACGAAGAGCGGGGCGATCGTGGCCACCGCCGGCAGCATGAGCACCGCGAGGACCGCGATCATCAGGAACTCCCGGCCCCGGAACTGGAGCCGCGAGAACGCGTATGCCGCCATCGACCCGATGCTCACGCTGGCGAGCGAAATGATGACCGCGATGATGATGCTGTTCAGCGCGAGCCGGAAGAAGGAGATGTTGTTGAGCGTCGGCTTGGCCCAGACCTTGCCGTACGCCTCCAGCGAAGCGCCCGGCGGGAACAGCGAGTCGGGCCGCGAGATGTTGCGGGGATCGAGCGACATGGCCACGATCCAGACGATCGGGAAGAGGACGGTCGCCGCGATGGCGAGGCAAAGGAGCTGGAGGATGACCTGGCGGCGTCGCGACATCTCGCGATGGCTGCCGGGTCGGACGACGGCAACCGGAGCGACCGCGCTCTTGGGGATCGCGGGAGCCTGGGCGGTCATGGCCTGATCCTCCGCGAAGTCGGATTGAGGGCGGCTCGTCGGTCACGCATCGAACTGTGCCGTCGCTTTCGCCAACTTGTTCGTGACGAGGGTGATGGCCAGCAGGATGAAGAACTCGAAGACCGCGAATGCTGCCGCCACCTGGTAGAGGTGCTGCTCCGAGACCAGCCGATAGGCGATCGTGACGAGCAGCTCGGTCTGCCCGAAGGGACCCCCGCCGGACATGAAGTACGAGAGGTAGAACAGGTTGAACGTGATCACGAAGCCGTAGATCGCGTAGGGCAGCATGGCCGGGCGCAGGAAGGTCAGCGTGACCGTCTTGAACTGCTGCCACGCGCCGGCGCCGTCGATCGCCGCGGCCTCGTACAGGTCCTGGGGAATGCTCTGGAGCGCTCCCGTGGCGACCACCGAGTTCAGCGGCCAGCCGAGCCAGACGTTGGCCGTCAGCAGGCCAAAGTAGGCGAGGGGGAGGATGAGCGGGCCAAGGGCGAAGATCGGGTTCGGCTGGTTCAGCCAGTCAAGGGTGACCGGCGGCAGCTTGAAGAGGACCCCGATCGTGCCATTGATCAACTGGTTCGCCGCGCCGTAGTTCGGATCGAAGAAGTTCCGCCAGACGGTCGCCACGATGATCGGCGGGATCACCACCGGCAGGATGTACACGGCCCGGTAGAAGCGCTTGAACCGCAGGCCCTTGATGTTCAGGACGAGGGCGATGGCCACCCCGAGGACGACGTGGATGACGACGTTCGAGAAGGCCCAGAAGAGGTTGAAGACGAGGATCCGCAGGAAGTCGAAGTTGGGGATGACGATGTTGTTGTCGAGGATCCGCCCGTAGTTCTCGAGCCCGACATAGTTCGGGCCCGGCGACCCGGCCTTCAGGTTCTTGAGCCCGTAGTCGGTGAAGGACATCCAGACCTGGAAGACGAGGGGATAGAAGGTGATGATCGCCATGATCAGCAGGGCGGGCAGGAGGAAGGTGTAAGCGATCCGGGCGTTCCGCGACCGGCGCCGCCAGCCTGGACTCGGCGGCTGTGTCCCCTGTACGGCGGCCGCGGCCGTCATCGCACGGTCCTCGACTGTTCCATCGGAATCGCTCCTGCTCGAAGTCGATGGTGTCCCTCGGGGCGCCGGCGGTGCCGGCGCCCCGAGGGTGCTGCGTCAGAGGGTAGCGGAGTCCGAAGACTCCGATTCGCTACTTCTTGTTGGCCTTGTCCATCGCGGTGCACGCGTCGGCGACGGCCGTCGTCGGATTGGTGCCCTGGTCGATGACTGCCGCGAGGGCGTTACCGAAGTTGCCCCAGTAGTTGTTCAGCTCCATGGCCGTCGGTCGAGCGAAGCCCTTGGGCATGAGTGCCGAGAAGCTCTGCGCGATCGGATCGGTGGGCTGAAGCGTGGTGTTGGCCGGCAGATGGCCGGCATTGGCGAAGATCTGCTCGTTCGCGGGAAGCAGGAACTGCAGCGCGAAGGCCTTGGCCAGGTCGATGTTGCTCGACGAGGCGTTGATGTAGAAGCCGTCGGGCGCCGTCATCGGAGCCCACTCGCCGCCGGGCCCGGTCGGGCCGGCCGCAACGCCGAGGTTCGAGCCCAGGCCGGCCGGAGCCGCCGAGGACAGGTCACCGGACTGCCACGGGCCGTCGATGAACCCGCCGATCTTGCCGGCGATGAAGTCAGCCTTGGCGTCGGTGTCGTTCTGGTAGACCTTCATGCCGGCAGCCTTCATGTCGGACAGCCACTTGAGGGCATCCGCGACGCCGGTGTTGGCCGTGGCCGCGCACTTGCCGTCGTCGGCGAGGATCTTGCCGCCGAAGGACGAGAAGAGGCCCCACAGGTAGTAGGCGCCGCCGCCGTTCGCGCCGTAGACCCAACCGAGCTTGGAGGCATTGGCCATCCAGTCAGCGGTCGTGACGGGCGGGGTGGCGAAGATGGACTTGTTGTAGAAGAGCTCGACGGCCTTCATCGACTCGGGGATCTCGTACATCTTGCCGTCGACGGTCGCGGCGTTGATCGCGACGTCGGAGGTGTTGTACGGGGCCGCCTTGAGGGTATCGATGAGCCCGCTCACGTCGACGAGCAGGTTTGCCCGCGCTTCGCTGGGCAGGTTGTCGTTCGGCGCGATGTAGAGATCGGGGCCCGCGCCGGAGGCGGCCTGGGTCTCGAAGTTCGTGAACAGGTTGTTGAACGGGACGTCCGTGACCGTCACGGTCAGGCCGGGGTTGGCGGCCATGACCTGGGCGACGATCTTGTCGAAGGCGTCCTTCTCGGCCGAGCCGCTGGCGCCGTAGGCTTCCCAGACTGTGAGGCTGCCGGTCAGCGGGACCGCGGTCGGCGCCGTGCTTGGCGCCTCGGAGGTCATTGCGCTCGGTTCGGTGGTCGGGGCGGTGGTCGGTGCGGTGCTTGCACCGCCGCCACAGGCGGCCGCGGCGATCGCGACGACCGCCAACAGGGCGCCGATGCGCTTGGGTGAATTCATGATCCCTGGTTTCCTCCTCGAGCGAGGACTCGGCACGCCGCCCGGATCGACAGTCGATCCGCGTCAGGGCCGGTCTTCGCGATGTGATGGCGTCCTGGCCGCCCGTCTCAGCGAGACGGGGTGCGTTCGACGTCAGACCTGCGATTGCTCCGACGCACCTCCTTCGGCGCTCGTGCTGCGCACCGCGTCGCGTGCGGGTCCGGTGGACGCGCGCACGACCAGGCGGGTCGGCAGGATCTCGTGATGCTCCGGGCCGGTAGTGCCCTCCAGGATGCCGAGCAGCAGCTCGACGGCCTGCTCGCCCTTGCGGGCGATGGGCTGATGGATCGTGGTGAGTGCGGGATCGGCGAATTGAGCGAGCTCGACATCGTCGAAGCCGACGACGCTGACGTCGGCCGGGACGGCGAGACCGAGTTCCCGAGCGGCGTGCATGGCCCCGATGGCCATCGCGTCGCTCATGGCCAGGACGCCCGTTGGGCGGAGGCCGGATTGCCAGGTTTCGGCGAACGCGGCCGCGCCCCCGAGGACGGTCGCCGGGGCCGTGACGACGGCCTCGTCGAGGAGTTCGATGCCGGCCGCCTGCAAGCCGGCCATGTACCCGCGCAGGCGCCGGGCGGGAACTCCATCCGGCTCCTCGGCCCCAGCCGCGTCGGACGATTCGATCGCCAGGACCGCGACGATGCGATGACCGAGCGCGGCGAGGTGCTCGGCGGCCAGGCGCGCGCCGCCTTCATCGTCGACGTCGACCCCGGCCTGCTTCGGAAACGCGGTCGAGTCGACGAGGACCATGGGGACGCCTGCCTGACGGATCTGCTCGACCTCCGGGTGGTTCGCCGAGAGGCCGAACGCGACGACGCCGTCGATCGTCGCCCGGTCGATGGCCCGGACAAGGGATCCCCGGAACGGCGACACGAACTGCAGGACGTATCCGGAGGCTTCGGCCGCCGAGGCGATCCCGGACGCGAAGGTGCCGAAGAAGGGGTTCTCGAAGATCAGCGATAGCGCCTGCGGGGTCAGCACCCCGATCGTGTGGGTCCGGCCCTGGCTGAGCATGCGTGCGACCGGATGCGGCCGGTAGCCGAGGGAATCGGCAACCGTCCGGATCCGCGTCGCCGTCTCCGAGGCGAGTCGGTCCGGCCGGTTGAAGGCAAAGGACACGGCCGTCTTCGAGACGCCGGCTGCGTCGGCAACATCGGAGATTGTCGGCCGTCTGGGAGCCTGGACCATCCTGTGGCGGTTCCTCCACCTGAGCCGCCGCGCTTCGAGCAGGAGACCCGGGACAGGGCCGCTGATCCGCTGGAGGGGCGCTCTGCGAGGTGTGATTAATCGGTTTAGCAAACCGGTTTAGCGGACCGTAGCAGGTCAGTTGCGTGACGTCAACACCGTTTCTCAGAGGGTCCTTGAGGCGCCCATCCCGGCCCAGCCGGCCGACCGGAGCGGCGCGGCCCGCCGGCCGCTACGATGCACGCTCGGGCGACGGCCATCGCGCCCCGAAAGCCGGAGGTCCCCATGGCCAATCAGTTCGTGGTCCAGCTCAGGAACGACCCGGGCGGCATGGCCGTGCTCGCCGAGGCCCTGGCCGAGCGTGGCGTGGACCTGCGCGCGATCGGGGGTGGCGGCATCGGCGATGCAGGCCACGTGATCATGACCACGGCCGACGACGACGCGACCCGCTCGGTGCTCGACGCGGGCGGCTACGTCTACGTCGAGGGCGAGTCGATCCTGGCGGAGGTCGACGACCGCCCCGGCGGCATGGCCCGGCTCTCGCGCGCGCTCGCCGACGCCGGGGTGAACATCTACGGGCACCTCTTCCTCGGTCGCTGGGGAGACCGGGCGATGTTCGCCTTCGTCGTGGACCGCCCGGACGTGGCCCGGCCCATCCTCGAGCGGAAGGCCTGACCGGCTCGGTCCTGCCCCTCGCAACCGGTCAGCGGGCGACGGCCGTGACGCGGTAGATCGTTCCGCCGAGATCCGCGGCGTAGAGCTCCCCCGACTCGCTTTCGCCGTACCCGGCGATCCCGCCCGGCCCGTTCGCGACCTGCACGAGCTGCTGGGCGCCCTTGGCGGCTGCGGCGACCGCGAATGTGTTGCCGGTGCACTCGTCGCTGAAGACGTAGCCGCCGCGGAGGAGCGGATAGGCCGATCCGCGGTACACGTTGCCGCCGATGACGGCGCAGCCAAACGAGTGTGCGTACTCGACCACGGGTCGGGTCAGGCCCGCGGTCGAGCAGCCGCTGCTCGGGTTGTAGCAGTGGTTGCCCTCCATGACGTTCCAGCCCAGGTTCAGCCCGCCGACGCCGGCTCGCGCGACGTCGACCTCTTCCCACTTGTCCTGGCCGACGTCGCCGATCCAGAGATCACCCGTGGCCCGATCGAAGGAGAAGCGGAATGGGTTCCGCAGCCCATACAGCCAGATCTCCGGCCTGCCGGCCGTGCCGACCAGGGGATTGGAGGACGGGATCCCGTAGTTGCGCCCGCCCGACGGGTGGTCGATGTCGATCCGGAGGATCTTCCCGAGCAGCGTCTTGACGTTCTGGCCGTTGCCCTTCGGATCACCGCCTGAGCCGCCGTCACCAAGGGCGATGTACAGGAACCCGTCGGGACCGAAGGCGATCCCGCCCCCGTTGTGGTTCGCGTAGGGCTGGGCGACCTGGAGGATCTTGACCTCGCTGCCCGCGACGACGACATCGGGTGCTCCGGGATCAACCGCGAACGAGCTGACGACCGTGTTGCCGGATGTGTCGGTGTAGTCGATGAACACGCGGGGATCGGTCGGGAAACGGGGGTGAAACGCGAGGCCGAGGAGTCCGCGCTCGCCTCCGCTCGCGGTCTCGCCCGCGATGTCGAGGAACGGCTTTGGGCTGACGGTCTTGCCGTTGAGCACGTACACCTTGCCGCCCTGCTCGGCCACGAAGAGGCGACCCGAACCGTCGCCGGCATTGGCGATTGCGAGCGGCTGACCCGGGACCGTCGCGATGGTGCTGAACTTGACCGTGACGTGGCTCGGATCCCAGATCGTCGGCGTAGGCGCGGGCGTGGGCCGAGGGGTTGGCCGAATGGTCGGGCGAGGGGTCGGGCGGGCCGTCGGCGCGGGTGTGGTGGCAGGTGTCGCTGCAGCGGTGACGGCGGCGGTTGGGCCTGAGGACACGGGCGGGCTGCCGGCGATCGTGGCGGTCGGCGATTGTCCGCCCGTTTCGGATGTGGTCGCGTTTGGACTGTTGAGGCCGGCTGTCGTCGCCACAGTCGTGGGCGCGATCGTCTCGGGCGCCGGCGCCGCGCTGCACGCGGCCAGCGTGGCTGCGAGGAATCCGACCAGAAACACCCGTCGGTTCATCACGATGCTTCTCACGCGCAGACTCTACCCGCGATTCCGTCCTCGCCAACCGGGACCTTGGGTTGAACGATCAGGTGCCCGTCGCGCCGCGACGATGGAGAGTGGAGATGGAGAGTGGAGCGGGAGACGAGGTTCGAACTCGCGACATTCAGCTTGGAAGGCTGACGCTCTGCCAACTGAGCTACTCCCGCCCGAGCGACCAAGGCGGCGAACCGCGCGGCCTACTCGCGAACGCTACCACGGAGGCGGCGAGGATCAGTAATCGCGGCGCCGCCGCCGCCAAGGTTCAGCCGGCGGACTTCTCCGAGGCGACCCGCGCGATCGCGTCCTCGATCGCGGCTGCCAGGCGCGGGCCAGTGGGGCTGCCGACGAGCGGTGTGACGCGATGCTCGCCGATCGTCTCGATCCATTCGGGCTCGATCCCCGAAGCCGTGAGCACGACCGGGACGCCCGGGTGCAGCTGGCGCAGGCCCTCGATGAGGCGCTGGGCTCCCTCGGGCTCACCGGTCGCGAAGGCGTCATAGACGAGGACGTCCGCGCCATCGGCGAGATCGCAGGGTCGTCCGGCGATGACGGGGCAGTGAGTACCGATCGGGCCGCGGCATTCGCGGACGTCATAGCCGCGGCGTCGCAGCGAGTCGACCTCCTCGTCGGCGAGATCGATGTCGTGGTTCACAACGAGGACTCGGGTCATTTTCTGCACCTCCGGGGCGATACCCCAGTGTCGGCCGCCCGTGCGCCGCCGAATCAGTGCCGCCCGGCCCATTCGACCCGGGCCATGCCGCCCGCCCCGGTTGGCGATGGCCGGCCGCTTCCCATACCCGAGCGTGGCTTGACGTACGAGGGCCGCTTGACGTACCGAGCGCGGCCTCCGACCATCGCTCCATGCCCTATGTGATGATCGCCCTCGGCGGCGCCGCCGGCGCGGTGACGCGCTACGTGGTCGACGGCTTCGTTGCCGACCGTGTATCCGGTGCGTTTCCCTGGGGCACCCTCGTCATCAACCTGTCCGGGGCGGCCCTGCTCGGCCTCCTGTTCGCGCTCGCGACCGAGCGCGGCGTCTTGCCGGCATCGATCCGCGGGCCACTGATGATCGGCTTCCTGGGCGCCTACACGACGTTCTCGACCCTGATGCTCGAGAGCTGGCGTCTCTGGGAGGATGGCGCCAGCGGCCTGGCCTTCGCGAACGCGTTCGGCTCGGTGGTGCTCGGGCTGGCCGCCGTGTTCCTGGGACTCACGATCGGGAGGGCGCTGTCATGAAGGTCGAGGGAACCGGGCTCCTCGCGCGGATCTATATCGGCGAGTCGGATACGTGGCACGGCCAGCCGCTCTATGACGCCATCGTCCAGTTGCTGCGCGAGCGCGGGCTCGCCGGCGCGACCGTCCTGCGTGGCATCGAGGGTTACGGAGCCAAGCAGCATCTCCACACGACGCGGATCCTGCGCCTGTCGGAGGACCTTCCGATCCTGATCGAGCTTGTCGACATCGAGGAGCGGGTCCGGGCGGTGCTCCCCGAGCTGGATGCCATGGTGTCGGGCGGGTTGATCACCCTCGAAAAGGTCGAGGTCATCGCCTATCGGGCCGACACGGCGGGCAGCCCGACCCCCTAGCGTCGTCACCGGCGGGGCGTACCATCGGCGACCGTGGACGCCCAGCAGCCCGAACGGGCGCCGATCGCACCGTATGTCGACATCGCGGCGCTGATCGGCCTCGCGGGCATCGTGGCCGGCTCGATCCTCCTCGGCCCGACGGACCTCGGCTTCGACCCCGCAACGGCCTTCGAGGCCCTCTTCTCGTGGATCCCCGTGACGCTCGGTCCGGGCCTCCTCGTGCTCGTCGTCTCGGTTGCCGAAGTGGCGGCCGGCTCGGTCATGGCGCGCGCGGTACGTGGCCGGCCCTTCGGGCGACTCGACGAGGCGGTCCTTCAGGGCTTCGTGTTCGCGGTCGTGAAGGATGGGCTGCTTCTGGGCGTTCTCGGTGGGCCTGGCCTCTTCCTCCAGCCGATCCTCGCCGCCGTCGACGCGGCGCTGATCGTGGCTGGGCTGTTCCGGCTCCGGCCGTTCGCCGTCCAGGGGACACTCCGACCGGAGATCGGCTGGAGCTCGCTTGGTCTGCTCCTCCTGGTGGCCTGGTCGGCCCCGGTCCTGCTGCAGCTCGCCTCGCCCGTGGTGCCGTTCCTCGACGTCCTGCCGAACCACGTCGCACCCGCCGAGCATCTCCGCACGTTCGGGGCCCTGAGCCACCTCACGGACACGCAGTCGCCCATCTACGGGCCGTCCCGGATCCTCCTCGGGTACACGGCGTTGCTCGGTGCGATCGCGACGATCAGTGGGCTCCCAGCCGGCCAGGCAGTGGCCGGCTTCATCTTCCCGTCCACGGTCCTCGTCGCCGCCGCGATGTGGCGTCTCGCGACGGCCGTCGGCGGTCGGGCGAGCGCGCCGTGGGTCCTCCTGACCTTCGCGATGACGACCTCGGTCGCGCGGCTCGGCGACGCCCGGGCGACGGTCATCGTCCTGCCGCTGGCGGCGTGGGTCCTCGCCGTCATCGCCGACGGACTTTCGGCACCGGATGGGGTGCCGGCGCGGCCGAAACCGGGGGAGTCCACGAAGGGTCCGCCAGCCGGCGAGGCGCCAACCTCTCCTCGAGGGTCGTGGCTGCCGCCGGGCGTCGTCGTTGGCCTGGGTCTGGGCGCCGCGCTCCTCATGCACCCGGTCATCGGCTTCCTCGCCGCCGTGACCGTCACGCTCGTGGTGGTTGTCCGCCCGCAGATCGCCGGCATCGGGATTCCAGCCCTCGGCACCGGTGCGCTCGTGGCATTGCCACAGGCAGCCACGATGCTGGGTCTCCCGTTGCCGCCGGTCGTCCTGGTCCTGTCGCTCGCCGTGGGGGTCACGATGGGCGTCGTGCTGGCGTCCGGGGCGGCCGCGAGCATCCGCCGGGCGGTCGTGCTGCTCGGTCGCGGCGCCGCGATTGCCGCGGCGCTGGTCGCGCTGGTGTTCGGCGGCCCGCTCGTTCGGGCCGCCGTCGCGGGCGCCGATCCGCTGCTGTCGGTGATGGAGCTGTCCGTCATGGCCGCCGCGGCCGCAGTGATCCTGTGGGCCCCGGCCGCACGAAGTCCGGTCGTGTGGGCCGCCATTGCCGCCGGCTTCGTGGTCGCGACCCTGACCCAGCTCGTGCCCGCGACCGGCTCCGGGCTCCTCGGCGACGCCCTCCGGTTCGAGCTGCCCAAGACCCTCCAGTACTGGATCCCGGTCTTGGTCGCGCTGCTCGCAGGCGCGGGACTGGCGGCCGTCGCCGGGTGGAGTCGTGCGCCAGCTGTGATCCGTGGCGTCGGCCTGATCGCCTTCGTCGGGGCGGCCGCGCTGCCGATCCGATCGACGCCGATCGATGCCTTCCATCTCGGGGAGCACCGCCTGTCGGAGACGTTCTCGATCGCGATGCGCTGGGTGCAGACGGGGTTCTGGGCCGGCTATCCCGGACGCCGCTATGTCGTCGACGCTCCCCGCCAGGAGTTGCTCGACGCGGTTCGCGCCGAGATCACGGCCGGCCGGCTCGGGCCGGACACCGGGGTCCTGCATGTCGCGGGCTCGTTCCAGCAATGGGTCGCGACGCCACTGGGGGTCTTCGACGGCGTTACGGAGACGGACGTCGTCCCGGATGTCGAAGTCAGCATCCACACCGTCGGCGGGCGCCTCCGACCGTTGGCCGACCTCCGGTCCCTGCTGTCCGACGGCGCGCCGGGCGGCAAGACATTCGGCTACGTCGTCCTCGAGCCGTCCGACCAGCTGCCCGCAGGCACCCGCGACGCGATCGTCGCTGCCGGGTACGTGTCGATCTTCGCGAACGCCCAGGGAGAACTCTTCGGGTTGCGACAAGGTTCAAGTGATCCGGCAGAACGCCTCGCCACGGCCTGTACGATGAGCCGGTGGACGACGCTGCGACCTTGATCGACACGATTCGCGCCGCCGTGATCGGCGATGACGAGGCCGTCATCGGGCCGTACGGCCTGCGGCGGGTCACCTATGCCGACTACACCGCGTCCGGCCGTTCGCTGACGTTCATCGAGGACTACATTCGCGAGGCGGTCCTGCCGCTCTACGCGAACACGCACACCGAATCCTCGGGGACCGGGCTCCAGACCACTCGCTTCCGCGAGGATGCCCGCGCAATCATCCGCGAGGCGCTGGGTGGCAATCCGGCCGATCACGTCGTGATCTTCTGCGGGTCGGGTTCCACGGCGGCGATCAACAAGCTCGTCGACGTCCTGAACCTGCGGATCCCCGCGGACCTCGACGACCGCTACGGGTTCCGGGCGTCGATCCCGCCGGACGAGCGTCCGGTCGTCTTCATCGGACCCTACGAGCACCATTCCAACGAGCTGCCCTGGCGGGAGTCGATCGCCGACGTCGTCACCATTTCGGAGGATCCCGATGGCCGGATCGACCTGGCCCAGCTAGAGCGCGCGCTTGCGGCCAACCAGGATCGGCCGCTCCGGATCGGCAGCTTCTCCGCCGCCTCGAACGTCACGGGCATCCTGAGTGACACGCGGGCCATCTCCGTCCTGCTGCACCGCTATGGCGCGCTCTCGTTCTGGGATTTCGGGGCAGCGGCACCGTACGTCGACATCGAGCTCTCGCCTCATCGACCCGGCCCGAACGCCGAGCTCGACTACAAGGACGCCGTCTTCATCAGCCCCCACAAGTTCATCGGTGGACCCGGCACGCCGGGCATCCTGGCCGGTCGCCGCGAGCTCTTCCATAACCGCGTCCCGACCTCGCCGGGCGGCGGGACCGTGGCCTACGTCAACACGGTGGACCACGTCTACCTCGCCGACCCGCAGCATCGAGAGGAAGGCGGCACGCCGGCGATCGTCGAGTCGATCCGGGCGGGCCTGGTATTCCAGCTCAAGCAGGCGGTGGGTGTCGACGCCATCCGCGAGCGCGAGGCGTTGTTCATCGGGCGGGCGATCCAGCGTTGGGAGGCCAACCCCAACATCCGGGTCCTTGGCTCCCATTTGCTGGAGCGTCTATCGATCGTGTCGTTCGTCGTCCGGCACGACGGCCGGTACCTCCACCACAACTTCGTCGTCGCGCTCCTCAACGACCTGTTCGGGATCCAGTCCCGCGGCGGTTGCTCGTGCGCCGGGCCGTACGGGCATCGCCTCCTCGGGATCGATATCGAGACCTCGCACGAGTTCGAGCGCGAGATCGCGCGCGGCTGCGAGGGCATCAAACCGGGCTGGGTCCGGGTCAACTTCAACTACTTCATCAGTGAGCCCGTCTTCGAATTCCTGCTCGACGCGGTCGACTTCGTGGCCACCGAGGGCTGGCGCCTTCTTCCCGACTACACCTTCGAGCCGTCGAGCGGCCTATGGCGTCACGCGTCGGGCAACGCGGAGGCTCCCTTGAGCCTGCGCGACGTCGCCTACGACAACGGGAAGATGCGGTACGCCGCCCATCGTCACCGAGCGCCAGAATCAGCCCTTGCCGCCCACCTCGCGGAGGCCCGCGTGATTGCGGCAGCGCCCCACAGCCATGGTCCGGCGGGCCTGGATCCAGCCGCCGTCGGCCCCGACTTCGAAGACCTCCGCTGGTTCTGGCTGCCGGACGAGATCGGGCACCAACTGGAGCCGGCGACGGGCTGACCATCAGCGGGCACGCGGGCCGCATGGCCCACATGTCGGCCCGGCTCTGGTACTGATGCGTGATGGTGCGTACTGCCACCACCCCTGACGATCCTGGTGACCAGCCGCGACGCGCGTGTCACGGCCGGGTCCCTCCTCGGGGGCAACGACCATTACCGCGCTCACACAACTTCGACCTCGCGAACTGGGCCGAACCGGCACTGCCGCGCGGCTCCGCCGATGGCTGGTCGCCGACGTTCACGCCGCGCTCGCGATCGCGCTCGGCGTGCCCGTCCTCGTCGGCGAGGCTGTCCATGGCTTCGAGGGCTCCGGCGCCGTCGTGGCGCTGACGCTCTTCTACTTCGGTCTCCAGGCCGTGCTCGGCGTCACCATCGGCGGGAGCATCCGGAGCACCCGCAGCCTCGTTCGGTTCGTGCTGGCCGTCGCCTTCGTTGCTGCCCTGACGCTCGTCGAAACGCGGACCCAGCCGACGTTGCCCGTCCTGTACGTCCCGGTGATCATCCTCGCCGCCGCGGCAAGCGGCCCGGCCGGCCTGGTCGTGGCGATCGCCAGCGCGACCGCATCGAGACTGACGACCGTGCTCCTTTTCGGCACCGCAGAGGCCCTCGACCAGAGCATCCTGCCGGTCGTGGTCGTGGCCCTCCTCGCGCTCGGGACCCGGAATATCGTGTCGTCCCTCGAGCGCTCCCTCGAGCGTCTCCGACAGATCGCATCGAACGACCGGCGGAAGGCCCGCCGACTGCGAGCCCTGGAGCAGCTCGGACGCGCCCTCGCGGTCGACGGCCCGAGCCCGGCAGCGCTGAAGACGCTCATGGACGTGCTCGCCCGGACATTCGGCTACCACTACGCGTCCGTGTACCTCTGGGACGGCCGGGTCCTCCGGCTCGGCGCCCAGCGCGGCTACGACGAGCCGATCCTCGAGTTCGACACCGAGATGGGCATCATCGGACGTGTCGCCCGCACGCGCGAGCCGATCTTCGCGACAGACGTGACCCGCGACGTTGACTACAAGGAAGCCGACTCGGACGTCGTGTCCGAGATCGGCGTGCCGCTCCTGGCCGAGGGCGAGCTGCTCGGCGTGCTCAACGTCGAGTCGACTGCCCTCAAGCCGCTCGACGGCGACGACCTGGCCTCGATGCTGACCATCGCGGACCGGCTCTCGGCCGCGATCGCCCTCGGCCGAGAACGGCAGAAGCTCGCCGAGCGCGCAGCCCTGCTTGGGCGTCTCGCCGAGGCCTTCGCCGCGCTCGGCAGCACACTTGATCCGGAGCCGTTGTATGCCGCCGTTGCTACGGCGGCCACGACGGTCGTGGCCTGCGACTTCGGACTCCTCACCCTGGCCGATCCCGTGACCGGGGAGTACCGAATCGTTGCCGGGCTCGGGGTCGATGGTTTCCTCGGCGCGACCGTCGTGCCCGGCGACGGGGCAACCGGGCAGGCCATCGCGTCACGTGCCCCGGTCCTCGACGACAGCTTCGAGCGGGCGAAGTTCCCGCAGGTCGCGCAGCGGGCCCTTGTCGAGTCGGCTGTCGCGATCATGGCCATCCCGATGATCCGCGACGACGCCGTCCTGGGCGCGATCAGCCTCGTTCGGCGGGAGCCTGTCCAGGGATTCACCGAACAGGAGCGCGAGGTCGCGGTCCTCCTCGCTACCCAGGCGGCGCTCGCCGTTGCCAACGCCCGCCTCCACGCGGACACGCGCGAGGCGGCCCTGCGCGACGCCCTGACGGGCCTCCACAACCGGCGGATGCTGGATGCGACCCTGGCGCGCATGACGGCCGTTCGCCAGCGGCAGTCGGTCGAGTCGCGTCGGCCGGTCGCCGCGATCCTCTTCGACCTCGACAACTTCGGTGACTTCAACAAGCGCCATGGCCACCTCACCGGGGACGCGGTGCTCCGCAGCTTCGCCGGCATCCTGTCGGCGCGGTTCCGAGCGTCCGATGTCGTCGCCCGGTATGGCGGCGAGGAGTTCCTCGTGGTCCTCGACGGGGCCGCGCGCAACGACGCGGTCCGCGCAGCCGACGAGGTTCGCGAGCGGTTCGCGCGGATCGAGATCCCGCTGTCGAATGGCGACTGGGTCCATGCAACGGTCTCGGCCGGCTGCGCCGGCCTCGACCCCGACATGAGCGCTCTCGACTCGATGATCGAGGTCGCGGACGTTGGCCTTGCGATGGCCAAGGCCGGCGGGCGGAATCAGGTCGTCGCGGCCTGACAATCCGCGCGAATTCCCCGAAGATGCCCTGGTAGGGGTGATCGCGATGCAACTTGACCGCGCTCGAACTCCGCGACCCGAACCGGTGACTCCGGGGCCAGGGCAGGAATCCGTCTGGGACTACCCGCGTCCGCCACGCGTCGAAGCGGTTCCTGAGCGACTCCGCGTCGTGGTAGGCGGAGAGGTCCTTGCCGACACGACGCGGGGTCTCCGCGTCCTCGAGACCGCCGGCGCCCCGGTCTACTACTTCCCCCCGACCGACGTGCGCCTGGATCGACTCATCGGCAGCAGCCACACGTCGTTCTGCGAGTGGAAGGGGAGCGCGTCCTACGTGACCTACGACCATGACGGCCGGCGGATCGAGAACATCGGCTGGCGGTACGAGGATCCGAGCGGCGGCTACGAGGCGATCTCGGGGTACCTGGGGTTCTATGCCGGGCGCGTCGACGAGGCCTGGGTGGGCGATGAGCAGGCAACGCCCCAGCCGGGTCGCTTCTACGGCGGCTGGGTCACTTCACGGGTCGTCGGTCCGATCAAGGGCGAGCCTGGATCGGCCGGCTGGTGATGCGTGGGCCGGGCCGGCTTGCGGTTCGGCTCCCGGCCCGCGGCGGGTCCGATAGCCCGGGTGCGACGCCAGGTCAGCCCTCGCCCAGCGGAACGCCCATCGCGTGGAAGCCGCCGTCGACGTAGATGACCTCGCCGGTCACTGCCGAAGCGAGATCAGAGGCCAGCCACAGGGCGGTCTTGCCGACATCCTCGGGCGTGATGTTGGCCCGCAGGGGCGCGACGTCCGAGAACGATCCGTAGAGCTTCTTGAAACCGGCGATCCCCGCCGCGGCAAGCGTCCGTACAGGCCCGGCGCTGATGGCGTTGACGCGGATGCCGTCGGGTCCGAGGTCCGCGGCAAGATAGCGCACGGAGGCCTCGAGGGCGGCCTTGGCGACGCCCATGACGTTGTAGTGGGCGACGACTTTCTCCGCGCCGTAATAGCTGAGGGTCAGGATGCTCGCCCCACGAGGCAGCAGGGGCCGCGCCTCGCGGGCCAGCGCGACCAGGGAGTACGCCGAGACGTCCAGGGCGAGTGCGAATCCCTCGCGCGACGTGTCCACGAAGGTGCCCTCGAGGTCCTCGCGACGGGCAAAGGCAAGGGCGTGGACGAGGATGTCGATCTCGCCGTAGCGGTCACGCCACTTCGCCATCACGGCCCGGATCTGGTCATCGGACTGGACGTCGCAGGGCTCCACGAAGTCGGCGCCGATGGATGTCGCGAGGGGGCGGACGCGCCTATCGATGAGGCTCTCGACCGACGAGAACCCGACCGTGGCGCCGGCATCGTGGAGGGCCCTGGCGATGCCCCAGGCGATCGAATGATCATTGGCGACGCCGAAGATGAGCGCCTTCTTGCCGTCCAGCAGCCCCATCATCCCGCCCTCCGTTCGCCCGACCCAGCAGCCGAGTCCTGAACCCGGTCGGAGACTACCATCGGCGCATGACCGGCCATCTACGCCGTCAACCCGGCGGCACCTTCGACCTCGCCGCCGCCGTGGCCGGCGTCCGGGCCCTGGTGCTCGATGCCGACGGGGTGCTCCTGTACGCCCAGCGCCCGCTTCCGGGGGCCGTGGAGGCGCTCGACGCCCTCGAAGGCGCCGGTATTCCGTACCGGGTCGTGACGAACTACTCGCTCGCTCATCGGGAAACGCTCGCGGCGGGCGTCTCGCGGCAATTCGGCCGGCCCGTCCTGGCCTCGTCCATCATCACCGCCGCGTCGGCCGCCGCCGGGCACACCGCGCGGCATCACCCGGGCGAGCGCCTGTTCGTGCTCGCCTCGCCCGATGCCCTGCGGGAGTGGGACGGCCAGCGGGTCGTCGGAGTGGAGGAGGCAGCCGACCTTGCCAACCTCGTCGGCGCCGTCGTGATCGGCGACGCGGGCGACGAGCTGAGCTTCCACAACCTGAACGTCGCATTCCGGGCGATCCGTGCCGGCGCGGCCTTCGTGGCGATGCACCTCAATCCGTGGTGGATCACGCGCGATGGGCCGACGCTCGATTCCGGATCGCTCATCATCGGGCTCGAACACGCCCTCAAGCAGCGCGCGACCGTCGCCGGGAAGCCATCCCCGGTCGTGTTCCGCGAGGCCGTCCGGGAGCTGACGGCCGAGGCCGGCCGGCCTCGCCTCCGGCGTTCCGAGGTGGCCATGGTCGGCGATGACCTGGAGACCGACATGGCCGGCGCCCACCGGGCGGGATTGCGGGGCATTCTCGTCCTCTCGGGCAAGACCGACACGGCCGGATTCCGTGCTCGCGAGGAGACCGGGCGCCTCCGCGGACCGAGCCGGCCGGACGCGGTCGCGAGTGGGGTCGGGCCGGTCGTCGAGGCCCTGATCACATCGCGCTAGACTGACCCCAAGAGCAGAATCCACGCCGCGCTCGCGCACCATCGTCCCGCGGCGGCGTTCGATCGCAGACAACCTGGAGACCCCATGACGACCGAGTCGAAGCCGCGGATCAAGATCACCTATGCCACCCTCCGGAACGACAACGAAGAGCTCCACGGGCTCTACGAGGCCGGCGTCAAGGCATCCGAGGCTGGCTTCGGGCGGCACCACCGGAACTACATCGACGGCGAGTGGGTCGAGGGCGGGGCCGGCACCTTCGAGCTCCGGACGCCGATCGACACCGACATCGTCCTGGGCACGTTCGCGAAGGCCGACCGGGCCGACGTCCAGCGAGCCATCGAGGCGGCTCGGCGGGCGCAGGCCGGCTGGCGGCAGACACCCTGGCGGGACCGCCTCGCGATCATGCGCCGTGCCGCGGACCTGATCTCCGAGCGTCAGATGCACTACGCCGCCGACATGGCCTGGGAGGTCGGCAAGAACCGCCTCGAGGCGCTCGGCGAGGTCGAGGAAGCGGCGGACCTCCTCCGGTACTACAGCAAGACGATGGAGGACAACGACGGCTTCGACCACCCGATGGACAACCTCGGCGACGCCACCGTCCACACGCGGACCGTCCTGCGCCCCCATGGAGTCTTCGCGGTCATCAGCCCCTTCAACTTCCCGATGGCCCTCGCGGCCGGGCCGATCGGCGCCGCCGCGATCGCGGGTAACACCGTCGTCTTCAAGCCCAGCTCGACGGCGCCGCTGACGGGCGTCAACCTCGTCCAGTGCTTCGTCGACGCCGGTGTGCCGGCAGGGGTCATCAACCTCGTCATGGGGCCGGGCGAGTCTGTCGGGGATGAGCTCCAGACGAACCCGGGGATCGACGGCATCGTCTTCACCGGCTCCTACGACGTCGGATTCAAGCTCTTCAAGTCGTTCTCGACCCTCTGGCCGCGGCCCTGCATCGTCGAGATGGGCGGCAAGAACCCGGCGATCGTGACGAGCAAGGCGGACCTCGAGGAGGCGGCCGAGGGGATCATGCGATCCGCGTTCGGGTTTGGCGGCCAGAAGTGCTCGGCGAACTCGCGGGTCTACGTCGAATCGGCGGTCCATGACGAACTGGTGCGGCTGCTGGTCGAGAAGACCGAGAAGATCACGATCGGCAACCCGATCCCGCGCGAGAACTGGCTGGGCCCGGTGATCGACGCCAAGGCCGTCGCCCGCCACCAGGAAGCCGTGGCCGAGGCCCGTCGGGACGGGACCGTCTACACGGGTGGCGAGCACCTCACCGACGGCGACCTCGCCCGAGGGTTCTACGTCGAGCCCACGGTCGTGGGGCTTCCGGCAGGTCATCGCCTGTTCCAGGACGAGCTCTTCGCGCCGCTCACGGCCATCGCCAAGGTCAATTCGCTGTCCGAGGCCCTCGCCCTGGCCAACGACTCGACCTATGGGCTCACTGCCGGTGTCTACAGCGAGGACCCGGCGGAGGTGGCGCGCTTCCTCGACGAGGTCGAGGCGGGCGTCCTGTACGTCAACCGGCGGGCCGGCGCGACGACCGGTGCCTGGCCCGGCGTCCAGGCCTTCGGGGGCTGGAAGGGCTCGGGCTCGACCGGCAAGGCCGGCCTGTCGATGTACTACGTGGCCCAGTTCATGCGCGAGCAGAGCCACACGGTCGTCGATTAGCCGGGGTCCGATTCGGCGACGCGCAGGGGAGCGTCACGGAAGCCGCCCGGTGCTGGGGGCGGGCCGCCCGGACCGGCCGTCCGGCGCACGGGCCTCATGCTAGACTCGATATCCAGTCTGCATAATCCTTATGCGTTCGCGCGTTCGCAGACGCCGCTCCAGGCTCGAGGTGTCCAGTGGTCCAGGCCCCGTCCCGGCTCGCGCAGTCGCGGCCGGTCCCGCACATCGTCACCGAGATCCCCGGCCCAAAGGCCCGCGCGCACGTCGCGTATGACGAAACCTGGACCTCGCCGAGCCTGCCGCGCGCCTACCCGATCGTGCCGGTCCGTGGCGAGGGCCTGACCGTCGAGGACATCGACGGCAACCTCTTCCTGGATTTCGCGGCCGGCATCGCCGTGACCTCGACCGGCCACGCCCATCCCCAGGTCGTGGCCGCGATCAAGGAGCAGGCAGCGGAGCTGATCCACTTCTCGGCAAGCGACTTCTACCTGCCGATCTACGCCCAGGTCTGCGAGCGGCTGGCGTCCATCTGCCCGATCAATGGCGGGCGCGCCAGGACGTATCTCGGGAACTCCGGAGCCGAGGTGGTCGAGGCATCGATCAAGCTCGCGCGGTACGCGACGGGTCGCCAGAACATCGTGGCCTTCCTCGGTGCGTTCCACGGCCGAACCTATGGCGCGGTCAGCCTGACCGCCTCGAAGGCCAAGTACCACGCGCACTTCGGGCCGCTCCTGCCGGGGATCTATCACGCGCCGTACGGCACGGTCGAGGGTCTCAAGTGGTTCGACGAGGTGCTGTTCGACAAGCTCGTCCCGGCCAACGAGGTCGCGGCGATCATCGTCGAGCCGATCCAGGGCGAGGGCGGCTACATCGTCCCCGAGGACGGGTTCATGCCCGGCCTTCGTGCGATCTGTGACAAGCACGGCATCCTGCTCATCGCCGACGAGATCCAGTCGGGAGTCGGTCGCACGGGCCGGATGTGGGCGGTCGATCTCTGGGACGTGAAGCCGGACATCCTCCTGACCGCCAAGGGCATCGCGTCCGGGATGCCGCTCGCCGCCATGGTCGCCCGTGCGGACCTCTTCGAGAAGTGGTCTGTCGGCGCGCACGGGTCTACGTATGGCGGTAACCCGGTGGCATGCGCCGCCGCGCTCGTCACGCTCGACCTGATCGAGAGCGGGCTCATCGACAATGCGCGAGACCGCGGCGAGCAGGCGATGACGGGCCTCCGCCAGTTGCGCGCCCGCTTCCCGGGCCTCGTCACCGACGTGCGCGGCCGGGGCCTGATGATCGGCGTCGAGTTCGATACGCAGACGCATGCCGAGGAAGTCCAGTGGGCGGCCTTTCAGGCCGGTCTCCTGGTCCTGGAGTGCGGCAAGTCGACCGTCCGCATGTCGCCCGCGCTCACCGTGGCCGAGGACGAGATGGCGACCGCGCTCCGGATCTTCGGGGAAGCCGTCGCGCTGGTCGCGGCGCGCGACAAGGAGATCGGTCGCGAGGCCCGCGCCGCAGGTGCGATGCACGCGGGCGAGGTCGGCGGCTAGCCCACGTCGTCGGTGGCTGGCGGATACTGCCCGGCATGAGCACCTCGCGCGTCGCCTCGATGCATGACGCCGTGGCGGACCTCGTCCGCGACGGCGATACGGTCGCGATCGAGGGCTTCACCCACCTCATCTCGTTCGCGGCGGGTCACGAGATCATTCGCCAGCGCAAGCGCGACCTGACGCTCGCCCGCCTGACCCCGGATCTCATCTACGACCAGATGATCGCCGGCGGTGTTGCCCGCAAGCTGATCTTCAGCTGGCTCGGCAATCCCGGCGTCGGCGGGCTCGGCGCTATCCGGCGTCGGATCGAGACGAGCGAGCCGGCGCCGCTCGAGATCGAGGAGTACAGCCACTTCGGGATGGTCGGACGCTACACGGCCGGGGCCGCCAACCTGCCCTTCTACCCGATCCGGAGCTACTTCGAATCGGATCTGCCGGTGGCGAATCCGCTCATCCGGGAGATCGATTCGCCGTACGGTGACGGCAAGGTCTTCGCGGTGCCGCCCCTGAAGCCGGATGTCGCGATCGTCCATGCGCAACGTGCCGACGCAGCCGGCAACACCCAGGTCTGGGGACTGCTCGGTTGCCAGAAGGAGGCAGCGTTCGCCGCCGACCGGGTCATCGTCGTGGTCGAGGAGCTCGTCGACGAGGCCGTCGTCCGCGCCGATCCCAACCGCACGATCATCCCCGGCCTCATCGTGGACGCGGTGGTCGTCGAGCCGTTCGGGGCCCACCCGTCGTACGTCCAGGGGTCGTACGACCGGGACAACCGCTTCTACCTGGACTGGGATGCCATCACCCGCGACGAGGGATCGATCCAGGCCTGGCTGCGCGATTGGGTCTACGACCTCGACGGCCGGGCGGCCTACAACGAGAAGCTCGGTCCGGAACGGATGGCTGCCCTCCGACCCTCCGGCCCGGCTCCGTCCGGCTCCGTCAACTACGGGGAGTACCGGTGACCGGGCCTCGGACCGGAGCGGCCGTCGGGAACCCGGCGGCCGCGTTCTCGAAGTCCGAGATGATGATCGTGGCGGCCGCCCGCGAGCTTGCCGGCCAGCGTGTCTGCTTCGTCGGCGTCGGGCTGCCGAATATCGCGGTGAACCTCGCCAAGCGGACCGTCGCGCCGGACCTGGAGCTGGTCTACGAGGCCGGCGTGTTCGGGGCCCGCCCGGCCCGGCTGCCGCTCTCGATCGGCGACCCGACGATCGTCACCGGCGCGACGGCGGTCGTCTCGATGTACGAGCTGTTCAGCTTCTACCTGCAGGGTGGCCTGGTCGACGTGGGCTTCCTCGGCGCGGCCCAGATCGACCGCTTCGGCAACATCAATACCACGGTCATCGGTCCCTACGACCACCCGAGGACGCGGCTGCCGGGAAGCGGTGGCGCCTGCGAGATCGCGATCAACGCGCGCCAGGTCTTCGTCATCATGCGCCAGAGCGCGCGCTCGTTCGTCGAGCACATCGACTTCCGGACCTCGCCGGGCAATCTCGGCGGAGCCGAACAGGCGGAAATGATCCGCCGCGAAGGCGGTTGGCTGGGGCGTGGTCCGTCCGTGGTCGTGACGGATCTCGGGATCTGGCACTTCGACGACGACGGCGAGATGCGGCTCGACTTCCTGCATCCCGGAGCGACCCTCGACGAGATCCGGGCCACGATCGGCTGGGAGCCGCGAATCTCGCCGATGCTGGCTGGCACCCCGGCGCCCACGCCGGACGAGCTCGACCTGATCCGCCGCGAACTCGATCCGGAAGGCGCCTACACGAAGTAGGGCGCGTCGCCGCAAGGGAGGGCGAGCCCGCCCGGGGAGAATGCCGGGTTACCGCCCGAAGGGGATCGGTTCGTTCGACGATTCGCCACGGGCCCGGACGACGAGCACCGGGCTCGACGCGTGGCGCACGACGAAGTCCGAGACGCTGCCGAGGAAGAAACGGCCGACCGAGCCCCTGCCGTGGCTGCCCACGACGACGAGATCCACCTGCTCGCTTCGAGCCGCCTCCACGATCGATTCCCCGGCGTCGCCCTCCCAGATGAGGAAGCTGACCCGGACGCCCATGGCGCGGCCACGGGATACGAGATCCTGGGCCGCGGACTCCCGGCCGATCCGGACCTGGTCGACCCGCAGGGACGAGCGATTGCCCGGCAGGCGCAGCGAGCCGGCGTCGATGACGCTCACGATGAGAAGCGCCGCGCCGAGGTCGTGGGCAAGGTCGAGGGCTTGTCCGGCCGCCCCATCCGAAGCCGGGGACAGGTCGGTCGCGAGGAGGATTCGACGGATGCCGCCGATGGGCCGAGGGTCGCTCACTGGCGAGGACTCCGTGGTCGCGATCATCCTCGGAACCACTTTCCGGGTGCGAGAAATCTGGGCCGCCGTCTCATGCACCGATCGTCGGCGCTTCGAGCGTGTGCCGGTAAGTGACGTCCGGCCCCTTCCGGCGGGGCCGGTGGTCGCCGCGACCCGACACGTTGTCGCTGCTACGCTTCGTTCGTGCACGACGTTCCAGGCGCCCCGGGCTCGTCGATCGCGACCGCCGTCGACTTTCCGGTGGTCGCTGCCATCGATGCCCTCGACCGCGCGACGCGCGCGATTGCCGGCGAACTCGATCTCGATCGCGTTCTGCAGCTGATCGTCGATTCCGTTCGTGAGCTGGCCGGGGCCCGGTATGCGGCCCTCGGGATCGTGGATCCGCACGGCCGCATCGAGCTCTTCATCACGAGCGGGATCTCGGCCGACGAGCGCGCCGCCATCGGCCCGCTCCCGAGTGGCCACGGCCTCCTTGGGCTGATCATCCGCGAAGGGCGTGCCGTTCGAATCCACGACATCGGGGCGCACGGCGATTCGTACGGGTTCCCCCCAGGGCACCCGCCGATGCGCTCGTTCCTGGGCGTGCCGGTCCGCGTGGGCGGCGTGTCCGTCGGCAACTTCTACCTCACCGACAAGGCGGCCGCCCCCGAGTTCGGGGAGCAGGACCAGCGCCTCGTCGAAATGTTTGCGCTGCATGCCGGCATTGCCATCCAGAACGCCCGGCTGCATGCCCGCGTGCAGCGCCTCGCCCTCGTGGATGAGCGGATCCGGATCGGACGAGATCTCCACGACGGGATCATCCAGGCCATCTATGCCGTGGCCCTCTCGCTCGAGGACGTGCCGGACCTGATGGCCGATTCGCCGGCGGAGGCGACGAATCGGATCGACCGAGCGGTCGATCGCCTGAACACCACGATCGGCGAGATCCGCCAGTTCATCATCGCCCTCGCCTCGGAATCGGTCGACATCGAGATCGGGGAGCGGCTGACGAGCGTTGCCGAGGAGGTCGCCCTGCTCGCGACGCCGCCGATGCGGGTGGACCTCGACCTCGACCCCGACGTCGTGGCTCGCGTGAATGCGGGGCTGCCCCGCGAAGCCGCGAGCCAGCTCATCCAGATCGTCCGGGAGGCCGTGAGCAACACGATCCGGCACAGCGGCGCGAAGCGCGTCCGCATCGCGCTGCGGATCGACGGCGACGCGGTCGTCGCGGAGGTCGAGGACGACGGACGTGGATTCGAGCCGGGGGCACCTCGCGGCGCCGGCCACCTGGGCCTCGTCAATCTGCACGACCGGGCGTCGGCAGCAGGCGGCTCCCTGGAGATTCGCAGCGCGATCGGGTCCGGCACCCGTATCATCGCGAAGTTGCCGTTGAATCAGGTCGAGGTCGTCGAGTGACGGATAGCCCAGCCGCCAAAATCCTCCGCCTTCTCGTGGTCGACGACCATGAGGTCGTTCGCCAGGGTCTCGTCGCGCTCCTCGATCGTCGAGAGGGGTTCCAGGTCGTTGCGGAAGCCGGGACCGTCCACGAGGCCATCGAGCAGGCCACGCGTTTCGAGCCCGACATCGTGATCATGGACGTCCGGCTCCCGGACGGCTCCGGGATCGAAGCCTGCCGCGAGATCCGCTCCGAGCTGCCCGGGACCCGCGTGGTCATGCTGACCTCGTTCCCGGACGAGGAGGCGGTCCTCTCCGCGATCGTGGCCGGCGCGTCGGGCTATCTCCTGAAGCAGATCCGCGCCCGCGACCTGGTTGCCGCGCTCGAGGCCGTCGGCCGCGGGGAGTCCCTGCTCGATCCCGCGGTCACCGAGAAGGTCCTGGAGCGAGTTCGGCGCATCGCGACCGGCACGTACACGGACGAGCTCGCCCAGCTGACCGCGCAGGAGCAGAAGATCCTGCTCCTCGTCGCCGAAGGCAAGACGAACAAGGAGATCGCGAGCGACGTCTTCCTGTCGGACAAGACGGTCAAGAACTACGTCAGCTCGATCCTTTCGAAGCTCAACCTCGAGCGTCGGGCCCAGGCGGCGGCTTTCGTCGCCAAGCATCGGTACGATCGGGGCGGGGGCGGCTGATCGCCGGCTGAGCGTTCGGTCGGGCGAGCCCACCCGTTGCGGCGAAGCCCGTCCGTTCCGTCGACCTTCGGCCCGCGACGACGGGCCGTCCGGACCCCGAGCCCGAACGTGCGCTGACCTATTCTCCTGACATGCGAATCGTGAGCGCCGAAGAAGCCGTGGCCGGCATCAAGTCACGGGAACAGGTCTACCTCCACTGTGCCGCGGCAACGCCCTCCGTGCTCCTCGATGCCCTGGTGGCGCGAGCGCCGGAGCTCGAGGACGTCGGCGTGCTCCACCTCCACTGCGAGGGTCCCGGGCCACACCTGGCGCCCGAGATGGCCCCGCACTTCCGCCATCGCGCGTTGTTCGTCGGGCCGAATGCCCGGGCCGCGATCAACGAAGGCCGGGCCGAGTACATTCCGGCCTTCCTCTCGGACGTGCCGCGCCTCTTCGAGTCCGGTCTCCTGCCCCTCGATGCGGTCTTCGTCAACGCGACGCCTCCCGACAGCCACGGGTTCTGCTCGCTGGGAACCAGCGTCGAGGCGATGCATGCCGCGATCAAGGCCGCCAAGACCGTCATCGTCCAGTTCAACCAGGGAATGCCCAGGACCCTCGGCGAGAGCTTCATCCACGTCGATCAGATCGATCTCGCCGTCGAATGCGATGTCCCGCCGTACGAGCACATCGTGGGGGAGCTCGGCGAGATCGAGCGCCGGATCGGCCAGTTCGTCGCCGACCTCGTCCAGGACGGGGCAACCATCCAGATGGGCATTGGCGCCATCCCGTCGGCCGTCGGCGCGGCCCTTGGTGACAAGCGCGATCTCGGGGTTCACACCGAGATGTTCACCGACGTCGTCGTCGACCTCGTCGAGAAGGGCGTGATCAACGGCAGCCGAAAGGAACGGAACCGCGGCAAGATCGTGGCCGCGTTCATGATGGGCAGCCAGCGTCTCTACGAGTTCGTCCGCGACAACCCGATGGTCGAGATGCGCCAGGTCGACTTCACGAACGACACCCACGTCATCCGATCGTTCAGCCGGATGACCTCGATCAACTCGGCGATCGAGGTGGACCTCACCGGCCAGGTCGTCTCGGACAGCATCGGCCATCGGATGTACTCCGGCGTCGGCGGTCAGATGGACTTCGTCCGCGGGGCTTCCCTCGCCGAGGAGGGCCGGGCGATCATCGCCCTGCCCGCGAGCGCCGCCGGCGGGACGATGTCCCGGATCGTGCCTGCCATCAAGGAGGGCGCGGGCGTCGTCACCACGCGCGCCCACGCCCGGACGATCGTGACGGAATGGGGCGTGGCCGAGCTCTGGGGGCGCTCCCTGCGCGAGCGGGCCGAAGCGTTGATCGGAATCGCCCATCCGGATTTCCGGGACGAGCTTCGCTCCGAGGCGAAGCGTCTCCACCTGGACTGAGGTCGCGATCCCAGGCGGGCGCCCATCGCCGGCGCGCGGCACCGCTGGGAGTCGCCGCTCACGTCCTGGCGAGTGAGATCAGAACCCCGAGCCGGCCATCGTTCTGAAGGTAGGCGGCGACGCCGCGCCTGCACCCCGGGAATCAAAAGGGTGGATACCGGGCGTCCCCTCCGGCATCCACCGCATCCGCATTGTTCGTCCGGCCGAATTGCCTCGATAGGGCCGAATGTCCCGAGTTGACCGGGACTCGGCGGGTCCGGTCCCGGCTTCGGGGGGCCGGCCGCGAGCCTCGAACGTGCCTGATGGCGCTGCAGGATGCGGCCTCCGCGCTCGTACCTTCAATCGCGGAGGTATTCGAGATGTCGAGCGCTCAAGAGGCGGGTCCCGGCACCGTGCCGACTCCGTCGATCGATCGGCCCGGACGGGTGCCCATCCTCGATGGCCTGCCCGCGGCACCGCGCGACCGGCTCATGAAGCTCGTCGCCCGCATGCAGCTCGAGAGCGGTGAGACCTTCATGCACGAAGGCGACGAGACCGCATTCATGGCGATCGTCGTCCGTGGCCGGGTCGCCCTCCGCCTTCGCGTCCCCGAGCGGGGCGCGATCACGATCCTCACCCTCGACCCTGGGGACATCGTCGGTTGGTCGGCGATCGTGGCCCCGTACCGCGCGACCACGACGGCCACGACCCTCGAGCCGACCGAGCTCGCGATCGTCGAGGCCTCAGAGCTACGGGCGCTCCTCGCTTCGGATGACCAGGTCGCCGCGGCCTTCCTGCCGAGAGTCCTCGAGACCGTGGTCTCCCGCGTCGCAGCAACCCGGGACCAGCTCCTCGACCTCTTCCACGCCACTGGACTCGATCCTTGGTGAGCACCATGCTCCAGGGCCCGGCCTTCCTTCCTCGCGAGCGGTTCGACGACCTCCTCGAGGCACTCCGCGCGGGCGGCCGCCGGGTTGTCGGGCCGACGGTCGACGGTGGCGCGATCGTCTTTGCCGACCTCGGGCGTGCCGCCGACCTCCCGGTCGGCGTCACCCTTGCCACGGCCCCCGGCCGGGCGAGGATCGAGGCCCTGCCCGCCGGACGGGGGGCCGCACGGACCTTCCAGTACGCCGTGTCGGGCGAGGGGATCAAGCGTTTCACCTTCCCCAGCCGGGTCGATGCCCTGTCCATGACGACCGATCCGGACGGCACCGTGCGCGTCCAGGTCGTGGCTCCTGCCGAGCCCACGCCGCTGGCCATCGTCGGTGCCCGCGCCTGCGACCTCGCGGCGCTCGCGATCCACGACCGCGTCCTCGTCGGCGGCCCGGCAGTCGATCCCGACTACGCGGCCCGCCGGTCGGATCTCCTCGTGGTCGCGGTGGAATGCGCCGTCGCCTCGAGCACCTGCTTCTGCGCGACGATGGGCACGGGGCCCGAGGTCACGACCGGGGCCGACCTCGTGCTTGCCGAGCTTGATGATGGATACGTCGTCCGGGCGCCAAGCCCCGCAGGCCGGCGCATCGTCGAGGCACTCGGCCTCGCGGCGGCCGAAGCCGCTCTCATCGACGCCGTGACGACCCAGACGGCGGCCACGCGGGCGTCGATGGGCTCCGCCGCAATCCCGACCGACGTCCACGACCTGCTGCTGGCGAACCTCGAGCACCCGCATTGGGACGAGGTCGCCGAGCGGTGTGTGGCCTGCGCCAACTGCACCCTCGCCTGCCCGACGTGCTTCTGCACGGGGCAGGCCGTTGAGTCCGGCTTCGAGGCGACCGAGTCGGGCGTCGCCCGGACCTGGGACTCCTGTTTCACGGACGGCTTCGCCCAGGTCGCGGGAGGCAACTTCCGGCCACGGCATCGAGATCGCTATCGACAATGGCTGACCCACAAGTTCGCGACGTGGATCGATCAGTTCGGGACCTCGGGCTGCGTCGGCTGCGGGCGCTGCATCGCCTGGTGTCCGGTCGGCATCGACGTCCGGGCGGAGCTGAATGCGTTCGCCGCGACAGCGCCGGCCGATACGACGGTCGGAGTTCCGAGCGAGACCACGGCGCGGGCCAGTCACGACATGGCGGCCGTCTTGCCGACCACGCCGCCGCTGCCGAACGCGGCCCCCGATGCGCTCGAGTTCCGGCCCGCGACCGTCGTCGCCGTCAAGCCGGAGACGCACGACACCTCGACGCTCCGCCTGGCCACCGACGACCCGGCAATCCTGGCCGGCCGGCCGGGCCAGTTCGTCATGGTCGGTGTGCCCGCATTCGCCATCCCGCCGATCTCGATCTCCCGGTTCCATCCCGATGGCATCGAGCTCACGATCCGGGCCGCGGGAGCGGCCACAAGCTTCCTTACCCGGCTGCGTCCGGGCGCGTCGCTCGGCCTCCGCGGACCCCTGGGCCGCGGCTGGCCCATCGAGTCCGCGTTCGGCCGCGACGTCGTGATCGTCGCGGGCGGGATCGGCCTCGCGCCGCTGCGTCCGGTCATCGACGCCATCCGGCGGGATCGCGGGAGGTTCGCCGACGTACGGCTCTACCTGGGTGCCCGAACTCCCCGCGAGCGCCTCTTCGTGGAGGAGATCGAGGCGCTGGCCGCGAGCGACGACATCCTGGTCCGGGTGACGGTCGACCGGGCCGGGCCGGAATGGCTCGGCAGGGTCGGGATCGTCACGCAGCTGTTCAAGAGCGTCCAAGGCACGGGTTCCGATGCGACCGCCTTCATCTGTGGCCCCGAACGGATGATGGCCGCGACGGCGAGCACCCTCGGTGACCTCGGCGTGTCGACGGACCAGATGTGGCTGACCCTCGAGCGGCACATGGAGTGCGGCGTCGGGCTGTGCGGGCACTGCCAGTTCGGCACACGCTTCGTCTGCCGCGACGGTCCGGTCTTCAGCGTCGCCGAGCTCGGTGGCGACCTTCGGTTGGAGGGTCTGTGATGGACGTCGCCCTTCGCGCCGCGGCGGCCACGGCGGTCCCCGACGAACCAGGTCACGGCCGCCTGTCCGCACCACGGCGACCGCGTGTCGGCGTGGTCAAGTTCGCCTCCTGCGATGGCTGCCAGTTGACGATCCTCGACGTCGAGGATCACCTGCTCGAGATCGCGGAGCGGTTCGACATCGTGGAGTTCGCGGAGGCCACGTCGCGGCGCTCATCAGGTCCGTTCGATGTCCTCCTCGTCGAGGGCTCGATCTCCACGCCGGAGCAGACCGTCGAGATCGCCCGCCTGAGGGCCGAGGCGAAGCTCCTCGTGACCATCGGCGCTTGCGCCACGGCCGGCGGCATCCAGGCGCTCCGCACGGCCGCGGAGCATGAGGCCTTCCGGGCCGCGGTCTACCCGGTTCCCACGTACGTCGACTCGCTCGCGACGGCGCGGCCCGTGGCGGACTTCGTCCACGTCGATGCGGAGCTGCGGGGCTGCCCGATCGCACCGGAGCAACTCCTCGAGCTCCTCGTCTCGCTGACCACCGGGCGCCGGCCGCAACTTCCGGACCAGGCCGTCTGCCTCGAATGCAAGCGCCGCGGAATCGCCTGCGTCGTCGTGTCCCGCGGCCTGCCTTGCCTCGGTCCCGTCACCCGGACCGGCTGCGGGGCCATCTGCCCGAGCTTCGACCGTGGCTGCTACGGCTGCTTCGGGCCTCGCGAGAACGCCAACGCGGCGGGCTACGCCGCGGCGATGGTTCGCGGCGACGCGGCCGGCGACGCGGATGGCGGCGGACGCGAGCCGATCGACGTCGGCCGGTTGTTCGCCGGATTCACCGGTGGTGCGGACGTCTTCCGCGCCGTGACCGACGCGCTCGGCGGCAGGCCACCGATCACGCTGCGTCCGACCCTCGCCTCGCCTCCGGAGACGCTCCCGTCCGGGCCACCGACCTGGGGAGCCGTGGGCCGCCCTTCCAGCGCCGCGACCGAAGCGAAAGCAGGGGAGGGGACCGATGGGCCACGGGAGTGACCTCCAGTTCAAGGTCGAGAACCTGACCCGCGTCGAAGGCGAAGGGTCGTTGCGTATCCGCGTCCGCGACGGCGTCGTGGAGGAAGCGCAGCTCGCGATCTTCGAGGCGCCGCGCTACTTCGAGGCGCTCGTTGCCGGGCGGACGCCGGACGAGGTCATCGACATCGTTGCCCGCATCTGCGGAATCTGCCCGGTGGCGTACCAGATGAGCGCCGTCCACGCCTTCGAAGATCTCTTCGGCGTGGCTGTTCATCCGCAGGTCCGGGCACTCCGTCGATTGCTCTACTGCGGCGAGTGGATCGAGAGTCACGCCCTCCACGTCTACCTCCTCCACGCACCCGATTTCCTCGGCTATCCGAGCGCCGTCGAGCTCGCCCGGGATCACCGGGAGCTCGTCAACGACGGTCTCCGGCTCAAGAAGGCCGGCAACCACCTCCTGTCCGTGCTCGGTGGCCGGCCGATCCACCCGGTGAGCGTCCGGGTCGGCGGCTTCTCCAGGATGCCGCGCCGGAGCGAGCTCCTGGCCCTGCGTCCGAGCCTGGAGGAGGCCCTCCGGCTCGCCCAGGCGACCGTCGACGTCGTGACCGGTCTGGAGGCACCGCCTTTCGAGCGCGAGCCCCGGCTCGTGTCGCTGAAGCATCGTGGCGAGTACCCGCTCAACGATGGGCGGATCGTGTCGACCGACGGGGTGAACCTCCGCCCGTCCGACTGGGGCAAGGCATTCCATGAGGTCCAGGTGCCGTGGTCGAACGCCCTCCAGGCGAGGGCCAGCGACGGCCTGCCGTACCTCCTCGGCCCCGCCGCGCGCGTCGTCCTCGCGGGCGACCAGCTCCATCCCCTGGCGAAGGAGGCACTCGCCCGGACAGGCGCCCTCGAATCCATCCGGCGCAACCCCTACCGGAGCATCGTGGCGCGCGCCGTGGAGCTCGTCCATGCGACGGCCGAGGCGCTCGACATCATCGACGCCTACGAGCGGCCCGACGCGCCGTCCGTGCCCTACACGCCTCGACCGGGCATCGCCTCCTGGGCGACCGAGGCGCCGCGCGGGCTGCTCTTCCATCGCTACGTGGTCGGGGACGACGGCAAGGTTGCGGCCGCGACCATCGTTCCGCCCACCTCCCAGAACCAGGCCGCGATCGAGGCTGACCTGGCGACCTTCGCCCCGTCGGTGCTGGACCTGCCGATGGGCGAGGCGACCCACCGTCTCGAGCAGCTGATCCGCTCCTACGACCCCTGTATCTCGTGCGCGACCCATTTCCTGGACCTCAGCGTGGAGGAGGCGGGATGACTGCCAAGGCCCCGGAGCTCCGGATCCTCGTCTGTGGCACCGCCGACCGTGGAGACGATGGCGCCGCGCTGGCGGCCATCTCCCACGTCCTTCCGGGCCTGCCCGAGGCAATGCTCGGCCGGCTCGAGATCCGGCGCTGCCCCCAGCTCGACGTCACCGACGTCATGGACGTCGGTGATGGCGTCGCCTGCGTCGTGATCGATACCGTCGTCGGCGTGGAACCGGGGACGGTGGTGGCCATGGCCCTCGACGACCTGGCCCGCCGGCCAGGTGGCGTGGCGCCGCGATCGTCGCATGCCCTGTCCGTCGACGACGCCCTCCTGATCGCGGAGGCATGTCGCGGGTCATTGCCGGCCGGCACGTTCGTGGGTATCGGCGGCAAGTGGTTCGGCTACGGCGAGCGATTCTCGCGCGCCGTCACGGCAGGCCTGCCGGACTTCGCGACCGCGATCCGCCGCTCGATCGAGGAGCTCCTGGCCCCGGTCAAGGTCTGAGCATCGCGACGGCACGACGGCACGCGAGTCACGGCATCCCGGGCCATGCGGCCCGTTCCCTTCGGGCCACGCGGGCCTGCCCGCTGGACGGCCCCCGGACCACCCTAGGGTCATGACGTCCACAGCCGCGCCGCGCCCTACCAATCCAACCCCCGAGACCGAACACCCGTATCCCGGGATCCCCTCCATCGTCGACGGCTCCGAGGCCGTTGCCCATGTCGAGAGCCGCCTCGCCGAAGTCGCCTGCGTGTATCCCATCACGCCATCGACCACGATGGCCGCGGTGTACCAGGCCGCGGTCGCCGATGGCAGGACCGACCTCTTCGGCACCCCGCTGCGGTTCATCGAGCCCGAGTCGGAGCACTCGTCCGCCTCGGCGGCCGAAGGGGCCGCACTCGCCGGTGCCAGGGTGACCAACTTCACCGCCGGCCAGGGCCTCGTCCTGATGAAGGAAGTCCTCTTCGTCATCAGCGGCAAGCGGCTCCCCGTGGTCTTCCACGTCGGCGCGCGAGCCCTTACGAGCCAGGCACTCAACATCCATGCGGGCCACGACGACATGATGGCCGTGGCGGACTGCGGGTGGGGCATGCTCTTCGGCCGGAACGCCCAGGAAGCAGCGGATCTCGCGGCCATCGCACGTCGCGCCGCCGAGGCGTCCGACACGCCGTTCTTCGTCGCCCAGGACGGATTCCTCACGACCCACACACTCGAGAACGTCCTGCTGCCGGAGGACGACCTGCTGCGCGAATTCGTCGGCGACCCACGCGACCACATCCGCGACCTCTTCGATCCCGCCGAAGCGCTCATGACCGGCGTCGTCCAGAACCAGGACAGCTACATGAAGGGCCGGATCGGCCAGCGCGCCTACACGGATCGGCTGCCGGCCATCCTGGAGGACGCCTACGCCGAGTGGGAACGCCTGACGGGCCGCCACTACGGCGCGATCTCCGCCTATCGCACCGAGGACGCCACCGAGATCCTCGTCTCGATGGGCACGATGGCCGACACCGCCATCACGGTCGTCGACCACCTTCGCTCCCTCGGGCGACCGGTCGGGGCTGTCGCGATCACCGCGTTCCGGCCCTTCCCGAGCCGGGAGCTGACAGCCGCACTGCGCCATGCCCGTGCAATCGGCGTGATGGAGCGAACCGACGAACCGCTCGCGGCGGCGAACCCGCTGACCCGCGAGGTCCGCTCGGCGCTCTACGACGTCGCCGCCGAGGGTGGCATGGTCCCGCGGATCTTCTCCGTCTCGGCCGGCCTCGGATCGCGCGACATCGCCGCCGGCGACCTCGTGGCGGTCTTCGACCGGATCGCCGATCACAGTGACGACGAAGGCCGGTACTACGTCGTCGGGATCAAGCATCCCCTCGCGCTCCCGGTGACGCCCCTCGATCTGCGCCCTGCCGGCGCGTACAGCCTCCGCGGCCATTCGATCGGCGGGTTCGGGAGCGTCACGACCAACAAGCTCGTGGCAACCCTCACGGGCGAGCTCTTCGGGAAGCAGGTCCAGGCATACCCGCGTTACGGCTCCGAGAAGAAGGGCCTGCCGACCACCTACTACCTGACCATCGCCGACGAGCCGATCCGGCTCCATGCCGAGCTCGAGCAGGTCGAATTCGTGCCCCTCCACGACGTCTCCGCGTTCGCCCTCGGCGACCCGCTGGCCGGGCTGACCGATGGCGGCGATATCTTCATCCAGTCGCCACTCGCCGATCCGGAGGCGATCTGGGCGTCGATTCCGGCCTCGTTCCGGTCGGAGATCATCGCCCGCCGAATTCGCGTGACAGCTCTCGACACGGCGGAGATCGCCATGCGGCATGCGCCCCGGCCCGAGTTCCAGGTCCGGATGCAGGGCGTCGCCCTGGTCGGTGTCTTCCTCCGGGTCTCGCCGTTCGCGACCCGGGCGGGGATGGACCGCGAGGAACTCCTCGCGGCAGTCCGAATTCAACTCGCACGGTTCTTCGGCAAGCGAGGCGGTTCCGTGGTCGACGCGAACCTCGAGGTCATCGCCGAGGCCTACGACGGCCTGATCGATGTCACCTCGGCCATCGGCGCCGGGGCAGGCGGTACAGCGGATCCGACCCGGGTCCTGGAGGCAGCGTCACGATGACCACCAAACCCGTTTCCACCATTCCGACCGTCGGTGACCGCATGGCCACCCACCCGATCGTCGTCGGCGTCGATGAGACCCTCACGGTTGCCGCCGCGCTGATGGACCGCCACCACGTCCACGGGGTGCCTGTCGTCGACGCCTCCGGGCTCCTCGTCGGCGTCCTGTCCCAGACCGATCTCGCCCGGGTCCGCGCCACCGAGCACCTCTGGGCCAGCTGGCCCGGCCTCTCGGTGCGCCACCTGATGACGGCGCCCGCCATCACGGTTGACCGGTCCACGCCGATGAGCGAGGCCGCCCGGATGATGGAGCGCCATCGCATCCACCGGCTGGTCGTCGTCGACGATGCCAATCCGATGATCCCGATCGGGGTCTTCTCCACGTCCGACCTGATTCACGCCATCACGGAAGAGCTGGCCAGCGCGCCCGAGGTCCCAACCGATGCCTGACGTCCCAACCACCGATCGCGCCGTCGCGACGGTCGTCCCCGCCGTCGCTGCCCCCCACCCGGACGACACCCCGTTCGTGAAGGAGGCGGGCGAGATCAAGGAGGCGCATCTCGGCCGCCTGGCCGCGATCGCCACGCCACTCCTGGACATCGAAGCCTATGTCGAGGAGTTCGGCCGAAGCGTGGTCCCTGCCTACCGCCGGGGGATCGCCGACCGCGAGCTGCCGGCTGATGCCGGCCTCGCCCGGAGCATCATCCCGCCGGCGACGTCGGCCGTCCGCGACTTCTCCCGCCTCGCTCCCCGCATCCCGGAGTTCCTGGCCGAGAAGTGCGTCGGCTGTATGGCCTGCGTCAGCGCCTGCCCCGACACGGCAATCCTCGGTGTCGTGGTCCCGGCTCCGGAGCTCGAGGCGCGCCTCGGGACCCACGCCGCGGCCGCCAACGGCACCGGACCGGAGCTCGCGACCGCCACGGCCCGCGCCCACTTCGTCGACACCCAGAAGTACGGCGAGGTTCCCGCCCGCAAGGGCCAGGATCGCGGCCAGTTCGGGATCTTCGTCGACCCCGTCCACTGCAAGGGCTGCGCCGAGTGCGTCGAGGTCTGTGCCGCGCTCGGCCACAACGCCCTGATCATGATCGACAAGGTCGAGGCCGAAGCCACGTCCGGCGAGTCGACGCTCGACCGCTACGACCGCGACATGCGCTTCTTCCGCTCGCTGCCGACCACGCCCGATATCTACCGCAACGAGAAGGCCCTCGCCGACATCATGCTCGGCGAGAACGCGATCGGCTACGTCGGCGGTGCCGGCTCGTGCGCCGGCTGCGGCGAGGCCTCGGCGATCCGGATGGCGGTCGCGGCCACCCGCCAGGTCCACGGGCCCGAGTCGATGGGTATCGTGGCGGCGACCGGCTGCAACACGGTCTACGGCAGCACGTACCCGTTCAACCCGTACCGCGTGCCGTGGACGAACTCACTCTTCGAGAACGCGCCGGCGGTGGCGCTCGGCGTGCGCGCCCGCTGGGACGCCTCCGGCCATCCCGAGCGGAAGCTGTGGGTCTTCGGCGGCGACGGGGCGATGTACGACATCGGCTTCCAGGCGCTGTCGCGGATGGTGGCGTCGGGGGCTGACATCAAGGTCCTCGTCCTCGACACGCAGGTCTATTCGAACACCGGCGGCCAGGCTTCGACAGCGACGTTCGGCGGCCAGGTGACGAAGATGTCGGCCTACGGCAAGGCCCTCCACGGGCGCCCCGAGCGGCGCAAGGAGCTGGGCCGGATCCTGATGGCCCACGGCGAGGTCTACGTGGCCTCGACGACGCCCGCCCACCTGAATCACTTCTATCGCTCCGTGATGGAGGCGAACGAGTACCCGGGCCCGGCGGTCATCGTGGCCTACACGCCCTGCATGCCCGAGCACGGAATCGCCGACGACGCCTCGACGAGGCAGGCCAAGCTGGCCGTCGAATCGCGGGCTTTCCCGCTCTTCACCTACGACCCGCGCCGCGGCGAGTCAATCGCCGAGCGGCTGTCCCTCCAGGGCAACCCGGCGGTCAAGGACGACTGGGCGAAATCGCCCGACGGTTCCCAGATCGACTTCCTCACCTTCGCCCGAACCGAGGGCCGCTTCGCCCAGCACTTCGGACGCGACGGCTCGGAGACGCCCGAGATCCTCGCGACGCAGGCCAACCGCCTCGCGAACTGGCGGGACCTCCAGGAGCTCGCCGGGGTCCGGTAGGCGGCGGCTGCCCGTTCGCAGCCACGGCCGACCGCAAATCCCTAGTAGATGACGCCCGTCAGGACAGCCCCGGTGAGGATCGTCCCGCTGCGATTGGTGCCCGTCAGCGTGGCGTACGAGAGGTCCGAGTTGGTGAGGTTGGCCTTCGAAAGGTTCGAGCCCTTGAGGTAGGCGCTCGACAGATCCGAGCCCGTCATCTCGGCCTTCGAGAGGTTGACGCCGCTCATGAGTGCGCCGCTCAGGACGACACCTGGCGCGGTGATGCTCGAGAGGTTCGAGCCGGTCAGGGTCGCTCCGTGCAGGTTCGCCCAAGCCAGCGTCGCGCTTGACAGGTTGACGCCAGGCATGACCGCGTTCGTCAGGACGGCGTTGGCCAGGTTGGCCTTCGAGAGGTTCGAGCCACTGAGCTTCGCACCGGCGAGGTCCGCCCCGGCGAGGGAGGCACTGGAGAGATTCGTGCCGCTCAGGTCTGCGCCCTCGAGGTTCGCGCCGCTCAGGTTCGCACCGCTGAGGTTCGAGCCCTTGAGGCTGGCGTTCGCGAGATTGGCATTCGCCAGGGTGGCTTTGGAGAGGTTGGCCCCGCCGAGGTTGACTCCCGGCAGATAGGCGCCCGTGAAGTCCGCGCCGCTGAGGTTGCTGCCCGAGAACGAATAGCCCTGGAGGTCGAGACCCGACAGGTTGCACTTCGCGCAGCTGATCCCCCCGTTGCCCAGGACGTAGATCGTGACGGGCACGGCCGACCCGACGCCGTTGATCTTGTAGGCGAAGGTGTCCTTGCCGGTGAACCCGCTCTTGGGCACATACGAGAATGCCCCGCTGGTGTTGAGCGTGAGGGTGCCCTTCGGCTTGGTCGAGACAACGATTGAGGACGGCGTTCCAGTCGTCAGCGCCAGGACGCCGGGCGCCGCGACATTGAGCGTCGTGTTGACCTTCGTGACGTATCGATCCGGGATGACGACCGCGTGGGTTGTCGAAGCGGACGCGTTGCCGTAGGTGGCGTCGTGCAGGGTAATCGTGGCATTGGACGGGAGGAGCGGAATCGTCCCGTCGAAGTAGGCGGACACGGTGAACGTGCCGACCGCAAACGGGATCGTGCCGAGCCTCGCCTGCCCGAGGTAATCGGTGATGGCCGTCGTCGTCTGGGCGCCCGTCGGGCCGCTGACGACGAAGTAGATGGATCGCTGGCCGAGCGGGATTGGATCCTGGTTCGCGGGTTGGTCGGGCGTGTATGTCAGGGTCGCCACCAGACCGCTGTCGGCGTTCCAGGCGCTGGCAGCCGGCCCCGTCAACGTGAGCGTGGTCCCGACCTTGTCGACGACGAAGGGTCGGCTGGCAGTGAACGCGGCGTTGTCGCCGTCGCCCGGGAACGTGGCCGAGAGCGAATACGTCGCGGGCTGCATCGTGAGCTGGAAGCTCGCTGTCGCCACGCCAGCGACGGTCAATGCCGTCCTGGTCGTGCCACCGAGCGAGAACACGATGGGCTGATTGTCGTTCGAGGTCGCCCCGGAGAGGGTTGCGGCAAAGGAGACCGTGCTCCCGAACGAGGCGTGGGCGGGCGTCGATGCGAGGCTGACCGAGGTGACGTTCGGATTGGGAACAGTCGGCGCCGGGACCGAGTAGTACGCACCGTAGTTGTCGTTGACGCCGACGAGTCCGACGCCATTGACCGCCTGGATCATGAACCGAAGGTCTCCGACATGGTGACCGTCGACTGGAAGGGTCCAGCTCCAGTGGGTCGAGTCGGCGGCGTCCTGCGTCAGGTCCTGCGACTGCCAGGTTCCGTCGGACCAGGTCCACGTGACCCAGACTTCCTGCATCCCGGCGGTTGGGTCCCCGACCACATGCGTGTCGATTGCTACGTGTGCGGCGTCCGGCTCCGTGCCGGCGGCGTCGAGGATCGACGGCGGCGCGGCGAGGGCCGCCGCGCTGATGTCGCTGCTGTAGAACAGGTGCAGGTGGAGGGCGTCGTACCGCCGCAGGGTCGAGGTCAGGGTGTCGGGCCCGTTGGACCGGTGTTGAACCGGCGTGACGAGCAGGTTCGTGGCCCCGCTCACCGGATCTCGGAGGACATCGAAGTAGTTCGCGTTCGTCATCCGCATGGGGTAGAAGACCGGCGAAGAGAACGACGTGTGCACGCCGCGCAGCTCTGTCGTCGCCGCGCCCGTGAGCGGGATCACGCTGGCTTCGTCGGTGTATGTGCCTCCCCAGAAGCCGACCCCGCGCAACGAGGCACCGCCGACGGAGACGTTCTTCGAGATGAGCGGCAGCGTCGGTTCGAACGGCTTGGTCGTTACGGTGTTTCCATCAGGTCCGGCCCCGTAGTACGTCACGGTCTGATCGGCGGCGGTGCCGACTCCCTTGAGGATCTGGGTGTGCTTCGTGATCGGGTCGGTGCCGCCAGGGGTTGTCGTGATGTCGAGCGTCGCCGACTGGAGGCCCAGCGTGGCGCCGGGGTCCGCCGTCACGGCCTGCGCGGTCACGCTGCTGGCTCCACCTGCCCCACCGGCGCCCGTGCGCCCGTGCTGCATATCGACGCTCAGCATCGGCAGGCCGAAGAGGGTGGCCTCGAGGAGGGCCTTGGTGTCGATCCCGCGCAGCGTCGGCGTATCGGTGAGGTACGCCTGCTTCGACTTGACGAGGGCCTGGCCGACCGACACCGGCGTGCCCACCGAGCCGGCCAGGAGCTGGCCTGCGAACCCGGCGTAGATGCGCTCGCTGTACATCTCGAAGTCCGTGTCGCCGTACTGGTAGCCGGTGCCGGCGATCAGCGTCGCGCCCTTCTGGGCGAACGCCTCCGACCAGTCGAGTGGCTGGGTCAGGTTCGGCACGGCAGCGCTATTGACGAGGTTGTAGCCGGAGTGGCAGCCGGCGCTGAAGACGATCGAGTTCGTCAGGTTGACGTTCGACGCGGCGAGATCGGTCGACTGGATCGTCGTGCTGAAGTCGGCCGCAAGCGCGCTGTTGGCGCTGAAGTGACCGGCCAGGAAGACCAGGTCGTGGCGCGCGCCAAGGAGGCTGTTCTTGAGTGCGGTCGCATCCCACGAGCAGTTCGGTAGCGACAGCGTCCCGCATGTAACGGTTGGCGAGACGCCGTTGTTGGTGATGAGCGATGCACCGTTGGCGCCCGTCCCTGCATCGAGACTGGCCTTCACGGTGGTCGCGGCATCAGAGAGGAAGTCGTAGCCGGTCACGAGCGATGACGTCGGTGCCGGGACGGCGCCGGTTCCGACGGTCGTCCCGCTGAGGTAGGCGTTGACCATCGTGGTCGCCTCGGCAGCCGTCTCGACGAGGCGGCCGACCGCGAGATCGGGGACAGGGAAGGTATTCGCGTTCTGGTTGATCTGGATGCCCGCGCCGTACGCGTCCTGGCTCAGCACGTAGTTGAGCTGCAGGGCCGCCTGTGACGTGCTGCTGTCGAGCACGGGCGGGATGTATCCGGACTCGGGCGCCAGGAGCGCCTCATCGGGATATCGGAAGAACGGAATCGTGGTGTCGCCCCCGACGAGGACGACGTAGGCGAGGTTCGGGTTGTTCTTGCGGTACGAGTCGACGATGTCCTTGAGCGCGGACGCGAGAAGGTTCTCGGCGTATGGACAGGTCGGATTCGCCGCAGCCTGGGCCGCCAGGTCATAAATCCGGCCGGTGCTGGTGACGGACTTCACGTCGACGACGGCACCAGCCACCTCGGATCGGGCCGCGAGCGTGGCGAGCCGGGTCGCGAGGACTGACTTGTCGGCGGCCGTGCCGGCGATGCGGTCGGAGTCCGTGAGGATCACGGTCTTGAAGTTGCCTGCGGCGGCTGCCGTCGGGGCCGAACCGTAGTCGTGCACGCCCGCGCAGGACGTGACGGTCTGGGTCACGTGGAGCGTGAAGACTGTATTGGGATCGAAGGCGCCGTTCTTGCCCGTGACGCGCACGTAGAACTCGCCCGTGTTGTTCCAGGTATTGGCGGTGATCGACTCAGGCCCGGTGCCGGTATTGGCGGACGTAGCGATGACGCTCTGGACCTGGGCGCTCGAGAACGCCTGCGGCGAAAATGCCTGGCCGGAGAACGCCTGGCCCGCCGCGCCCGGGGCTGAGAATGCCTGGGCCGCGTATCCGGGTCCGGAGAACGCCTGCGCCGAGAATGCCTGGGCCGAGAATGCCTGGCCGGAGAAGGCTTGCCCGGAGAATGCCTGGCCGGAGAAGGCTTGCCCGGAGAACGCCTGGGCCGAGAACGCCTGGCCGGAGAAGGCTTGCCCGGAGAACGCCTGGGCCGAGAACGCCTGACCCGAGAAGACGTCGGCGGAGAATGCCTGAGCGGAGAATGCCTGGGCGCTGTAGGCGTCCGGCGAGAACGCCTGGGCCGAGAACGCCTGGGCCGAGAACGCCTGGCCGGAGAACGCCTGGCCGGCGAAGTTCGCCCCGAGGGTATTCAGGTCGGACGAAGTGGTCAGGTTCGTGTATGCCTGCGTGATGTCCTTGAACAACACGACGTCGTAGTCGGCAGGCAGATTCGAAAGGTCGACGGTGATCGTCTCGCCTGGCGCGACGCTGAACTTGTACCAGCGCGACTGGCCGGTCTGGTCGATCTTGTAGCCGGGGGCGGTGGGGTGACTGGCGTTCCCGAAGGTGCCGTCGCCGTTCGGTGCAATGCCGATATCGAGGGCATTCGGCCACGAGTCGTTCGATGCGCCCACCTGGACGCAGTTGGAGAAGGCCGAATCGGGGTGGCCATCCGCCGATGCGGTGGCCACGACGTACTGTCCGGTTGGAAGGTTCGGCAGGCTCACGGCGAACAGCGCAGCGCCGTCGGCATCGAGGTCAAGGTCGGCATACCCGAGGGCCTGGGTGGAGCCCGGCACGCCCGCGTCGCACGTCTCGGAGAGGAAGAGCGAGACACGCTCCGTGCCGCCGGCGTCGCCCTGGACCCGGCCGGCGATCCCGCCGTTGACGCCGGAGGCGGCCACCGCGAGGACCGGGGCAGCAGTTGCGGAAGGCGGATTGACAGGCACGACCGACACATCGTCGAGCGCGATGCCGAACGGACCGCTGGACGTGTTGCGGAACGCGATCGTGGTCGACGATCCCGTGGCGTCGATCAGATACGCGCCGGGCGACCAGACCGGCTGGTAGGAGCCCTGGGGATGGGAAAGCGATGCGACTGTGACGCCATTGACGAGAACGTCGGCGGTCCGCGGGTCCGGATTGCCAACCGGGTCGACAGGACCGCCATCCGGATTCGCGGAGTACGCGAACGTCAACAGGTACTGAGCTCCGTTTGTTGTTGCGAAGCTCTGAGAGATCTGACCCGGGACCGTCCCCGCGAGATCCACGGACTGACTGCTTCCATTCGCAGCCGCCCAGCGGCCGCCAATGAAGTCGATCGATCCAGTGTCGATCGTCCATCCGGCGAGGCCGGGCGATCCGGCAACGAGATCGATGAAGTCCGCCCCGGCCCCGTCCTGCTCGAAGCCGCCATTCGTCACGAGCTCCGGTCGTGTTGCGCCATCCGGTGTATACGTGACGGTCGCCTTGAAGTCGACCCCTTCCTGGGCACCATAATTGGAATTGACAACAGCAAGTGTGTTGAGCCCAAGAAGAAAGTCTGCTGCCGTGTCGTCGGTGAACGTGTCCACCTGCTGATACGTGGTTACCGTGTTTGCGGTCGATTGATGACCGAAGGGGTGTCCGTTCAGCAACACCGCAGCTGAGTTGTCGGCCAGCACGTCGATTGAGATGCGCGGGGACGTATAGCCCGCCGGTAGCACGAACGGCACGTTGTAGGTCACGTCAGTGTTCTCGTTTCCGGCGTCGTTGCCGATCGAGCTGATCCACTGAGTCCCGGAGATGGCGGGCGCGTAGTAGCCGTTCGTCAGGGGGTACGTGCCTACGGTCATCTCGACCGGGCTCGCCGGCGCGCTGTTGCCCACCGTGTACGTGACGGACGGATCCTTCGCGCCGGCGGCATACGTGCCCGCGCCGCTGACGAGCGTGATCGAAACCGGATCGGGCGCGTCCGCTGCCCGCACAGCCGCGGGCGCCGGCGCCGTGGTCGACGCCAAAACGGGCATGGCTTGGCCCAGGAGCTGGAATCCCAGGGCAGCCGTCATGAAGAGGGACGCGCCGCGCCGAAGCGTGGCCCGGGCAGGAAGAGGCAGGGATGCGGTCACGTGACGCGGGGACGCCACGAACTCGCGCGCGGGCACGGACACGCTGGTTCCTCCAAACTCGCGACGCGCCGGGAGCGGGGGACTGGAGCACGACGTCGAGAGGTTGGAGCGTAGCCTCTGTTGCACCGCCCCGCAAGCCAATCGTACGGGCCGGTGCGCGGGTGCACCGGGCCATGCCTCGGCCGGATTCGTGACACGACGTCGCGGACCCGCGAGGCCCCCGCCCGCCCGGATTCGCGACTCGAGGCTGCGGACGAACAAGTGCCGAGTCCGTTCGCGGGCCGGGTCCAGATCAGGCCCTTGAACCGACCTCCACGACGCCGCAGACCTCGAGGGCCATCTGGACCGCATCGGGCAGGCTCAGCCCGCGCCCGCGCGCCCGCACCCGCTTCGTCTCGGCCGGTCCGAGCGCGGCGACGCTCGGCGCGAGGCCGGCGAGGAGCTCGGCCTTCAGCGCCTCGGCCTGCGCAGCCCCGATCGCGCCCCGGAGCGAACCTGCCGCCGCGACGAGCTCGACGGCCTGGGCATGGTGGCCGGTGCGGCCCGCGAGCAGCCCGATGTCCTCGAGCAGGATCGCCAGCGCCCAGCGATCGTCCCACTCCGCGAACGACCTCAGGCTGGACGCATAGGCCTGGCGCGCCGCGTCGAAGTCCCCGAGGTCACGGGCGGCATTTCCGAGGTTGTTCTCGGTGTTGGCCGTGTACCAGGGATCGCCGACTTCGCGCAGGACCTCGAGCGCCTGCTCGCTCCGCGCACGCGCCTCGTCCAGATTGCCCTCCTTGACGGCAATCGCGCTGAGGTTCCCGAGCGAGACCCCGATGCCCCAGCGGTCGTTCGCCTCGGTGCGGATGGCCAGGGCGCGTTCGCCCATGCGTCGCGAGGCGGCCATGTCACCGTCGTACTCGGCGACGATCGCCAGGTTCGAGTAGAGCGCGCCCTGCTTGGCAAGATCCCCGAGGCGTTCGCGGATCCGGAGGCTCTCCTCGTAGTGGCGCCGCGCCGAGGCCAGATCCCCACGCTGGGCCGCGACGGTGCCGGCGAGATGCTCCACCTGCCCCAGGCCGGCGGCATCGTCGCAGGCGACGAACTGTGCCGTGGCCGCGGCCAGGCTGGCGGCCGCGTCGTCGAACTTGCCCTGCTTGCGGGCGATCTCCGCGAGCCCAGCGAGCGCCCAGCCCTCCGCGTCGCCGTCGTCGAGTTCGACCGCGAGGGTCAGCGCCTCACGAACCACCACCTCGGCACGGTCCCAGTCGCCGACGAGCTCGAGGACCTTGCCGAGCTCGAGCAGGACCGCGCCCCGCTCGGCCTCGGCCATCAGGGGAGCGAGGCGCCCGTAGTAGTCGATGGCCGCCGCGTTCGCGAATGAATCGCGGGCGGCATCCGCGGCTCGGTGCAGGAACTCGCGCTTCCGGTCCTCGTCATCCCCGAGCCAGTAGTGGTGGGCGAGCAGGTCAAGATTCCGATCCACGGCGTCTGGATCCAGGTCCTCGATGTACCGGCCGATACGCCGGTGCAGCATCGACCGGAAGGTGAAGGGCATGCTCTCGTACGCCACCTCCTGGGTGACGACGTGCTTGAAGAGGTAGGCAAGGTCGGCCTCGCGATCGAGCCCCACGAGATCGGCGGCGCGCAGCGTCTCGAGATGGCCGAGGACCTCATCGAGGGTGCCCAGCTCGTCGTAGGCGCCGGGCAGCATCGGCGCGAGGAACAGCCGACCGATGACGCTGGCCACCTTCATCGACCGTCGGGCGTCCTCGGGAATGGTGTCGATGCGGCTCAGCACCAGCGTTTGCAGGCTCTCCGGCAGCGTCACCCGCTCGAGCGCCCCGCGATCGTGCGGATCGATGTGCTGGCCGGCGATATAGCTGACAAGCTCCTCGATGTAGAGCGGGTTGCCGTCGGCCCGGGCGGTCACGAGCTCGACGAGCTCCGCCGACGGCTGCTGGCCATGTCCGAGCAGCTGCTCCAGCTTGGATCGGACGATCTCGCCCGCGTCGGCGTCATCGAGGCGATCCAGGGCCATCTCGGCGAAGTTCCCGAGGCGCTGGACGCCGAGGCCGCCTCCTGGCGTTTCCGCCGGCCGGTAGGCAAGGACGAAGACCAGCCGCAGCCCCGAAGAGGCGCGCGTCAGGACCTGGAGCAGGTCGCGCGACAGCTCGTCGATCCAGTGGCCGTCCTCGATCACGATGACGAGCGGTTCGGTGGCGGCCCGGGCTCGAAGGCAGCGCGTCAGCAGGTCCTCGAGCGATGCCTTCCGGAGCTTCGGGTCGAAGCTCCTCGTCAGGTCGGTGTCGGGTATCTCGAGGCCGACGACGGCTCCCAGCAGCGGCGACCGGGCAACCAGCGAGGGGTCGATGTCGGCGAGCTCCGACTCGAGCTGGCGGATCTGGGCGGCCGGGGAGGCGTCGTCCTCGAGACGGAGGAGCCGTCGCCAGATCTCGCGCCAGACGAAGTAGCCGGTATTCGTCCCGAAGGCCTGGCATTCGCCGAAGGCGACGAAGATCCCTCGGCGTCGGGCGGACCGGACCCACTCGGCAACGAGGCGAGACTTGCCCATGCCGGCCTCGGCGGCAAGGCCGAGGATTCGGCCATGGTGGGTCAGGGCCTCGGCCAGCCCGGCATTCAGCCAGGCCAGCTCGGCGACGCGACCGACCAGTCGGAGCTCGAACCGGAGCTTCCGCCGGGACGCCCGCTCCAGCGAGCCACCGAGCGCAAACACGGCTACCGGTTGCGACTTGCCCTTGACCATCATGTCCGGCAGCCGATCCCAGATGAAGGCGTCGCCGGCACCGACCTGGATCCGCTCGCTGACGTAGATGTGCTGTGGTGGGGCCGCCGACATCAGCCTTGCCGAGAGGTTTACCTCGTCGCCGAGGCAGACGAAGGTCCGCCGCATCGGGTGGCCGTAGGTGCCGCTGCGAAGCGTTCCCCGGGTCACCCCGATCTGGATCTCACGAGCGGCGGTCGTCTTCTCGAGGTCGCGCAGCTCGAGCGCGGCGGCCGCGGCGCGGGCCGCGTCGTCCTCGTGGGCGATCGGTGATCCGAATACCCCGTAGAGGTAGGCGCCCTTGTCGCCGAGCGTCAGCTGGAGGACGTTGCCGCCGTAGCCCGACATGATCTTCTGGGCGCCACGGACGAACTCGTCGAGCTTTCCGGCGGCGTCCGCATCGTTGTCGTAGTCGATGCCCGAGAAGCGCAGGAAGACGGGGATCGCCGGGCGCAGCTCGGTCAGGAACTCGCCACGGCCGGCCCGCAGGCGTTCGTAGACTGCCGGCAGCAGCCACGGGCGGACGAGATCCTCGGGCAGGGGATCCGGCTCCACGACGGGCGTTCGAGGCACCTCCACGTTGAGCCTGGCAAGGACCGCATGGACGCGACCGGTGTCGTGGTCTTCGCGACGCTCTCCGAGCGTGACGCGATCGCCGAGTCGTTCGATGGCGGACTGCTCGAGGATCACGTCACCGCGCTCGGCCGAGTGTTCCGCGGCCGCGAGTTCATCCATCAGGCGACCGGCGAGAACGTCGATGAGCTGGATCTCCGGATCGCCGACCACGAAGCGCCGGGCCCCGCCGACGGCGACGGCGACCTTCATCGCCAGCTGGACCTCGGTGCCTCCGGGCGTGACGATGTTCCCGGTCCGACCAATTGCCTCCTGCATGGCGATGGCCGCGGCACACGCAAGCGTGCCGTCGTCACCGTCGATCCAGCACGTGATCGCGTCGCCGGCGAAGTAGATGACGTCCCCGCCGAACTGGTCGAGCTCACCGATGACGGCCCGGAAGACGCGGCCGATGTTGATCGTCAGCTCTTCGGCGCCCCGCTGGGCACCCAGCTCCTTCGCCAGGGCCTCGGTCAGCGGTGTGAACCCGCTGATGTCGGCGAACAGCCCCGAGCCGGCGACGCGGTCGGGCAGCTCCACGCCGGAGGCGAGGGCGCGGCGCCGGTCCCTGGCAATGTAGGCCTCGGGGTTGTCCACCTGGACCGCCACGGCGGCCTCACCGTCAGAGCGTGGGCTCGGGTCCGCATCCTGGGCTGGAGCGTCTGGGTTGGTCATCCGGCACCTGCGGAACGCGCGTCGACCGCGCCGATCGGCGCAGGCGCACATTCTGCGATGTCCTGCACCGCGTCGTCAGAAGGGCGTCAGGTACGGACTCGTGCGGCTTCGGCATGGCCCCGGACGGTGCCGGATCGGGCACCGAATGGCGGTGGCGCGAGGGCGCCGTCAGGTGATCGCGACCAGGGACGTGCGGCCGGCCTCGTAGCCGGCGTCGAGCGCAGCGAAGTCCGCGGCCAGGAGCTCCGGATGCTTCGCGGTCACGACCGCCTCGAGGGCGACCCGAACGGATTCGATCGAGACGATCGGGCGGCGCGCGATGAGGGCACCCAGGGCCACCACGCTCACGAGGCGATCGTCGCCCGCCGCTCGGGCCAGGGCCGTCGCAGCCACGGCCACGGATTCAATGTCGGTCCGCGTCGGGAGCGCCTCGATGAGGGAGGTGTTGACGACGAGGAGCCCGCCGGGAGCGACCAGCGGCTCGAACTTGGCGAGCGACGGGGGGTTCAGGGCGATGACCGCGTCGGCCTTGTCGACGATCGGCGAGCCGATCATCTCCGGGGCCACGATCACGGTGCAGGAGGCTGTCCCGCCGCGCATCTCCGGACCGTATGAGGGGATCCACAGGACCTCGAGGCCCTCGGCCATGCCGGCCCTGGCGAGCACGGTCCCCGCAAACAGGATGCCCTGGCCGCCGAAGCCGGCGAATACCACCGAGCGTTCCATTGTCAGGCCTCCCTTTCGGCCGGCGCCGGGGAGGCAGCCGCGGGCGTCGCCGCGGCTGGCGAGGAGGGACCCGGTGAAGCGACTGCGGCAGTCGGTGCAGGAGCCGCGGTCGCGTTCACCGGGGTCGTGGTGGTCTTGAGTCGATCGACGATCACGCCGACCGGGTAGGTCTTCGCGACCGTCTGGAGGTGATCGATCGACTCCTGGGGCGTCATGCCCCAGCCCACCGGACAATTGGAGAGTACCTCGACGATGGCAAAGCCGCCGTCCTGGACCTGGATGTCCATCGCCCGCTTGATCATCGCCCGGACCTTGCCGATCGAGCCCGCATCGGCGAGGGTCCCGCGGGCCGCGTAGGCAACGCCCGGAAGGAGCGCGAGCATCTCGGTGATCGGGACGGGATATCCGGCAAGGTGGACGTCCCGGCCGAGGGGCGACGAGGTGGTCCGCTGGCCGACCAGCGTCGTCGGGGCCATCTGGCCGCCGGTCATCCCGTAGATCCCGTTGTTGACGAAGATCGCGGTGATGCGCTCACCACGCGCCGCGGCATGGACGATCTCGGCGGTGCCGATCGCCGCCAGGTCGCCGTCGCCCTGGTACATCAGGACGAACGCCTCGGGCCGCACCCGGCTGACGCCGGTCGCGACGGCGGGGGCTCGTCCGTGGGGCGCCTCGACCCAGTCGACGTCGATGTAGTCGTAGGCGAAGACGGAGCAGCCGACGGGAGCGATCGCGATCGTGCGGCCGGCCACGCCGAGCTCGCCGAGCAGGTCGGCGACCAGGCGATGGACCACTCCGTGGCCGCAGCCGGGGCAGTAGTGGGTGGGTCGTTCTGCGAGCAGCCCGGGCCGCGTCGCGATGATGCGCGGCGCCGTCGTCGCAGGGGAGCCGAGGATCGCGGTCATCGCCAGACCTCCTGGAGTGCCGGGTCGCCGGGCTCTTCGATGGCTTCCGCCCTTGGGCGGACCGGTCGCGGTGGCGCCTTCGGCGGCGCCGATCGAGCCGTTCGATGCGGGGTCCGCTCGGTCGACCGCGGCGTCGTCACGGCCCACAGCCGGCGCAGCGCGCCGAGGACCTCGTCCGGTGCCGGGACCATGCCGCCCGTTCGCCCGTGGAAGGCCACGGGGGTGCTGCCTTCGACGGCGAGGCGAACGTCCTCGACCATCTGGCCCGCCGAGAGCTCAACGACGAGCAGCGCGCGCGAACGGGCCGCGACCTCGGCGAGCGCCGCGGAGGGGAACGGCCAGAGGCTGATCGGGCGGAACAGCCCGACCTTGAGGCCCGACTCGCGGGCCCGCCGGATCGCCGTCCGGGCGACGCGCGCCGCGGTCCCATAGGCCACGATCACGATCTCGGCATCGTCGAGCATCTCCCCGGCCCAGCGGACCTCCGAGGCCTGGATGTGCCGGTACTTCGCCTGGAGATGGCGGTTGTGGTCCTCGAGATCCTCGGGTCGGAGGTGGAGGGACTTGACGACGCGGGGCTGACGGCCGGCCGCGCCGCTGGCGGCCCAGTCGTGTGGTACCCGGGCGGGCATCCGATAGGCCGGGACGACGGGCTCCATCGCTTGGCCGAGGGCGCCGTCGGTGAGGATGATCACCGGCGTCCGGTACCGCTCCGCGAGCTCGAAGGCGTCGGGCACGAGCTCGATGGCCTCGGCGATCGACGACGGCGCGAGGACCGGGGTCCGGTAGTCGCCGTGGCCGTGGCCTTTGACCATCTGGAAGTAGTCGCTCTGCGACGGGCCGATCGAGCCGAGGCCCGGACCACCACGCATGACGTTCACGAGGACGATCGGGACCTCGGAACCGGCCATGTACGACATGCCCTCGGCCATGAGGGAGATGCCAGGCGAGGACGAGCTGACGAGGACCCGGGCGCCGGTGGCGGCGGCACCGAGGGCCATGTTGATCGCACCCAGCTCGCTCTCGGCCTGGACGAAGACGCGCCCGAGCTCCGGCATTCGCCGGGCCATCCACTCGAGGATCTCGGCCTGCGGGGTGATCGGGTATCCGAAGTAGGCATCGCAGCCCGCCTGGATCGCGGCCTCGGCGATGGCTTCGTTGCCCTTCATCAGAACGCGCTCTGCGTCTACCTTGGGCCGGATCTCGGCGGGCTGATCCTGGCTGAGTTCGGCGACGGCGAGGCTGGGAGGGGCGTCAATGGCCATCTCGGGCCTCCTTGCGCGGCGCGTACACGGTGAAGATCGCGTCGGGGCAGACGCGCGCGCAGAGTGCGCAGCTCGTGCAGCCGGCGGGATCCGTGAGGCGAATTGGGTGGTAGCCGAGCGGATTCACGATCCGCTCGTCGAGGGCCAGGACATGCTGTGGGCAGGCCCCGATGCAGAGCTCGCAGCCCTTGCATCGTTCGGCGGCGATGTCGAGTGGCGACCACGTCGCGGGGCTCACGGGCCCGGCGGCGGTTGTGGCCGAGCCACGCGGGCGAAGATCGGGCGCGACGGTCATGGACGCGTACCTCCATCGACACACTGCGCGTTCGCCGGTCCGGGCGGGGAGGGCCGGATGGCGCGTGATTGGGGGGCGGTCCCGCCCGACCGGTCGTGACCGGCGGCACCCCACGTCGCCGAGGGTCCTTGGGACTTTTGGGCCCCCCAGTTCGGTCCGGATGGCACGATCCGAATGTCACGCGAATGGCGCTAATTGGCATGGAGGGACACGCGGTCGGCACCCCGTTGCGTCGGCTCCCCACCGCCCGAGCAGCCCTCTCGAGATGGGTACAGGCATGGCCGTGACGCACGATCCGATCTACGGAATGCTCGTCGAGCGCGGCGTCTCCCGTCGTGCGTTCCTCAAGTTCTCGGCGGCCATGGCGACGGCCCTTGCCCTTCCGATGTCGTATGCACCGCGCATCGCGAAGGCCGTCCAGGCCGCGCCACGCATCCCCGTGATCTGGCTCGAGGGACAGGATTGTGCGGGCAACACGGAGGGGTTCCTGCGAGCCTCCCACCCGACGGTGGCCGACCTGATCCTCGACGTCCTGTCGGTCGACTACCACGAGACGATCATGGCCGCGGCCGGCAAGGACGCGGAGGCGGCCCGCGACAAGACGATCCGTGACTACCCGAACGGATACATCGTGGTTGTCGAAGGCTCCATCCCGCAGGTCGACAACGGTATCCACTGCACGGTCGGCGGCCGGACATTCAAGAGCATCGTCGAAACGGTCTCTGCCGGCGCGTTGGCGGTCATCTCGGTGGGCTCCTGCGCCTTCGACGGCGGGCTCCCGGCCGCCGCGGGCGGTCCGACCGGCGCCACCGGCGTCTCCGCGATCGTGCCGAACGCGACGCTCGTGAACCTGCCCGGTTGCCCCATGAACGTCCAGAACCTGACCGCCACGATCGTCCACTACCTGACCTTCGGCTCGTTCCCCGCGACCGATGCGCTCGGCCGGCCGCTCTTCGCCTACGGGCAGCTGATCCACGACCAGTGCGAGCGGCGGGCGCACTTCGAATCCGGCCGCTTCGTCCTCGCCTGGGGGGACGAGGGCCATCGGCAGGGCTACTGCCTCTACAAGATGGGCTGCAAGGGTCCCGAGACGTACGCCAACTGCCCGACGGCCCGGTTCAACGACGGCACGAGCTGGCCGGTCAAGACCGGCCACGGCTGCGTCGGCTGCACGATGCCGCACTTCTGGGACCAGATGAGTCCCTTCTACCGGCGCTTGCCGACCGCCCCGGGTGTCGGCAACGACGTCACCGCCGGCCAGATCGGACTGACGCTGGTCGGGGCGGTTGCCGGCCTCTCGGCCGTGCATGGGGTCGGTAGCTACGTGCGACAGCGGCGCGACCGGAAGGGGAGCGGACCGACCTCCGCGGCGAGCCCGACCGGAGCCACGACTGCGGCCGCCGACCAGGACGCTGAGGGGATCCAGGCATGACACGCATCGCGATCGATCCGGTCACCCGCATCGAGGGCCATCTCCGCATCGAGGTGGAGATCGAGAACGGCGTTGTCAAGGACGCCTGGAGCTCCGGCACGATGTTCCGGGGCATGGAGCTCATCCTCCATGGTCGCGACCCGCGCGATGCCTGGGTCTTCGCCCAGCGCGCCTGCGGTGTGTGCACGACCGTCCACGCGCTCGCATCCGTCCGCTCCGTGGAAAGCGCCCTCGGCATCACCATCCCGACGAACGCCCGGCTTATCCGGAACCTGATTGCCGGGATCCAGTACGTGCAGGATCACGTGATCCACTTCTACCACCTCCACGCGCTCGACTGGGTCGACGTGGTCTCGGCGCTTTCTGCCGACCCGAAGGCGACGGCTGCCCTGGCCGGATCGATCAGTGATTGGCCGACCTCGTCCGAGGCGCACTACGCCGAGGTCCAGCAGCGACTCAAGACCTTCGTCGATTCGGGACAGCTGGGCCCGTTCGCCAACGGCTACTGGGGCCACCCGGCCTACAAGCTGCCCCCCGAGGCGAACCTGATGGCCGTCGGGCACTACCTCGAGGCGCTCGACTGGCAGCGGGATGTCATCCGCATCCACGCCCTCCTCGGAGGAAAGAACCCCCATCCCCAGAGCTATGTCGTGGGCGGCATGGCCGTCGGGCTTGATCCGAACTCGCCGACGGCGCTGAACGCGAGGCACCTGTCCGAGATCGCGGACCTCCTTGCCACGGCCAAGGACTTCGTCGACCGGGTCTACATCCCGGACGTCCTCGCGGTCGCCGGGTTCTACAAGGACTGGGCCGGCATCGGTGCGGGCATCGGCAACTACCTCGCCTACGGTGACTTCCCGGAGACCGACTCGGGCGACCCGGCGGCGTTCTATCTCCCACGAGGCCGGATCCTTGGCCAGGATCTCTCGACGATCCACCCCGTCGAGCACACCGGCGTGGCCGAGACGGTCGTCCACTCCTGGTACGAGTACCCCGACGGTGACGCGACCCAGAAGCACCCGTGGGACGGGTCGACGAATCCGAAGTACGCCGGCCCCACGCCACCGTTCGAGACGCTCGAGGGTCACGACAAGTACAGCTGGCTCAAGGCGCCTCGATATGAGGACCAGCCCATGGAGGTCGGCCCCCTGGCCCGCATGCTCGTCGCCTACGGGAGCGGACACAAGGACGTCAAGCCCGCCGTCGACGGTGTGCTGGGTGCCCTCGGAGTCGGCCCGGCCGCGCTCTTCTCGACGCTCGGTCGCATCGCGGCCCGGGCCATCGAGACGCAGCTTCTGGCGGCCCGACTGCCCGTCTGGCTCGCAGATCTCGAGGCCAACCTCAAGAGCGGTGACCTGGCCGTCGCCGACGTGACGAAGTGGGATCCCGCGAGCTGGCCGGCAGATGCGCGAGGGTGGGGCATGGAGGAAGCCCCGCGCGGCGCGCTCGGGCACTGGATCGTGATCAAGGATCAGAAGATCGAGAACTACCAGCTCGTCGTGCCGTCGACCTGGAACGGCTCGCCGCGCGACCAGCAGGGCCGTCGCGGAGCGTGGGAGGAAGCGTTGATCGGGACACCCGTCGCCGATCCAGCCAAGCCCGTCGAGATTCTTCGGACGGTCCACTCGTTCGACCCGTGCATGGCCTGTGCCGTCCATGTCTTCGATCCGACCGGCGGGACGTCGGTCGAGATCCGCGTCGTCTGAGGGCCGGGACCATGTCCGTGGTCGACCCCACGCTCGGACGCCGCCGCGGCACCTCCGCCGCGCCGCCCTCCCCCCGGCCACTCGTCATTCGGCCCGTGGCGGACCAGCGGGTCCGGATCTATGTCTGGCAGATCCCGGTCCGCCTCACACACTGGGTGACGGTCGCCAGCATCGTCGTCCTGTCGGTCACCGGCGGGTACATCGCGGACCCGTTCCTCATCGCCCCGGGCGGCTCGGTGATGACCGTCATGCGGTTCCTCCACATCGTCTCCGCGTTTGTCTTCCTGTCGTCGGGGATCCTCCGGACCTACTGGCTGTTCGCCGGGAACCGGTTTGCTCGATGGACGGCGTTCGTACCGGTCACGGCGGGCCAGCGGCGGGAGGCGCGGCGCCAGACGGCCTGGTACCTCTTCCTGAGCCCGCATGCGCCGCGCGTGCTCGGCCACAATGCCTTGGCCGCGGGCACCTACCTCGTCGTGTTCTTCCTGTTCCTGCTCCAGACCCTGACCGGGTTCGCCCTCATCGGCGCGCACGGGACGGAGCCGTGGGCCAGCTTGTTCGGCTGGGTGCCGAGTGTCCTCTTCGGGCTCCAGGGCGTTCGGCTCATCCATCACCTGATCATGTGGGCGACGCTGGCCTTCATGGTCCACCACGTCTACAGCGCGCTCCTGGTCGACCACATCGAGCGCAACGGGCTGCTGGGTTCGATCTTCTCCGGGTACAAGTTCGTGACCCGGCGCGAGATCGACGAGGCACGCGACGGCGGGATGGAAATCCAGGAGGAGGCCGAATGATTCGTCCGCGGTGCCCGCTCGTCCTCGGAATCGGCAACATCCTGCTTCGCGACGAGGGCGTCGGGGTGGCCGTCATCCAGCGGATCGCGTCGGCCCAGGCCGCGGGCGAGCTCCACCTTCCGGAAGGAACCCGCGTGGTCGACGGGGGAACCCTGGGCCTCGACCTGCTGCCGATGATCGGCGAGGCCGATCAGCTGGTCATGGTCGACGCCGTCAACCTCGGTCGGCCACCCGGGACCGTGACGATCTTGCGCGACGACGCGGTGCAGGCGGCCCTGTCCGGACACGTCTCGCCGCACCAGATCGGCGTCGGTGATCTCGTGGCGGCGGCACGCCTCACCGGCAGCATGCCGGCACGCCTGACGCTGATCGGAATCCAGCCGGAGGCGATCTCGATCGGGCTCGAGCTGACCGGGTTCGTCGAGGCCGCCGTCGAGGTGGCAACTCGGCTGGTCTGCATGGAGCTCGCCGACCCTGGATCGGCCGTCCTCGATGCCGGTCCGGCATTCCCTGCGCAACCTGTGTCGCCCGGCCGCGAGCTGCTGGGCGTGGGTGCCTGAACATGCACGAGCATGGCGTGGCGATCGCGGTCGCCGACGAGATCCGCGTTCGGCGCCTGGATCCTGCCCGGGTTCGGGTCCTGGTGAGCGGTGGTCACGGAGATCCGGATGCCTTCGAGGCGGCGTTCCGCGCGCATCTTGTCGCGGCCGGGCCGTCGCTCGGTCTCGACGCGGTCACCATCGTGCGGGTGCCAACCACATACCTCTGCGCGATCTGCGCGGGCACGTTCCTGACGCCGGAGCCCGAGCCTGCCTGCCCGTCCTGCGGAGGCCCCGGGCTCTCAGCGGCGCATGCCGAATCCGTAGAGCTCGAGTGGGACGAACCGCCCCCAGTTCGGGGGCCGGTCGGACCGACCCACGGTGACCCGCGGCACTCCACCGGCCGGGCCCGACGCCGGACGCTGTCCGCATGACCCGGATTCCAAGAAGCCGGAGAGCCTGAGCATGTGCATCGGGTTCCCGGGCACCGTCACTACGGTCGATGCCCTCGGCGCGACTGTCGACCAGGAGGGCCGGCTTCGCCGTGCCTCCACGCTCCTGATCCCTGACGTCGTCGTCGGCGACCAGGTCTTCGTGGCGGCTGGGACGATCGTCGAGCGTCTTGACCCGGCAGAGGCCGAATTGATCCGCGCGACGCTCTTGGAAGCGATCGCCCTTGAGCAGGCCGAGGCCGATGCCGCGGCAGGAATTGGAGGACCCCGATGATTCGCGCCACCGAACGAACCGCCGTCCGATCACGGCGCGTCCCGGATTCGCTCCGCTGGGGCGTGGGCCTCGCAGTGGCGACGGCGCTGATCAGCGGCGTGTCGATCTTCATCAATGGATTCGCCGTGAAGCAGCTGCCGGACGCCGCGGTCTTCACGACGCTCAAGAACGCCGTCGCCGCGCTGGTGCTCGTCGGACTTGCCGCCATCACCGTTCGCCCCGCGGACGTCCGGGCCATGGACCGCACCTCGTGGATCCGGCTGGCCGTCATCGGGGTCATCGGCGGCAGCATCCCGTTCGTCCTCTTCTTCACCGGCCTTGCCATGGCCAGCGCCCCGTCCGCCGCCTTCATCCAGAAGACCCTCTTCATCTGGGTGGCGATCCTTGCCGTGCCGTTCCTCGGCGAGCGCCTGGGGCTTGCCCAACTCGGGGCGCTGGCCGTCCTCCTCGGGGGCCAGTACCTCGTGATCCCGCCGGCCGGCGTGCGATGGGGTAGCGGCGAGACCATGATCGCGGCCGCCACGCTGCTCTGGGCCGTCGAGGTGGTCCTGGCTCGGCGCCTTCTCAAGTCGGTTCCGTCGCAGGTCGTCGGTGCGGGCCGGTTGGGTATCGGCCTCATCGTCCTGTTCGGCTACCTCATCATCTCCGGGAAGTTCGGGTCGATCGCGCTCCTCTCGGCCGCACAGTGGACCTGGGCCCTTGGAACCGGGCTTCTCCTGAGCGCCTACGTCGCGACCTGGTTCGCGGCCCTCAAGCGGGCGCCGGCGAGCCTGGTGACCGCGATCCTCGTCGTCGGTGCCCCGATCACGGCCGTTCTGCAGGCACTCCAGAAGGGCGTCCTGCCGGGTGCCCCGGTCCTGGCCGGCCAGATGCTGATCGGGGTCGCGGCGGTCCTCCTGGTGGTGTACGCCGTCCGCTCGGCCGGCCGGTCGCCCGTCGCGTCGGTTTGAGAGGGTCGATCCGGCCGGCCGCCGACCTGCCGGGTCACGATCACCTGATGATGTCCGCCATCACGTCCCCGCCCGCGGTCCTCGACCGCCCGCTCCGCCAGGTCCCCGGTCCGATTCGATTCGCCCGCTATGCGTACGGACCGAACCGCCTGGGGTATTGCGGACCCGAGGAGGTCCAGGAGCTGTTCGAGCAGGCGACGGCCGGCGAGGAGGACGCCGCGCTCCGGGCGCTCGCTCGGCAGTTCGAAGGGGCCTTCCCGTATCTCGAGCTCATCGCCCGGTCGAACGGCATCGCGGATCCGCTCGATGAGCGCGTCGTCGAGGCGTACTGGCTCGGCAATGGACTCCTCGCAGGCGTCCCGGCGTCGCGGCTTGGGCCATCCCTGGAGCGGCGGTTCCGGCCGCGGCTGCGAGGCGACGGCTGGCAGTGGCTGGCCACCAAGCCCGAGGCAGGAGCCGTCCCGGTCCACGCGTTCCATGTCCTGGATGTCTTTCCCCGGCTGGGCCTGATGCGAACCGGGGCGACCGATCACGTCCTCGAGATCATGGATTCGTGCCGGATCCGATGGGGCAGGGTGCTCGAACGAGACGGCGATTGGCTCGTCGTATCGGCCGTTCCGATCGAGCTGACCGAGGGCAAGCTCCGTCTCGCCCCGGCCCGGGTCGAGCGGATCCGCGGCTGGCTCGACGGTGCCGGGTTCGTCGACGATGTCATCCCCGGCGACGTGGTCTCGATCCACTGGGACTGGGCCTGCGAGCGCCTCGATCGACGACGCCTGTCGGCCCTTCGCACGTGGACGGGGCGCGAGATCGAGATCGCCAACCGCACGATCTAGCCATGGCGCTCGACGAGCCCCGAACGGATTGCTGCGGGAACTCACGCCGGAAATCGACCCACCGACGGCTGACCCGCCGACACCTCCCCCGGGGGCAGGCCGAGCGGCCCATCCGGGTACGCAATCGGCCCTCCCGATGGGGCTGGGCGGCACTCATGCGCACATGCGCATCCATCGCATGCTGCAGGCATGGATGAGATCACGGTCCTGCAGGCAGAGGTACTCAAGGTCCTCGCCAGCCCGCGCCGTCTCGAGATCCTCCACGTCCTCGCCATGGGGCCGTGCGAGGTCGGTCGCCTGGCCGCCGCGGTCGGGGCGACCCAGCCAAACGTCTCACAGCACCTTGCCGTGATGCGGACAGCCGGACTCGTGGAGGCGGAGCGCGATGGCCGGGAGGTCCGGTACAGCCTCTCCGATCCCGAAGTCATGGTCGCCTGCGGCGTCATGCGCCAGGTCCTCGAGCGCCGCTTCAGCCGGCTCGGCCGGCTCGCGGCGCCGGCCCGCCCGTTCGGCCCGGGGGCCCGTCTTCTCGCCACCGCTCGCTGGTAAGGGAGTCTCCAATGGACGAACCGATCAACCTGGTCCTCTTCTCGGGCACCGACGACAAGCTCCAGGCCGCCGCGGTCCTCACCGCCGGTGCCGCAGCCCTCGGCAAGCCCGTGAACGTCTTCCTCCAGTACTGGGCGCTCGACGCCTTCCGCCGCGAGCGGATCGACGCTGACCACGGCCTGGCTCCCGAGGCCGGTCCGGAGGGTCGCGTCCACGTCGACGCGCTTCGGACGGCCGGGCAGGCCAGCTGGGCCGAGACGCTTCGCCAGGCCAAGGACCTCGGCAGCGTCGACATCCAGGCGTGCTCGCTGTCCATGGACCTCCTGGGCCTCGAGGAAACCGACCTCGACCCGCTCGTCGATGGCGTCGAAGGAGTCACCGCCTTCTACCTCAACGCCGGCGAGGGACAGCTCGTCTTCATTTGACCGTAGTGCCGATCGGCGAGGGCCGGTCGGAGAAGGAGTTCTGATCATGGATCTGGTCGAGATCGCGGTTCGGGTGGACGCCCGAGGGCTCTCCTGCCCGATGCCGATCGTCAAGACGGCACAGGCGATCAAGCCGGCGGCTGCGGGGGCCCTCATCGAGGTGCTCGCCACCGACCCCGGCTCCACCAAGGATTTCGCGGCCTGGTGCCGCTCCACGGGCAACGAGCTCGTGGATCAGAGCTCGGATGGAGCGGTCTACCGCTTCGTCATCCGACGGAAGTGAAGGTCATCCGATGACGCTAACTGCTGACAAGCCACTCCTCGAAGGGGCACCCGACGTCCTCGGCCAGGTCATGGCGGCCGCCCAGACCCGGCCCGAGCCTGCACCGAGCCCCGAGGACGAGGTCAAGAACCGCGACCTCGTGCTGATCTGCTACAGCGGTGACCTGGAGAAGACCTGGGCCTCGCTGATCCTGGCCACGACCGCCGCCGCCAGCGGCGTCAACACCAAGATGTTCCTGACCTTCTGGGGTCTCCAGACGTTCGTCAAGGACTCCAAGCGAGTCACCGGCGAGACCTGGATGCAGAAGATGCTGTCGATCATGCAGCGACCGGGAATCAGCCACCGGAAGCTGTCCAAGATGAACTTCATGGGCATGGGGCCATGGATGATGGGCACCCTCGCCAAGAAGTACCAGGTCGCCAGCCCCAAGGACCTCCTCGAGGCCGCGATTGCGATGGGCGTCGAACTCATGCCCTGCCAGATGACCATGGACATGTTCGGGCTCAAGCGCGAGGACATGATCGACGAGCTCGGCGAGCCGGTTGGTGCCGCGACCGTCATCGAGCTCCTCAACAACGGCGCCGCGTCGCTGTTCATCTGAGACGACGGGCCTGGCCCGTCACGGTCGGGCGCCGGTTCGCCGGCGCCCATGGAAGGGACGAACCACCGATGATCGAGACCCAGCCAGACATCACCCGGACGATCGACGCCCGCGGCAGCTTCTGTCCGGGCCCCCTGATGGAGCTGATCCGCGGCATCCGCGAAGCCCAGGTTGGCGACGTCCTCGCCGTCCTGTCCTCCGACAAGGGCTCCAAGATCGACATCCCGAAGTGGATCGAGAAGGCCGGCCACAAGCTCCTGTCCGTTACGACCCGCGACGGCTACGACGAGATCCTCGTCGAGAAGATGCGATAGGTCCGCCGTGAAGCGCGTCCTCATCCTGGGTGGCGGTGTCGGAGGCACCCTCACCGCCAACCTCCTGGCCCGGCGGCTCGGCCGCCGGATCGACAACGGCGAGGTCGAGGTGACGGTTGTGGATGCCAGTGGCAACCACGTCTACCAGCCCGGCTTCATGTACATCGCCATGGGCGGCGAGCGCGCCTCGAAGCTCTCGAAGCGCGAGCGGTCGCTGCTTGATCACCGCGTCCGCCTCGTGGTCGCGGAAGTGACCCGGGTCGATGAGGTCGCGAAGTCGGTCGTGCTCGACGACGGCACCACGCTGCCCTACGACCAGCTCGTGCTGGCCACGGGTTCGCGGATCCTGCCCGAGTCGATCGATCACTTCGAGACCCAGGCGCACCACTTCTACACGGCCGAAGCGGCGCTCCGACTCCGGCACGCCCTCGATGCGTTCAAGGGCGGCAAGGTCGTCGTCGGGATCGCCTCGATGCCGTACAAGTGCCCGCCCGCCCCGCTCGAGGTCTCGTTCCTCATCGAGGCCGAGCTCCGCGAGCGCGGCCTCAGGGACAAGTCCGAGGTCCACTTCTGTTCGCCGATCGGGCGCGCGTTCACCATCGAGTCCGTCTCGGAGATGGCGACCCCGATCCTCGAGGAGAAGGGGATCGAGCTCCACACGTTCTTCAACGTCGAGACCATCGATCCCGAACGGAAGGTGGTCCAGTCGCTCGAGGGCGAGGAGCTCTCGTACGACCTCCTGATCCTCGTCCCGCCGCACAAGGGCCAGCAGTTCCTGATCGACTCCGGCATCGCGCCGGCACCCGGCGGGTGGCTGCCGACCGACCGCTTCACGCTCCGCGTTGGTGGCCGGGAAGACGTATTCGCCCTCGGCGACGCGACCGACCTCCCACTCTCGAAGGCAGGGTCCACCGCCCACTTCGAGGCCCCCGTGGTCGTCGAGGCCATCGTGGCCGCGGTCGAGGGCCGGAAGCCTGCCGGGAAGCACGCGACGTACGAAGGCAACGTCATGTGCTTCTTCGAGATCGGCGATGGAAAGGGCACCCTTCTCCGCTTCGACTACGACCATCCGCCGAAACCACCGAAGCCGAACGCCCTCTGGCATCTCGGCAAGATCGTCTTCAACAAGACGTACTTCCATACCGTTCCGAAGGGTCGCGTCTGACCCTCGCGTTCCGTCCGCGGACCGCCCAGCCGATCCGCAAGCCATCGCCTGTCCCGGCAACGCCCTGGGTCCCTTCCCCCAGGGCGCTGCCATCTCCGCCGCCGTGCCACGCCTCAGGGCGTTCGCCGAAGGGCCCGCCCCGCATGCGCGTTCGTGTGCTCGTCCCGCTCGAGCGCGGCCCGCGGGCTACAACAAGCTCGCGCCCCCCGCGCCCGCGCTCGCCGCCGCGCGCGTCCAGACCGGCCCGCGCCTCCCGCCGGCCTCGCGTCGCCGGGGCTGCGGTCCCGTCCGCGGCGACCCGCCGACTACAATCCGTGCCGTGACCTCCCATGTCTTCAGGCGATCGCTCGACCCGTCGCCGCCGGTCGCGGCCCGGGCCGAACGCAGCACGATCTGGGACTCGGAGGGCAAGGCCTATCTCGACGCGGCCGGCGGCGCCGTCGTGGTCAACGTCGGGCACGGCAGGCAGACCGTCGCGGATGTCATGGCGGCCCAGGCGGGACGTCTCGCCTATGCGCATGGCAGCGCCTTCACGTCGGCGCCGCTCGAGGCCTACGCGGCCGCAGTGGCCCCACATCTTCCAGTCGATGATCCGTATCTGTACCCGGTCAGCGGCGGTTCGGAGGCCATCGAGACGGCCCTGAAGATGGCTCGCACATACCACCTCGCCCGGGGCGAGAAGGATCGCTGGATCGTCTTCGCGCGGTGGTCCAGCTATCACGGGAACACGCTCGGAGCGCTGGACCTCTCGGGCCGCAAGCCACTCCGCCGTCCCTATGAAGGCTGGCTCGGACGGTTCCGGCACGTTTCCGCGGCGTACCCGTATCGCGCGGGCTTGAGCGGTGCCAACGCGCTCGGCGACGCCGAGGAGCTGGCCGACGAGCTCGAGCGCGCCATCGTCGCGGCCGGACCGGGGACCGTCGCCGCGTTCGTGGCCGAGCCCATCGTCGGCGCGAGCCTGGCCGCGGCGGTTCCCCCCGAGGGCTACTGGGCCGCCGTTGCGGAGGTCTGCCGGCGGCACGGCGTCCTCGTGGTCGCCGATGAGGTCATGACCGGGTTCGGGCGGACGGGTCGCTGGTTCGGCGTCGATCACTGGGGCACACGGCCCGACCTCCTCGTGGCGGCGAAGGGTGCGACCTCGGGCTACTGGCCGTTCGGTTTCGTTGCCGCGTCGGGCCGGATCCACGACGCGATCCTCGAGGCCGGCGGCTTTACCCACGGGTTCACGTACTCCCACCATGCGGTCGGCGCGGCTGTCGCGGGCGAGGTTCTGCGCATCCTCGAGACCGAGGGGCTCGTGGCCGAGAGTGCGGCCAAGGGGGCCCTGCTCCAGGACCTGCTGCGCGCTCGTCTCGACGAACACCCGCACGTCGGTGAGATCCGCGGCCGGGGCCTGATGGTGGGCGTCGAAGCGGTCGATGGACCGGGAGACGAGGGCACCTTTCCCGCGGTCCGCCAGGGTCACCGAGGCGATCGTGCGCGGCGCACGCGCGGCCGGCGTCCTCGTGTATTCGGGCACCGGCCTCGCGGACGGCACCGATGGCGACGCGATCCTCCTCGGTCCGCCGTTCGTCGTGACGGAGGCGGAGCTCACGACGATCGCGGACGTGGTGACGAACGCGGTCGACGCCGCGACGGGAGCGGCGATGGCCGGCTCGACGCCCGCGATTTCAGTGACGCCGGACCCTGCCGGGAACCCGACGGAGGACACGTCCCAGCCGGCGGGTGCCTCCAAAGCCCCGCCACCGTCGAACCCGGGTCCAATCCGCGCGGTGGTGTTCGACGTCGGCGAGACCCTCGTCGACGAGACTCGCCCCTGGAGCGAGTGGGCGGACTGGCTCGGCATCCCGCGCCTGACGCTGTTCGCCGTGCTGGGCGGGGTGATCGCCCGCGGCCAGGAGCACCGCGGGGTCTTCGAGGTCCTGCGTCCCGGCCTCGACATGGCTGCCGAGAGCCGGCGACGCCGTGAGGCGGGTGGCTCTCCGTGGGTCATGGCGGACGACCTCTATCCCGATGCCCTGCCGGCCTTCGCGGCACTCCGCGCTGCCGGCTACCTGGTCGGGGTGGCCGGTAACCAGCCGCTTGAGACGGAGCGCGTCATCGCATCGCTCGGGGTGCCGCTCGACCTCGTCGCATCCTCGGCCGGGCTCGGCGTAGAGAAGCCGGACCTCGCCTTCTTCGAGCGGATCAGCGAGGAGCTGCGCCTGCCCCCGACCGCCATCGCCTACGTCGGTGACCGGATCGACAACGATATCGGTCCCGCCCTGGCCGCCGGGATGTGCGCGATCTTCGTTCGCCGCGGCCCGTGGGCGTATCTCCAGGCCCTCGACGGCGTGCCCGCCGGCGCCGCCACGATCGACTCCCTCCTGGAGCTGCCCGTCGTCCTCGCGAGGCTCGCTGCAAGCGGCCTCCCGGCCGAGTTCCGTGAGCCCGGAGCACCTGACCCGAGCGACGATCCCTAGCGCCGTCCGCGGAGCAACAGGATCAGGCCCAGCACCACCAGCAGGGCCGGCATGACAAGGCTCGAGACATCGGGGACCGCGATCTCGGATGACGCGAGGAGCACGAGCGCGGCGCCGCCGATGGCCTGCCAGCCCCAGCCGCCGTTCCGCGATGCCCGGACGAGGGCGATGAAGAGCAGCGCCAAGCCGAAGCAGAGCGTGCCCCAGCCCGCACCGACGTCGAACCCGAGTCCGCGGAACATCCCCGGCAGGGCGGCCGCCGTGAAGAACGCCCCGAGATACAGGGCCGCGGTCCCGCGCCGGACCAGCCAGACGACCAGGAACGCGAGCCCGATCGCGAGGACGAAGATGTTCCCCAGGTTGCGATAGTCGGGGAGCGCGTTCTGCACGATCAGCAGGCCCCCGAAGACCACAAGGAACACGCCGATCCATGGCAGCCCGGGCCGCCGATCCTCGTCCCGCCCCCACTGCCAGCCGTACACGTGGACCGTGCCGCTCACCGGCGTCGGGCTGCCCGACGACCCACCGCTCCCCGGCGTGGAGTTGCTGTCCATCGTCATCCCTCGACCTCCCTCAGGACGCGATCGGTGCCGGCCCGGGAATCGCGACCTCGTCGTCCTCGACGTGGCTGAACCCGAGCCGCTCCGCCAACCGCCCGAGGATACCGGGCGCCCACCAGTTCCAGCTCGCCCAGCAGGCGCATCGTGGCGGGCACGAGCAGGACCCGGATCACGGTCGCGTCGACGAAGACGGCGATCGCCATGCCGACGCCGATGCTCTTGATCGTGATGACGTCGGCGAGGGCGAAGGACGAGAACACGCACGACCATGATCATCGCCGCGCCGGTGATGACGCCGGCCGTCCGCGACAGGCCCTCGGCCACGGCGGCGGTGTTGTCGCCGGTCCGCCGGTACGACTCCTGGATTCGCGACAGCAGGAGGACCTCGTAGTCCATCGACAGCCCGATGAGGACCGCGAACATGATGATCGGGTTGCCCGCGATCGGTGAACCCGATCGGCGAGAAGTTGAGGATCTCGTGGAGGTTGCCCTCCTGGAAGATCCAGACGAGGGCACCGAAGCTGGCCGACAGCGACAGCAGCGTCATCACCACCGCCTTGATCGGGATCGCGAGCGATCCGAAGAGGAGGAACAGGATGATGCGCCGAGGCGAGGAGCGTGGTCCCGACGGCCCAGCGGCAGGCGGTCGGCCTGGCTGGAGAGGAAGTCATCGGCGATCGCGGCGACGCCGCCGACCTGGATCTTCGAGATGCCGGCCGGCGCCGCGACCGCGCGAACGCGCGGGCACGACGGCCGTTCCCTCGGGCTGGGCCGGCTCGAGCGGGCTGATCGCGTTGAGCTTGACCACCCCGTCCGCGGATGTAGGCGTTGCGGAGCTCGGTGACCGCCGCGGAGAGCTGGGGCGGCAGCGAACCCGCCGGTGCGGCGTAGAGCTGCGCGACCTGGGCCGCCGACATCGCCGCACCGGTCGACGGGTCGGACAGGCTGAACGGCCCCTCGACGCGCGTGATGCCGTCGACCTCCTCCAGGGCCGTCGTATAGTCCATGACGCGCCTGGATCGTGGCCTGGTCGGTCGGCGAGCCTGACGTGTCGGCGAGTACCGTCGATCGGCGAGGTCTCGCCCGGCTGGAACTCGTCTATCAGGGCGACCCAGGCGTCGCGGCTCGACAGGCCGGCCGGTAAGATGCTGGCGTCCGGCACGCCCTGCTGGAGCCGGAAGAACGGCGAGCCGGCCACGAAGAGCGCCAGGAGCACCGGGCACCAGCACGGCGAACGGGCGGCGCATGACGCCGTGCGCGACCCGCTCCCAGCGCGACTGCCGCGGCGCGCGGCGCCACGGTCGCCGCTCCCGTTGCCGCGGAGCGCGGCGCGAGTGAGCCCACCGACCGACAGCGCGTTGACCGCGGGCCGAGGACGCCGAGCAGCGCCGGCAGGAAGGTCAGGCGCGAAGGGCACCGAGCAGAGGACCGACCACGGCGCCGCCGAGCCCGATCGAGCTCAGCGCGCCGACCCGGAACCAGAGCAGGCCCGACAGGCCGATGGCCACGGCGATGCCCGAGAACAGGACCGCCTTGCCGGCCGTCCCGACGGCGATGTTCACCGCCTGCCCGCCGTCGGCCGCGGCGCAGCTCCTCGCGGAACCGGCTCGCGATGAACAGCGAGTAGTCGATGGCCAGGGCGAGGCCGAGCATCGTCGCGATGTTGAGGACGTAGATGCTCATCTCGGTCTGGCGGGCCAGGAGGTAGATGATGGCGAGCGACGTCGGGATCGCGAGGCCGGCGACGACCAGCGGCATGCCGGCCGCGACGAGCGAGGAGAAGACGAGGATCAGGACGAGCGCGGCGATCGGCAGGGATACCGTTTCGGCGCGCTGGAGGTCCTTCTCCGACAGCGCCGCGGAGTCCTTCTGGATCGGCCCGAAGCCCGTCATAGCGACCGAGTAGCCGGCCGGTGGCGCAAGCTCGGCCTGGATCGAGTCGACGACCGCAACCGAGGCATCATCGGTCATGTTCAACCCGATCACGACGTAGGCGGCGTCGCCGCGACGCTGATGAAGCGATCGTCGCGCGTCTCGGCATAGCCGGTCGTGCCGGTGACCCGGGGGTCGGTCTTGACGGCCGCGAGCGTCGTCGCGATCGCCGCCTGGAAGGCATCGCCCTTGGCGTCCGCGCCGGGGGTGTCGGCCCGGAAGAGGGCGATGAACGACGAGCGGCCGCCACCGAACTCGGATTCGAGGCGGGATGCGACCGTGGCCGACTCCGAGTTCTTGTCGAGCCAGCCGCCCGAGGACAGCTGACTGGAGGTTCCGGCCGCGAGCGGTGCCGCGACCGCGGCGAGGGCGAGCATGACGAGGAGGACGATTCGGCGCCGTCGATAGACGAACGCACCCCAGCGGCTGAACATCGAGATCCTTCCTGGCGTGGACGGTGCCGGCGGGCTCCGTGAGACGTTGGCGACGCCGGCAACGATAGAGAATGAACATTCTCCGTGTCAAACGACGCGTGTTGCATGTGGCCCGAAGTGGCGTCTACTATGGGGAAGTCATGTTCGCCATGTCGTCGTACCTCCCAGGTCAGGCTCGGTCGGGCCGTCGATGCCGCGCATAACGCCGGCCCACGAGGCCGAGGTCCGGGAACGGATCGTGGCCGCCGCGCTCCAGGTGTTCGGCGAGCGCGGGTTCCACGGCGCGACGATGCAGGACGTCGTCCGCCAGAGCGGCCTGTCCGTCGGCGCGATCTACACCTACTTCAAGGGCAAGGACGACCTGTTCCTGGCGACCTGCGACCTCGCGTCCGGGCGCGGCCTTGGCGAGCTGGCGGCCAGACTGGCCCGCGGCGCGTCGCTCGCGGAGCGCCTGGCGATCGCCGTCGGGTTCTTCTTCGACAGCACCGAGGAGAGCGAGGCCGGCCCCGGCAATGCCGACTTCCTCGTCCAGGCATGGGCCCAGGCGGAGGCCGAACCGGCGGCTCGCGAGATGCTCCGCCGCCGCCGCGAACAGCTCGTGATGGCCGGCACGTTTCTCCTCGAGGAGGGGATCGCGCGCGGCGAGCTGCCGCGTTGGATCGACGCCGGGGCGCTCGCTCGCGGGTACGTGGCACTGCTCGACGGGATGCTCCTCGCGCGCGCCGAGCAGGGCGGCACGTTCCGTCGTGCGGATGCCGAGCGAGACGCAATCGAGGTCCTGCGGCTGCTCCTCGCGGCCGGCGCCGAGCCCGAGCGTCCGACGGTCCCTGCCGTCGAGGCTCGTCCGTACTCCGTCCTCGGTCCGCCCGGCCCTTCCCGCGAGCCCGGTTCGGCGGCGTAGACTCCGGCGCGATGTCGCAATCGGGCGCTCAGCACGTCCAGACCGTCCTCGGGCCGATCGAACCGTCCGCCCTTGGATTCACGCTCCCGCACGAGCACACCGCCTGCACGCTCTGGCAGATCCCCGGCCGCTGGGACTACTGGGAGCTGACCGCCGACGAGCCGGTCATCGCGGCCGAGCTCGAGCGCTATCGCGCCGCGGGCGGTACCGCGCTCGTTGACGTGACCCTCCAATCGATCGGCCGCGATCCGGCCTGGCTCGTCGGGATGGCGAGATCGAGCGGGCTCCACATCGTCATGGGCTGCGGCTGGTATCGGGGGGCGTACTACCCAACCGAGGCCGTGATCGATCGGCGCTCGGTCGAGTCGCTCGCCGACGAGCTCGTGGCCGAGATCGAGGACGGCATCGCCGTCGAGGGCCTCGATGACCGCGTCCACCCCGGGATCATCGGCGAGATCGGGACCGACAAGCCGTGGCTCTCCGCCCTCGAGGAGCGGGTCCATCGGGCCGTGGCCCGGGCGTCCCGACGGACCGGCCTCGCGATCACGACCCACGGCGTCATGAGCGATGTCGGCCTGGCCCAGCTGACGGTCTTCGAAGCCGAGGGCGCCGATCCAGCGCGGGTTGTCATCGGCCATGCCGACTCGTACCCCCGCCTCGACCACTACCTCGAGATCATCCGCCGCGGGGCCAGCATCGAGTTCGACTTCCTCGGGATGTCGTTCACGCCGCAGGAACGCCACGGCGAGCCGCGCGTCATCGACCTGCTGCTCGAGCTCCTGTCACGCGGCCACGCGGATCGCGTCCTCCTGAGCCAGGACGTCTGCCACAACCAGCAGCTCCACCACTACGAGGGCAACGGCTACACCTATCTCCAGGACACGTTCCTGCCACGGCTCCGCGAGCGGGGCGTTTCGGACGCCGAGATCGAGCAGTTGACTGTCGTGAATCCACGTCGGGTCCTGACGATCGGGTGACAGCACGCCAAGCAAGCTCGGCGTTGCGCCTGTACGGGACTGTTAACGTCGGTTGTGATGAAGCTTGATCCTGCGCGTTGGCCGGCGTCTTGGGTTCCCGCGAGCCGAGCAATGATGATCGCGCTGGTGGCTGTCCTGACCATCACCGGCGTGTTTCACGGTACCGCTGGCGGCGTGCTCCTGGCTCTCGGCATGGGCGCGTTCGGCGCGATCATCTGGCGCTCCGACGGCATTGCCTGGCTGGACATAGCGAGCTGGACCGTCCCGCTCAGCATCTGGGTACTCGTTGCGTGGGTCTCCTTTTCCGATGTTCCATTCCTCGTCGCGGGCCTGGTCTCGACGGCATGGGTCGCAGCCTTTATCTTCTGGCTGCCGCCCGTTCGTTGGTGGTACCGCTGGGTTCTCCGAAAGGGCTTCCCTTGGGGGAGCGGCGGACGATCCGTTGCCCAGCTCTATGGACTCGACTTGGCAATCGGGCGCGCGTTGAACCAATACAACCGAGACGCAGACACGTCGCGTCTGCGCCGGAGATGCGAGGAGCTGCGGTCAGAGGCACAAGCCCTGACGACCGATGAGCCAGGCGCGAGTCAGGCTCGAACCCTCCTCCTCGTCTACCTCGAGGCCCTCCAATCCGTCACTGCGAACCCGTCGAATCAGCCCCAACCGGCGTTTGACGCCTTGGACCGTCAGATACAGGGATTTCGCGACGCCCTCAAGATCGCCAGCAGCATCCCGCCGCAAACAAGAAAGCGGGCGGGTGACATTGGCGGAGAGTAAGCGAGGCTATGAGCCATTCGACACTTGCCCTGCATGAGGCGCCGAGCGACTGTCGGCGCGTCGGGCTCCAGAGATTCGGAGGGAAGAGATGGACGAGACAACCCGGCTCGTGTGCTCCCTTCTGGGTCTCCAGGTCACGCTCTTCGGCGTGATGATGGCCCTCGTCGCCGCCGCAGGCCTCCAATACTGGAGTGTCGAGGCGGGGTTCTTTGTTGCGGGGGCCGGCTTCCTCGTGTCGCTGCCGTCCGTCCTCACGCGGCGCCCGAAATAGCGGGCTCATGACTTCGCGAACGCCGAGCGACCCGGACGTCGCCCGATCACGACCAACAAAGCGAGTGACATTGGCGAACGCCAAGCGAGGTTTGACCCCATACACTCCCGCTCATGGAACGGCCCGGTTCTCACGCGAATTCGCCCGCCAGCGATGGGGATCTACGCGAAGCGATCATCGAGGGGTTTCTCGCCCAATCGGCGCAATGGGCGGGGGCCAACCATTGGTCGTGGGACGTCCTGACGACGCTGCTCACCGACGCTCCGCGCCTCGGCTGGCCGATCCTGCGCGAGATCGTGAGCCGCGCCCCGGACAACGTCCTCGAGTACCTCGGTGCCGGACCGCTCGAGGACCTTCTATCGGTCCGCGGGTTCGATGCGATCGCCGTCGTCGAGGCCGAAGCGCTCAGGTCACCGAAGTTTCGAAGGGCCCTTTCGAGCGTGTACGACGTCCGCATGCCCGCGGAGGTTCGGAACCGCTGGGTCGCGATCGTCGACGATGACCGGCGCGCGCTCCGCGACGCGGGTGAGCCGTCGGCACCGCCCCGGCATGTCGAGGTCCGCGTTGAAGGTCGGCCACCAACTCGGCCGGGTTCCACGACGGCCGACCAGGTGGCGCGTCGCGGGACCCTGCTGGCGGCCGTGCGGGCGGCCGTCGCTCCTGACTTCGAACCGTGGAGCACGCCTGTTGGGATCGACATCCGTGTCGAGGCTGGACCGCACGGCGACCACGACGCATCGGCGGGTGACGTCTTGGCGGCCGTGATCGAGGCGCTCGCCCGCGATCGCCCTGCTGGACTGGTCCCGCTCGATCTATCCGGTGAGTGTCTGTACGTCACGAGGTCGCTCGTTCGGAACGCCCAGGGCTTCGATGTTTTCAGCCATCGACCTGCGTACACGGTCTCGGTACTGCGGATGGTCTCTGAGCAGGTGCAAGTAATCTCCGACCCCTCCAGCTACGAAGAGGCGGCGGCTGCTGGCCTCCAGACCGACCTTCCGTGACATCCGCGAGCGTGAAGCATGGTGCCAGTGGGTGACATTCCCCCACGCCAAGCGAGCCGACTAGTTCGTGACCTCTGCTCCAAGGCGATCCTGGGCGGCCGAGATCGCCGGACCGAATGCGACCCGCCGACGATCCCGAGCCGGATGCCGTTCCGCACCGTTTCCAGCGCGCTTCTCGACATCGCACAGGCCGCAGCCCTTGTGTCTCTGACCCTTGTGGGACTTGTCCTTCATGTCGTTAGCGTGGCCGGTCGTGAATGGCTAGTCAATCTGCGGCCCATGGACCATCCTCGGAGCCGGGTGACATTGGTGAACGCCAAGCGAGGCGAGAACCTCCCACCTGGGCGGTGAGGTCGCGAGGCTCCGAACAGGCCAAGCGAGGCACGCGCCTCCTGCCGGACAGCACTTGGCGGGCCCCGGCCCGGCGGATAGATTGCCCACATGGGCTCGGCGACTATGTGCCGCAAGCTGGGCTATCTCGCGCCTCCGGCTCTAAACATCGCTGCCCCGCGAGCAAGACGATCGCTGCTGCCCGCGGCGCTCCTGATGGCGGCGCTCCTGGTCGCCTGCGGCTCCAACGTACCGGCTCCGACCCCGACGTTGCCGTCTGAGGTCCCATCGACCCACTTCACGAAGACGGCGACCTCCCTGACCACCGCCCCTGCCCAGCTCGCCGCCGGGATCTACTCTGTCGCCTGGCACACGACTGATGGGCCCAACACCGACTGCCTGTTCTTCATGGCCTTCATCCCGGTCGGTTTCCGCCAGGGGGTCGACCCGATCCCGCCGAACATTTTCGTGGCCGCCAACGTCGACTCTGGGACGCACGACCTCCCAGTGCCGAGCGCCGGGATGTACCTCTTCCAGGAGGCGTCCCCCGAAGGGGGCTGCCTTCGCGTCTGGTCCGCCGACCTCACGTTCAAGGCACCCCCCGCGCCGTCGTCCGGCCCGACCGCGGCCGGCAGCCCGACCGCGCCAGACGCCGCGTGGGTCGTCCTCTACGTCCGAAACAACTCGCCGACCCAGGTCTGGGACGCCGTGGTCGTCGATGGCCGGATCAGGGACCCCGGCAGCGACTACTCGAGCGGGACCTCGGGTGCCGGGTGTTACTCGATGCCCATCGGCTCCCACCTGGTGCTGCTCGACCGCTCTGGGGCGGACCCGAGCGCGTCCGTGCTTCGGGAGATTCTATGTCCGTACCGGTGAGCGGGTCGGTCCGCCCGTGTGGATCCTGATCAACAAGGACGGCAGCATCGACCAGGGGACCGGCCTCCCCGATTGGTGGGGAAAGCCATACCTCTGTTGAACGGCGGGTCGATCGGGCCACTCGTAGGAACCTCGGTTCTCCTCAGGTGACATTCCGGTACGCCAAGCGAGGGTCCGGGCCTGACACTCCCGCCCGGGCGCGGGAGGTCCTTGACGTCCCGGGTGGCGAGTCCGATCCTCGTCGCACGATGTGAGGCTGGCCGGTGGAGTTCCTCGCTGTCGCGATTCTCGTTGGCATCGTCCTCGTCGGCATCGCCGTCATCCGGCGGATTCACGGACGGACTCGATGGCTGGTCATTCTCCTCGTGGTCTCCTGGCTGGGTATCGGCCTGGTCCGCTCGGGGACAGTCGCTCGTGACTACTTCGCTCGGGCCCACGGCGATGGGGCGAGGGTCGTCAACGTCGACGTGCCGATCCTCGTACCCGGCATCCCACCGATCTGGGTCGTCAACGTCAGTGGCGATGTCATCGAGGCCGGCCAGACCAGCCCGGTCTATCGGTCGTACATGCTGCTGTGCGTTGAACCGATCACCGGGATCGCCTTTGTGTGCGGGGCGGGCTGACCGAATCTCGACGATTCTCGTGACATTCCGTAACACCGAGTGAGACTGCCGGACGTACCGTGGAGAAGTGAGGTTGGCTGGCATCGGGCGGCTCCTGGTCATGACCGCGGCGTTCGCGTTGGCGCTGCCGCGTGCGCGAGCCCGTCGCCATCGCTCGCGCCGACCCCGCTCGCGACGCCACCGGAGACACCTATCCCGATCTCGACGGCGAGCCTCGCGACCGGGAGCGGCCCGGGCTTCACGTTCCAGTATCCGAGTGACTGGCGCACCGTCATCTCGTTCTCGGGCATCATGCTCGGTGGCGGCTATATCAGCGCGGTCCTGGCGAACTACCCGCTCGACAGCTGCGGCGTGCCCGCAGATGTGAACTGCCTGGAGCAGATCCCAGTACCCCTCGGCGGTGTGCACATCGACGTCGGCGGCTCCAACGGACGGCAGTCGATCTTCGACCCGCGCGCCGAGTGGTCGACGACGATCGACGGTATGCCCGCACGGACCTCCTCGCAGCCTGGATATCCGGGGGTCGACGAGATCCGCAATTGGGGCATCGCGTTCCCGATGCCGTCCAGCAGTTGGTGGGTATCAGCGCGGTCGTGCGGGCTCCCGGTGTGTCGGCGCTCGATGCCCAGGTCGACGCACTTGCCCGGTCGATCCGCTTCACGTCGCACGCGCCGCCGCTCGTCCCCGCCGAGGCCGGCAAGGTGCTCAGGACGATCGTCGACTACATCGACCAGGACACGCAGAAGAGCAACCAATCCACCTTCTACGCCTGTTTCCCACGCAGCCCAGGCGAGCGCAAGGTGACGATCGACCGGTGGTGGGGTGAGGTCCTCGCCGGACCGACGGCGGTCACCTGTGCCAGCGCGATCGAAGCCACGGACGTCGCACTCTGGCGGGTGAGCCTCTCGATCACCTGGGATGCCGGTTCCGGCTATGCGGCCGGCGAGTGGCGGGAAGCGATCTATGCCGACGCAGCCGGCACGTGGATCGGCCAGGAAGAGCTGACCGACGGCGGCGCGCCCAAGGCCGGGCTTGGGCCAACCCCAAGTCCCAGCGGGTGACATTCCGAAACACCAAGCGAGGGCCTCAGATGGCACTTGACCTTCGCCTCCGTGCCGCCTCAGGCTGGTTGTTGGTGTCCCGGACTGTCCTGAACCGATGAACCGCAGGTGGTCGAGGGTGTCGCGCCGCGGTGGTGGGATGCGTCAATTCTGGCTTTTCCTTCCGCTGGCCCTGGTGCTGGGGTGTACGAGCGCACCGAGCCCGACGCCCGCCGCGATCTCCTGTCAGCCCTACGGCCGTACGCCGGCGCCCATCGCGTTCTCGTACGCGCCTGGCCCGGTGACCTCCGCGGTGGCCGAGCAGACTGCCGTTGCCCTCTTCCGATCCTGCTTTGTCGGCGCCACGCTCACGGACCTCACCTCGAGCAGCACGTCGACGACGGGGATGCGAGACGGACCCAACCAAGGGCAGGTCGTTTGGCTTGTGCAGGTCGACGCGACGGTGAACGAACCGTCCCCTGGACAGCCCTATCAGTCGCACTTCTTGATCGAGGTGAACCAGACGACGGGCGTCCCAACCGTCGTCGCCTACGGCTGAGCCGCTCGGGCCTTCCGACGGATGACATTCCGAAACGCCAAGCGAGCCGCTCATGCATCACCGAGACCGCGTCATCACGACCTACCCGCCCGGCCCGTCTCTGGACTGATCGCCCTGGGGGTGGCCATGAAGTTCACACTTGTTCTCTGCGTCCTGACTGCGGCAGGCTGTGCGTCGCCACTCCCACAATCATCACCGACGCCGTTTCTTACCCAGACACCGCCACCGGCCACGGCTCCGTCGCCCAACGTGAGCCTCACCCCGGAGCTGACCCTCGCACCCGAGCCGACGACGCGCTGGAAGGTCGACGTCGTCAACGCCGATCAGCCGATGCTCCTCAGCATTACGACCGACCGCGCCGGTTACCCCTGGCTCATTCCGGCGGGGGCGCGGAGGGTGCTCCTCGACCTTCCGACGACGCCATATGGCGGCACGATCGAGCTCGTCGGGCCCGGACCTGACTGCCACCTGTACGCCACGGCGGCGCTCCTCCGCACTTCGTTCACGATCACGATCCGGCGGACAAGCATCGCTCCTGCGGTCTTCGCACTCGACCTGGCGCCGGGAGCTACCTTGGCTGGGCCACCGAACACCGACTACGAAGGCGGATGCTCCGGCTGACTCCCTTGCGCCACCGGGTGAGATTCCCACACGCCGAGCGCGACGCTCGCACGGCACTCGTCGCGAGGTCATAGGCTCCGCAGATGCGCTTCTTCACTCGCGCCTGGCAGCACGGCGATGACCGCGACTCAGCGGCCGACGACCCGACCGCGGCGTATGCGGCCTATCTCCGCTCCGTGGCCGGGCGGCTCCCGGAGCACATCCTCGCGTTCGCAACGCCGACCAGGCGGCATCTGGCGGTCGACGACGCGAAGGTGGATCGAGCTGAGATCGACGCGCCGAACAGGCGCATCTCCCTGCGACTCCTGAACGGCGATGTCCAGACGGGCTATGGAAAGCTCGACCTTGTCTTCGCCGAGGCGCGACTGCTCGAGCCCTCGCCGCGACTCGCCGAGGCCATCCTCACGGACCCCCGGACGGAGTTCCTCGTCCACGAGGTCGAACGCATGACCGACGGATCACTCGAGGTTCGATTCCTCCTCTGGCCGGACGGCGAACTGGCCATCGGTTGTCGGGACGTCCGGGCGACATGGAAGGCGATTGAGGACACGAGCCGCACCGATGTGCTCCGTCAAGTCATTGGCTTCGAGTGACATTCCCGCACGCCAAGCGATGCGTAGGACCCGTTTCTCGATGGGCGATGGAGGACGGGTGCGCCCTGGGTGCATGATGCGCTGTGGCATGAAGCTCCAGGCCGCGGCACTGCTGCTCCCACTGGCCGCGGTTCTCGCGGCCTGCTCCAACCCGAGCGTTCAGCTCACCCCTCCGTCGGGGGCGCCGTACTCGATCTCCGTCGACTGCGGTCCGATCCCGGCAGAGGAATCGGAGTGCGTCGCCCTCGTCGCGGCCGCCGCCAAGATCATCCCCGCTCCACCTGGCTCGCGGGCCGTGATATCGAACGGCGCAGGTACCGCGATGACCGTCAAGATCATCGGCCCGAGCGGCACGGCACAGGCCGCCGACGTCATCTTCAATCCCCTCGGCGAGTACGTCGCCACCGATCCTCGGAGCAGCCCGTAGTAGCAGACGAGCTGGTGGCATTGCGATGCGCCATGCGACCGTAGCGGATCACCCCTGGATCGAACGGCACCCCGGCGCCAGCCAAATGCAACAGTCACTGGGTCACGAGCGTGCTGGAGATGTGGCCATCGACACAGACCGCATCGCCTTGCCGACCATCGCCGGATCAAGTGCCCTCGACGGCGCCTTTCGGGACCACCACGCCTGGCTGGTTCGGCGCCTGACCTTGGTGGTCGGGGATCCGGTCGAGGCCGAGGATCTCGCGCAGCAGGTGTTTCTCCGCGTCCTGGAGCACCGGCCGGACATGGAAGGACGGCCCATCCGGCCGTGGCTCGCCGCGGTGGGGATCAACCTCGCGATCAGCGAGCGGCGGCGTCGGAAGCGCTGGGGCTTTCTTCCGCTCGGCGAGCACCAGCCGCAGTGGGTCATCGCGAACGACCCGGACCTCTGGCGGTCCCTCTCGAAGCTGAAACCGGAAGTCCGCGCCGCCCTGCTCCTGACGGTGGTCGATGGCTACACGCAGGACGAGGTTGCCGCCGCCTTCGGCGTGCAACGTGGCACGGTTGCGAGCTGGCTCTTTCGAGCTCGCCAGCAACTCCGGCCGACGCTGATGGTGGTGGACGATGTCAGCTGATCCGACAAACGAGTTCCCGGACGCCGAGTTCGATGCTCGCCTTCGCGCCCGCGTGCAGCGGCTCGACGACTTGATCCCTTCGAGCACAACGGCCATCTCCTCGCCCGCGCGGGCCTCAGTGCGGCCCCGTGGCCCCGTCCGGTCTCGGCTCGCTCACGCTTGGCCTCGCGGTGATCGTGGTCCTCGTCGCGACCGCGGGGCTGTGGAGACAGGTCCAGGGCGGATCGACGACACCGACCGCGACCTCCGCCGGGAGAGGCCGACGCGTGTACGCTCGACCCGACGATCTCTTGGGTCACCGATCCGTGCCCGGCGATGATCGCCGCGGTCCACGAGGCCTTGGCCCCGCTCGGGCTGTCGGTCGCTCGCATCGTCCTGCAGCCCGATCCGTTCGACTGTCTCCTGTGGCCCGGGGCCGAGTCGCAGATCCGCTGCCAGCCGGCCACCATTCCAGGCACGGCCATGCACGGTTGGGTCACCTTCACGGGGTCCGACAAGGTCGCGGCCGTATCGCTCTCGTTCCAGGTTTCGGCTGGGTCGAGTCCGGCGCCGAGTCCGTCGTGGGTCGCGACGGTCGCGGCCTTCCAGGTCCCCCCGGCCGGCTTTGTAATGCCGGCGGCATCCACGCCCTCGCTCACGCCGAGTCCGTCCGTCATGGTCGATTGCGGACCGCTTGCGCCGGACCGGTGCGCGAGTGCCGTGGCGGTCGCCGAAGGCGCGTTCTCGCCTCCCCACGGCCCGTTCACTTCGGTACGAATGCTCGCACCATCCGCGGTCATGACCTGCCCGCCCTCGGGTGGGCCAGAAGGCGCCCACATCTGCAGTCTGATCGCGATCATCAGCACCGCGGATGGTTCGCAGACTCTCGGCTTGGTGCCGGGTGGCCAGAACGGCGACTGGGTACCGTCGAACCTCGTCCGGTGAGACCCGTGAAGGCCAAGGGACGCCGCCGGGCGACGGCGACCCGCACCCTGGCTACCTCAAGGGCGAGGAGAACCGTTCCACGAAGGGCATTCGCCACGCGGGGGCTTCGAACGGGGCCGCGTACCAGGTCGTCGCCCGGGCGATCTTCCCCGAGCGGAGCTCGAGGATCGAGACCATCTGCCACGTCTCGCCGTTCGGGTAGGTGACCGTCCCGACGTAGGTGTACACGTCGCCCGATCCTTCGATCCGGAGGGGGGCGAACGTCGGGGTGACCACCCACTTGTCCTCGGCCCCCACGAGCCTCGTGCTTCCGGCGTCCACCGTCCCGACCCCGCCGGGGTACCCGCGCACGATCGAGTCCCAGTTCGCCCGACCTCGAATGCGCTCGCCCGATTGCGGCAGATCCTCGACGTAGTCGTCGGCGATCAGCGCAGCCTGCGCGTCGAAGTCCTTGGCCTCGATCGCCTTGGCAAATCGCTCAACCACCTCGCGTCCACTGGACTCAGCCATCGTCATTCTCCAAATCGGGGACCCGGCCAGAGCGACCCGCCAGCTGCGCAATCCTGCTCCCTTCGAATGAAGGCCGGATGTCAGGCGCGCACGGGACGCACTACGGCGCGATTCACCTGGCCCCGGTGGTCCATCCGACGGTAGGCTGGCCTCGGCTGGACATCCCCGATCCGGACGATGCCAGCGATGACGCGAGGGTCAGTTCCATGACGATCCGGGAAGAGGTCGACGCGATCAACGCGGGCTTCGGACGCGCGTTCACCGAGCAGGACTGGGCGGCCCTCGCCGGGTATTACACGGATGACGCGCGCCTGCTCTTCCACGCCACCCCGATCATTCGCGGCCGGGCGGCGATCGAGGCGACGATGCGCGAGTGGGTCTCGGGGGGACCGCAGGATCTCCGGTTCGAGACCGGCGAGGTGATCGCCGACGGCGCGCTGGTCGTCGACATCGAGACGATCGTGGGGCCGATGAGCCGGAGCAAGTACGTCGTGGTCTATCGAGCGCCAGGCCGACGGCAGCCTCAGGATCGCCGTCGATGCGGCGACGAGTGACGGGACCGCCGCGTCAGCCGCTACTGAATGAGGGCGCGAAGGCCCAGGCCGACCCGATCCTCGATGATCGCCTCGCGCAGTCGGGCATGTGCCTCGATGACGTTCTCGCCGCGGCCGATGCTCTCGCGCCGCCACGTCCGCCATTCGATATGTCGCGCTCGCAGGGTCACCGGGACATGAAGTCATCGGTGACGATCGCGAGCTCATCGAACTCCATCCCCGGGTCCGAGCAGCGGGACGATGTCCGCCACGACCTCTTCGAGGTGACGATCCGCCGCATCATCGACTTCGGGAAGCATCATTGGGGCATGGTAGTCCCTCGCTGGAAGCGCCGCGACGGGAGCGACATGACCAAGCCGCTCGATCTCACCCGCGCCCAGATCCTCGCGTTTCGTGCGAACCGCGCAGTCGCTCGACCTTCGGCTGCCGAGCGGGCCGGTATCGCTGCGACGGCGCGGCATGGGCAGGGCTGCAGGACAGCATGCCGCGCGCGGCGCTGCTCTCGATCCACGCCCGCGTCGCGGGAACCCGCCCGCCGACGTGGGAGGACCCGTCGCTCGTCCAGGTCTGGGGGCCGCGGTTCAGCGACTACGTCATCGCGCGGCGCGACTCGCGATCTTCACGCTCGGGCGGCTGCCCGACGAGGGCCCGAAGCGCCGCGTCGGCTTCGAGCTCGCCGATCGCCTTCGGAGACGTTCCTCGACGGCCGGACGATGACATTCGGCGAAGCCGGGCGCGGCCTCGGCGAACCGCCCAATCGCCTGCGATATGCGGCCCCGACCGGCCGGGTGCTCATCCGCTGGGACGGGGCGCGACAACCGACGATCTGGACCGTCGACGCGCCGGAGATGGACCCATTCGAGGCCCGCCTGGAGCTGGCTCGCCGGTACCTGCACGTCTTCGGGCCCGTCGACCGCGGCGGCCTTTGCGCAGTGGGCCGGGATCGCGCCGGTGCGCGGTCGCGCCGCGTTCGAGGCTCTCGGCGCCTCGCTGCGCCGGTCCGCACCCCGATCGGGAAGGGCCTGATCCTCGAGCGCGACGAGCCGCCTTCCACGAGACGCCCGGGACCCAGCCGCGGATGCCCGGCTCCTGCCGAGCGGCGACGCGTACTTCCTGCTCTGGGGGCCCGATCGCGAGCTGCTCGTGCCCGAGGCCGATCGTCGGGCCCTCCTCTGGACGACCCGCGTCTGGCCGGGCGCCGTGCTCGTGCACGGCGACGTGGCCGGGACGTGGCGCCGGGCCGGAGCCGCCGTCACCGTCCAGCCTTGGCGTCACCTCTCGCCGGACGAGCGCGCCGCGATCGAGGCCGAGGCGACGTCGCTGCCGCTGCCGGACCTGCGAGGCAGACTTCCGCGTCAGCTGGGAGGACTAGAAGGCGCGGCCCGCGACGCTCGCGGGCCGCGCCTTGGACCGAAGTCGTCAGGGAGCCCAGTTCTGCATCTCGATGGTGCCGGCCGAGCCCGCGGGGCCGTTGCACGGCGGGACGCCCTCGGTATCCGTCGCGGAGACCGGCGCGGCCACGACCCGGCCGGCACCGGACGAGAGGACGAACGCCACCGTCACCGGTGCTACGGGCGTCGCTCCGCAGTAGTTCCCGTCCTGGACGAGTGTCGCTCACCGTCTGCCCGGCCGCAAGCGTCCTGAGCTGAAGGCTCGAGTCGACGATCCCCTCGATGAGGATCGTGCCGTCGCCCCCGACCAGCTGCGGTCGGTCGAACGCGCCCGTCTGGCAGCCCACGCAGCCGGTGTTCTGCAACTCGACCGTCGCGATGCGATGTCCCGCCGCGCCTTCCCAGGACATGATCCGCGCGGTGAGCACGTCGGGTCCGCAGAACGTGTCCGTGGCCGCGGCGCCTGGAACGTCGAGTACGAGCGGCTTGTCGGTGGTGCCGGGACGATCCGTGACGATCGGCTGGCACTGGTACCCGGTCCGCCGACGCCCGGGAACCTCGACTCGAGGAGCGAGATTCCGACGACGCCGATGACGAGGATGGCGGCCACCGCCGCCCCGAATCTGGCGAATGATGAAAGCATCTGGAGCCTCCTGACGCCGCCTCGACGGCGGCGCGGGTTGTCGTGGGGAACGGAATCGAGGACCTCCGCGAGGAGATCGGGCGGCGCCGATGCAGGCCCTTCCTCGAGCCAGGCTTCGAGACGCTGTTCGAACGATCTGGGGCGATTCATGCCGAGCGTCCCTCCGAGATCGACGCCGGTCTGGCGTCCGCCTCGACGGCGGCCCGCAGCTGGCGGGTCGCGTGATGGAGCCGGGAGCGAGCGGTCCCGGCGGGAATGTGCAATGTCCGGGCGACCTCCACGAGCGGCATGCCTTCGTAGTGGTGCAGGACCACCACGGCACGCTGATCGACCGGGAGTCGCCGGAAGGCGCGTTCGAGCTCATCGCGGTCGGCGACCGACGCCATCGCGTCGGCAGTCTCGGGCGAATTCGGGCTTGACGAGCCAGAGCTTCGCCTCCCACCGGCGTTCCCGGCGGGCTTCGGCGTAGCAGGCGTTGATCACGAGCCGGATGAGCCACGGCTCGAAGCGATCGGGATCGCGAAGGGTCGGGAGGTCCTCCCAGGCGCCGAGGAGCGCGACCTGGACGGCATCGCGCGCGAGCTCCGTGTCGCGGAGCACGCGGTACGCCAGGGCGTAGCAGCGGTCGATCGAATTCCGCCACCAGCCTGTCGAACGCGGCGCCGTCGCCGTTTCTCGCCGCGACGACGAGGTCTCGATCCATCTCGGCTCCGCTGTCACCCCTCATGGGGCTGTCACACCATAAGGCGTCGCGAGCCGAGGCCAGCGTTCAATCGCCACCGCCCTGAGCGCCCCGGGCGAGCGGCGACACGCCGGAGGGGAGCGCGCCGGCTACGCGCCCGCGAGCGAGGCGTCGACCACGAGCTCGACGTTGCCCTTCAGGGCGATCGAGATCGGGCAGTTCTCCTTGGCGTCCTCGGCGATCGTCCGGAAGGTCTCGAGGTCGATGCCGGGGACGTCCCCGACGACCGTGATCACGCTCTTGGTCACCTTCCAGCCACCACTTGCGTTGTCGAACGTCACCTCGGCCTTGACGTGCAGCGTCGTGGCCGTCGTCCCGTTCTTGGCCAGCCGCGAGGAGAAGGCCATCGAGAAGCAGCTGGCATGGGCGGCCGCGAGCAGCTCCTCGGGCGAGGTCTTGCCGTTGTGCGGGCCGGTCCGCGCTGCCCACGAGACGGGCATTCGGGAGAAGACGCCGCTCGACACGTAGTCGATGGTGCCGCCGCCGGAGATGAGGTCGCCGTTCCAGGTGACCTGGGCATGTCGCTGTTCGGCCATCGGGTTCCTCCGGGCTTTGGCTTCGATCGTGTCGGGCGCCATCGTCCCACAGGCGGGCGGATCCGCTCGCGACGGCTCGGCGCGGGTCAGCGGCCCGAGGATCGCCCGCACCTCGGTCAGGAAGGGTCGATGCCGGACGGCGCGCGGGAAGACGACGCGGCCAAGGCCCCCGAAGTCACGATGTGCCGCGACCGCGGCCGCGAACGCCGGCGCGAAGCCGTCGTCGTCGAGCGGGTCGAAGCCGTCCTCCCACCACAGTCCGGCGATGCGGAGGGTCCCGGCCCGCCGCTCGATGCGCGGCTCGATGCGGCCGACGAGGCGATCGCCGTACAGGATCGGCAGGACGTAGTAGCCCCAGCGCCGCTTCGCGGCCGGGACGTAGACCTCCCAGACGTAGTCGAAGTCGAAGAGCCGCCGCAGCAGGTCGCGATCCCAGCAGAACGGGTCGAGCGGCGCGAGGAACGCGACGCCCGGGTCCACGCCACCGGGCCGTTCCCCGGCCGCGACCTCGCGTTCCGCCTGCTCGAGGAGCGGCAGCTCGGTCGCCACGACGAAGCGCTCGCCCTTGAAGCCCTCGACCGTGGCCGGCACGAGCAGCCCCTCGTCGACGAGCTGGCGCCGCAGCTCGGCCCGCTCCGCGGCGAAGCGCCCGGTTCCGTACCAGAGCTCGGCCTGGCCGCCGGTCCCGAGGAGCCCGCCGCCGCGATAGCGCGACAGGAGTCGATGGCGTCGCTGGTCCTCCTCGGGGTGGCGCGCGGCGAGCAGCTCCGCCGGGAAGAGCCGCTCCGACGAGGTCGTAGACGCGGAGGTTGCCCTCCCGCCGGACGATCCCGAGGATCCCGGCTTCGGCGAGCCCTTCGAGGATCGCCCGGACCTGGTTCGTCGGCCGCCAGTACCAGTCGATCGCCTCGCGCGGCCCGACCTCCCTCGGCAGGAGCGGCCCGCCATCGCGGATCCGGGTCAGCAGCTCCTCGACCAGCGGCGCGTGGGTGTCGAACGCCGCGCCCTCGCCGGTCAGCCGGGCGTGGTTCCGGTCCCAGGTCAGCCGGAACCACGGGAGCTCTGCCGTGGGCACGATCGAGAGGCCCTTGTTGTAGGTCTCGTAGAGGACGCCGCTCGTCGTACAGCCAGCGATCGGTCCACTCGCGCCGGTAGCCGGCAATCCGCGCCAGCAGCACGAGGTCATGGTTCCGTCCCGGCGACCTCGAGCGGGTCGAACTGGAGCGACCCGATCCGGTCGATGACCCGCAGCACGCTCTCGGGCTCGGCCGGCAGCGAGCGCGGCGGCGCCAGCAGGTGGCGGAGGACGAGGAACCGGCGCGCGACGGCGCGATCGATGGTCAGGGAGTCGGTGGGCACCGGCGGATGGTAGCGGCCGCCGGCGGCCTCGGTGCCTCAGGTCGTCGGCGGGGACTCGCTCCCGAGGTGTTCGACCAGGCGGTCGATGAACGCGGCCTGTGACGGATTGATGTGCCGCCGCGCCGCATCGATCGCGAACCAGGCGACGCGGTCGATCTCCGGGAAGACCCCACGCTGCTTCGAGCCGGGCGGCCACTCCATCTCGAAGGTGTTCGACGACGCGGCCGCCGGGTCGAGGTCACCGCGGATGGCCCAGGCATGGACGACCTTGCCGCTCGCCTGGGTCACGGTACCGAGAGCGATCGGCGGCTCCGCCGGGTCGGCCGTCACCGCCTCGACCGCGGACCCGGTCTCCTCCTCGAACTCGCGGCAGCCGACGAGGAACAGGTCGTCTTCGTCGCCGGGCTCGCCCTTCGGGATCGTCCAGTGGCCGAGGTCGCGGTTGACGAAGAAGGGTCCGCCGGGATGGGCCAGGAGCACCTCGGTCCCATCCGGCCCGAGCCGGAAGAGGAGGATGCCGGCGCTGATCTTCCGGCTCATCGCTGCTCGGTGCGGCGAGTCCGATAGCGTCGCGATTGGGCTCGCATCCGGACTTCGGGACCGCTGGTCGGGACGACGCTGATCGAGCCGTTGTGCTCCAGGACGGCGAGCTTGACGTCCTTGATGTCGTCGAGGCCGCGTTCCCGCAGGGCCTGGGCGAGGTCGTCGTCATCGAGGTCCTCGCCACGAAGCGCCTCTTCGAGCCACGCGCCGTTCCGTGCGATGACCGTCGCCGGAACGTCCAGCAGGCGGCGGACGAGCGGGAACCTGCGCCGAGCCTCGGCCACGAGCTTGTTGGTCCCGAAGAGCGTGACGAGGATCACTACCGCACCCGGGATGGACGCGTCAGGCCCGGTGACTGCCGGCTGGAGCGCATTCGCCGCCAGGAGCACCGCCGCCAGATCGAAGATCGTGAACTGCCCGAGCTCACGTTTGCCCGACACGCGGAGGGCGACGAGGAAGAGGAAGTAGACGATGAGCGAACGCGCGACGAGCTCGAGGGGCGGGACCCCGAAGTGCCAGGCCGGTCCGCTCAGGTCGAACATGCGGGCATCGTCGCACATGCCGATCGGCCGAGGACGGACCCGGGCTTCCGTCTCGCGGACCCTAGGTGCCGGCCTGCATTCCGCGTGGTCCCGTTGCCGGGTAGAGTCCGGGGATGAGTTACCAGATCCGCCGAGTGACGCGCGATGATTTCCTCCCGTGGCTCGACAGCCTCACGACGACCTTCCTCGATCGTCCGGATATCGAGAAGATCGCCGCGCAACTTGGTCCGCGCTGGGACTTCGAGCGCATGTGGGGCGCCTTCGACGGACGGGTCGTCGGGACCCTCCGGACGTGGGCCACCGAGGTGACCGTGCCCGGTGGGGCTCTCGTGCCGGCGGCCGCCATGTCCGCCGTGACCGTGCTCCCGACTCATCGGCGGCGGGGGATCCTCCGGTCGATGGTCCGGGCGGAGCACGAGGCGGCCCTCGATCGAGGGGAGGTGCTTGGGATCCTCTATGCCACGGAAGCAACGATCTACCAGCGGTTTGGGTACGGGTCCGGCGCGGATGCCTGCACCTGGACGCTGGACGCTCGATCGACGACCTTCACGGGCGCTCCGGCGACGGGCATCTCCGTCGCCGCCATCGACGACGCCACCGCCGACCTCATGCGCGACCTGTACGACGCATACCGACGGGCTGCGCCGGGCGAGATCCGTCGACGCGACTGGACGTTCGCGATGGACATCGGTCTGACCGAGTCCGGCTGGGAACCGCCGTGGAAGGGCTGGGTCCTCGTGCATCGCGATGCATCCGACGTCGCTGATGGCTTCGTTCGCTACGGGGCCGAGGAGAAGTGGGAAGCGCACCTCCCCCGGTCGGTGATCCACGTCCAGGACTTCGTGGCCCTGAACGACGCTGCCTACGACGCCCAGTGGCGCTTCCTCGCCGAGATGGACCTCGTCGCGACCGTGCGGGCGGAGCGCCGCTCACCCGTCGAGCGACTCCCATGGATTCTGGCCAATCCCCGCGCCGCGGTGCAGTCCCAGATCGGCGACGGGCTGTGGGTCGCGCTGCTTGACGTGGCGGCGGCCCTCACGGCCCGCGGCTACGAGCGCCCCGGCGACCTGGTCCTCGAGATCCTCGAGGGTGATGGCGCTGGTCGGCCGCTGCGCCTCCACCTCGAGGCAGGTCCCGACGGCGCCTCGTGCCGTCCGACGCGCCGCACCCCGGCCCTGACGTCCATGCCGATGCCCTCGGCGCGGCCTATCTCGGCGGGACGCCGCTCCGGCACGCCGCGCTCGCCCGCGGTTTCGAGGAGCATCGCCCGGGAGCCCTGCGAGCGGCGGATGCGCTCTTCCGGACGCTCGATCCGCCGACCTGCATGACGTTCTTCTAGGCGACGCGCCGGCTTCCGGACCGCTTCGGTGAACGTCGTTGACGCTTCCGACGCTAATCCCGATAATAAAGGTCGGGATTACGGATCGACGCCGCGCAGCGCGGCGCCCGACCCGACCCGCCAAGCCCGGAGCCACCCGGAGACCTGATGACCTCGACATCCACGCGCGAAGCCGTTGCCGACCGCCGCGACCAGTACGCGTTCCACGATGACATCGCGTACCTCCGCGAGACGAAGCGCGGCCTGACGCGCGACACGGTCGAGGAGATCAGCAAGATCAAGGAAGAGCCGGACTGGATGCTCCAGTCGCGGCTTCGCGCCTACGACCACTTCCTCAAGCGGCCGATGCCGCTCTGGACGGACGGGCTCGACAAGATCGACTTCGACAAGATCGTCTACTACCGCAAGCCGTCCGAGCGCGAAGAGAAGTCGTGGGACGACGTCCCCGAGCAGATCAAGGCGACCTTCGAGAAGCTCGGCATCCCCGAGGCGGAGCGGAAGTTCCTCGCCGGCGTCGGCGCCCAGTACGACTCCGAGGTCGTCTACCACTCCGTGAAGGAGGAGCTCTCGAAGCTCGGCGTCGTCTTCATGGGCACGGACCAGGGCCTCAAGGAATACCCCGAGATCTTCCGCAAGTACTACGGCACCGTCGTCCCCCACGAGGACAACAAGTTCTCCGCCCTCAACGGCGCGGTCTGGTCGGGCGGCTCGTTCGTCTACGTCCCGAAGGGCGTCGAGGTCCCGCTCCCGCTGCAGGCCTACTTCCGGATCAACGGCGAGAACACCGGCCAGTTCGAGCGGACCCTGATCGTCGTCGACGAGGGCGCCAAGGTCCACTACATCGAGGGCTGCACGGCCCCGATCTACGCCACCGACTCGCTCCACGTCGCGGTCGTCGAGGTCGTCGCGCTGCCGGGCTCCAAGGTCCGCTACACGACGATCCAGAACTGGTCGAACGACGTCTACAACCTCGTCACCAAGCGGGCCCACGCCCACGAGCGGGCGACGGTCGAGTGGATCGACGCGAACACCGGCTCCCGCAAGACGGTCAAGTTCCCGAGCATCTACCTCCGCGGCGAGGGCGCCAGCGCCGACATCATCTCGGTCGCGGTCGCCGGCCGGGGCCAGCACCAGGACACCGGCGCGAAGGCCATCCACCTCGCCCCGAACACGACGTCGCGGATCGTCTCGAAGTCCGTCTCCAAGGACGGCGGCCGGGCCACGTACCGCGGCCATCTCAAGGTCTCGCCGGGCGCGACCGGGGTCGTGGCCAGCGTCCGCTGCGACGCCCTGATGCTCGACGACGAGAGCCGGAGCGACACGTACCCGTACATCGACATCCAGGAAGACGACACGACCATGACCCACGAGGCCACGGTCGGGAAGATCAGCGCCGACCAGATCTTCTACCTCATGAGCCGCGGGCTGACCGAGAACGAGGCCCAGAACCTCGTCATCCAGGGCTTCCTCGAGGTCTTCACGAAGGAGCTCCCGATGGAGTACGCCATCGAGTTCAACCGCCTCGTGAAGCTCGAGATGGAGGGCTCGCTCGGGTGACCTCAACCTCCGCCCCGGCGGGGGAGTCGACCACCGCGGCGCGTCCCCGCCCGGTTCGCCGGGCTCCGGCCGACCTGCCGTTCGCCTTTGCCGATCGAGATCTCGCGCTGGCCCTTGCCGCCGAGCGGGGCGAGCCCGACTGGCTGCGGGACGAGCGCCTCGCCGCCCTCGCGGCGTTCGAGGCCCTCCCGGTCGAGTCGAACCAGCTCTACACGACCTACGTCGACCTCCGGGCGGCCGTCCTGGACGGCGTCGAGCCGTGGGTGCGGACGGCGTCGGCCCCCGATCCGGCGCCGGGCCGGAACTCCCCGACGACGTCGATGCCCTCATCGAGCTTCGGGAGGACGCCGTCCTCAGCCTGGCGCTATCGCCGGCAGCCGCCGCGGCGGGCGTCATCCTCGAGACGTTCGGCGCCGCGCTGGCCCGCGATCCCGAGGGCTTCCGCGCCGACATCGAGGGTGGCGCCACGCTCCCGGCCAACGACAAGCTGGCCCATCTCGTCCGCGGCTTCTGGAGCCAGGGCGTCCGGCTCGTGATTCCCGACGGCGTCCATCTCGTCCGACCAGTCGTCGTCCGGTGGCAGAGCGGCAATCCCGGCCGCGCGATGCTCACGCGGACGCTCGTGCGCCTCGGCGCCGGCGCGCACGCCTCGTTCGTCGAGGAGCAGGTTCCGTCCGGTGCCGACGTCGAGTGCGCCGAAGGCGAAACGGTTCCGCAGGGGTTCTTCCACGGCACGACCGAGGTGATCCTCGGCGCCGATGCGCAGCTGGCGGTCGCGGCCATCCAGGACCTCGGCGAGCGGCAGATCGCGTTCCAGCATCGCCATGCGCGGATCGGCGAGGGCGCGTCGCTCCACTGGGCGATGGCCCAGCTCGGTGGCCGGATCGTGCGATCGCGCGTCGACAATCGCCTCGAGGGCGACCGCAGCTCGGTCGAGCAGGTCGAGATCGTGTTCGGGACCGGCGACCAGCTCTTCGACCTGACGAGCTACACGCGCCACCTCGGCCGCGACACGACCGGCAACCTCCTCTCGAAGGGCGCGATCGCCGACCGCGCGCGGTCCTACATGAAGGGCCTGATCACGATCGAGAAGAGCGCCGTCGGCACCGACAGCTACCTCGGCGAGTTCGGGATGAACCTGTCCAAGGCTGCTCGCGCGGTCGCGATCCCGTCGCTCGAGATCGACCAGCCCGACTGCCGCCGGGCGATGCACTCGTCGTCGGTCGGGCCGATCGACGCGAACCAGCTCTTCTACCTCGAGTCGCGCGGCATCTCGCCGGACGACGCGCGCAAGTTCATCGTCCTCGGGTTCCTCGAGCCGGTCGTCGCCCGGGTCCCGCTCGAGTCGGCGCGGGACCTGCTGCGCGAGCTCCTCGAGGCGAAGTGGGCCACGGGCCAGGCAGGGACCGGAACGACGGACGCCGGCGCGGCCGCCTGACGGCGGTGATCGTGCGCCGGATCGATCTCCTCGCCCTCGCGGACCTGCCCGAGGGCACGATGCAGATGGCCTGGGTCGACGGCACGGACCAGGTCATCGTCGTCCACACCGGCGGCGTCGTCCGCGCCTACCAGGGCATCTGCACCCACGAGTACTTCGAGCTCGACAAGGGCTTCCTGACGGGCGGCGGATCCCCCGGCCCGAACGGGGTCCCGGCCGGCACGCTCACCTGCGCCCTGCACCTGTCGCGGTTCGACCTCGCCGACGGCGAGGCCCTCGACCCGCCCGCCGAGCTGCCGCTCGCCGCCTACGACGTGGTCATCGAGGACGGCCGCGTCCTGATCGAGGTCCCAGAGGGCCCGCTCGCGATCAACGAGTAGCGGCTTCGGGCGCTACTCGAAACCGGTGACGCTCCAGAATGGTCCGGCCGCACAGGCAGTCGGGATCGGGGCGGCAGGGCCCGACCCTATCGGCACGGATGTCGGTGACCTCACTGCCGGCGAGCGTGACCGAGTTGCCGACCGTGACCTTGCGACCCCCGAAATCGACGACGACCGTCGGACCGTCTGACACGGAGTAGGCCCGCGCACCTGCGGGCCAGATGGGCAGATGCCGATCCCCGGAATCCGACGCGACCCAGAGGCAGCCGTCCTCTAACCGCAAGACGCCCAGTCAGCTGGTCCGTTGATCCGCTCGCGCCGCCGCCGCCCGCAAACGCGACGTACGCGTCTGGCGGCCCCTCGCCCAGGCCACACGAGGTTGTTGCGAGCATCGCCGCGATGAGCGCGACGACGCCTGCGGAGCTGCCGCGGCGCCCCATCGCCACCGATCGCCTCAGGGCGCCAGCGTCAGGATGCTCGCGGTCGCCCTCGAGATTGCCGCGCTCGAGAATGGCAACGGGATCGTCTTACCCGTCGCCCAGAGGTCGATCAGGTCGCCGTAGTGGCGATCGAAGGGGTTGCCGCTCTGGCCCGTGGTCGTGACGATCCGGGCCGCGTCCAGGTTCGACATGTCGATCGTGAGCCGGTACGACGGGCCGTTGGAGACGCTGAAGACCTTGTCGAGCCCGACCGGCACGTACGACGGCGTCGTTCGGGTCCGGATAGGCCGCCGAGGTCTGGTAGTAGTTGTTCTGGATCGCGCCGTCGATGCCGCCGACCGGCCGGGCGCCCGAGTTGAAGTACCAGGCCAGCGGCCCGATGCCCGACGTGCCGAGCGTCTCCTCCTGGAAGTCGACGGTGTGCAGCCGGCCCCACGTCCAGCGCGCCGGCGGGCCGACCTCGGCTCGGAGCTGCGCCCCGGTCCGATCGAGCGCGGCGGCGAGGATGTCCTGCTGCCGCTCCACGACCGGCGTCGTCACGTCGTCCCACCAGGGGCTCGACGGGTCCTTGAGCGCGGCGATCAGCGCCTGCCAGGACGTGGTGCTGCCGACGTAGTCCCGCGCCAGCGGCCCGAGCTCGTCGTCGAAGAGGGCTCGGAGCAGGGTGAACTCGGTGGTCGCGTAGGCGGCGCAGCCGACGGAGTCGACGTCGCACTGGCCATTCCACGCTCGCAGGCGGGCCTGCAGCAGCTTGCCGTCGTCCGTCGTGGGCGCCGCGCCGAGGAGGTACGGCAGGATCGTGTCGGCACGCAGCGGGTGGCTGTCCATCTCGATCGCCCGGAAGTCGGCCGTCGTGAGCGACCCCGCCTTCGCCGTCAGCAGGTCGGTGATCCGCTGGGCCCGATATCCCGGGTCCCAGTCATCGCCGATGAAGTACGGGTAGTTGGCGTCGACCGCGGCGTTGTTGGCGGTGACGATGAAGCCGCTCGGCGGGTCGTACTGGCGCGGCAGGTCGTCGAACGGGATGTAGCCCGTCCACTCCTGCGTGCCCGACGCGCCGTCGCGGACGCGGTCGCCGGTCTTCTCGCCGGCGCGGATCGGGATGAGCCCCGGGACCTGGTAGCCGATGTGCCCGTCGACGTCGGCATAGACGAAGTTCTGGCTCGGCGAGCCGTACGTGCTCAGCGCGGCCCGGAACGAGTCGAAGTCGGTGGCCGTGTTGAGGTGGAAGATCGAGGTGAAGGCGCCGTCGGGCTCCTTGATGGCGGTCCACTCGAGGGTGATCGGCGGCTGGTCCTTGAGCCGCGTGTCGACGTCGTTGAGGACCGGCCCGTGCCGCGTCGAGCGGACCGTGATGGTCACCGGGTCGCCGCCGGCGACGTTGATCGTCTCGGTGCGCGTGTCGAACGGGATCGACTGGCCGGCGTACAGGTAGTGCGTCGGATCGTTCGGATCGACGGTCTCGCGGAAGAGGTCCTGGACGTCCGGGCCGACGTTCGTGGCGCCCCACGCGATCCGGGCGTTGTGGCCCAGGACGATGGCCGGCACGCCGGGGAACGACACGCCGACGACGTCGTACGGGCATGCCGCGTCGACGACCCGGCAATGGAGCCCGTTCATGATCCAGACCGATGGCTCGCTGAAGCCGAGGTGCGGGTCGTTGGCGAGGAGGGCGCCGCCCGACGCCGACTTCGAGCCCGAGACCACCCAGTCGTTCGAGCCGATACCGTGGTCACCGACCAGACCCGTGCCGTTGTCGAGCCCGGCGATGGCGAGGATGCCGGATCCGGTCGAGGCGAGGTCCCTCCACGCGGCCGCGGCGGCCGTACCGAGCGCGACGTCGGCGGTGGATGGCGTGGCCGCGCTCGCCGTCGTGACCGGCGGCTGATCAGCACCGGCGCCGCCGGAGCCCGGCAGCCCGCTCGGTGTGATGACCGGCGCCGTCGGGTCGTAGGCGGGGACGAGCGAGTCGGTCCGGGCCGGGTCACCGAGCTGCGCGTCGGCGAGCATCCGGAAGATCTCGGTGTCCAGGTTGCCGCCGAGGTTCCAGGCCTGGACCTTCTGCCAGGCCGCGGAGTCGAGTGGCGTCCACGGTGCCGGGGTATAGCCGCCGAGCCCGCCGGTCCCGGACTTGAGCGCGGTCACCACCCACGGGAACGAGAACGAGCCGTGCTGGTCCGCGATCCAGGCGTTGACGCCGTCGGCGTACCACTGGAGTGCATCGCGGACGTCCTGGGGCATCGCGTCGAGGTCGCGCTGGGCGGCCTGCTCCCACCCGAGCGTGCGGATGAACTTGTCGGTGTCGACGCTGCCCGCGCCGAAGAGCTCGGAGAGGCGGCCGCTGCTGATGTGGCGCCAGACCTCCATCTGCCACATCCGCTCCTGGGCGTGGGCGTAGCCCTGGGCGACGAACAGGTCATGCGGATCGTCGGCGGTGATCTGGATGATCCCGCTGCTGTCGCGGGCGACCTGGGCCGATCCGTGCAGCCCGGCGACGTGGATGGTCCCCGACGTCCGCGGCAGGCCGCGGCCGGTGACCACCGCGAGGAGGCCGACCACGGCCACGACCGCCACGACGACGACGATCGCCAGGCCCTTCATGCCCCATCGCACGATGCGCACGTTCGGTCGCTCCTTCAGGTACGGGTCGCCGGACGGCGACCTCGAGGCGTTGCGTGGATCAGCGAGGCAGCTCGACGCCCAGGTCCGCCGCCTCGGCGGCACGCAGGATCGCATCGGCGATAGACGACGTCCGAGAGCCCGACGCCGAGGTGCGTCACGACGACGCGGCCGTCGGGTCGGGGCCGGCCCGGCCAGGATCGCCTCGCCGATCGTGGCGTCCGGGATCCGGGTAGCCGTCGAAGTTGCCGGCGTCGCGATTGGCCAGGTACTGCTCGCGCTGGTCGACGAGGAACAGCGCCGCGTCCCGGGCGACCTCGGCCGCGCAGTAGGTCGCGTAGTCGATCGGGATCACGGTCGCGCCCGGCGCGAGCCAGTCGTTGGTCATCGCCTGGCGGTCCTCGGCCGGGCCGAACGAGGCCGCGGTGAGCACGATGTCGGCACCCTCGACCGCCGCCCGGGCGGTCGCCGCGACCTCGACGCGGCCGATCCCGGGGGTCCGCGCGGCTTCGTCCGCGAGCGCGGCGGCCCGGCGCGGGTCACGGTCGAAGAGATGAAGCTCGACGCCCGGCAGGACGTGCCCGAATACCGGCAGATGCGAATGCCCCTGCACCCCGGCCCCGATCAACGCGGCCCGCACGGGCCGGCCCTCGACCACGCGGCCCGAATCGCCGCATCGCGAGGCCGGAGACCGCGGCGGTTCGCTGGGCCGTGATCGGGCCGCCGTCCATGATCGCCAGCGGGATCCCCGTGGCGGGGTCGTTGACGATCACCAGGGCGCTGATGCCCGGCAGCCCGAGCTCGTTGTTCGTGGCGAACCCGGCGACCCACTTCATGCCGACGAGGTCGCCGAACAGGTCCGCGCCGCGGAGCATGGCCGGCATCGCGTGGACGAACGACGCGTCCGGGCGGGGATGGATCGGCGATCTTCGGCGGCAGCTCCGACCCGCCTGGCGTCGCGAGGGCGACCATCACCCGCTCCGCGAGCGCGAGTCGCTCCTCGATCGGGGGCATCGCGGCCACGACATCCTCGGCAGAGAGCCAGCGCAGCGGTGGCAGCAACACGGGGGTGGTCATCGGCCGGAGTGTAGCGCCGGGCCAAGGCCGCCGGACGGGTTGCCGCAGGGTCGCCAGGGCACCGGCAACCGACGTGGTTTCGCGCTGCGGCTACGCTGTGCGGCATGGCCCCGATCGACACGGCCCAGAGCCTCGAGAACCTGAAGCTGGAGCGCGACGCCATCCAGCTCTACGATGCCCTCGTCACGAATCGAGCGGGAGCCGAGGCGGGCCGAGGCGTTCCGGACGATCGCCGGCAACGAGCGCCGCCACGCGGAGATCTGGGCGAACCGGCTGCGCGAGCTCGGCGCGACCGTCCCGCCACCGGGTGGGCCGCGGCTGCGCATCCGGGTCATCGTCGCCATCGCCCGTGTCTTCGGCACCCACGCCGTCCGTGACCTGGTCCAGGCCCTCGAGGGCGACGAGCAGGAGATCTACACGGCGCAGGGCACGCCCGAGGTCGAGGCGATCGCCGCAGACGAGCGCGAGCACGCCGAGATCTGGAAGCGCATCTCGGAATCGCGGGTCGCGGACGACGCCGGGCGCGACAGCGCCGTCTCCGCCGACGCCCGGGCCGTCGTCGCGGCCGGGGCCGAGGGACACCGCGCCGCGGCGACCGGCGTGTCCGCACCCGCGGAGATCGCGACCCGCGAGCGGTGGCATCGGACCGGCCGGTCGGGGACGCTCCGGGCGGTGATCTTCGGCGTCTCGGACGGCCTCGTCTCGAACCTCTCCCTCGTGATGGGCGTCGCCGGTGCGAGTGCCGCGACCGGCGGCAACTTCGTCCTGCTCGCCGGGCGTCGCCGGCCTGCTTGCCGGGGCGTTCTCGATGGCCGCCGGGGAATACATCTCGATGCAGTCGCAACGGGAGCTCTTCGAGCGCCAGATCGCGCTGGAGCGGGCCGAGCTCGAGGCGATGCCGGCCGAGGAGGAGGCCGAGCTCGCGGCCGTCTACCAGGCCAAGGGCTTCACGCCCGACGAGGCGAAGACGATCGCCCACCGGATGTTCTCGGACCCCCAGCACGCCCTCGACACCCTGATCCGGGAGGAGCTCGGCCTCGATCCCGATGAGCTCGGTTCTCCGTGGGGTGCGGCCTTCGGCTCGTTCGTCGCCTTCGCCATCGGCGCCATCGTGCCGGTGGTTCCGTACCTGTTCGGTTCGGGAGCCGTCGCGTTCGTGGTCGCCCTCGGCGCCTCGCTCGTCGCGCTGTTCCTCGTCGGGGCCGGGGTCTCGCTGCTGACGGGCCGCAGCCTGTGGTTCTCGGGCTTCCGTCAGGTCGGGCTCGGCCTCGCCGCCGCCGGCGTGACGTACCTCGTCGGCCGCGTCATCGGCGTGTCGGTGGCGGGCTGAGATGCCTGACCGGCGGGCGGTCATCACGGCGGTCCTGGTCGGCGGGGCGATCGGCGCCTACTTCCTCCTCTGGTGGCGCTGGCCGCTCGTTGCGGCCTTTGGCATCGGGCTGGTCATCGGCGGCCTGACCCTCGTCGGGACCATGTCGGTCGCCAAGGATCCTGCCATCGCGGACGACGCCTGGCGGGCAGCGGCGCCGGAGTTCATCGACGCCCCGGCGGAGCCGAATCCGGACGTTCCAATCCGACCGCCGGCCCCGGACTCCGGGCTGGTCGCCGACGCACGTAGGGACCTTCCGTCCGGCGACTGACGCTGCCCCGGCGGCAGCGACGCTCACGTCGCGGGTCGCCCGCGAGCGCCGCGGTGCGTCAGGGCGGCGGGGACTCGCCCGTTCGTTCGCCCGCGGCCGGCGGTTCGACAGCCTCGAACCGGTCCGGCGGGGGTGCCGCCCGGTACGCGCGGTGCTCGAGGAGGATCTCCTCGACCGTCCCGGGAGCCACCGGGGTCCCCCGTCCGGACAGGCGCTCGCTGATCAGGAGAGCCTCCGCCGGGAGCTCCTTGTCCGCGATGTCCTGGTCGCGCCGCGCGCTGTCCATGTAGACGACGGCGACGATGCCACCACCGGCGACGAGGCCGAGGAGCAGCAGCCACCACTGGAACTCCGCCATCAGGCCAGCCTGGTTCGTGTGTCCATCGGCGGGAGTCTACGGTGATCCGGCCGACCGCGCGACGCGCGGTCGCCGGATACACTCGGCGGCGATGATCAACTTCACGCCGGAGCCGATCGCCATCCACCTCGGCCCGATCCCGGTCTACTGGTACGGGATCGCCTACGCGATCGGCCTGCTCGTTGCCTACCTCGTGCTGGTTCGCCAGGCGCGCCAGTTCCGACAGGATCCCGAGCTGATCGGGAACGCCTTGATCATCATCGCGATCGCCGCGCTCATCGGCGGCCGCGCATATCACGTGATCGACCAGTGGCACCTGTACCAGGACAACCCGATCAAGATCTTTCTGCCGCCGTACTCGGGACTTGGTGTCTACGGCGGGTTGATCACCGGCGCCCTGGCGTTCCTGCTCCTCGTCCGGTACCACCGGATCAACGGCTGGATCTGGGCCGACATCGTGGCTCCGGCGCTCTTCACGATGCAGGCGATCGGGCGCTGGGGGAACTTCTTCAACCAGGAGCTCTTCGGCCCGCCGACCAACCTCCCATGGGGCATCGCGATCGACTGCGCCCACCGCTTCAGCGATCACGGGACCTCGATCTACCCGTGCTCGCAGTACCCCGAGGCGACGACCTTCTTCACGCCGCTCTTCCTGTACGAATCGGTTTCCGGGATCCTCGGCGCCCTCTTCCTCATCTGGCTCTCGCGACGCCGGCCGTACCCACTTCGGCCCGGCGACCAGATCCTCATCTTCTTCATGTGGTACGCGGTGGTCCGCTTCCTGCTGGAGAACCTGCGGACCGGCAACTGGTTCGTCGGCGGCATCGCGACCGCACAGCTGATGTCGCTGGCGTTCGGGCTCGGGGCCTTCCTGATGCTGCTGTACCGCCATCGCCGGCCGTTCGAGCAGGCG
>CAVWRX010000001.1:0-199428 GCA_963757595.1 uncultured Chloroflexia bacterium | reverse complement strand
GATGCGAGGACCTCGGAGCGCTCCTTCCGGGACCTTCGCGGACTCGGTCAGGGACCAGCCGTGTACTTGCCGAGGGCCGTCTGGACCGAGCTCGAGACAGCGCCGGTGCCGCCCAGGATGACGATCGTGGCGGGCTTGAGGCGGGTCAGCTCGGTGGCGATGGTCGACGGGATCGCGGTGGTCGAGACGAGGAGGATCGGCGCGTCCTTGATGCCCGCGACCGGGGCACCCGAGAGCGCGTCCGCGAAGCCGAGGCCCGAGGCGATGTAGACGACCGGCACGCCCGGCGAGAAGCTCGCCTTGCTGATGGCGGCCGCCGTGGCGTAGCGGTCGGACCCGGCGAGGCGGGTCACGGAGCCACTGGTCTTGCTGACGGTGTAGGCCCGGAGGGCCGTCTGGACCGAGCTCGAGACAGCGCCGGTGCCGCCCAGGATGACGATCGTGGCGGGCTTGAGGCGGGTCAGCTCGGTGGCGATGGTCGACGGGATCGCGGTGGTCGAGACGAGGAGGATCGGCGCGTCCTTGATGCCCGCGACCGGGGCACCCGAGAGCGCGTCCGCGAAGCCGAGGCCCGAGGCGATGTAGACGACCGGCACGCCCGGCGAGAAGCTCGCCTTGCTGATGGCGGCCGCCGTGGCGTAGCGGTCGGACCCGGCGAGGCGGGTCACGGAGCCACTGGTCTTGCTGACGGTGTAGGCCCGGAGGGCCGTCTGGACCGAGCTCGAGACAGCGCCGGTGCCGCCCAGGATGACGATCGTGGCGGGCTTGAGGCGGGTCAGCTCGGTGGCGATGGTCGACGGGATCGCGGTGGTCGAGACGAGGAGGATCGGCGCGTCCTTGATGCCCGCGACCGGGGCACCCGAGAGCGCGTCCGCGAAGCCGAGGCCCGAGGCGATGTAGACGACCGGCACGCCCGGCGAGAAGCTCGCCTTGCTGATGGCGGCCGCCGTGGCGTAGCGGTCGGACCCGGCGAGGCGGGTCACGGAGCCGGCCTTGACGACGTCGAGCAGCACGATGGCCGGGCCGACGGTCGTCACGGAGTCCCTGACCTTGTACGTAAATGAGTCCGCGCCCACGTAGAGCGGGTCCGGTGTGTAGGTCAGGCCCGTCCCGCCGCCGGTGATCACCACCGACCCGTGCGCCCCCTGCGTGACCGACGCGATCAGGAGCGTCTCCCCGATATCGGGGTTCAAGGCGTTGTCGTTGCTGAGCACGGCGATCGGGGTCGCGGAGGCGTTCTGGAAGATGGTGATGCCCACGTCATTGGCGATGACGGGCGGGTCGTTGACCGGGGTGATCGTGAGCGTGACGGTCGCGGTGTTGCTGTCGGCCGTTCCGTCGTTCGCCTTGTAGGTGAACGAGTCGGGGCCGTTGTAGTTGGCGGCCGGGGTGTAGGTCCAGGTGCCGCTCGAGCCCACCGTGGCGCTGCCGTGGCTCGGGCCGGCCACCTTGGCGTAGCTGAGAGGGTCACCGTCGACATCGGTGCAGGCCACCGACCCGCCCAGGAGCGTGTCCTCGTTTCCGCTCTTGCTCGCCGCCGGGCAGACGGGCGGGTCGTTGACCGGGGTGATCGTGAGCGTGACGGTCGCGGTGTTGCTGTCGGCCGTTCCGTCGTTCGCCTTGTAGGTGAACGAGTCGGGGCCGTTGTAGTTGGCGGCCGGGGTGTAGGTCCAGGTGCCGCTCGAGCCCACCGTGGCGCTGCCGTGGCTCGGGCCGGCCACCTTGGCGTAGGCTGAGAGGGTCACCGTCGACATCGGTGCAGGCCACCGACCCGCCCAGGAGCGTGTCCTCGTTTCCGCTCTTGCTCGCCGCCGGGCAGACGGGCAGGTCGTTGACCGGGGTGATCGTGAGCGTGACGGTCGCGGTGTTGCTGTCGGCCGTTCCGTCGTTCGCCTTGTAGGTGAACGAGTCGGGGCCGTTGTAGTTGGCGGCCGGGGTGTAGGTCCAGGTGCCGCTCGAGCCCACCGTGGCGCTGCCGTGGCTCGGGCCGGCCACCTTGGCGTAGCTGAGAGGGTCACCGTCGACATCGGTGCAGGCCACCGACCCGCCCAGGAGCGTGTCCTCGTTTCCGCTCTTGCTCGCCGCCGGGCAGACGGGCGGGTCGTTGACCGGGGTGATCGTGAGCGTGACGGTCGCGGTGTTGCTGTCGGCCGTTCCGTCGTTCGCCTTGTAGGTGAACGAGTCGGGGCCGTTGTAGTTGGCGGCCGGGGTGTAGGTCAGGTGCCGCTCGAGCCCACCGTGGCGCTGCCGTGGCTCGGGCCGGCCACCTTGGCGTAGCTGAGCGGGTCACCGTCGACATCGGTGCAGGCCACCGACCCGCTCAGGAGCGTGTCCTCGTTTCCGCTCTTGCTCGCCGCCGGGCGACGGGCAGGTCGTTGACCGGGGTGATCGTGAGCGTGACGGTCGCGGTGTTGCTGTCGGCCGTTCCGTCGTTCGCCTTGTAGGTGAACGTGTCGGGGCCGTTGTAGTTGGCGGCCGGGGTGTAGGTCCAGGTGCCGCTCGAGCCCACCGTGGCGCTGCCGTGGCTCGGGCCGGCCACCTTGGCGTAGCTGAGACGGGTCACCGTCGACATCGGTGCAGGCCACCGACGCTCGCTCAGGTTGAGGGTCGTGTCCTCGGTGTACGCTCTTGCTCGCCGGACTTCGTGGCGGACGGGCGGGTCGTTGACCGGGGTGATCGTGAGCGAAATAGCCCCCGCGGGCGTGGAAACCCCATCGATGCCGTCGTCGACCGTGAACGTGAAGCTGTCCGGCCCGTTGTAGTTGGGGTCGGGCGTGTAGTTGACGGTTGCCGTGCACGTCAACGGAGTCGTGCTGCAGTCGGGCGTGCTGATCGGTCCCAGCAATCCATTCGCCGGCCCAGTGGCAATGGCAAATGTCAGCGGATCGCCGTCCGCATCCGTTCCGGTCAGCGTCAGGATGACGGGCGTGTCCTCGGCGGTCGAGGCACTGCCATCAACGGCCACCGGGACCGAGGCTGCCGTCGCCAGCGCCGGCGCGAGCAGGGCGCCCATGATCAATGCCGCGCCGGCGGCCGCAATCAGGGCGCGAATCGACCGGAACGAGAAGCTCGGACGATCAAGGGCAGGGAACATTGATCACCACGTACGCAGAGTCGGAGCCGCCCGGACCGGTCACGGTCAGGATCACGTTGTAGGGAAGCGGGCGCGCGGAGAACGAGTGTGAGACAGACGGCCCCGTAGAGCTCTTGGTGTCGTCGAAGGTCCAAGTGTATGTCGTCGCGTTCGTGCTGCCGGACGCGCTGAACGCCACCGCAGCCCCGTCCGCCGCGCAGGACGTCGCCGCGGGCTTCGCGATCTTCGCGACCGGCGCGGGCACCGGAGTCGGAGTGGGGGTCGGGGTCGGCTTCACCGTCGGCCGCGGTGTCGGCCTGGGCGTTGGCCTGGGTGTTGGCCGCGGTGTCGGTTTCGGTGTCGGCGTGATGCGAGGCGTCGGCGTCGGCGTCGGCGTCGCCTCGATCTCGGGGATCAGGCTCGGGTCGATCACCGGGCCAATCGTGACCGTGATCGTCGGCGACGGTGTCCCGGTTGCGATCACCGCGACGTCCGTGGGTTGCGCGGTGGCGTCGGGCGTCGACGTCGCACGTGCGATCACGCCGACCCGACCCAGAGTCAGCTGCGCGACGATGATCGCGGCCACGACGACGAAGAGCAACGCCGACACATCCCGCCAGAGCCTCAGCCGGCGGGGGGCGGCTTCCGCCCCGACGCGACCGGTGGCGCCGTACGGTGCGCGGATGGTGCGCCGGACCGTGTGGGCCGGTCGCTCGAGCGGTCGAGGCCGCAGCATGGGCGGCGACGCCGCGGCCGTCTCATCCGTCGGGCCGGTTGCGATCGCGCCGGCGGCCGCCCCGTCGGCATCGCCGGTGACCGTGTCCTCGTCGTGCCGGGGCCGGACATCGGAGGCACCGATGCGCCAGGCGAGGTCCTCGAGCGAGATCGGCTCGATCGGCGGCTGCGGGCTCGATCGGCGTCGCCAGCGAATCATCCGCGTCGGTCCTGCCCGCGGGTCGGACCGCCATCGAGCCCGCCTTCAGGTTCGTACGCTTCCGGCTCGAGGGCGTCGTTCGAGCCTCGGGTGAGCAGGAACAGCACGACACCAAACGCCACGAGTGCCCCCAGGAACGCATACACCTGTGTCGCCGACGAGACAACGAGCGACAGGATCCCGAGGCTCGCACAGATCGCGTAGATCAGCAGGACGGTGCCTCGATGACCCAGGCCCACGTCCAGGAGCCGGTGGTGAATGTGCCCCCGGTCGGGGGTGAACGGCGATCGGCCAGCCAGGAGCCGCCGGACGATGACCCAGAACGTGTCGATGATCGGCACGCCGAGGACGAGGAGGGCAACCACGACCTTGGCGGTGCCGAGGATGGCCAGGACGGCCAGGATGTAGCCGACGAACATGATCCCGGCCGTGCCCTGGAAGATCGAGGCCGGTTGGAAGTTGAAGCGAAGGAAACCCAGAAGGGCGCCGGCGAGGACCACGCACAGGAGGGCCACGTACGGCTGGGGCGGATCGCCGGTCAGGCTGAGCACGCCAAGGGTGAGGGCGGCGATCAGGGCGATCCCGGTCGAGAGGCCGTCAAGGCCGTCGATGAAGTTCATGCTGTTGAGCATCCCCACGATCCAGACGATCGTGAACGCCATCGAAAACGGGGCCCAGAAGGCGATCACCTCGGGCCCGAACGGGTTGCTGATCACCCTGACGCCGAGGCCGAGCGCCACCGCGACGACGGCAAGGAGGAGCTGACCGAGCAGCTGCCACCGGGCCCGGAGGTCGAACAGGTCGTCAACCGCCCCGATCAGCGCCGCGACCGCTCCGCCACCGAAGACCGCGACGAGGTCGCCCGTTCCGAGACCCGAGGGCGACGGCATGCCCTCGATGCGGTCGCGGAAGATCGTCAGGCCGCCGGCGATCGCCAGGAACGCGAGGACGACCGCGAGCCCGCCTCCCCGTGGGACGGGGCTCGTGTTGACTCTCCGCTGGTTCGGGGCGTCCACGATTCCCCGCCGGCGGAGAATCGCGCGGATCGCCGGCGTCAGGAGCAGCGCCAGGATGGCGGCCCCCGCGAATGATGCAACCAGGATCGGGACCGTGGCGCCGGTCCCGGCGGCGAACGTCATGCCACCTCGTCGGGAAGTCCAGGTACGGGAAATCGATCCACGATGGCGGCGACCTTCGCCGCCAGCTCGGCCTTGGCGGCCTGAACATCACGGCGGGCGATGGCATCGGTGATGAGCTCCGCGATCGCACGCATCTCGTCAGGCCCGAACCCTCGGGTGGTCGTGGCGGGCGTCCCGACCCGGATCCCCGACGATGTGTTCGGTGGGAGCGGATCGAACGGGATCGCGTTCTTGTTGACGGTGATCCCCACCGCGTCCAGGAGGTGCTCGGCCTCCTTGCCGGTGACGCCGAGGGGCGTCACGTCGACCAGCATGAGGTGGTTGTCCGTGCCACCCGACACGATGCTGGCTCCTCGATTCGCCAGCGCGTCGGCCAGGACCGCGGCGTTGTCGATCGTCCGCCGCTGGTCGCGTCGGAAGTCGTCGCCGGCCGCAAGCAGGAGCGCGACCGCCTTGGCCGCGACCACGTGCATGAGCGGGCCGCCCTGGACACCCGGGAAGACGGTCTTGTCGATCTGGGCCCCGAGCGTGCCCTTGACCATCGGGAAATCCGCCCGATCCACCGCGTCGGGAAGCTCGGATCGGCTGAAGATCAGGCCGCCTCGCGGGCCTCGCAGTGTCTTGTGCGTGGTGGTCGTGACGATGTCCGCGTGCGGGAACGGGCTGGGGTGGACGCCCGCGGCAACGAGCCCGGCGATATGGGCCATGTCGACGAACAGGAGCGCCCCGACGCCGTGGGCGATGGCCGCCATCCGCTCGAAGTCGAAGATCCGGGGATACGCGGAGGCACCGGCCACGAGGACCTTCGGCCGCACTTCGCGCGCCTGCCGTTCGAGGACGTCGTAGTCGATCCGCCCGGTCGCTTCCTCGACCCCGTAGGCATGGACCTCGTAGAGACGACCGGAAAAGTTGACGGGCGAGCCGTGGGTGAGGTGCCCGCCGTGGGCCAGGTTCATGCCGAGGATCCGGTCGCCGGGCCGGAGGACGCTGAAGTAGGCGGCCATGTTCGCCTGCGCGCCCGAATGCGGCTGGACGTTGACGTGCTCGGCGCCCGGGAACAGGGCGAGGGCGCGATCCTGCGCCAGGGTCTCGGCGATGTCGACGTACTCGCAGCCGCCGTAGTAGCGCTTGCCAGGCAGGCCCTCGGCGTACTTGTTGGTGAGCCAGGAACCCTGCGCCTCCATGACGGCGGCGAACGTGTAGTTCTCGCTCGCGATCAACTCGATCTTGTCGTGCTGGCGACGCCGCTCCTGCACCATGGCGGCCCACAGCTCGGGGTCAACCTCGGCGATTGGTGCCCATCCGAGGCGCTCCCGGTTCGCGACGCTCATCCGAATCCAGCCTTCCTTCCTGTCCCTGCAACCGGGTCGGCCGTCCGGGCGGCAGGGCCGCTTCGTACGCGGTGCGGCGTGGGTGCGGGAGCACTCCACGGCTGGGCAATCGTCCCACAGTCGGGGCGCATATCACGCGAGGGCGTTCCGGATCCGCGCCTCCCCCAGGACGCCGTCGCGCAGGACCACGGCGCCATCTCCTCGGCATTCGACAACCGTCGACGCGGCCGCGCCGCGCGTCCGGCCGCCGTCGAGGACCAGGTCCACGCGATCCCCGAGCTGCGCGATCACGGATGCGGCCTCGAGTGCATCCGGTGCGCCGCTCAGGTTTGCCGAGGTCGTCGGCAGCGGCCCAAGGGCACGGGCGAGGGCGCGAGGCGCTTCGTGATCCGGGACCCTGACACCGACCGTCGGCATGCCGCCGGTGAGCGCCGCCGGCAGGTCGACGCCGGCGCGGCGCTCGAGGACGAGCGTGAGCGGACCGGGCCAGAAGGCGCCCGCCAGGCGGCGCGCCGCCTCCGTGCCGACCCCCAGCGCCCAAGCCTGTTGCTCGCCCGCGAGCAACAGGGCGATGCTCTTCTCGGGCGGACGCTCCTTGGCCCGGAACAGCCGCTCGATCCCGTCCCGTGCGTCGATGGCGACCGCGATCCCGTAGACGGTGTCCGTGGGAAGCGCCACGATCCCGCCGCTGCGCAGGACCTCGACGGCGGCATTGCGGCCGGCGTCGTCGTCGGCGAGAACGCGAGGCGTCGTCACGGAATCGCCGCCGCGGGCTCACCGGCGCGGGTTCCGCTCATCGCACGGCCCGATCGCCACGGGCTCATCGCCACGGCATCCGCGACCCGTCCGTGGCTGTGAGGCTGGCCGGAGCGCCGCGAACCACCGTGGCTGCGTCCTCGAGGCGTCGCGCTGTCGCGGCGGCGTCCCGAGTGCTCGCCAGCGCCAGTTCCTCGACGAGCTGCGCCGCGCCCTCGGCCGCGAGCGGCGGCGCGACATACCGAGCCACCGCGATGACGTCGGCCGGGGCGCTCGGCATGGCCGCCCCGTGACCGACCGCCGCCAGCATCTCGAGGTCGTTGGTCTGATCGCCGATGGCGAGGACGGAACCGAGGCTGATGCCGGATCGGCCCGCGAGCCACCGGACGGCCTCACCCTTCGAGACGCCCGGGGCCACGAACTCGAGGAATCGCGGATGGGCGACGGTCACGTCGGCCCGGCCGGCAAACGTGGCCCTGGCCTCCCCGAGGAGGGAAGCGGGCAGTCCCGGCGGCCCGACCGAAACGAGCTTCGTCACCGGATGGACGATCCACGCGGCGAGGTCGGTCACGCGGCTGGCGCGAGTTCCGAGAAATGCGGAGTAGTCGTCGACCCGGGGGTCGTCGGCGCGGATGACCAGCCGATCGAGGTGATTCACGTGCGGATCCAGGCCACGGGCCTGGCTCCACGCCACGGCGTCACGCGCGGCGGCGGCGCCGAGCGGCCGGTGCCGGAGCAACCGGCCCTTGTGACCGAGGGAGGTGGGCATCTCGCGAACCGTGCCACCCTGCGTTCCGATAACCGGGTCCCTCAGGCCAAGCGTGGTTGCGAACTGGATCGCCGAGAAGGTCATCCGCCCAGTCACGAGGGACACCCGCAGCCCGCGATGGACGGCCCGCCGGATCGTCCCGACCGTCCGGTCGCGAAGGACGACGTCCTCATCGACGAGCGTCCCGTCGATATCGAGGGCGATCATCCTGATCGGCAGCTCCGGTTCGACGGAGCGCGCCGCGAAGGCCCGGCGCGAGAATCGCATGCGCGAAATGGCCATCGGTCCCGCCACGCTAGCGCTCGATCCGGGCGACGCGCGGCAGGCCGGCGAGGTCGGGCTCGACGGCGCAGGACCAGCCGCCCGGCAGCGCCGCGGCGAGGGCGGCGACCCCGGCCGCCTGATCCGACCCGATCTCGAGCAGCGCAACGCCGCCGGCGGCCAGCACGTCGGGCAGGATCGACACGAGACGGCCGATCGTCGCCAGTCCATCGGGGCCTCCGTCGAGGGCGTGCCGCGGCTCGAACGAGATGTCCACCGCGAGGCCCTCGAGGGCAGCCGTGGCGATGTACGGAAGGTTCGCGAGGACCACGTCGAACGGTGATTCGATCGTCGGCACGAGGTCGGCCGCCGCGAACCGGACGCGGTCGCCCACCGCGTGTCCGACCGCGTTCTCCTTTGCGAGGTCCAGCGTCTCGTCGAGGTCGTCGACGGCCAGCATGTCGACCTCGTCGTCCATCCGTCGCCGGCGCAGTCGCACGGCGAGCGAGACAGCGATCACGCCGCTGCCGGTCCCGACGTCGATCACCCTGATGGCTGGCGACCCGGGTGGTCGCGGCGCACCCGTCAGCCGCCTTGCGATCTCGACCTCGGCCAGCTCCACCAGGCGCTCGGTCTCGGGACGGGGGATCAGCGCTCGCTGGTCCGTCGCGAAGGCGAGGCCCAGGAACTCGCGGACACCCCGGATGTAGGCGACGGGTTCACCCGATGCCCGTCGCGCCACGGCCTCGTCGAAGCGCGCGGCCGCGCCGTCGCCGACGGATGCCTCGGGATGGGCGAGGACCCCAGTCCGGTCGATCCCGAGGACTCCGGCCAGGAGCACCTCGGCGTCGAGCCGAGGAGTCTCCGACCCGACGGCACGGAAACGACCGACCGCGTCGCGAAGAAGCGCCTCGACGGTGGCCATGGCGAAATCAGGCGCCGGGAGCCTGCTCGACGAACGCGGACAGGCGCTCCGCCTGGTCGGTCGTGATGAGGGTGTCGATGAGGCGATCGAGCTCGCCGTCCATGACCCGTGGCAGGTTCGACAGGTCGGCGTTGACGCGATGGTCCGTGACGCGGTCCTGGGGGAAGTTGTACGTCCTGATCTTGTCGGCCCGGTCGCCGGACCCGATCATCGACTTCCGGGCAACCGAGTCCGCCTCTCTCTGGCGGCGCTTCTCCGCCTCGACGAGACGCGCCCGGAGCACGGCCAGCGCCTTCGCCTTGTTCTTGTGCTGGCTCTTCTCGTCCTGGATCTCGACCACGAGCCCGGACGGAATGTGCGTGATCCGGACCGCCGAATCCGTGGTGTTGACGGACTGACCGCCCGGACCGGACGAGCGCTTGACCTCGATGCGAAGGTCGCGGTCCTCGTCGATCTCGATCTCGTTGGCCTCGACTTCGGGCAGGACGACGACCGTCGCTGTCGACGTATGGATCCGCCCCGAGGATTCCGTGGCCGGCACCCGCTGCACCCGATGCGTGCCGCCCTCGAACTTGAGCCGCGAGTACGCGCCATCGCCGCTGATCTCGACGATCGCCTCCTTGATCCCGCCGATGCCGGTTTCGTGGAGGCTCATGACCTCGGGCGAATAGCGGTGACGTTCGGCGTACCGGAGGTACATCCGGAGGAGCTCCGCAGCGAACAGGGCGGCCTCCTCGCCGCCGGCCCCCGCCCTGATCTCGAGGATGACGTTGCCGTCGTCGGCGGGATCACGGGGTAGCAGGAGGACCTTGAGCTCCTCGACGAGCCGGGTCTCGTCGGCCTCGAGCCGGTCGACCTCCTCGCGGGCCATGGCCTGCATCTCCTCGTCGCTCTCGCCGTCCCGGAGCTCGCGGGCGCCTCGCAGCTCGGCTCGCGTGTCGAGGAGGCGGCGATAGGCCTCGACCACGGGTTCCAGACGGGAGAGCTCGCGACCGAGCCGCCGGATCGCCTCGACGTCGGTGCTCGTCTCGGGAAGGACGAGCTGGGCCTGGACCTCGTCGTACTGTGCCGCGACGTCGGCCAGCTTGTCGTCGAGCTCGCTCATGCGGGGACGGGGGCGGCGCTCACCGGCTCGAGGGGGGCCCGCTCGGGCCGGTCCGAGCCAACCGGCACGGCCTCGCCGTCGGCGCCGAGGGCCTGCTCGAGCGAGACGATCGCGACCTCGATCTGGTCGTCGGATGGCCGCTTCGTGGTGATCTTCTGTACCAGGATCCCGGGCCACATGATCGCGGCGACGATGGGGTTGCCGCGATGCCGGGCCCCCAGCCGCAGGACCTCATAGCCGACGGCAGCGAGGACCGGGATGAGCACGACGCGGCTGGCAATCCCGACCAGCGGCGGCTGCTTGCCGACGAGCGCGAACGCCACGATCGAGAGCGCAACGAGGACGACGAGGAATTCCGTGCCACAACGTGGGTGCGCGGTCGGGTGGTGCCGGACGTTCGCGGTCGTGAGGGACTCGCCCGCCTCGAGCGCGTGGATCGTCATGTGCTCAGCGCCGTGGTACTGGAAGACGCGCTGGATATCCGGGGCCCGGGAGATGAGGGCGAGGTAGCCAAGGAACAAGACGACCTTCACCACGCCCTCGATGAGATGCTGGACCCAGCTCCCGCTGTTGCCGGTCACGGCCTGGGCGAGGATCAGCGGAACGATGAAGAAGACCCCGACACCGAGGAGGAGGGTCAGCCCGAGCATCAGGGCCACGGATCCCTTGCCGAGCTCCTCGCCACCGTCGTTGTCAGCGACCTGGAGGTTCGCGCTCCGGATCAGCCAGCGAGTGCCCATGACCAGGGTTTCGTAGAGGACGACGAGGCCGCGGACGAGCGGGGCCGTCGCGAGTCGCCATCTGTGAGGACCCGTGTTCAACGGCTCCGACGCCCAGACGATTCGTCCGTCAGGGTGGCGGAATGCCACCGCGATCGCGTCGCGACCGCGCATGAGGACACCTTCGATGAGCGCCTGCCCGCCGTAGTTGAAACGTGCCATGCGGGCAAGTCTACCGGCGCACCCCGGAAATCACGACGGCGGACCCGATCGGGTCCGCCGCTTGGTTTGCCTGCCGCCGACCGTGCTCAGCCGGCGCGGACCTGGCGCTCGAGGCGCTTCTGGAACCGCTCGACCTGCCCGGCCGTGTCGATGATGGTCTGCTTGCCCGTGAAGAACGGGTGGCAGTTCCCGCAGACGTCCACGCGCAGCTCGGGTCGGGTTGAGCCGACCGTCCACTCGGTCCCGCAGGAACCGCAATGAACCTTCGCCTGAACGTACTTGGGATGGATATCTGCTTTCACTGGTGCTCTCCTCGACGCCGTCCGAGCCGGGTCACGATGCCCCGCCGGTGGTCGCCGCTGTGGCCGTTCCGGGTCAGGCTTCGGTCGCGATCGCGGTCGCGACCTCGACCGGGATGACCCGGACGCGCTTCTTGTCCTTGGTGGCGTGTTCGAACTTGACCTTGCCCGGGACGGTGGCGAAGACCGTGTAGTCGTCGCCGAGGCCCGTACCCTTGCCGGCGAGGAAGGTCATGCCTCGCTGGCGGACGATGATCGCGCCAGCATTCACGAGCTGGCCGTCACCGGCCTTGACGCCGAGGCGCTGGCCGACGCTGTCGCGCCCGTTCTTGGAGGTCCCGCCGGCCTTCTTGTGAGCCATCTCGACTACTCGTCCTTCTTCGTTGCGCGGCCCGTGGGCGGCTTCTTCGCCGGTGCCTTCTTCGGGGCCGCGGGATCCGCCTTCGGAGCGCCAGTTCGGGTAGCACGACCCGTCGACGCGGCCTTGCCGCCATCAGCGGTGGCCTTCGACGAGGCGCGCGATCGCGCCGCCGGCGCCGGCTTCTCGGCCTTCGGTGCGGGTGCCGCGAGCTTCGCGGCGAGCGCCGCGTCCGCAGCGGCCTGGCGCTGGGCCGCCTCCTCGAGGCGCTCCCGCTCGGTGCGCCTGGCCTCGGCAGCGGTGGCCGCGTCGGCGGCGGCGCTGTGCCCGTCGAGCACGATGTCGTTGATGCGAAGGACCGTCAGCTCCTGCCGATGGCCCTTCTTGACCCGCCGGCGCGCCTTCGGGCGGTACTTGAAGCTGATGACCTTCTCGCCGCGGGTCTGGCGGAGGACCTCGGCCGCGACCGAGGCGTTCGGGACGATCGGCCGGCCGATCGCCGAGGTCTCGCCGTCGGCAACGAGAAGCACGCGATCAAGCGTGACGGAGTCGCCGGGAGCGACTTCGAGGAGCTCGACCTCGAGCTCGGTGCCGACCTCGACGCGGTATTGCTTCCCGCCGGTCTCGATGACTGCGTACATGGATCCTCAACGGACGTGGCTGGCGGTCGCGCGGTGGAACGGACCGCGGCCTGAAGACGGGGATAGGCACCTCGAACTGGTCAAGGCGCGAATGCGGAGTGTACGGCGAGGGTTCCGGAGCGTCAATCGTTCGGGCCTCGAGTGTGTGAACGGGCCTCGAGCCGAATAGTGCCTCCGTTTGAGCCTGACAAATCTTGATGCTACCTAAGCATCGGGCGAGGCTTCGGGACATTGAAATCTTGTGACCCGCGGAAGCGAGCCGCCTTAGGGGACGGAACGACATACTCCCGAGCGCCGCGCGGAGACCGGGTCAAGTCCCAGCATGTGGTGTAACAGGGCGTCACCCTCGCGCCTCGTTCGTCAGCTCGCCATCAGCAGTCCCGGGCTCACCTCCTCGTGGTCGACGACGGCGTCGATGAGGGCCATCGTCTCGGGCCGGAAGTAGCGCCGGCCGTCCTGCCACTCGTCGTCCTGCTCGGCGAGGACCATCCCGACGAGGCGGATGAGGCTGGCCCGGTTGGGGAAGATGCCCGACCACCGCCGTGCGCCGCTTGAAGCTCTCATGTCAAGTCCGCGGCCCGTCGGGCGTCCCGGAGCATGGTTCGGTAGATCGCGTCGGAGAGGTGGCGCTTGAGGACGCGCATGGCTTCTCGACGGGTGTGGCCATTGGCGCGGGCCTGGTCGTGGATCTGGCGGGCGCGGGGTTCGTAGCGGAGCTGGATCATCGCGATGCGATAGATGGCGGCGTTGAGGCGCCGGTTGCCGCCGCGTGAGAGGCGGTGCCGGACGGGCGCGTTCTCGCCCTCGCCCGAGCTGGCCGGGATCGGCGCGGTGCCGTTGAACCGGGCGAAGCCGGCCTCGGTGAAGCGTCGGATGTCGCCGACCTCGACGATGATCTCGGCCGCGGCGCGGGGCGCGATGCCGACGAGCTCGGTGAGCGTCGAGTTCGTCTCCTCGACCAGGGCGGTGAGCTCGGCGGTGGCTGCCTTGTCCTGCTCGAGGACGTCGCGCAGCATCGCCACTCGATGCTCGATCAGCCGGAGCCGCAGGGCGACCGTGGGGTCGGTCACGCCGGTGGTGTCGAGCCGGCGGAGCGAGTTCACCCGGGCGCTCACCGTCTTTGCCGGCCGGAGCTGGGTGCGCAGGTCCTCGGGTAGATCGTGCACGAGCGCATCGAGCTCGCCGAGGAGCTGGACGCGGACCTTGGTGAGTGACGTGCGGGCGTTGTGCCACAGCGCGATCCGGTCGCGGACCGAGTCCGGGGCTGCCGATACCGCGTGCTTGAACGCTCGGGCGAGCCGAGGGTTCGTCTGCGTCTCCGCGGCGACCCGGTGGGAATCGAGCCGGTCGGTCTTGCCCTCGTGACGGCCGCGCTGGCGGACCGACGTCTTGTGCGGCGGCACGTCGCGCACGTCGCATCCGGCCGCGACGAGGAACTCGGCCAGGTGCCGGCCGAGCCCGCTGGCGCCCTCCACGCCCCAGCGATCGGCCGGGCCGAACCCGGCCGCCCAGGCCAGGCCGGCGCCATGCCCTCTGGTGGGTGTTCGGGAAGTGGGCGTGTCCGAGCTCGCCGCCGCGCGGGTCGAGCACGGTCGCGGTGAACGTCTTGCGGTGCGGGTCGACGCCGACGATGTTGGATGCCGCCATGTGGTCGCCTCCAGGGTCCTGGCCGTGGGTGGGAGGGACCGCGCGACGACATCCCAGTCGAGGGTTCGACGCTCTCATCAGGTCAGCACGGTCCTCGGGTGACCGTGCCGGGGTCGACACTTCAAGCGGCGGACAGCCACCAGATCGAGGTGGCGCCGGAGATCTCCTTCGAGTCAGGCCTCGGCACGGTCACCCACCGTACGGGCCGCCGTCGCGGCCCCTCCGGCAGGGACCACTCCAACACCGGGATCTCCTTGTTGAGCCGCTCGAGCGGGTTGGTCGATGCGGATCTGGCGGCGGTGCGTGTCGGGGAAGGTGAAGTGGGCGAGCAGGTCGGGCTCGGCATCGGTCAGCAGCTCGGCGACCGCCGGGAAGCGCGGCCGGATGCTCTCGATCACGCGACCCGCACTGCTCCCGGGCCGAGCGCTCGTCGGGCTGCTCGAAGATCGAGCGGATGGCCGAGGCGATCATGCTCCGGGCGTGGCGCGGGACGAGGTCCTGGGCGTTGCGCGTGCAGTGCACCCGGCAGCGCTGCCAGGCCGCGCCGAGGAGCTGCTCGCGGACGGCCTTGACCAGGCCCCGGTGGTCGTCGCTGATGACGAGCCGGACGCCCGACAGGCCGCGCTCGACGAGCGACCGGATGAACGCCGGCCAGGCGCTGCCCTCGTCGTTGCCGGCCGCGAGCTCGAGGCCCAGGATCCGACGCTCGCCGCTGTGGGCGACGCCGGTCGCCACGAGCGCCGCCATCGACACGACCCGGCCGCCCTCGCGGACCTTGACGTACGTGGCATCGAGCCACAGGTACGGGTACGTCTCGTCGGCGAGCGAGCGGGAGCGGAACGCCTCGACCTCGGCGTCGAGGGCGGCGCAGATCCGGCTGACCTCGCTCCGGCTGATCGAGGCGATGCCGAGCGCGTCGACGAGGTCCTCGACCCGGCGCGTGCTGACGCCCAGGACGTACGCCTCCTGGACGACCGCGAGGAGCGCCCGCTCGGCCCGCCGGCGGGGCTCGAGCAGCGACGGGAAGTACGACCCGTCGCGGACCCGCGGGATGGACAGGTTCATCGTCCCCACCCGGGTGTCCCAGCGCCGGTCGCGGTACCCGTTGCGGTTGGTCAGGCGACGCTCCGGGTCGCGCTCGCCCTTGGGCACGCCGGTGAGCTCGGTCACCTCGGCCTCCATGACCGCCTGGGCCAGGACGCGGACGCCCTCGCGCAGGAAGTCGACGTCGCCATCGGCGATCGCCTTGCGCACCGTCTCGAGCACGGCCATCCTGTCCTCGGCCATCGTGGTGTCTCCTTCGTGTCGTCGGTTCTCACTCCAACGACGCGAGGATGACGCGGTGGCCGTTTCCGTTCTCGGCCTGCCCGCTGTTACACCAAGTCTGGGGACTCAGCCGGAGACCGCACCACCGGCGGCCGCCGCGCGGTGGAGCTAGAACGACCCTGGCCCGTATCGGCGCGCGAGTCACAAATCGACATTCAAGCCTTCGCCACCGGCGCGAGCAGACACGCCAAGTCGAGCTAAGGTCCGGTCCGGTTCCCCTCTTCCGCGAGCACTCGTGCCCAGGTACGCACCAATGACCGCAAATCCGCCACGGCGCGGTCGCGATCTCGCCCATGAAGGACGACGCCGATTTCAACGGCCCCTGCTACGCCACCGTGAACCGTGCACCGTTACGGTTGGAATGACTTGAGATCGTGACCCTCTACGCGGCTGCCAGGGGCCTCTTTCGATGGTGGAGAGCTGGCACGTTCGTGGGATTTCCCAAGCCTCCCGTTGTTTCGTGATGCCCTGACCACATTGACAAGCCGAGCTAGGCGCCGAATTCACCGCACATGGAGATCACACCCGCGTCAAGTGGAGCACACCGTCTCCCAAGCGCATGCGCAGGTCCCTAACTGCTCATGCGATTCGAGACGCCAGTCCCGACGCGAGCCCTTTGTAGCAGTCAGGGCAGATCAGTAGAGGGTAGGTCCTCCTGGAGGCTCGTCTGGACGGCGGACAAGACGACCCCGGTGCCGCCGAGGATGACGATCTTGGCCGGCTTGAGGCGGGTCAGCTCGGTCGCGACGACCGACGGGATGCTCGTGCTCTTGACGAGCAGGACCGGGCCGCCCTTGAGGCCGGCCACGGGGGCACCCGAGAGAGCGTCGGGGAAGTCGAGGCCGTAGGCGATGTAGACGACCGGGACGCCGGGCTGAAGTTCGCGGCGCTGATGGCGGCCGAGGTCCCGAAGCGGTCGGTCCCCGCGAGGCGGGTGACGGAGCCGGCGGTCTTGCTGACGGTGTAGCCCTGGAGGCTCGTCTGGACGGCGGACGAGACGACCCCGGTGCCGCCGAGGATGACGATCTTGGCCGGCTTGAGGCGGGTTAGCTCGGTCGCGACGACCGACGGGATGCTCGTGCTCTTGACGAGCAGGACCGGGCCCCCTTGAGGCCGGCCACGGGGGCACCCGAGAGAGCGTCGGGGAAGTCGAGGCCGTAGGCGATGTAGACGACCGGGACGCCGGGGCTGAAGTTCGCGGCGCTGATGGCGGCCGAGGTCCCGAAGCGGTGGTCCCCGCGGGCGGGCGACGGAGCCGGCGGTCTTGCTGACGGTGTAGCCCTGGAGGCTCGTCTGGACGGCGGACGAGACGACGCCGGTGCCGCCGAGGATGACGATCTTGGCCGGCTTGAGGCGGGTCAGCTCGGTCGCGACAACCGACGGGATGCTCGTGCTCTTGACGAGCCGGACCGGGCCGCCCTTGAGGCCGGCCACGGGGGCACCCGAGAGGGCGTCGGGGAAGTCGAGGCCGTAGGCGATGTAGACGACGGGGACGCCGGGGCTGAAGTTCGCGGCGCGATGGCGGCCGAGGTCCCGAAGCGGTCGGTCCCCGCGAGGCGGGTGACGGAGCCGGCGGTCTTGCTGACGGTGATGGAATGGTGCCATTGGTTAACACCAAGTTGACCTGCCTGATTAACCCGGAAGGTGAAGCTGTCGGCGCCAGTGTAGTCCGTCGTGGGAGTGTAGGTGACGCTCGCGGTGCAGGTCGAGGGAGTGCCGCTGCAGGCTGGCATCCCGGTCATCCCGAGCGTCCCGTGAGCCGGATTCGTGACCTTGGCGAAGGTCAGCATGGCCGTCCAGATGATGCCGGAGAGGGTGATGGTCATCCTTTTATTTTTAGTCGAGCGTATCCAAACAAGCACATGGAGCACATGACTCATGGCCCTCCACGGTCGTGGGAACATTGCCGTTCGTGGCCGATCTTCACGTTCCATCGTCTGACCAGGAAAGTCCGAAGTTTGTGACCGCCATCATTCATCATCGCGGGTGTCGTCGTACTTCATCCCAGGTCGAGGCACTGCCCTTGCAGCGGCGTCCGGTCACCCAGCGCCTCCATGACCAGGTTGCCGTCGGCCTTCGCGAAGCCGGCATCGCCGTCCAGTGCGTGCCAGGGAGAGGGTCGTGGCCAGCCTCGCCGTGTTTTGCTCGTCGAGGTGCTCGCCGAGACGGCCGTCGGGGCCGCGTTGGTGGCGTTGACGGTGATCGAGATGGTGCCGTTGGTCGCCGAGTTGACCGTCCCGTCGTTGACCCGGAAGGTGAAGCTTTCGGCGCCGGTGTAGCCGGTCGTCGGGTGTAGGTGACGCTCGCGGTGCAGGTCGAGGGCGTGCCGCTGCAGGCCGGCGTCCCGATCGTCCCGAGCGTCCCGTGGGCCGGGTTCGTGACCTTGGCGAAGGTCAGGGCATCGCCGTCCGGATCGGTGCCGGAGAGGGTGATGACCTTGGCCGTGTTCTTGCTGGTCGAGGTGCTCGCCGAGACGGCCGTCGGGGCCGCGTTGGTGGCGTTGACGGTGATCGAGATGGTGCCGTTGGTCGCCGAGTTGACCGTCCCGTCGTTGACCCGGAAGGTGAAGCTGTCGGCGCCGGTGTAGCCGGTCGTCGGGGTGTAGGTGACGCTCGCGGTGCAGGTCGAGGGCGTGCCGCTGCAGGCCGGCGTCCCGATCGTCCCGAGCGTCCCGTGGGCCGGGTTCGTGACCTTGGCGAAGGTCAGGGCATCGCCGTCCGGATCGGTGCCGGAGAGGGTGATGACCTTGGCCGTGTTCTTGCTGGTCGAGGTGCTCGCCGAGACGGCCGTCGGGGCCGCGTTGCTGGTGACGATCGACCACTGATTGGTATCGTTGCACAGTGTCGAGGAACTCGCATTGTTCGTATCGCCGCTGTACATGGCGATCCACCTGTACGTCCCTGCGGAAGGCGGCGTGTAATTGCCCGAGGTGTATGTGTCGAGACTCGACGCCTGGAGATTGGCGAAGTGGGCCGTGAACGGCAGGTTGTAGTTGCCATACGAGGAAAGCGCGATGTAGCCGGCGCCCTGAAGCGCGGTGTTCGGCGATGATTCGGTATACGTAACGGTCCAGGTGTCGGGTTCGCGGACCCGTCCTTCCAGATCTTGAGCTTGAGCGAGACGGCCGTTCTCCCCGAGACTTGGCCACGGATCCAGAAGTAGGACGAAGTGTCCTGGCCGAACCCCGTCGAAGTATCGCTGGCGAGTTGGACGTCCGTTCCATGCCCGCCTTCCCGCTTCTCGATGTAGGCGTCGAGGTATGTCTTGCCGACCGGCTCGGAGATGGCGAACTCATAGTCGGACAGGCGGTTCTCCGTGTTGTCGCTCGCGCGGAGAAGAATCCGGGCGCGATTCTCGCCCGTCGACGTCAAACCTGAGCCCTGATCGAACTTTACCTTGACCTTGGCGTCGACGTTCGCGAACTGGCCTCCGAGGCCAGCCACGGCAGTATCGCCGGACGAGATCGTCGTCTGCTGACCCAGGTTGACGGCGTCCACGCTGAAGGTGTTGGGGGCCTCGCACCGCTGATGGTCCAAGCACCGCCGACGTCGGCGGAACCCCAACATTCGCGACGCTTCTGTTGAATGTGTCCGACGCGTAGATGGGGCGCCAACCGCCGAGTTGGCTGGCGCCCCCGCCAGCGGGGTCGAGCAGGTCGAGTCGCCGGGACCGAAGACCTGGTACGAGATCGTGCCCGTCAGCGTGCCTTATCCGCCCGAGAGCTGGACGGTGTCCTGGACGGTGCCTCCGACTGCGTTCGGGCCCAACGCGGCCCCCAAGATCGTTGTCGGCGACGCGGCCGCGTACACCGAGCTGGTCGGCAAGGCGGCGACGAGAGCGCCGGCCAGCGTGGCAACCATCCAAGCAGTGCGGCGGCGGGCGTTGGATGCGTTCATACCGTCCCTGCTCGGCAGCGCCGTTCGGCACCAACCACGTTGCGAGTGGGTGACGTGCGCAACCAGCACCCATCGGGAGACTCGTCAGTATTCAACCGGCGTCAGTCGCGAGCTTGCTCGCCCTGAGCCTGTCGGATCTGCGTCAGCCCGGGGATCTCGAGCAGACTCTCGATCTTGAATGCCTCGCGCGTTAACTCCAGCGCGGGCACATCCGGCGCCCTCCACGGCAGACCGTCGACAGTCGGCCGGAATTGCTCGCTGACGATCTTTCGCAGGATCTTCCACCCGTCACGGAAGGCGTTCAGGTTCGACAGGCCACTTCGTCGCGGCGCCTCGAAGCTCGGCCACTCCTCCACGTGCAGGCCGTTACGGATTGCACGAAGATACAGTTCGGCCTCTACCTCGAAGCCGGTCGCTGCGAGTCCGAGGGCCTGGATTGGCCGACGACGGAACGCCGCGAAGCCGTAACACAGCTCGGTATACGAAGTGCCGAACAAGACGTTCGCGACCCCGAGCAGAAACCGGTTGCCGACCGATCGTGTCAACGTCATGTCGGAGCTGCCGCCGCCCGGAAGGTACCGTGAACCCTTTACCAGGTCGGCGCCGGCGTCGAGGCACGCAATGTATGACTCGATCTCGATTGGGTCCATGCTGCCATCTGCATCAAGCATGACGATGTAGTCGCCGGTCGCGGCCGCGAAGCCCGCACGAAGCGCCGCTCCTTTGCCGCAGGCGAGCTCATGCACGACCACAACATCCGGCCGAAGGGCGAGCGCGACCGCGACCGTATCGTCGGTCGAGCGACCGTCGACGAGAATGAACTCGTCGACAAAGGCAGGAAACCGCTCGATCACCCACCCGATATTGCGGGCTTCATTGATCGCCGGTATGACGACGCTGATTTGAGGACGTGGTCGATCAAGCATCTCGATCATGGACCTATCTGGATCAGTTCAAAACGAGAACCGGCCGTCATTTCGCTTCTTCCCCCAGTTACCCGGTGCGCAGGTTCGAACGCAACCCGTCGCGTGCGTACCTGCTGCGTCAGCTCCTACCCTGCACGAGCAAAGAGCCAGTTGGTCGACCCCGAGCCAAGAATGCCTCACTCAAGGTCCTGATAAGTGCACGTCGATGCTACAGTGGGGACTGCCCCCGTACAATCGTTCAGGACCCAGAAGTCCTGAACGCCGGTGCACCTGGGCACCATCGAGCGTCGTCGGAGACTACCGACGAGCCCGCTTCAGCCAGCTGACGAGCGTCCTTCCTGGCGCATTGGCGCCGTCGCTGCCGCGATCTCCGCGGCGACCGCGCGGTAGTCCGCAGCGGCACGGCTGTCGGGAGCATAGGCGGTAATCGGCAGGTGAAATGATGGCGCCTCGGCCAGCCTGGGGCTCTCGCGGACCTCGGTCTGGAGCATGAGCGACCCAAATCGGCGCCGCAGTGCATCGACGACGGCCATGGTGTGCCTCGTCTCGTTCACACGGCACGCAAGCACCGCGGTCAGCGTCAGGTTCGGATTGAGCCGTCCGCGGATGCGTTCGATCATGTCGAGGAGGGCGGTGAGCCCGCCAAGCGCCAGGACGTGTGCCTCGACCGGGATCAGGACCTCGTGACAACCCGTAAGCGGGGCCATACCGGCATAGCCCAGGGACGCGGGGCCGTCAACGATCACGAAGTCCCAACGCGCGGGCAGTCGATCCATGGCATCCATGAACCCGAGCGCGATGTCTGCTTCCGCGACGCCCTGCGGCGTGGCCAGGTCGAACGAGCCGGGCACGAGGTCGACGCGGCTCACGGTCGTCTCCGTGACTAGGTCATCGAGGCGGGCCACCCTGGAGATCGCCTCGACAACGCCGTGCGTGGCCTCACCGACACCGAGCCAGAGCGTAGCCGCGCACTGCGGATCCAAGCCGATGACGAGGACTCGATATCCCGACTCGGCCAATGCCGCCGCAACGTTGACCGTCGTCGTGGTCTTCCCGCTGCCGCCCTTCGGGTTCACGATTGCGATCTTCCTCATCGAGGCGGATCGTCGCGCCGACGAGCGAGGTCGTCGACCGCCCGGCCGATGGTCCGCCGGACATCGGGTCGCAGGTCCGCTGTGCGCAGGGGGTCCGTGCCGATCGGTATGCGATTGCCGCTCGCATCTCGGTTCGCCACCGAAGTCGCGTGCGGCTTCGCGATCCTCGCCGCGATCACCGTGGATTTCGGGCCCGACCGCCAAGCCCTGAAGGCGGCCCGCGAGACCGGTCACGCGTCGGAGGACCGCGGCACGGAGCGGCGGCCGCACTCGAATGTGGTCAGCGGCAAGCGCAGCCAGTGAGAACAAGATCAGCGCTGACGTCGTCGCAGGCGGAGACCAGAGCCCGAGGTAGAGGAGGACCCCGCTGACAATTGCTGCCAGCGCGATGCTGATGGCGATCGCGAGGGAGGCCTCGGCAAGGTGATCGCGAAGGTCGAGGAGTCGAACGAGTGCCATACCCGGGCACGACGCCAGGAACACGATCGTCGGGATCGCGCGGAGTGGTCCGGTGGCGTTGGCCAGCATGAGAACCGCGATCGTCGCGCAACCGACGAGCACGCTCCATCGCCACGTGCTCGCCCATCGCTCCCAAACATTGACCGACGGGTCCCGGTCGTCGGTCAGCATCAACGCGCCGCTGGCCTCAATTGCCTACGACCGATCGCATCCTGGTTCGCAGCGTCGCCTGGCTCGTTCAGATATTCGGCTTGCGGGCGCCTATCTGACATACTGCGTCGGACCTCCGGGGGGTGGCCGTGATTGTCGCGACTTCCGCTGGCGGCATGATGCGACGGGACTCCACGTGCCTATTGTGGCGGGTGGAGCGATCGGCCGGGTTAGGCAGCGAGGTGAGCGTGCCAAGTGCGCGAGGCAACGTGTCGGTGGTCATATGCGCGTACACGATGGCGCGCTGGGCCGACATGGTCGCTGCCGTCGATTCGGTGCGCAAGCAGCAGCCGCCGCCGGCGCAGATCGTGCTCGTGGTCGACCACAATGATGATCTCTTCATCCGTGCGCGTGCCGACCTAGGCGGCGTCACGATCGTCAAGAACACAGGGCCGCAGGGCTTGTCGGGAGCCCGCAATACGGGTGTCCTCCACGCGACTGGGGATATCGTTGCCTTCCTCGACGACGACGCCGCGGCGCAGGTCGATTGGCTTGCTGCGTTGGTGCGCCCATACGAGGATCCTGACGTCATCGGGACGGGTGGTGACGTCGTTGCGGCCTGGGACCAGGGGAAGCCATCCTGGTTTCCAGATGAATTCGGGTGGGTCGTGGGCTGCTCGTATCGAGGGCAACCCGAGTCGATGATCCAGATCCGCAACCCCCTCGGCTGCAGCATGTCTTTCAGGCGCTCGCTGTTCGAGCAGATCGGCGGCTTCCGCCCCGAGGTCGGACGGATCGGCACCAGACCCGTCGGTTGCGAGGAAACGGAATTCTGCATCCGCGCGGCGGGCCGCGACCCGGGCAGCCGAATCATCGATGTTCCGGCGTCAAAGGTGCATCACCGGGTCCCGACCACGAGGGCTCGACCGGGTTACTTCCTGGCCCGCTGCTTCGAGGAGGGTCGATCAAAGGCGATCGTCGCTTCGATTGCTGGCGCAGCCCCCGGGCTATCGGTTGAACGTCGATACGCGCTTCGGACGCTGCCACGCGGGGTGGTCGCAAATCTGTCGAGCCTGGTGCGAGGTGACGTGGCGGGCGTCACTCGCGCGACGTTCATCGTGGCGGGCCTCGCGTGGACGACGCTTGGCTACGTGATGGGTCGCGTCGCGATCCGAACCGGTCGATGGTCGACCCTCGGGACGGATGCGGTCCAGGCAATTCCGATTCGTGACCGCGCAGCCTGATCGGGTGAGTGACGGAGAACTCGGCCCGGACTCGCTGGTGCCACCGGTCCGGACGCTCGAGATCGAGCTGACGGCCGCCGTGCCGGATTTTGCTAACACCAACCCGGAAGGCACGCCCAGTCAGTGGGCGATCGCCCTCGTCCGTGTACGCGGGATCCCTCGCGCCTCGATCGAGCTCTTGATCCCGAAGGACGGTTTGTCCGGCGACGAGATTGCGGAACACGCCCGGGTCGCGATCGCCGCAGAGCTGGACCACGTCTCCGACTCGACACCCCGGCGTCGTGTGAGCGACGTCGACGTCCAACCCCTGAGCGTCGTGATCCCGACGCGGAACCGGCCTAACCGCGTCACGGCGTGCGTCGCGGCGGTCCTGGCGACAGGCTATCCCGGACTTGAGATCATCGTCGTGGATAACGGCTCGTCGTCCGACGCGACGGCGCGAGCCATCGACGAGCGGTTTCGAGGTCGATCCGAGGTCCGTTACCTCCTGAACGACCAGGCGGGGACGTCGCGGGCGCGCAACAGGGGTTCCGGGCCGCCTCGTTCGAGGTCGTGGCGTTCCTTGACGATGATGTGGTCGTTGACGCGCGCTGGGCAGACGCGATCGTTCGGCCCTTCGTCGCGGACGAGCGTGTGGGTTGCGTGACCGGGCTGCTCCTTGCGGCCGAGCTCGAGACGAACGCCCAGCTCCTCTGCGAGCAGTACGGGGGGTTCGACAAGGGATACGCCATGCGGACATTCGAACTCGCTGGCCCAGAGAATCACTGGAGCCCTATTCCCATTCGCCGCGGGCGCGTTCGGCAGCGGCGCCAACGCGGCGTTTCGTCGATCCGTCCTCAGCCGGTTTGGCGGCTTCGATCCGGCGCTTGGAGGGGGCACGAGAGCGCGTGGTGGCGAGGACCTGGCTGCATTCGTGGATGTGATCCTCGACCGATGGCGTCTCGTCTATCAGCCCGAGGCGATCGCACGCCACTACCACCACCGGCGCCTTCGGGACTTTGAGCGGGTCATGTTCGGCTACGGCAGCGGTCTCAGCGCGTATCTGACGAGGACGCTCCTGAACCATCCGGGCGCGGTGTTGCCCATGGCACGCGCCGCGATTCCCGGACTCGCGCACCTGCTGAATCCACGGTCTCCGAAGAACTCTAACAAGCGCCGGAACTACCCACGCCGCTTGACCGTGCTGGAGCTGGCCGGGTTCGCGGCAGGTCCGTTGCTATACCTCCCGGATCGGTTCCGAACACGCCGCGAGCAGCCCGCCGCAGCGCCTTCCGACGTGGAGAGGGAGCCTGAATCGTCATGACTGTGACGCCGGCGCGATCGGTCATTCCGATCCTCCTCTACCACAGCCTGTCAGCCGAGGCAACCGACGCGTATCGACAGTACTGCATCGATCCCGGTCGGTTTCGCGAACAGATGGAAGCCATCGCGGCGACCGGGCTCCGGACCGTGACGATTTCGGAGCTGACGCGGCTCCTCGCAAGCCCGGAGCCGAACAATCCCGATCGACTCCTGGCCATCACGTTCGACGACGGGTTCGAGGAAGTCCACCGGATCGCCCTTCCGATCCTCGCCGATCTGGGCCTGCGGGCCAGCACATTCGTGGTGACCCGGTTCGTCGGCAAGACCAGCCGATGGCTGGATCCCATTGGCGAAGGAGATCGCGCCCTCCTCGCGTGGACCCAGATCGCGGAGCTGGCTGCGTCCGGGTTCGAGATCGGGAGCCACAGTCACAGCCACCCGCAGCTCGACACCCTGGGGCTGTCTGAGGTGAGCAACGAGGTCCACCACTCACGCGTCCTGCTCGAGGAGCAACTGCAGCGGCCGATCACTTCCTTCGCCTACCCTCATGGCTATCACACCAGTCAGATCAAGTCGATCGTCGGTCACGTGGGCTACACGGGGGCGTGCGGCGTCAAGCACGCCCTCAGCCATGTGTCCGACGACCCGTTCGCACTGGGCCGGGTCGTTGTTTCAGACACAACCTCTAACGATCAGTTCGCATCTTGGCTGGAAGGCAGGAACCTCCACTGTCCTGGACCGGAGAACGCTGGCAAACCGTCGCCTGGCGAACCGCGCGTCGGGTCCGTGCCCGGCTAGCCGCCGTGCGATCAGCCGGGCACGCGGCGACCGTGGACTGATCAACCTCCATGCCGCGGTTCCCACTGCCGTCCAGGGACGTGCCCCTCGCCCGGCTTCTGTCGCATGTGCAGACGCCCCTGTTTGGCAGCGCGTACGCCCTGATCCTGAGTAGCGCTGCGACATCGGGGCTCGGCATCGTCTACTGGACGGTTGCGGCCCGCTTCTACGACCCGGTCGCGGTAGGGCTCAACGCAACGGCCATCTCGACCATGACGTTCATCTCCTATATCGCCCAACTGAACATGGCCGGCGTGTTGATCCGGTTCATTCCCTCATCAACCAGCCAGCTGGTCCGCAAGTTGGTCGGCCGCGGCTACCTCGCAGCGGGCCTCACGTCGGCACTCGCGGGGCTGGTCTTCATCGCCCTGTTCGTGCACTCGGCTGGCCTCGGAGCATTCGCTTCCGACCCGACGATCGAACTGTCGTTCGTCGGCGCGACCATCGCCTGGAGCCTGTTCGCCGTGCAGGACGGCGTCCTGACCGGATTGCGGAGAACTGTCTGGGTTCCCATCGAGAACTCCGTGTTCGGGATCTCGAAGATCGTGCTTCTCCTCGTGTTCGTCGACGGCCTCGCGAAGGTCGGCATCTTCGCGTCGTGGGTCATTCCCGCGGTGATCCTCGTCCTGCCCGTCAACTGGTTGATCTTCCGGCGATTCATCCCCACGCACCGACCACCGCGCCAGGCAGCCGATCCTCCGCCGGACGCCCAAGGGCTCCTGCGGTACGCGGCCGGCGATTACCTGGGAACACTTTTCTATGCGGCCGCGTTCGGGCTCATGCCTCTCGTCGTTGCGACGATCTCGGGACCGGAACGGGCGGCGTACTTCTTCATCGCCTGGACCATCGCGTCGGTCATGTACGTGACGTCGTTGAGCATGGCCACCTCCCTGACCGTCCAGGGTTCGGCGGAGCTCGGGGGGCTCCCGCACGACGCTCGCCGCATCCTCGGGCTCGTCCTGCGGCTCCAGGCCGTGGGCCTAGCATCGTGCTCGTCGGCGCGCCACTCATTCTCAGCATCTTCAACCCGTCGTACGCCTCGCAGGCAGACGTCCTCCTCCGCGTGCTCGCACTCGCGGCAATCCCCCACGGCGCGAACTCGGTCTACCTGGCCGTTGTCCGTATTCGGCGCGACGTGGCGCGGGCGATCGTCATCCAGGCGTCGGTCGCGATCCTTGCCCTGGGGCTGGCGGTCCTGCTCCTTGGTCCGCTGGGAATCCTTGGCGCAGGAGTCGCCTGGCTAGTCGCGCAGGTGCTGGTCGCGCTCGTCATCCTCCCGACCGGCCTCCTGCCACTGTTCCGAGGCACCCAAGCTCGTCTGACGACTCGCGCGGTGATCGGGGCTTCTGGCGCGTCCCGGGACCCCGAAATGCCGGGATGGCAGCCGATGGTGGTTCGGGCTTTCGAGGCATTCAACGCCACGGGCGCCCGCTGGTGAGTCTCCAAGGAGATCCGTCCGATGCCGCCCTGGGTTCGCGTGACATCGACGTCCTCGTCGACGCCTCGAGCTTCGACCAACTGTCGGCGGAACTCTCCGTCGAAGGCTTCCTTCGGGTGCCATCCCATGGTCGCGGCAAGACATCGTTCCACGTCGGTCTCGATGTCGAGACCGACGCCTTCGTCCAGATCGAACTGACGACGATGGTGGCCTGCGGCTCGTTCGGCCAGATCCACGTGGCGGGTGCCGACGGTTGCCTCGATCGCCGAACCATTGTCCATGGAGTCCCGAGGCCCGACCCGGACGATGCGTTCTGGCTCCTCGTGCTCCATTGCATTTTGGAGAAGCGGGGCGTCACCGAACGGCACGCCCGCAGGCTTCAGGCCCAGGCAGCCGGGGCGCGGCTCGATAGCGCCATGGCGATCGTGGTGGCGGGATCGCTTCCCCGGACCTCGACGCCGATAGCCTGCTCCGCGACATCCGATCCACCTCGTGGAATGCGGTTCTTGGCCTTCGCCAGCCAATGGTCGCGCGGCTCGTGCGACGCGACGTCGTCGGGACGACTGGCCGAGCCGTCGTGGGTGTCCTCGCGCGGATGATCGGCTACGTGAGCCTTGTCCTCCGCCCGTGGGCATGTCGGTTGCGCTCCTCGGTCCGGATGGCGCTGGCAGACGCACTCGCACATGGGATCGAGGAGACCTTCGGGCGGCCGGCCCGCCAGATCTATATGGGCATGTGGGGCGGGGCCATGGACGGGCCGCGCTGGCGTGTGCTGGTCCGCCATCGCGGCCCGTTCCTCGTCGCGTGGGGCCGTCGGTCCGTGCCGAGGCTCGACCTGCGAGGGGGAAGCGGCTGGTCTTCGATCGCTAGACGAATGACGCCTGCTCCCTCCCGGCGGCCGCCTGCGCTTCCGGAAGCGCATCTATTCCGGGGTACTCGCCCATGCCCCTGCCGCCCTGACCTGCTGACCATCCTCGACGCGCCCGGGCACGTTCTCTACTACCGGAAGGGCGAGCCAAGCCTGGACCGGCTCGAGCGTGACCGTACTGGCTTCGCGAACCTCGTCCGACGTCTGAGGGAACGTCGAGCTGGTCGATGCCACGCGGCCGGCGGGAGGTTGTTCGGGCCGACGCGATCTCCCGGATCTGGGTCCCCGACCTGGAACGGATGGACGACGGAGACGACGGGCGCGATCCTCGCGCCGAAGGCTGGAGCTGATGGTCATGCGCGTGCGCCGCTGGTCGCTCGGGCGCGTGCCTCTGACCTGAGGCGGTACCGCTCGCCGCTCATCGTGACTCGACCCGGGCGGCCCTCCGCCTGCTGGAGGAGGCAGGCGTCGTTCCGTCAACCAGCTGGTCGTCGGCCAACCCAGCTGGTCCGAAATGGTCTGCGATCGTGCGCGCGGGCCGACCCGCTCACCCCCACGGGTCATGCTGAAGTGGCCGCCCGCTCGCGACGTCGTCGCGTCCCTCGTGGCTCAGCGCACGAACCTAGCACGCTTGCACGGTGACCCTCGCATCGGTAAGTGGTCCTCGATCGTGCCGACCATCCTGTACGACGGAGAGGTCGCCGGCTCACCGTTCATTGCCGAATCCGCCATGCCCGGTGTTACCGCCGAGCGGCTGTTCCGCGATCCGGCGCTCCGACCGCGCCTGCTCCAAGCGGCGTCAGCGACGATCGCCGAGCTGCATGCACGAACCTTGGACAGAACGCTCGTGGACGAGGCGATGCTGCACGCCTGGATCGATCGTCCGCTCAGGGCTATCCACGAATTGCTGCTCGCCGGCTCGACGCGGGTCGATCCTCGCCGCTACTTCGATGCTATGGCGAGGGAGCTTCGCGACGCGCTCAGCGGACGTGAGGCGTTGACCGGCTGGAGCCACGGAGATTACTGGCTCGGAAATGTCCTGACCGTACCTGACGGCTCGCGAGTCACCGGAATCGTGGACTGGGACCTGGCGGGGCCGGATCGGCTGGCTACGCTCGACCCGATCCATCTCGTCCTGATGGCTCGGCGGTCGGCCTCCGGGTTGGAGTTCGGGTGGGTCGTCCGGAGTCTTCTTGCGGACCCGTCCCTGGAACTGGTCGAGCGTTCGGCCCTGGCAGCCGCTGGATTCGGGCCGAAGATCGATCCGGGAGACCTTCGACGAATGGTGCTCCTCGCCTGGCTCCATCATGTCGCGATGCTCGCCACGACCGAGATGGAGGGCGCAAACCCAAGATGGGTGCGCGGAAACATCGAAGACGTGGTCCTTGCGATCCAGGTCCCAGCAAGGCGACGGCGGTGACGGCGCCGAGAGGCAGGGAGCCGATCCTATGGACGCGCGGTCAGGCTCGCGGCATGGGTGGGAACGTCCTTGCCCGCGAACACCTCGCGATAGGCCGAACCGTAACCGTCCCGACGCGCCAGGCGGTACAACCTCCACGCGACGTCATCGCTGCAGCCGACATGATTCGCGAGGGCCGTCACGTTCCTGCCGCTCCGCCTCCGGTCGAGGGCCGCAAGCGCGACCGCCCCGCCGGCGGCGAGCGCGGCGCCCAAGACCCTGAACCGCGAGTGCTGATGCGTCGCCGAAAGCATTTCCCCGGTTTCTCCCGAACCTCAACGGGTCGATGACGTTGCCACCTCGACGCCGGAGCCGCATTGTGGCCGAGGGCTGACGATTTGTCCATGGAACGAATGACCTACTTGAGCAGCGCCGGATGGGGCCGGACCGCAGGCTGGTCCGTGGTTCGCGCTGCTCGAGCAGCCGTCCGGAGGCGATCCATCCCGCCGCGACCCGGCCACGGCTGGGCGTCGGGAGCCGGACCGTACGTCCTCCTCGCGATCGCGTCCGCGGTGTGGTACCTGAGCCTGTCCGGCATCGACGAAGCGGGGATGAACGACTTCGGACTGATTTCCGTGCTTCCGCCGACGCTGCTCGTCGCGATCGGGCTGGTCGTGCTCGGTGCCGTCGCTCAGCTGACCGACGCTCGGCCAAACCCCATTGCGATGACGCTCTATCTGATTGTCGCCGTGGTCATGCTGTACGGGATACCGGCGTTCATCGACCAGGTGGCGCGAAACCCGGTCAACTGGATTTACTAAGGGTTCATCGAGTACATCCGCCGAACCGGCGCGGTGGCACCGGACCTGGAGGCCCGGTTCAACTGGCCCGGGTTCTTCATTCTCGCGGCGTATCTCGCTGACGCTGCCGGAATCAGCAACCCGGTCAACTACGCGAACCTCGCGCCGATCTACTTCAACCTGCTCTACCTACTGCCCCTGGGGATGATCTTCCGGCTGTACACGAGCGATGTCCGGTTGATCTGGGCGGCACTGTGGTTGTTCGTGCTCGGGAACTGGGTTGGCCAGGACTACTTCGCTCCCCAGGCGCTGGGGTACTTCCTCGATCTCGTGATCGTGGCCGTCGTATTGACCTGGTTCCGAGTCGCGCATCCACAGTCGAACCGGTTCGCGTCGTGGCTGTCTACCCGCGGCCCGGAGTGGCGGAGCATTGCCTGGATCTACGGGCTGATCTCGCCAGATGAGGCGCCACCAAGGGCGGCGAGTACGTGGCAAAAGGCATGCCTCATCCTCTCCTGCACCGGGATCTTCGCCTTCGTGGCGTACAGCCATCAGCTGACGCCCTTCTTCCTTACGGCGTCGATCCTCGGGCTCGTCGTGGTCAATCGAGTTTCGACCCGCGGGCTTCCCGTCATCTTCGGGGTGATGACGCTGGCATGGATCAGCTACATGACGGTCCCCTTCCTCGCGGGCCACATCGTGTCGCTGCTCAACGAGGTTGGCCGCCTCGGCGAGACGGTCGGGTCCAACGTGGTCAACCGGATCGAGGGCAGCGCCGCCCATCAACTCATCGTCGCGATCCGGCTCGTGTTCACGCTTGGCGTATGGGCCATGGCCGGTCTCGGGGCCATCGTGCGTTATCGAGACGGCCGTCGCGACCTTTCGCTCATTGTCATCGCGGTCGCCCCGTTCCCACTCGCCGCTCTCCAGGCCTATGGCGGCGAGCTCATCCTCCGCCTGTACCTCTTCGCGCTTCCGACGGCCTCGTTCCTGGTCGCCGGTCTCATCTTCGGCCGTCCGTCGAGCCGGTCGGTCGCGCGAACGGCTCCGCGGTTCCTTCGAGCGTCCGGGGTGGTCGCCATTGCTCTCGTCCTCACCTTCTTCACCACGCGTTACGGAAATGAGCGGGCCGACTGGATGACCGCCGATGAAGTTCAAGCGGTGGAACACCTCTATGCGATCGCGCCGGCGAATTCTCTCCTGATCGCCGCCTCGAACAATCTCCCGTGGAAGTTCGAATACTTCGAGCGCTACGCCTACCTGCCGGACGCGGAGCAGGGCTATGTCGGTCAGGTCGGGACTATCGCAAGCCTCATGGCTAACCCGAGCTATCCGGCAAGCTTCCTCATCCTGACCCGCAGCGAGGGCGCCTACGCAGAGCTCTTCGAAGGGCTCAAGCCAGGTGCATGGGATCTGTTCGTCGCAGAAGTCCGGGCCTCGCCGCTCTTCACGGAGGTCTACCGGAACGACGACGCTGACATCTTCACCCCGGGTGCGGCCCTTGATGGAGCGCCGACGCCTTGACTTCGCTTGTGACGGCGGCTACGAAGGCCGCCTTTGCCTCGATCTCGTACGACGATCTGACCAAGACCGTTGGGATCACGGTGGTGATCGTTATCATCGCCTTGCTGCTGCTCAAGGAACTCGCGCGCGCCTTCAACGAACGTCGGATTGTTGACTGGATGCACGTACTTGATCTGGCCCTTCTGCCGCTTCTCCTAGTCCTCGCCATCATCGTCACGGCGCGCCTCGCGGAACTCGTCCATTGAGCGCCGGACCACTCCGTCATCCGCGAGGCGACCGGTCAGACGGCAGCGTCCTGCCCCGCCGTGATCGCGGCGTGGTCGTGATCGCAGGCTATACGAGCGTCATCGTCGCGGTCGAGCTCTCGGGTCCCTTCGTTGGCGCGCTGCCCGGTGCAGTGGTCGACGCCATCCTCGTCCCAATCCTGCTCGTGCACTTCCTGCTGACCCCGGGATCACCGACGCGCCGGATGATGCCCGCCCTGGCGCTTGTGGCCATGCTTCGGACCCTGAGCATCGCGGCGGTCGTTCCACGCCTGCCCGAGGTCGCTTGGTATGCAACGATCGGCGCACCGATGCTGGTGGCGATCGCCCTTGGAGCAGGTCTAACCGGCGAGATGCCGGCCCGGCTCGGACTCGCGCACCAACGCCCTCGCCTCGACGCCGTCCTGCCCTTGCTGGGCATTCCCGCAAGCTTCGTCGGTTATCTCGCCTTGCGCCCCGATCCACTAATCGAAGTAGGCAGCCCGGGCTCGATCATCATCGCGATGGCCGTTCTCGCGGTGTTTGCGGCCGGCGTCGAGGAGGCACTCTTCCGCGGCCTCCTCCAGACAGTGGCGGGCGAAGTGTTCAGATCCCAGCGAACTGGGATTTTGTACTCGGCTTCGCTGTCAGCCATCATGTATTGGGGCTCAGGTTCGATTCCGTACACGATCTTGATCTGGCTGCTTGGGCTCGGGCTCGGTATCGCCCGGCGTTGGGGCGCCTCGCTCTCCGGGCTGATCTTGTGTCACGCCATGATCCTTTGGGGCATGGCCCTGATCTGGCCCGTGGTCCTCGATTGGAAGTAGTCTCAAGTCGGCAATGGGTCCCAACTTGGTTCTTGACGTGGGTGAGGGTCGCCATTCTCAGCACTTGTCAGCGAATCAGGGCCTGGGCTGGCACGCCAGGAGCAGCGCCTCCCGAACGACCGAGGTAACTTCGAGTGACTGGCCAGCGATGTCGGCGATAGCGGATACGACCTCGTCTGGTCGCCCAACGCCGCGTACGGCGTCGAAGCGAGTTCGGATCCTGAGGACAGTCGAGCGCGGCGACTCAGGCTCACCGATGAGCCGAACGCTCGCGACGAGCGGCCTGAGATCGTATGCGACCGCGCGACCCCCTTTGTCCCGTGAACGCTCAAGGGACGGGGCCGCCAGCAACCGCTCGCACGCCGCGCTCAGCAGTGTCCGGTCGAGCAATCCGCCAGAATCGCCCCGGACGGTCACCCGATAGTCGGCGGCCGCGACCTGACCCGCGAGTGGCGGCTCGCCGAGCCAGACGTCGTGAAGATCAACCAGAACATGGCCCTCGGGCAGCGCGTTCGCGAGGGCCGCGCGAACGTCCGCCGCGGCTACCCGTCCGACGAGAAAGAGGTCCAGCAGCTCTCGCTCCGCCGACATCCCCATTCGAAGCGGTGCCCCGAATGTGACCCTCGGGCGCGGCAACGGAAGGTCGAGACCCACGAGGGGCAGTCCGGACGCGGCCAACCCGACCTCCCACGCGGCGAGCTGCTCACGTGGTTGGAGCTGCGGCGACCCGGTCCGCCGCGCAAAGGTAACGCGCCACCGCTGGCGCGCCTCCCGAGGCGTCGAGGTGGTGACGGCCTCGGCGGCCGCGTTCGATCGATCCATGCCCTGCTAGTCTGCCCGAAGAATGGTCTCCTCGGGCCGCCGCCTGCCGCCCGCCTCCCCGCGGTCGCCCTGCTTGGCGTTGCGGCGCTCATCCTCGGGGTCGTCCTGTACGCCGGCCGCGATGCCCTGGGTCCGTTCATGGTCGGGCTGCTCCTCATCTACCTGGTCGCCCCACCGATCGAGCGCCTGGTCCGGATCGGTCTTCCGCGGCCGGTGGCGATCCTGCTGGTCTACCTCGCGGTCGGGTTCCTCATCGTCGAGGGGCTCAACCTGATGCTCCGGCCACTCGCCGACCAGGTCAGGCAGTTCGCGGATGAACTGCCCGGGCTCGTGGACCAGCTCCGGGTCCAGGTCGACCATCTGGGCGCGGTCTACCGCGGCCTGGAGCTGCCGACGGCCGTCCGGGACGCCCTCGATCAATGGGTCGCGAAGCTCACCTCGGGCGGGATCGGCTTCGATCCGGGGGTCCTCCTGCCGGTCCTCGGCGCGACGACCGGATTCGTCACGACGGTCCTGGCATTCCTGATCATCCCGGTCTGGGCCTTCTATCTCCTGAAGGATCAGCCCGCCCTCATGCGCACCTTCGATGACTCGATCCCGCCGGAATGGCGGCAGGACATCGACGCGATCATCGGCATCATCGATCGCGTCTTTGGCTCGTGGATCCGGGGCCAGGTCCTGCTGGGCGGCGTCGTCGGCCTGGCGACGTTCATCGGCCTGCTCGCGCTCGGCGCCTATGTCGACCCGATCTTCAGCCGGTTCTCCGTGCTGCTGGCGGTGATCGCCGGGCTTCTGGAGCTCCTGCCGATCATCGGACCCATCCTCGCCGCCATCCCCGCCGTGCTCATCGCCGCGACCGCCGGTGTCGAGGCGGCGACGGCCGCGTTCCTCCTCTACCTGGGGATCCAGCAGGTCGAGAACTACTTCCTTGTGCCAAAGATCCAGGGCAACGCGACGGACCTCCACCCGAGCATCGTGATGCTGGCACTGATCCTCGGCGGCACGATCGGGGGCCTGCTCGGAGCGATCCTCGCCCTGCCTGTCACGGCGACCGCTCGCGACGTCTACCGCTACCTCTTCGCGAGGCTGAGCGTGCCGGTCGAGGTACCGCCGTCTCCGCCCGGCCCTGCGACCGGCCCCACGGGCCCCATCGAGGCCGCTGCCGTCGCGCGGCCAGCCGTGGAGACCTGACCCGACTCACCCTGGACCGGGCGATCCTGGCGATCCACGCATCCGGGCGCATCCATCAGACGGCGAGTGTCACCACTCGGCTCGCCCTTGCCGGATGTTGATGCTCTCGAGAATTCCCAACCCGGCCGCGACGCTGATGAGCGACGCCCCGCCATGCGTGACAAACGGCAGCGGGATGCCCGTGATCGGCATGATCCCGATGACCATGCCGACGTTCACGAAGAGCTGGAAGACGAGCATCGACCCGAGGCCGGCGGCGAACATCGTCCCGAACGGATCCTTCGACCGCCAGCCGGCCACGAGGACGCGCCAGATCAGGGCCACGAACAGCCCGATGACGACCGTCGCCCCGATGAACCCGAGCTCCTCGGCAAGGATGGCGAATACGAAGTCGGTGGTCTGCACAGGCAGGAAGTCCAGCTGGTTCTGGGTGCTGTTGGTGAGGCCCTTGCCGAACAGGCCGCCGGAGCCGACGGCGATCTGGGATTGGTAGAGCTGGTAGCCGGCTCCGCGGACGTCCGCCAGCGGATCCAGGAACGAGGTCAGTCGCTCCTGCTGGTACGGCTGCAGCACGTAGGTCCAGATGAACGGCAGCGCCGCCAGCACGGCAGCCGCCATCGCCCCCAGCCAGCGAAGGCTGGCGCCGCCCATGAATAGCATGCCGACGACGATCGCCCCGAACACGAGGGACGTGCCAAGGTCCGGCTGGAGGAGGACGAGAACCCACGGCGGAGCCGCAAGGAACCCAGCTCCGAGGATGCTGGCAAGGGAGTCCATCCGCCCCTGTCTTGCCGATAGGTAGTTGGCGAGGATCACGATCATCAGGATCTTGGCCAGCTCGGAGAACTGGAACTGGAGGCCAAGGACGTTGATCCACCGCGACGAACCGCCGACGCCGTTGCCGATGGCCAGGGTGAGCATGAGGAGGATGATCTGGACGCCGTAGAGCGGCCAGACGAACGTCTTGAGCCAGTGATAGTCGAAGGCGGTCGCGAGGATGAAGACCACGAGAGCGATTGCCGTCCACAGCAGGCCACGCAGCAGGACCGAGCCCGCTGCCAAGGCGCCGTTGCCGGCGGAGACGCTATTGCTGTAGGCCATCGCCAGCCCGAAGCAGGTGAGGAGTACGGCGTACGTCGCGATCTGCAAGTCAAAGGCGCGCCAGACCGTCCCGATCGACTTGGCTGTCCAATCGTTGATGCGCGCCGGCCTGGCGTTGATCGCTCCCATGTCGCGCCTCAGTTCGACACGTAGAAGTTGCCGCGCTTCAGGAGATCGAAGTTCCGGTAGTCCTTCTTGATCCCGAAGTGGAGCTGCAGGTAGTACTTGACGATCTCCGTGGCCGCATTCCCGATCGTCTGCGAGTCATAGGCGAACGCGAGCACGACCAGGTCCGAATCGGTGCGCGAGACGGCCTTGAGGCCGGTCGGATCCTTGGCGGTCACCGCAGGATCCTTCGGCACGAACGCCACGAACCACGAGTGGAACGGCAGGCGGCCCTGCGCGTCCCGCGTCCCGAACTCGGCGGTACCTGACTTCCCGGCGACGACGATCGGCATGTCGACGAGGTTGTACGTGTGCCGGACGAGGACGACATTGCGGGCCGCCTGCCGCATCGTCTCGAGTACCGAGGCCGGGGCATCGAGCTTGCGGATGACCTTCGGTTCGAAGGGCTGGACGATCTTGCCGGTCGAATCCTTGATGTCGTGCACGACCTGCGGCTGGTAGAGGGTTCCACCGTTGGCAAGCGCCGCGTAGGCGTTGATGAGCTGCAGCGGGGTCACGACGTCGTAACCCTGGCCGATCCCGGCCTGGTACACCTCGCCGGGGAAGATCGACTGCCCGAGCGTGTCGAGCTTCCACTGGTTGGTCGGAACCGTCCCGGCGGCTTCCGCGGGCAAGTCGATGCCGGTCCGGGCACCGAACCCGTACTCGTTCGCCCAGTACGCGAGGCGGTCGATGCCGAGCATGCCTGCCACCTGGTAGAAGAACGTGTCACTGGAATGGGCGAACCCGCACATGATCGTGCAGAGGCCGAAGCCCTTGTGGTTCCAGTCGTAGAACTTCGTCTTCCCCAGCAGCAGGTACGGCCTCGTGACGATCTTGGTCGTCCTGGTGATCTTGCCGTCGGCCAGCCCGCCGGTGCCGGTTACGAGCTTGTAGGTGGAGCCCGGCGGGAACTGCTCGCTGATCGCATGATCGGTGAGCGGCTTGCCAGGATCATTGACGAGCTGGGCGTAATCGGCCGAGCTGATTCCATGGGCGAACAGGTTGTCGTCGTACGTCGGCAGCGAGACGAGTGCCAGGACCTCCCCGGTCTGTGGGTTCATGACGATGACGACGCCTCGCTTGAGTTCGGCCGTGTTCATGCCCCACTTCAATGCCTGCTCGGCGTACTGCTGTTCCTTGAGGTCGATCGTGAGGTCGAGCGATTTGCCGGCGACCGGGGCAGTCACGGTCTGGAGTACCTGGAGCTTCCGGCCTGTCGCGTCCTTCTCGACGAGCTCCACGCCATAGCTGCCGCGCAGCTGGGTCTCGTACTCGGCCTCGACGCCCGTCTTGCCGAGAAGATCGTCCGGGAGATAGCCCTCCGAGCGCAGGGCGGCCAATTCGGTCGGGTTGATCGGGCCGGTGTACCCGACGACCTGGGACATCAGCGGACCGTTCGTATATTCGCGCCTGGATTCGACGACAACCTCCACGCCTGGGAGGTCGAGCCGAGATTCGGCGATGAAGTTCGCGACGTTATCGTCCACGTCGGAGGCAACCCGGACGAGATCGAAACGCGAACCCGGGTTCGCGTCGATCGCAACGTTGATGTCGGCGGGATCCATGTTGAGGAGGGCGGCCAGACGTGCCACCACGTCCGACCGTCGATCCTCGGGCAGGTCCGCGGGTCGAACCTCGATCGTGTAGGAGGGAACGTTGGTGACGAGCGGCACGCCGGATCGATCGTATATGACGCCACGTGTCGAGACGAGCGGCTGATCAACTGCCCGGTTCGTCTCCGCAAGGGCGGCGAAGTGAACGTTGTTCGCGACCTGCAGCATGAAGAGTCGGACGCCGAGGACGGAGGCCAACAGGATGACCACGAGCCCGAAGACGACGAACCTGATCGGGGATCGGTCGCCGCGCTCCGGTCGTTCTCCCACGCCGGCCGCGCCCGCGCTCACCAGTCCACCCGCTCTTCCACGCGGTACCGGTCGCGAATGGAGAGGATCAATGGTCCGAACAGCAGGCCCAGGACGGCGTCGTACGCGGCGCCGGGCATGAGCACGGCAACCGGATCACCAACGACGACGGGAGGCCTGATGGCGGAGTTGAGACCAAAGAGGACCATGGAGTAGACCAGACTGACAATCGGGACGGCGATGACAGGTGCGAGCGGCCGGATCCGGACGAACAACCTCGCGATCGCCGCCGCGGCGCCGATGGAAACCACCAGGGCGAACGCCGATACGCCGAGCGGTCTCGCGGCGAGGCTATCGAGCACGATCCCGCCGACCAGGGCCCAGATGAGTCCGGCTTCGACGTCGAATGCGATCGTCCAGATAACCCCAAACACCAACACCGGATGTGGATAGACATCCCCGATCCGAAGGTACGGAACGAGGCTCAACTCGATAAGGGCTGCGGCCGTCGCTCCGATCGCGGCGAGGAGTTGGATCATCAGGCGACGTCGATCCTCGGCGTGCCGGCCAGAGTCGAAGGCGGGGACTGGAATTGTGCACCGCGAGCGGACGGCCGGGCCGCGTCCGCGCTGAAGTATCCCACGGGCCGCAGACACGGGCAACGACACGGCCCGTCGGCCTTGGCGCGCTCGGCTCGAGTATCCGAGACACGCGAGCTGCACGGGTCGCGCTCTCTTGTCGTGACCTGCGCGACGCGCCCGAGCCGCGCCGTTTCACGTGAAACAGCCGAGCCGTGGGCGGTGACCCCTCCGGACCGACCCGGTGCCCGTCTCGGCTCGCTCGGGCCGAAGTGCGCGTGATCGGGCGATGACCGGTCCGTGGGATGCTCAGGTCGCGCAGGTTGCGTCGTCAACCCGCTGATGATCGGCGGCGCCTCGAGATGGGCTCCGCGGGGCGGTGGAGCGGTCAGAAATGGTAGAATTTGTGCTTGTGAACGTTCTTCCGTTGAGAGCCTAGTGGGTCGAACCATCGCCTGTACCAATCAGAAGGGCGGCGTCGGCAAGACCACCACGGTTGTCAATCTCGCGAGCTATCTCGCGATCGCCGGAGACAGGGTTCTCATCATCGATCTCGATCCCCAGGGCAATGCCACGAGCGGGTTGGGAATCGATCGTTCGAGCCGGGTTTCGGTGTACGACGCGGTCGTCGACAACCTGGCCCTCGAGTCACTCGTAACAGCTACCTCGACGCCGGGCTTGGCTCTCGTGCCTTCGTCCATCGCTCTCGCGGGCGCGGAAGTGGAGCTGGCGCCACTGGAGCAACGTGAACGCCGCCTGGCCCGCCTCCTCGGACCTCTCAGGGAGCAATACGACCACATCTTCATCGACTGCCCGCCATCGCTCGGGCTCCTGACGGTCAACGCGTTGACCGCGGCAGACGCCACCCTCATCCCGATTCAATGCGAGTACTACGCCCTGGAGGGCCTGTCCCAGCTCATGGCCACGATCACCCTGGTTCGCGAACACCTCAACCCGTCGCTCGAGATCGCCGGCGCGGTCCTGACCATGTATGACGGCCGAACGAACCTCTCGGCCCAGGTGGCCATCGAGGTGCGGACCCATCTCGGGGATCACGTCTTCGAGACCGTGATTCCCCGGAGCGTCCGACTTTCGGAAGCCCCCAGCCATGGCAAGGCGATCCGCGACTACGCCCCCGATTCGAGTGGGGCGATCGCATATCGAGCGCTTGCCGAGGAGTTCAGGATCCGGGCCATTCACGCACCCGCGCGGACTGGGCTGGTGGCGTGATGGGCACGGCAGATCGTCCAATGGGCCTCGGGCGCGGCCTCGCCGCGCTGATCCCGCCGCGGGAACCAAGCGCGACGGGGTCCATCGAGATCTCGATTGACCGGATCCGCGCCAATCCGCGGCAGCCACGTCTCCGGATGGACGATGCGGCGCTCGCGACCCTGACCGCGAGCATCCGGGAGCACGGGGTGATCCAGCCGATCCTGGTCACGGAGACCGTGGACGGATATCAGCTCGTCGCCGGCGAACGTCGCGTTCGTGCCGCGCGGGCGGCCGGTCTCGACCACGTCCCGGCCATCGTGCGACAGCTCGCGGACCGCGAGCAGCTCGAGCTCGCGCTGGTCGAGAACCTCCAGCGCGAGGATCTCGACCCGGTCGAGTCGGCGCATGCGTATCGGCAGCTGATCGACGAGTTCGGGTTCTCCCAGGAGGACCTCGCGGCCCGCGTGGGGCGGGCGCGCTCGACCGTCGCGAACACCCTGCGGCTCCTGGAGCTCAATGACGTCGTGCAGGGTGCCCTCGCCGACGGGCGGATCTCCGAGGGTCACGGACGGGCCATCGGCGGGCTCGAGGTGGATCACCAGGCCAAGGTCCTCGCCGCCATCACGGAGCAGGATCTCTCGGTTCGGCAGACCGAGGAGCTCGTCCGGCGCCTGCGAACCCCACGGGCCACCCCGACACCGGCCGTGAAGGCTGCCGATCCGGATCTCGAACGCGTCGAGGAGGATCTCCGGCGCGCGCTCGGCACCAAGGTCCGCCTTGCCCGCTCCCGCCGCGGCGGCCGGATCGTGATCGACTACTTCAGCGATGAGGAACTCGGGCGGCTCTACGAGCGCCTGATGGGAGGAACCGCGTGACCGATTCCACGCCGCGACCCGATGCCGCGGCAGCTCCGACGCCGAAGCGCAAGAAGGCCACCGGGTCCGACTACACCGCCGCCAGCATCCAGGTCCTCGAGGGTCTCGAGGCAGTCCGCCGCAGGCCGGGGATGTACATCGGCTCGACGGATGCCCGCGGGCTTCATCACCTCGTCTGGGAGGTCGTCGACAACTCGATCGACGAGGCGATGGCCGGCCACGCGACCACGATCACGGTGACGATCAAACCCGACGAGACGGTCGAGGTCGTCGACGACGGCCGAGGCGTACCGGTCGGCAAGCACTCGACCGGCAAGGACGCCCTCGAAGTCGTCCATACCGTGCTCCATGCCGGCGGCAAGTTCGGCGGCGGCGGGTACAAGGTTTCCGGCGGTCTCCACGGCGTCGGCGTGAGCGTCGTGAACGCCCTTTCGGATCGACTCCGCGTCGAATCGGCGCGTGACGGGTTCATCTGGTCCCAGGAGTACATCCGGGGCAAGCCGACGGGTGCCGTCACCAAGGTCGGAGCCCAGGGGACCCGACGCGGTACGAAGACGATCTTCCACGCCGACCCCGACATGTTCGAGACAACCGAGTATTCCTTCGAGCTGGTGTCGCAGCGCCTGCGGGAATCGGCCTACCTGACAAAGGGTGTATGGATCACCCTCATCGACGAGCGGAGCGATCGCGAGCGATCGTTCTACTTCGAGGGCGGACTGCAGTCCTTTGTCCGCCATCTCAATCGCAACAAGGAAGCGCTGCACCCGCGGCCGATCTATGTCGAGCGCCGGGTCGGGGCGACGGCCGTCGAGGTCGCCCTGCAGTACAACGACACCTACACGGAGAACGTCCTCGCGTTCGCCAACAACATCAACACGGTCGACGGCGGGACGCATGTCACGGGGTTCCGCGCCGCGCTGACCAGCTCCCTCAATGACTGGGCCCACAAGGCCGGCGTCCTCAAGGACGCCGACGGCAACCTGTCCGGCGACGATGTCCGCGAAGGTCTCACGGCGGTCATCAGCGTCAAGCTGACCGATCCCCAGTTCGAGGGTCAGACGAAGGCGAAGCTCGGCAACGCCGAGGTCAAGGGCCAGGTCCAGGCCGCGGTGACGGACAGCCTCACCCAGTACCTGGAGGAGAACCCCGGCGACGGCCGGCGAATCATCGAGAAGTGCCTGACCGCCGCGAGGGCGCGGGAGGCGGCCCGCAAGGCGCGCGACCTCGTCATCCGGAAGGGCGCCCTCGACGGCCTGTCGCTGCCCGGCAAGCTCGCCGACTGCCAGGAACGCGACCCGGCGCGGAGCGAGCTCTTCATCGTCGAGGGCGACTCGGCCGGCGGCTCGGCGAAGCAGGGCCGGAACCGTCGGAACCAGGCGATCCTGCCGCTGCGCGGCAAGGTCCTGAACGTGGAGAAGGCGCGCCTGGACAAGATCGTGGCGAGCGAGAACGTGCGGCCGCTGATCATCGCCCTGGGCGCCGGCATCGAGGGCATCGGCGACAGCTTCGACCTCGCGAAGCTCCGATATCACCGGATCATCATCATGACCGACGCGGACGTCGATGGCGCCCACATCCGGACGCTCCTGCTGACGTTCTTCTATCGCTTCATGCCGCAGGTCATCGAGGCCGGCTTCCTCTACTTCGCGCAGCCGCCCCTGTATCGGGTTTCGACGGGCAAGGTGACCAGGTATGCCCAGTCCGAGGCCGATCGCGATCGGATCGTGAAGGAATTGAACGTCAAGAACCTCTCCGTCCAGCGGTTCAAGGGCCTCGGTGAGATGAATGCCGATCAGCTCTGGGAAACGACGATGAACCCCGAGACACGGACACTCCTGCGAGCCGAGATCGAGGATGCGGCGGTCGCCGACGGGATCTTCACGATGCTGATGGGTGAGAAGGTCGCACCGCGGAAGGACTTCATCAAGACCGAGGCGCGGAAGGTGCGGAACCTTGACATCTGAGGTGCGGCCGGCCGTCGAGATGGGCGGGCGTCGCTTCGCGTTCGAGCCGCATCGCTGCTTTGCATGCGGCGAACTGAACGAACACGGCCTCCGACTCGTGCTTCATGCCGACGCCACCGGCTGCTGGACCGAGCTGACCCTCGATTCGGCTTTCCAGGGCTGGGACGGGGTTGCCCATGGCGGGATCCTGTGCACGATCCTCGACGAGGTCATGGCCTGGTCCGTGATCGGGCAGGACACGTGGGGCGTCACGGCGCGAATGACCGTCGAATTCAAGCGACCGGTCGCGGTGGGCCTGCGCCTGCGCGCCGAGGGCCGCGTCACGAGCAGCGCCCGTCGCCTCGTGCGGACCGCCGGGCGTCTCCTGGACGCCGAGTCCGGGACGCTCCTCGCCACGAGCGAGGGAACCTATATGGCCGCGCCGCCGGAGCGCCTGGCCGAGCTCAAGCAGCGCTACAAGCTCCGCTCCATCGACGAGGCCGCCGATGAGCCCGGAAGGGTGGCCAGTCCATGAGCGCCGCGACGATGGCCCCGGTGCCGGCCGCCACGCCGCGCCAGGAGACGTCGCCGGGCGACGGCTCCACCACGCCGCGGAGCCGAGCGTTCGTGGAGGCTCGCCTCCCGCTCGCACTCGAACTCGGGAAGCGGCTCACCGACGAGATCCAGGATCCCGAGCGGCTCGCGGAGCGGCTCCGGGCAGCCCTCACGAGCCTGGCGGATCCGGCATACCGCGCCGGCCAGCAGTTCATCGCTCCGGGGATCGGTTCGACGTTCGGCGTTCGGACCCCGCTACTCGGGGCAATGCGACGTGGGTTCCGATCGGCAACCCGCCGCGACTCGCCAGCCACACTCCTCCTGGCGGCCGACCGCCTCCTTCGGGAGCCGAAGCTCGAGGCACGCTGGTTCGCATTCGGCATCCTCGACGCGACGCTCGGTCGGGAGACGGAGCGGACCTGGCAGCTCCTTCGGCGGGCCGGGCGCGAGGCCGGCGACTGGATCACGGTCGACTCGCTGGCTCACATCGTCGCAAGGGGCGTCCTCGCCGAGCCCTACCGCTGGGCCGAGCTCGAGCAGCTGGCGTACTCGCCGTCGCGGTGGGAGCGGCGCCTGATCGGTTCGACCATCGCGACCATGCCGGTCGCGAACCGCAGCGCGGGGCGACGGCCGGAGGTCGTGCGGCATGGCCTGGCCCTGCTGGGCCAGCTGATCGGCGACAACGAGCCCGATGTCCAGAAGGCGCTCTCGTGGGCATATCGGTCGATGGCCGCGGTCGACCGCACCGCAACGACGGACGCCCTCGACCGTGAGACGGACTGCGCCGCGGATGACGGGGACGGCCAGCGAAGCTGGGTGATCCGCGACGCCCTGACGAGGCTTGCTCCCGCCGACGCGGATCGGATGCGCGCAAAGCTCACCGGGATCCGCCGTCGGCCGGGCGGACCTGCGACGTCGCTCGCCGCATCGACGGCGGCCCGATTCTCCGACCTCGCCGTCGGGCTGCCGACGCCCGAGCCACCACTGATCTGACCGAAGGAGCCAGCCCCCCGTGACCGACGACATCGGCGCCATCAGGAACGTCCTCGTCGAGGACGAGATGCGAGTCTCGTACCTCGATTACGCGATGAGCGTCATCGTGGCGCGCGCGCTGCCGGATGTCCGCGACGGCCTGAAGCCGGTCCACCGCCGAATTCTCTACACGATGGGGGAGATGGGGCTCTCGGCGACGAGCTCCTTCCGGAAGTGCGCCGCCATCGTCGGCGAGGTGATGGGCAAGTACCACCCCCACGGTGACGTCGCGCTCTACGACGCCCTCGTCCGCCTCGCCCAGGACTTCTCGATGCGCTACCCGCTCGTCGACGGCCAGGGGAACTTCGGATCGGTCGACGGCGACTCCGCCGCCGCGATGCGCTACACGGAGGCGCGCCTGACCGCGATCGCCGCCGAGATGCTGGCCGACATCGACAAGGAGACCGTCGACTACACGGACAACTACGACGGAACGCAGAAGGAACCGTCGGTCCTGCCGGCCAGGCTTCCGAACCTGCTCATCAACGGCAGCAGCGGGATCGCGGTCGGCATGGCCACGAACATCCCGCCACATCACCTCGGCGAGATCGTGGACGCGACGATCGCCCTCATTGACGACCCCGCCATCACCACCGACGGGCTGTGCGCCTACGTCTCAGGCCCGGACTTCCCGACCGGCGGCACGATCTTCCGCTTCGAGCGCCAGCGCAACTCGATCTCGGGCGACTGGGAGACCGTCGACGCCATCCGCCAGATGTACGCCCATGGCCGCGGCCGGGTCGTCATGCGCGCCCAGTGCGCGTTCGAGGAGGTGCGCGGCGACCGGATGGCGATCATCGTCACCGAGCTGCCGTACCAGGTGAACAAGGCGACCCTCCTGGAGAAGATGGCCGACCTCGTCAAGGACAAGAAGATCGACGGCATCGCCGACCTCCGCGACGAGTCCGATCGCGACGGCATGCGGATCTACATCGAGATCAAGCGCGACGCGAATCCCGCACAAGGTGCTGAACAACCTCTTCAAGCACACCCCGATGCAGCTCGCGTTCAACATGAACATGCTGGCCCTCGTCGACGGCCAGCCCCAGACGCTGCCCCTGAAGTCGGTCCTCCAGCACCACGTCGACCATCGCCGCGACATCGTCCGGCGCCGGACCGAGTTCGATCTGCGCAAGGCACGCGACCGGGCCCACATCCTCGAGGGCCTCAAGAAGGCGCTCGACAACCTCGACGCCGTCATCAAGACGATCCGGGCCTCGGCCGACACCGACACCGCCAAGACGAACCTCATGACCGGCTTCGACCTGTCCGAGCGGCAGGCCCAGGCGATCCTCGACATGCGTCTGGCCCGGCTCGCGGCCCTCGAGCGCCAGAAGATCGAGGACGAGTACCTCCAGGTCATCCAGCTCATCGCCGAGCTCGAGGACATCCTGGCCAACCCGGCGCGCGTCCTGTCGATCATCAAGGACGAGCTGCTGGAGCTGAAGCGCAAGTACGCCGGCGAGCGCCGCACCCGTGTCCAGGACGATGCCTCCCGCGAGCTCACGGACGAGGACCTCATCGCCGACGAGGACGTCGTCATCACCATCAGCGGCCGCGGCTACATCAAGCGCCAGCCGGTCGCGACCTACCGGCGGCAGGGCCGGGGCGGCAAGGGCATCATCGGCCACGTCACTCGCGAGGAGGACGCCGTCGAGCATCTGCTCGTGGCCAACACCCACGACTGGGCCCTCTTCTTCACGAACCGCGGCCGCGTCTTCTCGGCCAAGGTCCACGCGATCCCGGACGCGTCGCGGCAGGCGAAGGGCATGCCGATCATCAACCTGCCGGGCGTCCAGGTCGAGGCCGGCGAGGTCCCGATGGCGACGATCACCCTGCCGCACTTCTCGCCGGGAAGCTATCTCGTGCTGGCCACGACGCGGGGCATCATCAAGAAGACCCCGCTCGAGCATTTCGAGCGGGTCCGGGCCACCGGCATCCGGGCCATCACCCTGGACGACTCGGACGAGCTGGCCTGGGTCGACGTCTCGTCCGGCCTCGACGACATCATCATCGCCACGGCGCAGGGGATGCTCGCCCGCTTCGGCGAGGGCGAGGTCCGGGCCATGGGCCGCGATGCGGCCGGCGTGATCGGCATCCGGCTCCTCAAGAAGGAGGGCGACCGGGTGGTCTCGATGGGCGTCGTCCAGCCGGGCGCCGACCTCCTGGTCCTCACCGAGACCGGCTACGGCAAGCGCGTTCCACTGACCGAGTTCCGGGTGAAGCATCGCGGCGGCCAGGGCGTGCGCCTCATCGCGCTCGAGGGTCGCAAGACCGGCGTCGTCGCGGCCGTCCAGCAGGTCACCGAGCTCGACGAGGAGCTCGTCCTGATCTCGGCCCACGGCCAGGTCGTGCGAACGGAGCTCAATTCGATCAACCGCTACTCGTCGGGTGCGCGGGGGGTCATCGTGATGCGCCTCAACGAGGGCGACCGCGTCGTCGGGATCGCCGCCTTCCGGCCCGGCTTGGCAGAAGGACGCGCCAACGACGACAATGACGATCCGGCAGCGGGCGGCGCGGGCAACCGCGGCGAGGACGCTCCCGGACGAGACGCCTGAGCGTCGAGTCCGGGCCGGCGAGCGGAAGGAGTCCTCCCTGTACGCCGACCAGTTCGAGATCTACCACGGCAACTCGAACCCGGATCTCGCCCGCAAGATCAGCCGCTACCTCGGCACCGAGACCGGGCGGCTCGACGTCTTCGCGTTCGCGAACGAGAACATCTTCGTCAAGATCCTCGACAACGTCCGCGAGAAGGACGTCTTCATCGTCCAGCCCACCTGCCGGCCGGTGAACGATTCGATCATGGAGCTCCTCATCATGATCGATGCCTTCAAGCGCGCCAGCGCCGGCCGGATCACGGCGGTCGTGCCCTACTACGCCTACGGCAGGTCCGACAAGAAGGACCAGCCGCGCGTGCCGATCACGGCCCGCCTCGTGGCCGACATGATCACGGTCGCGGGTGCGGACCGGATGCTGACCATGGACCTCCACCAGGGCCAGATCCAGGGCTTCTTCAACATCCCGGTCGACGAGCTGACGGCGGTCCACATCCTGTCGAACTACTTCAAGCACAAGCAGCTCGAGGACATCGTGGTCGTCACCGATCTCGGCTTCGCCAAGCGGGCCCGGACGTTCGCCGAGCTGCTCGATGCGCCGCTGGCGATCATCGAGAAGCGGCGCGTCGGCAACCTCGACCGGGCCGAGCTCATGAACGTCATCGGTGACGTCAAGGGGCGCCGGGCCGTCATCGTCGACGACGAGATCGACACCGGCGGAACGCTACAGGAAACGGTCCGGGCGCTCGAGCGCGAGGGCGTCCACGAGATCTACGCCTGTGCCACGCACGGCATCCTGTCCGACCCGGCGGTCGAACGGATCGCCGAGTCCGGGCTCCGCGAGGTCGTCCTCACCGACACGGTCCCGCTGCCACCCGCGAAGCGAATCCCGAAGATCACGACGCTCTCGATCGCGCCCCTCATCGGCGAGGCCATCAAGCGGATCCATCGCGGCGAGTCGGTCGGGGCGCTCTTCAGCAGCGAGGTCGACTTCACCCAGGAAATGCTCCTCTGGGAGGACGGCGTCGCCAAGAAGCTGGATACTCGGGAAGATCCGGACGACGGCGACCCCGACGACCCCGCCGCCGGCACGCAGACAGGAGATCGATGAGCCTCCAGCTTCACCGCCCGGACGGCAAGGGCGGCCTCGAGCCGCGCGTCGTGGTCGAGCGCGACTGGCGCCACCAGCTCCGATCGCCACGCTGGGGCGCCGCGCTCAAACGAGGTCGCCTTCCCGAGCTCGCCAACCCGGAGATGAATCCGACCACGCCGGGACGTTCGATCGCCTTCTGGCTGGTCCTCGCGGCGGCCACGTTCGGCATCCTCATCGTCGGCTACGGAACGGGGTTCTGGCAGCTCGCCCGCTGACGTCGGGCGGGCCCCAGGGCTCGATTCCGGGTCGCCTCGGCTAGACTGCATCGGCCATGCTGGGATTCCTGTCCCGCTTCGTCGACTCGAACGATCGAGAGCTGAAGCGGATTTAACCGTTCGTGGACGCGGCCAACGCGCTGCGTTCCGAGGTCGAGGCCCTTTCCGATGAGGAGATCCGGGCCCGCTTCGCCGAGCTCCGCGCCGAGATCGAGGAGGTCGCGACCCCGGACGAGCCGAGCGACGATGAGCTCCACCACCCCGACCTCGAGCGTCGCCGGGAGCTGACCAAGGACCGCCGCAAGGCCGAGCTCGCGCGCGTCCAGGCGGCCCTCGACGAGATCCTCCCCGACGTGTTCGCCATGGCCCGCGAGGCCATGCGCCGGACGCTCGGGATGACCCACTTCGATGTCCAGCTGATGGGTGGCGCCGTCCTCCACCAGGGCAGGATCGCGGAGATGAAGACGGGCGAAGGCAAGACCTTCGTGCCGACCCTCGCGGCCGCCCTGAATGCGATGGCCGGCCGCGGCGTCCACCTCGTCACGGTGAACGACTACCTGGCCCGCCGCGACCCGCAGTGGATGGGTCCCGTCTATCACTTCCTCGGCCTGAGCGTCGGGATGATCACCCACGACGCCTCGTACGTGTTCGAACCCGGCCACCCGACGAATGACGAGCGCCTGATCAACCTGCGGCCCGTGACCCGTCGCGAGGCCTATGCGGCGGACATCACCTATGGCACGAACAACGAGTTCGGGTTCGACTACCTCCGCGACAACATGGTCACGGAGCTCGCCGAGCGCGTCCAGCGGGAGCGCTACTACGCGATCGTCGACGAGGTCGACAACATCCTGATCGACGAGGCCCGGACGCCCCTGATCATCAGCGGCCAGGCCGAGGAGTCCGGCGACCTCTACTACCAGTTCGCGAGGCTCGTTCCCCGCCTGCAACCCCGGCCCGAAGGCGAGGAAGAAGAGGGCGGCGACTACTTCATCGACCTCAAGGACAAGGCCGTATCGCCGACCGAGGAGGGCGTCGACAAGATCGAGAAGCTCCTCGGTGTCGAGAACCTCTACGACGCCGATCCGCGGCTCGCCCGCCACTTCGAGCAGGCGCTACGGGCCCACGCGCTCTACAAGCGCGACCGCGACTACATCGTCAAGGACGGCGAGATCGTCATCGTCGACGAGTTCACGGGCCGCCAGATGCCGGGTCGCCGCTGGAGCGAGGGACTGCACCAGGCGATCGAGGCCAAGGAGGGCCTGCGGGTCCAGCGTGAATCGGTGACCCTGGCCACGATCACGTTCCAGAACTACTTCCGCCTCTACGACAAGCTCTCCGGCATGACCGGCACGGCGATGACCGAGGCCGAGGAATTCCACAAGATCTACAACCTCGAGGTCGTGGCGATCCCGACGAACCAGCCGATGATTCGCGAGGACGACACGGACCTCGTCTACCGGAACGAGGACGCGAAGTTCCGGGCCGTGATCGAGGAGATTTCGGAGATGCAGGCGGCCGGACGGCCCGTCCTCGTCGGCACGGTCTCCGTCGAGACGTCGGAGCGCCTGGGCGAGATGCTCGATCGGAAGGGCATCAAGCACGACGTCCTCAATGCCAAGTTCCACGAGAAGGAATCCGGGATCGTCGCCCAGGCCGGCCGCACCGGGGCCGTCGTGATCGCGACGAACATGGCCGGGCGGGGTACCGATATCCACCTCGGCGGCAACCCCGCCGGCATGGCCTCGGACATCCTGCACAAGCGCGGCCTGAACCCGGCCGAGGTCGACAAGGAAACGTACGACGCCGCGTTCGCCGAGGCGAAGGCGATCTGCGACGAGGATCACGCCAAGGTCGTCGCCGCGGGCGGCCTCCACATCATCGGCACCGAGCGGCACGACAGCCGCCGGATCGACAACCAGCTCCGCGGCCGCGCCGGCCGCCAGGGCGACCCGGGCTCGTCCCGCTTCTACCTCTCGCTCAACGACGACCTCATGAAGCGGTTCGCCTCGGACCGGGTGACGTCGATCATGGAGCGCCTGGGGCTCGACGACGACACCTACATCGAGTCGGGCATCGTCGGCAAGACCATCGAGAGCGCCCAGTCCCGCGTCGAGGGCTTCAACTTCGACATGCGGAAGCGCGTCGTCGAGTTCGACGACGTGATCAACAAGCAGCGCGAGACGATCTACGCCGAGCGCGACAAGGTCCTGCGCAACGAAGATCTCACCGACACCGTCCGGGCCTTCCTGGACGAGGAGATCGACGTCCTCTGCGAGACGCACCTCTCTGGGTCCCAGGAGCAGTGGGGCATGGAGGGGCTGATCGAGGCCCTCAAGCGCATGGGCGTAGGCCCCGAGGACGTCACCGAGGACGAGCTCTGGGACCTGCGCAACAGCGACGCGATCGCCCAGCACCTCCGCGACCTGGTCAACGACAAGCTCGACGCCCGTGAGGCCGAGGTCGGCGAGGAATGGTCGATGGTCGAGCGCTTCGTGCTCCTTCGGACGATCGACTCGCTCTGGGTCGAGCACCTGACCGAAATCGACGACATGCGCCGCGGCATCGGGCTTCGCGGCTACGCCCAGGTGGACCCGCTCAACGAGTTCCGCAAGGAGGCCTACCGGCTCTACGAGGAGCTCGGTGGCTTCATCCGGCACCAGGTCGCCAGCACGATCTTCCGGGTCACGATCACGCGCCAGCCGGCGCAGCCGGCGGGTGTCTTCCCGATGGCCGGCCCCGGCCAGGCCGCGAAGCCTGCGGGCGTGGGCACGGGTGTCGCGGGCGCGATCTCCGCCGGGGCCCGGTCCGGGAGCGCTGGCAAGGTTGACGGCGGCGGGGGCCGGCCGATGGCAGGTGGAGCGGCCGGGGCAGCCACGGCCTCCGGATCGGCGGCCTTCGCAGGGGTTCCCGGTTCGCGGCCGTCGCTCCCGGGGGTCGGCGCCCAGGCCCGACCCGGCTACACGCCCACGGGGGACAAGATCGGGCGCAACGACGCCTGCTGGTGCGGGTCGGGCCTCAAGTACAAGAAGTGTCACGGTCGTTGACGCGATCTCGCACCTGACCTCGACCGGGGGGCGCCCATGATCCAGGTCGTCCGCCTGCTCCTCGGCCTGGGCCTCGCGTTCGTTCTCGTCACGGGCTGGGCGGTCTATCGGATCACCGCGCAGGGCAGCCTGGACGAGCGACGGCAGGCCGACGCGATCGTCGTCCTCGGGGCAGCCCAGTACAACGGCACGCCCTCCCCGGTCCTCGAGGCGCGCGTCCGTCACGCCGTCGAGCTGTACCAGGCCGGCATCGCCCCGATCCTCATCGTAACGGGCGGCAAGGCGAGCGGCGACCGCACGACCGAGGCCGCAGCCGCCCGCGCCTGGGCCGAGGCGCACGGGGTGCCTGCGTCCGCGATCCTCGCGGAAGACCAGGGACGGACCACGCTCGAGTCGCTGGAGGCCGTGGCCGCGATCATGCACGGTCAGGGACTGACCTCGGCCGTCTTCGTCAGTGACCGGACGCACATGCTCCGGGTGCTCCGGATCGCGATCGACGAGGGAATCACCGCCTGGGGTTCGCCGACCACCACGAGTCCCACCGACGCCGACCCGCGGAGCCGCAATGCCGCGATCGTCCACGAGCTCGGTGCCCTCGCCCTCTATTTCGTGGGCGCCGGGCACACCATCGTCGAGGAACCCCCGGCGACATCACCCTGAGCCACGGGCTGGGCGGCCGGATTTGTCGTCGGTGACACGGAAGAATGCAGAATTCGTGCGGAATTCGCGGTCCTGACCCCTTGGCGCCAGGGACTTCCGCACCTATACTCAGAGGGACCTCCCCGATCGGGATCGCGTCACCCAGCCGCCCCCCGCGCCCCACCCGCCGTGCCCAAGGTGTTGTGAGAGAGGGATTTGTGAAGCAGGCCGAGGAAGCGAGTTTCGTTGACCTGATCGCCTGCGAGCGCGATTGCCGGACCTGCAGCTACGCCGCCGCCCTCGACTGCGATGGCAACTGTGGTGTCTGTCCCCACAACGGCTACTGTCCCTGCGTGAACCCCGTCGTCGCCCGGAGCAAGTCGGCTCTCCGACTCATCGAGCTCCGTCCGATCCTGCTCCAGGACCTCCAGGTCCGGAACTGATGGACGTCGCGTCCATCAGGGACCTCGCCGAGCGGATCCGGTCGACCTCGGGGCGGCTTTGACCTCGGGGCCAGGGAAGAGCGCCTCGCAGCGCTCGACGGCAGGGCCTCCGAGCCCGGGTTCTGGGAGGACCAGCGCGCTGCCCAGGCCGTCCTGCGCGAAGCCGAGGGCCTTCGCGACGAGGTGATCCTCTGGCGAGGCCTGGAGAAGCGGGCAGCGGACCTCGTCGAGCTCGTGGATCTCCTCGAGGCCACCCCGGATCCGGAGACCGAGGCCGACGTCGAGAAGGAAGCCTCGGAGCTCGACCGGACGTTCGCCCGCGAACGGACCCTTCTCCTCTTCTCGGGTGACTACGACGCCAAGAACGCGGTCGTGACGATCTCAGCTGGCGCCGGTGGCACCGAGGCCACCGATTGGGCGGAGATGCTGCTCCGGATGTACCTCCGCTGGGGGGAGCGGCACCGCTTCAAGACCGACGTCATCGACTCGACCGAGGGGGAGCAGGCGGGCATCAAGAGCGCGACGGTCACCTTCACGGGTCGGTTTGCGTTCGGCTGGCTGCGGGCGGAGCGCGGCGTCCATCGCCTCGTGCGGATCAGCCCGTATGACTCCCAGAAGCGGCGTCAGACGACATTCGCCCTCGTGGAGGTGATGCCCGAGGCGGACGACGACGTCGAGATCGAGCTGAACTGGGACGAGATCCGGGTCGACACCTTCCGCTCCTCGGGCGCGGGCGGCCAGCACGTCCAGAAGACGGAGTCGGCAATCCGCCTGACCCATATCCCGACGGGGATCGTCGTGACCTGCCAGAACGAGCGCTCGGCAACGCAGAACCGCGAGCTCGCGGTCAAGGTCCTCAAGTCGCGCCTGCTCGAGCTCGAGCTCGAGAAGCGTGAGACCGAGCTCCGGAAGCTCCGCGGCGAGCACGTCACGGCAGGTTGGGGCAACCAGATCCGGAGCTACGTTCTCCATCCGTACCAGATGGTGAAGGACCTCCGGACGTCCTACGAGACGTCGAATACGAGCGCCGTCCTCGATGGTGACCTGGACGGCTTCATGCAGGCCGAGCTCGAGCGCCTTGCGACGGGCAGGCCGCCATCGGGCGACGACGAGGATGACGAGTCGACGTGACCCTGCCCGAGGGGATCACGTTCCGGCCGGCCGCCGGATCCGACCTGGCGGCGTGCGAGGACATCTGGCGCGAGAGCCTGAACCACTACCTGTTGCCGCTCGGCCAGCAGGAGATCCCGCCCGACAACAAGGCGCTGCGTCTCCTCCATGCCCACGCCCTGGCGACCGATCCGAGTCTCTTCTGGGTTGCGATGGCCCCTGACGACGCCGGCCCGGGCGGCGGGTCGGTCGCACCGGCGGTGGTTGCCTTCGCGTCGGCAATGCGGCGTGGGCAGGTCTGGTTCCTGTCCATGCTCTTCGTGCGACCTGGCCGCCAGCTCGGGGGGATCGGGCGAGCCCTGCTGGAGCGGACGTTGCCGACGGAATTGGCGGTCACGCTGGCGGTGGCGACGGATCCGGCGCAGCCCATCTCGAACGGCCTCTACGCGTCCGTCGGCATGGTCCCGCGACTTCCGATGTTCAACCTTATCGGGCGCCCGATGCGCCCGGATGGGATGCCGACGCTGCCGGACGCCGTGCGGCCGACGAGGTTCGACGCCGGGGCACAGACGACCCCATCCGCGGGCAGCGAGGGCCTCGACCTCGAGCTCGGCGCGCTGGACCGCGATCTCCTGGGCTTCGCCCACCCGCAGGATCACGAGTTCGTCCGCCGACAAGGCCGGATCGGGTTTGCCTACCGCGACCGAGGCGGGTCCCTCGTCGGGTATGGGTACACCTCCGAAGTCGGTCGCATCGGACCGGTCGCGGCTCGCGACGCAACGCTCCTCGCGCCGATCGTGGCCCATCTCCTGACCGCGGTCCCGCCGCGTGGTGCCTCGGCGATCTGGGTACCCGGCGATTCGGGATCGGTGATGCAGATGCTCCTCCGTGCCGGACTCCGGATGGAGGGGTTCCCGGTGCTCCTCGGCTGGAGCCGGGCCTTCGCCGACTTCGGGCGGTACATGCCGACCAGCCCGGGGATCCTCTAGCGCGGTTGCCCGTTCTCGCGAGGCGGTGGTAGCCTCACCGCGACGTGGCTCTCTCCGACGTGCCCCGGGCCCGGAGTCGCGCGACACGGCGTCGAGCCCCCCGGTTCCGGCGCACCGCATCGCGGAGCCTTCCTTGACCACGACCGTGCCAGGCACAACGGACCCCACAGCGACGCAGCCGCACCTGCCGGCCGGAGACCGCGATGCCTTTGACATCCTGGAGCCGGGCGGCCAGAGGCCCGACGGCCGACGCCCTGTCCTCGTCCTCAACGACGTCACGAAGCGATATCCCAACGGCGTAGAGGCGCTCCGGGATGTCGATCTCGTCGTTCCGGAAGGCGACTTCGTGTTCCTCGTCGGCCCCAGCGGCGCCGGCAAGTCGACGCTCATGAAGCTGATCATCCGGGACGAGATCGCGACCCAGGGCGAGGTCATCCTCGAGGGCGACAACCTGGCCAGGCTGCCGCGCCGGAAGGTACCCCGGGTCCGTCGCAAGATCGGGGCGGTATTCCAGGATTTCAAGCTCCTCTCGAGCAAGACCGTCCGCGAGAACGTCGCCTTCGCGCTCGAGGTCACCGGCACGCCGAGGGGGCAGATCGGTCCGGCGGTCGAGCGTGCGCTTCGGCTTGTCGGTCTCGTCCGCCAGGCAGATCAGCTGCCACGCCAGCTGTCCGGCGGAGAACAGCAACGAACAGCCATCGCGCGAGCCCTCGTCCACGACCCGCGCCTGGTCATCGCCGACGAACCGACGGGCAACCTGGACCCGCTCATCAGCTGGGAGATCCTTCAGCTGCTCCTCCGGATCAACGAGCTGGGGGTCACGGTCATCATGGCGACCCATGACGCGGAAGTCGTGACGGCGCTCCGGAAGCGCGTCGTCGCGCTCGAGGACGGCAGGGTCATCCGGGACGAGGTCGGCGGCGGCTACCACCGCCGGGCATGACGCGATGATCCGGTTCCTCGCCTTCAGCCTTTCCCGGGCCTGGCAGGGCTTCTGGCGCAACGGGGCCATGAGCCTGGCCGCAACGGCCACGATGACCCTCATGCTCCTGCTGCTGGCCGGCTTCTTCATCGTCCAGAACGGACTCCTCGCCGGGCTGCAGTTCGTCGAGCAGAAGGTCGAGGTCGTGGCCGACCTGCGGGACACGGCCGCGATGGCGGACGTGCAGGCGCTCGAGGACCGCGTTGCTGCCCTGCCGGAGGTCGCCGATGTTGCGTACGTCTCCAAGGACGAGGCGCTCCAGCGATTCCGCGATGCGCGGGCCGCCCAGGGCGAGGAGGACCTCACGGCCTACCTCGACTCCAACCCATTGCACGCCAGCCTCGAAGTCAAGCTCCGGAGCGCCTCCGACTTCGCGACCGTGAACGAGGTCATGGCCGCCGACCCCTCCGTGGAACGGGTCAGGAACATCGCCGACCTCGTCAATCGGCTGCTCACGGTGACGGACTTCCTGCGCAACGCCGGATTGGTCATCCTCGGCGTGATCGGCGCGATCGTCCTGTTCATCATCATCAACGCGATCCGCCTCGCGGTAGTCGCCCGATCGGACGAAATCGAGGTGATGCGGCTCGTCGGCGCGTCGGACGCGTTCATCCGCTGGCCGTTCGTGTTCGAAGGCGCCCTCGTTGGGCTGCTGGGCGCGGCGATCGCCCTCGGGACGATCGGCGTCGTGGCCGATCCGCTGAGCCGCTTCATGTACGACTTCTTCCGTATCCTCCCGATCCACGTGGGCGCGATTGCCAGGGATGTCGCCCTGCTGGTCGTGGGCTCGGGCGTCGGGCTCGGGGTGCTCGGCGCATTCATCTCCGTCCGGACGTACCTGATCCGGTGAAGGGTCGGCAAAGGCTCCGTTCGGTTTCCACCATCTTCGGTCCGCTCCGGGTGGCCCGAGCGTAGGATCGATGAGCGGCGTGTAGGCTTCCCGAACCGCCCGGGGAACGCCCGCACCGGCGAACCCTGCTGCCGCGACGCCGAACCGCGAAGAGGACCCTGCAACCGATGCTTCCCGACGCACCCCCACCGGACGGGCACGAGCCGGAAACGCCCCTGGACCCCGCCACGACGAGCGCGGGCACTGATGCCGCGCCACCGACCCCGGCCGACGGGAGCGGCGGCCCCGACATGACCGATCTCGTGCCCGTCCCTGCGCCGCGCGCGGCCGGTCGAGGGTCCCGCGGAACGTTCGCCCTCGGCCTGGCCATCGTCCTGGTGGCGATCCTGAGCGGCAGCGCGCTCTTCGCGTCCGGCTACCTCCTGGGCCAGCGGCAGGTCACGCAGCCCGGCACGCCCGCCAACGCCGAGGCGGCGTTCCAGCCCTTCTGGGACGTCTATGCCGCGATCCGGGACCGCTTTGCACTTGGCCCCGTCGACCAGAGCACGCTCGTCGAAGGCGCCATCAAGGGCATGGTCGGTGCGATCGGCGACCCGTTCTCCACGTACATGACGCCGGAGGAATACCGGACGTCGCTGCAGGACATCTCGGGCCAGTTCGAGGGGATCGGCGCCACGATCGGGACGGTCGACGCAACGGGCGCGACCGTCGACTGCTCGACGTTCGGTCCGGATTGCCGGCTCGAGATCGTCGCGCCGCTCGACGGGTCGCCGGCCGAGAAGGCCGGCCTCAAGGCCGGAGACGTCATCACCAAGGTCGACGGCTCCGCCGTCGACGGGCTGACGATCGACCAGGCGCGGAACGAGATCCGCGGGGCGAAGGACACGACCGTCGTCCTCACGATCGAGCGGGCCGGCTCGGCTGCCCTCGACATCACGGTCACCCGGGACATCGTCCAGCAGAAGGAGGTCGTCACCAGGGATCTCGCCTCCGGCACGATCGCCTACATTGCCCTGGCGGGCTTCTCCGACGCCGGGGCAACGGAATTCGTCGCGGCCGTCCAGGCGGCTCTCGATCGCGGGGAGACCCGGATCATCGTCGATCTCCGCGGCAACCCCGGCGGATACGTCACGGCCGCGCGAACCGTGGCGAGCACCTTCATCAAGAGCGGCCCGATATTCTGGGAGGAGGACGCCCAGGGCAACATCAAGCCGACGGACGCCCTGCCCGATGGCATCGCCACGGACCCCAAGATCCATGTCGCGGTCCTCATCGACAAGGGCAGCGCGTCGGCCAGCGAGATCGTTGCCGGCGCGCTCCAGGACACGAAGCGGGCGACGCTGGTCGGTCAGACCTCGTACGGCAAGGGCACGGTCCAGACCTGGGTCGAGCTCGACAACAACGAGGGTGCCGTCAAGCTGACGGTGGCCAAGTGGCTGACGCCCGATCAGCGCTGGATCCACAAGGTCGGCCTGACCCCCGACGTCCCGGTGACGGTGCCGTCCGATACGCCGGCCGGCCAGGACCCGGTGTTGGACAAGGCCGTCGAGCTCCTGTCGAGCGGCTCGGGAACGACGACCGGGGCACTACCCGGCCCGCTGCGTCGCGCTGCCTGACCCCTGTTGCCATCAGGCGCGCCATCCGGTACGGTACCCGCGAACGAAAGGAGGTGATGTGCAGTGATAGAACACAGTAGCTGCACCACCTCGCCGGAGATGACCGTCTAGCCGGTCTTCCGAGCGGGTGGAAGCCGCAGACGAACGCCGGTCCGCGAGGGCCGGCGTTCGTGCGTCCGCGACGAAACCCGCGAACGTTCGTGACGAGCTCGACACCACACACCTGACAGGAGTTGTGAACCGACCGTGGGCGAAGAGAAGACCATCGCCCAGAACCGGCGCGCCCGCCACGAGTTCTCGATCGAGGATTCGGTGGAGGCGGGAATCGTCCTGTCCGGGACCGAGATCAAGAGCATCCGGGCCGGCAGGGTGAGCCTGGCCGATGCGTTCGCCCGGATCGACCACGACGAGGCCTGGCTGATCGGAGCTCACATTGCGCCATGGGAGACGAGTGGCCGCTTCAACCACGAGCCCAAGCGCGAACGGAAGCTGCTGCTTCATCGCGCCCAGATCGACAAGTTGCTGGGTCAGACCAAGGCGAAGGGCCTGACCCTCATCCCGTTGCGCCTGTACGTCACCGGGCGGGGCAAGGCCAAGCTCGAGCTGGGCCTCGGGCGTGGCAAGCAGCTCCACGACAAGCGCCGCGACATCGCCGAGCGCGATGCCCGGCGCCAGATGGAGCGCGACGTCGCCGAGCTTCGGCGTCGCTGAGCGAGGGGGACGGAGCGCGATGCGGCTCTCGAAGGTCATCCAGGCGGTCGACGCCCACGCCGCGGGCGAGCCAGGCCGCGTCATCGTCGGTGGCGTCCTCGACGTCCCGGGCGCCACGATGTTCGACAAGATGACCTGGCTCCGGGCCAACGGCGACGACCTGAGACTCCGGATGCTTCGCGAACCCCGCGGCTACCCGGCCACATGCTGCAACCTCATCCTGCCTTCCTCGAACCCGGAGGCGGTCGCGGGCTACGTGATCATGGAACAGGTCGAATACCCGGGCATGTCCGGGACGAACACGATCTGCGTCGCGACCGTCCTCCTCGAGACCGGCATGATCCCGATGGCCGAGCCCGTCACGGAGCTCACCCTGGAGGCACCGGCCGGGCTGATCCGGCTCACCTGCGCGTGCCGCGATGGCAAGGTCGAGAGCGTCACGTTCCGGAACGTCCCGTCGTTCGCCACGCACCTCGACACGCCGATCGAGGTGCCGACGCTGGGCACGATCGTCGTCGATGTCGCCTACGGCGGCATGTTCTACGTCATCGCCGAGGCCGCGCCCTTCGGTCTCCGACTGACGCCGGACGAGGGCCGCGACATCACCCGGATCACCGAGCTCATCAAGGCGGCGGCCGCAGAGCAGCTGCCGGTCCTGCACCCGGAGCAGCCAGGCTTCGCCGGGATCACGATCGGCCAGTTGTCAGCATCACCACACGATCCCGCCAACTCGCGGCGCAACGTCGTGACGGTTTCGACCGGAGCGCTCGACTTCACGAAGCCATCGACCTGGACTGGCGTCATCGACCGCTCACCGTGCGGAACGGGCACGTCCGCGAAGATGGCGGTCCTCCACGCCAAGGGCCAGCTCAAGCTCGGAGAGACGTTCCGGCACGAGGGAATTCTCGGGACCGTCTTCACGGGCCGCATCATCGAGGAGGCTCGGGTCGGAACCTATCGCGCCATCGTGCCGACGATCGCCGGCAGCGCCTGGATTACCGGGTTCTCGAACTACGTGCTCGACCCGACCGACCCGTTTCCGGAAGGATTCACGGTCGGCGACATCTGGTAGGCGCCGAGCCCGACCGGGTCATGCAGCACGGGTCCGGCGAGCCGGACGACCCTCCCACCGGGGCCGCTCGGCACTGTAGGCGATCGGCTGAGGTACGGGTGTTGCTGACGGACGGCGCGTAGGCAGTCGGAATCGGACGGCCTAGCGTCATCTCGAGATGTACGCCCAGCCGTCGTCCGCTCCTGACGGGTACGCCGTGGGTTTGCGGTCAGGCCGATGACGCGATCTCCACAGGTCCTTCGAAGCCTGGTCCTTGCCGGCATGGTCGCGACCTCCGGCATTGCCTTCGCCTCACAGCAGGCGGCCTCGACGGTGGCCCAAGGGGCGTTGGACGCGCACCCGAAGGTCCAGGTTGCGTCGCCATCACTCAACACGACGCCCGTCCTCATCGGCGCCCAGGCCCCTGTCGTCGCGGCAACACCGCCGGAGCCCGCACCGACCTTCGGGCAATCGTCCGCCGTGCCAACCGTGCCGAGCCCGACCGGTCAGGACCTCAGTCTCGCGATCGAGAGGCCGGCTCCGACCGTCGCCCCCACGCCGGTGACGACGCCGGCCCCTACGAAGCGACCCGTCCCGAAGCCGACACCGAAGCCGACACCGATGCCCACCCCAAAGGCGACGCCCAAGCCGACACCAAAGGCAACGCCCAAGCCCCTCGCACCAAAGCCGACGACGGCGCCGACGCCCACACGCACGCCGACGTCGCTTCCGACCGCCGGACCGACTGCGAGCCCTGCGCCCGTCGCACCGAGCGCGACCTACGCCAAGAATCTCTACGACCGCAGCGGCGTCATGTACCAGGATCCCGATTACACCGCGTGCGTCGCGACATCGACGGAGATGATGCTGAACTTCATCGCCTCGAGCGGCACGAAGATGACGTGGCACGCCTCGACGCTCTACAAGACAGAAGAGAAGATCGCGACCTGGGATCGAGCCCATGACACCATCGCGGCGACGGCAAAGGGGACCGATCCCCACGGCTTTCGAAACGGCCTCAACTACTTCGGCTGGGGCTCGTATACCGACCTTCCGACGGCCGTCTACCAGGATCTGGCGTACACCTCCTATGACGCCGCCGTGAAGGCAGCCGTGCGCGCCATGGCCCGCTATGACAAGCCGGTCGGGATCCTCGGCTGGGGAGGGAGCCACGCCCAGTTCCTGAACGGCTACATCGTCACCGGCCAGGACCCGGCGATCTCGACGAGCTTCACCGTCGACTACGTCTACCTGACCGACCCCCTGCAGTCGGATGGCCTGCGCAACGCCAAGCTCTCCAACGCGAGCTTCAAGGGCGGTGCGACGAAGTACCGGTTCCGCCCCTACACGTGGAAGGACAGCCCGTACGACGATCCGTACGGCGCCGGAAACGTCGCCTCGTACAAGGAGTGGTACGGCAAGTGGGTGATCGTCGCTCCGGTTCGCTGACGATCGGTCGCGCGTCCCCGGAAGCGCCAGCCATCAAGCTCCGTCCTGGCCGCGGGGCTCGGCCCCGACGAGCGGCCGACGCCCGACGGACGTACTACGCCGGCTCAAACGTATGGGATATGGCCGGGGGCCGACGGTCCGGCCTAGGGTCGGGCTTGTCATGGACTCGCATCAGGCGAGCGACCATCTCCGGCGACGCGCCGGCACGTGGCGAATCGCGCCCGTGAGTCGCCTGCCGCAGATCATCGGTAGCCTCGTGACGGTCTGCCTGCTCGTCGTCGCCGGCGTCGGTGGACCGCCGGCCGCATACAAGGCTGCCGTGGCGCTCGCGAGCGCCCCGGTCACGACAGCGACGCCATCCGACCCAGTTCCGTCGGCCAGCCGCATGCCCGTCATCGAGTTCGCCGTGGCACCCGCGCCGCCGGCCAGGACACCCGTTCCCGATCGGATCACCGATGGCGGGACGATGGGTGGCGGCGCCGCAACCGTCGCCACGCCCAGCCCGAAGCCGACGCCCGTGCCCACCCGGAAGCCGCAGCCCGTCATCAAGGCAAAGGCCACGCCGCGACCGACCTCCAGGCCGACCCCCAAGCCGACGCCCCGCCCGACGCCCAGGCCGCACGCCCAAGCCGACTCCCAGGCCGACGCCAACGCCAACGCCAACGCCAACGCCGAAGCCCACCCCCGCGCCCCCGACCTTCACGAAGAACCTCTACAGCGCCGGGGGGGTTCGGTACCAGGACCCTGACTACACCGCCTGCGTCGCGACCTCGACCGAGATCATGCTGAACTTCATCGCCGCCACGGGGGCGCCGGTGACGTGGAAGGCATCGACCTCCTACACGACCGAGGAACAGATCGCCACCTGGGATCGCGCCAACGACACGATCGTCGAGACCGCACTCGGCACAGACCCCCACGGCTGGCGGAACGGACTCAACCATTTCGGCTGGGGTTCGTACACCGACCTGTCGACCGCCGTTTACCAGGACCTCGCCTTCACGTCCTACGATGCCGCGGTCAAGGCGGCCGTGATGGCGATCGCCCGCTACGACAAGCCCGTGGGCATTCTCGGGTGGGCCGGCAGCCACGCCCAGATCCTGAACGGCTACGAGGTCAGCGGCCAGGACCCGGCGACATCGAGCGCATTCACCGTCAGCGCGGTCTATCTGACCGATCCCCTGAAATCCGACGGCCTGCGCAACGCGCGGATCTCCAACAGCAACTTCAAGGGCGGGTCGACCACCTACCGGTTCGTGCCGTACAAGTGGCAGGACAGCCCGTACGACGATCCATACGCGGCCGGCACGCAGGCCTCATACACCGAGTGGTACGGCCAGTGGGTGATCCTCGCGCCGGTCCGTTGACGATCGCGTAGCGAGGCCGACCGACGGCCAGCCTGCCTCGGCGGGCCGTACCCATGCCCGCGACAGCCGCCATCCGCCTCGGCGCAGACGATCGGAGGCCTGCCCGCACCAAGGCCGCCAGGCCTACCTCCACCGGGCATTCGTTGACACCGCTGACTTCGCGATGAGGCTGCCGGCCTGCGAACAATCGCGGCGCCGCTGTTCGGAGCCGCCGTTGCCCTGGCCGGGGTCGTGGTCGCGTCGCTGACCCTGCTTCGGTTCCGGTTCAATCAGTCGCTCGTCGTGGTGGTCGCTGGACTCCTCTGGCTGGGCCGCGCCCTGTGAGCCCTGCGTTCCTCGATGTCCATTTGGCCTATCGTCCGACCTCGGCTAGACTCTCCGCCGGACGCCGGTGCGCGTCTCGATCCTGTGGGGATGCGTGGTTTCGACAGGGTCTGGCTGACAGTGAACGCGAGCCGAGGTGCCGTCAGGCCTCGTTAAACAGGCGGCAAAACGAAGTAACTGCCAACAAGCAGTCGACTCTCGCCCTCGCCGCTTAGGCGGTAAGGTGAGCGTGGAAGCGACCTCAGTCTCGCGGGTCGTGGAAGCGTCATTCAGCGAGGCTGCAGCCCGGATGAGCGTCGCGTAGCCCGGGATCAAGCTCGATCTAGAGACACGTGACTGGACCAATCGGGAGAGTGCCGATCCCCGCCCGGATGGTTGACGAAAACGATCGGACACGCTCGTAGTGGTTGCTGCCGAAGGGCTCTGGACGGGGAGTTCGACTCTCCCCCATCTCCACCACACTCGCATCGTCCCGACGCCGCTGCTGCTAACCCGGCGCGATCACCGGCACGAGGATGAGGAACTTGCCGTCCCGGCCCGGGTACTTGCCCTCGGGCCGCTTCCACGGCAGGAAGTTGCGGACCATCTCCGAGGCGTCCTGGAAGGTGCCCGGCGGATCGGAAGCACCCCAGATCGTGCTGACCCGCGGGTACCAGGGATCGAGCACGTAGGCGCCCGTGACGACGGCGCTGGGCGAGAGGGCCGGATCGGCGTCTGCCCGGAAGCCCGTCATGACCCAGTTATGTGCCCCGCGCCAGACGAACAGCACCACCGGGTCGCCCGTAACTTCGATCGCGACCGCCGAGGCGAGCAGGGCCGCCGCACGCGTGTCGTAGATCCGGAGCTCGTACGCGACGTCCGACAGGTTGCTGATCGTGGCGGCGATCCCGTCCGGGCCGGCGCCGCCGTTGTGGCTGTCGGTGGTCGTGGTCTGCTGGACCTCCAGATCATGGATCTGGAGCTGCGTCGCGCGGCTCACGTCAGGCGTGCCCGAGAGGATCCCCACGGTCATTTGCGCGGCGGCAGCCGCGCACAGCTTGTTCGTAACCTCGGAGGCGAAGAACGAGGCCGGGTCGGCCAGCAGGTCCAGGTCCATGGGGCCCTCGACGACCTCCGCGGTCGGGACCGGGGTCGAGGGTTCCCGGGTTTCCGAGGAGAGCGTCGGCAAGGGACGCACGACAGTGAGAGTGGCCGACGGATGCGCCGTGGCCGTACCGATGGCGTTGGCTGCCTGGGCTATGCGCTGCCACCCGAAGAAGGCCACGGACAGGAAGACGGAAAGGATGACAACGAGCCCGAGGTCGGAGCGTGCCCGCACCTGGGAGCGATGGTATCGCTCGACGCGATCAGGCCGATGATGTGCGCTCACTCAGTTGGCCAATCCGTTCGAGTACAGCACACGACCTCAGTTTCCCCTCTTCGGATACGACGGGGCGAAGCCGTATCGTTAGCGTTCGGCATCATCCATGCTCCGGCCCATGCTGGCTCGTGTCCGATACTGATGCCCGAGCACACGTGGGGCGCCAGTGAAGGTGCTCGATCGCACCGTCCCACGACGAGTGTCGGCCCGCAAGGCGCCAAGGGTCCGGGCGCCTCGCAGGACCCACGAGCATCGAGATCCGAGCGTCGGGATCCGAACGTCGCGCGTTGTCCGGGTGTCTCCTGCTCTCACGCCAATCTCAGCGATGCGGTGTGTACTTGGGGTCGAAACCTGAATCCGGAGCCACCAGAGATGATCATGCCGATTACCCCACCCGAGCCCGAGCCAAATCCGGAGCCGGTGTTCACGGATCCCGAACCGGAGCCCGTCGAGGGCCTCGGCACACAGATAGTCGAGCCCGGTCCCCCGACCGACCCGCCCGCACCCATGCTTGCGCCTCGCCACCGTGGCGGCTCTCGGATCGCGCCAATCCTGGCGGTTTCCATTCTCTCCGCCGCCCTGGCGTCCACCGCGACGGCGTTCGTGGTCCGGCAGACGACCCCGACATCGACCACGGCCCCGGTGACCGCGACGACCGCGTCGACGGCCACCAGCCGGACGATCGACGCGTCGGACCTGACCGCCATCGTCTCGAGCGCTCGGGCGTCGGTCGTGACGATCACCGCTGATGGGATCTCGACGCAGGGCTTCTCACCGTTTCGCCAGAATGTCTCGGGCGTCGGCTCGGGCATCATCCTGACGACCAGCGGATACATCCTCACGAACCGCCACGTCGTCGAGGGCAGCTCCACGTTGTCCGTCCAACTGCTCGACGGCAAGTCCTACCCCGCCACGATCACGAAGGTCCTGCGTGACAATGACCTCGCGCTGATCAAGATCGATGCGCCGAACCTGGCGCCAGCCACGATCGGCAGCTCGGCATCGCTGAAGATCGGCCAGATCGCGCTCGCGATCGGCAGCCCCCTCGGGACGTACACCGAGACCGTCACGCAGGGCATCGTGTCGGGCCTCGGACGCGAGGTGACGGTCACCGACGAGCTCACGCGCCAGCAGACGCAACTGACCAACCTGATCCAGACAGACGCCGCGATCAACCCTGGCAACAGCGGCGGCCCGCTGCTGGACTCCGCGGGTGACGTCATCGGGATCAACACGGCGGTGTCCACGTCGGGGGAAGGGCTCGGGTTCGCTATTCCGATCGACGCGGCTGCGTCCCTCATCGCGCTGGCCGGAAACGGCGGCCAGGGGGCCTGAGTCCACGACCCGGCCAGGGCGCCGGTCGATTGACCACCAGCTGGACCATCGACCTGGTCGGACCGGTATCCTGAGAGCATGGTTGCCCTTGCCGACACCCCGGAAGCGCCCCTGGCCGCGCTCGATCGCGCGGGCTATCGGCTCACCGGTCCGCGTCGGACGGTGGCTCGCCTCATCGGCCGTCGGGCCGGCCATTTCACCGCCGCCGACCTCGTCGACGACGCGGCGATCGAACGACTTGATATCGGGCGGGCCACCATCTTCCGAACGATCGATGTCTTCGAGGCGGTCGGCGCGATCGAGCGCATCGACCTGCCGTCAGGGGACCACGCCTGGATCGCCTGCGAGCCCGAGGCCCACCACCACCACGTGGTTTGTGCGCGTTGCGGGCGGGCCACGGAGGTCGGAGATGCGGGCCTGGGACCGATCGTCAGCCGCATCGCGGCCGAAAGCGGCTACCTGATCGATGTCCACCGGCTGGAGCTCTTCGGCCTGTGCCCCGTGTGCCGGGCGGAAGACCCCGAACAGCTTCCCCGCTGAGAAGCAGCTCAGGACCGGGTGCGGCAGATCGCATCCGGGACCGGTCGCGACGGGGAGACCCAGGAGGGCGGAGGCCGATCCGGATCAGCCGACCCTCGGCAACACGATGATCCGCCGGTTCGGCTCCTCGCCGATCGACTGGGTCGCGACGTCCGGATGATTTCGCAGGGCGAGGTGGACCCAGCGCCGCTCGAGAGCGGGCATCGCCTCGAGCTGGAGCATCTTGCCGGTCTCGATGACACGCTGAGCCGCCCGATCCGCGATCTCCCGAAGCTGGCGCTCGCGCCTTCCCCGGTAGTCCTCGACGTCGACCAGAACGCGGGTCCACGCACCCATCTCTCGCGAGAGCATGAGATTCACGATGTGCTGGAGGGCGCTCAGTCGCTCGCCCTTCCGTCCAATGAGGGCACCGAGCGCCTCGCGCTCGTCGCCTTCGCCGGTCACGTTGAGGCGGCTCGTCTCCGATGCCTCGACACTCACCATGACATCGAAGCCCATCATCTCGAGGAGCTTCTCGAGAATGACCTTGCCCGCCGCGAGGGCCTCCGGGGATGCCTCCGCCGCTTCGAGCTCGGCTCGCTCCGCGGCCACCGAACCACGCAGCGCGTTGACCTCGGCTGCCTCGCGCTCGGAGAGGTCGCCGCCGCGCTGGGCCGGCCGATCGTCGCGTCGCGGCCGGTCGTCCCGCCTCGGGCCTCGCCGATCGCGATCCTGGCGGGGGCCCCGATCCTCTCTGGGAGGGCGATCCTCTCGCGAGGGCTGCGACTCCGCGACGGGCCGGTCCTCTCGCGGCTCGGGGGCCGACATCGGGCGGTCCTCTCGACGCGGCGCTCGATCATCGCGGCGCGGCCCTCGGTCGCGGCCGCGTTCGAACGGCGGGCGATCGCCCCGATCCTCACGCGGGGGTGGCGTCGGGAGGGGGCGCGAGGCTGCCGCCTCTCGCTTGGGCGCCGCTCCTCCGAGCTCGGAGCGAGGGGCGGCCAGGATTTGGGCTGGCTCGGCGCCCATGCCGAGGACGCCGCGGCTGCCCGGGGTCAGGATCTCGAAGTCGAGGTCGTCGAGGCCCGCGTTGAAGGCCTCGCGCGCCTGGCGCAGCGCCTCCTCGACCGTCTTGCCGGTGAATTCCCTGTAGGCGCTCATCGCATCTCGGCTTTCATGTTCAACGTCGTCTCCCACGTCGACCCTGCCGGCCGCGCTGGCGGATCGTTGCCGCCGCGGATGCGGACCGGTCGAGGGACGACCGTTCAGTCTTGGTCCGCGCGGGCGCTCCCGCCGCACGCGTGGTGGTGGATGTCGGCGCCGAGACTCCGGCGACCGGGAAGCGCGGGGTATGGCCCACGGCGAAGCCGGGGGTCCAGCCGAAGATCGGGAACATCCCGCCCCAGCCGATGATCAGGTACTGCTGGACGATCGAGAAGACCGTCGAGACGATCCAGTAGAGGAAGAGGCCGGCCGGCAGGATGCTGCCGTAGATCAGCGAGATGAAGGGCAGGAAGATCGCCATCTGGCGCTGCGTCTTGACGTTCGTATCGTCGGATGCGCTGGCCGCCGTCACGGGCATCGTCATCCGGGAGGCGACGAACTGGGCCAGCGAGGAGATGATGGCCAGCAGGCTGAGGCCGGAGAACAGCGATCCGGCGGTGCCGATGAAGACTTCCGGGATGCCCCAGTTGACGAAGAACGCATTGGGATCCAGGCACGGATTGAGGACATGCTGCTTGGTGGCGTCCAGGAGGGGCGCAGCCTGGCACTGGAGGTCAAGGATCCTGACGCCGAAGACGTCGAGCATCGACTGCGGGTTGTAGTTCTGGAGGCCCTGGCTGAAAACCGAGTAGAGCGGGATCAGCAGCAACATCTGTCCGAACGCGGGAAGGCAGCCCGCGGGCGAGACGCCACGCTCCTTGTAGAGCGCCGCCGTCGCCTGCTGGATCTTGACCCGATCGCCCTTGTAGCGACGCTGGAGCTCCTTGACCTCCGGCCCGATCATCTGCATCCGCTTGGTCGAGACGAGCTGGCGGCGGAAGATGGGGATCAGGACGATCTTGATGAGGATGGTCATCAGGATGATGGCGATCGCGATGTTCCCCGTGGCCTTGTTGAGCAGCGCGAGGAGGATGAAGAAGAACTGGAAGATCGGGGTGAAGAGCCAGGCAAGGAGGCTGAACGGGTCTGCATGGAGCGGCGCCGGCGCGAGGGCAATGGCCGCCGGCGGGAGCGTCGCGACCGGCGTTGGCGAGGGCGTGACGCCCGGCGCCAGGGATTGGCTGGCAGCAGGGACGCAGGCGGCCACGACCACCACGACCAGCAGGAGCAGGATCGCGGGGCCGAGGCGACCGAGCCGTTGCAGAAGCGTCAAGTGATGGGTCCCTCGCTCAGCGGACAGGGTCGTAGCCGCCCGGATTGCCAGGATGGCAGCTCGCAATTCGCCGAGCCCCCATCCAGCTGCCCCGGATGAGGCCGTAGCGTTCGATAGCCTGCTCCGTGTATCGGGAGCAGGTGGGCTCATAGCGGCACGATGACGGCAGCCACGAGAACAGGAATCGGTACAGGTGGATGAACCCGATCCCGATTCGCTTCACTCGTTGCTCCTTCCAAGAACGCCGCCCCGAGAAAGTTGCCGGCGGAGCGCCGCGACCAGCGTCCCGTGGTCGGCGCCGACGAGCGCCGGCCGAGCGACCAGCAAGACGTCCCAGCCCGGCTGGATGTCCGGCGCGAGCTCCCGAAGGACCCCCCGGATCTGTCGCCGGACCCGATTTCGGACGACGGCCGAGCCGAGGACCCGACCTGTCGCCATGCCGAACCGTGTCATCTCGAGGTCGGTCCGCAGGATTCGGGCCGCCAGGAGTGGATGGGATCGCATGGTCCCACGCTCCTGGAGCGCCGCGAAGTCCTGAGGGCTGGAGAGCATCAAGAGGCGCGACCGGGTCCGGACGCGCTCGGCCGTCAGACCGTCAGGCGCTTCCGACCGCGGGCCCGGCGAGCCGCCAGGACGCGGCGTCCGCCGGTGGACTTCATCCGGGCGCGAAAGCCGTGTTCCTTGGCGCGATGTCGCTTCTTGGGCTGGTAGGTCTGCTTCATCGGGGCTGTGCGGAATCCTCTCCATCAGGCCTCGGGGTGTTGGTCGGTTTCTGACCCCTAGAGGCACACAAACGCGCCCGGGCGCCCACCGGCGCTGGCGCGTTCGTCGTCCGGGGGATGATAGGACGGCCCCCGAAGGGGTGTCAAACACGTTCCGCGCGCCCGCGAGGATCGTCGCGCATGGGAATTGCGGACGGGCGCCGGCCCCCAGCCGCGGGACTCGCGACGCGCCGGACCGCTGGTGATGCGATACTCCCAGGGAGTATCGCGGAATCGCCTTGCGACCGTCCGGATGCGGTGCTATGTTTCGTGACCCTCGCCACCCCGCCCGCCCGTTTCGCGGACCTGGTGATGAAGGGTCGGAGGCGGCCGGAGACCGAATTCCGACAGCCCAGCCCTAACCTCGGCGGTCCCGCACGCATCCGGTGTTGTGCTTTCGATCGCCCGACCATCGAAGCCACCAAGAAGCGAGCCGTCATCGACGAATGGATGCGAAGCAGGTTTGGCGCGCCGCGCTCGGCGAGCTCCAGGTTTCCCTTTCCCCGGCCAATTACGAGACCTGGCTGCGTGACACCACGCTCGTCGATGTCGAAGACAACCGCTTCCGGATCGCCGTCCCGAATGGGTTCGCCAAGGACTGGCTGGAGAGCCGCTACCGGTCGCTGATCTCCCAGACCCTCGCCCGTATCGTCGGCTACAGCGTCCAGGTCGAGTTCGTCGTCGGGATCGTCCCGGAGGACGCGGAGGAGCCACGGGACGAGGCGCCGGCACTGCCCGCGGCGGCGGCCCGGCCGCTCGCAACGCCCAGCACCCAACATGTCCGGGTCGAGGCCACGCGCGTCGGAGGCGAAGGCGGCGCGACCAACATCAACGCCCGCTACACGTTCGCGAACTTCATCGTCGGTTCGGCGAACCGCCTTGCCCATGCCGCCAGCCTGTCGGTCGCCGAGCGGCCGGGCCACGCCTACAACCCGCTCTTCCTCTATGGCGGCGTCGGTCTTGGCAAGACGCACCTCATGCACGCGATCGGAAACCAGGTCTCGGCCAAGTTCCCACGCAAGCGGATCGTCTACGCGACCTCCGAGAAGTTCACGAACGAGTTCATCACCTCGATCCAGCAGGGCAAGATCGACGAGTTCCGGGCCCGCTATCGACGGATCGACCTCCTCCTCATCGACGACATCCAGTTCATTGCCGACAAGGAACGGACCCAGGAGGAGTTCTTCCATACGTTCAATGCCATCCACGAGGACGGCAAGCAGATCGTGCTGAGCTCGGACCGGCCCCCAAAGGCGATCCTGACCCTTGAGGAGCGACTCCGCAGCCGCTTCGAGTGGGGTCTCATCGCCGACCTGACCGCGCCGGACCTGGAGACCCGTATCGCGATCCTCCGAGCGAAGGCCGAGGAGGGCGCGGTCCCGATCACGTCGGACGTCATCGAGTTCATCGCCCGCAAGGTCGTCAGCAACATCCGGGAGCTCGAAGGGGCTCTCAACCGGATCGTCGCGTACGCCTCCATGGGCGCCATGCCGATCTCGATCGAGCTCGCCCAGGCGGTCCTCTCGAACGTCCTCTACAACCCCAAGAAGCGCCAGATCACGCCCGAGCGCATCGTCAAGGCGGTGTCGGACTATTACGGCGTCGGGCTGGACCAGCTCAAGGGCCAGAAGCGCGACAAGGCGATCGTGGTCCCCCGCCAGATCGCGATGTTCCTGATGCGCGAGGAGACCGACGTCTCGCTGCTCCGGATCGGCGCCGAGCTGGGCGGCCGTGATCATTCCACGGTTCTCCACGCCTGCGACAAGATCACCCGCGAGTCGGGCGCCAACGACGAGCTCCGTCGCGAGATCTCCGCCGTTCGCGAGATGATCTACGCCGACTGAGCGCTGACCGCCAACCCCGCGGGCTCGCAAGGCGCCCTCATCGTGCCCGTGCGCAGGACCGCGGGGTTGAAGTCGGCCGCAGGACGCTCGCTCCGCGTGACCTCAACGCGCATCCAGAACGTGGCTCACCTTGGACAACCAGGGGGCCGGACGTGGATGACTCGCCCAGGTCCGTGTGCTGCCGCTGCTGCGGGCGGCGCGAGAGGGTACTGGAGCGTGGACAGCTGGACCGGAACCAGCCCGATTGCCCGGGAGATATCCACGGACTGCGCCCCGTCGGCACGGACTACCCCCAGTTCGCCATCGCTCGTCCACCGGCGGAGAGGACCTACGCACCGCCGATTCGCTCGTGCCGGAGCGCGGCCGTCCACCGTCTCCACACCATGATGATGACGGTGACGGGCTTCTAGGAATGGAGGAAGATACACAACGTTACGGTTTGCCCAGAACCGGCGGCGCGCAGCGCCAGCTCGGGATGCGGCGGCTCGGCCGGTGGTGCTCCCCGGGATGGCACCCGCGAGCGCGCCCCCGCCCCCGTGCGCCGGTACCATCTTGTCGTCCGTCAACGCAGCACCGTGGAGTGGACTCTGACGTGAAGCTATCGGTCATGCAGGAGAACCTGGCGCGCGGCCTGTCCGTCGTCAGTCGTGCGGTCTCGACGCGAAGCACGCTGCCGGTCCTCGCCAACGTCCTGCTCCGCACCGAGGACGCCGGCCTCAAGCTCACGGCGACGAATCTCGAGATCGGGATCACGTACTGGGTGCCGGGCAAGATCGAATCGGATGGAGCTACGACGGTCCCCGCGAAGCTCCTCACGGATCTCGTGAACTCCCTGCAGGGTGGTGATCGCATCGACCTCGAGCTCGGAGCGGCAGAGACGCTGGACCTGCGCTGCGGGCGGTTCGAATCACACCTGAAGGGCATCGACGCCGAGGAGTTCCCGGCGATCCAGACCACGGGTGAGCGGCCCACGACGCGGGTCGCCCAGAACGTCCTCCGCCAGGCGCTGGAGGAGACCGCCTTCGCGGCCGCGACCGACGAGGCACGGCCGATCCTCACCGGCGTGCTCTGCCGATTCGAGGGCGAGACGCTGACGCTCGCCGCGGCCGACAACTACCGGATCGCGGTCAAGACCGTCCCGATCCTCGATTCGGTGGCCGATACCAGCGTCGTGGTGCCAGCCCGGGCGCTGATGGAGCTCATGCGCGTCCTTGCCGACAACGACACGCCCGTCGAGATCGTCCTGGCCCAGGCGCGCAACCAGATCCTCTTCCATCTCGAAGGCGTGGACCTCGTGAGCCGGCTCATCGATGGTCAGTTCCCGAACTACCAGTCGGTCATGCCGACGACCCACACGACCCGCGCCGTGATCGATCGCGACGAGCTCCTTCGGGCGGTTCGTCCGGCTGCCCTGATCGCCCACGAGTCCGCCAACATCGTGAAGCTCCAGATCAATGCGAATGGCGACGCCGGCATCACGGTCAGTGCCAACGCCGAGATCGGCGATCACGTCGGGCAGGTCGAGGCGGCCGTCGAGGGTGACGGCACGACGATCGCCTTCAACGCCAAGTACCTGGCCGACGTCCTGACCAACGTCGACGCCGACCAGTTCGCGATCGAGCTCCAGGGACCGCTGGCGCCGGGTGTCTTCAAGCCGATCGGGGACGACCGGTACGTGCACGTCGTCATGCCGGTCCGCACCACCTCGTAAGAGCCGGCCACGCTCTCGTCCATCCGGCTCGCCGACCTTCGCGGATACGCCGCGCTCGAGGTCGGGTTCGGGCCGGGACCCCAGATCCTCTGGGGTCCCAACGCCGCCGGAAAGACGAGCCTCCTCGAGGCCGTCGTGCTTCTCGCCTGGGGACACTCGCATCGGACGACGACCGATGTCGACCTCATTCGATGGGGCGCCGAGGTAGCCCGCGTGGAGGGGACGGTTGGCGAGACAGCCCTCGAAGTCGCACTGGTGCGGCCGGGCAGCGCCGCGGCGTCCGGCGGTGGGCGAAAGCGAATCCGGGTGAATGGCGTGCCGCGCCGCGCCGCATCCCTGGCGTCGGCCCTCCGCGTCGTGGTCTTTGCGCCCGAAGAGATGCTCCTGATCGCCGGTTCGCCCTCGCTGCGTCGGGCCGCGCTGGACAGGATTGCAACGGGGCGCTTCCCATCCTACGGCCCGGCCCTGGCCACCTATGCGCGTGCGCTCCAGCAGCGAAACAGCCTCCTGCGGGCAATCCGCGAAGAGACTGCCGACCGTGCGCAGCTCCGGTACTGGGATCTGCCCTTCCTCGACGCCGGGGCCGAGGTGGTGACCGGGCGCCTGCGCGTGCTCGATGAGCTCGCCGCGCCACTTCGGGCGGCCCATGCAGAGATCGCCCCCGATGAGGCATCGGATGGCCTCCGGCTCCGATATGTCACGAATGCGCCGCAGCGGCCGGGGGAGTCCACTCGCGACGCGCTCGAGCGCCGCCTGGCCGAGACGGCCGACAAGGAAGCCTGGAACGGCACCACGCTCGTCGGACCCCACCGTGACGATCTCTCGTTCGCGCTGGGCGAGCGAGACCTCGCGGCCTTCGCCTCGCGGGGCCAGCAGCGCACGGCGATCCTCGCCTTCAAGCTCGCCGAGCTTGACCTGCTCGCCTCGCTCGATGGTCGCCCGCCGGTCCTGCTGCTCGACGACGTCTTTTCCGAGCTCGATCCCGATCGTCGCTCGCACCTCGTCCGACGGATTGCCGCGCTGCCCCAGGCGTTCGTGACGACGACGACGCTCGACGATCTGGACCCGGCGCTCCTCGACATTGCGGACACCTGGCGTGTCGACCCGGAGGACGGGACCACCCTCGAGGGGCCCACCCGGAGGACGGCCGCGTGAGCGACGACGACGAGGTCGAGATCCGCCGCCGACGCCGCCCGATGTCCAGGATCGGCGACCTGATTCCGAGCGCGGCGGCGCGCCTGGGCCTGGCCGACGAGCTGCGCCGCGCCCGCATCGTGGCGACCTTCGACGCGATCGTCGCGGAGCGAGCCCCGGCGGCGCACGGTGCGTGCCGGGCACTCCGGATCGAGGGCCAGGCCCTGGTCGTCGAGGCCGACGCCCCGATCGTTGCCCAGGAGGTCCGACTGCACCAGCGCGAATTGGTGGATGCGTTCAGGAACGCTCCCGCGGGCGGCCAGGTGGGCGAGCTCCGCGTCACGGTTCGTCCGCACCGACCGTCACGGGGAGACTGACGGCCCGCGCTCACGTGCGATAATCCCGCCCCGGCCACCCGACCCAGACCCTGGCAGAGGCTCGCATGGCCCCCCGTTTCCAGATGAAGCTCGGCGTTCTACCCGACCGAGACCGACGCCCCGACTCGCCCGACACGATTCTCGTGGTCGAGCCGACGATCGGGTCGCGCGCGCGCACCAAAGGCCAGCTCTACCTCCTGGCGACCTCGACGGTCCCCGGCTCGAAGGCGCGCGAGGCGACGCGCCTCGTCGCCGACGTGATCCAGCACGAGTACTACTACGACGAGTCGGCGGGTATCCGCGTCTGCCTCATCAAGGCGATCCTGGCCGCCAACAAGCGCCTCACCCACGCCCGTGAGCGATCCGCCCTCGGTTCGTCGAGTGCCGGCCACGCCGGGGCCGGATCACCGATCGGCGTGGCGATCGCGGTCGTTCGCGACCACGAGCTGTACGTCGCCACCGTGGGGCCCGCGGAGGCCTACCTGAGCCGCGGAGCGCGGTTGAGCACCCTCCCGGACCCGGACCGGGATCGCGGCCTCCCTGCGGCCGACCTGGAGCCGGACGTCTGGCGGGGGGAGATCGGCGTCGGCGACCAGCTGGCGCTCGTCTCGCCGAACGTCATGGCGCGGCTTGGGCCGGATGCGCTGAAGGATGCGCTCGTCACCCTCCATCCCCAGCCGGCGGTCGAGCTCCTTGCCGGCGAGTTCGTCGCCGCGGGTGGAACCGGCAGCGATGGAGCCCTGGTCATCGAGGTCGGCGAGGCCGCGTCGGGGAAGTCGCCACGAGCGCTCGTCGCCGTGAAACCGCCGGAACCGCTGGCCGGGGCGCCGGACCGCTCGCCGATTCCGCTGGCGGATACGGTCAGCGACGGCGTGGCAGCCGCGCAGGCCGGCGCCCGGCGAGCCCGGCGGGCGGCATCCGGTGCCCTGGGGCGGCTCGTCGGCCGGGCCCAGGATGCGATGCCATCCCGCCAGCCAGCGCCCCGCCGCGTGACGTCGATGGGCGCCCGCCGCGAGATGCAGCGTCGCGGCGCGGTGGCGATCCTGGTGTTCATCGCGGTCGCGGGTTCGCTCGGGCTTGCCGTCTCGCTGCTCAGCAACCGGCCATCGCCGGGAAAGGTCATCGCCTCCGCGGAGGTCGGGGTCCAGTCCCTGAAGAACGCCCAGAAGGATATCGACCGCGTCTTCGGGCCCGGGATCGACCTGATCGCGAACGACCCGAAGACCGCCACGACGGTCCTCACCGATGCGCTGGCCCAGCTGGACGCGGCGAAGAAGGCTGGCATCGCGGCGAGCGACATCGCCCCGCTCCGGACGCAGGTCGTCGCCGGACTGGACAAGTTGTACGGCGTCGTGGACGTCACCCCGATCTCGCAGTTCACCTTCGCGTCGGATGCGGGGGTCGACCTCCGGGGCCTCGTCCGGGGGCCCGATGGAGCACCGTACGTGCTGGACCCGAAGACCAAGTCCGTCTATCGGATCAACCTCGCCGATCAGAACGCCGTGGCGATCTTTCGCGACGGCACGAAGGCAGGTGGGGCAACCGAAGCCGCGCCGGCCATGATCACCGTCGGCGGGCCGGACCTCCTGATCCTGGACGCCAAGAATGTTCTCTGGCGGTGGCGGCCGGCTGATGCCAAGGGCCGCGGCACGACCACGAAGGTCGCTGTCAAGGGGTCGTCCGAGTGGGGTACCGACCTCCTCGCGATCGGGACGTTCGTGCGCGACGCGCGAGCCGGCCTGTACAACTTCTACATCGTCGACCCATCGGCGCAGGAGATCCTCGCCTACGCTCCGGCCGCCGATGGCGCCGGATTCCCGGGCGCTCCCTCGAAACGTTTCACGACCCCTCGCCCGGTCGACGGCATCACGAGCCTCTACATCGACGGCGACATCTGGATCGCCGACACCGGCAAGATCCTGCGGGTGGTCGGCGGCACGGACACGGGCTGGCAGCAGGCGCCGCTTCCCGACACCGCCCTCCGCCCTGCACCGGTGATCACGACCGTGATGTCCGGTTCCGATCGGCGCGCCGGGAAGATCTATGGGTACGACCCCGCGAACGCGCGCCTCGTCGCGTACCTGAAGGCGAATGGCTCATATGCCGGCCAGTACCGCCTCGCCGACGGTGGCAAGGGCTGGGCCGCGGTTCGCGGCTGGTACGTCGAGCCCGGCATCGCCGACGCGCCGGACAGTGTGGTCTGGATCACGGCCAGTGGCCTGTACCGGACCGTCCTGGAGCCGGCAACAAGCGGGCCCGGCGCCTCTGGATCCCCGGGCGCCACAGGGTCCCCGGGACCCTCTGGCAGCGCCGCGCCATCGGCGGGAGTTTCGGCGACGCCCTGAGCCTCGCCGTCGTCCCGCGCCAACCCGGGCCTGGATGCGTTCGCTGCGGGGACGCCACGCTGACGCCGTCTTCATGCTCATCGGCGGATTCGCCACCGGCGCGGCGATCGGGTACGACGGGTGGATAATCGGCAAATGGGTCGACTCGTCGAGATGGTGGTCGAGAGCGTTCGCGTCCACATGCTGTCGAACCGCCACGTCGTCATCCTCAAGGACGCCGAGCGGGAGCGATACCTGCCGATCTGGATCGGGCCCTGGGAGGCGAGCTCGATCGCGATGAAGCTCCAGGGGCTCACCGCGGAGCGGCCGCTGACGCACGACCTGTTCACGACCGCCCTCGATGGCCTGGGCGTCCGGATCGATCGGATCGTCATCTCCGAGCTCGCCGACGAGACCTATCACGCCCGCCTGTACCTCGAGCGCGGCGGCGAGATCGTCGAGCTCGATGCAAGGCCGTCGGACTGTGTTGCCCTGGCGGTCAGGACGTCGACCCGTATCCTCGTCGACGAAGGGGTCCTCGAGCAGGCTGCCCTCTCGGCCGATCCCGACGAGGACGAAACGGTCGCCGGCGGAGCCGATCCGGGTCGAGCGCGCCGCAACGTCGAGCGTGACTACCGGCGCGAGGTGCCCATCGAATCGCCGGGCGAGGCGGTCGTGGACGAGCGCCTCGAGATGTTCCGCGACTTCATCAACTCACTGGACAAGGATCCCGGCGCGGGCGGATCCGGCGGTCCACGGTCCGGTTGACCGGGGAACCGACCCTTCGTCAGGCAGTGCCGTGCCGCGTCGTCGGCGCGAACGCCTGCTCCCGGTCAATCTCCCGGAATGATCGGCTCACCGCGACCCAGTGCCCGCCCCGGAGCGGCCCAGAGGCGTAGCCGGAGCGACCAGAAGTCGCGAACCGCCCGGAAGACGACCTGTGGCTTCGCGCCGGTCGGCGAGCCGGCGGTTCGCGGGTAATGCGGCACCCCGACCTCGACGACCCGTCGCCCGGCTTCGTCCAGCTTGATCAGGAGCTCTGCCGAGAAGAATGCTCCGCCCGACTCGACCCTGATGCCGTCGAGGGCACCTCGTCGGAACAGCTTGCAGGCGCAATCCACGTCGGTCACCCGGAGGCCGAAGAAGATCCGGTTCGCGAGTCGGTATGCGCGGGCATAGAGGGTTCGAACCGGGGGGTCGGCGCGCTTGATCCGGTAGCCGACGACGGCGTCGGCCCCACCCTGGAGGAAGCGCTCGGTGAGCCGTCCGAGGTCGACGACGTGGAACTGGCGGTCGCCGTCGGTAAAGGCAAGCAGCTCGAACCGGGACGCGGCAAACCCGGATCGGAGTGCCGCGCCGTAGCCGCGATTCCGCGGATGGTGGACGACGCGGACGCGGGGGTCGGCGGCGACGAGCTCGTCGGCGATCCTCGGCGTCGCGTCGCCGGACCCGTCGTCGACGATGATCACCTCGAAGGCCTCCGCGAGATCGGGCAGGGTCGCGAGCGCTTCCGCGACGAGGCCTCGCAGGTTCGCCTCCTCGTTGTGGGCCGGGAAGAAGTACGAGAGCGCGGGAACCCGCGCGCGGTCACTCATCCGCCGGCCCCGATCGGGCCCAGAACCCGGTAGACGTCCGAGGCGGGGGTGGGCAGCGGGACAAGTTCATACCTGGCCTTGACCAGACTCAGGTCGTAGGCGTTGGCTCGAATGACGTAGACGGGACGGCTGCCGAGGAATCGAGCGATCACGTCCGTTGCTTCTCCGTAGTTCAGGTCCAGGCGCGTCCGGTCGTCGACGATCATCAGGTCAGGCCGCAGGTGGTCGACATATTGTGCGTACCAGAGCGTCGTCGATGTGCTCCACCAGCTCACGATGACCGCGTCCGGTGCGACATTCATGAGAGCCGTATCCAGCCACAGACGCGCCGAATGGTCGGCGCTCAAGTCGGCCGCCTGGGCGCGCGACCGGGCATCCATGACGGTCGGGGCAAGCAGGGCGAGGCCCAGGATGGCGGAGACAGCGACGCCAGGGGCGCCGAGTCGAGACCAGGCTGAAGCGCCCGCGCCGGCCCCGGATGGGGCGTCCTGGCCGGCGCCGGTCTGGTCATCCGAGTCGGTCGGGGGCGACCCTTCCGACCCCAGGCGGACGCCCATGACGAGCTCCACGGCCACGGCCCCCAGCACCGCCAGCCATGTCCATGCCCAGAGGATCGGGCCGAGGTAGTAGCGACTGATATCGGCGTTGGTGTAGGAGGCGTTGAAGAAGACCGTGATCAGCATCGCGCTGCCGGTCAGGAGGGCATATCGCCAGTGGCGGAGGGCCGTGGCGAGGAACCCGAGCGGGATGAGGATGGAGAGGTAGCCGAACTGGGCCTGGGCAAGCGTGGCCAGATCGCCGGCCTTGCCGAGAAGGTCGCCGAATGGATCGTGGATCGAGCCCCGGAACTGCTCCGCGAGCGCCACGTACCAGAACCCGTCCCAGGTGTTGGGGCTGGCGTAGACGAGCGGCGCACGGAACGGCCCGGCTCGCAGCGGCAGCTCGAGATAGACGGCAACGACGGTCCCGACGAGCGCGAGCGCGCAGGTGGCCAGCATCTTCGGCCGGAACAGGATCGTGGGTTCGGTGGCAAGGACGAACAAGCCGACCGGAAGCGCGAGAAGCAGCGTCAGGGAGTGGTTCCCGACCGAGAGACCGAAGACGACCATGGCCATCACGAGCCATCGGTCCATGCTGCCTTCGCCCGTCCGATGGGCGCTCTCCCAGCGCACGAGGAGGCCGAAGAGGATCGCGACGAGCGCGAGATGGAGGGTGTGTGGGTCGGCATGGTTGGCGAGCCGCCAGGCGTCCGGGGCGAGCGCCAGGCCGAGGCCGGCCACGAGCCCGATCAGCAGGAGGCCCGTCAGGCGCTCGACGAGGCGCACGGTGGCCGCCGCGGCGACGGCAACGCACAGCAGCGACAGGACGTTCATCCGGAAGGCAGGTTCGCCGAGCGGGGTCAGCAGGATGTTCACGAGGTAGCCGAGGAGCACGTACGTCGGGTAGCCGGTCGGGTGGGCGGTCCCGAGGATCGGCAGGACTGTCTGGAACTCGCCCGTGTCCCAATACCCGACATCGGGCATCAGTCCCGGGGCGATGACCACGACGACGATCGCCGCAACGACGAGAGGCGGTAGCGCCGCGAGGAAGGTTCGCCCGAATTGTCCACGGAACGGGCCGCTGGGGCTCTTGAGGCCCGGGAGTCCCGGCGAAGGAGTGGTCGCCTCGTCCGCGTCATCCCCATCAGGGCTCACCATCCGAGCAGGTTTCCCCAGGTCATGCCCCAGAAGTTGATCGCCACGGACAGGCCCACGAGCCACGCCGCCAGCAGGCCGACGCCGCCCCGCCGCGACATCCCGATCGCGACGAGCGGTAGGGCGAAGACGACGTAGTCGCTGCTGAACCGGTAGCCGAACTGGACCCAACCCTGGCTGAAGTGCATCAGATTGACGAACGCGATCGCAACCACCCCGAGCGCCGCGCCGGTGACGAGGCGCGACCGGGTGAACCGCCGGAGCGCGGGCAGTGCGTAGAGATAGGCGGGGCTCGTGAGCAGGATGCTCATGCCGGTCGCGCGAGGCAGGGCAATCGGGCAGGTCGCGTCGAACAGCCCCCGGACCGCGCTCGCGGACGTGCACAGGAGGGTCCCGTTGCCGAGGCCGTTGGGGACGCGATCCGGGAAGATCGCCGGCGTCGAGAACAGCATGATCCCGAGATTCTGGGGCACGTAGCGGATGTCCTCGATGTTCCAGGCCGGGTTGTAGCCGAGCGCCGGGTACCCGTTCGCCTCGAGCTGGTAGAGATAGTCATAGACCGGGGTGAAGAGATGCCCGGTCGAAACGAGGTTGTAGGCCAGCAACGCGACGATCGGGATCGCCGCACCGATCCCGGCGGAGAGCGCCCTGCGGCCGTACGTTCCGCCGCTCCCCACGAAGACGAAGAACGGCGCCCCGAAGACGATGGTCAGGCGGGCCGTGCAGGCGACGCCGAACAGGAGCCCGGCCGCGAACTGCCGGCGATCGATGAGCGCCCAGGGCCGGCTGAGACCCGACACCAGCATCGCGGCCTCATGGCCGAGGTTCAGATCGAGCCCGTCGGCCTCCGGCGCGCTTCCGATCGCGTCGGGATCCGCCGGCGCCTCCGCGGGATCCGCGTCTCGAGTGAACGATCGGTCGCCCCGAAGGGCGATCCCGACCGCCAGGATGGCGGGCGTGAGGGCTACCACATGAGCGAAGAACCAGGTGGTACCGAGCCCCGCCGCGTACCAGAAGACCGTCCCGAAGCCGAAGAAGATCGTGACCGCGAGCCGGACGGGTCGCCCGATCGTCAGGCCGCCGAGCAGCCACCAGCAGAGGCCGACATCGACCGCGCCGATCACGACCGAGACGACCCGCTCGTCGGTGGCGAGGCCCCAGATCGCGACGACGGGCATCAGGACGATGGCCGGGAGCGGAGGGAACGGGAGGAGTCCGTAACCCGTCAGGGCGCCATTGGCATCGCGTAGGGGGAAGACATCCTGGAAGTAGTCGTTGCCGGGTACCGGCCAGGTGATCTCGGCCCGGCCGTGGAGGAAGGCGAGCGCCTGCCAGACGAAGTGGTTGTAGTAGCGGACCGAGCCCGGCAGCCAGTAGGCCGCCAGGGCGATCGCCACGAGGGCAGCACCAATGAGGGCCGAGGGCAGGAAATCGAGCCAGGTCGTGTCGGATCGGGCGAGGGCGGCATCGCCTCGACCCTGTGCTACGCTGCGATCCACCTCATCGCTCGTGCTGGAGGCCGATCCGGTTGACAGGCCCCGTGTCGGGTGAGCCCGTGCGGGGCGAGACGGCGGCGCGCACCACGACGCGAGACGACGTCGGGGGCATCCTCGTCCTCCTCGCGCTGGGACTCACCTTCCGCGTCATCATCGCATACCTCCTGCCCGGCTCCGGCTTCGCGAACGACATCGGCGCATTCCAGTACTGGGCGTCGAACCTCGCGAGCGACGGGCTGAACGGGTTCTACTCCCGTCACTTCTTCCACGACTACACGCCCGGATACCTGTACGTCCTGTGGCTGGTCGGTCTGGTCGGGCAGGTCGTGGGCGGCGTAGGGGACCTCATCAAGGTGCCGCCGATCCTGGCCGACGTCGCGCTCGCGTACCTCGCCTGGTCGATGACGCTGGAGCTCGGTGGCAGTCGATGGGCCGCCCGCCTGGCCGCCCTGATCGTGCTGGTGAACCCGATCACCTGGTTCGACAGCGTGGTATGGGGTCAGGTCGACTCGTTCGGGGTCGTCTTCCTGCTGCTCGCCGTGCGCGAGCTCTGGCGGGATCGGCCCGAGCGGTCGGCGGTCCTGACCGTGATCGGCGCGATCATCAAGCCCCAGCTCGGCATCCTCATCCCGATCGTGGCCGCGGTGACGATCCGGCGGGCGCTCTGGCCGGCGGGCGGATTCGGGGACGAGGAAGCCCCTCCCCGTCGCCGCTCGACGACCTCATGGGAGGCGACGACCAGGGGCTGGCTGCGGATCGTCACGACCGGCCTGGCGGGATTCGTGACCACGATCGTCCTGTCGCTGCCGTTCGGCCTCTCGTTTCCGGGCCTCGTCGAGCAGATCTTCAAGACGGCCGGCGGCTATCCGGACCTTTCGGTCAACGCCTGGAACCCCTGGGCGCTGGTGACGTTCGGCGGCAACGGCATCGCCGCGAACAGGATCTGGGTCTGCGACATGATCACGCCGGACTGCCCGACGGCGTTCCAGGTCGGCGCGCTCCCGGCCGTGGTCGTCGGCGTTGCCCTGACCCTCCTCGTCTTCGTGGTCGTGAGCGTCCTCGTAGCGCGCCGGCCGGATCGGCTCACGATCCTCGTGGGGCTCTCCGTGCTGGCGCTCGCCTTCTTCGTGGTCCCCACGCGGGTCCACGAGCGGTACCTGTTCCCGCTGGTCGTGCTCGGGGCGATCCTCGCCGCCGTCTCGCTTCGATGGAGCGTGGCGTACCTGCTCTCGAGCCTCGCGACCTTTGCCAACATGTACTTCGTCCTGACGACGCTCTACCCCAACAATCCCAATATCGAGGATTGGCTGGGGATCGGGAGGACGCTCGGGAGCTACCCAGTCGTGGCGCTCGCCGTGGTGATCCAGACCGGCGTCTTCCTCTTTGCCCTGACCGAGCTCCGCGCGGGCGCGACCCGACGCCTTGCCCGCGATCTCGGGGCAGCCGCCGACACGCCTCGTTCCGGGGCGGCCCGGCCGGATGCGCCGCTCGGCGCGCCGCCGCCGCTCGTTGGAGTGCTCCCGGCGACGGCAACTCCGCCCTCGATGGCATTCGCGACCGGGCCGATCCCGTCGACGGCCGACCGATCCGCCGATCCGTCCAAAGCCGCCGATTCGCCCGATCCCGGCTCGGAACCAGCCAGCGAGCTGGGCGGAGCGCGGCCGTCCGGGACGTCGGGTCCTTTCGAGCGGCAGGTCGAGCGTGTCGCCGGATCCGTCCGCCCGATCTGGGACCCGCGACCGTCGTCGGGCGAGGTGGGGTTCGTCGGCTGGTTCCGGCACCGCCTGAACGAACGACCGATCCGACGGGATCGGACCGCTTCGCTCCGCGGTGAGCTCGGCGGCCGCGTGGACCGCCTCGACGTCTGGATGATGGTCGTTCTCGCCGTCGTGCTCCTGACGGTCCGCGTCTGGCGGTTGGCAGAGCCGTATCAGATGCACTTCGACGAGGTCTACCATCCCCGGACCGCGATCGAGTTCCTCCAGGACTGGCGCTACGGCCTGTCCCACGACATCTACGAGTGGACTCACCCCCACATGGCCAAGTACATCATGGCCGGTGGCCTGGTGGCCTGGGGGGACGACCGCACGACGGCGACCAGCGACCTCGGCGTGCCGGTCAAGGCTGCGGTCATCGAGCCCCGCTGGGACGAGAGCGCCACGTCCTCGAGGGTCGCCGGCGATCGGCTCTGGGTCGCCACGGGGACGGCGGTCCGTGCCTACGACCTGTCGACGCGGGCGCTCATCATCGATATCCCCGTCCCCGGTGCCCAGACGCTCGCCATCGACCAGGTCGGTCACCAGGCGTTCGTCGGGACGAGCAGCGGCGAGATCCAGGTCATCGACACGACGCTGCTCGACTCGGCCCGCTGGGCGGGCAGCACGCCGGTCGACGTGACGGCGCGCGCCTACACCACGACGGACGCCGCCGTCCTGTTCCTGCACTCAACGCCCGACGGCAGCACGATCGTCGCGGTCGAGCCCGGCCCACCGACGGCGCCGGCGACGTCGGCCGACGTGGCGATCGTCATCGACAGCGCCACGGCCGCCGAAGTGGGTCGGGTGACCCTGGGGACCGTCGCCCAGGTCGCGGACGCGGGTGCGGGCATGGTCGCTTTCGCCACCCCGCAGGGCGTGCCATTCCTCGATACGACGACCGCGCGCATCACGACCTCGATCGCGACGTCGGGTCCGGCCATGGGTATCGCCTTCACGACGCAGCTCGACAAGGACCGCGTCTACGTATCCGTCCTGGGGCAGGACGGCCCGCACGTGACAACGATCGTTGCCCCCGGCGCGGGCGGGACTCCCGTGTTCGACGCGAACTTCGTCCTGCCCGGGACGTCCGCGGGCTGGGTCGGCTACGACCTGGCATCACAGATGGTCCACGTCGAGGGAACGCGACCCGGCACCGGCGAGCCGACGGTGTACGTCATCGAACCGCATTCGAACGGCGTCTACGCGGACGCGGCGCTGCCGTTCACGCCGACGGCGATCGTCCTCGACCAGAACCAGCGATATCCGTCCAGCGACCGCGAGCAGCTCGTGGCCTTCGATGCCGCTGGCCCCGCGGCCTCGGTCGACATCGGCGAGCATGCCTTCGCCTGGCGCCTGCCGGGCGTCATCGCGGGCGTCCTGATGGCGATCCTCCTGTACCTCCTGGCGCGGATGCTCTTCCGTCGACGTGAGGTCGCCGTCTTCCTCGCGATCCTGATGGCGGCCGACGGCATGCTCTTCGCCCAGAGCCGGATCGGGATGAACGACTCCTACGTCGGGCTCGGGATCGTCGCCGCCTACGTCGTCTTCGTGGCCCTCTGGCAGATGCGCGGCCGGATGCGTCGCCACTGGCTGGCGTTCTGGCTGGGCATGCCCGTCGTCGGGGCATTCCTCGGCTTCGGGCTGGCATCGAAGTGGGTCGCCGCATACACGATGGGTGCGCTCGGGATCCTCGTCCTCGTTCGGAGCGCGCTGGGCCGGCTTCTGCTCATCCTCGGCATGATCGTCGTCACCACGGCCCTCGGCTACCTCGGCCTGTCGGTACCGGCCGGAACGTCGGGGGCGAACTACCTGTTCATGATGATCATGATCGCCCTGACCCTGGTCACGGTCGCGGCGAACGTCCTCCATCCGATCGCCTGGACCGACGAAGAGGAGCGGCTCATCGTCCGGGGTCCGGCCCTCCTGGGGGTCGCACTGTTCGCGGTCGGCGTCGCGACCAACGAGATGGGCCGGACCTTCGTGGTCGGTCCTTTCGGGGTCACGATGCCAGAGCTCGCCTTTGCCATGGTCCTGCTGAGCGGCGTCATGTACACGGCAGTGGCGATCATCGGACGGTGGGGCTTCGGGCCACGTGCCGTGCCAGCGGCCCCGGACGACCCGGCGCGCTTCCTGGAACCGGCCGACGGGGCGCCGGAAGGCTGGCTCCGGCCCGGCATGTTCAGCGGGCTGCCGATGCTCTGGACGCTGCTCTGCCTCATCGCCCTTCCGCTCATCCTGTACGTCATCTCGTACATCCCGTGGGCGAACGTCGAGAACCACCTGCTCTGGCCCGATGTCGTGATCGCCGGGCATCAGGTCGCGACGGCATGGCCGCCGGGGCACACGGGCCAGACCCTCTGGGACCTGACCCAGCAGATGTACCGCTATCACAACGACCTGAGCGCGGCGCACCCGGCCTCATCGCCGTGGTGGGCCTGGGCGTTCGACTTCAAGCCGGTCTGGTTCTACCAGGAGAGCTTCGCCGGCGGGACGGCGGCGGCGATCTACGACGCCGGCAACCTCATCGCGTGGTGGCTGGCGATTCCGGCCATGGCCTTCGTCTCCTGGCAAGCCTTCGCCCGTCGCAGCCCGGCGCTCGCGCTCATCGCCATCGGGCTGGCCTGCCAGTGGCTCGCCTGGGCGCGCATCGACCGCGCGGCATTCCAGTACCACTACTACACGAGCCTGCCGTTCGTGCTCCTGGCCCTGGCCTACTTCCTGGCCGAGCTCTGGCACGGCGCCTCGAAACGAACGTGGCTCCTGGCAAGGCTATCGGCCGCAGCCGCGATCCTCGCCCCGACGACCCTCTGGCTCCTGCATCGGCCGCTGTGCGGCTTCGTCGGGGTCGACACGGTCAATCCGGGCTCCCAGGCCTGTCCGACCTACATCCCCAACTTCGTCCTGAGCGGCCGTGCCGCCGGGATCGCGATCGTGGTCGGGATCGGGGTGCTGATCCTGATCCGGCTCCTGCTGTCGCTTGCCGACGAGGACGAACAGGACGGACCGAGCGTCATGGAGAAGCTGCGCAACGCGGGGATCGCGGCCGTCGGCGTGAGCATCGCCTTCGTGGCTGTCTCGGCGTTCCTCACGGACGACCCGCTCATCTCGGCCACGAACATCCCGGTCGAACCGATCGCGATGGTGGTGACGCTCGCCCTGCTCCCGCTCGCGGCCTTCGTGGCCACGGCCCGCGACGCCCGGCGGTTCGTCGCGGGCCTGGTCGTGGCGATCGTCGGCTGGTTCGTCCTCTGGTATCCGAACATCGCCGCCCTGCCGCTCCCCCAGGCGCTCTCGAACGCCTACCAGGGATTCCTGCCGACCTACGTCTACCCGTTCCAGTTCCCGGTCAGCACCGTCAATCGGAGCCTGCCCGGCCCGAGCCTCTTCGCGTTCCAACCGGCGCTCCTGCTCGTCGCCCTGACCGGCGTCAGCCTGATCATCGGGTACGCGGCCTGGGTCTGGCGGATCGCCCGTGCCGAACAGGCCCACCTCGATTCCCTGCCGGGGCCGGTGGCGGACGCCGGCGCGGCGGGATCCCCCTAGCCGCCGACCGGCGGTCCCTCGGCAGGCGCGGGGCCACGCAGTGCCGGTGGCACCTCGGCGCGGAAGCCGGACGGCAGGGCGCCCTGTGCGGCCAGCCGCCGAATGACGAACCCGTAGTAGTCCTCGACCTTGCCCGTCACGCGCTCCCAGCTGAACTCCTCGGCTCGCTCGATCCCCGAGGCGGCCATGCCGGAGCGGAGCGCGTCGTCGGAAACGAGTCGTCCGATCGCGCGGGCCAGGGCCTTCGGTTCGTGGGGCGGAACGAGCAAGGCATCGTGATCGCGGCGCACCACGCCCTTGTAGCCGTGGATGTCGCTGCAGACGATCGCCGTCCCGGCGGCCATCGCCTCGAGGAGCACGATCCCGAACGATTCGCGTCCCGTGGCCGGCGAAACGTAGACATCGGCCGTCTTGAAGAGCGCATCCCGTTCCTCGTCGGAGACGCGCCCCAGGAACTCCACGCCTCCGAGACGGCGCGTCATCACGTAGCGGCGCGCTTCGCGCTCCTGGGGGCCCGCGCCGACCACGAGGAGCCGGCAATGGCAGTCGGTCTTGCGAAGGATTCGGTACGCCTTGAGGAGATCCAGAAGTCCCTTCCGCGATTCGAACCGCCCGACGAAGAGGATGTTCCTGGTGCCGTCCTGCCAGCGGGCGATCGGCACCGCGCGCTGGAACCGGGCGATATCCACGCCGTTCGGGATCACCTTGTAATCGCCCGGGAAGAACCGGTCGATGAAGTGGCGGGCAGCCGCGGACACCGCGATCCGGCCGTGGAGTCGATCCGCATACGAGCCCATGACCTTCGAACCGAACTCATACGCCGGCGAGAAGCCGCCGTACGCGTGGAACGTGGCGATGTTCACGCTCGTCGAGAGGCGCAGCACGATCAGCGACAGGAACGGCACGAACGGCTCATGGAAGTGCAACAGGTCGAACTGCTCACGCTCCAGGACGGCCCGCACCTGGGATACGTAGCGGGGCGAGAGGGTCACGGTGCCGACCGAGCCGTTGGCGGGCATCGAGAAGCCCTTGCCGATCCGGATGACATCGCCCTCGGACGACCGCTGGAGGCCGTGCGAGCTGGTGATGATCCGGACGTCATGGCCCCGGAGGCGGAGGTTGTCGTAGAGGTAGCGGACGTGCTGGTTCACGCCGCCCGGCAGGGGGTAGACGTACGGCGTGACGAGACCGATCTTCATCGCTTCATCGCGGGTAGCCGAGGTCACGGCTGGTTCCGTCGCGGCGGATGCGGCCGCCGAGGTTGGCCCGGGCATCGCGCCCGTACTTCTGGAGCTGGCGCTGGAACGTGGCCAGTTGGGCGGCGGTGGCGTGGAAGCTGCCGTGCTGGTGCGTCGTGCGGGCCGCGATGGCGGCCCGGAGGTCGTCGCCGGTCCGGCCGGGGAACGTGGTCCAACCCGATCCGACCGCCTCGAGGGCGTGGGCGTCGGAGTTGCCGACCCGCGCCAGCCCGTGCTCATCGGCGAACCGCACGACACGCTCGTGCATCGGACGGCCGAGCGCCGTCGGGTTGAAGGCCTCGATCGCGTCGGGATGGAAGCGCAGCTCGTCATCGAGCAGGCGTCGCAGCATGAAGCCCTGGGCGCACAGCGGGTACGGAACCAGCGGGTGGGCCGGGATCGCGATGCCGCCCTGGTCGTGGATCGCGGCGATCGTGCCCTTGAGCGAACGAAACGGGATCACCTTCTCGGTCAACCAGAGGCCGAGGACGTGTCCACCGAGGGTGGTGATCTCCTCGCCGACCACGACCTCGACGCGCGATCCGCGGTCTTCGGCGATGGCCTTGGCGGAGACCGCGGCGTCGATCCGCTCGTGATCCGCGAAGGCGATGACGTCGAGCTCCAGGTTGGCCTCGACGTGCTCGAGGATGGCAATCGCGCCGGCGGTGCCGTCGGAGGCCATGGTGTGGATGTGGAGGTCGGCGCGACCAAGGCGTCCCGTCATCCCGCCGGCTCCCGCTCGAGATGCCCGGTCCCGGCCTCGGCCTCGGGGTCGAGGTCCGGCCAGATGGGGAAGAAGATCGACCACCATTGCTCCGGCGCGACCGCGACCGCCTCTTCCATGGCCGCGGCAAGGGCAGCCATGCCGGCCGTCATCCGCGCTCGTCGGTTGCCTTCCGCCGGCAGGTCGACGCGGCGCAGCTGGCCGTAGTAGCGATTGCCCGGTCCGCGGCGAACGGCGGCCAGCCAGATCGGAAGGCCGCGCTCCATGGCGAGGAGCGCCGGGCCCATCGGCAGTGGCGCGCTTGCCCCGAAGAAGGGCACGCTCACGGTGCCGCCGGCGACATTGCGGTCCACGACCATGCCGACCGGCCCGCCCTCGTCGAGGGTCGCCGTCAACGCGTGGCGAGCCTCCCGGAGGCCCACGAGATCGACCCCCACCGACGATCGGGTCCTCCAGATCCATGCCTGGAGCTCGGGATCGGCCAGGGTCTCCATGGGGGCCGTGATCCGGCGGCCGGTCCGCGCCACGGCGAAGAGGGCCGGGAACTCGACCGCGCCGAAGTGCATCGAGGCGAAGACCATCGGCCCGGGGTGTCCGAACGCGTCCTCGACCGTGTCGGGCGTCTCGACGATGAGGCGCTCCTCGAGCTCCGCCTGGCTCCGTCCGGGCAGCCGCACCATGTCGAGGTAGTAGCGCATCGCCTGGCGGAACGCGCGCCTGACGAGACGCTCGAGCGCGGCAGGATCCGTGGCTGCAGCGGCGGTCGCCGGGTTGGCGAGGCCGCGTTCCACGAGGTGCGCGGCGACGCGTCGATAGTTCCGTCGCGCGCGCTCGGCCCTCCCCGGTGCGATGCGGTACCAGAGTTCGCCGGCTGCCTCCCCGAGCGCATTGACGGGACCTTCTGGAATCGCGATCAGAACGCGGGCGACGCCACCCAGCAGGCGGGCGCGAACGCGCTGTACGAACGTGCCGTGCCCCGTGGGGCCGGACTCGGCGTTCATCCAGGCTCCCCGGCGAGCATCCGCGCCGCCCTGGCGGCGAGCGCCTCGCTCTCGGCGGGATCGAGGGGCCAGATGGGCTTGAACGAGTACCACTGCTCCGGCGCCGGTGCGATGGACGCTGCGAAGGCGTCGGCCATCGCCTGCGTCGCGCGCTGGAGGCTCGCCGGGTCGGCGGACGTCACTTCGATCGGATCGGTCCAGGTGATCGAGAAGGTCCGACCGTCATCGTTCCGATGGAGCGTGATCGGCAGGATCCGGGAGTTCGTCTTCGCGGCGAGCGTGGCCGCGCCGGCCGGTAGCGTGGTCCAGGCGTCGAACAGCTTCACGGGGATGCCGTCCTCCCGGTACCCCCAGTCGACGAGCAGGGCCAGCATCTCGCGCCGGCGGAGGACGGTGTAGATCTCCCGAAGGTTGCGCCACGGGATGACGTGGACGCCCCACTGCTCGCGCGTCCGCCGGAACTCCTCGAAGAGACCCGGGAACGAGGAATTGTCGGCCACGACGTTGATCGGCCAGCCCCGGGAAGCGACGCCCGCGGCCACGGCCTCGGCATTGCCGACGTGGCCCAGGCTGAAGATGAGCCCGCCCTTCGATTCCTCCCAGATCCTGTGGAGGCCGTCAAGGTCGGCGCCGGTCACGAGCTCACTGGCATGTTCCCGGGCGAGCTTCGGCAGTCGTGCCAGCTCGACGAGATAGCGGCCGTACACGCCGTACGCCCGCAGCGCGGCGACGCGGACGCGCGGGTTCCCGGGCGAGAGCCCAAGGACGTGCCCGAAGTTCGCGTTCGACCAGCGCCGCTTCGTGGGCCACAGGAGATACGACAGCTGGGCCCCGCGGGCGAGGATCAGCCGCGGGATCGCCGGCGGGAGGTGCGAAACGACCCAGGCGAAGGCCTTGTAGCCCGCCACGACCGCGGCTTCGAAGGTGCTGGACCCCGGCTGGAGACGCCGGTGGGGCGCCTCCAGCCGCTTTGCCCGGTCCGTCACTTGGCGGCGGCGGCGACCTTCGCCTTCGTGCCCGCCATCCGCTTGTACTTGCGGGCTGCCGGCGCCTCGGTCCCGACGAGCGTCTCGTTGTCCTCGCCCTTGATGAAGGCTTCGACCCGGTTGAACGCGATGTCGTCGTGGATCTGCTGCGGCGGGCTCTTCATGAAGTAGCTCGACGCCGCGACGAGGGTGCCCTTGAGCCCGCGATCCAGGCCCAGCTTCAGGCAGCGGATCGCGTCGGTCACGACGCCGGCGCTGTTGGGGCTGTCCCAGACCTCGAGCTTGAGCTCGGCGTTCAGGGGCACGTCACCGAAGGTCGTGCCCTCCATCCGGATGTAGCACCACTTCCGGTCGAGGAGCCACGGCACGTGGTCGCTGGGGCCGACGTGGACGTCGTCCGGATCCATCTCGTAGTCGAGCATGGACGTGACGGCGTTCGTCTTGCTGATCTTCTTGGACTCGAGGCGCTCGCGCTCGAGCATGTTCAGGAAGTCGGTATTGCCGCCGAAGTTCAGCTGGTAGGTGCGATCGAGGCGGACGCCGCGGTCCATGAACAGGCGGGTCAGGACGCGGTGGCTGATGGTGGCCCCGACCTGGCTCTTGATGTCGTCGCCGATGACCGGCAGGCCGCGCTCGGCGAACCGATGCTGCCAGTACGGCTCGCGGCCGATGAAGACCGGGATGCAGTTGATGAACGCGACGCCGGCCTGGAGGGCCTGCTCGACGTACCACTTCGTGGCTTCCTCGGAGCCGACCGGCAGGTACGAGACCATGACGTCGACCTCGCGCTCCTTGAGGATGCTCACGATGTCGGCCGTCGGGCCGGGGGCCTTCTCGATGATCTGGCTGAGGTACTTGCCGAGGCCATCGTGGGTCATGCCCCGCTCGACCTTCACGCCGAGGTTCGGGACCTGCTGGAAGACGAAGGTGTTGTTCGGCTTCGTGTAGATCGCCTCGGCGATGTCCTTGCCGACCTTGTTCTTGTCGACGTCGAAGGCTGCCACGAACTCGATGTCGCGGACGTGGTAGCCGCCGAGCTCGACGTGCATCAGGCCCGGGACGAAGTCGTCCTTCTTGGCGTTCTCGTAGTAGTAGCGACCCTGGACGAGGCTGCTGGCGCAGTTCCCGACGCCGACGATGGCGACCCGGATCTTGCCGTCCTTCCGCTTCGAGCCGGCCCAGGTCCCGGTCTCCGCCCCGTTCTTGCCGTTCTTGCCGTTGGTGTCGCTCACGTTGTGCTCCCTGTCTCCTTGATGACCGTGATTGAGGTGGTGGGTTGTTCAGATGGTGGTGGCGCCGGTCAGCCTCCCTGAACCTGGGCGCGTACGTGGAGGATGCGCTGGATCGTCGTGATCGTGGCGAGGACCGCGATGAGGGCGAGGGTGATCGCCAGGGACGTCGCGCCGAAATGGGGCCCGAGCTCGGGACATCCGCCGACATTGGCCGAACAGACGTAGTCGCCTGGGGCCACGACTCCCCCTCCATAGCCGGTCACGAGGAGCCCGATCGTCAGGATCGCGAGCCGGACCTCGCGCGGGGCAAAGCCGATGTTGGCCATCCCGCTGCCCGGGGTGAAGCCGAGGCTCTCGGACTTGGCGCGGGCGTAGCTGACCATGACCGCCGACGTCAGGGCCGCGGTGGCGAGCACGGCTCCGAGGCCGAACCCGGCGTCGACGCAGCCCCAGGCGATGCCGACGTAGACGACGCCCTCGCCCCAACGGTCGAAGACGGAGTCGTAGAAGGCGCCAAGCTTGGTGACCTTGCCGGCGAAACGGGCGAGCGCGCCGTCGAACAGGTCGAAGACCCCGCCGAAGATCACCAGCAGGCCGGCGGCCAGCCATCCCTGGCGGGCCGCCGCGACTCCAGCCAGGATCGCGATGCCGAAGCCGATGAAGGTCAGCTGGTTCGGCGTGAGCCCGAGTCGCCCGAAGAACCGGGCGATCGGCTGGGCCAGCCCTCGCACGCGGGCGCGAAGCTCCGGCGTGACGATGGAGCCGCTCACGAGGCCGCGCTCCGAGACGTCGGTGCTCCGCCGAGCCCGAGGACGCGCCGTTCATCCGTCGCGAACCGGTCCCAGGCCTCGGGGATGAGCCGGGTGACTGTCTCGCGACCGGCGCGGCGCGTCTCGACGAGGCCGGCCAGCCGGAGCTTGCCGAGATGCCACGACACGAGCGGCTGCGACAGCCCGACATGGTCGATCAGCTCGGTGACCGTGGCTTCACCCTGGGCGAGCCGGCGCACGATCCGCAGGCGGTTCACGTCGGCCAGCGTCTTGTGGATCAGGCGCAGGGCGCGGAGATCGTCCGGCTGGTCGACGACCGCCGCGATCGTGGAGCGGATACGGGCCGGGGAAGGGCTCAGGACGGTCTCCGTTGTCGGTGGGACGTGATCCGACGGACATCGGATCAATGGGGGTTTATATCAATATGCGTTGATGCCTGGCCGGATGTCAAGGATCGAGTGGGACGATTCGACCGATTCGGGGGTACGACCGGCGGCGTCCCCGCTGAAACCTTGCGCACGCTTCGCTCCTCAGACGGCACAACGGCAGGCGACGGGGTGCGGTGTGGCCACGTCGGCGAGCGTCGTGCGTCCGGAGCAGCGAAGGAGCGACCAGGTGCGGAATCGCGATCAGGTCAGCGGGATCGGTACGATTCACCCTCTTCGGGAAGGACCATCGTCTGCGTCTCGGGGCTTTCGTCCGTTGACGCCCGCCGTCTACGCTCGGATCGTGCCCCACAGCGCCCCCGGCCTTCGACCCCGGGACGGACGGGCACACCTCGGGAGTCGAGCGTGCGGCTGAACGGGCGGACCGTGCTCATCGTGGGCGCGATCGTGGGGCTGGCGGCCGTGGCCGCCACCGGCCAGATCGCCCCGGCCACGAGCGCCTACCAGGCAAGCCTCCGGGTCTGGCTGGCCGCCCGCGCGACCGGCATCACGGCATACCTGATCCTGTCCTTCGTGGTGGCGCTGGGCCTCGTCCTCAGCCATCCCGTGAACCAGTCCACGTGGAAGCTCTCGAGGCGCCTGTTCCCGTGGCACGAGAACCTGTTCGTCTTCATCGTCGCCTTCGTCCTGGTGCACGTCGTCAGCCTCGTCCTGGATCCCTACGCGGGTGTCGGGATCGGCGGGGCGATCGTGCCGGGCCTCTCGAGCTACCGGACCGTGCCGGTCGCGCTCGGCAGCCTCGCGCTGTACGCCCTGCTGCTGTCCGCCCTGACCGCCCGGTACACGAAGCTCCTGCCGCCGGGTGTGTGGCTCAAGCTCCATCGAGGCAGCCTCCTGATCTGGGCGGCCGGCTGGGCCCACGGGATCCTCGCCGGGACGGATACCGGGTTCCTGGCGCCGATGTACATCGGCACGGGGCTCCTCATCGTCGGCGCCGCCGCGTACCGCTACTGGGTTTCCCGACGCCGTCGTCCGACGTTCGCCACGAGCCTTCCCGACGAGTCCCGGACGCCTCGTGCATCGATCGCGACCTCCGACCCGGCTGGGCCCCCGACGTCGCATGACGCCAGCCACAGGATCGCCCCGGGTACCGCCGGCCTGGTCCAGGAGGGACATCGATGAACATCCGCGTCCGACGCGCCCTCGTCGTGGCCGGCGTGGCCGCCAGCATCGTGGTCGGCGTCGTGTCGATCCAGGTCGCGTCCTCGCTGGCCGCCGCCGCCGCGCCACCGCCCGCGCCACCGGTCTCGATCACGAGCCTGAAGGCCCAGCTCGCCGCGGAGCAGGCTCGGTCCTCGGACCTCCAGGGGCGGCTCGACGAGCTGTCGGGGGTCGCGGACACGTTGTCGGCGGCGCTCAGCACGACGTCCGACCAGGTTTCCACCGACGGGCTGACCGCCGACCAGCTGCGCGCTCGACTGAAGAGCGCACAGCAGAAGTTGTCGACGGTCACGGCACTCCTCAACAGCGCCCAACGTCGCCTCGCCTCGCTCCAGCAGGCCATCGGCGCGGGTTCCGGCAGCGGAGCCGGGTCCGGCTCCGGGTCCGGAGGCACGTCTGGGACGGGGACCGGTACCGGCACCGGGGTGACGCCCGCCCCACCGACGGCTGCGCCCGTCGTGACGCCGAAGCCGACTGCCTCGAGCGCTGGCTTCTCCGTGGCCGTCGTGACCGGTGGGGTGCGCGTGACATGGCCGGTCTGCTCGGCGTCGGGGTTCTCCTCATATGCGATCGTCCGGAGCCGGGACAGCGAGATCCACTACCCACCGGAGGACCTCGACACGCTGGTGGCGAGGGTCACCAGGGCATCGACGACGACCCTTGTCGATCCCGTTGGATCAGGCACGTACTGGTATCGCGTCTGGTGCCTGACCGGCTCGGGTGGAGACGCACACACCCTGTCGCAGACCGCGACCCTGCGGATCGTCGTGCCGTGACCAGCGCGAGCCGCCCCCCAATCGAACCGCGCGGACGCGCCGGGGACGGGACCGCCTCGCCCCCCGCGCACGCCGCGGCAAGCCAGGCGCGATCCGGCGGGTCGCGGAGGTGGCCCGTCCACGTCGCGGTTGCCCTTGGTCTTGGAACCGGTGTCTATGCGTTCAGCCTCGCCACGGTCGTCGCACTCCAGGCGAACACGGACCGAGCCCTGATCGCGGACCGCGAACCGGTTCGCCAGGCGATCGACCTGCTCGGGACGACGCACGACAGCTTTGCCGCGGGTCTCGATGCGGCTCGACTCCGGTATGCGGCCACGGCCGAAGGGTATGGCGCCCTGACCGCGGACATGGAGGGTCTTCGCGCTCGCCTCGAGAACCTGGGTGTCGCAATCCGTGAGATCGAGGGCATCGACGTGAGCGCACCGGCGACGACGTCCGGCTCGGGAACCACACGCACGGGCTCATCCACCACGAAGTCCGGCTCCAGCGGGGGAACGTCGGGCAGCGGGCGAACGTCGGGCTCCGGGAGCTCGGCAACGGGATCATCCGGCTCGAGCGGCTCGAGCGGATCGAGTGGGTCGTCGACCGGCGGCACGAGCAAGACCGGCGGTGGAACCGTCGTCGTGGTCCCGCCACCACCGCCGGCGCCCACACCGCCACCCACGACGCAGGGCACCACGGGGGCATCGGGCGCCCCACCGTGATCCGCACGCGAGGGCTCCCGACCTGAGTGGCGGGAGGGGCAACCTCGCGGCCTACACTGCCGGCCATGGATCGTGCCGGCCGCCTGGTGCTCCTCGCCGTTCTCGGCCTGGGCGTCTTCCTGTCCGGCCTCGAGCTCATGGTCACCGCCGTCGCCCTGCCATCGATCGTGGTCGGTCTCGCGAGCTGGACCCAGCTCCGACTGGCCTCCTGGATCATCAACGGCTACCTGCTGGCCTACGTCGTCACGATGCCGCTCGCGGGCCGGCTCGCAGATCAATGGGGCGCGCGGCGACTGTTCCTGGGCGGCCTGACCGTCTTCATCATCGGCTCCATCCTCGCCGGGCGGGCCCAGTCGCTCGAGGAGCTGATCGTCGGACGGGTCGTACAGGCGATCGGCGGCGGGGTGCTCGTGCCGGTCGGAACGGCGGCGGCCTCGCACCTCTTCGACGAGCACGATCGGCCCCGAGCGCTGGGCGTCATCGGCGGGCTGACGTTCCTGGGCATGGCGGCCGGGCCTTTCGTCGGTGCCTGGATCATCAGTGGACTCCATCCCGCCACGTCGCTCGAGGGCCTGGGCGTCGCGGCCGGTCCGCTGCACGATGCGTTCGCGGCGCCGTGGCGCTACGTGTTCTACGTCAACGTCCCGATCGGCATCGCCGCACTTGCAATGGCCTGGGCCGCGTCCGCGGATTGGGAAACCGAACGGCAGACGGGCCCCCTGGACCTGCCCGGCGCCGTTGCCTTCTCGCTCGGTCTGGGACTCGTCCTGCTGGCGACCACCCTGGCCGGCAGCGAGGAGGTCGCCGGGGACCGGAACCCGGCGATCCTGCTCCTGGCCGCCGGTGCCGTCGGGATCGGCTGCATCGCGCTCGCGGTCCGTTTGGGCCTGCGGCATCCGAGGGCATTCGTCGACGCCCGGCTGTTCCGGAACCCGACATTCTCGTCGGCCGCGGTGATCTCGCTCCTGACCGGTTACGGGTTCGCGACCGCGATCGTCGGCGGCGCCGTGTTCGTCGATCGCGTGCTCTACGGCGGGCCCGACGTGCAGCGAGTGGCGCTCGGTGCCCTGGCCGCCGCGACCGCCGTCGGGGCGCTCGGATCGGGCCTCCTCGTTCGCCGCCTGAGCCTCCGGATCGTGACGGTTGCCGGCCTCGTCCTCGGCACCGTTGCGCTCGCCCTCATGGCCACCTGGACCACGACGACCGGGATCGGTGAAGTTGCCGCGCTGCTGGGGATCTTCGGACTGGGGTTCGGGATGACCGTCACGCCCCGGTCCACCGCCGCGGTCGACTCGGTTGGCCGGGCGGCCTTCGGCATGGCCTCCGCGACCGTGACGGTTGCTCGCATGCTCGGGATGGCCATCGGCCTCGCGGCCCTGACCGCGTTCGGATCGACGACGATCGACCGCCTCTCCCAGCAGGTCTACGCGACGCCCGAGGCATACAAGCAGTTCATCCCCGAGGCGCTCAGGGACCGGACGCTGAAGGATGGCCTCGTCGTCCAGGCCCTCGAGCGCTGGGCAGCGGACGAGGCCGCACGAATCCTGGTCGGGATCTTCCTCGTCGCCGCCGCACTCACTGCCGTCGCGTTCATCCCGGCGCTGGCCCTCCGGCGGCAGCGTATCCTCCGCCAGTGACGAGCCCCGCGAGCGACCGGCCGATGGATCACGACGAGCACGACGGCCACATGACCGTCGCCACGCTGATCGATGGAACCATCGAGACCTGGCAGGACGATGCTGCCATGGCGGCGCTGGATGCTGGGCTGGTTGGTCGCTGCCGGGATGCGAAGGGAACGGGCTGGATTGATCTGGCCGCACCGACGGCGGCCCAGGTCGCACGGATCGGCGGGCTCCTCGGCCTGCATCCGCTGATCGCCGAGGACATCCTCGAAGGCAACCAGCGACCGAAGCTCGAGGTGACCGGCGATGTCGTCCACATCGTGATGTTCGCGCTCGACGATACGGAGGAGGTCGAGACCCACGAGATCGACCTGGTACTCGGTCCGCGCTTTCTCCTCAGCGCCCACCCGGCCGCCTGGGATCCGCGTGCGGGGCGGCACTTCCAGACGAACCTCGCGACCATCCTGAAGTCAGGCCCGGATCACCTCCTGTGGGCGATCTGCGACGGGATCGTGGATGCCTATTTCCCGTTCGCTGATCGCATGGAGGACGCGATCGACGAGCTCCAGGACGCGGTGATGGAGCAGACGGACCGAGAGACGCTCGCTCGGGTCTTCACCCTCAAGCGCGAGGTCATCACCGTTCGACGGGCCATCACGCCCGTCCGCGAGGTCCTGAACCAGTTGACGAACCGGGAGCTCGCCCTCATCGATCCCTCGGAGCTCCTCTACTTCCGGGATATCTACGACCACGTGATCCGGCTGACCGATGAGCTCGACAACGACCGCGAACTCGTCACGGCGACGCTGGACGTGTACCTCTCGCAGGTGAACAACAACCTGTCGCTGATCATGAAGCGCCTGACCGGCGTGACGGTGATCATCGCCGGCATCGGGGCGATCGCGGGGATCTTCGGCATGAGCGAAGCCGGCCAGGCCTTCAAGGGCGGCGAGGCGCTCGGGTTCTGGGTGGTCGCGCTCGGAACGGTGGTCATCTCCGCCATGGCTGCCTGGATCCTCCACCGGATCGACTGGATCTAGCGCGCTCCGAGGGCCGAGTGGCAGGCCGCGGCTCGGGCGCCTTTGGCACGACCGAGCGGGCCGGTTCAGGCGCAGACGCGCGGCTTCGCGACGGGGTGGGCGGCGGCGTGGTCTGCCGGCTCGGAGCTGACGAACGTGGCCACGACCTGCGTCTTCGGTATCGTGCCCTTCGGGCCCTCGGACGTCTGCAGCCAGACCTGCTCGGTCGTCGCCGCGATCGCGCCGTCGAGGTTGAGCTGGTGGCGTCGGACTTCGCTGATCTGGTAGACGAACAGCTGGTCGTCGCTCGTATAGACGTCGACGACCATCCCGAGCATCTTCGCCCCATTGTTGACCTTCGAGGCCGTCAGGATCGGCAGGAACATCCCGGTCCTGGCGTGTGCGTAGAGGTAGGTTGCCCGCCCGAAACCGGGCTGGCTCAGGTCCTGGATGAACATGGCCACGTCGCACAACGGGTACGAGGACGTGTCAGGCGGTCGGATGACCGGCAGGTCGATGCCGAGGTCCTTGACCACCACCCGCGTCGCGACGCGGTCCGCGGGCGGCGTCGGGGGCGGGGTTGGCGTCGCGGCCGGGGATGGCGTTGTCGTCACGGGCGTGGGCGCGACGGACGGTGCGACGGTCGGCGCCAGCGTGACGATCGTGGGACTCTGGGATGGCTCCGGACCAGCCTCGACCGGGGCGGTGTAGGTCATCAGCCCGGCCGTCAGGAGCGCGATGCCGAGCGCGGCGAGAATCGCGGGCACGAGGCGCGTCCGAATACGCTGGACGAGGTCTTCCACGGCCGAAGGCTAGCAGCGGATGGCGAGTTCCGCCCCCCTCTGCTCGTACTGGTACCCTCGCCGAGATGGGACCTCGCAGCGCGGTGATCGCAGGGCTCCTGGCTGGGATCGTGACCGCGATCATCATCATCGTCGGGGCGGTCCTCCTGTTGCCCGAACCTCCGGCGACGGTCGATGCCTCGCCCACGGCGGTTGCGAGCCAGAGCGCGGAGCCCACGGAACTGGTCACCGCGTCCAGCCTTCCGGCGGTCCGCGAGGACGAGGGAACGGTCGCCTCCTTCGTGCAGTCCGTGAACGCCAGCTTTCCGGTCGGGCTCGACACGACCGGGTCAACTGCGCAGGCGTGGGATGCCGTGGCGCTGCCGGTCCACTTCTGGATCGACCGGGACGGGATCATCCGTGCGGGCGCCCTCGGCCGCATCGGCCCGGACGCCGTGGCCACGAACCTCCAGGTCATCGTGCCGGACACCACCGTCACGCCGTAGCCGCGCTGGCCTGATGCCTGGTGGGACGCCGCGGACCTAGGTGACGCCCCGTCGGGTCCGATCACCGGGCCGCTATCCGATCGAGCGGGCTGCTAACCGATCGCGCGGGCAGCGGCCCCAACGATGTCGAGGAGTGGTCCCGGGAGGAGCCCAAGCGCGATCGTCAGGATCGTCGCGGCCGCAAGGCCCGTCCACAGGAGACGGCCGTGCCGGGGCGAGGGCTCGTCGGAGACGGGCTCGCGCATGTACATGTAGACGACCACCCGCAGGTAATAGAACGCGGCCGCCGCGGCGTTGATGACGGCGATGACGGCAAGCAGGCCGAGGATGCCGGCGCCGGCTTGGCTCGCCTGGACCGCGGCGAGGATGACGTACGCCTTGCCGAAGAAGCCGGCGGTCGGCGGGATGCCGGTCAGAGACAGCAGGAACAGCGCCATCAGGATCCCGAGGACCGGCTCGCGCCGTCCCAGGCCCGCGAAGGTGTCGAGATTGGAAGTCACGCCCGACCGCTTCTGGAGCGCGGCAATCACCGCGAACGCCCCAAGGTTCATCACGGAATAGGCGGCGCCGTAGTAGAGCAACCCCTCGAGTCCCTCGATGCGCCCGGCCGCAAAGGCAGCCAGGCCGACGAGCATGTAGCCAGTGTGGGCAATGGAGCTGTAGGCGAGCATGCGCTTGACATTCGTCTGCGTAAGCGCGACGAGGTTGCCCAGGGTCATCGTAAGGATGGCGAGGATCACGATGATCGGCAGCCAATCGCCCTTCAGCGGCGCGAGCGCCTCGACAAAGAGGCGGAGGATCAGGGCGAACGCGCCGACCTTCGGTCCCACGGAGAGGTAGCCGGTCACCGGCGTCGGCGATCCCTGGTACGCGTCCGGCGTCCAGTAGTGGAACGGTACCGCCGCGATCTTGAACGCCACGCCCGTCGTCATGAAGGCCAATCCCAGGGCCAGCCCCGCCGATAGCCCGCCGGTCGCGGTCAGTGCCAATAGCTGATCCGCCACGTCGGCGATCCGGGTCGTGCCGGTCAAGCCCCAGACGAAGGACAGGCCGAAGAGGAAGATGGCCGAGCTGAAGGATCCGAGGAGGAAGTACTTGATCGCACCCTCGGTCGAGTAGCCGTCGCCCTTGTGATATCCGGCCAGAAGGTAGCCCGGCAGGACCATCAGCTCGAGGCCGATGAACAGGACGAGCAGGTCGGCCGAGGCGGAGATGAGCATCGCGCCCGTCATCGCGAAGACGAGGACCGCCGCGAATTCGGCGAGCGGGAGCCCGCGGGGGGCAAGGTAGTCGGGACCGAAGAGCAGGGTCAGGGTCACGATGCCCACGAAGACGATGTCGAGGAAAGTCGTCAGGTCGTCGACCTTGTAGGCGCCGCCGAATGCGGTCGCGGGCGTGGCGCCGGTGATCACCGTGAGGATGGCCACGATGGCGAGGCCGATGAACCCGACGACGAGGACGGGCCCACTCTTCCCCGGCGCCACGATGTCGGCGACGATGATCGCGGCCGCCAGGATCACCGCGGCCGCGAACGGCGCGATGGTGACGAGATCGCCGAATGTCATCGGGCGAGCCTCATGACGCGCTCTCGGCCTGGGTAGCGGCGGTGGATCGGCGGAGCGAGGGCAGGGTCGCGATGCGGACGACCACGATCGCCACGATCGCGCCAAGCGCCGCGGCAACGAATATCGGGTCGATCGTGATCGCCGTGCCCGAGCTGACGTCGGCCAGGGAGCGGCTCACCGTCCCGCTCATGATGTCGAGGAGGATCCCGGGGAAGAGCCCGAACACCACGACGAGCGCACCGAGCGGCGCAAGGGTCAGGATCTCGGTGGGCGAGATGTCCGTCAGGTGGCTGCCCAGCCCTGCGAGGAAGTCGGAGAGCTCGCCCGTCGCGAGTCGCTGGAACATCCACAGCAGGTAGGCCGCGGCCAGGACCATGACGATGGCGGCGACCGCGGCAGCCCACGGGTTGAACGAGAACGTGCCGACGAGCGTCAGGAACTCGCCGATGAACCCGGACAGCGTCGGTAGTCCGGCCGAGGCGAAGACGAAGAAGCCGAAGATCGCGACATAGACCGGGGTGCGTGCCGCCAGCCCGCCCATCTTGGCAATCGTCCGGTCGTGGGTTCGCTCGTAGATCACGCCGACGAGGAGGAACAAGCCCCCGGTGATCAGCCCGTGGCTCACCATCTGGAGGATCGCGCCCTCCATGCCCTGTTGCTGGAAGACGAAGATTCCGAGCGTCACGAAGCCCATGTGGCTGACGGACGAGTAGGCGACGAGCCGCTTGAGGTCGGGCTGGACGAGGGCGACGATCGCCCCGTAGATGATCCCGATGAGGCTGAGGACGATGATCGCCGGCGCGAACGTGTGGGCCGCGTCCGGGTAGAGCGAGAGCGAGAAGCGGATGAACCCGTAGCCGCCGAGCTTCAGGAGGACGCCGGCGAGGATCACCGATCCTGCCGTCGGCGCCTCGGTATGGGCGTCGGGAAGCCAGGTATGGAACGGGAACATCGGGATCTTGATCGCGAAGGCCAGGAAGAACGCTCCGAACGCCAGCAGCTGGAGCGTGTTACCGAAACCGCCGCCACTCGTCGCGAAGGCCCGGAGGGCCTCGTAGTCGAATGCGCCGGTCCAGTTCCCACCGTGGGCCGCCTGGAAGGCGAAGGCCGTGGCCAGGATCGCGACGAGCATCAGCAGCGAGCCGACGAGGGTATACAGGACGAACTTGATCGTGGCGTAGATGCGATTGGCGCCGCCCCAGATCCCGATGATCAGGTACATCGGGACGAGGACGATCTCCCAGAAGATGTAGAAGAGGAACGTGTCGAGGGCCAGGAAGACGCCGATCATCCCGACCTCGAGGATCAGGAACGAGACCATGTATTCCTTGATCCGGGTCTGGATGGGCTTGAAGCTGGCCAGGATGCTGATCCAGCTGAGCGTGGTCGTCAGGACCACGAGGAGCAGGGACAACCCATCGACGCCGAGCTTGTACTGGATCCCGAAGGTCGGGATCCACGACACCTGCTCGGTGAACTGGAAGGGCCCGCCGGGGTTGACGCTGAAGCCCACCAGGAGCATCAGCGAGACGATCCAGGTGAGGAGTGCCGCACCGAGGGCGACGGGTCGAGCGTAGCGTGCCGGCAGGATCCCCACGGCGAGCGCGCCGACCAGGGGCAGGAACGTGATGACGGTCAGGATGGGGAAGCCGTCCATCGTCAGTGCCCGACCATCAGGGCGTAGGAGCCGACCATCACGATGAGCCCGATGGCGATCCCGAGCGCGTAGTTCTGGACGCGCCCGGTCTGGACGCCGGCAAGGCTGCTTCCGCTCCGGCGGGTCAGCGACCCGATTCCATTGACGATGCCGTCGACGACGTTGGCGTCGAACCACCAGGCGAAGGCGGCGATCCGGCCGCCGATGACGATGAAGAGCAGGTGATTTAGCTCATCGAACCACCACTTGTTCAGGGAGGCCCGGTACAGGAACGGCACCCGTGCGGTGAGCGCACGGACCTGCTCGGGGTTGCCGCGGCGCCGCAGCCCGCCGAGCTCGACGCCGAAGAGCCGCCACGCCAGCACCATGCCGATGGTCGCGACGGCGATGCTGACGAGGATGAGAACCCCGTCGATGCCGAAGATCGCGAACGTTTCCTCGTGGCGCGCCAGGATGGCGAGGCCGTCCTTGTAGACCGGTTCGAGCCAGGACGCCAGGAGCCCCGTCCCGTTCTGCCCGAACAGCGGCCCGAGCGGCGGGCCCGGCCATGACAGGACGATGCCGAGCAGGAGCGACGGGATCGCCAGCAGCCACAGCGGAATGGTCATGACCCGGGGCGACTCGTGGACCTTGGGCTCGACCTCCTTGTCGAGCCGGCTCTCGCCCCAGAACGTCAGGCCGATGAGGCGGAACATGTAGAACGCCGTCATGACCGCGACGACGACGCCGATGATCCAGACCCAGGTGAAACCGGCCTTGAATGCCTCGCCCAGGATCTCGTCCTTGCTGAAGAAGCCGGCCAGTGGCGGGATCCCCGAGATCGCGATCGAGGCGATCAGCATGGTCCAGTAGGTCTGCGGGATCTTCTTCGCCAGCCCGCCCATCTTCCGCATGTCCTGCTCCTCGTGGACCGCGTGGATCACCGATCCCGAGCCGAGGAACAGGAGGCCCTTGAAGAAACCGTGGGTCATCAGGTGGAAGATCGCCGCGGTCCAGGCGCCGACCCCGAGCGCGGCGAACATGTAGCCGAGCTGGGACAGCGTCGAATAGGCGAGGACGCGCTTGATGTCCGTCTGGGTCATCGCGATCGAGGCCGCCAGGATGGCGGTGAAGATGCCGATGCCGGCGACCACGACCATGGCCCCCGGGGCAGACGCGAAGATCGGGTTCGCCCGGGCGATGAGATAGACACCGGCATTGACCATCGTCGCGGCGTGGATGAGGGCGGACACCGGGGTCGGGCCCTCCATCGCGTCCGGCAGCCAGACGTGGAGCGGGAACTGGGCGCTCTTGCCCATCGCCCCGGCGAAGATGAGGAGGGCGATGACCCAGACCGGGATGGCAAGTCCGGCGGGCCCGGCCGTCGTCGGGGCACCCCCGCCGACCAACAGAGAAATCGAGTCGCGGATATTCAGCGTCCCGGTGTCCACGAAGATCGCCATGATCCCGAGCGCGAAGCCGACGTCACCGATGCGGGTGACGAGAAACGCCTTCTTGCTGGCCAGCGCGGCGGAGTTCTTGCGGTACCAGAAGCCGATGAGCAGGTAGCTGCACAGGCCCACCAGCTCCCAGCCCACGAAGACCGTCAGCCAGCTGTCCCCGAGGACGAGGAGCAGCATCGAGAACATGAACAGGTTGAGGTAGGCGAAGAAGCGCCAGAAACCGGCGGGGTCGTGGGCCATGTAGCCGATCGAGTAGATGTGCACGAGGAGGCCGATCGTGGTGACCACGATGAGGAGGCAGGCGGTGAGGTTGTCGACGAAGAACGCCGCCTCGACATGGAACGCACCGGCCGGGATCCAGTCCCAGAGCTTGACGGTCGTGCCGCCCTCCCCGGCCGCCCCGGTGAGGGTCTGGAAGACCACGATCATCGCGATCGCCCAGGTGATCGCGACCATCGCCACGGGCACGACCCAGGCTCGCCTGCCGAGGCGTCGACCGATCACGGCCGTGAAGACGAAGCCGGCGATGGGCAGGGCCGCGATGAGCGGGATCAGCGACTCGATGCTCACCGTCGCATCGCGTCGTACTCGTCGACGAGCGGCGTCTTGCGGTTGCGGTAGATCGCGATGACGATCGCCAGGCCGACCGTCGCCTCGGCCGCGGCCACGGCGATGACCATCAGGGCGATGATCGAACCGGTCGTCTTGAGGCCGGGGACGAAGGCGCCGAAGGCCACGATCGAGAGGTTCACCGCATTGAGCATGAGCTCGCTCGACATCAGCATGCTGATGGCGTTACGGCGGGCGAGGAAGCCGAAGGCGCCGATGCAGAAGAGGGCCCCGGCCAGGATCAGGTAGGCGTCGAGCGAGTTGGCCAGGTTCACGACGGTGAGTCCTCTTCGCGCTTGGCGATGTAGATGCCGCCGATGACCGCCGCAAGGAGCAGGACGCTCACCACCTCGAACGGCAGGACATAGTCGTGGAAGAGGACTCGTGCGAGGGTGTCGGTCGCGAGCCGCGCCCGCTCGCTGACGGCGCCCCAGTCGGTCGACGAGATTCCGAGGGTGAGCAGGACGACCAGGATGATCGCGGCGACCGCGGCCGGCGCGGCCTGCGTCTGGAAGACGAGACGAGCCGGTGCAGCCTTCGATTGGGTGAGCATGATCGCGAACAGGATCAGGACGCTGATCGCGCCAATGTAGACGATGACCTGGGCCGCGGCGACCAACGGCGCTCCGACCACGACGTAGATGCCGGCCAGCGACAGGAAGCAGACGATCATCGCGAGGCCGCAGCGAATGATGTCGCGCATCGTCACGACCATCAGGCCCGAGGCGATCATGAGCGTTCCCAGGGCGGCGAACAGCGCGTCGTCGAAGGAGTGCCCGCCGAGCACGTAGACGAGCACGGCCGGGGTCGTGACGATGCCGCCGGCAACGGCGGCGGCGAGCAGGTACAGCCAGGCTCGCATCGGCCTACTTCGGCTGCGCGTGCGTACCGCCCGCGCCGCCATGCTCATGCCCGGAGGTCGCCAGGGCACTGCCGTTGCCATGTCCGTTGCCGTTCCCGGCTACCGAAGCCGGCAGGACGGGGAGCATGCGGTCCCGGTCCACGAACCGGCCCTCCGCCACGGCCCGCTGGAGCCAGTCGCGCTCGCGGCGGATATACGTGACCTCGGTCTCGCGATCGATCGAGGCGAGGGCGATGAGGTCGATCGCAGGATCCGATCGGCTCGTATGGGCGAGCTCGAACTCGTCGCCGTCGCGAAGGGCGTCGTAGGGGCAGGCGTCCACGCAGATGCCGCACAGGATGCAGCGGCTCTCGTCCACCTCGTACTTCTGGAGGACGCGCGGCTTCGGCATCAGTGCGCCGGTCGGGCACGTCTCGGCGCAGCGTCCACACGACACGCAGGGCGTGTCGTTGAGGCTCATGTCGAGCGGCGTCGTGACGAGCGTGTCGAACCCGATCCGCATGAAGTCGTAGCAGGCGGCGCCGACGACCTCGGCGCAGACGTTGGCGCAGCGACCGCAGTCGATGCAGCGCGACGGCTCGCGGAGGATGAAGGCATGGCTGTCGTCGCGGATGTAGTCGTGGTTGATCCCGGTGAAGCGGTTCTCGGTCACGCTCCGGAACCCGGCACCCTGATCGTGTTGGGGTTCGAGGGTCTCGAGCGTCGTCCCGTACTCGATCCCGAGGCGGCGGAGGTCGCAGAAGCCGATCGCCTCACAGGTGCACTGGAGGCAGCGGGTGGATTCGGCCACGGCCTCGGCCGTCGAATACGGGATCTCGTACTCGACGTAGCTCGCGTTCCGTTCCTCGGCCTCGAGGGCCTTGAGCCGGTACCGGGGCTCCTTCACTTCGGACGTGAACGGCACGATCGAGAGGAACTCGGGCTGGGGCTCGGCAAGTTGCTGGCGGGTCTTGATCTCGGCCAGGTCGTGGCCACGGAGGTACGCATCGACCGCGTACGCGGAGCGGCGACCCTCGGCGATGGCCTGGACGACCGTCGCAGCGCCGACCCGGACGTCGCCGCTGGCGAAGACGCCCGGGCGACCGGTCTCGAAGGTGACGGCGTCGGCCTGGAGCCGGTGGTGCTTGGTCGCGGACGGGCCGGTGGACCCGGGCCCGATCCAGTCGAGCTGCGGGCCCTGTCCGATGGCGAGGAGGACGCGGTCGCAGGGGATGGTGAACTCCGTGCCGGGAGCCGGCTCCGGGCGCCGCCGCCCGGACGCGTCGGGCGCGCCGGGGACCATGCGGATGAACTCGATCCCGGTCACGTTGCCGGCGTCATCGGTGATGACGCGAGTCGGACCGGCCTGGAAGATGGCGGTCACGCCCTCCTCGATGGCCTCGTGCACCTCGCCCGCCGCCGGCATGTCCTTCATGTCGCGGCGATAGACCAGCGTGACCTCCGCCGCGCCCTGGCGGATCGAGGTCCGCGAGCAGTCCATCGAGGTGAAGCCGCCACCGACCACCACGACGCGCTTGCCCTTGTGACCCGGGTATGGCAGTCCGAGCGTGGCCGTCCGCAGGTACTCCAGGCCGTCGAGCACCTCGGCGGCGTCCTCCCCGGGCACGCCGAGCTTGTTCGTGTCATAGCAGCCGATCGCGATGAGGACCGCGTCGAAGCCCTGGAACTGGAGGTCGTCGAGGGTGAAGTCGCGACCGAGGCCCTGGTTGCAGACCATCTTGCCGCCGAGGCGGGTGACCGACTCGTATTCCGCCTCGAGGACCTCGATCTTGGGCAGGCGGTACTGCGGGATCCCGTACCTGAGCATGCCGCCCGGCGCCGGGTCGCGCTCGAAGACCGTGACCTCGTGGCCATTGATGAGGAGGTAGTAGGCGGCGGCCATGCCCGCCGGACCGGAGCCGATGATCGCGACCTTCCGGCCGGTCTTCTCGAGGATCTCAAACGGGATGGGCGGATCGATGCCGTCGTCGAGCATCTGCTTGATGACCTGGTCGCCGGCGTAACGATGACTGTCGCGGATGGCGATGGCCTCATCGACCTCGTCGCGGCGGCAATGGTCCTCGCAGGGTGCCGGGCAGACACGGCCGAGGACGGACGGGAAGGGGATCGTCCGCTTGAATGTCCGGGTCGATTCGCGCCAGTTGCCCTCGGCGTTCTGCTTCAGGAAGCCCGGGATGTCGATGTGGCTCGGGCACTTGTTCTGGCAGGGCGGCAGGCAATAGGCGTTGTGGTCGGAGAAGATCAGCTCGAGGTTCGTGCGGCGCAGGCGACGGACCTCCTCGGTCTGGGTCTGAACCTTCATGCCGTCTTCACAGGATCGCGAGCAGCTGATCGGGGGATGCTCCTCGCCCTCGACCTCGACGACGCACATCCGGCAGGCCCCAAAGCCCGGCAGCTTCGGCTCGTAGCAGAGCGTCGGGATCTCGATGCCGTTGTCGCGGCAGACCTCGAGGATCGTCTGGCCTTCGAGGCCCTCGACCATCCTGCCGTCGACCTCGATGCGGATCGTCGGCGTCGACTGCGGGCGCTGGGGCGACTGCGTGGTCAGGAGCCGTTCGGCGACCGAATCCTCGCGGGGCGTCACCGTATCCAACACGGCCGGCGTGTCGGGGCGGCTCTCCTGGCGCGTGATCAGATCAGCCAAGATCCGGGCCTCAATGCGTCGCGCTCGCTGCCATCGCGATGGGATGGCAGACGCCGGCGGGGCAGGAGCCACGCTCGAGATGCTCGTCGAGCTCCGCCCTGAAGTATCGCATCCCGCTCATCAGCGGGAGGGTCGTCAGGCGCTCGTGGTCGCAGAGCGCAGATCCGATGATATCGGCGGCGAGATCGGTCAGTCGGTCGAGATCACCGGCCCGTGAGGTGCCCGCCGCGAGTCGATCGCCGATCTCGGAGAGCCGGCGCGTCCCGATCCGACAGGGGATCGTCTTGCCGCAGGCCTCGTCCGCGCAGAAACGCGTCAGGACGCGGGCCAGGTCGACGATGCAGGCCCGATCGTCGGCGACGATGACCGAGCCGGACCCGATATGTGCGCCCGCGGCTCGCAGCGCGTCGAACGTCCAGGGGGTGTCGAGCGCCTCCGGGGGCAGGATCCCTCCCGACGGCCCCCCGACGAGGATCGCCTTCACCGGTCGCGTTCCGGTCCCCGTGCCGGCTAGGGCGGCGATCGCCCGGAGCGGCGTACCCATCGGGACCTCGGCGACGCCTGCTCCCTCCGGTCCGCGGACCTGGACGAGCATCGTCCCGGGGCAATCCCTCGCGCCGATCGCGGCGAACGCCTCGGCACCGTTCACCACGATCCAGGGGATCGCGGCGAGCGTCTGGACGTTGTGGACGACCGTCGGCAGGCCGCGCAGGCCCTTCGTCGCCGGATGCGGTGGACGCTGCTCCGGCTGGCCTCGCTTGCCCTCGAGGGCCTTGAGGAGGATCGTTTCCTCCCCGAGCAGGTACGCGCCCTGGACGGTCGCGAGGGTGATGTCCAGGTGGCGGCCCGTCCCGAACGCGTCGGCGCCGATGAATCCAGCCTCCTCGGCCGCCGCGAGCGCGGCCTCGAGGATGCGAACGGTCGACGTGGCCTCGGTTCGGACCGCGATGACGGCTTCCCGCGCGCCGATGGTGAAGGCGGCAATGGCCAGCCCCTCGATGACCGCGTACGGGTTCCGCTCCAGGAGGACCTGGTCGGTGCGGGTCGCCGGATCGGCGCCGTAGCCGTTTGCCACGACGATGCGTCCCGGGGCCTCCGTTTCGGCAGCCGCCCGCCACTTGTCCACGGCCGGATAGCCGGCACCGCCGCGCCCACGGAGGCCCGAGGCGCCGATCGCGGCCATCGTGCCGGTGGCGCCGAGATCGCGAATCGCCCGCTTCAGGCCCACGAACGCGCCCGCTTCCGCGGCAACGTCGAGCTCCGTGACGTCGGGCTCGGAGGCGCCCGTGGTGGCCGCCGCCTTCGGCAGGAGGATCGCGGGCCAGCCCTTCGGCGCGGCGAGAATCGCGACGTCGGTCATGCGTCACCGCCTGGCCGGCCACCGAGCGAGGCGCCGAGACCCGCCAGGAACGCGGCCTCGCCCGCCCGCCGGGCGGCGAGGGCGTCAGCCTGGGCGGCACTGGTTGGCGGCTCGAAGCGGAAGTGACCGTAGAACGAGGCCGTCCCGTAGATCTGGGCATACCACGTGCCGGTGACCTGGCTGATCCGCTTCAGTGCGGCCACGGGCAGGTAGCCATAGACGGCCTGGGTCGCCTCGAGGATCGGGAGAAGCCGGGCCGGGTCGTCGTCGAAATCGGCCAGGATGTCGTCGACGGGGCCGACGTCGAGGCCCTCGAAGTGTGCGTAGGCCGGGTCCGGGACCGTCCGGCCGGACCGGCGGAGCGCCGATTCCTCGCGCCGCTCGCCGTACGTCTCGGCCGCGCCCCAGTGGACGTGGAAGCGGCCCTTGGTATCCATGCCACCCATGTCGATGCACTCGATGGGGCAAGCCTGGGCGCACTGGAAGCAGGTCTCGCACTTCAGGGTGCCGTACTCGTCGTAGAGCAGCTGCAGCCGGCCCCGGAACTTCGGTGGGATGGCCGCCTTGACCTCGGGGTAGCGAATGGTCGCCTTGGGCTCGAAGAAGCGGCGCAGGGTAAGGGACATGCCGCGGACGATGCCGAGGCCCGGGATGAAGCTCATCGGGTCCTCACGATCCCACCACCACGACGGCGGCGGCGGTGACGAACAGGTTCAGGAGGGCGGCCGGCAGCAGCCACTTCCAGGCGAAGCCCATGAGCTGGTCGATCCGGACGCGGGGCAGGGTGCCGCGCATCCAGACGAAGACGAAGACGAACGCGAACGTCTTGACGATGAACCAGAACAGCCCGGCGACCCAGGCGAAGCTGATGTAACCCCAGGTCAGGATGAGCCCGATCGTCAGGACGTTGAAGAGGGCGAAGCCGATGATCAGGGCGACCCACCAGCGCATTGAGCTGCGCGCGAGATAGAACGGCGCGGCCAGGATGAGCGTGGCAATGACCGGGCCGATCGTCAGCAGGAAGAGCAGCGGGATGCCGAGCGCGCCCGGATCGAGGGCCACCGAGATGTGCGGGAAGGGGAACGGCGCGTTCCAGCCGCCGAGGAAGAGGACGACGGTCAGGGCCGAGAGGATGAAGACGTTCACGTACTCGGCAAAGAAGAAGAACCCGAAGCGCATGCCCGAGTACTCCGTGGCGAAGCCGGCGACGATCTCCGAGTCCGCCTCGGTCAGGTCGAAGGGCGTCCGGTTGCCCTCGGCCGTCGCGGCGATGAAGAAGATCACGAACCCGAGCGGCTGACGGAGGAAGTACCAATCGGTAAACCAGCCTGATTGCTGCTGGACGATCGTGTTGAGGCTCATCGTGCCGGCCAGGATGAGGAGGCCAACGACCGACAGCGTCAGCGGGATCTCGTAGCTGATGATCTGGGCCGCCGAACGCAGGCCGCCCAGCAGCGAATACTTGTTGAAGCTCGACCAGCCGCCCATCAGCAGGCCGACGACGCCCAGGCCGCCCATCGCAAAGAAATAGAGCAGCCCGATGTTGAAGTCCTGCCCGTAGAGCCCGGGCGCGAACGGCAGTACGAGCACCGTCAGTACGGCCGAGCCGTACGTGACCACGGGAGCCCAGGTGAACACGACCGAGTCGGCCCCCGTCGGCGTGAAGTCCTCCTTCATGAGCACCTTCAGGCCGTGGACCACGGACAGGAGCGTGCCCCACGGGCCGACCCGGTCCGGGCCGACACGCAGGTTCATGAAGGCAATCACCTTCATCTCGAGGAAGATGTTCAGGAACGCGACCGGGATCGTGATCAGCAGGACGATGGTGGCGGCGACCACGAACCGGACGATGCCCAGGTTCGCCAGGACGACGTTCCAGATCGGCCCGCCGAAGACGATGATCGCGGCCACGAGGCCGACGCCGAGGACGATCAGGATCGGCAGCAGCGTGAAGACGACCTTGCCCGGGGTCGACAGCCGGCCCCACGTCCGCGACACGGCCGTCATCGGCCGGCGCCCTGGCCAAGACCCGCGCAAGCAATGGCATGACCGCCGGACGTGCGTGAGCGAGCGCGCACAGGCGCCAACGCCGGGATGGCCCGTCCGCTGGCAACGATGTGACCGCCGGAGGGCGAGGTCAGCCCAAGGCGGTGCCGAGCACGTGAGCGAGCGCACTCCACCGTGCGTGAGCGAGCGCGCACAGGCGCCAACGCCGGGATGGCCCGTCCGCTGGCAACGATGTGACCGCCGGAGGGCGAGGTCAGCCAAAGGCGGTGCCGAGCACGTGAGCGAGCGCACTCCACCGTGCGTGAGCGAGCGCGCACAGGCGCCAACGCCGGGATGGCCCGTCCGCTGGCGGTCACTTGTCGACCCCGCCCATGATCGGGTCCAGGGAGGCCATCACCGCCATCGTGTCGGCAATGAGGTTGTTCTTCATGAGCATGCCGACCGACTGGAGATGGATGAAGCTCGGGTCGTGGATCCGCATCCGGAAGGGCTGGTCGGTGCCGTCGCTGATGGCGTATGTCGAGTATTGCCCGCGCGGCCCCTCGATCGCGGCGTAGGCACGACCGGGCCGCGGGCGGAGCAGCCGCGGGAGCTTGGCCATGACCGGTCCGTCCGGCATCTGGTGCAGGCACTGATCGATGATGCGCAGGCTCTGCTTGATCTCCTCCATCCGGAGCAGGTAGCGGGCCAGCGAGTCCCCTTCCGTGCGAGTCGGGATGTCGAAGTCGATCTCTGGGTAGATCGAGTAGGGGTGCGCCCGCCGAACGTCGAACGGGACGCCGGTCGCGCGGAGGTTCGGTCCGGAGAAGACCTGCTTGAGGGCCGTCTCGGTGTCGATGACGCCCAGGCCCCGTGCCCGCCGGACGAAGATCTCGTTCTCGTTCAGGAGGCTGAGGTTCGACTCGATCTGCTCGGTCGCCCGGCTCATCCAGTCCCCGAGACGGCTCATGAACTCGTGGTTGAGGTCGCCGTTGACGCCGCCGATGCGGAAGTAGTTGAAGAGCATCCGCTGGCCGGTAAGGGCCGCGAGCATCTCCACGATCTCGTCGCGCTCGATGAAGGACCACAGGATCGGCGTCAGACCGCCGAGGTCCAGGGCGAACCAGCCCATGAACAGGGCGTGGCTGGCGATGCGGTTGAGCTCACCGGACAGGACGCGGATGTACTCGGCACGGCGCGGGACCTCGACATCGAGAAGCTTCTCGAAGGCCATCACGGGTGACCACTCGCAGAAGAGCGAGCTCACGTATTCGAGCGGATCGACCTGGCTGATGACCTGGTGGTAGTCGGCGTTCTCGCAGAGCTTCTCGACGCCCCGGTGGAGATAGCCCAGCACGGGGTCGAGGTCGACGACCTTCTCGCCGTCGAGCTTGAGGACGACGCGAAGGACACCGTGGGTCGACGGGTGCTGCGGTCCCATGTTGAGCAGCAGCTCGCCGTCACCGAGCGTGTAGAACTCGGCCTCACGTTCGGTCCGCGGCGGGTACGGGGGGACCGGCTCGAAGACGCCGATGTCCTCGTCGAGCATGACCCGCGGATCATCCGCGGAGGGATGGGTGCGGTGGCCGGCGGTGGTCGTCATGAAATGCTTCCTACGCCCGGGTTCGGCGGATCGTTCCGGCCGGTGCGTTGCGGGGTGGCCCGGAGCGTTCCATGTGGCGGACTCCCCCGCCCGGTGAGCGAGCGGCGTCGTCTGCGAGGTAGAAGTCCTTCCGGAGCGGGAAGCTCGTGTAGTCGGGCGGCATGTAGATCCGGCGCAGGTCCCGGTTGCCTTCGAAGATGATGCCGAACATGTCGTAGGCCTCGCGCTCCATCCACTCGGCGCCCTTCCAGAGGAACGTCACCGAAGGCGTACGCGGATCCTCCCTCGGGAGCCCGTCGGCCACGACCCGGAGCCAGTCGGTGGTCGTCTCGCTCCACAGGTGGTAGACGACCTGCATGTGGTCGCCCGTGTCTACCCCGGCAAGGTCGGAAAGCATCTCGAAATGGAAGGCCGGCTCGTCATGGAGGGCCCGGAGGACGTCCGGGACATCCTTCGGTGCGATCCGCATCTCGGTCTCGTCGTGGCGCTGCCGGACGGGCCCGGTCGCCACGTCGGCGAACCGCGCCTCCAGGCGCGCCTTCAGGGCTCGATCCACGTCAGACTCCCGTGGGAACCGTGGGGCCGACGGCACGCTCGGGCCAGTGCCCGCGGCGATCCTTGACCAGCTGCTGGAGCTTCATCATCCCGTAGATGAGGCCCTCCGGGCGCGGCGGGCAGCCGGGAATGTAGACGTCGACGGGCATGACCCGATCGATACCCTCGACCGTGCTGTAGCTGCGCTTGTAGCGCCCCCCGGAGCACGTGCAATCGCCCATCGCCACGACCCATTTGGGTTCGGGCATCTGCTCCCAGAGCCGGACGAGCGGCCCCGACATCTTCGTCGTGAGGGTCCCGGCGACGATGAGGACGTCGGCCTGGCGGGGAGACGCCCGGAACGGGAACATGCCCCAGCGATCCATGTCGTTCTTGGATGTCGCGGCGCTCATCATCTCGATCGCGCAGCAGGCGAGACCCGACAGCAGCGGCCACAGGCTGTTCGCCCGGAGCAGATCGAGGACGAGGTCGGCCTTGGTGGGAATGACCTCGAGCAGGCCGCTCCAGCGCGCATCGTCGTGGCTGGCGATGCCGCTCGCCTCCACCTCCGCGAGGTGGGTGATATCGCTCGCCTTGCCGCCATCGTAGGCCGCCGGATCCGCGGCGGACCAGAGCTCGTTACGGACCACGAGCGGCGCAGTGAGGGAGGCCGAGCCTGGCACGACGAGAGCACTCGTGGCGCTCGCCGTGCCACCGGGGTTCGGGACGGCCACGTCCCGATCTTCGTTCATCGCCACGTCAGGACGCCCTTTCGCCACGCATACCCGAGGCCGAACAGGAGGATGACCACGAACAGCAGCATGCTGACGAGGCCGGCCCCGAGGATATCCCGGAACACGATGGCCCAGAGATAGATGAAGACGACCTCGATGTCGAAGGCCACGAACAGGAGGGCGTAGATGTAGAAGGCCAGCCCGAAACGGCCGTGGGTGTCGCCGTACGTGTCGATGCCCGATTCGTAGGGCAGGCCCTTGTGCCCGTCGCCCCGGTTCCGATGTGAGATGAGCCACGCAGCGCCGAACGTCAGGAACGTGAACGATCCCGCGGCGATGGCAAATCCGACGATGTACCAGATCCCGGTCAACCGATCCTCACTCCGAACGGCGCCGGTCACGGGCGACGCTCGCTGCTGGGCGGCAACGTCCTGGGCGGGACGACCCTGGGGGCAATCGCAACAGGCCACGGGAGCATGGCTGTCGCCCATCGGCATTCTAGCAGGGGCTCCCGGTCCGTCAGGGTCGGCGGCCGGGGAGCCAGGGCACCGGCTCTCGGAGTGGACGGGTCGAGGGGCGGCCCGCGCCGAGCGCGCGTGCAAGATCGCAGGCCGCCCCTCGGCGGTGCCCCCGCAACCCGAGAGTCGCAACGTCGTGAGGCCTGCGCAATAGGTAGCCATACCTACCGCGACGGAACCAGACTGCCCCGGACCACACCACCAGGCGGTCCCCCGGGGCGGACGTCGGGGGCGTTCTCCAGGCCTGCCGGCCCGCCCGCCTTCAGCTTCGCCGGGGCAGGTGGAACGACAGCCCGCGGAGGGGGGGCTCGGACGGCAGGTGACGCCCGAACAGCATGACCGCGAAGCGGCCCGTCGCCGCGGTATCCAGGAGCCGGACGACGGCCGAGCGGGCCTCCAGATAGGCGCCGAGCTCGGACGGCGGTCCGTCCTGGAGCGACACGAGCAGGTCCCCGATCCCCAGCCCGGCAAGGAACGCCGACTGGCTGGCGGTCCCGAGGTGCTCGAGACCGCACTCGGCCGCGGCATGCTCGACCGCGGTCAGGTCAACATGTGCTGTCAGGTCCTGGCGTCCGACGTTCCGAAACGGGTCGTCGTGGACGCGGTGCCCGACGTAGGCGCGGAGGAGGCTGCCGCGCCCGGGATCGTAGAGGGCGAGAGCCGGGTGCCCATAGTCGATCAGGAGCGCGAGGCCGCGCCGAAGACCGCTCGTCGCCGTGGCGAGCCAGGCATCGAGCTCGAGGCATATTTCGGCGGCCTGGCCCGGTGCGAGCCGGACGCCGTCCTGTTCGAGGCGGCTCGAAAGGGCGGGGCTCGACGGCAGCCCGGTGACCTGGGTCAGCCGGCCGCGCGCATCGAGGCCCACGAACGATTCGAGGATCGCGCCCTCGTCGGACCCACCCACGACGCGGTGGACGGGGAGGGCGTCGAGAACCTCGTTCGCAACGATCGCGCCGTCGATGGGGTCACCGCGGTCATCCTCCAGCGCTTCCGCCGCCCCAACGGCAGCGAGTCGATCCCGCACCTGCCGCTCGCGGTCCGGTGCGCGCTCGGCGATCCGATACCTGATCGCCTGCCTGAGCGGAGATCCGGAGCGTGCAAGACCCTCGAGGATGCCGGAGGCGAGGGCGCCCGTACCGGCACCGAACTCGCGGATGACGAACCGCCCGGGGCGTCCGAGCCGGTCCCACACCTCCTCGAGCTGCGCGGCGATCGCCCAGCCGAAGATCGGATGCGACTCGGGTGCGGTCAGGAAGTCCGCGGCCCGGCCCGGCCCGCGCGTGCCGGTGGCGTAGTAGCCGAGGGTCGGTTCGTAGAGTGCGAGCTCCATGAAGCGGGCGAAGGTCATCGGGCCGTTCGCGCGGATCTCGTCGCCGATCATCGCCGCCAGGGCGGGCTCATCGCCCGGTTCGTCCCGCACGGCGAGGTCCTCGGCGCGACGAAGACCGGGCACGAACGAGCGCTCGCTCACGGCCGGCTCTCGGCCAAGAGCAGGCGCAGGCCCGGCCCGACGAGCGTGTGCCCACCGAGCACGACGGGGATGGAGGCGGACGCTGCGGACCGGGTCAGCTCGCGCAGCCAGGGGTCGACGACCTGCTGGTGCAGGAGGAGGTCGCTGGCGAAGCGGTCCTCCGCGCTGGGCCACGCGGATTTGTCGTTGCCAAGTCGGTGCGCCAGGAGTACCCGGCTGTCGATCACGGCGGCATCGGCCAGGTCGGCGAGGAGCGCTCCGAATGCCCGTGGCCCCGCGCGCTCGATGAGGAGTCCCACGACTGACCGGGGCGGCCGCTGGCCCGGTTGCGCCGTCCGCATGCCCCGCTCCTCGACCAGCACCCGGGAGCGGCTGCGGGTCGAGTGCTCAAGCCAACGCAGCGAGCGTGCCGAGGTGCGTCCGGCGACGAGCAGCTCGGCCGAGGGATCCCGCGCCACCGCCCGGATCCGTTCCAATGTCGCGCGGACCAGTCCGAACGGATCAGGCGTCGCCGCTGCCTGTCCCTGGTCGGCGACGCCGGTGACCCCGGTGAGTCCCGCGAGGAGGCCGTCGAGCGGCGAATCGAGGTCAACCTGGAGTCGCCACCGACCGCCGAGGTCCGCGACGCGTACCCCCCGGTCGGCGAACCAGCGCGGCAGGCCGTTGTCCGCCGCGAGATCGGGCAATGCGGCGAGCGAGACGGAGGCCGGGATGGCCAGGATGTCGGCGGAATAGCTGTTGTTCGCGAGCACCGGGCCGTCGGTCGCCGCGGCCGCCACGAGATCGCCGGCATCCGTGCGGGACGCCAGCGGGACGCTGCCCGAACCGAGGACGATCAGGCCCGCGCCGGGGTTGTCGGACCTTGCATCCCTGAGTCGCGCACCGAAAGGCCGTCCAGCGCCGGTCACGTCCAAGGTCGTGACGGTTGCGCCGGCCGCTGCCAGGAGAACGGCCAGTCGCCTCGCGTTCGTGGCTCGCAGCTCGGCGAAGGCTCCCTCGAGGGCGCCCGCGCTCGCGCCCGGAACGACGTGGAGGATGATGGCGACGACGCGGGTCACCGCGCGAGTCTAGCGAGGGAGGTCCGCAATCCATGCGACGGGTGCGAGCCTACGTCGGCCTCGGCGCGAACCTCGGGGATGCCTCGGCGACCGTGGCCGCCGGGATCAATGCCCTCGCGGTGCTCCCTGCGACCCGCCTCGCCGGGGTATCGCGGCTGTATGCCACGCGTCCGGTCGGCGTCGAGGACCAGCCGGAGTTCCGGAACGCGGTCGTCGCGCTCGATGTCCCCGCCGGGTCTGATCCCGGGACCGGGGCGACCACGCTGCTCGTGGCGCTCAAGGCGCAGGAGCGTGCCTTCGGACGCCGGGAGCGCGAGCGCTGGGGACCGCGCGAGCTTGACCTCGACCTGCTGGTCTTCGGTCGCGCCCAACTCTCGGTCGACCGCCCGCCCGCGGGCCTGTCGCTCGACCCCGGCAAGGCAGGCCGCCTCCTGACGGTGCCGCATCCGGAAGCCGACCGGCGCCTGTTCGTGCTGGCCCCGCTCGCCGACCTCGCCCCGGGCCTGGTTCCGCCGGGCTGGGATCACGCCGTGGCCACGTTGCGCCGACGGCGCGAGTCGATCGAAGGACCTGACGCGGTGCGGCCGATCGCGACGTGGGACCCGGGTCGACGACGCTGGGTCGAGCTACTGCGGGATCCGGCCGCAGGGGCCTGAGGTCAGCCCCGCAGGAGCCTCGGCTTCAGGGACGTCTCCTCGACCCCGCTCCGCGAGCGCTCGACACGGAACGCCCTCGACTCCGGCATGGCAGCCACGACCTCGGCCAACTGGCCCCCGGAGAAGAACAGCCCGACGCCGTCGTCGGCCGCGTAGCCGTCCGGCAGCTTGCCGGCCCCGACGAGCTCGTGGAAACGTGGCCGGCGCAGCGATTCGCTGTCGTAGTGGGGGCAGAAGCTGCCGCGGAGGAAGCGCAGCCCGTCGCGCAGGGCCCCGATCTCGGGCCCGAAGGAATCGGAGGTCCCAGCCTCGAACCAGCAGACCGCGCCCGCCGACGGCCCGGCCAGGATCACCCCCGCCTTGCGTGCGGCGTCGAGGGCCGCGTCGAGGCCGTGGGTGCGCCACACCGCGAGCATGTTGGCCGTGTTGCCGCCCCCCACGTAGACGATGTCCTGCTCGAGGAGGAACCCCTGCAGGTCCGCGACCCGGCGATCGAAGAGGCCCAGGTGGGTCGCCTCGGCTCGTCGGGCGAACCACGCGTAGAAGCTCGCGACGTAGTTCGCATCGTCGCCGCTGGCAGTCCCGAGGAAGCAGACCCGGGGCCGCGACGTCCCGCTGAGGTCGAGGAGGTACTGGTGCAGCGGGCCGTCGGTGGATCCCGGCGCGAGCGACGCGCCGCCGAAGGCGACGATCCGCTCCTCCGACCTCGCCACGTGCCCGCCCCTGCCTAGAGTCGGACGCTCGGGGGTCGGTCCCGATCGAACATATGGACGGTGTCGATGAAGCGGACGGTCTTGGTCTGATAGGCCATGATCAGTGAGTGGGTCCGGGCGCCACCGCCGAAGAAGCGGACGCCCTCGAGGAGATCGCCACTCGTCACCCCCGTGGCGGCGAAGACGAGGTTGTCGCCCGAAGCCAGGTCCTCCGTGCGGTAGACGCGGCTCTCGTCGCCGTGGCCCATCTTCCGGCCACGCTCGCGCTCTTCCTCGCTCCGGTACCGGAAGCGGGCCTGGATCTCGCCCCCGAGGCAGCGCAGCGCGGCCGCGGTGATGACGCCCTCGGGCGCGCCGCCGAGGCCCATCACGGCATGAACGCCGGTGCCCTGGACGGCGCAGCTGATGGCACCCGACAGGTCGCCGTCGGAGATGAGCTTGATGCGGGCGCCCGTTGCCCGTACCTCGCTGATGAGGGCTTCGTGGCGGGCTCGTTCGAGGATGATGACCGTGATGTCGCTGGGCTTCCGACGCAGGACCTCCGCGATCCGATGGACGTTCTCGGTGGCCGAAAGCGTGATGTCGACGTGGCCGGCCACGAGGGGACCCACACAGAGCTTCTCGAGGTAGGTGTCCGGGGCGTGGACGAGCCCGCCCTTCTCGGAGGCCGCCAGGACGGTGATCGCGTTGGCCGAGCCGGTGGCCACGAGGTTGGTTCCCTCGAGCGGGTCGACGGCGATGTCGATCTCGGGCGCCGCCCCGCCCGCGCTGGCCGCCCCGACCTCCTCGCCGATGTAGAGCATCGGCGCGTCGTCGCGCTCGCCCTCGCCGATGACGATCGTGCCGGCCATCTCGATCTCGTCCATCGCGGCACGCATCGCCTCGGTGGCGAGCCGATCGGCCTCCGTCCTGTCGCCGCGGCCCATGAGCCGCGCCGACGCGATGGCAGCCGCCTCGGTGACCCGAACCATTTCCAGCGCCAGTAGCTGTTCCATCGACTACTCCTTTCCGGCTCGCTCAGCCGCGGTCCGCGCAAGGCGGCCGCGAGGACGTGAGCGAGCGCACGCCGACGTGCGTGAGTGAGCGCCCGGAGCGGCCAACGCCGCGAGGGCCCGGATCAGCGAGCCGTACCTAGTGCCTGAAATGTCTTCGCCCCGTAAAGACCATTGCCAGATGATGTCGATCCGCGACCTCGATCGCCATTTCATCACGAATGGAACCGCCGGGCTGGATGATCGCCGTGACGCCTGCCTGGGCGGCGATCTGGATGCCGTCCGGAAAGGGAAAGTAGGCGTCGCTGGCCATGACGCTCAGGCGAGCCCGGTCCCCGGCGCGGCGCAGGGCGATCTCCACGGAGACCTGCCGGCTCGCCTGGCCCGCACCGATCCCGACCGTGGCGCCGCCGCGTGCCAGCACGACCGCGTTGGAGCGGACATGACGGACGGCTCGCCAGGCGAAGAGGAGGTCGGTCAGCTCCTCGAGAGTCGGCCGGCGCTTCGTGACGACCTGTAGCTGGCCGCGATCCAGGCCCAGCGTGTCGAGCGTCTCGACGAGGAGGCCGCCGGCGACGCGCTTGAAGTCGAGGTTGGCGATCCCGTAGTCGCGCATGCCGTCGGCTGGATCGGGCGGCACGGCCAGGATCTCGAGACCGGGCTTCTGGCGCAGGATCCCGAGGGCGGACCGATCGAATCCCGGGGCGATCACCGCCTCGTACGAGCTCTGGGCAATCGCCCGGGCCGTCGCGCCGTCCAGCTCGCGATTGACGCCCACGATCCCCCCGAACGAGGCGACAGGATCCGTTTCCAGTGCTCGGCGATAGGCTTCGACGAGCTCGTCCGCAGACGCCACCCCAACCGGATCGGTGTGCTTCGCGATGGCGACCGTCGGGCCCGTGAAGTCGGCGGCCATCCGGTACGCGGCATCGAGGTCGAGGAGGTTGTTGAACGAGGGCCGCTCGCCCTGGAGCTGGGTGCTGTCGGCGAGCGTGCCCGACCGGTGGGTCGTCTCCCGGTAGAACGCCGCCGCCTGGTGGGGGTTCTCGCCGTAGCGGAGGTCCGCGACCTTCTCGAGGACCACCGCGAGACGCTTCGGAAACGTCGTGCCCGACAGCTGGTTGAGGTAGGCCGCGATCTCCGCGTGATAGGCCGCGACGGTCCCGAACGCCTCGGCCGCCAGCTGTGACCGGAACTCGGCGCTGATCAGGCCGCGCTCGCGGAGCTCGGCCAGCACCTGCGCGTAGTGCTCCGGGCTCGCCACTGCCGCGACGCCGGCCGCGTTGCGTGCCGCGGCCCCGAGGAGCGCTGCGCCGCCGACATCGATCATCTCGATCGCCTGCTCGATGCCGACGAGGCTTCGCCCGATCTCGGCCCCGAATGGCTTCACGTTCACGATGACCAGGTCGATCGTGACGATGCCCTGCTCGGCCAGCTCGGCCAGCTGTTCCGGCTTGTCCCGCCGGGCGAGGATGCCCGCATAGACGGCGGGATGGAAGGTCTTGACCTGGCCGCCCAGCATTGCCGGGACGCCGGTCAGGCTGGAGACCGGCTCGACCTCGACCCCGTCCGCCGCGAGGTGCTCGCGCGTGCCGTCCGTGGCGAACACCTCGACATCGAGGGACTGCAGGTCACGAGCGAAGGCGGTGATCCCGTCGCGCCGGGCGACCGACAGCAGTGCTCGCAACCATCCTCCTCATCCGCCATCCATTCCGGCCGCTCGTCTCGGGCCGAGTATAGCCGCGGGGCATGGCATACTCCACGTTCGCCCGACCCGGTGCATCCCAGGTGCCCGGACCACGAGGAGAGACCGTGACCCTGCCGCCCTGGAACTACCTCTGGCTCCCGTTTTCCCAGACGCTGTTCCCGGATATCTACTTCCCGACGCTGTTCGCCTCGCTCGGGCTGCTGGTGGTCCTGGTGATCCTCTACAACGTGCGCACGCGGGCGCTCCACCGCCACCGGCTGTACACGGACATGTGGGAGTGGCTGCTCTGGACGGGGATCATCACGTTCCTGCTGCTGACGATGTCCGTGATCTTCCTCTTCGATTTCGCGGTCGTCCTCGTGATCGAGGCCGCGGGACTGGGGACGCTGCTGTGGGTCCGGTTCCGGCGCTATCCGCCGCTCTTTGCCGCCTATGAGCAGCAGCTCGCGCGACTGCGATACCAGAACCGCCAGAAGGCATCGCGTCCCGAGGCCACCATCCGCGCCAGGGGTTCGCGCCGCCGCCGGCGCTGAGCGGCCCGACCGGCGCCAGCAGCTGATCGCGGAGGCCGGACCATGGCGATCGAGGTCCGCCGGTTTGGCGTCGGCCATCGTCGCCCCGAGGGACCGCCGGGTACGCATGGCCTGACCGGCCAGGTCATTCACTCCGACGGTCGTGGCCTGGTCTCGGAGCTGGCGTTCGCTCGCGGCGGTGCGATCGCCCCGCACGAGAATCCGAACACGACCTGGTTCTGCGTGATCGAGGGCGGAGGATGGGTGCTCGTGGGTGAGGAGCGCCGGCGCGTCGCCGCGGGCGAGGCGGTCCTCTGGCCAGCCGGGATCGTCCACGGCGCATGGACCGACCACGTCGAGATGCGGGCGATCGTGGTGGAGTTCGCGGGCGCCGACGATGCGGACGCCCGATTGGTCGGCGACGTCGCCCGGCGCCTCGGCCCGGGCGAAGGAGCGCCGGCGGCGCGGGGCGAGGGAGCCCTCGCACCTCGGCCGCCTCAGAACCCGAGCCGCGTCCTCGATCGATCCACCGGCGAACCGTCATGACGTCGCCGATGACGGCCGCGTCGCCGCCCGTCCCGAGGACTCGACGCCCCGGGCTCATCGGGGTCCGCATCGCGGCCACGGGTGCCGCGGGCACCGATTGGCGGCGCACCGACGAGACCTGGGCGTTCGCCGGCACGCTCGACAGTGTCGACGCGATCTGGATGAGCGACCATCTCGCGGACGTGACGGCCACGCACGGCGGACCGGCGCTGGAGTCCCTGACGGCCGCCGCGGCGCTTGCCCATCGCGTGCCGGGACGGTGGATCGGGATCGCCGTCCTCGCGAGCACCTTCCGGCACCCGGCAATCGTCGCCAAGGCCGCAACCGTCCTCGACAACGCGACCGGTGGTCGCTTCATCCTCGGCCTGGGCGCCGGCTGGCACGAAGGCGAGCACGCCACCTTCGGCATTCCCCTTCCACCCATCGCCGAGCGGTTCGACCGCTACGAGGCGAGCGTCCGGGCGGTCGCGGCGCTGCTTTCCGACGCGGCCCGAGCAGAACCGGGCGTGACCATCGAGGACCCGACATTTCCGTTGCGACGGGCGACGAACGAACCGCCGCCGCTTCGTCCGGGTGGGCCGCCCATCTGGCTCGGCGGGCAGCGTCGCCGGGGCATGGCCCTGGCCGTCCGATATGCCGAGGGTTGGCCGATGCCAGGTAATCGGCCCGGCGATGTTGCCTACTTCGCCGAGCGGCGAGACGCGCTGCGTCGCGCGCTGGACGCGGCCGGTCGCGATGCCGATGACTTTGCCTTCGCCGCGCAGGTGGCCTGCGGCACGACCCCCGCGAGTCGCCGCGATGCCCTCCACGTCGGGCGTCGTTTCCTGGCCGCGGGGGCCAACCACGTCATCCTCGGACTGCCCGCGATCGCCGCTCCGCATGGGCTCGCTGACGTGGTCCGGGAAGTTGGGCACCCGCTCCTGGAGGCCGCTGCGGCACCGCGCCGATGATCGCCCCGAGCTGGCCCATGATCCTCGCCGTCGCCCCCCAGACCCGGAGGCCGTTGACCGGATACGCGCCGAATCGGAGCGGAAAGCCGCGAATCTCGGTCTCGACCAGCTCGATCCGCGCCCCGGCGAGGAATGCCCGGAGCGGGGCCCGGATGATCTCCTCGACCTCGTCCGGGGAGGGGGCGAGGGCAGGGCTTCGGTCGGCGATCGCCACGATCGGGGTCACCCGATAGTCGGAGACCGGGATCCAGAAGGTCTCAAGCGCGCCGATGACGCGCACGCCGGCGGCTGCCGGGTCCAGCCCCACCTCCTCGGCCGCCTCGCGCAGCGCGGCCGCCTCGACGTCCGCGTCCTCGGGCTCGACCCGGCCGCCCGGCAGGGCGATGTCACCGGCATGCGGGCCTCCGCGGTCGACGCGCCGGATCAGGATCACCTCGGCCTCGGCGTCAGGGTCGGCCGACGACGGCGCGATGAGGACCAGGACCGCCGCGGCCCGCGCCCCGTCCGGTCCGAAGGAGAGACCGGTCGCCCGACGCTCCCCCGTGTCGAGGCGCTCGGGCATCAGCGCGGCCGGAGGGGGCGGCATCCGCTCCGGCAGGGACGTCAGACGCGCAACCGCCTCCGCGAACCTCAGTTGACGAGCTCCCCGCCGGTCTTCTTTCGCGGCTCCGTCTCGGGGAGGTCGAGGACGGCTCCAGCCCGACCGCGGCCCGAGCCGGCGCCAACCGCGCGACCGGCATCGTCCGCCGCCCGCGCATCACGCCGGTCGCCGGCGTCGGCGACGACTGTCGCGTCGCCCGAGGTGAAGACGATCGTCGACCCGATCGGGTCGGCATCCGCGACGACGGTGTCACCGGGCTTGAACCGACCCTCGATCAGGGCTCGCGCGAACTGGTTCTCCACGAGTCGCTGGATGGTCCGCTTGAGTGGCCGTGCCCCGTACGACGGGTCGTGGCCTTCGCGGGCGATGAGGGCCCTCGCGGCCGGCGTCAGCTCCAGCGTGAGGTCCTGCGTCGCGAGCCGGCGTTGCAGGTCCGCGAGGAGGATGTCCACGATCGCCACCAGGTCGGCGTCGGTCAGGGCGTGGAAGACGATGACCTCGTCGACGCGGTTGAGGAACTCCGGCCGGAACTGCTGGCGCAGGGAATCGGTGACCTGTCGCTTCATCGCCTCGTAGGCATCGTGATCCTCGGCCCGTCCGGCGAAGGAGGTGATCACCTGTGAGCCGACATTGCTGGTCATGATCACGACCGTGTTCTTGAAGTCCACCGTCCGGCCCTGCCCGTCGGTGAGCCGCCCATCGTCGAGGACCTGGAGGAGGACGTTGAACACGTCCGGGTGCGCCTTTTCGATCTCGTCGAGGAGGACGACCTGGTACGGCCGCCGTCGGACCGCCTCGGTCAGCTGCCCGCCTTCGTCGTAGCCGACGTAGCCGGGTGGCGCGCCGACGAGACGTGAGACGCTGAACTTCTCCATGTACTCGCTCATGTCGATGCGGGCCATCGCGCCCTCGTCATCGAAGAGGAATGCGGCGAGGGCGCGGGCAAGCTCGGTCTTGCCGACGCCGGTCGGACCCAGGAACAGGAACGAGCCGATGGGCCGTCTGGGGTCCTTCAGGCCGGCACGGGCCCGGCGGACGGCATCGGCGACCGCGGCGATTGCCTCGTCCTGGCCGACCACCCGGTCGTGCAGGCGCTCCTCCATGTGGATGAGCTTGGCCATCTCGCCCTCCATGAGGCGCGAGACCGGGATGCCGGTCCATGAGCCGACGATCTCGGCGATGTCGTCGGCCGTGACCTCCTCCTTGAGAAGGGCATTGGGGCCCTGGAGGGCCGCGATCGCCGCCTCCTGCCCCTGCATCCGTTCCTGAAGCTCCCGCTGGGTGCCGTACTTGAGCTCGGCAGCGCGCTCATAGTCGGCCTCGCGCTCGGCCTGCTCGATGCGGACCTGGAGCTGCTCCTGCTCCGACTTCGTGGCCCGGATCGCGGCGATGGCAGCCTTCTCGGCCTCCCAGCGCTGCTTCATCGCGCCGGCTTCCTCGGCGATCTCCGCGAGCTCCTTCTCGAGCGCCTCGAGTCGGGCCTTCGAGGCGTCGTCGGTCTCCTTGCGGAGTGCCTCGCGCTCGATTTCGAGCTGGATCCGGCGGCGCTCGAGCTCGTCGAGCTCGATCGGCATCGAATCGATCTCCATCCGCAGGCGGGACGCGGCCTCGTCGACCAGGTCGATGGCCTTGTCGGGCAGGAATCGCTCGGTGATGTAGCGGTTGGAGAGCGTCGCCGCCGCGACGAGCGCCGAATCGGTGATCCGGACGCCGTGATGGACCTCGTAGCGCTCCCGCAGGCCGCGCAGGATCGAGATGGTCTCCTCGACCGTCGGCTGATCGACCATCACCGGCTGGAAGCGCCGCTCCAGGGCGGCGTCCTTCTCGATGTGCTTGCGGTACTCGTCGAGGGTCGTCGCGCCGATGGTGTGCAGCTCGCCGCGGGCAAGCATCGGCTTGAGCAGGTTCGAGGCGTCCATGGCGCCCTCGGCCGCCCCGGCGCCGACGACCGTGTGGAGCTCGTCGATGAAGAGGATGACCGATCCCTCGGCGTCCTTGATCTCCTTGAGGACCGCCTTCAGGCGCTCCTCGAACTCGCCCCGGAACTTGGCTCCGGCAATGAGCGCCCCGAGGTCGAGCGAGACGACCCGCTTGTCCTTGAGTCCCTCGGGCACATCGCCCCGGACGATCCGCTGGGCCAGGCCCTCCGCGATGGCCGTCTTGCCGACCCCCGGCTCGCCGATGAGGACCGGGTTGTTCTTGGTCCGGCGTGACAGGACCTGCATGACCCGCCGAATCTCCTCGTCCCGGCCGATCACCGGGTCGAGCTTGCCCGCCCGCGCCTCGGCCGTCAGGTCGCGGCCGTACTTCTCGAGGGCCTGGTAGGTGCCCTCGGGGTTCGGCGAGGTCACCCGCTGGCCGCCCCGCACCGAGGCCAGGGCGCCGAGAATCGCTTCGCGATTCGCGCCGTTGCCGTCGAGGAGCTTCTGGCCCTCGCCACCGACCTCGGCAATGCCCAGGAGCAGGTGCTCGGTGGACGTGTACTCGTCACCGAGTCGCCGCGCCTCCTCCTGGGCCCGGTCGACGACCCGCTTGGCGCGTGGATCCAGCGCCAGTGAGCCGCCCTGGATCTTGGCCCGGCGGGCAAGGATCGCGGCGAGCTCGCCGCGGAAGGCGGGCAGGTCGACGCCCAGCCGGCGGAGGGTTTCCGCGGGCACACCGTCGTCCGGCTCCACGAGCGCGCTCAGGAGGTGCTCCGCGTCGAGCACCGGACTCTCCAGGCGCTCGGCGAGCTGCTGTGCTGCGAGGACGGACTCCTGGGCCTTCTGGGTAAATCGATCGAGTTGCATGTTCGTCTCGGCTTCCTGGTCTTCGATGTGCTTGTGAGAGGCCGCTCAGGCCCGCGGATCCGGCTGGGCGGCGAGGTCGAGGAAGGCCCCGGCTGCCTCCTTCGCCTCGTCGGAGAGATTTGTCGGCAGGATCACCCTGACCTTGACGTAGAGATCGCCGGTCGCGCCACCCTTGAGTCGGGGCATCCCCTGGCCGGTCAGGCGAAGCGTCTTGCCGTTCTGCGTGCCGGCCGGCAGGGTCAGCAGGACACGACCCTTCAGCGTCCTGACTGTGACCTCGGCCCCGAGGAGCGCCTCGCGGAGCGTCACCGGGACCTCCCGTTCGAGGTCCGCGCCGCGCCGGGTGAAGACGCGGTCGGGCGCCAGCTTGATGACCACGACCAGGTCCCGTCCGTCCGGGCCCTTGCCCGTCAGCTTGACGCGACTCCCGGTATCGACGCCGCGAGGGATGGATACCTCGAGGCGACGGCCGCCGACATCGACAATTCTCGATGCCCCGTGGAATGCCTCTTCCAGGCGTATCTCCGCGGTTGCCTCGACCGGCCTGAGGGCGACCCGTTGCCGGCTCGTCGGCGAACTCTGCTGGGCCATGCTCCCGCCGGTGTTGCCGAAGAGCATCTCGAAGAAGTCGCTGAAACCGCCGGCATCGCCGCCCCCGTCGCCTCGGCCGGCCCCGGTCGTGCGGAACTCGTAGCGAACGTTGCCGCCTCCGCCGCCGGTCCCGCCGAACCCGGCATAGCCGGCGAACGGGCCACCGGGTCCGAACGGATCACCGGCAGGCCCCCCGGCCGGGCCGCCCCTGCCCGCGGTCCCGCCGGCCTTGGCGGCGCGCTCGTACGCCTCCCAGTCCTTGCCGAAGCGGTCGTACTTCGTTCGCTTGTCGACGTCGGAGAGGACCTCGTTGGCCTCGTTGACATCCTTGAACCGCTGCTCCGCGGCCTTGTCCCCGGGCTTCTTGTCGGGATGGTTCTCGCGAGCCAGCTTTCGAAAGGCCTTCTTGATCTCGGCCTGCGTGGCGGTCCTCGGAACCCCGAGAATCTGGTAGTAGTCACGGACGTCCACGACTCAGGTCCTTCGTGTGCCAGATCTCGCCGTTCGGGCGAGGCTAGCCCAAGGCGCAGACGAGCACCCCCGCGAACGCACTCGAACGTGCGTGAGCGCGGGAGCGCAGGCTGCAACGCAGGGATGGCCCGCCCCAACGGCGACCATCGTTCACGGCCTCGTCAAACGACGACGGCGGGCTGGTCGGTCGGGGGGTAGGGCGGTCGACGAACCGGATCGGGCGCCTTCGGCCCGCCGGAGCCGGACTCCGACTTCGCCGGAGCCGCGAGCGGCTTCGGCCGCCGCCGGAGCGCGGCTTCGAGCACCTGGTCCATCGAGTCGGCAAGGACGAGCTTGATGGACTTCCGGATCTCGTCCGGGATGTCCCGCAGGTCCTTCTCGTTCTTCCTTGGCAGGATCACCATCTTGGCGCCCGACAGGTGGGCGGCCAGGATCTTGCTCTTGAGCCCGCCGATCGGCAGGACGCGACCCCGGAGCGTGATCTCACCGGTCATGGCCACGTCCTTCCGGACGGGGATCCCGGTGAAGGCCGAGACCATCGCGGTCGCCATCGTGACACCCGCGGAGGGTCCGTCCTTCGGGATTCCTCCCGCCGGAACGTGGATATGGAGCGTCTGCTTCTCGAAGGTCTCCCGGCTGATGCCGAGCTCCGCGGCATGGGTCCGGATCCACGACAGGCCGGCGCGAGCGGACTCGCGCATGACCTCGCCGAGCTGGCCGGTGAGGATGAAGTCCTCCTTGCCGTCCATCCGGGTCACCTCGACGGCGACGACGTCGCCGCCGACCTCCGTCACCACCAGGCCCGTGGCCGAGCCGATCTGGTCCTCCGTCTCGAGCTCGCCGTACTCCCAGCGCGGTGGTCCCAGGTACTGAAGGAGCTTCTTCTTGTCGACGATGGTCTTGCGCTTGCGGCCCTCGGCGACGCCCCGGGCGACCTTGCGCATGACGTTGGCGATCTCGCGCTCCAGGTTTCGGACGCCCGCCTCGTGCGTATACGCCTGGACGAGCTCCGTCATCGCCTCATCGGTGATCTCGATGTCCTTGGGCTTCAGCCCGTGGTGCTCCATCTGCTTCGTAACGAGGAAGCGCTTCCCGATCTCGATCTTCTCTCGCTGCGTATAGCCGGGCAGCTGGATGATCTCCATCCGGTCGCGGAGGGCGGCCGGGATCGGATCCATGAGGTTGCCGGTGGCGATGAAGAAGACCTTGCTCAGATCGAACGGCACCTCCAGGTAGTTGTCCTGGAAGCTGTTGTTCTGCTCGGGGTCGAGGACTTCGAGGAGCGCTGACGACGGGTCACCCCGGAAGTCCATCCCGATCTTGTCGATCTCGTCGAGCATGAAGACCGGGTTGTTCGTGCCCGCGGTCTTGACGTTCTGGATGATCCGGCCGGGCAGGGCGCCGATGTACGTGCGCCGGTGCCCGCGAATCTCCGCCTCGTCGTGGATGCCGCCGAGGCTCATCCGCACGAACTTGCGGCCCATCGCCCGGGCGACGCTCTTGCCGAGCGATGTCTTGCCGACGCCGGGCGGTCCGATGAGGGCGAGGATGGGGCTGCGGATCGTATCCGCAAGCGAGCGGACCGCGAGGTACTCGAGGATCCGCTCCTTGATCTTCTCGAGACCGTAATGGTCCTCGTCGAGGATCTTGGCGGCTTCCTTGATGTCGTAGCGATCCTCGGTCGTGACGTTCCAGGGCAGGCTCACGAGCCAGTCCACGTAGGTCCGGATGACGCCGACCTCCGGCGAGGCGGACGGAATCCGGCTCATCCGATCGACTTCCTTGAGGGCCCGGGCCTTGACCTCATCCGGCATCCCGGACGCCTCGACCTTGTCGCGGAGCTCGTTGGTCTCGGCCTGCTGCGGGTCGTCCTCCCCGAGCTCCCGCTGGATGGCCTTCAGCTGCTCGCGGAGGATGTATTCCCGTTGGGTCTTGTCCATCTCGGACTTGACCTCGGACTGGATCTTGCCCTTGAGCTCGAGGATCTCGATCTGGCGGGCCAGGAACGTGGAGACCAGCTTGAGGCGCTCGACGATGTCGACCGTCTCGAGGAGCTCCTGGCGCTGCTCGGTGGTCATGTCGGGGCTGTACGCGGTCATGTCCGCGAGGAGGCCCGGCTCGGTGATGTTCTTGGCTGCGACGGCCGCCTCGGGCGGTACCGGCGCGCCTGCCTGGACGTACTGCTCGACCTGCGCCTGGACCGAGCGCATCAGCGCCTGGATCTCGACGTCGGGCGGGGTGGTGTCGTGGAGCTCCTCGACGATTGCCCGAAGATGCGGTTCGGTCTGGGCGAAGCCGTGGACGCGGATTCGCGTCTGGCCCTGGACGATCGCCCGGACCGTTCCGTCCTGCAGCTGCACGACCTGGGCGATCTTCGCCAGCGTCCCGACGGCGTACAGCTCCGCTGGATCGCCGATGTCTTCCTGGTCCGCGGTTCGCTGCGTGACGAGCGCGATGGGGCTGCCCGCCTCGACCGCAGCGTTCAGCGCGGCGACGCTCTTGTCCCGCCCCACCTGGAGGGGCACGATCATCTCCGGAAAGATGACCGTCTCCCGGAGCGCGACGAGCGGCAGCTCAATGGTTTTCGGTTCGTTCCGCTCGACGTCCGGCTTGGACGGTCGCTTGGCCATCTGGGTCTCCTAATCCTTTGCGTTCAGGCTGGCTCGCCGACCGGGGCAGGCTCGGCCCCCGGAGCGCCTTCCGGCGCTCCATCGGCCGCCCCCGCACCTTCGGCGTAGAGGTGCTCGAGGATTCGCGTCCCGAGACGCTCCTCGAGCTCGAAGAGGATGCGAACGCCGGCGAGATTCACGCCGAGGTTCTGGGTCAGGTGGCGGATCCACATGACCCGCCGGATGTCGTTTTCGGAATAGAGCCGGATGTTCGTCGGAGTCCGTGCCGGGCAGACCAGCCCGGCGTCCTCATAGATCCGGAGCGTCCTCGGATGGACGCTGACGATGCCGGCGGCCACGCTGATGACGTAGACCGGCCGGCCCGGATCACGAGGATCGGTGCGTCGAATGGTCACGCGCACGGGCTCCCCCGACTCCCGCTCACGCCTTGGGGGTTTCGGCCGGGATGTCGGCCGTGCGGCTGGCGCTGGCATCGGTGACCGGTGAGATGCGGATCTGGCGCGGCTTGACCTGCTCGGCCTTCGGGATCCGGAGGCGCAGGACGCCGTGCTCGAACGTGGCGGTCGCCTTGTCGGGCTCCAGGCCGTTCGGGAGCGTCACCGAGCGGCTGAAGGTGCCGCGCCGGATCTCCTGGACGAGATAGCTGCCCTCCTCGGCCCGCCGCTCGTCGGCGGTCTTGCCCGAGATGGTCAGCGTGCCGTTCTCGACGGTGATCTCCACGTCCTCAGGCTTGATCCCGGGGAGCGACGCCTCGATGGCGAGCTCGTCGGCCGACGTGGTCACGTCGAGTGGGAGCGTCGGGCCGTCATGGGGAGTGTTCGTCCAGCGGAACGGGCGGAAGACGTCGTCGTCGAAAAGGTGATCCACCGCCTGGCGAAGTGTCATGTAATTGCCGAGGGCGGAGGGCCGGCGCACGATCGTCATGTCGTGAACCTCCTGTGCTGCGTGTGGTCCTCGGGGGACCGTGGACTTGATACGAGAAAGACTAGAACCCTGACAATGCCATTGTCAAGATGGTTGCCGAATCTTGACCAGGAAGCCTGGAGTTCGGATCCGTAATCGGGGCGAGATCTTGGCGCGAACCCGAGTGGACGGCGCGGACACAGCGCGGGCGTCACGGATGTCAGGAGGGCGCGCCCGGCGCACCTCGAGGCCGCGCTCCAAACGCCTCGGCCGGGGCGTGTCGGGTCAGCCCTGGGAAGCCGGGACCTCTTCCTGGTCGCCGATCAGCTGCTCGTGCAGGAACGCCTTGCACTCGCTCGGCCCGATGGCGATGACCTTGTCGCCGACGCGCAGGGTCATGTCCGGGCGGAGCGGGGTGGCGATTCCGTCCCGGACGACAGCGAACAGCGAACAACCCTGGGGCATGGACAGATCTCCGGTGGTCCGTCCGATCGCCGGCGATCCGGGCTGCAGGTGGGCCTCGATGATCTCCAGCTCGCCCTCGCCCAGGGCCGCGAGGTGGAGCAGCTCGTGGACCGGGATGTCCTGCTCGATCGAGCCGAGGATCATCCGGGTCGGGCTGATGATCTCGTCGACGCCGAGATGGCGGAAGAGGGCCTCGTTCTTGGGGTTGTTGACCCGGGCGATCGTCTTGGGGACGTCGAAGTGGTGCTTGGCCATCTGGCAGATCACGAGGTTGTCCTCGTCGTCACCGGTCACGGCGGCCACGATGTTCGCCCGTGCGCAGCCGGCCTGGCCGAGGTACTTGCCCTCGCAGCCGTCGTGGGCGACGACGATCGAGCCGATCTCGTCGGCGATCTGGTCCGCCCGCGCCCGGTCCTTCTCCATGACGACCACCTCGTGGCCGCTCTCGATCAGCTCCTTGGCGAGGTAGTAGCCCACCTTGCCGCCACCGACGACCAGCACGAACATGGCTCAGGCCTCCCGGCCGGCCAGGGGGCCGGCATCGACGGCCGCGGCGAGCGGCGCATGGTCATGATCGTCGTGATGGCTGCCGGTCGGCGGGATGACGCCGGGCAGCCCCAGGGCCCCGAGTCCGAGGAACGCGCTGATGGCGTCCGCCTGCATGGTCGTCCGGCACATCGTGGCGATGCCCAGGTCCGCGTACGCGGCCGCGCGGACCGGATCGTTGATCTTCGCCACGACCTTCGCAATGCCGAGCTTCTCCGTGGCCAGCTGCGCGGCCATGATGTTCCGGTTGTCGCCCTCGGTGAGCGCCAGGAAGACGTCGGCATCGGCGGCCCCGGCTCGACGAAGCGTGTCCTCGTCGGTCCCGTCGCCACGGATGGCGCTGCCCCGGAACTCGGCCGGAAGGCGGTCGAAGGCGCGCGTCGAAAGGTCCATCACGACCACGTTGTGGCCGTCGGTGTCGTAGGCCTCGGCCAGGACGGCACCCACGCGGCCCGCCCCGACAATCACGATCTTCACGTTGCTTCCTCGGCGATTGGGTCGCGCACCACCCACACGGCGCACGGCGCGTTCTTCAGGACATAGGGAATCGTTCGGCCGATGGCGAAGTCGCCGCCGAAGCGCTTGCGGTACGGAAGGCCGAGAACGAGGAGGTCGGCCGAGCGTTCCGTGGCCTCGTCGACGAGGGCGGCCCCCACGTCCCGAGCCTGCAGGAGCACCGGCTCGAGGCGCATCTTCGACTCCTCGGCGGTTGCCTCGGCGATGTCCAGGATTCGCTGGGCCTCTTCCGAGCGGCCGGCAATATCAGCATCCAGCGGGAGCGACCAGCCGATCTCCACGACGTGGACGGCCACGAGCTCGGCTTTCAGCGGGCGGCCGAGCTCACTCACGAGCTGCACGATCCGGGCGTCGCCCGGGCCACCGGCCAGGGCGATGACCGCGCGGTGGAATACGGAAGGATGCGTCTCGGACACCGGTCTGGTCGGCCGCCTTGGGCTAGGGGGACTGCGGGCCCCGCTCGTACCGGGCCCGTTCCGGGCCGTCGCGGCGGTCACGATACCACCACGACGCGTGCCGATCGTGGTCGGCGACCAGGGGGTCGCCGCGAACAAGGGTCAGGCGCCTGACGAACCGGGTGGCCGTGGCGACTCGAAGGCCTCCGGATCATCGCGCCGGTAGGGGACGTTGACGACGACCGTGTGGGGCCGCCCGAGCAGCTTCGTCCGGAGGCGCCGCGCCGATTGGTTGTAGAGCACTCGCTCCCACCAGCTCTTGGCGACGTACTCCGGGATCACGACGAACGTCACCGGCGCCGGCTTGTCGTCAGGCCAGCCAGTGTCGAGGACGTCGAGGTAGGCGATCAACGGTCCGGCGAGCGCGCGGAACGGCGACTCGATCACCACCAGGGGAACGCCGGGCACCTGGCGTTCCCAGTTTGTGCGGACGCGCTCGACGGCGTCGGCGTCCTCGAAGATGAAGACCGCCCTGATGTCGTCGGAGAACGACCGACCGACGTTGACGGCCTGGATGACCGCCCGGTTGATACCCGGCACCGGGATGATCACCCGCTCCTCGCGTGCGGGTGCCTGGGCCACGAAGTCCGGTCGAACGCTGAGCTCGCGAGCGCTCCGGGCGTACTGGCGGTGGATGAACAGCATGATGAGGACCAGCGTCGGGATCAGGATGACGACCAGCCAGGCCCCGTCGCGGAACTTGACGCTCGCGACCACGACCAGGACGATCCCCGTCAGGACCGCCCCGACGGCATTGATCGCCGCCCGCCAGCCCCAACCCGATGAGCGCTCCCGATACCAGTGCTTGACCATCCCGGCCTGCGAGAGCGTGAAGCAGACGAACACGCCGACCGAGTAGAGCGGGATGAGGGCATGTACATCGCCCTCGAAGAGCTTCAGCAGCCCAGCAGCGATCGCCGCGAGGAGGATGATCCCCCAGGAGAAGGCGAGGCGATCGCCCCTGAAGCTGAACTGGCGGGGCATGTAGCCGTCCTCGGCCAGGAGGGCGGCGAGGCGGGGAAAGGCGTTGAAGCTCGTGTTGGCCGCCAGGAACAGGATCAGCGCGGTCGCGGCCAGGAAGGCATAGAGGAGGGGCGAGTCGGCCCCGAACACGACCGTCGCGACGATCGCGACAACGCTCTGCCCGCCCTCGCGCGTCGGAAGGATCCCGAACCCGTCGGCGACCACCGTGATGCCGATGAAGAGCACGCCCAGGAGGATGGCCATGGCCACGAGCGTGTTGGCCGCGTTCTTCGCCTCGGGCGGCTTGAAGGCCGGCACGCCGTTGGCGATCGCCTCGGTCCCGGTCAGGGCGACCGATCCTGATGCGAACGCCTTGAGCAGGAGGAACAGCCCGAACGGCTGCGTGTCGAACGGCGCGGCGTCGGGCTGGGCGACGTCATAGGCGCCGCCCGTCGCGATCCGGAAGACGCCGACTCCGACCATCAGCAGCGCCAGGCCCAGGAACATGTAGGTCGGGACGGCGAAGATGTTGCCGGACTCCCGGAGGCCGCGGAGGTTCGCAATCGTGATCAGGGTGATCGAGATGATCGCGATCTCGACGCGGAATTTGAAGATGAATGGATACACCGAGTAGACCTGCGTGATCGCGGAGGCCGTCGACACTGCGACCGTCATGACGTAGTCGATGAGCAGCGCCGAAGCAGCCACCAGCGACGCCAGCGGTCCGATGTTCTCCTTGGAGACCGCATACGCTCCCCCGCCGTTCGGGTAAGCCCGGCACAGCTGTCGATAGGACAGGGCGACGACCGCGAGCAGGATCGAGATAGCGATCGCGATCTCGATCGAGACGAGGATCGCCGCGGCGCCGGCGAGGACGAGAACCCGGAGGATCTCCTCGGTCGCGTAGGCGGAGGAGGAGATGGCGTCGGAGCTGAAGATTGCCAGCGCCTGCTTCTTCGGCAGGCGCTCGGTCGCCTCCTCCTCCATCGCGAGCGGGCGGCCGAAGAGGAACGAGCGCACCCGCGCGAGGACCCGGCCGCCCGTCGTCGTCGGCGCGCTGGCCGCTGCCTTGGCGACCAGTTGACCGGGACCCGTGTAGCGGAAATACGGTGCGTGGGGCCGTTCCACGCGAACCCGGCGATCCGCGAGCTTGCGGCCGCGCTGGGGCCGCCCGCCTTCGCTCATCCCACTCCCTGTCTCACCACGAACCGGGTACGCCCACGGTCAGTGGTCGCGCCGGTATGGGACGTCGGCAATGACGGTGTGCTCGCGGCCGACGATGGCGGCCTTGAGCCGCTTTGCGGTCTGGTTATACAGCAGCCGATCCCACCAGTGCTTGGCCACGTACTCGGGCAGTACCACCACCGTGACCGGCGCGTCCGTGTCGGGGGGCCAGCTCTCGGCCAGGACATCGAGGTATGCCACGATCGGTTCGACGATTGCCCTGTAGGGCGACTCGACGATCACCAGTGGCACGCCCGGGAGCTGGCGCTCCCAGCGCCGCCGCAGGGCCTCGCCATCCTCGCTGTCCTCGGTCACGTAGACGGCGCGGACGTCGTCCGCGATCGTCCGGGCAAAGGTCACGGCCTGGACGACCGTCCGGTTGATGCCGTTCACCGGGACGACCGCGCGCTGCTGTCGGTTCGGCCCGGCAAAGACGACATCGTTGCCGACGTGAAGCTCTCTCGCCTGCCCTTCGTACTGCCGCCGGATGAACAGCATCATCGTTACGAGGCACGGGACGAGGGCGAGGACAATGAACGATTCCGGGGCCTTGGCCAGTGTCACCACGACGGCGACGATGGCGGTCAGGACGCACCCGAAGGCGTTGATCGCCAGCCGCCGTTGCCAGCCAGAGGGCCGCTCGCGCAGCCAGTGACGGATCATGCCGGCCTGACTGATCGTGAAGTCGATGAAGACGCCCACCGCGTAGAGCGGGATGAGCAGGTGCGTCTCGCCCTTGAACAGGATGACCAGCGACGATGCGACGACGGCGAGGACGACGATCCCGTACGAGAACGCCAGCCGGTCGCCGCGGAGGCCGAACTGCCGGGGCATGTGCGAGTCGCCGGACAGGATCGCGAGCAGCCGCGGGAAGGCGTTGAAGCTCGTGTTCGCGGCCAGGAACAGCAGCAGCGCGGTAAAGGACTGGAAGAGGAAGAACGGGATGGTGTCCGTCCCGTAGATCCGCCGGGCGACCTGGCTGATCACCGTCTGCTTTTCGGGCAGATCGAGGTGCGTGATCCCGAAGTTGACGGCCAGGAACGTGATCCCGATGAAAAGGATCCCCAGCAGCGCCGCCATCGCGGCAAGGGTCGTCGCGGCGTTCTTCGATTCGGGCGGCTGGAATGCGGGCACACCGGTCGCGATGGCCTCGGTCCCGGTCAGGGCGACGGCGCCGGCGGCGAAGGCGCGGAGGAGGAGCAGGGTCCCCACCTGTTCGGGCACCTTGCTGCCCGCTGTCACGACGGTGGCCGCGAAGTCCGAGTGTTCGCCGCCGATGACGATGCGGAACGTGCCGATCGCGATCATGAGGAGCGCCGATCCGACGAAGAGGTAGGTCGGGATCGCGAAGATGTTGCCGGCCTCGCGGATGCCTCGGAGGTTGCCGATCGTGATCAGCGCGATCGCGACGACCCCGATGATCACGCGCTGATCGATGAGCTCGGGAAGTGCCGACGTGATCTGCTCCACCGCGGAGGTCGTGGACACGGCCACGGTCATGACGTAATCGATGAGGAGGGCCGAGGCCGCGACCAGCGCGACGTTCCGTCCGAAGTTCCGCTTCGAGACCGAGTACGAGCCGCCGCCGTTGGGATACGCCAGGCATACCTGTCGATAGCTGAATGCGACCGCGATCAGGAGGACCGAGATCGCGATCGAGACCTGGAGCCCGAGGACGAGTCCGGCCGCGCCGGCCAGGATCAGGACGCGCAGGATCTCCTCGGTGGCATAGGCCGAGGACGAGATCGCGTCCGAACTGAAGATCGCGAGCGCCTTCTTCTTCGACAGCCGCTCGCCGATCTCCTCCTCGGACGCGAGAGGCCGTCCGAGCAGTGAGTGGCGGATCGTCGCCAGGACGTGCCCGAGCCCGGTCGCCGGCGTGCTGGCCGCGGCCTTGGCCGTCATGGTGCCCTTGCCGCTCCAGCGGAAATACTGGGCATGCGGCCGCTCGACCCGAACGCGCCGATCGCCGATCTTCCTGCCGCGAAGTGGCGCTCCGCTCCCGCTCATCGCGCCGGGATCAGAATCCTGCGCCGAGGCGAGCGCTGAGACTGGCCGGCAGGCCGGCCTCGCGCATCGCTGCCTGGACCGTGCTGATGTCGTATTCGACGCGTCGCCAGGTGACCGTGTCCGCGTCAGTGTCGATGACGAGGTAGGCGGCCCGTGGGTCGCCGTCCCGGGGCTGGCCAACGCTGCCGGGATTGACCAGTGCCCGCCGTCCTCGCAGGCTCAGGACCGAGCCGTGGCTGGGACTGACAACCTCGACCGAGCCGTCGTCCTCGAGCCACGCCATGGGCAGGTGCGTGTGTCCATGAAGGCCGATCCTCGTCGAAAGCACGGCGAGGTTCGCCCGGGCCACGGGGACCGAGGTCACGTACTCCCAGATGGGATCGCGGGGGCTGCCGTGGACCAGCGTAACGTCGCCGATCACGACCGTCGGTCGAAGGTCGGCCAGCCATGCCCGCGTGGTCGGTGTGATCGTCGCCCTGGTCCATTCCATGGCCCGCCGGGCGTCCGGGTTGAACCAGTCGATCTCCGGGCCGCCGACGGCCGCTGCATCGTGGTTGCCCTGACTGCCCACGGCCGCGAGGCCCCGGAGACGCCCGACCACCCGATCCGGGTCGGGCCCGTAACCGACGACATCGCCGAGGTGCCACCAGCCGTCGACGGCGCCCGCCGCAGCGATGACCGCGTCGAGGGCTACGAGGTTCGAATGAATATCCGAAACGACGGCGATTCGCATGGGCGGCCAGCGTAGCAGGGGCTCGAGGGGCCGCGATCCCCTGATCGGCCCTCGCAATCCCGCTCGCCGCTCACCATTCCCGCCGCGCCCGCGCTGCCGGATCGCGCGGGTACCCGGGCGGGGTGGGTGCCACCTTCCTCACGGAGACGATGCCGTGCCCATCGAGCGTCGCCGCCGCCGCGAGATCTGCCGGATGGGGGCGCCACACCGGGACGGATCCCCCCAGGGCGGCCGACGCTCGGCCCGCGGCCGCCATCTCGCCGGCGAGGTCGCCGCGCTTCCACGCCAACAGGCTGCCACCATCGGCCAGGAGCGGCAGTCCGAGTTCGACGAGCGTCGCGAGGCTGCCTACGGCCCGGGCGGTCACGACATCCCATCGGCCGGGGGCGAGGGATTCGGCCCGTGCGGCGGCAACGTTGACGCGATCCTCGAGCAAGAGCGCCCGGATAACGGTTTCGAGAAACGTCGCCTTCTTGCCGACGGATTCGACGAGCGTGACGGTCGTGGACGGGAGGCTCGCCGCAAGCGGGATCCCCGGGAACCCGCCGCCGCTCCCCAGGTCCAGGATCGATCTCGTCGGACGCGTCGCGAGCAGCGGCAGCGCGGCGAGGCTGTCGGCGACATGGCGGCGGGCAATGTCTCCGGGCGCCGTGATTGCGGTCAGGTTGATCGCCCCGTTCCAGGCGAGGAGCAGCCGCACGTGGGCGTCGATCAGGCCGCGCGCCCGGCCGTCGGGGATGACGCCGGAGGCTGCGAGGGCCCGGAGCGAGGTATCGAGCGCCCGGTCGTACGCCGGCGGGAGGCGGGGAAGACCGTCGACGCTCGTCGGGAGCGGTTCTCGCTGGCGGATCAGGCGTTCCTCCCCTCACGGGGCCGCAGTACCGCCACGGAGAGCCGCCCCCGGCGACGCCGTGTTCTTCGCAGCCGCGGCGTCGGTCTCTCGCCCTGCGGTCCGTTTCGTGGCCGGGTTTCCCCTGGCCCGTCGCGCACGACGCTCCCCGGTGCCGACCGGTGCGGAAGGAGGACGGTAGAAGTGGCGCGGCGCGACGTCAACGGGGTTATCCACCTTCGCGTGCGATCGTGGCAACGGCGCGTGGATAACTGGCGCGGATGGATCGGGATCGAAGGCAGTGGCGCGGCCGAAATCCGCGCGCGACCCGTCCGCCGGACCGGCGCCCGATCAGGCTTTCGTGCCACCCCGGACGGGGCGGCCGAGGGTCCGGCGCACGACGTCGACGACCTCCTCGACGTAGCGTTCCGCGTCGCCGTGCTCCGCGGCCGTGCGCACGCATCCCTGGACGTGGTCCTCGAGGACCAGGATGGCCAGCGAATCGACGGCGGCCCTGAGGGCCGACGTCTGCTGCAGGATGTCGACGCAGTACTCCTCGCGCTCGATCATCCGGGCGATCCCGCGAACCTGGCCCTCGATCCGGGCAAGACGACGGACGAGCTGGGCCTTGTCCTTCGAGTAGCTGTGACGGAAGTTCTCGGCGCCGGCGATCGGGCCGTGGTCGTGGGTGGTGGTCATGCGCGGTCGGATCTCCTGGAAGCCGCACTGGCGGCGGCTCCGACGTCCGATGATACTCCCTGGGGGTATCCGGGACAACCTGACCCCGGCGGCGTCGCCCGATCGCGGGACCCGCTACACTCCCGACGGATGGATCCTCGCGACCTCCTTAGCGCGTTCCCGGACGGGATGCCCTGCACCGTCTGCGACGAGCCCGTCCCCGCCGAACGGATCCGCCTTCTCGCCCGCCGCGAGGACATGACGTTCGTCCAGATCGAGTGCGCCGCGTGCCGGAGCACCACGCTCGGGTTCCTGGCCGATCCGGCGCATGCCGAGGACCCTGGTCTCGATCGCCCGGACGCGGTGAGCTCCGACGACGTCATCGAGATGCACCGGCTGCTCGACGGCTGGACCGGCGACCTTCGGACCCTGGTCGAGGAGCGTGGGGCCTCGGCCCACTCGGACCAGCGGTCCCGGCGGGCTCGATGACGGGCTTCGGCGTGCATCCGACCGGTGGCCCGAGCGCCCCGCAGAGCGAGGCAGGCGTACTGCCTGCCACGACCGTCATCGCGCCCGCGGAGCCGGCGAACGTTCCCGGAGCATCGGGTCCGGTCGGGCTCGACGGGCGCGGCCGGCGATGGCCGGTGTTTGCGCATGGGAGCGAGGCGGAAATGGCCCGCATTCTCGACTTCTATGCCGTTCGCTGGGAGTACGAGCCGAGGACGTTCCCGATCCTCTGGAACCTGGACGGTGACGTCGTCGAGAGCTTCTCGCCCGACTTCTACCTGCCCGAGCTGGATCTCTACCTCGAGATGACGACGCTGAAGCAGCGGCTCGTTCGAAAGAAGAATCGCAAGCTCCGACGTCTTCGAGAGCTCTACCCGGCCATCAACATCAAGCTCTTCTACGCCCGGGACTTCCGGGCGATGATGCTCAAGTACGGGCGCCTGGCACTTGCCGACTCGCTGTCGGGTACATTGGGGCAGGTCGTTCCGGATCGCGTTCGCCAGGAATTCAAGGCCGGTCCGGCCGAGGCATCCGCCGTGTCGACCGACCCGGTCACACCCAACCGGCGTCGCGTCCGGAGGCCCGTCCCCGTTTCGGCCACCCAGGAGGCACGCGTCGATCGATGAGGGTTCCCACGGATCTGACGGCGGATATCGGCGAGATCCTGCTCGAGGAGGACCGCATCCAGGCCCGCATTCGCGAGCTCGGGGCGCAGATCAGCGCCGACTACGCTGGCCGCCAGCTGACGCTGGTGAGCGTCCTCAAGGGCTCGCTGCCGTTCATGGCCGACCTGATGCGCTCGATCGCCCTGCCCCTCCGGATCGACCTCATGGAAGTCTCGTCGTACGGCGGGACCACGACGGAGTCCTCCGGCCTGGTCCGGATCCTGAAGGACCTCTCGGCCAGCATCGAGGGCGAGGACGTCCTCATCTGCGAGGACATCATCGATACGGGCCTCACCCTCAATTACCTGATCCGCTACCTGGGCGGCAAGAAGCCTGCCTCGCTCCGGATCTGCACGCTCCTCGACAAGCCGGCCCGCCGGCTCGTCGACATCCCGGTCGATTACACGGGCTTCACGATCCCGGACCAGTTCGTCGTCGGCTACGGGCTCGACTACGGCGAGCTCTATCGGAACCTTCGTTTCGTGGGCGTTCTCAAGCCCGAGGTCTACACGACGCCGGAATGAGCGTGCATCGCCGCCCGGTTGGTCGGGCCCGCATCCTCGCCGCGTTCGGCGCCATCGTCATCCTCGCCGGCTGCCTGCTCCCGTGGTGGAGCGTCGGTGGCGTCAATGGACTCCCCCAGCTCGGCGGGAACGCGTTCGAAGGCATGGGGATCGTCGTCTTCGTGGTGGCCCTGGCCACGCTCGCGGTGGTGACCCTGCCGTACGCGACGGAGCGTCCGGTCGCGGCCGACCGGTGGCCCGCGTACACGCTGCTCGCGGTCGTCGGCTGGCTCGCCCTCCTGATCCGGATCATCGACCTGACGTTGCTCCGGGCCTTCTCCTTCGCGGCGCCAACCGAGGTCTTCACGAAGAGTCCAGGGCTGTGGGTGGTCGGGGTCGGCCTCGCGATGCTCGCTCGGGCGGCCTACGACATCCGCCGGGATCCGGAGCGTCGCTGACACAGGTCACGAACGAGGTCGCCGGCGCGCACGGAAAGGGTTGGCTTCAGTCCAAGGCGATCAGTCGGGCTCGCCGGTCGCCGGGACGACGGTCACCGCCACCCACAGGAGCGTCTCGGGCCCGCGGCTCGGGAACTGGATTCCCACGGCATACGAGCCCGGCGCCCAGCTCGGGGAGCTGTCGCTGCTGCCTGGCGGCGTGACTCCGGCCGGCGATGGGGGGTTTCCGGACTCGAACGTCGGCAAGGGCAACGGGTCCGGGGTCTCGACCGGCGCCGGCGGCCCGTACAGGATGCCGAGATACGGATTCGGTTGGTCGACGGAGATCCGGCTCGGCGCTCCGAGTTCGCGGCGCGCGCCGGGCGGAGCCCCGGCACCGAGCTGGACCACGTCCACGATCTGTGCAGCGGCGGTCAAGGCCGCGCCACTGCGCGTCTCGATCCGGCATATGCCGAGCCCGACGATGTGTGACGAGCGGACGACGATCGGGTCGGTCGCGACGGCGGCCTGCTCCTCGCTGAGCGCCGCCGTCGCGGGCTGCCAGGTCCGCACCTCGTGACCCGGCCAGCGGACCAGCGTCACGACCACGAGGCCGCTCGGCCCCAGACATGAGGTCGCGTTCGGGTCCCAGGGCCATGCGCTTGTCGGTGACGGGCTGGCGACGGCAATGTCGCTCGACGGCGTGGTCGTCCCGAGCTGGGGCAGCGTGTCGACTCCGACCTCGAGTGATCCCCAGGGCTTCGCGACCGCCAGGACGAGGAACGTGATGAGTAGCGCGAGGACGGTCTGCGCCCCACGCGTGCGTCCGCCGGAGCCGTTGACCCTGACGGGTTCCGGCCTCTCGTCGGGTGCCGGGTTCACGACGCCCTGCCCGTCGCGGACGGCCCGCTAGATCTCGCCCAGGTAGGCGCGCCTGACGTCGGCGTTCGCCGCGAGCTGGGATGCCGTGTCGCTCAGGATCACCCGGCCGTTCTGGAGGACGTAGCCGCGCTGGGCGACGTTGAGCGCCTGGAGCGCATTCTGCTCGACGAGGACGATCGTGGTGCCCGCCGCATTGATCTCGGTGATGATCGAGAAGATCTGCTGGACAAGGATCGGGGCGAGGCCGAGGGACGGCTCGTCGAGGAGAAGCACCCGGGGGCGGGCCATCATGGCCCGGCCGATGGCCAGCATCTGCTGCTCGCCGCCGGAGAGCGAGCCGCCGTTCTGCGACGTGCGCTCCTTGAGCCTCGGGAACAGGCCGAAGACGCGCTCGAGATCGACCTTCGCGTCGGCCTGGCTCCGCGTGAATGCGCCCATCTGGAGGTTCTCCAGGACGGTCAGGCGGGAGAAGATCCGCCGGCCCTCCGGCGCGTGCCCGATGCCGGCACGGACCAGCTCGTGGGCCGGTCGCTTGGTGATGTCAGCGCCCTCGAAGTGGACGCTGCCTTCGCGGGCGTGGAGCAGGCCGGAGATGGTCTTGAGGATCGTCGTCTTGCCGGCCCCGTTGGCGCCGATCAGGGTCACGATCTCGCCCCGGCCGACCGTGATCGATACGCCCTGGAGGGCGTGGATCCGTCCGTAATAGGTGTGGACGTCCCTCAGCTCGAGGAGGTTTTCGGCAGCGGCCGGAGCGGTGGCCGGCGTCGTGGCCGGGGTCGGCGAGGTCATGCCTCGGCCGGCTTTCCGAGGTAGGCCTCGATGACCTTCGGGTCGGCCCGGATCTCGTCCGGCGTGCCCTCGGCGATGCGTTCGCCGTGGTCGAGGACCGTGATCCGATCGCTGATCCCCATGACGAGGCGCATGTCGTGCTCGATCAGGAGCACCGACAACCCCAGCTCAGATCGGAGCTTCTTGATCAGCGCCATCATCTCCTCGGTTTCCCGTGGATTCATGCCGGCGGTCGGCTCGTCCAGAAGCAGCAGCGATGGCTCGCTGGCGAGAGCGCGGGCCACTTCCAGCCGGCGCTGGTCTCCGTACGGCAGGTTCCGGGCGAGGCTCTCTCCGCGACCGGCGAGCCCGACGACGCCGAGCAGCTCCTGCGCGCGCGCCTCGGCCCAGACCTCCTCGCGACGCGCCTTCGGCGTGCTCAGCAGGGCATCGACCATGTTCGCGCTGAGCTTGGTGTGCATGCCGACGAGCACGTTCTCGAGGGCGCTCATGTTGGCGAAGAGCCGGATGTTCTGGAAGGTCCGGCCGATACCGGCGTGGACCATGTCGTTGGGGCTCGCGCTGCGGAAGACGCCCGCCGCCCGGACGAGACGCCGGTACCAGGCGGGCCGGACGATGGCGGCAAGGAACATGACGACCAGGCCCAGGATCGCGGCCAGCACGCCGAGGGCCGTCAGCTGGTCGGACGCCGTGGTGGCGCCGATCAGGGCTGCGAACAGGCCGAGGATCACCGACGGCAGGACCCAGATGATCGGTTCGAGCCAGGCCCGGACCGGGTGCCCGACCATCCGTCGACCGGAGATCGATACGAAGCCCGATGTCGGATCGAGGATGCCCACGATCACGTTGAAGAACGTCGTCTTCCCGGCACCGTTGGGCCCGATGATGCTGATGATCGAGCCGCGAGGGATCACCAGGTCGACCTCACGAACGGCGACGAGGCCGCCGAACGCCTTGGTGACCTGCTCGGCCCGGAGTATGGCGTCCACCTCGCCCGCCGGCGCCGTCACGGCGGCGGTCATTCGCCGATCTCCGGCGCGGATGGCGCCTCGGTTCCCTCGGCCGGTGTCTCGTGGAGTTCCTGGCGGCGCCTGACGTTCGGGAAGAGCCCCTCGGGTCTCAGCAGCATCATGAGGACGAGCGCCAGGCCGTAGAGGAGGAACTGGTACTCGACGAAGTTGATGTTCTCCAGGATCGGGATGTGCTGCCCCTGGAAGAACTGGTTGAGCTCCTTCAGGAGGACGCTCTGGATCGTGTACAGGACGAAGGCTCCGATGGCGACGCCCCAGACATTGCCCATGCCACCGAGGACGACCATGGCCAGGACGGTGAACGAGACCGTGAACCCGAACTGGTCAGGCGTGACGTTGCCGAGCTTCGCGGCGTTGAACACGCCGGCAAATCCGGCTGTCGAGGCACCGAGGGCGAACGCGAGCAGCTTGGTAGTGACGGTGTTGACGCCGCTGCTGGCGGCCGCCAGCTCGTCCTCGCGGATCGCCATCCAGGCGCGACCAAGGCGGGAGCCCTGCAACCTGTAGATGAGGACCATCACCACCGCCAGGATCACGATCATCGTCACGTAGTACGGAAACGGGTTGATGAAGCTGAAGTCGACGCCCGGGAAGCTCGGCTGGCGGACGCCGCCGATGCCGTTCGTGCCACGGGTGTACTTGTCGGCATTCAGGAAGATGGCCGGCACGATCTCGCCGAAGCCGAGGGTCACGATCGCCAGGTAGTCGCCGCGCAATCGCAGGGTCGGCGCGCCCAGCAAGACGCCGAACGTGGCCGCGACGAGCGCACCGACGAGCAGCATCGGCCAGAACGGGATATTCAGGTGGGTGATCGCCTGGGGTGACGAGGCGAAGGCGAACGTGTACGACCCGATGGCGAAGAAGGCGGCGTAGCCCAGGTCGAGGAGGCCCGCCAGGCCGACGACCACGTTCAGCCCCAGCGCCAGCAGGATGTAGATCCCCGAGATCGCGAAACCGTCGACCCACACGATCTGCGGCTGGAAGGCACTGAACGGCGGGAGGGTCACGATGAAGGGCAGCAGCACGCCGATGATGGCCCATCCGACGAGGACGCTCATGGACCGGTGCGCGCCCGAGAGCTCCCTCAGCCTCGCCCACTGCGCCTTCATGCGCGCTCACCCACGGGCTGACCAAGCAAGCCGCTGGGCCGGAAGACGAGGACGAGGATCAGTACCGTGAACACCGCGACCTCCGACCATCGCGAGTATCCGAGATCCACGGCGAACACCTCGATGAAGGCGATCGTGAAGCCACCGATCGCGGCGCCGGTCGTGTTGCCGATGCCCCCGAGGACGGCCGCGGTGAACGCCTTCAGCCCGGAGTAGAAGCCGAGCTGGAACTGGACGCTGCCGAAGTAGAGCCCGTTGATGATGCCGCCGGCGCCCGCGAGGGCGGCGGCGATGAAGAAGGTGATGGCAATCGTCTGGTTGATGTCGACGCCCATGAGCTCGGCGGCTTCGCGATCCTGGGCCGTCGACCGCATGGCCCGACCGAGGCGAGTCCGTCCGACGAACACCTGGAGCGCCAACATGAGCCCGATGGCCGCGATGACCATGAACGTGTTCAGGGCGCGGATCGTGCCGCCCTCCACGTTCAAGCCGAAAAAGTTCATCGAGCCAAGGGTCAGGAGATCGACCTTCGGGAAGATCTGCGGCGTCGGGTGGGGAGAGGGCCCGAACAGCGACTGGATGATGTTCTCGAGGATGAACGACACCCCGATCGCGGTGATGAGGGGTGCAAGGCGAGGCGCGTGTCGGAGAGGCCGGTAGGCGAAGCGTTCGATGATGACGCCGATCACGCCCATCACCAACATGACGACGACGAAGACGATCAGGAGGACGCCGGTCAGCGTCAGGGGATCGTTGATCGGTCGGTCCGCGAGCCCGAGCGGGACGGTCAGCATCCACAGGGACATGAACGCACCGACCATGAAGACATCGCCATGGGCGAAGTTGATGAGCTCGATGATGCCATAGACCATCGTGTACCCGAGGGCCACGAGGGCGTAGATCGCTCCGAGCGTCATCGCGTTCACGAACTGCGGCACGCCGAGCGCAAGGAACGCAAGGACGAGCGCAACGACGAGGATGAGGATCGGGCGCAGCTTCTTGGCGATCGGGGAATTCATGGTTCCGGCATCACCTGGGGGCGGGGACCGTGAAGTGCGGGTATGAAAGAGGCCGGGGAGCGTGACTCCCCGGCCTCCACTACTGCGAGGTTACCCGGCGTTCGGGTCGGTAAACGCTTGCTGCTTGACCCAGGTCCAGCCGCCGGCGCCGCTGTTGAGGGTCATGTCGACCTTGTAGAAGGACATGTACGGAGCAGTTGTGTCGCCGTTCTTGTCGAACGAGACGTCACCGATGACCGTCGTGACCTTGTTACCGGCGGCGGTTGCGCCGGCTCGAACCGCTTCACGAATGGCCGCGTTGTCGGTCGTGCCCGCGGCGACGGCCTTCTTGATGCCGTCGATGATCACCTGCGCGCAGGCGTAGGCGATGGCGCTGTACGCGCCCGGATCCGTGTTGAACTCGGCCTTGTAGTCCGCGGTGAACTTCGCCGCGTCCGGGATGTCATGGATACCGGCAACGGTGCCGTAGACGTTCGCCGCAGCCGCGCCGGCGATGTTGATGGTCGAGCCCTGGGTGGTCGAGTCGCCGAGGTCGGCGACGCCGTCCGGACCCATGAAGGGGATGGTCTCGAAGCCGGAAACGCTCCGGCCCTGCTTGAGCGCCAGGCCCATGCCCGACGGCGTGGTGCCGGCGAGGTAGACCGCCGCGGGATGCTGGCTGGCGACCGCGGTGAAGAGCGGGGTGTAGTCAGTCGTGGACTTGGGGGCGCTGTCGCGCTTGACGACGGAGCCGCCCTTGGCCTTGAACTCCGCCTCGAAGCTGTCACCGACGCCGACGCCGAAGGTCTCGGTGTCGTCGAGGATGTAGACCGAGTGCGCGTTGAGGTCGTCATAGACGTAATCGGCACCGGCCGGGCCCTGGATGCTGTCCGGGGCGGCGAGGCGCACGTACGCGATCTTCTCGGGGTTGGTCGTCCGGTACTGGGCCGCGTCCGGCGGGTAGGTCAGGCCGGTGTTGGTGTTGGCCGGGCTGCACATGAGCAGGCCGGCGCCGTTGCTGATCGGGATCTCGACCTGGGCAACACCCGAGTTGAACGGACCGACGACGCCGACGACCTTCGGGTCGTTCACGAGGGAGGTCATGTTCTTGCCGCCCTGGGCCGAGTCGTGGGCGCCGTTGACGGCGTCGTCCTGGCCATTGAGCGTGATGGTGTAGCCGGGAACGGTGCCGGCCGCGTTGGCCTGCTTGATCGCCAGCTTGACACCGTTCTGGGTCGGCACGCCGTTGGCGGTCTCGCCGCCGCTCATCGGCAGCTCGGTGCCGATCGAGATCGTCTTGCCGGCCGCCGGCGATGCGCCGTTCGACGAGCATGCCGAGAACGCAAGCGCGGACACGGCGACGATCGCCCCTACTTTGCTGAACTTCATACAGGTCCTCCTCAGATTGGTCGCCCGCGATTCGGGCGACGCTCGGTCGATGCTCACCTGTCGATCCCGGCCGGGGCGCCGGTCCACTTCCCGGCGCCCGAAGCTCGAATGCGGCGGCCTCCGAGGGGGGCCGGGGACGCGAGTCATGGTGCGTTGCGGGAGGCGGCCCGGTCTCAAGCACGGGCGGCGCGCAGGTTGCCGCCGAAGCGATGACGTATGATAGGCGTCGGCGCACCGATTGCAACATCGAACGCCGCGACCCGGGTCGGTTCTTCGAGCAATTTGCTCGCGTCCCGTGCGGTCCGCGGCTCCGAAGGTATCTCGATCGCGGTCCGGTCGAGGTTGGGAGCATCGTGGCGGCGCCACCCATTTCGAGGTAGCAGCGGCGGCGTGGAGTACACGGTCCGAGCAGCCCGCATCACGGATATCGACCGGTTCGTCGCGCTCAGCGGCGACCAGATCGGTGGACGCGGTTCGGGCACGGCGCTCGATGCCGCGGACATGCTTCGCCAGCTGGTCTACCTGCCCCACGCGAGCATCCTCGTCGCGGAACGGCGACGGGAGGTCGTGGGCGGCGCGGTCCTCGCGATCCGTCCTTCTGTTCGAGCCGGTGGCTACATCGGGTCGATCGATCTCCTGGCGGTAAGTCCCGGCGCGGATCCAGACGCGGTGACGGAGGTTCTCCTCGCGGAGGCACTCCGATCCGCTGCCAACAAGGGCTGCGCATCCGTGGAGGCGCCGCGGCCCGATGATCCCATCGAGCGGGCCCGATGGGAGGAACGAGGCTTCATCGAGCTGGGTCCGCGCATGGGGCGCACGTTGGCGCCGGCGGGAGCCGGCGGCCGCCGTCCCAAATGAGGTGACGCTCGAGCCGGCTGGCCGGCCGTCGCGTCGCAACGAATAGGAGAATCTGTGGGCAAGAACGTCGCCGTCTATGTAGACGTGGCGAACATCTTCTACGCGGCCAAGGCGGCCGGCGTGGACATCGATTACGTCACGCTGCTCAAGACGGCATCCGCGGGCCGGGACCTGGTGCGCGCCTATGCGTACACCGGACTGGACCCGGACAACGAGAATCAGCGGAACTTCCACGACTTCCTGCGCCGGCACGGCTACAAGGTCGTCAGCAAGGACATCCGCAAGTACGGGGACGGCAAGGTCAAGGCCAACCTCGACATCGAGCTCGTCGTCGACATGATGAAGACGGCCAGGAACCTCGACATCGCGATCGTCGTGTCGGGCGACGGAGACTTCGCCCCGGCGATCCGCGCCGTGCAGGAGATGGGCGTCCGCGTCGAGGTGATCAGCTTCCGCGGCAACACCTCCTCGGACCTCATCGAGGTCGCTGACCAGTTCACCGAGATCACCCAGATCGCCCGCGTCGAGAAGGGGTCCTCCCGTTCCGGCCGCCGGGTCGCGGACGACGAAGAGGACCTGTCGATGACGGAGGTCCCCGACAAGCTCAGCGAAGGCACCGGCCGCGGGCGCGGCCGAGGTCGCGGTCGCGGCAAGGCTGCCGAGGTCGAGCCGGTGGCCGCGGCGCCACGGTCCCGCTCCCGAGCCCGGACGGTTGCGTCTCCGGAGGAGGGGCCGGTGGGCGCCGTCACCTCCGGGGGCACGCCGCTCGTCGCGCTTCCCGGCGAGAAGTTGTCTCGCGCCTCGTCCGTTGCCTCTCGCGTCAGCCCCGACGCGGATGCTGCCGCCGACGCTCCCGAGGATGAGGCCGCGCCCGACGCCGTCGGCGCAGAGCCCGCCGAGGGCGATGACGAGGAACCCCGCCGCCGCCGCCGGCGACGTGGAGGCCGGGGCCGAGGTCGTGGGCGAGGGCACACCGACGGAGTCGGCACGGACGAGGCCGGAGTCGAAACCGGTCCTGAAGACGGTCCGGATACCGACGAGGTCGAGGACCACGCCGAGGACCTTCCGGTCGCGGCGCCGCGACCCGGTCGCCTGCCGGCTCTCGCCAAGCGCGTCGTGCAGACGTTCGGATCGGTCTGGGATTCGCAGATCGGCGTGCCGCCGCCGGCCGCCGGGTCTTTACCGACCGCTACGCCCGCGAATCTCGACGAGGATGACTTCGACGAGCCGCCGATCCCCGAGTATCTGATCGCGGAGCGCCGCCAGCGCGACACCCGCGGTGGCGCCGGTGGCGGTCGGGGTGGTTCGAGCCGAGGCGCCCGTGGCTCGTACTCCTCGGCCGTCGACAGGGAACGATACGGTGGCGGTCGGTCGAGCTCCGGATCGTCGTCCGGCGGCCAGGGCAGGCCGTCGCGCTACGCCGAGCCTGCGCCGCGCGGCAATCGCGAGCCGGAGCGTTTCCGCCAGGACCGTCCCGCTCCGCGCACGGCGCCCCGCGGCGGGTCGCCGGAAGAGCCGTGGAGCGAGGTCCCGCCGGAGATCGAGGCGATGCTGCGAGCCCAGCTCGGCGGTCGCGCCTCGGCTCCTCGACGTGACGCCCCGGCCGCGCCCGGCGAGGTTGTGGCGACGCCGGTCGTCGAAGGGCCGGAAGCGGCTGCGCCGCCCAGGCGGCGCGCGCCGCGGAAGGTCGTCGAGCCGGTCATGGACGCCGTTGCGGCCGCGCCGGCCGAGACTGCGCCAAAGCGACGTACCGTCCGCAAGCCGGCGGCGTCCACTGAGGCGGCGAGCGCAGGAGCGCCTGCCGAGACGGCCGAAGCCGCGCCGAAGCGACGAACCGTTCGCAAGCCCGCGCCTGCCAAGGCCCCGGCCGCGGACGGAACTGCATCGACCTCGGACGCGGCCCCGAAGCGACGGACCCGAAAGGCCGCCGAACCCGCGGAGCCCGCCGGCTAGGCGGGACCGCGCTCGGCGCACGTCCGTGAACGGCTTCCGCACCCGCGGTCAACCGGTGGCGGTGGCCGCGGTCCGGGCCATGCTCGAATCCGGTCTCCCCCACGCGGTCCTCCTTGCGGGGCCGGGAGGGATCGGCAAGACGACGCTTGCCCTCGACATCGCATCGGCGCTCCTGTGCGTCGACGAAGGCGCCGCGGATCGGCCCTGTCGCGCGTGTCGCGGCTGCCGGATGGTCGAGCACGCCAACCATCCGGACCTTCATCTGCTCGCCCCGGTCGGGGCAGGGGCCCTGATCCCGATCGGAGGCCGCGAGGACCGCGGCGTTCGCGACCTCGTCGCCGAGCTTTCGCTCATGCCCGTCGAAGGTGGGGCCAGGGTCGCGATCGTCGAGCGCGCCGATCGGATGACGGAGGACGCCCAGTCGGCGCTCCTCAAGACGCTCGAGGAGCCGCCGGCCCGGACGACCATCATCCTGTGCGCCGATGACGAGGAGCGCCTCCTCCCCACGATCCGGTCGCGAAGCTCCCGCGTGAGACTCGGCCAGATGGGCCCGCGCGATGTCGAGGCCGTGCTCGTCGAGCAGGGAGTCTCCGATGCCCCGACCGCGGCGCGCCTCGCCCGGATCACCGACGGCCGGCCCGGCCACGCGATTGCCTACGCTCGAGCGCCGGAGGCCGTCGTCATCCGCGGTGAGATCGCCCGGACGCTCCTCGATCTCCATGGGGCGGCCCTCACGTCGCGCTTGATCGGGCTACGCGGGCTCGCCTTGCGCGCCGCCGAGATGACCCTTGCCCTCGATGCCGGTGCCGCGCGCGCGGCCGTGGAGTCCGGGATCAGTGACACCCCGCGCTCTCGAGGGCGAGGGCGAGGGCGAGGGCGGGCGGCCCAGGCGTTCCCGACGGGCGCCCAGGCTCCCGTCGCCGGGTCGACGAGCCTTGGCGGCGACGGCACCTCATCCGGTGACCCGGCCGCGGGCACGGAGGAGGGGGCCGCCAGCGCACCGGCGTCCGGGTCCGAGCGAACGGCGCGCGTCCCTGCAGCCGAGCGTCGTCGGGGTGCCCTGGCGCTCCTCGACATCTGGCGGACGCTGACCCGTGACCTGGGCCTCGTGGTCGTCGGGGCTGTCGCGAGCGTCCGCGATCGGGACCTCGCCGACGACCTCGAGCGGATCTCCGGGACCGTGACGCTGACGGACATCGGCTCGACGCTGGGACGCCTGGATGCGGCCGCCGAACGCCTCGAGGGCAATGTCAGCCCGGAGCTGGTCCTTGACGTCCTTGCCATCCACTGGACGGCCGCGAGCGCGGCCTGATGGATGTCCGGCTCGACGCAACGGTCCACGGTGCCGTCCAGGGCGTGGGATTCCGGGTCTTCGTCGTCAATGCGGCGCGGCGGCTCGGCATCGCGGGCTGGGTCGCCAACGAGCGAGGCGGCGTCCGTGTCGTGGCCGAGGGTCCGCGCAGCGCACTCGAGGATCTCCGCGTGGAGCTCGAACGCGGGCCGGTCAGCGCGCTGGTCGACCGCGTCGGCAGCGTCTGGATGGCAGCAACCGGCGAGTTCGATGGTTTTTCGATCCGCTCGGGTTGGCACGGCGGCGACTGACGGCACCGGCCCACGGCCGAGCGATCAACCGAATGCCGGTCCTCGATCAACCGAATGCCGGTCCTCGGGTGGGACCTGCGGGCTATTCCCGCCGGCGAGGCCGGCTTCGATAATTGGGGACGTGGAAGCCAACTCCGTGGCCCAGGGCCTGCCCGAGCTCTACCGCGAGGTGCTCGAGCGCGTCGCTTCCCTGGAGCACACCGGCCGGCGCGATGAGGCGCTCCTGATCCGGCGTGCCGCGACGGCAGCCTACTCGAAGGCCTGGGACACCACAGCGCACAAGCGGCTCCTGGCCCTGCGCGCGCGCGCCGAACGCGTCCTCGACGGTGTCGAGCGACCCAGGCTGAGCCGACCCGCGCGAATCGCGCTTCGCTGGTCGCGCAGCGTCTGATCCTCGGCCCGGGCCCGTCCGGGTACGCTGTCAGTCGTGAGCCCCATCTCCGACCTCGTCGAACGCGTCATCACCTCGATCGCCGCGCTCGTCATGCTCGCCGAGACCATCCAGGAGGAGTGGACGTACGTCCATGACCTCGAGCTGGTTTGGGGCGCCCGGCTGCGAACCGTCGCCGTCGAGCGATCGGCTTCGACGACGCCGTCAGCGGCCCTGGTTTCGGCCATTGATCGGCTCTGCGACGAAACTTCCCGCATCACCGATCCGCATCGGGCCATCGACTGGCTCTCCACGCTCCCCCAGGCGACGCTCGTGGCGCTCGGGGAGACCGCCTGGTGAGATTCCAGGACGCCGCTCGTGACGCGCGGACGGTCGTCTACGCCGGGATCCAGGCGGACCCGCTCGTCGCCCGCGCGGCTGAGCTGCTGGCCGACGCCACGCCCGCCCAGCGGGTGCTCGCCCGAGCGGTGATGAACGGCGAAACCATCGATGCGGCCGGCTGGCGGACGGCCTTTCCGACCCTGTTCGGCGGACCCGGCCCGGCTGCCGGCGTCGCCGCGGCTGCCGGGGAGCGGACGATGTCCGAGGCCATCCTGGATGTTTCTCTCGCCGTCGCGGATCGCGGGGAGCAGGTGCGGAGCCAGTTCCGTGGCGCGATCGTGGAGGCGGTGACGGAGCTGTTGCTGTCGCGGCGGGTGGCACCCGGTGACCTCAGGCGCGAACGCCGGATCCTCTTCGACGGCGTGCCGGCCGAGATCCATCCATACGACGTGACCGTCGAGGTCGCCGGCGGCGCCCAGGCATACGACTGCAAGTGGGGCGCGCGCGGCATCTCGGCCGACGTCCTGCATCAGCTCGACGACGCGCGGACGCATGCCGAAGCCGAGGGTGAGCGCCTCCTGCCGGTGCTCGTCGTGTTCGACGCTCGACGATCGTGCGAAGTTCGCCTGGCTCGCCACACGGCTCCCCGTACCGGCACCCGCCTCGTGTCCATCGAGACGCTGGACCGCCTCGCCGGTCGCCGGCCCGAGGCCTCGGCGTGAGTCCGACGCCCCGTTTGGGCGAGGGCCTTGCCCCGGAGCCCGAGCCGTCGGCGGGCAGCCCTGCTGGCCCGGAGGAGATGCTGGACCCCGGTTTGGCGGGCCGCGAGGACCGGCCGGTGACGGGAGTGGACAACGGCTACGTGGCCGGCTATCGGGTCCGCTTCGACGAGGCCGGCGCCGACGGCCGGATCCGGACCGGTTCCCTGCTGCGGTATGGCCAGGACATCGCATGGCGCCATTCGGAGGGCCTCGGGTTCGACCGCCGCTGGTACACAGACCAGGGTCGCTGGTGGGTGGTTCGATCCGTGGAGCTCGACGTCCTCGAGCCGATTCCGATGGGACGGTTGCTGCGCCTCAGGACCGCGGTCATCGGCCACCGCCGGATCTGGGCCCGGCGCCGCGGCGAGTTCTGGCTTGCCAACGGGACCCTGGCGGCGGTCTCCATGGTCGACTGGGTGCTGCTCGATGAGCGTGGCCGGATCCTGCGCATTCCGGAGGACTTCGGGGTCGTGTTTCCCAACCCCGAGCTGTCAGGGGAGATCCTTCGCGTGCCGCTGGGCCCGACGCCCGACGATGCAGCGGTCCTCGACCTGCGAGTTCGCCCGCAGGATCTGGACCCCATGGGCCACGTCAACAACGCCGTCTACCTGGACTGGGTCGAGGAGGCCCTCGCCGCCGCCGGTGAGGCTGCGGTGACCGTCCGCCTGCCGCGGCACGCCGCGATCGAATACGCGGCCTCCGCGGAGCCCGGTGACCGGCTCACGGCGTCGTCGTGGCGGGACGGTGATGACCGGCTCGTGCGGCTGCAGCGAGTCGACGGCAGCGAGATCATCCGCGCCCGGATCAGCTAGGGCTTCGGTCGAGGAGCCCGACTTCAGGAGCAGTGGCCGGTGCTCTTCGGCGCGGCCGACGCGGACGGGCCTGGTGTCGGAACCGTCCCGTCGAAGACGTGCGCGACGGTATCCCGGATGACCTTGAGGCCGGCGTCGCTCAGGAACTCAGGAACCTGCGGCGGGATAAAGCGGATGTTCTGGACCGTGCGTCGGTCGACGCGATCGGCGAGTGCCGCCAGATCGGCCGCGTCGGCGGCCGAGAAGGTCGTCCAAAGGTCGTCCTTGGCGATTGACAGGAGGTCCGGCACCTTGGGCAGGAGCGCGATCGGGTCGACCTGGTGGGCAAGGGCGTTCAGGACGAGCTGTTGGCGGGTCATGCGGTTGTAGTCCGAGTCCTGATGGCGTGTCCGGGCATACGCCAGGGCGAAGTGCCCGTTGAGGTGCTGGCAGCCCGCCTTCAGGTGCAGGGTGACGTCGCCGGTCCCGTTCTCGAGCGGATAGGCGTCGTCGTAGACCGGGCTGGGAATGTCGATCCAGAGACCCCCGATGGCATTCACGAGCCGGACGAAACCATTGAGATCGACCACCACGACCCCGTCGAGGGGCATGCCGATGAGCTCCTGGATCGCGCCCGAGACCGCCCGGAACCCGCGCGCGTCTCCGCCCGGGAATTCGTTCGGGTGCTCGTTTGCGTAGACGTACAGCGAGTTCAGGAGGCCGGGGTACCGGCCGTTCGGGAACGCCCCCGCGCTCTCGGGCGGAAGTGGCACGTTGAGCTGGTTCCGCGGGAATCCAAGGAGGGCCGCCCGACCCGTCGCGACGTCGATGCTCAGGACCTCCATCGAATTGGTCCTGAGGCTCCAGCGACCCGGCCCGGAATCGGCGCCGATCAGGAGCACGTTCAGCCGCCCGTCCTGGGCCCAGACCGGCCCCGGCGTCGGGCTCGGTGTCGGCGGCACGGTCGGCAGAGAGCTCTCCGGCGTGGGCGTCGCAGTCGGCACCGGCGTGGGGTCGAAGCTCGGAGCCGGGATGGCAAACTGGCCGTTGTCGCCACCCGGGTGGAACACCGCCGCAACGGTGCCATAGGCCTGGTAGCCGAGACCCTCGATGGCGCCGTGCACCGCCACCGTCGCCAGCAGGATCCCGGCCAGGATCAGCGCGCCGGCCTTTGTCGTCGAGCCCGAACCGCGACGTCGCCGGGCAAGACGGTGCGCGTCGACGATCGCGAGGACGTGGTACGCGGCAAGGGCGACGTTGATCGCGAGCAGCGCTTCGAGGACGCCGGGGCTGAGGAGAAAGCCGAACATCGCCGCCCGCCCACGGAGATAGATCGCCGCGGCGACGATCGGTACGGCCAGGGCGGGAATGGCTACGAGGATGCCGCGCCGTACGCGTCCGACGGACGACTGGCCGAGGCCCGGGAAGAGGAATGACAGGAGGGCCGCAACGGTGGGCGAGACGTTGCGATCGGACTGCGAGGGTGCCTGTTCGGTCATGCCGGCCATTCGAATGGGCAGCCTGCCATAAACCCGGCGCTGCGGTCGAGTCACGTTTTCCTAATCTCGCCGTGGTGGCGGCGATCGAACGTTCGGGCCTCGCGGAGCCACGGGCTGCGTGCTGACAGGCGATTCGGCCCGTCGTGGCCTGGTCTCCTGGCCATTCCCAAGCCCGCACCTGCCCGGCATCGTGTCGAGAGATCGGAGGATCTTCGATGATTCGCGATGCGCTGTATCACCGACTCGGTCGGCTCCTCTTCGGCCTGCTGTTGCTGTTCGTCGGCGGGTACTACTTCCTCAGGAACACGCTCGGCTTCGACCTCGGCGAGCTTGACGGCGAGGCCCTCTGGCCGATCGTCGTGCTCGTGATCGGTGGCCTGCTGGTCGCCCGCGGCTTCCTGGCCCCGCCGGAGCGATCGGGCAGCTGACCGCCGGCCGGGCGGCGCCCGACCCACCTACCCGAGCGCGCGGCCCCAGCCGAAGACGCGGACCGCGACGAGCACGCCGATGGCCGCCAGCACGAGGATCGCGGCCGCGGCGACGGATCCGTCGAGATCGCCGCCCTGGAACGCTCCGTACACGACGAGGGGCAGCGTCTGGGTCCTGCCCTCGACGTTGCCGGCGAACATGATCGTGGCGCCGAACTCACCAAGTGACCGGGCCCAGCTCATCACCAGGCCTGCCGCAAGGGCGGTTCCGGCAAGCGGAATCGTGATCTGTCGGAGGACCTGCCGTTCGGATGCACCATCCACGCGGGCCGCGTCCTCGAGGTCCCGGTCGACGGCCGCGAGGCCGGCCCGCGCCGAGCGGATGAAGAAGGGTGCGGACACGAAGGTCTGGGCCAGGATCACGGCGAGCGTCGTGAACGGCACGCTGATGCCCAGCAGATCCAGGGGTGCCCCGAGCAGGCCGCGCCGGCCGAGCAGGAGCAGCAGGGCAAGGCCGGCGACCGCCGGCGGCAGCACGATGGGAAGGTCGACGATCGCCTCCAGCCATCGCGCTCCGGGAAAGGGTCGCCGAGCGAGGACGTAGGCGAGTGGCAGGCCGAGCGCAACCGTCGCGAGCAGGCTGATCGCCGTCGTCGTCAGGCTGAGGGTCAGCGCCTCGATCACGATCGGCTCCGCGATCGCCCGGCCAAGCGAGCCGTCGATGGCCGCTCGCCCGACAAGTGTCACGATCGGCAGGGCGAGGAAGACGGCAAACAGCCCTGCCAGGGCGACGACCGAGCGATCGCCCCAGCCGGAACGGTGCCCCCGGCGGGTCGGCCGCGCGCTCATGACGGCGGGCTGAAGCCGTACCGGCCCAGGATCGCCTGTCCGTCCGACCCCGCGAGCCAGCCCAAGAAGGTGGCCGCTGCGACCGCCTGGGTCGAGGCCTTGATGACGACGCCGGCATAGAGGGCGGTGATGTTGGCGGCGTCGGGGATGGCGACCGTGGCAACCTTCCTGGACGTCTCGGCATCGGTCCGGTACACGATCCCGGCGTCGCCCTCGCCGAGCTCGATCTTCGCGACCACCGCCTTCACGTTGTCCTCCCTGGAGACGATGTTGGCGGCATACCCGGCAGCAAACCCGGCCGGATATCCGGGCGCGGCCGCCAGCGAGGCCACGAGCTCCGAGGCGTATTCACTGATTGGGACCGCGTCTCCGGCGGCAATCACCTTGACCCCCGGTCGTGCCAGGTCGGCAGGGGAGGCGATCGAACCAGGGTTCCCGTCGGGGACGATGACGGCGAGCTCGTTTCCGGCGAAGTTCACGGCCCCGCCGACGGCCAGGCCGTCGTCGACGAGCTTCTTCGGATTCGACGTGTCCGCCGACAGGAAGACGTCCGCCGGCGCCCCGAGCTCGATCTGGGTCGCGAGGGTCGCCGACGAGTCGGTGGCGATCGTCAGGGTCGTCCCCGGATGCGCGGTCTCGTACATGGTCTTGACCCCGGCGAGCACGTCCTTGAGGGAGGCCGCGGCATAGACCGTGAGGTTCACGGGACCGGCCGCCGCGGTCGAGGCAATGCCACTGCCGGACGGCGTCGCGCCGCAGGCGCTCGCGAGCACGAGCACGAGGAGGATGAGTGCCCGACGGGGCATCAGCCGCGCGACTCCCTCGCGGACGGGATCTCGACGATCACGTTGGTGGCCTTGACCACGCAGACCGCCTGGTCCCCGACCTTGAGGTCCAGGTCGTCGATGGCCTCGGCCGTCATGAGGCTCACCAGCCGATGCGGTCCGGCGATGACTTCGACGACCGCTGCGACCCGGTCTCGCTCGATTCGGGTCACGATCCCGGCGAAGCGGTTTCGCGCCGACTGACCGACGATCGGGCGATCGGTCGCTGCCATCCGGCGTTCGCGCAGGAGCCGCGAGACCTCGTCGATCGGGACGAGGCGCTGGCCGCCATCGGAGCGGTCGACGTGGAGCCGACCCTCGGCCTCCCAGCGCCGGAGCGTCTCGACCGAGACACCGAGCATCTCGGCCGCCACGCCGACACGGAGTTGCATCGCGGCAGGAGCGATCGATTCGGGCATACGTGGGAGTATCCGCCAAGATCGCTAGAAATGTCTAGGAGTTCTCGGCCTTCGTCCCAGGTTTGACGCGCAATGCCGCCCGACAGGCGCAGACGATCTCGTGACTGGGGCTGTGTTGAACGTTTGCGAACAACGAATGACGGGCAACGAGTCCACCGCTCAGACCGCGGCGTGTCAATGAAGACTTCCACAACTCGCACGGTCGTCCGGCGGCCCGCCTGCCTCGACGGAGGGGAGCCGGAGGCGCGGGTCAGGATCTCCGGAGGCGCCTCGCGCCCTCGTCAGCAGCTCAGTACTCGGCTCAGTACTCGGGGACGACCCGGCCGGCCATCACATCTGTCTCGATCTGGGCGACCTTGTCGCTCTCGATCGAGGCGGTCACCGCCCGCATCGTGGCGGCATCGGCGGCACGGCCAACGAGCACGGCTCGCGTCATCCGATCGCCGATCTGGGCCCGGACCGAGGGCTTCAGGGGGCGCTCCAGGATCCCCTCGGGTCGGATGACCTGCATCTCGTCGATCGTCCACACCGCCGCATCGGCCTGGCCGCCGACGAGGAGGCGGGTGATCTGGGCCGGCATCGCCGGGATCAACGTCACGTCGGGCCCGTCGAACTCGAGGGCGGTCAGGAGCTGCTGGTCCGCGGAGTGGCGGTCGACGATGACCCGAAGCGGATGCGGGTCCGCATTGGTTGCCGTGTAGAAGACCCGGTGCCCGGTGTTGTAGGAGTCGGGTCCGAGCTCCGCGACGACGCTGTCATCGGGACCGCAGAGCTCGGCGGCCGCAAAGCTCGACATCACGGTCAGGTGACAGCGTCCCTCGCGGACGGCCTGGAGACGCTGGCGGGAGCCGCGGACGAAGATCAGGAAGACCTCCAGGCCGGCGTTCGTCAGGAGCTGCTTGATCGCCGTGGCGAGGGCCTCGTAGCGCGGCGAAGATGCGAGGGGCAGGCTGATGACGAGGGGGCCGTTCTCGGCGGTGGCCCACAGCCGTCCGACGGAGCGATCGACGAGGAATGCGCCGAGACGGCCGCGGGTCTCGAGCCTGATCGCGCCGGCCTCCTCGAGCCGCCCCATCGCAGCGTGGATCGAGGCGAGGCTCGAGCCGTGCTCGTGGGCCAGGTCCCGGATGGTGGGCAGTCGCGACGGCGGTTCCGGCGCCGTCAGGAATTGACGCGCGAGCTCCGGCACGACGTCCGTGAGAGCGCGGACGTGGGTCCGGGCGCGATCCGTCGCCATGTCAGCAGAATAGCGACATTGGCGGTCGGGCCGTTGCGCCGCGAACCGTCAGATTCGTAAACAGCAGGTCCTCGGTTCAAATCCGAGTGTCGGCTCCAGCCTTTCACGCGTGAACTGGCGATTGCACGCCGATTGACGCTGCGCCGATTGCCGGTACGCCGATTGCGCTTTGACCTCTGCGGCAAACAGGTCGCCGAGCGGCGATCGCCCGTCGAGCGGGAGTAACTCAGTTGGAGGATTGTCCGCTTCCACCGAGAACGGCGGGCGAGGTGTCCTGCTGGCCCTCGTCTTCGCGGCAATGGCGGTGGTTGGGTGCGGTAGTGCTAAGCCGATGAGTTATGCGGACTTCAAGGCAAAGGCCACCGCATACAAGGAGGCGGAGAGAGCCGCCACAATCGCGGGGTACACGGCGATCGTCGATCAGGACACGCCCGGGCTGGTCGCGGCTGGGAAGCAGGGGCTAGCTGCGGTTCAGGCGGTCAACACGGTCATGGTCACTCAGCACGATCCCTGCTATGCAGATGCCCTTGCTGGCCTGAAGTCGGACGTGGAATCAGACACGACGAAGTTCACGTCGTGGAGCAACGGTTCGACGGGCTCGAGCCTCCCCCCAGACCTGGAGGCGACCGCCGCGCAGACGGTCATCGGCCTATTTCAGGCTGGAGCGCCGCTGGCGACGGAGAACCTCATCGACGCAGCGGCGGCGAAGTGCGGTAGCTAGGCCAAATATCGGGCCAACCAAGCCGACTCACTCGTCGGCAGATGGCAGGCACGAGGACCTAAGCAGTGTCCCTAGGAGTGTCGTATTTGAGCACGGCTCGTGGCACCTAGCGGGCGCCCTGCCATCGCACATGGATGTCTGCGGGCCGCACGCGCTGGGCGATGGCGAGATTTGTCCGAGCTCCGGACCACCGAGGACACGGAATACGCCGATTGGCCGTGAGGCTCCGATTTTTTCGATGAACCGTACGTTGGCTTCGATGATGACGTCACGCCCCGGTGAAGTCTCAATTTGGTCCAGTGCATCGGTCTCAACGCGCCGCGGCAGGTCTCTATCGACTACGGTGCGCGAGGGCCCGGGCGTGGGCCGGCCAAGCCGATCAGCGCCCCAACTCCGGCGACTACCGCGCCGCCGATCGTCACATAGACGCCCCCACCGACCTCCCCGCCGGCGAGACTCGTGATCAACGGATTGCCGCCGATGCCCTCGTTGATCTTCCCAAGGGCCATCAGCGTCACGATCGCGACGCCGATGGACGCCGCCAACGCAACCAAAGCGCCCCCGCGCCCGGAGTCTCTCGAGAGCAGGGCGAGACCCCCTGCGAAGGTGATTCCAGCTGCAACCAGGACAGCCCCACCCAGCCCAGATTTCAGGTAAACACCCTCGTACTCGAACCCGTTCAAGGAGTACCCGCTGTAGCCGGATGAGACAACCCACGGCAGGAAGACGCCGAAGGCTGCCACGACCGCACCAACCACCGCGAGGATGGCCGGGACCGTCGATGCCGAGTTCGCGTCAGGCACGCGGCGAGGGGCGACCGGTCCGGGCTGGCGTACGCCACAGCGAGGGCATATCTCCGCACGTACGTCGAGCTTGGCGCCACACGCGAAACAGAACTTGATTGGGGTGCTCTGGAGCTTTGGTACCGGGGGCGTTGGAGGGTTAACCCGACCTTCGCCAGGAGGTCCCTGAATTGGAGGCGCGTCGGGAGTGGCCGTCGTCGGAGCATCTCCGTGCTCGACGGCATCGTGAGCCGACGGCTGCATCGTGGCGACGGGACGAGCAGGCGGGACTTCCGGCGTGGCTCGCCTGTCTGCGGCTTCGCGAAGGGCACGCCCGTAGACGTGCTCGAGACCGACGCCAGCGGCAGCTACGGTCCCGACGATGAGGAGCCCCAGGACGAGTTGTGGTGGAACCCCAACAAGAACCAGAATCACCGTTGCGAGGGCGGTCCCGACTCCGATACGGAGAACCGCGGGCTCGGCGTCAACCCATCGCTCGAGGTGCGCAACGGCGTCGCGGGCGAACGCGGCCACCTGTCGTCGTTCGAGGAGGCCCGCAAGGGCATCGTCCGGCGTCAGTATCGGCTCTTCGGGGTCCGGGATGCTCAGCGGATCCGAACCCACCACGTCGCCGGTGCGGGTCAGAGTCCACCTTTCCCCGTCCCTCCGGGATCCCTCGACGGCGAGCTTCCAGGATCGATCGCCACCGTCCCCCTTTATGGTCTTTGCGGAAACCTGGCCTGAAACTCGACGTCGGACATTGTCAGGTACCAGATGCCTTCAATGAACCCGACAATCGATGGAATGAAGGTCCAGAAGAAGATCAAATACAGAACGCCTTGAGCGACCTTGCCGAGATAGAACTTGTGGACCCCGAACGTCCCGAGAAGGATCCCAAGCAAGGCGGCGGCGACGCGTGACGGCCCAAGTGCTGCGTCCGGGACGAGACCTGGCGGCGGCGTTTGGCGAACGCCGCACCGCGGGCAGATCTCAGCCCTCGCGTCGAGCTGCGTCCCACAGGCAAAGCAGAACTTCGTCGGGACGCCAGGGGCGGGCCGAGGAACGACGAGGTCGGCGCGGGGTGGCTCGACGGTCGCAGATCGTGAAGTCACCGGAGCGTCTGAAGGAAGACCTGGCGGGATCGAGTCCGATGACGGACTCAACTCTGGCGGCGCGGGGGTGGCCACCTCGGGATTGAGCGGCTCCTGCGGTTCTTCGACCACGATGTGACCCTCTTCAATCATCAACCTGAGTCCGGGCTATTAGCCGTGGGAAGTGGCAGACAGCGTCCGCCGTCATGGGCCTACACCGAGCTTCCGACGTTCGACAAGATCTGGCTAACTTGGCCACCGAGGAAGATCAAGCTGACGATCGCAAAGCCCGCGATCAGGAAAAGGACCAGCGGCAGCAATGCGAGTGCCCAGAGGCATCCGATCGTTCCCGAACCCGGTGTACGAATTGGCCCGCCGTATATGGCGGCCCAATCGGCATCGCTGGTACGGAGATACATGATCCCTTCGATCCAGCCGATGAGTGATGGGATCCCCGTCCACGAAAACACGAGATAGATTACGCCTTGGGCGATCTTGCCGAGGTAGAACTTGTGAATGCCCAGTCCGCCGAGGATCAAAGCAAAGGCAATCGCCGTGGCTCTATCCTTGCCGCCATCAGTCGTCTGAGTCTGTTGGGTCTGCCGAACGCCACACTTTGGGCAGATCTCGGCGCGGGCGTCGATATTCGCGCCGCAGGCAAAACAGAACTTCGTCGGGTTGCCTGTTGACGAAGCCGCCGGATTGGAACCCTGATCGGTCATTGCATTCCTTCCTCGATCACGCCGCGGAAGGCGCGATGGTCACAGGATTGGTCAAGGCCGCGAGCAGGCCGGCGATGAAGGCGGCAGCACCAGCCGCCACCCCGGTCCACACATACGCGGGGACGCCACTCGATGACGCGTCAGGGATCAGGCTCGGGAGCCAACTGGACAGCCCCACGAGTCCAATCCCGATCAGGACCCCCGCTCCGATCTGCCGAGGGATCGCGCGAATCGCATAGAGGACGGCAGCGAGTCCGAGCGGCAGACCCCAGGCCGCCGCGAACGCCCATGTGTAGATGCTCGGGGTGAAGTCGACGGACGTAGCCCATACGTAGCCGATCGAACCGACAAGCGCGCCAGCAAGAGCCAGAAGCGCCGCGAGAATCGACGATGTTCCTCCCGGACGCTCGGACCGCGCATCCACCGCCGCCACGTGCTCGGGTGACTGAGCCTGACGGACGCCGCAATAGGGGCAAATCTCAGCCCGGGCATCGAGCATCTTGCCGCACGCGACGCAGTACTTCGACGGCTGCGCTAACGGGCCACCACTGGCATCCATCATGATCGCCACCTCCCTGGGCAATTGTTGCCGACGTGAAGGGGTGATTGCCGCAGCTCGCCGAGTTCGTTAAAGGAGTGTGAGACGGAACCGGGCATCGCCTCGAGCGTCCTGTTTGACGTGGCCTCGTCAGGCGATCCTCGATTGGCGGTCCTTCCCGACAATCATGAGCCCGCCGGCAAGCATCACGACGGCAGCGGCCGGCAGTCGCCAATCGAAGTCGCCCAGCGACCCGGCGAGCGCCAAGCGAGCAACGAAGCTGAGTTCAAGGCTCGCAAGCAACCCGCCAACGCCGAGGATGAACCCGCCTGCAAGGCGGCCACCCATGGTTCCCGCCAGGTAGAGGAGCGCCGCTGCGAGCGCGGGACCAACAAAGGCGGCCACGGAGATAAACCCATCGAGGGCCGAGGTGTAGCCGCCGACCAGTCCTTCAATCGCCCCGATTGCAGCCGCGCCGATGATGGTGAGCGCGGCTCCAGGTACAGACACGACACGTTGTCCGGCGGCTACCGCTTCCTGCCCGCCAATAGTCGTCCCTGGCTGTCGCACTCCGCAACCAGGACAAATTTCGGCCCGAGCATCGAGCATCTTGCCGCAGGCGACGCAGAATTTCGACGGTTGGACGTTCGAGCCTGAACTGGCATCTATCGTGATTGCCGCCTCCGTGGACAATTGTGGCTAACGCGCGCGGCGAGTGTCGGCGCTTTCAGTGTATGTCTCAGGACCTTGAACCGGACAGCCGATTGCGCATAGAGCGGTTCGGCCTTGACCAGGCCAGCCTGGAGCCGGGGCGCGCGGCGAACCCACGTCGTTCCGCGCAGAACCGATCCTCTGATCCTTGGCAAATCCGTCGCGTCTGACGCTGCAACGATCCCTGGCGTCGTCGGCTACCACGCGGTCGATCTCTGCCTGATCGCGTCGCAGCGACTGCTTCTGGCGCTTCACACCAAACCCCTCCGCGCGTGACATCCGGATTCGCCACGCCTTCGGGCACGACCAACGCGCTTGAAGGCACTTCGGACCGATCCGTCGGGCTATGGCCGGTGGTCGGGAAACGCGCGTTGAAGCCGCTCGAACAGCTTTCGGAACCTGCGCCGGTAGTCGGGAGTCACGCCTCGAGGCCACGATCGAAGGCAACGTGATCCGGAGCTATATCAACGGCGTCGAGGTGCTGTCGGTGACCGACGATGCCGTCGCGACCGGCAGCCCGGGCGTGGGCTTCAACTTCTTCGTCGGCAACACCAACGTCGACCACGGCTTCTCGTCCTTCGAGGTCGACACGTACGAGTGACGTGGGCGGCCCGTCACCCGGCGGACGCCCCGTTGCACCGGACGCCGAGACCCGGCCGCGGTGCGGTCGAACGGGTCAGTTCTCGACTTCGATCACGCGCATGACGGCGTTGATCAGCGCCAGGTGGGTAAAGGCCTGGGGGAAGTTGCCCAGGTGCAGCCCCGTCTCCGGATCGATTTCCTCGCCGTAGAGATCGAGCGGACTGGCGCGGGCGAGCAGGCTCTCGCACAATCGGCGCGCCCGGTCGTTCTCGCCGATCTCGACGAGGGCCGAGACGAGCCAGAACGAGCAGATCACGAAGGCACCCTCGCCGCCCTTCAGGCCGTCGTCGGTCTGCTCGGCGCGGTAGCGCCGGACGAGGCCATCGACGCCGAGCTCGTCGGCGACCGCCCTGACCGTGGCCCCAACCCGATCGTCCGTGCCCGGCAGGAAGCCGACGAGCGGGATCAACAGGACCGACGCGTCGAGCTCGCTGCTCCCGTATGCCTGCGTGAAGACGCCCCGGTCGTCAACGCCGTGATCGCAAATGTCGGCGTGGATCTCGTCCGCTGCGGCTCGCCATCGGGCTTCCAGCTCGTCGTCGTCGCGGAGGCGGGCAAGGCGTGCGCCACGATCGGCCGCTACCCAGCACAGGACCTTGGAGGACGTGAAGTGCTGCGGTTCGCCGCGGACCTCCCAGATCCCGCGATCGGGTTCGCGCCAGTGCTCGAGGGCGGTTTCCACCTGGCGCTTGAGCACGGGCCAGAGCCGGTCGTCGAGCTGGTCCCGCGTCTTCACGTGGAGGTAGACGGAGCTCAGGAGCGAACCCCAGACATCGTGCTGGCTGTGGCGGAACGCGCCGTTCCCGATCCGCACGGGCCGCGATCCCTCGTAGCCGTGGAGGTGATCGAGGGTGCTTTCCGTGAGCTCCCGCTCGCCGCCGATCCCGTACATCACCTGGAGGTGATCGTCGGCCGCCAGAACGTCGCACAGGAAGCTGAAGTAGTCCTGGGCCTCCCAATCGAAGCCGAGGGTGTCGAGAGCCCAGAGGGCGTACGTGGAATCGCGGATCCAGGTGTAGCGGTAATCCCAGTTCCGTTCGCCCCCGGGGTCCTCCGGCAGGGAGGTGGTGGCGGCCGCCAGGATCGCGCCGGTCGGCTCGTAGGTCAGGCCCTTCAGCGTCAGCGCCGAGCGCTCGAGGAACGGCCGCCAGCGGTGGTCGGGCAGGCGAGCCCGGGCGAGCCAGTGCTGCCAGTGGTGGGCGGTCCAGACGAGCCGCCGATAGGCATCCTCCGAATCCGCCGGCGCCGGCTCCTCGCCCCATGACAGGGCGCAATAGCGGACCTCGCCCTCCTTGACCAGAGAGTGGGCGATGGCCCGCGGGCCTTCGAACCCGAGGTTGAGGTCGGACGTCAGGGTCAGCCTGACGTCGCTGCCGTCGGCGGTGTATGTGCCCTCGCGGTAGCCCTCGCCGATGTACTCCCATGCTCCGTGGAGCCGCCCGTAGTCGAGGACGGGTTCGCAGTCCAGGGCGAGCTGGACTTCGCCGTTCACGCAACGGACCATCCGCAGCAGGATGTGCTGAGCCTCGTAGTCGGTCGGGGGACGCCGGTGCGTCTTCGATCGATCGCGATCGTGGTGCCAGGGGCCCATCAGGAGGACGTCCCTGACGATCAGCCAGCCGGTCTTCGTGCTCCAGCTGGTCTCCACGATCATCGTGCCGGGCACGTACCGCCGCGACGCGGGCACCCTGACGTCGGCAGGCCCGAAGCGGAAGACGCCGGCATCCCGGTCCAGCATCGCCCCGAAGATGCTCGCCGAATCCATTCGTGGGATCGACATCCACTCGACGTTGCTGCCGGGCGCGATGAGCGCAGTCACCTCGCCGTCGGACAGGAATGCGTAGTCCGAGATCGGGGGGAACGCCGAGCGTCGCATGGCCGGCCCCGCGGCGGCGAGGACGGGTCCCTCGGGGCGCATCGACCCGCTGGCCGGGCGATCAGCGGGCGTTGAGGGCTGAGTCGTCATTGGTGACCGGGCCTCCCGTGCGTGGGCTCAAGTCTCGCACGCCAGCAGGCGCTCGTCAGTCCGTGATCTCATTCCCGGTCCCGCGCCGCCCGGCGGCTCGGTATCTTATTGCACATTGATGCAGTAGCATGGTCGATCCACAGGCTCTCGAAGAGCCCTTGGACGACCTGGCGCCGGCCGCCTGCAGTCGGCCGCTCGGCGAGGAGGCATTGGGTGCACATCCCGGACGGATACCTCAGCCCCGTCATCTCCGTGGGTATGGCGGCTGCAACCGGACCGGTCTGGGCGGCCTCGACGCAGAAGGTCAAGAAGGTCCTCAACAACCGGACGGTCCCGCTGCTCGCGATCTTCGCGGCGCTCTCCTTCACGATCATGATGTTCAACATCCCGGTGCCCGGAGGGACCACCGCGCACGGCGTCGGCGCGACCCTGATCGCCGTCGTCCTGGGCCCCTGGGCGGCCGTGATCGCGGTCAGCACCGCGCTCGTCATCCAGGCGCTCTTCTTCGGTGACGGCGGGATCCTGGCGATCTTTGCGAACTGCTTCACGATGGCGATCGTGATGCCGTTCGTCGGCTACTGGATCTACCGCCTCGTCGCGGCCCGTGCCCCGCTGCTCGGGACACGGCGGGTGTGGGCTGCGGGCATCGCCGGCTACCTCGCCATGACCGCCTCCGCGCTCGTCGTCGGGGTCCTGCTCGGGATCCAGCCACTGCTGTTCTCGGACGCGAGCGGCAAGCCGCTGTACAGCCCGTACGATCTCCAGACCGCCGTCCCGGCGATGCTCCTGTCGCACGCGCTCGGCGCCTCGATCGTCGAGGGCCTGATCACCGGGCTCGGCATCGCCTACTTCCAGAAGCGCCACCCCGAGTACCTCACCTCGCTCAAGGGCGTCTTCGCGGAGGAGGACGTGGAGCTCGGACAGGCGACGCCTCGACCGCTGTGGCAGATCATCACGCGGCTCGATCGTCGTCGTCCTGGTCGACCCTGGCGGTCGTCGGCCTGGCCCTGGGCAGCGGGGACCCCGCGAGGCTGTTCGGCGCCGATTGGTCGCAGGTCGACTGGGCCGCCGTCGCCTCGATGCTGCTCGTGGTCGGGGTGATCTTCGTCGTCCTCGTCCCGCTGGCGTACCTGGTGCTGCCGCCGCGGCTCAAGCGCGTCGGGGCCGCCTTCACGGCGATCGCGGTCGTCGCCCCGCTTGGCCTCATCGCGCCCGGATTCGCCTACGGCGAGGGCAGCGTGGAGGACGTCCAGGCCGCCTTCGGCTACGTCCCGCAGGGTCTGAAGGACCTCTCGGGCATCTTCAGCGCGCCGCTCGGGCGACTACAACCTCCCGCTGCCGTTCTTCAGCGACGCGAACGCCGCGCTGTGGCACACGGCGATCGGCTACGAGATCTCGGGGATCGTGGGGATCCTGCTGTGCGGCGGCGCGGTCTATCTCGGGGCGCGGCTGCTCGGGCGTGGCCGGGACGTCACGCCGGCCGAGCCGGGGCCCGGGCCGGCGCCGGCGTGACGGCAACCAGTCGTCCGGCCGACGCGCGACCGGAAGGCCGGATCGGCTGGGTCGAGAAGACCCTCGCCGGTATCACGACGGCCATCGAGCAGGCGGTCTTTACCGAGCGCCACGCCCGCAGCGATGGCTGGCTGCAGCGCGTCGACCCGCGGGCCAAGCTCGGGATGTTCCTCGCGGCGATCCTCGCGGCGAGCTTCACGACCTCGGTCGCGGCCCTCGTCGTCCTCTACGCCTGCCTCGTCGGGGCTGCCGTGGCCAGCCGGATCCCCCTCGACTTCTTCGTCCGGCGCGTCTGGGCCGGGATCCCGCTCTTCGCCGGAATCGTCGTGATCCCGGCCATCTTCATGGTCCAGGGGCCGCGCCTGTTCGAGCTCCCGCTGGGACCGATCACCATCGCGCCATCGATCCCCGGCCTCGAAGGGGCGGTCCTGTTCGTCACCCGCGTCGGCGTCAGCGTCTCGGTCGCGATCCTGCTCGTCATGACCACGCCGTGGGCGGACCTGCTCAAGAGCCTCCGAGCGGTCCGGGCGCCCCAGGTGTTCGTCCTCATCCTGTCGATGACCTACCGCTACATCTTCCTGTTCCTCCACACGGTGAACGGCATCTTCCTGGCCAGGAAGAGCCGGATCGTGGCCCGCACGAGCGGCGCCGAGCAGCGCCGCTGGATCTCGGGCACCATCGGGAACCTCATGAGCCGCTCGTTCAAGATGAGCAACGAGGTCTACACGGCGATGCTCGCCCGCGGGTTCGGTGGAGAGATGCGCTCCTACAACGCCTTCGCCATGCAAATCGGTGACTGGCTGGCGCTCGTCGGGACCGTTGCCCTCGCCGCCGCGGTCCTCCTCCTGGGGCGGATCGTCGGATGACCGAACGCGTCGAGGTCCCCGGCGATGAGCGCCCGGACGACGTCCTCTTCCATCTCCGAGGCGTCCGGTACGTCTACCCGAACAAGCAGGTCGCCCTCGACGGCATCGACCTCGACATCGCCGCCGGCGAGCAGGTGGCGCTGCTGGGCGCGAACGGCAGCGGCAAGTCGACGCTCCTGAAGCTGCTCGACGGGATCATCGCGCCGTCCGACGGCACGATGCGGGCGCTCGGCTCGGAGGTCGCGGCCGTGAGCGCGGGCATCGACGCCTTCCGGTTCCACCGCGCCGTCGGCCTCGTCTTCCAGGATCCGGACATCCAGCTGTTCAGCGCGAGCGTCTTCGATGACGTGGCCTTCGGGCCGCTCCAGCTCGGGTTCGATCGGGCCGAGGTCAAGGCCCGCTGCGACGAGGCCCTGGCCCAGATGGAGATCGCCCATCTCGCCGAACGCGCGCCGTTCGAGCTCTCGGGCGGGGAGAAGAAGCGGGCCGCGATCGCCTCGGTGCTCTCGCTGCACCCCCAGGTGATCCTCCTCGACGAGCCGACCGCCTCGCTCGATCCGCGCACGAAGTGGGTCCTGGTGAACCTGATCCGGCGGCTCGGAGCGGCGGACCGGACGATCATCACCGCGACGCACGAGCTCGACATCGTTCCGATCATCGCCGACCGCGTCATCGTCCTCGGCGAGGAGCGCCGGGTGCTGGGCGACGGGACGCCCGAGGAGATCCTGGCGGATCGCGACCTCCTCATCCGGGCCAACCTGATCCACGAGCACCTCCACGAGCACGGCGGCACGCGCCACTCTCACCCCCACGAATCCGGTCCCGAGCACCATCACGGGGACGATCCCGAGGTCCACGACCACGATCTCGTGGTCACGATCGGCCCCGAGGGCGGAGGAGGCAGCGTCTGATGGTGATGTCGAGCCGAACGCCCGCCCCCTGGTCCGGCGTTCGCGACCAGCTGCGATCCCGTGGGCTCCGCTGGACACCCCAGCGGCGCTCGATCATCGAGGTCCTTGCCACGAGCCGCGGCCACGTGACTGCCGGGGAGGTCGTCGAGCACTGCCGCGAGCGCGACCCGGAGACGACGCCATCGACGGTGTACCGCACCCTCGACGTGCTCGAGGAGCTGGGCTACCTCCGACACAGTCACGGCGCCGACGGCCGCGAGGAGTACCACGTGCTGCCGGAGACCGAGCACGCCCACCTCCGGTGCGAGCACTGCGGGGCCACGTGGGAGATCGAGCCGACGGAAGCCCGGGCCCTCGTTCAGGGTCTCGAGCGGTCGCGCGGCTTCACGGTCGACGTAGGCCACCTCACGATCACGGGCCACTGCTCTGACTGCGCCAGGCGGGACTTCGGCGGACCCGCGCCCACCTGACCCGCGAACGCGGGACGTGCTCGGCCACCCGAGAAGGAGGGCGAACGAGGTCCATCGCTTTCTCCCCCCAGGACCGCGTCGTCCGTCCCTCAGCGGAAGTCGAAGTTCTCGGAGTGGAGGCGGCTCGGCGCGATGCCCAGTCCCTCGAATCCAGCCCTGATGTTGTCGATCATCGACTGGGGGCCGCAGATGAAGACGTGGTCGTCGGCCACGCGCGGGTTGGCCGCGACGAAGTCGGCCACGCTGAGGTGACCGAGCGAATCCTTGCGGATCGGGATGACCCTGAATTGCGGGTTGCGGTCGGCGATGGCGTACAGCTCGTCGATGAGGTATGCCTTCTCGGCGGTGGGCGTGCAGTAGTAGAGGTCGGCCGGCGTCGAGCCATCCAGGGATCGGGCCCAGCTCAGGAACGGCGTGATGCCGATGCCACCGGCGATCCACGTCTGGGCGTGGACGGGATTGTCGAGCGGCTGGAAGCTTCCGAACGGGCCTTCCAGCTGCGCCACGGCGCCTGTCTGCAGGTGCATCAGTCGGGTGGTGAAGTCGCCGAGCTGCTTCACCATGATTCGCAGTGGGCCGACCGGCGCGCTCGCGATCGTGAACGGATGGGACTCGCGCGGGATCCCGTCCTGCAGAAACGTGGCATATACGAACTGCCCGGCCCGGTACTCGAGGGCGCGGCCGACCGGCGAGAGGATGATCTCCACGGCCGAGTCGTCGAGGTGGTGAACCTCGTCGACGCGATACCGGCGGCGTCCGATGCCCAGGCGGTCGCCGACCAGCCGGTACCCCAGGCTCACAAGGCCGACCGCGGTGAGTAACTCCAGGTAGGCCTTCAATGCTGGTGACGATCCGGCGGCGCCGCCGCGCACCGTGAACGTGTGATACGCGACGATCGCGAACGTCACGCCGAGGAGCCGCTGGACGAGCAGGAAGGTCGGGTAGCTGACGCGGTTGAGCAGGGTGATCACGACGAACCCGATCAACAGGACGAGCGCCACGACGCCGCTGAAGGTGCTCAGGTTTCCAGACGGCAGGTACAGGTTCAGGGCCTTGCTGCCCGCGTACAGGGTGATGAAGACGACGTGGGTGACCACCAGGATCACGAGGAGCTCACCGACTCGCCGGTGTGCCAGGTACAGCTGTTCGAGCCCGCCGAAGGCACGTTCGATCGGCCGGACCCGGCTTGCCAGCGCGAGGCTCACCGCCCACGAGGCCAGCGCGAAGATCGCCGCGAGATCGGCAACGCTGTGCAACGCTGCCTTCCCGATGAAGCGGGGGCCCAGCGGCCCCAGCAGGAGCCATGGGATGAGTGGCACCAGCACGACCGCCGCCAGTCCCAACATGGCGGCGCGGTTCCAAACTCGCTGAACGTTCCACGACTCGATGACGGACATGGACGGATCATCCATGCCGTTCGTCTGGGAATCGTTACGGGATCGGTCGTCGAGTCGCCGGCCCGATGGCCGAGGTCATGAAGCGGACTCGCGAGCACGTCGCATCGCGTCCGAGCGCCCGGCGGACATGGTTCGCCTGGAGGCGGCGCTGGTCGCCGATGGGTGGACGGTGTCGGTCGTCGACGACGTCCTGCGCGTCGCTGCCGGCGCCTCGCGGGCGGCTGACCTCAACATGGTGACCTTCGTGTCGGGCGGGGGCAGCCTGCCGCCCGGGGCGCCGGGCGTGGCGTTTCGGACGCTGGCCGGTTCGACGTGATCGTCGATGCCGTCGGCAAAGGGGCGGAGGGTCGCGCCAAGCGCCTGCTCGCTCCCGGGGGCCGCTTCGTGTCGGTTCGCTCAAGGACCAGCGAGAACGTCGCTGACCTCTGGTACATCCGCGACCTGCTGGAGGCGGGTTCGCTGCGAGCAGTGATCGATCGAACGTACCCGCTCGAGGCCGTTCGCGAAGCACACGACTACATCGAGCAAGGGCACAACAAGGGCAACGTGGTGATCACCATCAGACCTGACTGAGCGGGCTGCCAATCTCGCCGGCGCCTGTCAGTCGGCGGGCATCGCGAACAGGGCCGGATCGCACTGGTAGCAGCGCAGGAACGTGAAGATGAAGCCCATCCGCTCCCGGTAGTCCTCCCAGTCCGGCGCGTCGCTGTTTGCGGCGGACGCAAGGTCCTGCCCGAACCGGGCGGCCAGCGCGCGTAGTTCCGGGTCGTCCAGAACGACCAACTCCGGCGGGAACTGCGCGCCGCCGAGATACGTCGGCGGCGGCACGTCGCGATCGAGCGCCAGCGACGCACCCGGCAGGTGGATCCCAAGGTGGGCCGTCGCGATGACAGCAAGGATTGATCTCCCCGGGATCGCGGCCTTGACGAAGGGGTCAGCTACCACCTGTTCGGCCGCCCCGACCGACACGTTCGCGACGAGAATCCGCTGGGCTCGCCTCGCTGCCAAGTCCGGCGATGTGTCCCCGAGCAACAGGACGTCGACATACGCGGCGAATGCGTGCCTCAGGTCCTCGCTGTCGCGCAGCTCCGGAGCGGCGGACAGGCCCTCGAGGATCGCGGCCGCCTCGACCGGGTCGTGCTGGGCAGAGGGATGATCACGAAAGGCAACGACGAACCGGGCGAACGGCGGACCGACGTCACCGAACACCGCGGCGTTGCCACCGGCGACGGCTCGCTCGATCTCACGACCCATGAGTGGACGCGCAAGCCCGGGGATCGACTCGCCGCGGATTGCGCGGCCCGCCTCTGCGCTGGCCCATTGGCCGAACGTCAGCCAGTTCGCATCGGTGCGCCCGAGCAGAGCCGCGACCGCCTCGGAGAGCACGTGATACCCATGGGTGATCGCCCGGTTCCGCTCGACGATGTCGGGCATCGCCACCACTCGCCCGATCGTCTCGAGATCGAGGAACGGGTCATGCAGTCGATCGCTGCGCGGCACCTCGTCTCCCGTCAGCTGCGTGTCGGATCCGAGGTCCCAGCATAGGCCCCCGTCCTGGAGCTGTGCGCCTCGCGTCGGGTGCTGAGCTGGACCTGCAAGGTTCGTCGAGGCGCTGACGAAGGTCGACCAAGGCCGCCCCGATGTCCGGATTCCGTCGCCAGCCACGACATCCTCAGTGAGCGGCACGACGGAAGTGCCAGCACAGAGGGGTCAAGGATGACGAGGCACCCGATGGCAAGAACGCAAGTCGACGACTACCTCGCGAGAATCCCCGGCGACAAGCGGGCCGCGCTCATGCGGCTCCGGGCCCAGATCCAGGCGGCGGCGCCGGACGCCATCGAGGCGATCGCCTATGGTCTGCCGGCCTTCCGGCTCGGCGAGCGCTATTTCATGGGCTTCGGCGCGACGAAGCGATCCTGCTCCTTCTACGCTGGGCGAGCGCCCGTGCAGGTCTTCGCCGACCAGCTGGCGGGCTACCGCGCGTGGAAGGGAACGATCAACTTCGTGCCGGACAGGCCACTTCCGGCAGCGCTCGTGGCAGCGCTCGTGGAGGTTCGTCTCGAGGAGTACCAGACGCACCGACGGCGGGTGAGGCTCATCACGTGACGAAGCCTCGAGAGAGTGCAAGGAGAGAGCGATGAAGTACATGATCGTCAGCAACGCCTCGCAGCTGGACTACGACGCGATGGCAGGCAAGGAGGGCACGCCGACGGCGTGGTCGGCCGAGGACTTCGGGGCCATGTACTCGTTCATGGAAGCCTTCAACCGGGAGCTCGAGGCCTCGGGCGAGCTCGTCGAGACGCGGGCGCTCGACGCGCCGGTGCACACCCGGCGCATCGGGCTCGAGCACGGGCTGCCGGTGGTGACCGACGGGCCCTACGCCGAGACGCAGGAGGTGCTCGCGGGTTACTGGATCGTCGAGTGCGAGAGCTTCGATCGGGCTACCGAGATCGCTGCCCGCCTGGCGCAGATCCCGGCGCCGGCCGAGGTTCGCGAGCGCGCGTACGCCGACGTCCGTCCCATCGTCGAATCCCACGCCGAGCTCGAAGGCTGAAACCCGCGGCCATCATCGGCCCCGACGTCGAGGTCCTGCTGCGCACGCTCGCTCCGCAGGTCCTCGGTGCGCTGGTCCGGCGCTACGGCAACATCGACACGGCCGAGGACGCCACCCAGGAGGCGCTCCTCGCGGCCGCGACGCAATGGCCCAGTGCGGAGGCGACCGACTGGTCCCGGATCCTGACGCTCTATGCGGCGCTGCTGGAAGTTGCTGACACGCCTGTCGTGGCCCTCAACCACGCGGTCGCGCTGGCCATGGTCCACGGCCCGCACGCCGGCCTCGACCGGCTGGACGCCCTTGAGGTCGCGGGACGGCTACCGGGCGATCACCACCCGTTGGCGGTGCGTGCCCATCTCCTCGAAATGGCCGGCGAAGGCGAGGCGGCCCGGGAGGCATATGAGGCGGCCGCCGATCTCGCGCGGAACATCCCCCAGCAGCGCTATCTCCGCAGTCGGGCCGCGCAGCTCGTGGGCGCGCCCGGACGGCACGCACCGTCCCTATAGGCGGATCGAGTACCCAGCTCATCGATATATACTGCCGACATGCGGAGGCGAACGATGCAGGAAGCGACCTTCCTGATTCTCACCGCCCTGGCCGCGGGCAGCCGGCACGGCTACGGGATCAGCTCGGACGTCGCCAGGATCTCGGATGGGCGCGTGCGGCTCCGCGCCGGGACGCTGTACGCCGCACTGGACCGTCTTCGTGGCGACGGGTGGATCACCATCGACCGGGAAGAGGTCGTGGAGAGTCGCCTCCGCCGCTACTACCGGCTCACGCCGGATGGCACCAGCCAGTTGGCCACCGAGGCGGCCCGCATCCAATCCAACGCGACGACGGCGCTCGCGCGACTCGCCGCGACGGGGGCCGGCGCCGAGTGAGCGATAACGCTGACCTGGAGCGACGCTACCGCCGATGGCTGAGGTGGTATCCGACGTCGTTCCGGCGTGAGCACGAGGACGAGATCCTCGGGGTGCTGATGGCTGGCGCTCGAGAAGGCCAGCGCCACCCGGGGACGATGGAGTGCCTGGACCTGATGAGCAACGGGCTGCGCCTGCGCCTGGGTCCGGCGTCGTCGGGATCGAAGGGGTTGGCACCCCAGGTGGTCCCCCTGCTGTATCTGGGTGCGATCCTGGAGCTCGTGGCCGCGATCACGATCATCGCCTCCTCGGGCGACATTCGAGCGAGACTGCTGAGCCGGAGCCTGCACTTCACGGACGTCCAATGGAGCGCGCTTGTCGCAGGCCACCTCGAGCCGGTGGCGCTCATGGCATGCGTGGCCGCGGCAATCTGGCTCGGGGTCGCCTGGGGGATCGGCCGCGGGCATCGCTGGGCCAGGCTGGCGTGCGCGATCTTCTTCATCGGAAACGTCTGCAGCCTCTTCAGTGGCCTGGCACAGGGTTCCGCTCATGACGCCCGCGCGGCCCTGGCCATCGGGACTGCCCTCTGCCTCGTCCAGCTCGTGGCCGTCGTGCTCGTCTTTCCCAACGAGTTCGGAAGGCTCGCACGCCTTTGCTTCGGCCGCGGGTCGAAGCGTGGCCCATCAAACGGGACAACGGCCACATGAGCGACGTGCACGCCTCGCCTCCGTCAACCGCTGAGCGCCGCGACCCATCGATATCGGTCGAGCACCTGTCCAAGCGATTCGGCGACCGCATCGCCTTCGACGACGTCTCGTTCGACGTCGGACGCGGCGAGGTGTTCGGCTTTCTCGGTCCCAACGGAGCGGGCAAGACCACGACGGTCCGGACGCTCGGCAGCCTCATCGCGCCGACCGCCGGCACGGCCGTCGTCGCGGGCTATCCGCTGACCCCGGATAACGGCCCCGAGATCCGCCGACGAATCTCGATCATGCCCGAGGCGCCCGGCCTGTACCTGCACCTCAGCGTGTTCGAGAACCTCGAGTGCTTCGCCGAGCTGTATGAGGCTGAGGGCGCGCGGGATCGCATCAAGGGCGCTCTCGGGGCGGTCAACCTCGCGGATCGCGCCGGGGACCCGTGCGGCACCCTGTCGAAGGGCCTCCGGCAGCGGGTGGCCCTGGCCCGCGCGCTGCTCAATGATCCCGAAGTGCTCTTCCTCGACGAGCCGACGGCCGGGCTCGATCCGGTCGCCGCACGCGAGGTGCACGACCTCATCGATGGCCTCCGGAAGCAGGGTGTCACCATCTTCCTCACCACCCATCGGCTCGAGGAGGCGGAGCGCCTGTGCGACCGCGTTGCCATCCTCAATACGACCCTGCGCACGATCGGCCGACCCAGCGAGCTACGCGACCGGCTGTTCGCGAAGACGCTCACGGTGAGGACGCTCGCCCCGCTCCCGGCACCGGGCGACGTCTTCGGCGGCGTGCCGGCTGTCGACGGCTGGCGCGTGGACGGCGGCGACTATGTCCTGACGGTCTCCGACCCGCAGGTCGCCGCACCGGCCGTCACCCGGGCGCTCGTATCGGCCGCCGCCGACGTGCTCTCGATCGCGGAGTCCCAGCACTCCCTCGAGGACGTCTACCTCGAGCTGATCGACCAGGACGTGGAGGCCACGCGGTGAGCATCAGCACCCGGCGGGTCCGGGCCATCGTGCGCAAGGAACTTCGCGAGTTTCGGCGCAACCGCTCCCTCCTCTGGTCGATGGCCATCTTCCCGCTGATCTTCTGCATCCAACCGCTGATCGTCGTATTCCGGCTGCCCGCATCTGCGGCGGGCCAGCTCACCAACGAGCACGTCCTGCTCTACCTGCTCGGCATCCCTGCCCTCGTCCCGGTCTTCCTCGCCGCCTATGCGGTGGTCGGCGAGCGCCAGCAGGGCACGCTCGAGCCGGTCCTCACCACGCCGATCCTGCGTGAGGAGTTCCTGCTGGGCAAGGCGCTCGCGGCCCTGTTGCCGTCACTCGTCGTCGCCTACGCGGTCTTCGCGCTGTTCCTGGCCTGTATCGCGCTCCTCGCCCAACCTGGCATCGCCTCGGCATTGTTCCAACTGCCCGACGTCCTCGCCCAGGTGCTCTTCACGCCGCTCCTCGCGGTGTGGTCGATCTGGGTGGGCATCGCGATCTCGGCCCGGTCAAGCGACATCAGGGTCGCGCAGCAGCTTGGCGTCCTGGCGAGCCTGCCGGCGGTCTTCGTGGTGGTGCTCGTCGCGCTCAACGTCATCCCGCCGTCGCTCAACCTCGCCGTCGGCCTCGGGGCCGTCCTGATCGCCTTCGACGTGCTCGGCTGGCGGATCACCTCGCGCTTGTTCGACCGGGAACGTCTCGTCACCGGCGCGAGATGACCCGGACGTCCGCGACGCCGCACCCGGCATCGTCGCGTCATCGCATCCGCTCGCTCGCCGTCCCATGGCCGGTGCTGATGGTGGCTGGCCTCATGCTCGCCGGCCTCCTCGCCGTGTCGGGGCAGTACGGGTTCCACGGCGACGAGATGTACTTCGTCGTCGCCGGGCAGCACCCCGCCTTCGGCTATGTCGACCAGCCGCCACTGACCCCGCTGCTGTCCGCCGCGTCGGTGGCCCTGCTCGGGGTGTCGCCGACGGCCGTTCGCGTGCTGCCCGCACTCGAGATGGCGCTGGTCGTGATCCTGGTTGCACTGATGGCCCGCGACCTTGGCGGGTCCCGACGAGCCCAGGTCCTGGCGGCGATCACGGCCGCCCTCTCCGGGTACCTCGGCGCGGGCCATCTCGACACCACCACCGATCCTGACCTGCTCGCCTGGGCGATCGTCCTGTGGCTGCTGGTGAAGCTCATGGCGGGCGGCGACCGACGCCTGTGGCTGGGCCTGGGCCTGGCGACAGGGATCGGCCTCGAGAACAAGGACACGCCGCTCTTCCTGGGGGCAGGTCTTGCGGTCGGGCTCGTCCTGACCCGACGCTGGGACATCCTGCGCTCGCCGTGGGCGTGGAGTGCCATCGGGATCGCGCTGCTGATCTGGGCGCCCAACCTCGCCTGGCAGGCGGCGAACGGGTGGCCGCAGCTCACCATGGCCTCCCAGATCTCGGGATACGCCGCCGACAACCGGGCCCAGGTCGTGCCGCTCCTGTGGCTCTTCTCGGGGCCGCTCCTGTTCCCGGTCAGCGCCGCCGGTCTGGGCTGGATGCTGCTGGCGAAGGCGGCCGCGCCGTGGCGTGCGATCGGGATCGCCGCCATCGTCGCGCTCGTCCTCGTCCTCGCCATCGGTGGCAAGGCCTACTATGCGATCGGGACCGTGTCCGTGTGCATGGCCGCCGGCGGCCTCCTGCTCGATCGCTGGCTGGCCCGCGGCCATCGCCGCCTGAAGACAGCCGGCTTCGCCGTGGCCGCCGTCGTGTCCGGCTCGCTGATCGTGCTGCTCACGCTGCCGATCCTGCCAGTTGCCACGTACGCGACAACGTCGCTCCCCGCGGCCGTCCAGGACACCGCCAACCAGGTCGGCTGGCCGCAGTTCGTCGCCACGGTGGAGCAGGTGGTGGCCTCGCTGCCCGCCGACGAGCGCGCTCGTGCCGTGATCCTGACGAACGACTACAGCGAGGCGAGCCCGCTCATCCTGCTCGGCACGGGACTGCCGCCGGTCTACTCGGGCCACAACGGCTACTGGTCGTGGGGGCCGCCGCCGGACGACCGCACGGTCGTGGTCCACGTCGGCGACTGGCGACCGACCGATTACGGCAATTACTTCAGTGGCTGCCGTGACATCGCGACCATCGACAACGGGCTGGGGATCGAGAATGGCGAGCAGGGCACGGCCGTCTCCGTGTGCACCGGGTTGCGGCACCCCTGGTCCGCGATGTGGACGGAGCTTCGGACGATCAGCTGATGCCGGAGCCCGTCGCCACCGGCGATCGGACATCCGTCGAAGAACTTCCCCTGCCCCACGGCGGCTTCGGCCGCTGCGTTGGCCCGGCGGGCTTGCGAACGCAGGTTCTCGACCTCGGGAGGTTGCGTTCGAGGATCAGGGATATCCCGGATGCGCGAGGGCCATGACGCCGATCAGCATGGCAGTTGCACGGTGGCGAGCGTCTCGGTTGACCAGGGACCCGAGCCGGTAACGGCCGCCTTCGCGGGCGATGCCTTCTACCTGCCATCCGCGGATGCCCAGAGCGCGATCGTCTTCGCCTTCCCGGACCGAGGCGTCTTCGTCCTCGGCGATGGATCGGTCAGCCCGGGATCCGACGCCACCTTCTGGGGCTCGACCTGGACGAAACACAACGTGCTCAGCGGCGGGTCCGCCCCATCGAGCTTCAAGGGCTTCGGCGCCACGCCAAACTCGATGCCACCCAGATGTGGTGGGACCTGGACGACGTCGCCCGGCAACAGCGCCTCCCCCGTCGACCGCATTCCTGGATACATGGGGGTGGCCGTGTCGCGGTCGATCAAGAAGGACGGCAGCCGGATCTCGGGGGACATCGTCAGCATCGTCGTCGTGAGGACCGGCCCTGGCTACGGGACGGCACCCGGGCATGACGGCATCGGCACGGTCATTGCGACGTTCTGCTGAGGTGGTCGGAACCACGCCGGCCTCGGGTCGGCATGTCAGGCCAGGCAGGCTGCGGACATGTGAGGTTATGGCGCGCCCGACAGGTGTGGGACACGCGCTAACAGCCTATCGCATGCCGATCGAGGGCCGCGATGAGTGGCTGGCCGCGGCCGCGTTGCGGGCATGAGGGACGGGTACCGACGCGGCGAGCTCCCGCTGACTCGAACCGCCCGGCAGGTCGACGTCCTCGCCGCCTATGTCGCGGCCGGGGGGATCGGTCCGGGACGCCGCGAAGCTCGCGGGCATCCGGCCGAGCACCGTGAAGGGTCACCTCGCCGACCTGCGAGCGCGGTCGGGGCTTGCCACCGAGCAGCTCGTCTACTGCGGACGTGCGGAGGGGTGGCTTGTCGTGCCGGCCTTGGAGCCGCCTGACGACCTCCATCTGTCCCGAATGTGAGCTCGTGGCTTCACGGCCAGGCCCGCCCGGCCGCCCCCGACGAGCGCCTCAACGTGCTCGATGGGGCGCGTCGACGCTTGCCGGGCTTGCGCACGGAGCATGAACCCGTCGCACGCCCGAGCGGTCCATCACCTGGCTGTCGAGCCAGGATTCATTCCTCGTCAGCCAGGGCGTGCTTCGCCATCTTGCCGAGTTCCGAAGAGCTCACGCCCGAGCAAACCGCAGAGCCATCGCTCGTAGGCGACCGATCCCCAGTTGGACTCCTCGACGAAGAGCTGGTGTACGGCGGGCCCCGTCAGCGCCCAGAGGATGTCCGCGGCACGTCGCTCGGCGAGGCCCGGACGAAGGACGCCCAGCCGACTCCAGCTGTGGACCAACGCGGCCTGGTTGGCACGTCGGCGCCGCTCGCCTTCGCTGAACCAGGCTTCAACGTCGGGATCGGCAGCGCGCAGGCCGAGGGCGACGCCGATGATCTGGCGTCCGGCATCGAACAGTCGGCGATCGAAGCGCACGTACAGCGCGAGCTGCTGCTCCGGATCGCCGGTGGCCTTTGCCAGGTGCGCCGCCAGTTCCTTGATGCCCGCACCGGCGGTGAGCTCGTCGAGGATCGCGAGCAGGATGCCGACCTTTGACCCGAAGGTTGCGTAGACGGTGGCCGAGGCCACCCCTGCCGCGCGCGCGATGTCGTCGATTGTGACGCTCGCAGGTCCGCGCTCCTCGAGGAGCCGGCGGGCTGCGGCGGTGACTGACTGGCGCGTCTCCTCGGCCCGTCGGGCGCGCAGCGGTGAGGAGTAGGCGCGTCGCTTGACATTCCTCATTTGGATATAGTTCACTATAGTCAATGAATGACGCAACAGGAGATTGGCGATGGTTCAGAGGATAGCCGCCTGCGTGGCCTGGGTCACGGCCGTCGCCCTATTCGCGCTGGGCATGCTGCTGGCGTCGATCGACCAGGGAAGGGGCGCCTCGCCCGTCTTGCTCGCGGTCGCCGGCATGGCTGCCGAGCTGGGCATGGCGCTGGTCCTGCTCTACGCCTTCTCTGCCGTTTCCGCCGGCCCGTGGGCATGGGCGGGTCGTCTCACCGGGGTAGTAGCCATGGGCCTGCTCTTTGCCGGTGATGCCAGCCAAACGGACGCGCTCCGCACGGTCGGCAACGTCGTCTTCTACGCCACGCTGATCCTGCTCGGCAGCCTGATGTGGGATGCCCACCGCTGGCTGGGCGCTTTCGCGGCGGTCAACGGACTGTTGGGCTTCGTTTTCCTGGCCTTCGCGGCCTCGGTCGGGCTGCCTGACGAGCTCAACCTGCTGCTGGTCGTGGTGTGGCTGGTCGCGCTCGGCATCGAGTGGTTTCGAACGGCAACGCAGCCGGCCGTCGCCGAGTCGCGACCCGCGCACGTGACCTGAACGCCGGGCGCTCCGTGCGTGCGGAACGCTCAGGCGGGCGGCGTCACAAGCTCCCGGTCCTTCAGCGAAGCTCGTCGGCGACGTCGAAGATCTCGAGCGGTGGGCTCGTCCCCATCTGTGCCCAGAGTCGCTGGCGCGCTGGCTCGAGCATCGCGGCGATGCCGCCGACGGCCTCGGCTGACTCCCACACGCCGATGATCTCGATCCGGCCAGTCTCCCGATTCACGAACGCATAGTGCTGGCGCAGACCGGCAGCCCCGGCGTGGATCGGACGGACGTCCTCGCGATAGGCGTCGATGACGGCGTCGATCCAGTCCGGGGGGACATCGACCCGCAGCACGCGAGCGATCATGCCCGGACCTTCGCCCCGATCCATCCGGCCTCGCGCCCGCGCCTGGCGCGCGAGCGTTCCGGGATCACCGCCCGGGCTTCGATCGGATCCGCGGTTGCGTTCAGCCGGGCCGGACGGAACCAGGTCGGCAGGGTCCGGATGAGCGAGGGATCGCCGAACAATCGAACGGTACCGTCGGCGATGGCCGACGACCAGTCACGCGTCCCCCGGGCGATCGGGTAGAGGACACGGATGTCCGCCTCGACATAGACGTATCGATCGGTGGCGAGGCGCGGGTCCTCGATGCAGATCGATGGATCGAGGCCCCTCTCGAGCACGATCCAGAACCGCCTGGCATCCGTGCCGGCGATGTCGAGATCCACGACGGCCGCACGCGCTGGCGCGCACCCGATATCGATCCGCCGGCTGAGCCACGCGACGACGATATCCGGATCCCGCTCGACCATCGCCGGATCCTCGGGAACGAACCGTAGCGACCAACTCCACAAGCCGCGGAGGACTGGCTCGAGCTCTCGGCCGGCATGTGTCAGGCGGTAGCCCGGCCCTCGTTTCCGAGAGGCGAGGTCTCGAGTGATCACCTCGAGGTCCTCGAGCTTCCGAAGCCGAGCCGCCAGGACCGACCGGCTGATCCCGGGCAGTCCATCAGCGAGGGCATTGAAGCCAAGCGTGCCGTGGATCAAGAGCTCGCGCACGATCACCAGGCTCCAGCGGTCACCAAGGTGCTCGACCGCTTTCGTGAAGGCACAGTAGTCGCCGCTCGATCCCATGACCGAATTGTCCCACCGCCCATCAAGCGGACAAGTTCGTGAATCGAACTTCCTCGTAGTCCCACCACAGATCCAGGAGCTGCTCGAGCGGGTCCCAGTACGTCCCCCTCCCGGAGGAGTCGCAACAGCGGAAGGTGGATCTTCCGGCGGCGTGCTTCGTTGCCGGCCACCCTCACCCTCGGCTGCACCGTCTCCTTCAGAGCCTGCGACACTTGGCCGATGACGACGACGGACGTTACGGGTCGCGTCGTGCGACTGCGACTGGTCTGCGAGGCGCCGCCCACCGGAGTGGGTATCGAGTTCGGACTGCAGGACAAGGCCGCACGCCTCCAGTCCGGCGTCTTCGAGCCGGACGGCGCCCTCCGCTTCGAGGCCGAAGTTCGAGTGGTTCGCGCGCCAGAAGGTGATGTCCGCTTCCGCGGCCCGATCGTCCATGGCCCGTCCAGGTCTCCGTTCCTGTACCTCTCCTGCCGCGCTGTCGGTTCGCCGGACGCTTCGTGGATCTTCCGGCTGAAGGTGCCCCTGACCGGAGTCGACGCAGGCGGATCATTCCTCACCGCGCGAGTCCGTGCCACCGGCGGCGGGAGCGTGCCCCTGATCGGCGGCACCTGGACTCCCATCTAGGGCTTGCGGCTCCCGAGCGACGGGCGTGACCGAGAGACCCGCTCGCAGTCCTGCCCGACCTCGTCCCCCTGTCGACGGGCGTTCCGCCGATGGTCGTCCGGCCGGACGCGCCACGGTCCGCGAGATTGCGGTCGCGGCGGCGGTCCTCGACGCCGGCTCGGAGAAGGCGGCCGCCCACCGCCTCGGGCTGGCCCACTCGACCGTGAAGCACCACCTGGCGAACGCGCAGACGAAGGTAGGCGCGGCGACGACCGCGCAGCTGGTGTGGATCCTGGCGCCGCGGCTGCCCGAGCCCGGAGGCCCTCGACAGGAGCAATCGAGCAGATTCGAAGAAGCGGAACGCGGGTCGTAGCGGTATGGTCCGAGGCAATCCGTCGAGGCGGCGAGCACGATCACGCCGCTCCGGCGGCGCGTCGAGTGAGAGGACCAACGGACATGGCAGACACGAAGACATCCACGAAGCGACGAAGCTCCGCGAAGAACTCCGGCAACGTCCTGAGCGACGAAGAGCGCGCCGCGATGCAGGAGACAGTCCGGGAGCGAAAGAGGGCGGCGAAACTGAGCCCGGAGGAGGCGCTCGCCGCGGGCGAGGCGGACGTACAGGCCAAGATTGCCGAGATGCCCGACGATGACCGGGCGATCGCGGCGCGGCTCCACGAGCTCATCCTGGCCAGCGGACCGGGACTCGTACCTCGGACGTGGTACGGCATGCCGGCCTACGCCAGGGACGGCAAGGTGATCTGCTTCTTCCAGGCGAAGTCGAAGTTCAAGGTGCGCTACTCGACCTTCGGCTTCCAGCCCGACGCGTCGATCGACGATGGGGAGTTGTGGCCGGTCGCATTCGCCGTCACGAGCCTGACGGCGGCGGGCGAGAAGCGGATCGCGGAGCTGGTCAAGAAGGCCGCGGGCTGAGTGAAGCATGACGAGTCGAACAAACCAGTTGGACGAGCTCATCGCCTCGAACCCTGGCTGGAAGGGCGAGATCGTGGGTCGACTGCGCGCGGCGATCCATGCCGCAGATCCCGAAATCGTCGAGACGTGGAAGTGGGTCTCCGCGAAGCTCCCGGGGACGCCCTGCTTCGAGCACGACGGCATCGTGTGCCACGTCAATGTCCTCAAGGAGCGTGTCCGCCTCACGATGAGTGACGGCGCGGCGCTGCCCGACCCGCACCACCTCTTCAACGCGTACCCCGACAGCAGCCGGCGGCGCGGCATCGACTGGTATGAGGGCGACGCGTTCGATACGGCGGCGGTCGAGGCCATCGTTCGCGCCGGCGTGGCGAAGCACCAGGCGTAGCCGAGCATCCCCTCGGAGAACGACGGGCAGTTGCTGCCTCAGCCCGACGACATGGCCCAATCGGCCAACTAGAAATCGCGACCCTCCGCCGCGACCCTTAGCGCGTGACGGCGCGCTGGTCAGAACCACACCGACTCCCGGCTCCCCCCACCGGGTACGTCCGCGCCGTCAACTCCCCGGCGGCCAGATGAGCGGGATCGAGCTCGTCCTGGCGTTCTTGGCGGGCGTGGCCATGGGCGGCGCCCTCGACCGCTTCGTGCAGCCGCTCCTCGTCGATGCCTGGACCGCCACGCGAGCCTCGCGGTCGCCGCAGGAGAAGACGGCCGCGCACTCCTGACCTGCCACGCGGGCTGCTCGACCGAGGCGGTGGTCGCGGCGATGGGCCTCGCGATGGCGGACCTGTACCCGCGGACCAACGGTGCCGCCGGTCCGGCGCGGCCCGCACCACCTCAGGCGCGGGACCGCGAGACCCGCTACCGCGTCCGCGTGGCCGACGGCAGCCTCTCTGCCGAGCACATCGAGCACGTGCGCCTCGATCGTGCCGATGGCTCCAAGCGGATGTGGTGGGAGCGCGACGGGCGCAAGGGCCTGTCGGGGGTCTCGACCTCGTCGTTCGCGCTGTACCGGATCGATGACGTCGCGGCGACCGGCGGTGAGCTGGCCGTACTCGTCGAGGGCGAGAAGGCAGGCGACGCATCGGCTGGTCTGGATATTCCAGCAGTCGCCACCGTCACGGGCGCGGCGACCATCCCGCGCCGTGATGCGCTCCTCGCCCTGGCGGCGATGGACGTCGTCATCTGGCCGGATGCTGACGGACCCGGCGTCGCCCACATGCAGCGGATCGCCGCTGACCTAGAAGCCATCGCCCGGACGATTGCCTGGGTCACACCGCCACCGGATGCGCCCGCCGGCTGGGATGCCGCGGATGCCTCGCCGGACGTCGCTCGGCGGCTCATCATCGAGGCTCAGCCCGCTGCCCCGGGGCCACCTACATGTCGGAGGTGGTCGTCGTGCCCGCCCCATCGTCCCCGATGGGTGTAGCGCGCAAGCTTGTCGCCGACCGCTTCACCGACACCGACGGCGTGCCCGTGATTCGATCCTGGCTCCCGACTCCGCCCCTTGATGGCCTCGACGTCGCCCGCGAGGCGTTGCGGATCTTCGCCGACGACCTCACCGACGAGTCGGCCGCATGCCTCAAGGCGGTGGTCGATGGGGTAGACGGCTTCGATTGGGGTGGCCTGGCGTGACGGGCCAGCCTCAGCCGCTCGTGGAGCGTGATCCGCTCGTGGCCGCCCTCGCCCGCTATGTCGAGGCCCTCCATCGGCGTTACCCGACGGCCCCGAGCAGATGCGCCAGGAGGGCCTTGACGGCAGAGCAAACATCACACGGATGCTCCCGCCGAAGAAGGACGCCGTGGCATGAAGCGCCTGCCGCGCACCCTCGACGACATCCGCGGACTGCGCGTGGCACGCTGGATTCGAGAGTCGACGGCCGGCCAGTACGATCGCTTCGGACCTGCCAGCCAGCGCGAGCAGCAGGATCGCTTCATCGAGCGCCACGGCCTCGTCGACACGGGCCTGACCTTCCAAGTCGCGCACAGCGGCACGACCGTCTGGCGCTCGCCGACGATGACCGAGATGCTCACCGAGGCGCGCGCCGGGGCGTTCGACCTGCTGCTCGCCGGATACTCCGACCGCTGGCAGCGCAACCTCCGACGGACCCTCGGACTCCTCGAGGGCGGCCTCCACCCGGCCGGGGTGGCCCTCGTCATGTGCGACCGGCGGATCCTCTCCTCCGACCCCCACGACTGGGACGAGCTCGTGGCCGAAGCGGCCGGCGCCGAGCGGTATAGTCGCCGCCTCTCTGAGCGGATCGCCGACGGCTACGCCGCCAAGTTCGACCACCACGACGACCCGGGCGGCCACGCGGCTCTCGGGTTCCGGCGTCTACCTGACCCACCGCACACCCTCGAGATCGACCCGGCGACAATCGGGATCGCGGTCGGGCCCTTCGAGCGCTACGCCGTCGGGAACGTGAGCGCGACGCAGCTCGAGGCGGAGACCGGTCTCGCCGCTACCCGGATCAGGATGATCCTCATGAATCCGCTCTACAACGGCTGGATCCGCCGCCACCGCGGAGCCGGTGAGTCCCGCCGCCCAGCCGCCTGGCGCGCCCAGCCACCGGTCTCCGACGAACTCTGGGCACGAGTCGAGACGGTGAGGCGGTCCAAGACCCGAGGCGGTGGCCCTCGCCACCGTGGGCGACGGGACATGCTGGCCGGACTGCTCGAGTGCTCGTGCGGACGACGAATCCGGTCGGATGGTCGGATGGGTAACACCGAACGCGTCGCCAAGCTCCACACAGATCCATGCCCGGCGTGGGGCACAAAGGCACGGATCTCGGCATCGACGTGGGAGGCGCCGGTCATGGCCCAGCTCGGGTCGCTCCGGCTCGACAGCAGCGTGCGGGCACAGATCGTCGCGGTCTTGTCAGCTGGAGAACGTCCGGTCTCCATGGATCGCGCTCGACTCAAGCGACAGATGCGCGAGCTTGCGCTCGAGCACGCTGCCGCTCGTATCGACGACGCCGACTACCTGGCCCGAATGGCACGGCTGCGAGATCAGCTAGACACGATCGGGACGCAACAGGCCCATGACCTACTAGGACAACGGGCGCTGGAGTGGCTCGACGCGCTCGCCGAGACCTGGCACAAGACCGATCTAGTGGAGGAGAAGTCCGACGTGATCCACGCCGTCTACGAACGCATCGTGATCGAGGGGCCGCGCTTCGTCGGCCTGCGTCTCACACCGGCCGCCTACCGGCATGGGTTGGTCCTCGCCATGCCGGATGCTGTTATGGCGCGCCCGACAGGTGTAGGCGCGCGTTAGCAACCTACGAGATCCCGATCGAGGGTCGGGACGAGTGGCTGGCCGCGGCGCGGCGGATGGCGTGAGAGAACGGGCCCCTGCTCGTCCGACCGAGCGCGAGGTCCGGGTGGTCGAGGCGGTCTTGGTCGCCGGGTCGGAGAAAGCCGCCGCCCACCGTCTGGGCCTGTCGCACTCGACCGTGAAGCACCACTTGGCGAGCGCCCGGTCCAAGGTCGGGGCGACGACGACGGCCCAGCTCGTGTGGATGCTCGCGTGCGGTTGCCAGAGCCCGAGGGTAGTGCCCAAGCGGACGCCTAGTGGTCTGCTCCTCAGCCGGCAGGCGGCCAGAAGAGGGGCTGGTCCCGCTCGTAGACGGTGATCGGGTAGCCGTCCGGGTCCGCCATCGTGAACGTCGTGCCGAACGGGCCATCGAATGGCTCGCGCAGGATCGGGACGCCGGCCGCCTGCGCTGTTTCGCACAGCACCTTTGCGTCGCTCGCCCGCCACCAGAGCTGGATGCTCGTCGCCTCGGGTGAAGGACCGGGCTGACCGGGCCGCCGGGCACCGCTCAGGGCGATGGTGGGCCAGCCCACGAACACCGCCGAGTCGGGGCCCCACTCGAACGTGTCGCGCACCGCACCCAGGTACTGCTCGTAGAAGGCCGCGGATCGCTCGACGTCGGTGACCGCGATCGAGACGAAGCCAGGGCTGGGGGTGACCACCGTTCGTGCCATCGGGAACGCTCCTCTGTCGATTTCGGGATCTCCGACGGCGCGCATCGCCGTCCTACCTATCTCGATACGCGAGTCGCTCCCGATTCATCGGTCGGCCGGTCCTCCAACGGTCCCGCGCGCAACGCGAAGGACTCGAACAGCCGTGTGTCGAGAAAGTTCGTGATCGACCGCACCTCGCCGCCGCGGACCTCGAGGACCTGGATCGCGAACGGGCGCCAACGAGGGTTCTCGGGCGAGCGGCGGTAGTAGGCGAATGCCGGCTGGCCGTTGGCCCTTGTCGGCAGGAGCCGGCCGTACCCCGCTCCGTGGCGCCACGCCCAGCGGAGGAATGCCCCGATATCCGTGTGACCGCTGTACCACTGCGGCCAGGGTGGCATCGACCAGGTCGCGTCCGCCGCAAGCAACCGCACCAGGGCGTCCACATCGGCCGCGTCCCACGCCTCGAGGTAGCGATCGAGGAGGGGCTGCTGCGCCGGGTCGGGAGCCAGCGTCGTCGTCGGCCGACCCCTCGGGTAGCGCGCCTCGATGGCCGCTCGGGCGCGCTGCAGCACGCTGTTGGTGGCCGCGGCGGACGCCTCAAGGACCGCAGCCGTCTCGATCCCCGAGAGGCCGACCACATCGCGGAGGAGCAGGGCCGCCCGCTGCCGGGGTGGCAGGGCCTGAAGGGCCGCGACGAACGCGAGGCTGATCGTCTCGTGAGCCTCGTATTGGGCCTCGGGGCCCCGAGCGGGATCTGCGGCGTCGTGCGGCTGCCAGCCCGGGTACGGCTCGAGCCAGGAGACGTCGGTCGCGGGCGGGCCGAGCGGCTCGAAGCCGACTGGCGGGCCGAGCAGCTCCGGGAGCACTCGGCGCCCCATGGCCCGCCGCTCGAGCATCCGCAGGCAGACGTTCGTCGCTATTCGATGCAGCCAACCACGGGCGGAGCCGCGGCCCATGAACGCCTCCCGGCCCCGCCACGCGCGGAGGAACGTCTCCTGGACCGCATCCTCGGCATCATGGAACGAGCCGAGCATCCGGTAGCAGTGGAGCTGGAGCTCCCGGCGAGAGACGTCGGCGAGCTGCTCGAACGCGGCCTCGTCGAGAGCGCCCGGAGAGTCCTCCATCCAGCCATTGTGTACGGCGCCGCGCGGCTGTGCTCCGTGTCCGCCTGTGGGGCTCGTCCACTCGCGCGATGCCTGTCCCACCCGTGAAGGGCCGACGCCCAGGGCAGCTCAGGCAAGTGGGCTGGCGGCCGACAGGTGTTGGGCGCGCGTTAGCAACCTACGAGATCCCGATCGAGGGCCGGGATGAGTGGCTCGCGGCCACGAGGCGGCCGGCGTCTGGTGACAGCCGTCGCTGCGGTTTGGCATACAGGACGTGCCGCAGAGTCACATAGAACATGCGTTCTGGCGCGCCTGACAGGTGTTGGGCGCGCGATTTAAATCCAGGAGTTCTCGATCGAGGGCCGCGATGAGTGGCTCGCGGCGGCCAGGAGGCTCGCGTGAGAGACCGCCGCCCCGTCGGAAGTGCCACGGACCGCGAGATTGCGGCGGTGGCCACCGTCCTCGCCGCAGGATCCGAGAAGGCAGCCGCTCACCCGGAGTCTTCGTGCAGAACCTCGCCGCCTGCTGTGCCCGACGTGTCCGTGTGGATCAGCCGGCCTTAAGCGAACCGCGGGCTCTCCAATCGGTCAGCGGATCACTTTTCCCAGAGCAGCGAACCTGAGCATGTGGGCCTGTCCGGCGTGTAGGGCGTATTCGTCAATCATCTTCACCAGAGTCGCCCGAAGCGGTCGTCCATGGCCGGCGCCCGTCGACTCGAGCGATGACATACCCTCAATAGCGCGCCCCGCCCTCTCGACCTCAGCGAAGTAGACCCGCAAATCTTCGTTGACCGTGGCCACCGAGCCGCCGGCATAGTCGTCGTCGCCGTAGACGAGCGCACGATCACCGCCGCCGAGGCCCCAGGCCAGATAGACATGCTCCATCTGGGTCATGTGTCGAACAAGTCCCAAGACGGAGAGCTCGACGGGAGGAATCGACCAGGCGACGAGCCCTTGCGGGTCGAGATCACGTAGCTTGCGGACGAATTCATGGCGCTGATAGCGGAGCCATTGTTCGAAAAACAGTCGGGGCTCGGCAGTTGCGTTCGGTTCATCCCACCTGGCGAAGTCGTAGTTGGCCAATGGCTCCGTCATGTCCCTCCCTTTCGCCTTCGGCGACTACGTAGAAGCCAACGCCGAGACTGCACAGGCAGCCGTTCGTAGTGCCTTCATCTATTCGCGAGCGAGAGCACCTTGGCGACGTATGCATCGTAATTGTTGGTCAGGCGAAGGCCGAAGGCGTGTGGGATCAGCCCCGTCTCGACCCGCTGGCGGATGATCCGGCCATGTCCCTGCCCCATCTGCCGCTGATCCTGTCCGTTATCTCCGCGCGACCCCGTCGTCACCTAGCAGCGCACGCGCGGCTGGGGTTCGGTGGTGCGTGGCTCAGCGCGTTGTCAACGACGTGGACCGAGGCCGATGTCCCCGAGGCGAAGGCGGACGTGCTCCACGCCATCTACGACCGGATCACCGTCGCAGGGAGGAGAATCGTGTCCGTCAGGCTCACTCCGTCGGCATACGCCCACGGATTCGCGCTCGCGCTACCCGACAAGGTTGCGTTGGCGCGCCCGACAGGTGTTGGACGCGCGATTTCAACCTACACGATCCCGATCGAGGGCCGCGATGAGTGGATCGCCGCAGCAAGGCGGCTCGCATGAAGGACGGGTACCTCCGCGGCGCGCTCCGTTCGGAACCGACCCCGGCCCAGATCAAGGCCCTTGCCGCCTACGTTGCCGTTGGCGGATCTGTACAGGACGCGGCCGCGCTCGTGGGCATCCGGCCGAGCACTGCGAAGCGGCACCTGGCAGACCTGCGTGCGCGGTCGGGCCTGACGACCGAGCAGCTGATCTATCGGGGGCGGGCGGAGGGATGGCTGGTGGTAGCGAGCCTGGAGCCGAACCGTAAAGGGGTCTCCCTAGCTCAGGGTCGCGTCGCGTAGGAGAGCAGCGGCTCGTTCGACGCTCACCCAGTCCCCATCGTCGCCGGGCACCGAGCTCCAGGTTCCCGGTCCCCAGAGTCGACCGAGACGCACAACGGCAACGTCCAGACCAGAGGCGTGGGCGATCCGCTCCATTTCGTCGCGAGCCGCGGCCGCCTCGGCTGCCACATCGAAGGCGATGCTCTCAAGGACCAGCCGCCGCACACGCGCTGCCACTGCGGCCTCGACGAGGATCGGTGTCGCCTCGCGTCGGATGCGGTTGTTCGCCGCGAAGTCACGTCCCTGCAGGTCCGTGAGCAAGTCCACGACGACTTCCGGCCGCGCCGCTTGGACCGCCTCGAGCACGCGCCCGCGATCGTAGGCGTCGAGGACGATGGGCTCAGCGCCGAGTGCGCGCACGACATCGGGCCGCGACCGCGTCGTCCCGACCACGTCGTGTCCCACGAGGAGGGGCAGCAGAGCGCGCCCAAGCACGCCCGAGGCCCCGGCAATGAAGATGCGCACCGAGCCGCTCCCTCAACGAGACTTCAACAGCCGGCCGCCGGTCGCGTAGACGAGCGCGTGGTAGACGACGCGAGAGCACGGCCAGCAAGAGCCCGAGCAACGGCTGCCCGGCGCTCCACAACGCAAGCGCCACGAGCCCCGAGATGACGAGCTCCTGCACGAGTCGGAGCGGCTCCGCGGCTCGGCCGGCCTGGTGGAAGTCGACGAGACCCCAGAACCCGAACCCGACCACTGGGGCGCCGATGGCCAGCCCGATCTTCGCGATCGAACCGTCGGCGGTCTGGAGCCCCCAGTACGCAAGGCCGACCACGACCCCGGTCTCCATGATCGCCCGCAGTGCCAGGATCAGGCCCTGCATCGGCGAGAGGCTTGCTGCTGCTGGCGCGCCCCTGGGTCGCTCAGTCCGTTGGTCACCGACGGCCATGCGGCACCTCCTTGCATCTCGTGGCCTAGCGGAAGGCCGGGCGTGGCCGGAGCCGAGCCTCGAGCTCAGCCATGGGTGGCTGCCCGGTCGGATATGGGATGGAATCGGCTCCACCAGCCGCCCGCGAGCAGCACGGCGCCGGGCACGATGCCGGCGACGACAGCGATCAGGGCGGCCGAGCGGTCCATGCCCGCCGCGACCAACCCGAGCGCGCCGCAGACGCTGATCGCCGCCCCGATCCACACCATGACCGGCAGGCGCCAGATGACGTAGAAGCCGAAGAAGTGCACGCCGACGACGACCGAGATCCAGGCGATCGATGCGTCGTGGATCCCGAGCATGTCGTTGAGGACGATCAGGCCGCCGATGCCGGCGGCGACCTCGGCCGCGACGATCAGCCAGTACGCGCGGCTGAACCCGACACCGGGCGGATCGGGCCGATCGGGCCGCGGGAGCGAGATCAGCAGGCCGGCTGCCGCGAGGATGCCGATCACCCTGACCGCGGTGGCCTCCGGCGCGGGGAGCAGCTGCGCGTTGGCCATGATGTAGATGAAGCCGAAGACCGTCGTGATGACGATCGAGATCCGCTTGTGGCGAGTCACTTCGCCGCGCTGCGGGTCGTCGGCTGCTCCACCCCTGACGGCTGTGCCCCCTCCGGCTCCGACGCCCGCACCCGCCGGACGGCCTCGGCCATGCCCTGCGTCCAGGGCTGGCCGTGGCCGGGCAGCACGAGGCGTGCCGAGCTGTCGGCGATTCGGGCCAGGGACTCGACCGCCTGCCTGCGGTCGGCCGTGAACGGCGCGATCCGAGGGCCGCCCTGGCCGTCCGTGACCGAGTAGGTCGCGAACGCGTCACCGACGAACAGCGCGTCGCGGCCCGGAACCCAGAGCGCTGCGCTGCCCGGCGTGTGGCCCGGCACGAGCGCCACCTGCGGGCTGCCCGGCACGTCGAGCGTCGCCCCGTCGCCGTACGTCGAGACGACCTTGACGACCGGCCGCTTGAGGCCGCCGTTGCGCAGCCCCAGCCACAGGAAGCCCAGCAGCGGCGCCAGGCGGATCTTGCCCATCGGGTTGTTCGGGTCCGTCTCGGCCCGCGCCAGCCCGGCGTCGGCCTCGTGGATCCAGACGGGAACCTTGCGCTCGGTCCGGACGCGCTCGGCGAAGCCGAGGTGGTCCGAGTGGCCGTGGGTCAGCACGACGGCGCGAACGTCCTCCACGGAGCGGCCCATGGCGGCCAGCTCCTTCGGGATGTCGTCGTAGAAGCCGGGCATGGCGGCATCGATGATCGTCACCTCGCCGGCCTCCTCGACGAGGTACGCGTTCACCCGCGGGTCGTCGCCGATGCGGTGGATGTCCATCCGCGATCTTCATGCCCTGGCCTCCTCGCCCCGACGGGGCCAGATCGCCCACGCCAGGATCAGCGCGCCGATCAGGATCAGGACGCCGTGGGCGATGCGGAGTGGCTGGCCGGCGGCGAACTGCGGGATGTACAGGGCGAACGCGATCGGCCAGGACGATCCCCGACCACTTCGCCAGGCGGCCCGAGCGCCAGATCGCGATCGCGAACAGGACGACGCCGACGCCGAGCGCCGCGAGGCCGGCCAGGATCCAGAAGATCCCGACCTCCCAGCGGATGTTGTTGACGATCGACATGAGGTCCGGGTTGTTGCGGTCGACGACGGCCTGCCCGACCGCGTGCAGTCCGAAGACCTCGGCGCCGTAATACGGAAGGGTCAGCCCGATGCCGATCCAGCTGAGAACCATGCCCCAGCTCGCAGGGCGCTGTCCGGGCGTGTCACGGAGGAGCTCGCAGACGCCGAGCAGTGCGAGGCCGAGCAGGATGAACCCGGCCATCGCCAATGAGTGGGCGATGATCCAATTAGTCGAGGCAAAGGCCTGCGCGCCCTCGAGGCCGGTCTCCGAGGAGAACGGTCGCAGAGCCGGGTAGGCAACGAACAGCACCCCGGCGACAACGAACGAGAACGCCGTCAGGATTGGCACCGCCATCGGGATCGTTCGGGTATCGAGCGCCGCCCTGCTGAGACGGGCGTGCTCGTAGTTGGTCGTGGCCATCGCAACCTCCATGGCGGGACGCGACGCATGGTCGCGCATGGAACTGGTGCGGGCGGACGACGAGGGCGGCACCTGGGGCCGATGGGCGGCCGCGCAACCGAAATGTGGTCGCGTTCGGCACGGGCTCGCGTCGCCTCGTCCACGCGTGCAGGAGAAATGATAGCCCTATGGCACCTATTTGTCACGCGCAAGGACCCTTGCGCCTGGCCTTCGACGCGTAGCACCGCAGGCGAATAGACCGCGCCAGCCACCCCGCCGACGATTCGGGGGTGAAGCTGTGCACGGTCTGCGGTGTCGTCACCAGCCGCGCGGGTAGCCGCTGTACCGAGCACGCCCGGCAGTCCAACCGCAGCCGGCACAACGCCCTCTACAGCACGCGGGCCTGGCAGCGACTCAGCGCCCGCGTGCTGCGCGCCTGGCGTGGCGAGCATGGCAACTGGTGCCCGGGCTACGGGCGCCCCGCCCACCGGGCCGCCGACCTGACCGTCGATCACGTCGTCCCGCTCGCCGCTGGCGGTGCGCCGTTCGACATCGCCAACACCGCGGTGCTGTGCCGCTCGTGCAACTCGACGAAGGGTGCGTCGACCGACCGGGGCGGGGTAGCCCATAGGGCGACGCGCCTTCCCGCAGACCGCGCCTCGCGACTGTGTGCACGCGGCCGGGTTTCGCCAGAAATGTCAGAAATCGCCGGCCGGGGACCAGTTGACGGTGGCCCATGGGCGCCCACCTTGGGCCACGTGGCGCGGTGAGCCGGCGCGTGGCACCAGCACCACCGCGCCGACCCCTGCCGCGGCCGCGGCCGCACACAGCCCAGCCTGGCGCAACCAGGCCGTGATCGCGCTGGTGGTGGCGTTCGGTCTCAGCCTGGCACCCGATCAGATCGGCGCGATCCTCGCCGTCACCGCGGTGATCTTGGGGCTCATCACGCGCAGCCGTGTGAGCCCGGTGTCGACGACAACGCAGTGAGGGATGGGTACCAGCGGGGGTCACTCCCGCGGACGCCGACCGCACGGCAGGTGGACGTCCTCGCTGCGTTTGTCGCCGCCGGAGGTTCCGTGGCGGATGCGGCCACGTGCGTTGGCGTCCGGGAGAGCCGCGAAGCGCCACTGTGAGACTGAATGCCCGGTCCACGGCTGGGCCGGGAGCCCGGACTGGAGTGCCCAGATCTCGTCGCCGTGCACCATATGACAAGTGCGCTTGACATGGCCGGCGTCTCGTGTCATCGTTCCCCTTGTCAAAGACACTTGACTTAATGACAAGAGGAGTTTACTGATGGATCGGAAGACGCGTTTGCTCGTCGGTTGGGTGCTCACCGTGGTGGCCGCACTGGGGATGGTCTTGGGGGCGGTCCCCATGGAGGTCGGCCTGGTGGCGGGGACGGCTGGGTTCTTGATGCTGGGGACGGCGTCCAGCGCCGGCCGGGCCGGCCGGGAAGAGAATTCGTGAACGAGCGCGGCCAGGGGGGCTCCTGGTCGTCGACCGAACTCGACCGGCGAAATCGCCGGTCGATCGTCATCTGGTCGCTTCTGTGGGTCGGGGCCTTCCTTGTCGCCGACGCTGCCATCGATCGTGGATGGATCGAGGGTGACGCGGGAGTCGTTGTGGCGTCGATCGGCACGGCGCTTGTCGGTCTGGCCTGGATCGTGTCGTACATGCGCTTCCTGAGACACGCCGACGAGTTGATGCGCAAGATCCAACTCGACGCCATGGCCCTGGCACTTGGCGGGTGTTTCGTCGCCGGGTTCACGCTCATACTTCTGGGTGGTGCCGGACTGGTCCAGGCAGGGATTGTCTGGGTCCTGGTGGTGACTTCGGCCATCTACATGCTGTCGGTGCTCATCGGGATCCGACGGTTTGGGGGATGAAGAACCGGATTCGCGTGCTCCGGGCCGAACGGGATTGGACCCAGGCACAACTGGCAGATGCCGCGCAAGTCTCGAGGCAGACCATCAATGCGATCGAGACGGGCCGGTTCGACCCGAGCCTCCCGCTTGCCTTCGTCATTGCTCAAATCTTCGGCCTGACCATCGAAGCAGTATTCGACCCGGATCCGTGATTCGCCACGGCTGATCGTCGAGAGCGACCTGCCCACGAGCGTCGCGATCTCGCGCATCGGACGCTGCTCGGTGAGTCCCGCGCAGGCGCTCTTACGCGAAGCCGCCGCGCCGCCGCGACCCACTCGTCCCGACCCTCGATCGGGATCACGTAGGTTGTCAACACGCACTCAAGTCCTGTCGGGCCGCGCCATTGTCATGACTCTTGACTCCAACCAAAGTCCGTAGCCAAAGCGTCGAGCGACTTGCTGGATCTGGACCGGGTCAGTTGCGGGCAGCGAGTACGGCTGTCTCGATGGCGATGCGGAGTGGCTCGGCGATCGCTTGCCACGTGGAATCATTCGCCTCGAGCACGAGGTAGTAGCCGAACCCCTCGTCAAGATCGAGCGTCGGCACGGCCCCGTACGCGCCCAGCGAGTAGACGAATCCGTCCTGTCGATTGATCCACCAACCCATCCCGTACCCTCGGCCCGGACCGGCACTGCCGTCGTAGACCGTGCCGACCCGATCGGCGACCATCCGATCGATGGCCTTCTGGGATAGCACCTGCTGACTGTCGCCGCACTCGCCCCCGCGCAGGTACATCAACAGAAGCTCAGCGAAGACTCGGGGCGTTGCGTATGCGCCCGCCTCCACGTTGGGGTTGTTGGTGGCGACGAGCGTCGACGGATCTCCGTTGAACTCGGTCGGGTAGTCGATGCCGTTCCCCATCAGTGAGATGTAGTTGCTGTATCCCAAGCTGCCCGGATCGAGGCCGCATGGTTGCACGTAGGTCTCGTCGATCAACTCCGCCCACGACCGTCCCGATGCGACCTCAGCGACGGCACCGGCCAGCTGCCATTGGCCGCCGCCGTACCGGAACGACGTATCGGGTGCAATCACGTCGGCGTCGTCGTCGATGGTCGTGAAGATCGACGCTGCGCAGTCCTGGAGGCTCCCCTCCGGAAGGTACTGGCAGATGTACGGGAGGTAGATCGGGTCCGGGAAGATGCCGACCAGCCCAGAGCTGTTGGAGAGCAACTGGGCTGGTGTGATGGCAGGGTTGCCAGGTCCCCATTCGACGACATCGGCAACCGGGGCGTCGATGTCGAGGTATCCGCCGTCGTCGAGCCGCAACAGGACTCCTGCACTGATCATCTTGCTCGCCGACGCGATCAGCGTGGTTCGCTCAGCGTCGAACTCGCCCCAGTACTCCTCGTGGACGACCCCGTCATCGCGCTCGAGGACGATCAAGCCCGCACCGGCGAGACCGCGCTGGGTCACGAACCGATCCATCAGCCCGGAAACGTCACGAAAGTCGTACGCCCGCGATGCCGAGGTCGAGCCAGAGTCGACGGCGTTGCCACACCGTGGCCGTTCCCGTGGTGTCGGTCGCGGAGGGATCGGTGGGCAGACCCGCCTCGCTGCCACTCGAGCAGCCGGCGATGATGATCGCGATCGCCACCGACACGGCTGTGTCGCGCGACCAACCCAGCGACCTACGGCGCCGCGGCATCAAGCGCAGGCCCCAACCGTCCGCGGATTGAATAGGTCTACTCCTTCTTCCTGGGGAGCTTGCTCACGCCCCAGAAGAACACGCCCAGCCCGCTCATGACCAGGAACGTGACGATGCCCAATCCGACGGGCGTGCCCCACATTTGCGCCGACCAGAGACCTTCCATCGTTCTTCTTCCTCTCTTCTGAACTGGGTCATCGACCAACCAGGCGACGACGATGCCGAGCCATGGGTCGCGCCCGACGGACCAACCGTTGCGACCGACCACTCGATCTAGGCGTGCGCGGACCTCACACGGTGATGACGACCTTCCCTCGAGCGTGTCCTCCCTGCAGGTACCGGAGCGCTTCAGGAACGTCCGCCAGCGGATACGTCCGGTCGATGACCGGGCTGATCTTCCCGGCCTCGATGAGCTCCTTCAGCAGGACCACGTCATCCTTCTTGAAGACCTTCCACCACAACATGAGACCCAGCTTCCTGCTCCCGGCCAGCGAGATCAGCGGGCCGAGCACCAGGGCCCCGAGGATGCGGCTCGTGGGACCGCCGACCATGACGTAGACGCCCCCGGGCTTCAGCGCCCGCCGGCACCCGAGGATCGAATGGTTGCCCGCGACATCGACGATCCAGTCGTACCGCTGCCCAGCTCCGGGTGTAGTCCTCTCGGGTGTAGTCGATGACCTCATCGGCGCCGAGCTCCGCGCACCATGTCCATCTTGGCGGTGCTGCAGACGCCGGTCACGTGGGCCCCGAAGGCCTTCGCGATCTGGACGGCGAACGGGCCGACGTTGCCTGACGCACCGTTGACGAGCACCCTGTCTCCTGGCCTGATCCGTTCCCCTCGCTTGAGGCCCTGCAGGGCCAGGATGGCCGCCTGAGGGATGGTCGCCGCTTCCTCGAACGTCAGGTCGGCGGGCTTGTGCGCCCAGGCGTGCTCGGGGCACACGCGTACTCGGCGAAGGCGCCATAGCCGAACTCGGTCAGGTCGCCGAACACCTCGTCGCCAGGCTGGAACGCCGTCACGTCGGGGCCGACGGCCTCCACCTGCCCGGCCACGTCCAACCCGAGGCCATGGTTCCTGGCGTGCGGAGCCCGGTACCCATGCGCGTGAGGAAGGGCTTGCCCAGCAGA